>NZ_JBCLVI010000001.1:0-1201875 GCF_048537885.1 Gordonia sp. CPCC 205333 | reverse complement strand
GCACACCCGCGAACACCGTCGCCGCAACACCCAACACGATCAGCAGAACTATCTGCACACGCTCTAAAACACCAAGAGGCGGCATCGGCGATCGACACCTTTCTTCCGTAGATCCAAGACACGGGAGAAACCCACTCGTGGATCTGCTCGAAAGCCATCGGTCCGTAACCCGCGCGGTCAGAACTCACCCGACCTTTGGCTGATGTTACGACCGTTACACCCCGGTCGCCAGCAAAGACGAGCGGTTAACAAACCCGCAATGCTGTGACGCAGGTCTCAAAATGGTTAGAGTGGAAGCGCGGGCACGATGCCGAGCAAGCGCCCGCATTCGTCTCGCCCAGGAGTTGCGATGTCGACCTCACACGTAGTCCACCACCGGGAAAGCCACGGCAACCATCCGATGAGCGTTCTCGGATATGTACTCATCCTCGGCGGATTCGCCAGCGCCGCGCTGTGGCTCGTTCACCTGGCCAGCGGCAATACCAACTTGGCCATCACCTTCGGCATCCTGACGGCCTGCGCCTTCGTCAGCGCCACGGTGATAATGACGACGCTGACCCGCAAAGTGCACCACAGCCCATTGATTCCAGACAACACCGAAGTTGAAGCCACCCGGTACCTCGGCGAGTACCGCAGCTAACACCAACACTCGACGATTGACGGCCGGCCACCAGACCGGCCGTCAGCACTACTTGCCCAACGCCTCGTAGTCCTTAACCGCCTTGTCTAGATTCGCCAGCGCATCGCCGTAGGCCTTGAAGTCACCCTTGGTCTGGGCGTCGCGCAGTGTTCCCAATGCCGCGCCGATCGCCTTGACCGCCGCATCGCGCTGTGGCGAGGAACCGTTGGACGTTCCTGCCGGGGTCTCCGGCGTCGAGGGTTCCGGCGTCGCATCTCCTTCGACCGGCGCCGTGCTACCTGGCACAGTCACCTTGTCTGGATCGATACGAACCTGCGCAAGCGCACCGGCCACCGTGGAGTCGTAACCAATTCGGGAGATGCCGTCAGGTCCCGTGTAATAGACCAGAATTCGATACAGTTTAGGTAACGCCGCACCCGCGGTCTTCGACTCGATGTACATGGGCTCCACGTAGAGCAACCCGTTGTCACCAACTGGCAAGGTCAACAGGTTTCCGTAGGTGACCTTCGTCGATCCCTCGATCAAAGTGCGGTCCCCCGCGAGTTTGGTCGAGTTCTTCATATTCTCCTGAGCTTGCTCAGGTCCAACGTTCTGAGTATCCGACGGAAGGGTGTTTATGGTGATCTTCCCGTAATTCTTCGGATCCGACGCCACGGTGAGATACGCGGCCAACGCCTTCTGATTTTCACCATAAACCGACATCACCGTAGTCAGCTGGAACGCCGCCTCCTTGGTGGTCGGGTCAGCCGCGGTGAAGTAATACGGTGGCTGCTTCAGCTTCCCCGGGTTGTCCTTGGTCGGATCAGCTGGAACGGACCACAAATCGTTGCTCCGGAAGAACGTGTCCGGATCGCTCACATGGTATTTCGCCAACAATGCCCGTTGAATCTTGAACAAATCCTCGGGGTAACGAACGTGTTCGGCCAAGTCCTTATGCTTGTCGAACTCAGCACGCGACTTCACACTTCCAGGGAACACTTTCATCCAGGTTTTGAGGACCGGATCCTTCGTGTCGAACTGGTACAGTTCGACCTCACCCGAGTACGCGTCGACCGTCGCCTTGACCGAGTTTCGGGCGTAGGCGATCTGGCGGTTCGCTTGCGCACGCGCCGTTTGGCCGGGTGTCAGATCCTGCGCGTCCGTCGTCGCTTCCTGCAGCGAAGTCTTCTGGGCATAGGGATAGTTATCGAGAGTGGTGTACCCGTCGACGATCCACTTGATCGAACCGTCCGCCATGACGGCCGGGTAGGTCTTCGAGTCGACAGTCAGCCACGGCGCAACCTTCTTCACCCGATCTCGCGGGTCACGGTTGTAAATGATCTTCGAATTCTCGTTGATCGCGTTTGACAGCAAGATATTTCGCTCGGTGTACTTCACCGAGTAGAGGAAGCGGTTGAACCAGTTCCCCAATGAGACGCCGGGACCCGTGTAGGTATATCCCTTGCCGTCCGAGTCGTATTCCTTGTCGCCACCGACCGAACCGACAATCGCGTAGTCCGGATTGACCTTCGCGATCAATTCCCCGTAGTAGATCCTTGGCTGCTTCACCTTAATGGGAGCCTCGGCCTTATACTTGTCGGTCTGATAGGTGGACAAGTCGCTGACCTGGAATATTGGGAAGCCACCACGGTCGCTATCAGTTTGCGACGCTGCTTCATCGACCGTGTTGGCCGGCGCCGCGATAAAACCGTTCCCGTGCGTGTAGACGGTGTGCTTGTTGATCCAGTTCTGAATATTGTCACCGTAATTGGCGGGGTCCAGCTCCCTTACCGCGACCACGTAATCACGCAGGCGACCGTCGACTCGGTAACGATCGACCGCCAACTGCCCTGGGAAACCGTAGAAGCTCTTGGGCCGCTGCCGCTGAGTGAACACCGGGGAGATGACATTCGGGTCGAGGATACGGATATTGGACAGTGTCGCGGTATCCGAATTCACCGCCGCCGGATTAGGCGGTTTACTGGTCCAATTCGGCACGTAGGTGACGTTGTCACTGCCGATGCCATAAGCATCGCGCGTCGCCGTAATATTGCGCTCGATGTAATCGCGTTCCTTTTGCGCCGCATTGGGTTTCACCGAGAACTGCTCAACCGCGGCTGGCCACAGCACACCGATCGCCAATGCCGACAGCAGCATGAGTGCCGTTGCCAGGGCCGGAATCCGCAAGTCGCGCATGACTATTCCGGCGAAAAACGCTACAGCGCAGATAATCGCGATCGCCATCAGAATCAGCTTCGACGGCAACACCGCGTTGATGTCGGTGTTGGTGCCACCCATGAAGATGTCGCCCCGACGATCGCCGGACAGCAATGCATAGCGGTCAAACCAGTACGCAACGGCCTTGAGTAGCAAGAAGATTCCGGCCAGCACACCGAGCTGGACGCGGGCCGCGACAGTCAAACCTCCACCGGAACGACCATTGCCCAAGCGGATACCGCCGAAGACATAGTGCGTGAGCAGATTGCCCAGGAACGCCACGACGACGACCACGAAGAAGAAGTTGAGCAGGAATCGGTAGAACGGCAGATCGAATGCGTAGAACGAGATATCGAGATTGAACTGCGGGTCGGTCTTCCCGAATTCCTCACCGTGCCAGAACAACTGGAGTGTTGCCCACGACCCCTGCGCCACCAGCCCAGCCAGCACGCCGACGAGGACGGCCGGCGCGACGGAGAACCAGCGCAGGTGGGTCATCACGGTCGTGCGGTACCGGGCCAGTGGATCCACCCCACTCGACGCGGGCACGAATACCGGCCGTGAACGGTAAGCGGCGGCCAGCGCGGCAAACACGATCAGCCCGACGACGATCCCCGCCACCAGGAACATCGCGACTCGCGTCCACACGATTCGCGAGTACACCGACGAAAAGCCCACCTGCGAGAACCACATCCAGTCGGTGGTCACACCGACGATCCGTGGCCCAACCAGAAGCAGCACCAAGATCGCGACACCGACCCCGATCGCGATCTTGCTCCGTCGCGACAAAGTCGGCATAGTCGCCGGCCCGCGTTCTCCCACCAGAATCTCCTGTGCGATCTTGTTCGCATACCGGCGCGTCGAAACACCGCGTGCGAACTCTGTCCGAATTTCCACCCACTGTACTGGGCGGCCGACGACCGGGTCGTCGGCGTCGACCCCTCGGCTGCGAGGTTACCTGTTGCGTCGCCGCATGCCGTGCCGTCACTCGGCCTCAACCCGATAGCCCGCCCCGATTCGGGGCGGAGGCGACTCCCGCATGACGTAGCGGGACGGGCACAATAGACACCGTGACTACGCCCGCGACCGGCAATCTATCCCCCGATGCCCTCGGCAGCGCCCTGCGCGACGTCGTCGAATTCGTTGATGCGGCGGGTTGGGATCAACCGCCGACGCTGTTCGCTCTGGTCCCGACATCGGTCCTCGCCGAGACCCAGCCCGACCTGGTCGATGAATACGACACCTCGGAACTCAGCCCGATTGCGCAGGACCCGCTGCTCACCTCCGAAGTCGGGCCAAGCGCCGATCAGGCCATTCAATCCGCCGAGTTGGAACATATTCTGGCGACGACCAGTTGGCCCGAAGCCGTGGCCGGATGCGCCCTCGTTCAGGAGATTGTCGTACTACCGCCCGAAGCGGAGTCCGACCTCGATGAGGCGTTCGAGCCGCTTCTGTCCGACCCGGCAGCCGCCGATGCCGCCGCTCGTTCCACCGCATTGGCCCACCCCGGATCGCAGCCTGCCCGACTCATCGCGGGCGCATTGCGTGACGGCCGCACGCTCTCGCTCCTGCAGCTGCGTCCCCTCGACGACGTCGACGACGGCCAGATCGAGCTGTTGTCTCATCCAGACCTAGCACCGAACCTGGTGGAGGCGCTTGCCGCGACGCTGGACAATCAGCCTGACGACTGAGTCCGTCCCGATCGCGTCAACAACCCTGTTTGGCCGTCTTCCCGGTCAGCACACCGACGGCCCCGTCCAGCGAGTCGATCTTCACCAACTCCAGTCCATCGGGGATATCCGACTTCGCCTCGGCACAGTTGGCCGCCGGTACCAGGAACATCGACGCCCCGGCTTCCCGGGCTGCGAGAGTCTTATGCGTAATGCCGCCGATCGGGCCGACAACGCCGGAGTCGGTGATTGTTCCGGTGCCGGCGATGAACTTTCCGCCGGTGAGGCTGCCCGGACTGAGCCGGTCGACAACTGCCAACGTCAGCATCAGGCCAGCGGACGGCCCGCCGATGTCGCCGACGTTGAAGTCGATCTTCAGTTTCGGGTCGGCATTGAGCACCTGCGGTGTCACGCCGAGGTAGCCGGTCCCGGCCACTTCTTTCGGAGCGCCGTCGGGCCACTGTCCGAGCTTCACGGCGACCGTCTGCGGCTTGCCGTCGCGGATAATCGCCAATTGCAAGGTGTCGCCGGGCTTGTGTCCGCGTATCGCCTTCTGGAGTTCGACGGTCGTCGCCACCGGGGTACCCGAGACTGCCACCACCTGATCATCGACCTTGAGCGCCTTCGACGCCGGCGCGTCCTTACCAACCGCCGCGATTGTCAGCTTGGTCGGGCGGTGTAGGTAGCGCAGGGCGGCGGCTTGGGCGTTGGCCTCGGAATCCGTCATCTGCACGGCGTTCTGTTCGCGGACCTCCTGGTTGCTCTGACCGGGTGGGTACACCTGTTCGCGCGGCTCCAGCGCATAGCGTCCCGACACCCACTTCCCAAGCGCGTCAAAGAGACTCAGGCCGTCGTAGACCGAGACGGTAGTGAGATTGAGGTGACCGTCGGTCTTATCCAGTTCAGCTCCGCTGATCATGACGACCGGTTCCTGCTTCTGCACAGTCTTGCCGTCTTTTCCGGCCTGGCCCGGTGCGGGATCGGCGACGGTGACATCACTCAGAGTGTTGACTGTCGGGCCGGGCCCCATTGCGACATAGGGCACCTGAACATAAAAGCCGACGAAAAAGAGGGCGATCACCGCCACAACAGTCACGGCGATGGCAGCTATCCGGCGATACGCGGGAGACACGCTCATTCCGACGAGCCTAACGGAGTGGCATCGGCTCGCAGGATCGGCCGCGTGCCTGACTCCGCTAACGGCGAACAGTTGAGGTGGGCTTTTCGGGCACCACTGCCGGTACCGTTGACAGTATGAATGATTTGCCCTTCGGATTCTCGTCCCCCAACAGCGACGACGGCGGCGACGACGACCGCAAGGACAACGGCGGCAATAATCCGAACAATCCGTTCGGATTCGATGTCGGCGGTGAGGGATTCGACCCGGCCTCGCTCGGTCAGATGTTCTCTCAGCTGGGCAGCATGCTCAGCGGTATGGGAGCCGGATTCACCTCGGGCAACGCCGGCGGGCCGGTCAACTACGAGGTAGCCGCCAATCTCGCGCGTCAACAGATCGGGTCGTTCACACCCGTGCTGGACAAGGAAACCCAAGCGGTCTCCGACGCCGTGCGGCTCGCCGAAGTCTGGCTCGACGACGCGACGACGCTGCCGTCGGGCGTGACGCGCTCGCTCGCCTGGACCCCGGTGCAATGGCTCGAAGAGTCGATGCCGACGTGGAAGGGCCTGTGCGATCCGATCGCCGCCGGCCTGTCACAGACGATGGAGTCCGGCATGCCGGCCGAAGCCGCGCAATTCGCCGGCCCGATGATGGGCATGCTCACCCAGATGAGCGGAATGATGTTCGGTACGCAACTCGGGCAGGGGCTCGGCCAACTCGCCAAAGAAGTCCTGACCTCTACTGATATCGGCCTACCACTCGCTCCCGAGGGCACAGCCGCACTGTTGCCGGAGGCGATCGCCGCATTCGCCGACGGTCTCGAACAGCCCGCGCAAGAGATCATCGTCTTCCTCGCAGCTCGCGAAGCCGCACACCTTCGACTGTTCACCCACGTCGGATGGCTCCGTCAGCGCCTCCTGTCCACCATCGAGGAATATGCCCGCGGCATCACCATCGACTTCAGTGGCATCACCGATATGGCCAGCGGCGTCGATCCAAACGAACTACTGTCCAACCCCGCCAAACTCGAAGAGTTGATGGGTGCGTCGACGGCGTTCACCCCAACCACGACACCCGAGCAGCAGGCCGCACTCACCCGGCTCGAAACACTCCTGGCACTGATCGAGGGGTGGGTGGAACACGTTGTGTCCCAGTCACTTTCCGATCGGATCCCGAGTGTCGGCGCGCTGACCGAGACCATGCGCCGCCGCCGCGCGTCCGGCGGTCCCGCCGAACAGACCTTCGCCACACTGATCGGACTGGAACTGCGGCCCCGCAAGGTGCGCGAAGCATCCGCGCTCTGGAGCAAACTGCTCGACAGCTCCGATGTCGCGACCCGCGACAAAGTCTGGGAGCATCCCGATCTGCTGCCCGACGCCGACGATCTCGACAATCCGGCCGCATTCATCGACCGAGTGATCGGCGGTGACGTCAGCGCCTTCGACGACCCGATGGCCGCTCTGGAGAAGACCATCGCGGACGAGGCTCGTGCCCGTGCGGAAGAGCAGCAGAAGAAGGACGACGGCGACGACACCGGGCCAGCGACGTCGTAATTTGGTTTGACGTAGATATCCGCAGGTGGAGCCATGAATCCACCTGTGGATAACTAGTTGCGAGCGACCGATTCCCGAAGGGGTCACTGGCACGATCGCTGCTATGACGGCTGCGAGCGAGCTCTCCACACCCCTGCCGGTCCTGCGGCCCGGTACGGCGATTTTGGTGCGTCGCCCGGACCGCATCCAGATCGGCTGCGATCCCGATCGCAGCACGATCCTCGACCTGACTCCACCGGTAACCGCCGATACCGTGGTCGCGCTGTTGCGCTATCTCGACGATCCGCATACCCGTCCCGAGCTTCTGCGTTATCTCCGCACCATCGGACTGAGCGTGGCAGATTTCGCGGTACTTGCCGATCAGCTCGCCGCCTGCGGGGCCGTGTTGCCGTATCCCGGTGGCCTCCGAGTCAGTCAGCTCAAGGTGCGAATCCACGGACGCGGGCCAATCGCGGAGAAACTTGGCGTGGAGTTGCGCGACGTTGGGCTACCGACCACCCATTCGGTGCAGCGGCCCCGGCTCGGCGGCCGTAACAACTGGACCGGCACTCAGCTGGCCATCCTCACCGATTACCACGCGCACGACCCTGCCATCGTCAATATCCTTATGCGACAATGTATTCCGCATCTCGTGGTGCGTCTGCGCGACGGTGTCGGAATCATTGGACCGCTGGTCCTGCCGGGCATGTCGAGTTGTCTACGGTGCGCTGATCACCACCGCGCAACACTCGACCCGCAATGGCCGATGATCGCCGCCCAGCTGCTCGGAAAATCCGGCTACGCGAGTGCGGCCACGATCCGGGCGACCGTCGCGCTGGCGCATGAACAGGTCGAACAGATTGTCGCCGGCCTGTCGGAGCCGAAGCAGTCTGCTCTGGCCGAACAACCCGATCTCATCGACCACACCCTGGAGTTTCACCCGAATCCGGTGCGACTTCGGCGCAAACGATGGCCCGCACATCCCTCATGCACATGCGGTGCCGCTCAGCTTTGAGACCCGCGCCACAGTATCGCTCACCCTCCGGTCAGGCCGGTGAACTATTCTTCTCCCATGAGCGAAATCACGCGAGGGCAAGGACGACGCAATGCCAAACTGGCGTCCTTGCCGATCGGTATGGCCGGGCGCGCCGCAGCCGGCTTCGGCAAGCGCATGGCAGGTAAGAGCAAAGACGACGTCAACCAAGAAATGATGGAGAAGGCTGCCGAGCAGTTGTTCTCCGTACTCGGGGAGCTCAAGGGCGGCGCGATGAAAGTCGGCCAGGCCATGTCGATCATGGAAGCCGCCATCCCCGACGAATTCGGCGAGCCCTTCCGCGAGGCACTGACCAAGCTGCAAGCCGAGGCTCCTCCGCTGCCCGCGGATAAGGTGCACGCGGTACTCAACCAGCAGCTCGGCACCAAGTGGCGGGATCGTTTTCAATCATTCGACGACACCCCGGCAGCGGCAGCCAGCATCGGCCAGGTACACAAGGGCGTCTGGTCTGACGGTCGTCAGGTTGCGGTCAAAGTGCAATATCCCGGCGCCGACCACGCCTTGCGCGCCGACTTGAAGACATTGTCGCGACTGGCCGGCCTGATCCAGAAACTGTCACCCGGCACCGACGTCAAAGCAATGATCGACGAACTGATCGACCGCACTGAAGACGAGCTGGACTACCTTGCCGAGGCTGAGAACCAGCGCGCCTTCGCCAAGGCGTTTGACGGCGACCCCGACTTCGTCGTCCCAAAGGTAGTGGCGAGCTCACCGAAGGTGATGGTGTCCGAATGGCTCGACGGCATCCCACTGTCGAAGATCGTCGCCAACGGCACGCAGGAGCAGCGCAACGACGCCGCCTTGAAGATGGCGACTTTCGAGTTCAGTTCGCCGGTACGGGTCGGACTCCTGCACGCCGACCCCCACCCGGGCAACTTCTTCATCGCCGACGACGGCCGCTTCGGCATCCTCGACTTTGGCGCCGTCGGCCATTACGAGGGCGGTTTTCCCGCAGCCACCGGCCGGATTCTGGCATTGGCGCGTGACAAGCGCTACGACGAACTCCGTGAGCTGATGGTCCAGACAAACTTCATCCAGCGGTCCCATGCCGACAAGGTGACACCCGAAAACATCGCGGCGTACCTCAAGCCCTATGTCGATCCGCTTTATAGCGAGTCGTTTCACTTCACGCGCAAATGGTTGCAGCGTGCTGCTGGCCAGGCCACCGATATGCGCGGCGAGGTATACAAAACGTCGCGCAACTTGAATGTGCCGACCGAGTACGTGATGGTGTTCCGCGTTCTGATGGGTTGCGTCGGGATCGCCTCGCAGTTGGAGGCGTACGCGCCATATCGGGCGATTCTCGAAAAGTGGGTCCCCGGCGTCGCGGAAGAATCCTGACCCCGCTCGCCCCAGATAGCAAACTGCCCGCCGTCGTACACCTTCTCGGTGTGTGACGGCGGGCAGCTGACTCCTCCCCCGGATTCATCCCCGGTCGCGGTCCTCACGCAGTCTTGCGTGGCCGGCCACGCGGGCGCTTGCGTGCGATGACGGCGCCCCGTTCCAGAATCTCGCCACCCCACACGCCCCAGGGCTCAGCGCGATCAAGCGCTGCTGCCAGGCATTCGGCCCGCAATGGGCAGTCAGCGCAGAGCGCCTTGGCCTGTTCGAGGTCACGCGGGTTCTCCGCGAACCACATGTCGGGGTCGGCGACCTGGCACGGCACGTCGAGACGGCCGGCCAGGGTCTCCGTCGATCCGGTCGTTGAGAATTCGGTCTGGTCTATACAAGGTTCGAGAACGCAAGTCATTAGGTCTCCATGGTGTGGTGTTGAACGGTTTCGTTTCGCGACCCGAGACTGTTGAAATGGCTTGCGGTGACTGCCAAAACAAAAGGTCACGGGTCTCGCTTTCGCGATTCGCCCGTGACCTTGAGGTCTGCTAGCCAGCCTGTGAGATGTCTAGACCAGACACCTCCCGTGGAGGTTTACGTCGGGGAATCGCTGCGGCGCTCGCGCTACGCCTGCCGGTGCGCGCAGGGCCGCGGGCAGGAAGCCGTCGGCCTTGGGACGCGCGATAGCGCACGGTGCCAGATGGGTGTACGCCTCCCAGAAATGGACGCGTGCGGTCGCCAAATTTTGTTCGGCGAGATTCATTGATCCGTTCACGATTCCACTCCTTTCTGCGTATCCCAGGGCCACCAGCGGCAAAGCAACCGGCCCGATTCCGTTTCAACCGGACACCGCGCGCATGCGACAGTTCCGCTCGAACTTGACGCTAACGAGACTAGCGGGAAGCCCACAATTCGCACAACCTATTTTTGACCTGCAGTTTTCCGGGCGACTAGTCGCCCGACGCTGCGTTCACGATCTCCACGACATCCTCGCCGTACGACTCGAGTTTCGACGATCCGACACCGCTGATCTTCCCCAATTCCGCGATCGTCGTTGGACGGGCGGTCGCCATCGCGATCAGCGTCCGGTCGCTGAACACCACGAACGGTGGTTTTGCCTGCTCCCGCGCCTGGTCGAGACGCCAGGACTTGAGTGCCTCGAATAGTTCGGTATCGGCCGACGACAACTCGGCCAATGCCTGCGTACGGGCCTGTTTGCGAGCCGCTTTGTCCGACGTCGCACGCGCCGGGCCAGTCGGACGCTCATCATCGGGTGCGATGCCGTTGAGAAATCGTGAGCGTCGACGCCCGCGCCGCCCGCCCTCATTTCGCGACAATGCCCACGAGATATTCAGATGCTCACGCGCGCGGGTCACTCCGACGTACAGGAGACGCCGTTCCTCTTCGATATCTTCGGCTGAACCGTTGATCGCCTGACTGATCGGCAGCGAACCGTCGGTAACCCCGACGAGGAATACCGCATCCCATTCCAACCCCTTCGCGGCGTGCAACGATGACAACGTGACCCCCTGCACCGTCGGTGGATGACGCGCCTGGGCGCGGGCAGCGAGTTCGGAGATGAGTTGTCCCAGAAGAAGATTGGGATTCTCAGTGACCATATCGTCGGTCAGCACCGACAATGCGCGCAGGGATTCCCACCGTGCCCGCGCTTCGGCACCGGACGGTTGCTCGTCGGTGAGGCCAAGTGGCGTGAGGACCGCCGCGACCACGTCGGTGAGTTCCTCCCCTGTCGGGCCGTCCGCTGTCTGATCCAATTGGCGGGCCGCGACGTCGAGCTGGCGTAACGCCTGCCGAATCTCGGTTCGCTGGAAGAAGGCGTCGCCGCCGCGCACCTGATAGGGGATCCCAGCCTCGGTGAGCGCCTGCTCGAAATTCTCCGACTGTGCGTTGACGCGGTACAGGATGGCGATCTCGGCCGGTTCAACCCCGCGCCGAATAAGGCTCTTGATCTCCGCTATCGCGCCACCGGCCTCCGCCGGTTCATCGTCGTATTCGGTGAACGTCGGCTCGGGTCCGGGATCACGCTGTCCGATCAGCCGTAGCCGCGTACCCGCGATCCGTCCGCGAGCAGCGCCGATGACACGGTTGGCAAGGTCAACGACTTCCGGCGTCGAGCGATAGTCGCGCTCCAGGCGGACCACCTCGGCGTGCGCGAATCGTCGGGAGAAGTCGAGCAAATATTTTGGGGTGGCCCCCGTGAACGTGTAGATCGTCTGGTTGGCGTCGCCGACGACGGTGAGGTCGTCGCGCTCGCCCAGCCACATATCGAGCAGCCCCTGCTGTACCGGCGTCACGTCCTGATACTCGTCGACCACGAAACACCGGTAGCGCGAACGGAATTCCTCGGCGACGCCCGGAACATCACGCAGAATCTGTGCCGTGTATATGAGCATGTCGTCGAAGTCGAGATACCACTCGTCGGGATCAGCCTGTTTGAGACGTTCGTAGTTGGACCAGACGTCGGCGACCTTGGCCGGATCGACCGGAGCATCCCGGTCGAATCCGATCGCGGCCTCCGCGTAGTCGCCCGGACCGAGCAACGACGCTTTGGCCCACTCGATCTCCGACGCCAGGTCGCGCAACATGTCATTGCCGGTGGCCACACCCGCTCGACGAGCGGCGCCGGCCAGCACCGGAATCTTTCGATCGAGCAGTTGCCACCGCCGATCGCCGAATGCCTGCGGCCAGAAGTAACGCAATTGGCGCATCGCCGCGGCGTGAAATGTCTGCGCCTGCACGGCATTTCCCGCTCCGGCGATACCCAACGACCGCAATCTCGTTCGCATCTCGCCCGCCGCCCGCGCGGTGAACGTCACGGCGAGCACTTGGGACGGATTGACCTGTCCGGAATCGACGAGGTGAGCGATACGCCTGGTGATTGTCCGAGTCTTGCCGGTCCCCGCCCCCGCGAGAACACAGACCGGGCCACGCGGTGCAAGGACGGCAGCCCGTTGTTGCGGGTCCAGGTCGGCAAGCATGTCGGAGTCGGCCACCAACCCAGTCTCCCATCGCTATATGACAGTCCAGCGGCCAAGGGGTGTGTCGAAACACATGGCCGTTCTCACATTTTCCAATTCAGTGAACATATGTACACTGGCGCCATGACGTCAGCCGCCCAGAGCAACGCCGAAGTACGCGCACTGGCCGAACTCGGTCTGCGTGAAGTTGGCGTTGCCGCCGGCGGGATCCATAACGTGCATCGCGCGATCTCCGACCGCGTATTCGCGGGGATGCGCGTAGGGACCGGTGGCGCGGTCACACCGATTAAGGCACTCCACGATGGCATCACCGACGGCATATACCAATCCATCGAGATCGCCTCCACCGCGGCCAGCGAGGTTGCCGGGCGCGCGATGCCAAGTAAACGCTCCTGGCCGGCACCGTCGGAGACGGTGCGCGGAGCAGCCGCGATCGGCATCATCAACGGTTTGATCGGCGACACACTCGACGAAAGCGGCTCACCACTCGCCGCCGATCCGATGGCCATCCGAGTGGCTGGCACCGTCGTGTCTCCCAGCCGGGCGGAACTGCATCGCGCGTTTCCCGACGCATCGGGCCACCTCGTCGTGTTCTTACACGGATTGGTCGAGACCGAATACGCATGGCGACTCGGCGGCGCTCCGACATATGCGCAACGCCTCAACTCCGACCTCGATACCACCGCCATCGAGGTCCGCTACAACACCGGACGCCATATCTCAGCGAACGGACGTGCACTGTCTTACCTGCTGGCGGCAACAGTACGGAACTGGCCGGTTCCGGTCACCGGCATCACTCTGATCGGCCATTCGATGGGTGGACTGGTCGCGCGCAGCGCGGCTCACCACGCCTCCCGAGCGGGAATGGACTGGACAAAGTCGACTTCGTTGACCGTCAGTCTTGGCACACCACATCACGGCGCACCGTTGGAACAGTTGGCGCATGTCGGAAGTTCGCTGCTCACTCGGATGCCGGAGACGGCGCCGTTCGGACGCCTCCTTCGTCGCCGAAGCGCAGGTATTCGCGACCTGCGGCAGGGATCGCTGGTCGACGAAGATTGGCACGGACGCGACGCAGATTCGCTTGCGCGGGCCGCGGCCACCGAGGTGCCGCTGCTCGCCAACGCGATGCACTGCTTTGTGTCAGCGTCGGTGGGTACCAGCCGCCGCAATCCGCTCGGCTATTTGATCGGCGACGGCCTGGTACTGCGCGGCAGCGCATCTGGGCGTACCCGAGCACGTCGCGTCGGCTTCGGCGATGCCGCCGGTTTCCATCTCCCCGGAGCCCACCACATGTCGCTGCTCAACAACGACGACGTCTACGAACAATTGAAGACGTGGGTGAGCCAAGCGACGAAAACCGCAGCCGCCGACCGGGAAATACCTGCGCTCCCGGCAGCGTTAACAACACCGTGAGCACCGATACCGCAGCCCTGACCATGTACACCACCTCCTGGTGCGGCTACTGCAGCCGCCTGAAGGTTGGGCTCAAGAGCCTCGGGGTTGCCTGGGACGAAGTCGACATCGAACAGGATCCGACCGCCGCCGACTTCGTCGGCAGCGTCAACAACGGAAATCATGTGGTACCGACGGTCAAATACACCGACGGGTCCACCGCGACCAATCCGTCGATCGCCGACGTCAAGAAGAAGCTGGGTCTCTGACGATCCCAGAATCTCTCAGTTACGAAGCGGCCCACGCCTCGATCAGGGTGCGTGCGATTGAGATCGAGCCGGGCAATCGGAGCCGCGGACCACTGGTCGAGTCGTCGACGGTCCCATCGACTCGAACCCAGTCGTCGCCGCGGGCCAATGCCTCAAGTACCTCGTCCCGATGGAACCAGTGCGCGTCGCCGATCTCACCGTCGAGGAAGCGTAGCGGTTCCTTCGGGTCGGCGATCGCGGCGAATCCGCACATCAGCGATCGCGGGAACGGCCACGGCTGACTGCCCAGATAGCGCTGACTGTGGACCGCGATACCAACTTCTTCGTAGACTTCGCGGGCGACGCATTGCTCCAGCGATTCCCCGGGTTCGACGAAACCGGCGAGCGTCGAATACCAACGATCCGGCCAGGTCGCCTGCCGCCCGAGCAATACCCGGTCCGCGCCGTCGTGCACGACGGTGATGATCGCGGCGTCGGTGCGCGGAAACTCTTCGCGGCCGCTGTTGGCGTCGCGCCGTATCCAGCCGCCCTTGTCACTATGCGTTTCGAAGCCAGACGATGGCGAAAACCGTGATGTGTCATGCCAATTGAGCATGCCGAGTGCTGTCGCCAGCAATCCGGCCTCGTCGGCCTCGAGATTGACCGCACCCAGGCGCGGATCGGTGCTGGCTCCCTCGATCTCCCGGACGCGGCGCGCCCAGAGATGCCGTTCGGCAACGCCAAGCAGCACCGCGGTCTCGTCGACGTCGCCGGTGGCGCTCACCCACCGGAGATGACCGTCGTCGGTGATCGGAAACTTCCCTTGGTAATCGATATCGAGTATCCGTGCGCCGGCCCATCCGGCGGCAAGTGCCGCGGGATCTTCACGGAGATTATGCGCGCGATCGAACGTTGCGCGCGACAACAGCGGCAATGCACGCAGGACGAAATCCGTCATTTGTCGGCCGGACCGCGTCGCACGTACAGCAGGCGGTCGCCCGATTCGATTGCCTCAACCTCCGAGTCGCCGATCCGGTAGAGGGTCCCGTTACGCACCACGCCCAGCACGATGTCCGCGGTATGTGCCGGCGACCCGCCGGTCTCGCTGGGTTCAACCTCACGCTCGGCGATCGCATACCCCTCGTCGGGGGTCAGCAGATCTTCGATCATCTCCACCACCGTCGGAGTCATGGTGGCCAGACCCAACAACCGGCCCGCGGTCTCCGAAGAAACCACGACGGAGTTCGCACCGGACTGCTGCATCAAGTGCGTGTTCTCCGAATTGCGAATCGACGCAACGATCTTCGCGTTCTTGTTCAATTCACGCGCCGACAGGGTCGCCAGCGCGGCGGTGTCGTCGCGATTGGCCGCGATGACGATACTCGCCGCGTGCGCGACCCCGGCGAGGCGGAGCACATCGGATTTGGTGGCGTCACCGCGAACGGTGACCAATCCGTCGGCTGCCGCAGTATCGAGGACGGCGGCATTTTCGTCGACGACCACGATATCGGCGGGCTTTACTCCGTCCGCGATCATTGCCGCCGCGGCGGTACGGCCCTTGGTGCCGTATCCGACGACCACGGTGTGGTTACGCAACTTATTCCTCCAACGCTGGATCTTGAGGGCCTGGCGGGACCGTTCGGTGAGCACTTCGAGTGTCGTTCCGATCAACACGATCAGGAACAGCACGCGTAGCGGGGTAATGATCAAGACGTTCATCAGGCGGGCACCGGGTGTGATCGGCGTGATGTCGCCGTAGCCGGTCGTCGAGAGCGTCACCGCCGAGTAGTAGAGCGAGTCGAGGAAAGACAACTCATTACCCTGGGCATCTCGATAGCCGCCCCGGTCGAGCCACACGACGCCCGCGGTGAAGAACAACGCACACACGGCGAATACCACGCGGCGGCCGATTGCCCGTCCCGGACTGTTCTGCGACTCGGGGATCTTGATGATGCCGACGAGCGCGTACTCTGGGCGTTCGGTCAGGGTCTCTGTACCGAAGCGTCGACGCAGGCGCGATGGCATCAGATATATCTCCCGTTCGGTCGATTCACAAGAATGAAGCCTAGACTCTCACACGGTTACCTGCGGCACTGGAGTAAGTCGCGGCGGCACTCACTTGCTGAGCAATCCAGCCAATCCGGACGCGTCGGGCAGATCGTCGGGTTCCAGGGTGATTCCGCTGCGCACATAGTGAAATGCCGCGCGCACCCGGCTCGGCTCGACATCCATCAACTGCGCCCACGCGATCCGGTAGGCGGCGAGCTGGATATATAGCGACTCACGCTGCGCGGGCTCGGGTACGGCACCGGTTTTCCAGTCGACGACGAGCCAAGTATCCGCCTCTTCTTTGCCACGCTCCTCGAAAACCGCGTCGATGCGCCCGCGGACCACGGTTTCGCCGATAACCGTCTCAAATGGCACTTCGACCTCGATCGGTGTGCGATTGGCCCACGCCGATGCGAGAAAAGCCTCTTGCAGGGCGGCGAAATCGTCGTCGACGCCGGCAGCGGCGTCGGCGGCACCGGGCAACTCGTCGATGTCGAGTAGCCGAGTAGCGCCGAAACGTCGCTCCACCCATGCGTGGAATGCCGTTCCCCGCCGCGCCAACGGATTCGGCTTGAAAGGTGTTGGACGACGCAGCCTTTCGGCAAAGCGGGCCTCGTCGGTGTCGAGGTCCACGAGTTGACTGACCGACAGATGCGTCGGTAGTGAGACGACGATATGTGCCTGGTTACCTTGATTGTGCTCGGCCAACAACGCGTCAACCTCAGCACGCCAGGCCTCGACATCCGGATCTTCATCAGTCGCGACGGCAGGCACATCGGCGGTAAATTCGTCGAATAGTGCGGGCTGATCACGGGCGGTGATCGCGTCGGTGACCAAAGTCGCCGCAGCACTGATGGTATCGCGCCGACTACCCAACGCATCGGCCGGCCATGCCGCCGAAATTACATGTTCAGCAAGCGGATTCGTCATTCCCGGCTGCGGTTCCGGTTCATCGACGTCGATCGATAGCCCGTCGGAGACCGCCGGATCGCCGGATGCCAGGGCGGCGGCGACGACCTCCCGCAATTCGTCGAAAAACGGTGAGCCGCCGCGTGGCTTCTCGTCGCCCATCGACCACTGATGCGCCGAGATCAGCAATTCCTCTTTGGCACGGGTCAATGCGACATAGAGGAGCCGCCGATCTTCCTCAAGCCGACGCTGGGCAATAGCTTCCTTATGCTCGGCGAGCGCGTCTTCCAGTTGCTTGCGGTCGCCGACGCGGGACAGGTCCAACGGCGGAAACCCTTCACTGACACCGGCTTCGACCGGATCGGCGAGATCTCCACGCAACTCCGCGGGCAACTCCCGGGCACTGCCCAACCACGTCGCTTCCGACTTTCCGCTGGGAAAGATGTTGCGGCACAAGTGCGGAATCGCCACCACATCCCATTCGAGCCCCTTGGCCGCATGCACGGTCAGAATCTGTACGCGCTGCTCGGCGACCTCAATCTTGCCCGGTTCCAGCCCCTTCTCGATGGTCTCCGCCGTCTCCAGGAACGCGAGCAGTCCGGGCAGCGTGGCTCCTGGGCGATCCGCATACGCCGTCACGTAGTCGGCGAAAGCATCCAGATGCTCGCGGCCGGTAATCGCACCGCGCATCCGCCGGGCACGAATCTGAGCCTCGACCGCCACGCCGATGCTGTTCTCGACGTCGGCGACCAACTCCGACAGCGGCTGTCCGATACGCCGTCGCAGCATTTCCAGTTGACCGCCGAGCGCGCGAATCCTGGTGAACCCCGCACTGCTGTACCGGTCCGCCGGACCAGGGTCGATCAGCGCGTCCGCGATACCGGCGGCATCAACGATCTCAGCCGGAAGCGCCGCGTCGAGAGCGGCGTTGAGCTCTTCGACGCTACCCATCGCGCCAGTCGAAGCCGCGTATTCGACCGCCGCGAGATCAGTTGCCCTACGCCACAGCGCCGCAATGTCGGCGGCACCCAATTGCCAACGGGCGCCGGTCAATAGCCGCATCGCTGAGGTACCGGCCAGCGGATCAGCGATCAGGCGCAGCGTCGCGACAATATCTTCGATTTCCGGCACATGTAACAGCCCACCGATGCCAACCACCTCGGCTGGGATGCCCCGACTCTCCAGTTCGGCGGCCAACGGGGCCGAATCGTCGTTGCGGCGCACCAGAATCGCGGTAGTCGGCGGAGCCTGCCCGGCATCTTCGGCTGCACGATAATGCGATTCGATGGCGTCGGCGATCCAGCCTCGCTCGTCGAGCACCGTCTGGGTGAGCGCCAGCCGCGCGCTGCCGACTGGCGCGTCTGGCCGGGGACGCAAGACACTTACCGGAATCCCCTTGCGGCGCAATTCTTCCGACGTCTCATTGGCAAGCCGCAATGCCTGCACACCGTTGCGCCAACTGGTGAGCAGTTCCAACCGATCCGACGCCGTGCCATCACTTTTGGGGAAATCAGTGGTGAACCGGGGCAGGTTCGCCGCCGACGCTCCGCGCCAGCCGTAGATCGACTGAATCGGGTCGCCGACCGCGGTCACCGCAACCGTGCGCGCGTCCGAATTCGTTCCCCTCGTGCCGAATAGTGTCGAAAGTAGGACACGTTGTGAATGCCCGGTGTCCTGATACTCGTCAAGGAGTACTGCCCGCACCGATTCCCGCTCGCCGGCAACCACTTCGGAGTTCCCCGCGACCAGCCGCGCCGCGAGTGACATCTGCGAGCCGAAGTCGAGGGCGCTCTGCTCGCGTAGTCGTTCGACGAGTTCGGCCACCAGCGGGAGTAGTTCACGTCGCTCGTCGACAACAGCCTGGATCGCGCGCAATTTTTGCGACGGCTCGTCACGCTGCCGAGGTCCCTTGGGCAGAGTGTCGATCAGGTCGTATAGCTCGTCCCCGGATGACATGAGATCGCCGAAATCGACTAAATGCTCTGCCATTTCGCCGTAGAGCCGCAATACCGCCTCGGTTACCCCCGCGGGAACTTTGGTCGTATTGAGTTCACCGGTCCAGTTGCTGACCACCGAAAATGCCAGTTGCCACAATTCTGTCTCGCTGAGCAGGGTCGAAGCCGGCTCGACCGGAAGAAGGAGTCCGTAGTCGGAAATGAGCCGGCCAGCGTACGCGTGGTAGGTACTGACCTCCGGGTCGGCGTTTCGCAGTCGAGTTGACAACGTACCGTCGGGGTCCCAATTGACCAGTGCCGGTGAGGAAGCCAGCATCGACAACCTGCGCCTGATGCGCGCACCCAATTCACTGGCGGCCTTACGGGTAAAGGTAAGTCCGAGGATTTCCTCGGGCCCAACGAGCCGGTTGGCTACCAGGTACACCACCCGCGAGGCCATCGTCTCGGTCTTGCCCGCGCCCGCACCCGCGACCACCAGGATCGGTTCGAGCGGGGCCTCGATCACCGCGACCTGTTCGGGTGTCGGCATCGGAAGTCCCAGCGCCGCAGACAGACTCGTGGCCGAGACGCGTGGGGGGCTGTGCGGCTCAGTCATCGACCACCGACTTTCCGCGCAGCCTGGCCGGGCAACTCGTGGACAACTGGCAGTGACCGCACCCCGGATTCACCGTAGCGGTGAACACCGGCCCGACGCTCGCTTTGGCTGCCGAACGCAGAATTGTTTTCCATTCGTCGACCAATTCCGGTGTCAGGGCATCTTGTTCACGAACTGCCGCCCCGGTTTTACGGTTGGCCGAAGCAACGTAGATGAGTCGCGCACCGCCTGTCTCCACCGGGCCTAGCTCCGGTACCCCGCCCAGGTTAAGAGCGAGCTGATAGGTCGCCAGCTGGGCATGCTCGGCAGCGTCATTCGCCGTTATCACTGTCTTTCCGGTCTTCACGTCTACGACAACCGGACGGCCCGCGCTGTCGGTCTCCAGCCGGTCGATACGCCCGACCAGCCGGACCGGGATCGACGTCGGGTCGTCAGGATCGGCCGGCAGTTGGGCGTCGACCTCCGTCTCGATGCCATGCACGGTCAGCTCCGAACGCGATTGTGCGAGCCATTCGCGGAAATTCGTCAACATGCCCTCGGCGCGCTCGAGTTCCTTCGCCGAAAACCACTCGGCGCCCGAATCCACGCGATCCCAAATCTCTCGCAGCGCCTGCGTTACCTCGGCCGGTTCGATCTGCCCGGCAACCGCCTGCACCAAGGTATGCACCAGCGTGCCGGTTAATGCGGGTGCCGCGTTACCATCACGACCGCCGTGGCGTTCCAGTACCCAACGCAGCGAACACCGGCTCAGCGATTCGACATTGGACGGTGACAGGAACCTCGGGCCGGCTTCCGGTGTCCACAGGGGAGAATCTGTCGACGCTCCGGCTAAACCGAACCAGTCGCGCGGATGTGCACCTGGAATATCCGAATCGGCGAGTTGGGCGAGCAGTTCTGCGGCCGCACGCGTCCGAGAACTCGGTTCGGATTCGGCGGCCATCCCTGCCGCCACTTCTGACCGCAACGTCGCGATCAGCGACGGCAGCGATAGCACCCGACCGACTCCGGGGTCCAATTCGACTGTGTCGGTTTGTGTTTCATCTGAATCATCGGTTCCGAGCTGCCCCAGCGCCGATGCGATCTCCGGGATGAAGCGCGACGGTGAGGATTCGCCGCTGCCATCTTCGACCGCCGACACCAGGAGTTTGCGGCGGGCGCGGGTGCAGGCAACCAGCAGGAGACGACGTTCATCGGCGAGTGCGATGGAGCTACGTGCCACCGTATCGACGGCGTCAGGGTCGATACCTTCGAGGATGTCCATGAGTTGCCCGGTCGCCAGGACGCTGCCACGTGAACGCAGCGATGGCCACAGCCCGTCCAGCACTCCGGCCACCGCGACGACATCCCATTCACGGCCGGCCGCGGCATGTGCGGATAACACCGTCACCGATTCGGCTGCGGCATGCGCGACCCGCGAATCAAGGGGAATCTGCAGTGCGGTCAGATGACGCACGAATGCTCCGACGCCGGCGGTCGGCAGATTGTCGGTGAACGACGCCGCAGCTTCGAACATGGCGACCATCGCATCAAGGTCCCGATCTGATTGCTCGCCGACCGGTCCACCGCGCAATGCGCTTGCCGCCCAGCGCTTCTCCAGACCTGATGCCTGCCATGCCGCCCACAGCGTCTCCTCGACGCCACGGTGTGCCGAATTGACACGGCGTGCCGCGTTCACCACTTCGAGTGTCCGGCGCAGCGGCCGAGCTTCAACGTCGGACAGTAAGGACAGATACCGATCGGCCGACTCGGGGTCGCCGAGCGCTCGCCATAACGATGCCAGCGAATCCACCTCGGCTTCGGGTACCGCCTTCTCGTCGATCCGCCGCACACCGCGTCGTAGGCGACGCAATGATGCCGGGTCCGCACCGCCGATTGGCCCGGATAGCAGTGTCACGATGTCGTCGGCGCCGAACTCCTCAGCGCTGGTATCGGCGAGAATATCCGGCGCGCCGCTCGTCGCGTCGACAACTCGCATCGCGAGGAGAAATGCGGCGACCGCCCGTTGACGATGCAATGGCAGGTCCGACGTCGGGGTGGTCAGCGGAACTCCCGCGGAGCGGAACGCACGCCGCAGCGCTGGCGCGGAAAGTGCAACCGAACGCACGATAACCGCCATCGACGACCACGGCACATCGTCGAACAGGTGCGCACGCCGCAGTAGATCCGCGACGGCGGTCGCCTCCTTGGCCGCCGAGGTGAATACGCGAACCCGCGCGGACTCACCGGAGTGTGCCGCTCCCGACTGCGGATATGGATGCGGGCGATGTCCGGGCAGTCGACGGGCCAGCGCCGCGCCGACCGCGTTGATCTCCGGGGTACCCCGAAAGTCATTGGCCAACAATATGTCTCGCGGCGAGTCCGAGTCGGTGAGAGATTCGACGAACCGTGGACTCGCCCCACGGAAGGAGAAGATCGACTGGTCGGTATCTGCGGCGATGATCGCCGAGTCGGCGCCGGTCCCGATCAATCGGATCAGCTGGGCCGCTTGCGGATCGAGATGCTGAGCGTCGTCGACGAGGAGGTGCCGAATCCGATTACGTTGCACCGCAAGGAGTTCTGGATCAGTCGCGAACGCCGACAGGGCCGAGCCGACCAACTCGGCGGCGTCGACCGCGGGGGCCGACGCGTGCGGCGCGGCGATCCCGACCGCACCGCGTAACAACATGTTCTGCTCGTATTGGGCGTAGGCGTGTCCGGCGGCCACCCATTCGGGATGTTTGTGCGCCTTACCAAGTCGCGTCAGCTCTTCCGGTCCGACGCCGCGCTCGGCCGCCCGCATCAACAGATCTCGCAACGCCTGAGCGAAGCCGTCGGTGGCGAGCGCCGGACGAAGCCACGTCGGCCAGTATTCCGCTCCGTCCTCCAGATCGCCCATCAGCAATTCACGCAACACCACATCTTGTTCGGAGCCGGTGATCAGCCGGGGCGGTGGATTGTCGTGGACGGCTGCCTGGAGTCGCAAAATCGCGAACGCATATGAATGCACCGTACGGACCAGCGGTTCACGCAGGGCACCGCCGAGAATCTTGCGGTTCGCGGGGAACCCATCTGCGCCGACGGCGCCGTGGGCCAGAACTCGTCGAGTGATCTGTTCGCGCAGTGTGGTCGCCGCGCGTCGACTCGACGCCAGTACCAATACCGACTCCGGATCGACATCGGGATTGCTCAATCGCGCCACCGCGGCGTCGACGATCAGTGATGTCTTGCCGGTCCCCGGCCCGCCGTGAACGCGATGGGGTAGCCACGGCTGTTCTGGATCGGACAGGACCATCGTGGAGATCAAACGCTGCGCCGACGGAACCCACGTCCGACGCTCCCCCGACTCGGTAGTTGCCGACACCAGCCTGGTCCGCAGTGCGGTACCGGCCATTGCCGAGGTGTTGCGGTGGGCTGCCACGGGATCTATCGAATCATGTCGCCCTGACAGGGTGCGGGGCCCACTCGCCAACATGACTCTTCCCTGCGGCCGGACTCCCGTCGAGGGAATATCCCCCCCTGGTGGTGGCCAGACCGCAGACTCGATCCGACACGCGATGTCGAGCCGCCGACGTCGGTGTCGGAGTCGTGCGGCATCATCTCCGTCATGGTCCCGCCCGCGCTGCACACCACCGTCTTTCCGGGTACTCCCGGCGCGCCAACAATCCTCGCACTGCACGGTCTCACCGGTCACGGCCCACGCTGGGGCGCGCTCGCCACCGCATATCTCGCCGACGTTCGCGTCGTCGCACCCGACCTGCTCGGCCACGGCCATTCCCCCTGGACCGCGCCCTGGTCGTTCGACGCCCATCTCGACGCGCTCGAGCCGATTCTGGACACTTACGCCGACGCCGAGACACCGATCGTCATCGTCGGGCATTCGTTCGGCGCGGCGCTGGCGATCCGACTCAGCCAACGTCGTCCCGACGCCGTACGCGGCCTCATCCTGCTCGACCCCGCACAGGGCCTGCCGCCCGAGTGGGCGTCGCAGATCGCGACGGAATCGATGATGAACTGGACCTACCCCGATGCCGACGCCGCGCGTGCGGCTAAGCGTGCCGAAGGCTGGGCGATGGTTCCCGACGACATCCTCGACGCCGAGATCGCGGCGCATCTGATCGACGTAGGACATGCGGTCGGTTGGCGCGTGAGCCAGCCCGCCGCCGCGACGGCGTGGAGTGAGATGGCCCGGCCCGCAGAGCTACCGCCATCCCATATTCCGACGACGATCGTCGTCGCTGATCGAGTACAGCCACCGTTCGTTTCCGCCGAATTTATCGAAGCTGCGACGAAAACCCTTGCCGCAGTGGATATCCGACACGTCGACTGCGACCATATGGTGCCGCTAATCGAACCGGAACTCGTCGCGACGTTGATTCGCGAGAGACTCTGACCAATGGCATCGGTAACTGAAGACGATGTCGAGCGCGTCCGAGAATTGGTCGCCGCGATCCCCTCCGGGCAGGTCAGCACCTATGGCGACCTCGCCGACGCGGCCGGACTTACGAACGCGCGCATCGTTGGCTGGATCATGCGCACCGACAGTGGCGACCTACCCTGGCACCGGGTCATCGGTGCCAGCGGACGACCGGCACCCCATTTGGCCACGCGCCAACTGGAAGCACTACGCGCAGAAGGGGTTCCCATCCGCGATGGTCGCGTGCTATTGCGGCAATGCCGCTGGGAGATTGCGTACTAAACCATCAACCGCACAAGTTCGACGACGCGCCGCAACCCCGGCAGCGCACCTGTCGTCGAACGCGGGTGCAACGCGTGCACCGCGAGCCGGAACATTGTGGCGCGCAACATCATCTGCGGCCATTCCGGTTGATCCGACCAGCGATCGACCAGCGCCTCGTCCGCGCCGCCCCAGGCAAGCGAATCCACGACGACTACCGCCGACGCCCACGTGGCCGGACGGTAGTAAGGCACGATATCGGTGATACCCGGTGCCGCCGCACCCGCGAAAAGCACTGTACCGAAGAGGTCGCCGTGAACCACCTGTGACGGTGTCTCGACCTTCTTACGAAGTGTGGCAAGGGTTTTCAACATCTCGACGCTGACTTTGCCATCGTCGGTCGTCGGCTCGTCGATCTGCGCGGCGCGGGCAGTCCGTAGCGGAACGTCTTCCCAGGCAGCGCGGTCGGCCGCGGTGAAGACGTCAACGTCGGTGATCGGCGGCGCCGGCTGCTGCAAAAGAAAGCGTGGGCGCTCCAACTCGGCGATCGCCGCGTGCAATCGGTCGGCGACCTGTAGGACCTCGTCATGGCGAGGCTCGGGAGCACCGGCGATATAGGTATCCGCGCGCCACCCCGACACCACATAACGTCCGTCGGTTGATCGGAAGGGGCGGGCGATACGCAGTCCGTCGACGTACAGGTTTTCCCGGACGGTCGCCGACCAGGCGGCACGCGCGTGGTCGGGCACCATCGACAGCACAACCTCGCCAACACGCCAGCCGCCAGTCCACTGGTCGCCCATCTCGATGGGTGGGTGTGCGGTAAGGCCAAACGTCTGCAAGACGTGCTCGGGTGGTTCAACGCTCGTCACACCTGGGAGATTACCGAGCGGGGCCGACATAACCGGGGAGGCAGGCCATGTGTTGCGCACCCTGTGACCGACTTGACGCGGGCTGAAGTCGGGCGGCGAGGTTGCGGGGTCTCGATACGGCCGCGGCTAGCGCCTCGCCCTACTCGATCGGCGGGAACTGGAGCCCGGCCAACGGACTCCCGCCCGGTGGAGCGCTCAGTACACCGGTAAGGACTGATCCACCTGATGTGCCCAGGCCGTCACGCCACCCTGCAGGTGTACCGCGTCGGAGAAGCCCGCTCGCTTGAGAGTCGCCAACACCTCGGCTGAGCGCACCCCGGTCTTGCAGTAGATAACCGCCTGGCGGTCCTGCGGCACGCGCGCCAACGCGGCACCGGACTCGAACTCACCTTTGGGAATCAAGGTGGCACCGTCGATGTGCACGATCTCCCATTCGACGCGCTCGCGAACGTCGATCAGGGCGATCGGATCACCCGCGTCGATCTTGGTCTTCAATTCGGCCGCCGTCAGCGTCGAACCTACTGCCGCATCCGCGGCCTCGGTTGACACCACCCCGCAGAAATCGTCGTAGTCGATCAGCTCAGTCACCTCGACGCCAGCCGGATCCTTCCGAATCTTGATCGTTCGATAGGTCATGTCCAGGGCGTCGTACACCATCAGACGGCCGAGCAGCGGTTCGCCGATGCCGCAGATGAGTTTGATCGCCTCGGTGCCCATAATCGATCCGATTGAGGCGCACAGGATTCCGAGCACGCCGCCTTCCGCGCAGGACGGCACCATGCCGGGCGGCGGCGCCTGTGGGTATAGGTCGCGGTAGTTGAGTCCCCGACCGTCGGGCGCGTCTTCCCAGAACACCGACGCCTGGCCCTCGAACCGGTAAATCGACCCCCATACATACGGCTTATGCGCGAGGACTGCGGCGTCGTTGACCAGGTATCGGGTCGCGAAGTTGTCGGTGCCGTCGAGAATCAGGTCGTATCCGCTGAATAACTCGATGGCCCCGTCGGGCTCGAGACGATCCTCGTGCAGCACCACATTGACCAGCGGATTGATCTCCTGGATCGAATCGCGCGCACTGCGCGCCTTCGACTTACCGATATCGGATTGACCGTGGATCACCTGCCGCTGCAGGTTGGATTCATCGACGACATCGAAGTCGACGATGCCGATGGTTCCGACGCCGGCTGCGGCCAGGTAGAGAAGCGACGGCGAACCGAGTCCGCCCGCGCCGATCACCAGGACTTTCGCGTTCTTGAGGCGTTTCTGCCCGTCCATCCCGACATCCGGGATGATCAGGTGTCGACTGTAGCGGGAAACCTCGTCACGAGTCAGTTCTGCGGCGGGTTCGACCAGGGGTGGTAGCGACGACACTTCGTGCCTCCAAACTGTGCGAAATCAACATCTACCTCAACACGCACGGACCGGCGCTCATTCCGACGAGGTCAGCGGGTCGGAAACGGCCACGGATTGGGCCGGCAGACCAGCGCCTCGTTCGCCTTGATATCGGTGTCGAGTGCGACGATCTCACTGTTGGCAGTACCGAATGTCTGCTGCATCATGATCGGTGCGAGCGCACCATTCTCTTTACACGGCTGATGGGCTTCGTACCCGATCCCGTGTCCGGTCTCGTGATTCACCAGGTATTGCCGGTAGCCCATATCGTCGCCTTCATACGACAACGCCCCGCGCACCCAACGGGCCTCATTGAGGGTGACCCGCTTGGTCGGTGGATAGAAACACGAGGTCTCCAGTTTGATCTGGTAGCCGCACAATTCACGGGTGGTATTGGTTGAACTGAGCGAAATCCGCAGATCGGGTTCGCCGGAGTCGATGCGGCGGAACGACACTTTGCCGTCGCCCGTCCAGCTACGCGGGTTCGCGAGGGTGGCGTCGACGAATTTGCCAAAACTCCGATCGCCGCCGAAATCTGAACCGTTGAGACCGTTCTCCACTTCGACGGTGTAGCTGTACACCTGACCGCCGGTGCCGACCAATTTAGTTGTCCCCGGCACGACGTGATAGGTCTTCTTGCCCGCGCGCGTGTAGGGACCACCCGGTGGCAGGGTGCCCGCGGACAACGAAGCTTCCGCGATCGTGCCGGTTGGCGCACCGATAGGTTTGGATTCTTTCGTCACATCGGTATTGCGCGCGGCGGGATCCGGCGTGGATTCGGAAGTGGGAACGTCGGATTGGTGCTGTTGGACGGTGATCACGATCAGCACGATGGTCAATACCACTAGGACAGGTATGGCGTAAGCGCGCCACCCGTAGGTGCTGACGAAGCGGCCTACAGCGGTCTGCTTCTTACGCTGCGTCTCCCGCTCGGACCGGTTGCGACCACCACTGTCGTCGGTGGGATCCCAGCGCGCACGTAGCGGCTGATCGGGGCGCGGACGCCGGGACGGTGATTGCTCCGCGTCTTGGGTCGGACGCGACGAAGCGCCGCTCGTCGGCGCGTAGGATCGACCGGAACGTGTGGTGTGCTGATTGCTCCCGCCAGGGCCGTCGTCGGACTTCTGCGCGGGTCCGGTCGAACCATCGTCAGTTCGGCTCACGGGTTAACCTTCTCACAACCGTTGGTAAATGCTGTGGAGGGTACCTCGTGTCTCGGCTCAGGTTTATGCGCCCGGCGTCGACCGACGTCGCCCTAGTAATCTGATCCGCATGTCTTCCACAGCCGGTTCGCACGCAGGACGTACCAGCGCTCGATTACCGCGGAGCGCCCGCCGCCTGCAACTGCTGGACGCTGCGAGTGAGATCTTCGTCGAACGCGGATACCACTCAGCCGGCATGGATGAGATCGCGATCCACGCCGGAGTCAGCAAACCTGTCCTCTACCAACACTTTCCGTCCAAGTTGGATATGTATATCGCCGTCGTCGACTCCCATGCCGAAAAACTCGTCAGCGACGTCAACAACGCGTTATCGGGCACCACAGATAACCGGCAGCGGGTGCAAGCCGCCGTACAGGCCTTCTTCGACTTCATCGATCAGGATAATTCCGGATATCGCCTGATCTTCTCCTCGGACGCCATGGATCCGGCGGTGATCCGGCGAGTCGAAGGCGCGACCGAAGCATGCGTCGATGCCATCTATGGGCTGGTTATGCATGATTCGGGACTCGATCCCTATCGCTCACGCATGCTGGCCGCCGGCCTGGTCGGGGCAAGCCAAGTCAACGCGCGTTACTGGCTCGAAGCCCGACGTCCGATCGACAAACAGACTGCGGTCGACACCACCGTGGCACTGCTCTGGGGCGGCCTGTCCGGCGTCCCAATGCACGGCTTCGCGGACGTGAAGGCACCGCAAACGCCTTCCGCCGACGATCACTGATCGCCGGCGGAAGATTCGAAAGTTGTTGTGAGTGAAGTTGTTTGACGCTCAGGCTGCGCCGAAGCCAACCTTGCGTGCCTCAGATTTACCTACCTCGACGTAGGCGACCTTGGATACGGGTACCACAAATCGCGCACCCTTCTCATCGGTCAGGGTCAACAATGCCTGCTTGCCGCCGAGGGCATCCTCGATCGACTGGTAGACATCGTCACTGGAATCTGCGGACTGGATGGTCAATTCACGGGGGCTATCGGTGATCCCAATTTTGACTTCGACGCTCATGTCACCAGGTTAGTTCAGAACCCTATCGGTGCGTTAGGCGCTCCGCTGATAGCGAAAGGCTGCGTTCAGGCCAGACCGAGGTCGGTCATCCGCTTGGCGTGCCGGTCCGATATCGAATCGAAGAATCGGGATACCGCCTGCAGATCACCGGAGCCCTGAAAAAGCAGGTCGGTGACGTCTTCCTCGGCGGCAAGCACCCATTGCGCGTGTGTGATCGCCTCACCGAGCAGTCGACGACCCCAGAGCGTGAGTGGTCCGCGAAGATCGGGTTCGGCGGCGATCTTATTGCGCACCTGATCGATGGCGAAAAGCGAATTGTCGGTCTGCGCCATGACACCTTCGACGATATCGCGCGGGCCGGGCGGCAACATATGGGCTAGTTCGACGTAGAAATCGGCCGCCAGTCCGTCGCCGACGTAAGCCTTAACCATCGCTTCGTACCAGGATTTGGGGTTCGTCGAACCGTGGTAGCGGTCGAAGACATCGACATAGTCGCCGATCGCCTTGATCGGATCGCCGCCGCGCTGCTCGAGTTGCTCGGCGAGCAGATCGAAATGTCCCATCTCAGCGCTGGCCATCCGTGCGATCGCTACCCGGCTCCGGATGTCGGGTGCCATCGCCGACTCCGCGATCAACCGGGTATAGGCCGCGTACTCCCCCGCAAGGAGTACCGCGAACAGTTTGGTAATCCCGCGCTCGACTGCCGCGTCCAATTCCGACTTCACCGGTGAACTCTCCGCCATGGTGGTAAATGGTAGGCGAGGCTTGGCGGGCACGTTCGGCCAACTGGCGCGGCCGCGGTTCGAATCGATCCGCCCACCGCAGCACCTACGCTCACCAGCTACAATGGTCGGCGGTGTTGATTACCGCCGCTGCGCTGCATCCGCGATCGCCTCTAGACGATATGCGACGCAGGCCGCGCCGAGCGTGACGATACCGAATATTGTGCGCGCACACCTGAGCTTGCTCGCTAGCACCCCGACGTCGGGATGCCGCCGCGAGTCACACCGAAACTTGCTGGCCGGGAGCCTTTATGTGCGTGCGAGAGCACCTAGGAAGGCAACACCCCACATGACGAATACAACCACCGGAAATCCGGCGCCACCCGGCGACGACATCCAAACCACCATCGTCGACGAAGAGCATGTCGCGCCGACGTTCGCTGAGCTCGGCGTCGACGATCGAATCGTCTCGGCACTGGCCGACGACGGCAAGACGAACACCTTCGCGATCCAGGAACTGACCCTCCCGCTGGCCATCGGCGGTAGCGATTTGATCGGTCAGGCCCGCACTGGCATGGGTAAGACTCTCGGGTTTGGCGTTCCCTTGCTGCAACGTCTGGTGACCGCAAAGGCGGATAAGCCATCGGGTGTACGCCCCCTCGACAACACACCGCGCGCTCTGGTCATCGTGCCGACTCGCGAGCTGTGCCTTCAGGTGACCGGCGATCTCGAGGTCGCCGCGAAGAAGCTCACCGTCGAACTGCCCGACGGCGTAGTTCGGCCGCTCAAGATCACCGCCATCTACGGCGGTCGCCCTTATGAGTCTCAGATCGCCGAGCTTGCGGCCGGCGTTGACGTTGTCGTCGGTACGCCCGGCCGACTCCTCGACCTTGCCCAGCAGGGGCACCTCATCCTCGGCAAAGTCGCGATCCTCGTCCTCGACGAGGCAGACGAAATGCTCGATCTCGGCTTCCTCCCGGATATCGAGCGCATCATGTCCGCATTGCCCGAGGCCAACCCCGAACGCGGCGATTCCCGCCAGACGATGCTTTTCTCGGCCACCATGCCGGGCCCCATCGTGACCCTGGCCCGGACATTCCTGCACCGCCCGACACATATTCGTGCCGAGCACGCCAATGATTCGGCCGTGCACGAGCGCACCACGCAGTATGTCTACCGCGCGCACGCCCTCGACAAGGCCGAATTGGTCGCCCGCGTGCTCCAGGCAACCGACCGCGGCGCGACGATGGTCTTCACCCGCACCAAGCGCACGGCCCAGAAAGTCGCCGATGACTTGGCCGAACGCGGTTTCGCCGTCGGCGCGGTACACGGCGACCTCGGTCAGGTGGCACGCGAGAAGGCACTCAAGAAGTTCCGCGATGGAACTATCAATGTGCTCGTGGCCACCGATGTCGCCGCACGCGGCATCGACATCGACGACGTCACCCACGTCATCAACTATCAGTGCCCCGAAGATGACAAGACATATGTCCACCGCATTGGACGTACCGGGCGCGCCGGCCGTACCGGCACCGCGATCACCCTCGTCGACTGGGATGAACTGCATCGCTGGGAACTGATCAACAACGCACTGGGCCTGGGCGTGCCTGATCCAGTGGAGACCTATTCCAGCTCCGAACATCTGCGCGCCGAGTTGAATATCCCGGACGACGCGACCGGCCGGGTCGGCGCACCTCGCGCTTCCGAGGGCGCTCCAACCAAACGCCCCGACGTCAAGCGGGAGAAGGGCGACGCCGACCGCGCTAAACAGCGCAGCAATCGTCAGCGACGTCGGACCCGCGGCGGCCAAGGGTCTGGCGATGCCGGGACCGGGACCGATACGTCGCCGGCAGCTACGGGCGACGCACCCACCAACTCCGAAGCTCCGGCGGGCGACGGCGCACCGCGAAAGCGCCGCCGGCGTCGACGTCGTCCGAACGACACGACGTCGACGGCAGGCTCGACGCAGGCCGACTCCGGTAGCGTTACGAACGGCGAGTCGGCGACCTAGTCCGGCCGCGAGTCGGATTCGTAAAGGGCAACTTTGGTCTCACCGGAACGCCGGCACCCGATCGACATTGTGGTGTCGCTGTGTATCGTCGTCGTGCTGGCGGCCGTCGGCGTCACCGTGTGGTGGTTCAGCCCTGCCCGGCACACCGAGAGCGTGCCCGCGAGCCGGGATGCGCCGTTGGTCGTAGACCCCGAGGTTGCCCCCGAGCGTTTCGTCGAACGTTGGACGGCCCGATCGGCGGCCTCATCGGTGCCGCAGACGGCCGAATCGGTTGTCCTGACCGGCGAGGACGGCGTCCTTGCCGGGCGTGACCCGTCCACCGGACGCGTCCTGTGGCGATACCAGCGCGACCTGCGACTATGCGCTATTTCCGCGTGGGGCAGTGCCAGTACCGCTTTGGCAGTCGGTGTCTATCAGAATTCCCGTGGCTGCGGCGAAGTGACCACGATCGATGCCGCGTCCGGGCGTCGACAAGGCTCGCGATCAAGCCTCGCCGATTCGACGATCCGGCTGGTGACCGATTCCGGATATATGGTTTCGCAAGGCCCGACCCGGCTGGAGACCTGGGGTAACAATCTCGTTCGCGGCATCGAGTACGGCCGCGTCGATTCCCCGGTGAAACCTGACGTCCAACCACACGAAGGCAAACTCTGCCTGATCCATTCGTCGGCGATAGCCGGGTCGCGACTAGCTGTCATCGAACGCTGTGACAACGAGCCGGGATTCCGGCTCACCGTGCTGGGCACCACCCTCGACAAGGACGAGAAGGTTACGCAGTACGGGTCAGCGATTATCACCAGCGGCACAGCGCAGCCCGCGCCTAAAATCATCGCGATGTCGACGTCGGGGATCGCGGTCTACGACGGCGGCGGCAACAGCCCCGAGCCACGCGGTGCGATGGTCCGTCAATTCGACTCGGACGGCGCGCAACTCGGCGATAGCTCGGTAGTCGGACCGCTCGCCGCACCTGCCGATTCGGTGCCGACCACCCGCGGCGGACTCACCTCGTACTGGACCGGAATGGGTACCGTGATTCTCGACTCGCAAACCATCCGGCCACTGTTCCAGATTCCCAACACAATTGGACCGGGAGTGGTGATGGGTGGCCAGCTACTCATTCCGACCCGCGACGGTCTGACTGTGCGCAGATCAATCGATGGAACCGAAGTTCGTCGAATTCCATTGTCCCGCAATAACTATCGCGGAGAAGCGGTCTTGGCCAGCGTGCTGGGCACTATGTTGTACGAGCAGTGGGGCGACACCGTGCACGCATACGGCGCGGCGCCGCTAGACAACTAACCCTCTAGGTGGTCGAGACGAAGGTCTCCAACTCAGCGTCGGATTGCCAATGCTTCCACAGGTTATCCGCGAGCTGACGATAGGCGTCGGCCCCCTTGTTCTTGCGCCCGCGCATCACCGAACTACCCGACGCCGACGCTTCGGCGAAGCGCACGGTACGCGGAATCGGCGGACTGAGCACCGGTAGATCGTAGCGGTCGGACACATCCGATAGCACGTCACGGCTGTGAGTCGTACGCGAATCATAAAGTGTCGCAACAGCTCCCAGCATTTCAAGGTTGGGATTGGTGATCTGCTGGATTTCGGTGACGGTACGCAACAATTGCCCGACCCCACGATGCGCCAACGTCTCGCACTGCAGCGGCACCACCACTTCATCGGCCGCCGTCAGCCCATTGAGCGTCAAAACTCCAAGCGAGGGCGGGCAGTCGATCAGGACGACGTCGAAATCCTCGGACACCTCGGCCAGCGCCCGCTTGAGCGCGTATTCACGGCCGGGACGCATCAACAGCAACGCTTCCGCGCCGGCCAGGTCGATAGTGGCCGGTAGCAGGGTCACATTATCCTCGGTGTCGAGCAGGACGTCGCCGATCTCCTCTTCGCCGAGCAACACGTCGTGTACCGACGTCTGCAACTGATCCGGGTCGTGACCAAGCGAAAAGGTAAGGCAGCCTTGCGGATCCAGATCGACCACGAGGACCGACACATCGAGGTCGGCAAGTGCGGCGCCGAGCGATTCGACCGTGGTGGTCTTGGCGACGCCACCCTTTTGATTTGCGATGGCAAGCGTGCGGGTGCGGGTCATACGGACATCGTATGGGCAGACGCCCCCGGATGGGTGGTCGCACCCAACCTCGGTGAAACCCGTGCGTCGGTCACTCCCCGTCGGCGTCGTCGCCGTAGTCGCCTGCCAGCCACCGCATCGATGACGGCATGAACAGGAGTACGAGGGTGACGACCACGATGATGATGAGCGGAGCACCGTACCAGGGCTGATGACTATCGGTGAGCAGCGCGTACGCGACCGGCACCAGCAGAATCTGCGCGACGACCGCGATGGCCCGGCCCCACCGCCGCCCCGTGAGCAGAGCGACTCCGCCACCGAGCACGCCGCCGCCGATGATGGCGAACCATGCGGCGGTCCCATAACTGTTGGCGACCGATTGATCGTCGCCGCGCAATCCGAGAATCACCATGACAATCGCGGCGATGACGCCGAGAGCTCCCTCGAGCGCAACGAGCGCACCCGCTCGCAGAATCGACTTCGGCGGCTGATGATTGTCGGTCGACTGGCCCTGCGGCACTTCATCCTGCACAAGTCTTAGGGTATTGCCCGGTCGACACCCGCCGCACACGGGGCGTTCGCCGGGCCGCGATTATGCGGTTCGGTCCACAACCCCATATCCTTGGCGCCGTGCGCGCCATGCTGATCGTGAACCCGTTCGCGACCTCGACGACTCCCGCGGGTCGCGATGCGCTGGTCAACACTCTCAACTCCCGGTTCGAGCTGATCGTTGAGCAGACAACGCACCGCGGTCACGCGGGCGAATTGGCCACTCGCGCCCGCGCCGACGGTTGCGACGTCATCATCGTCCACGGTGGCGACGGATCGGTGAACGAGGTGGTCAACGGCGTACTGGGGGCTCCCGACAACCCTGCCGTGATCCCGGCCGACGATTTGCCGTCAGTCGGCGTTATCCCCGGTGGCAGCGCAAACGTCTTCGCACGAGCGGTCGGCATTGAACCCGATCCGTTGCGCGCTACCGGCCAACTCATCGAATTGCTGGCGGCCGGCAAGAGGCGCGCGGTCAACCTGGGTCACACCGAGGACCGCTGGTTCATCTTCAACTGCGGAATGGGCGTTGACGCGATCGTCGTGCGCGAGATGGAACGTAAACGCAACGCGGGTAAAGCGGCCACCCCCAACCGCTACCTGCGCACTACGGTCGCCACATTCATCCGCCATCGAGCCGATGCAGGACGCTTCGACGTCGAGGTCCATCCGCACCCGGGGCCGGACGGATCGGCACCAGCGGTACATCTGCCCGACGTCGCGTTCGGCTTTGTCAGTAACGCCAGCCCGTGGACATATCTCGGCGGGCGCGAGATCCGCACCAACCCGGATACCGGCTTCGACAACGGGCTTGGCATCTTCGCCTCGACTTCAATGGGCTTTGCCCGCAACGTTCCGCTGGCATATCGGTTGCTCGCCAATGTCGACCCCAAAGCTGGCCATCTGTACCGGAATGACGATGTCGGTGAAGTGATATTTACCGCACCGGAACCCCTTGACGTGCAGATGGACGGCGACTACATCGGCACCCATCAGCATGTGAGATTCGGCTATCGCAAAGCGGCCCTACAAATCGTCGCACCCTGATTTACCTGCGGTTTCGCGCCCGAGTGTGGCGAACTTCACGCTTGTAATCCAACCCCCTACCTGGGGTTTTTCCGAAAAACCCTGGTCAGATCGCTCGCAGAGTAGTACAACGGTACGGGGCGGTTTTCAGGTACCCCCTGTGTAGTGACTTTGACCACGTGTTAACGGAAGCCTATTGACTTAACGTCAATTCGTGAAAGTATTCACAAGCAACAACGCGGAAACATTCGGTGTGCGCGTGTGTGAACTAGCGGTAACAGCCAAAGAACTCACAACGAGTCGATGAGTGGTGCCCAAGGCACCTTAAGGAGAAGGAATGGACTGGCGTCACAACGCAATCTGTCGCGATGAGGATCCGGAGCTGTTCTTCCCAGTGGGAACCAGTGGACCGGCCATCGCTCAGATCGCTGATGCGAAGCTCGTCTGCAACCGTTGCCCGGTTACAGCCGATTGCCTCTCGTGGGCACTGGACTCGGGCCAGGACGCCGGCGTGTGGGGTGGCATGAGCGAAGATGAGCGTCGCGCTCTCAAGCGCCGCAACGCTCGCACCCGCGCCCGCAGCATTGTCTGAGCGGCGCATCTGAAGTTCGCCGTCGCAGCCCGACGGCACAATCCTCGAAAGGACCCGACACACCGTGTCGGGTCCTTTCGAGTTGTCCAGCCAAATATGTTGCACCACAACGCATCTGTTGCCTAGCGGACCGGAACTGTCACCGTCGCGGTCGTGCCGCCCGCATCGCTGGCACCGAGTTCCAGTACGCCGCCCAAATCGATCTCCACCAGTGTGCGGACAATCTGTAGCCCCAGGTTCTCCGAAGTGGAGACATCGAAACCACGCGGCAGACCGTGACCGTCATCGCTGATGGACACTTTGAGTCTGCGCATATCGCGATTGCCGGTGATGGTGATCTGACCGTGCGCACCTTCGGACATCCCGTGCTCGACTGAATTCTGGATCAGCTCGGATAACACCATCACCAGCGGCATCGCCAATTCAGCGGGCAGCACACCCAGGCGGCCACGGCGATACACCTGGGTATGAGTGCCTCCGGCGGCGTCGAGCAGGGTCGGCATTAACCGGTCGACGACCTCGTCGAGGTCCAATTCCTCGTCAACACTGCCTGACAGCAGTTCATGGACCAGCGCGATCGACGCCACCCGGCGGTCAGCCTCGGTGAGCGCGGTGCGAGCTTCCGGATACGACGTTCGTCGTGCCTGCAGCCGAAGCAGAGCGGACACGCTCTGCAAATTATTCTTGACCCGATGATGGATTTCCCGGATCGTGGCGTCCTTACTGATCAGCGCAAGGTCACGGCGTTTAACCTCGGTCACGTCTCGAATCAGCACTACCGCGCCGGTGCTGAGTGAGGTAGGGCGTAGCGGCACCGCGCGGATCAGCACCGTCGCACGGCGGGCGTTGACCTCCATCCGCATCGCGACGTCGGCGTCGACGGGGCGTTGGCCGACCGCCATCTTCAACATCTGCGCGGCGTCGGCGGCCTCGAAGGCGTCGGTTAGCAGCGTCGTGACGACCTCGGCGAGCAGCGTGCCCGACAATTCGGCGCTGTAGCCCATCCGGTGAAATGCCGACAACGCGTTGGGACTGGCGTAGACGACCGCGCCATCGGGATCAAGTCTGATGAAGCCGTCACCGGCGCGCGGCGTCGATAGGCCCGTCGGGTTGTCCTCTGCCAGCGGGAAACTGCCGTCGCTGACCATCTGACATAGGTCGTCAGCACACTCGCTGTACGCGGCTTCCAGCGGCGATGGAAGGCTTTGCGTAGTCGCGTCGACCGCTCGGGTCAGGACCGCGATGACTTCACCGCCATAACCGATCGGCCACAGTTGACGCCCGACCGTGATGGCTCCATCGGCCACCGTGTCGGTGGCCCGATACCCGGCGAACACCGCGTCGAGTGACGGGCTATCACCGCCGAGGACCGTACCGACCTCGTCTCGGGGCAGGACCGTCGAGGCTGTATTGGGCCGGCACTGCGCGACGGTGAGCACGCGCGAGGGCTCGTCGTCGGAGCCGACCGTGCGAACCGACATCAACAGGTCCGCGAAGGAAAGATCGGCGAGCAGTTGCCATTCGGCAACAAGTCTCTGCAATTGCCCCGCACCTTCGTCGGTCAGAGCGGTGTGGGCTGCCAGTAGGTCGGCGAGTGTCGACATCAGTCGCGTCTCCGGCGACGGACGGTCGCGACGCTACTGGTAGACGGCGATAACATCCCCGGCCTGGATCACATCGCCGACCTTCACTTTGACTTCGGCGAGCGTGCCCGCGTCTTCTGCGAGCACCGGAATCTCCATTTTCATCGACTCCAGCAGCACCAGGGTGTCGCCAACCTGGACCGTCTGCCCGGCGGACGCGCGAACCTCTAGGACACTAGCCACGATCTCGGCGATGACATCCTCGGGCTGCGGGGAATTCTGATCTGCCATGCACCTAACCTAACTCACGCACCTTGTCGGGAACGACTCCACACCGCTACTGACCAGTAAAGATCGCCAATGCTCGATGACGCGTTTTTCGCTGAGCGGGCTCAACGTGGAAGAATAGACCGGCACTGACATGAAGGAGATCCGTTATGGGTAAGCGCGGACGCAAGAAGCGTGCTCGTAAGAAGAACGCAGCCAACCACGGCAAGCGGCCAAACGCCTGACTCGAAAGAGTCAGATAACTACACCCGGGTGACCGGCGAACGAGATGTTCGCGGCAACCCGGGTGTTTTGGTTTGAGCCGAGTTCGGACGCCAAGTCCCCACATCCGACTATTCGGCGATGCCCATTTCCGACGTCCGGACGGCATCGAAGACCGCGCGCTCGAGCGTCGCCCGCGAGCTGGCCAGTCCCACAAAAAAATCCCAGATCCCACACCTGCGCGGTGTCGGATCTGGGACTTAAGGTGGAGTGAAGGAGCCTATCCGCCGTCGGAGAACCGTTGCTCGGCCACGATGACCGTCTTGCGAATCTCCAGCGTCAGTCGGTCACGCAAACCCTCCGGCGCGTGGTCGCCGCCGCATTTGCGACTGATTAGCGCCTTGAGATCCTTTTCGATGCCGTATTGCTCCAGGCATGACGGGCACCGGTCCAGGTGCCCCTGCAGGCGACTGCGAGCGCCGGGATCGCACTCGTTGTCCAGGAGCAGCCACACATCGGCAATGACCGTCGAGCAATCGATCTGGGTGAACGTCGGATCGGCGTCGGCTACCGCCGGGTCGGCGTCGGAGCCCTGCTGCTCCGCATGACCCGCGGTCATCGCGTCGCTCCCGTCGTCGATGCCTTACGCCCCGCTCGATTGAACCCACGCTCGGCGGCCACGTCGGTCAACAGTTCACGCAGCTGACGTCGACCGCGATGCAGTCGCGACATGACGGTTCCAATCGGTGTATCCATGATCTCGGCTATCTCTTTGTAAGGGAGTCCTTCGACGTCGGCGTAGTACACCGCCATCCGGAACTCCTCCGGTAGTTCTTGTAGCGCGTTTTTGATGTCATCGTCGGGCAGGGCGTCGAGCGCCTCGATCTCGGCCGAACGCAACCCCGTTGAGGTGTGTTCCGCGTTGGCGGCGAGTTGCCAGTCGGTGATCTCATCGGTCGGATACTGCGCGGGTTGGCGCTGTTTTTTGCGGTATCCGTTGATGTAGGTATTGGTGAGGATGCGGTACAGCCACGCCTTCAGGTTGGTGCCCTCGCGGAACGACTTGAACGCCGAGAACGCCTTGATGTACGTCTCCTGCACCAGATCTTCGGCGTCAGCGGGATTGCGGGTCATCCGCAAGGCCGCGCCGTACATCTGATCGAGCAGGGGAAGCGCATCACGCTCGAAGCGTGCCGACCGCTCATCGTCGGTTTCGACGTGTTCTTGCGGCTCTTGCGCGTCTTGGGCTGCGGGTTCGGTCACTACGATCCCTTCGGTCGCGGTGCTCCGCCCGGCAGATGCTCGTCGCGGAGGTAAAACGATATCCGCCAAGTTTACCGACCCGAAGACCTCGCCGGACATCGCCATGTCACGCGTCGTCGCCGCCACACTCATGGACTGCCTTTCCTTCGCTGATCACAGGCTCAGGTGAAGTAACGCCATCAGTGGCGCGGATTGTTCCCAACCCGGGCATGGCACACTAAATCAGTTATGGCTGCCACTCCCGCGATCACCGCACTGGAGCGAGCCGGCATCGAATATCAGGTGCACAAGTATCGGCATGATGCCCGGTCGACCGACTATGGCGCCGAAGCGGTCGATGCCCTCGGCTCGATGTTGGGTATCGTCGCCGCGCAGATCTTCAAGACGTTGGTCGTCGACCTTGCCGGCTCGTTAGCTGTCGCAATTATCCCTGTCCCACAACAACTCTCACTGAAGTCGGCCGCTTCGGCGTTGGGGTCACCCAAAGCGGTCATGGCTGACCCGAAAGCGGTAACTCGATCAACCGGCTACGTATTGGGTGGTGTGTCACCTCTCGGTCAGCGTACGTATCTGCCGACGGTGATCGACTCTTCGGCGCAGAACTGGCCAACGGTCCTGTGCAGTGCTGGTCGACGCGGTCTGGAAATCGCGCTCAAGCCGAGTGATCTGATCGCGGTGACCGGGGCCATCGTCGCCGACGTCGCCGTCTAGCCAGCCGAATCGTCCGGGTTTGGGTGCCTTGAACGATGAGACCTGTCGGTGGCACGTGACAGCATGGAGCTATGTGCGGACGTTATGCGGTGACCACGGACCCGGCGAAGCTCGCCGCCGAAATCGATGCGGTGAACGAAGTTCCGATGCCCGAACCGCCGGCCGATCTCGATGCCGGGAAAGAAGCACAGCTGACGCTGGATGGTTCGTCGGCTGAGGTCAAGGAACCCCGCCCGCCGTTCATCAACTACAACGTCGCTCCAACCACCACGATCATGACCGTCGTATCCCGGCATTCCCATGAAGACCCCGACGACGACCCGACGCTGCGCATTCGCGCCATGCGTTGGGGGCTGGTGCCGACCTGGGCCAAGGAGATCGGGAAGGGATCGCTGTTCAACGCGCGCGCGGAGAGTGTCGGCGAGAAGGCGTCGTTTCGCGGGTCGGTGAAATCCAAACGGTGTCTGATCCCGATGGACGGCTGGTACGAGTGGAAAAAAGTGGAGGTTGCCGGATCGTCGAAGCCCGCCAAGGTGCCCTATTTCATGCATCCTCGCGACGGCACTCGACTCTTCATGGCCGGTTTGTGGTCGGTGTGGCGCCCGAGAGACGCCGACCGCGACGAAGCGCCCCTGCTGAGCACCACCATTCTGACAACGGATTCGGTTGGCCCGCTGCGCGATATCCACGACCGCATGCCGCTGATTATGCCGCTCGAAGATTGGGACGCGTGGCTGACTCCCGACACCCCTGCCCCCGCGCAGCTGTACAACGCTCCAGCGCTGGCGCTGGCCGAGGCGATCGACATTCGCGAGGTGTCATCGCTGGTGAATCGGGTCAGCAATAACGGTCCCGAGTTGCTTGCGGCGGTGGAGTAGCGACGAGTTTGAGGCACTGCCCCCGGCGTCTCGCCTCAAATCTGCGCCGTGAAGATTCGCAGGGTAAATGCTCCCTCGGCGCAGGCGAGGCAGCTGATCGCAGTTGTCACGCACTACCGCGCCTTCGGCTACACACCGGGTGACTGAGCGTAATCTCCTGCTGTGACTCCCAACTTCCGACGCGGCGACGTCGCCGGGCTGACCCGACTGATCGTCAGTATCTGCGTCGGCCTGACGTGCACTGTCATCGTCACCGCCACAACGACATTCGACGCTCCGTTGGCCGGCTGGGCACTGGGGGCCGGCGTATTCGTCGCCTGGACCTGGATCGCGTTGGGCCCAATGAACGCCGATGACACCGCTACCCACGCATCTCGTGAAGAACCAACCCACGGCGTGACAATGCTCGCCGTCATCGTATTGGCCCTGGTGAGTCTCGGCGGCGTAACAATTGTTCTCGCCCACAAAGACCACACCACGCTGGTGGTTTCCACGCTGGCCGGCATCGTCGCGTCGTGGGCAGCGATCCACACCATCTTCGCGGTTCATTACGCGCGGATCTATTTCACCGACCCGGTGGGCGGCATCGACTTTCACCAGGACAACGCCCCGATGTACTCCGACTTCGCCTATGTCGGGTTCACCGTCGGGATGAGTTTCGCGATCTCCGACACCGACCTCGGGTCGTCGGCGATGCGACGACCCGCGTTGGCGCACGCCCTGCTCAGCTACCTTTTCGGGACGGTGATCGTGGCATTGCTGGTCAACCTGGTCGCCGGGTTATGAACTCACTACCGGTATCCGTAGTCGTCGATCGGGAATCGGCCCATCTCGCGTAACGTCGCCGGCGTCGACTTGGGACGCAGCAATGCCGCCTCCCCCGCCTTGTTGAAGTAGTAGCTGCGTGATGTCGAGCAGTCACCGTTGTAGAAGACCGACGAACCGAGGCGTTCGGTAACGTCGTCGAGGAACTGCGCGTTAGCTTCTTCACTGACCTCGAAGGTCTGCTTGCCACGACGCTTGAGCTCGCCGAATAGTCGCCCCATATGTTTCATCTGCCCCTCGATCGTCGTGAAATACGAGAGACCGCTATACGAGTACGGGCTATTCAACGACAAGAAGTTCGGGAACTTCGGGATCGTAATGCCTTCGTAGGCCTGAAACCTCTTCTCGCGCCACCATTTACCGAGGTTCACACCATCGCGGCCGATCACCTCGATCGCGGGGAAGTTGGTATCCCAAAGGTCGAAGCCGGTCGCCAGGACGAGTGTATCGATGGCGACTTTGCCCGCCTCGGTGACGATACCGTCGGGTTCAACGCGCACAATCGAATTGGTCTCCAGCGCCACGTTTGGCTGGTTGAACACCGGGAAGTAGGTGTTCGAGAAGGTGGGTCGCTTGCAGCCGAAATCGTATGTGGGAGTTAGCTTTCGGCGCACCTCAGGATCGCGGACCTGGCGGCGCATATGCGCCTTGGCAAGCATCGCCGCACCCTTGTTACCGAGAGTGAACTGCTTGAAGTGAAGCACTCCGGTGACCATCAGCACTTCGAGCAGCGCCGACGACACCAATCGTGCCGCCTTCTGCGTCAACGGAATTCGCGCGAAGGCATCCTGAACCCGGGACGGGATCGACATCTGAGTCTTGGGCACCACCCAGATCGGGGTGCGCTGAAAGACTGTGAGTTCGAGTGCTTCCTTGGCCAACTCGGGGATAAGCTGGACCGCGGTGGCACCGGTGCCGATGATCGCGACACGCTCACCGGTGAACTCACGACCGTCCGGCCACGCGGTGGTGTGGATGATGTCGCCGGCGAAGGTGTCGATACCGGGGAAATCGGGAACATGAGGCTGAGAGAGAAAGCCGGTCGCCGTGACCAGGTAGAGCGCCGTCCGGACCGAACCATCAGCAGTCCGCACCCGCCACTGCTGCGCCTCGTCATCCCACTCGGCGCCATCGACGACGGTATTGAATTCCATATGTCGCTTGAGGTCGTATTTGTCGGCGACGTCGGTGGCGTATTGCTTCAATTCCGCACCGGGAGCGAATAACTCCGACCACCGCGGATTGGGCTCAAACGAATACGAATAGGTGACTGACGGAATGTCGACGGCAAGGCCTGGATAGTGGTTGACGTGCCACGTACCGCCGAGGTCGTCCTCGCGCTCGAGGATGGCGAGATTGCCGTATCCGAGGCGTTTGAGTTCAATAGCAGCGCCCATGCCACCGAAGCCGGCACCGACGATGATCGCGTCGTAGTCAGGTTCCATCGTGTCCTCGATTGTCGTGATCGTCCTTGATGTGTAACTCCGGGTCACACATAACGTGTGGCTAACATTACATCGTTCGACGGCGCGGTTGGAATACCCGGCCGCCCAGCAGCCCGATCTCAGGAGTGCCGCGTGACCTCATCTGGAATCGACCGACTCGGTCTCGACACCAAGTTCACGCTGCTCGCCGCCGGGCTGATCTTCATCTGGGCCCTGGCGTTAGGCGTATGGAAGTACCACGGGATCGCCACGTCACCGCAGCATCAGGCGCATGTGTACGTCGATATCGCGCACCGCGCGGCGCTGATGTACGCGTTCGCGACTGCCTTGATCGCTATCTTCGTCGAATTCAGCGCGTGGTCGACGGCGGTCAATCTGATCGCCGCAGGTGTACTCGTATTCTTTTTCGTGGCCGCTGTCGGTAGCTACTGCCTCCACGGCGCGATGCGCGACACGGACAATCAGTTTGCCCGTCCAACGCCGGGCACCACACCGTTCATGTACGCGCTCATCGTCGGCGAAATCGGCGCATTCGCCGTTCTGCTCGCTGGCTTCGTCCGGGCATGGGCGGTTTAGCCGACCGACTATCTCCTTCTGAACGTCCCTTGGCGGTCCTCATCCCAGAACTCAACCCATACCGACCGCGCCCGATCCCCCTCATAGGCGAACCGGACCTCGGACACCGACCCGTGATTGGCATTCTCGCCACTCGGCTCGAACGTGAAGGTGTCGCCATCGAAGTGGGTGAGCGTGAAGGTCTGATTTTTCGGGCCAATCGACAGCTTCAACGTCGCACCGTCACCCGCGATCGTCAGCGGCCCGAAGTAGTCGTTGTCATATGCCCCGACATACGCATTCGACGGCCGCGCGGGAACCGCGTTCGACGGCGGTTTGCGCCCCACCAGCGCACCTTCAGGTTCTGAGGACGGCATGATCTTGGCGTATTCGGTCAGCCAGTCCGCGGTGCTGCGCCCGTACTGAGCCAGATCGGCAAACTCTTTGGACAGCGCTTCGGGTACGCCGACGGGGGCTCCGTTAGTCAATACGACGATGCCGACATTTAGCGACGGAATCAGCACAAAGTTGGTGGCGGCCCCCGACGCGAACGCACCGGAATGACTCATTATCGATCGCCCGGATGGCTCGCTGGACACATTGAACCCGAAACCCGTTGCTGCGGGACGAAAGTCAACCTGGCCCGACGACAAGGATTGCTGCGGGGTCATTGCCTCGAGCAAGGCATCGGCCGGAATAACCTGACGCCCTTCATATTTCCCCCCGGCCAGCAGAAGGGTCATCCATCTCGCCAGATCTTTGACATTCGAACTCACTCCGCCCGCTGGCGCCTGGGCATCGGCGTCGCGTTGATAGAGCGGTTGAAACCGCCCATCGATTTTCGCGTGCAGCACCGCGCGATTGGGCCGAGTGAGAAAGTCGTCATACCGCGCACTCGTCGATGTCATGCCGATCGGTGTGAAAAGCGTATTGGCACTAAGGCTTTCCCAATCGACGCCGGCCTTGTTCGCGGCCGCTTGAGCGGCCGCTGTCACGCCGAAGTTGGTGTAGAGCTGCTGGGTGCGGAACGGGTCGAGCGCCAGATATCGAAGGCGCGCCAGCACTTGCTGACGGTCATAGCCGATATCCTCCAGATTGTCCCCCGCGTGGTCGGGCAGCCCAGAACGATGACTGAACATATCTGCCAGCGTGACGTGCGATGTCACGTAGGGGTCGGCGAGGGTAAAACCGTCGATACCCTCGACAATCGGCATGGTCCAATCGATTTCGTGCTTGCCGACCTGACCGGCGACCACCGTCGCCGAGACGGCCTTCGACACCGAGGCGATCTGGAATACGGTGTCCGCGTCTACTGCCCCGTCGGGCTCGCGGATGTCTTTGACTCCGAATCCACCCGTGTACACGGTCTTGCCGTCCCGCACGACGGCCACCGAAAGACCTGGAATACCGCTGCGCTCCAACAACTTTCGTGCCAGGTTCGGTAGTTGCGCAATCGCGTCGTCAATCCTCGCCGGGTCGGCGGGAATTCCCGCGACGGCTGGCGGCGGCATCGAACCTACGGAGAAGTCTGCCGGCGCGTTGTCGCTGCCGCATCCGGCCACCAACAGAGCCGCCGCGGCCAGCACCGCGAGTGTCGGTCCGCGACGACGATTGCGTGGACTATTCATCAGTTCTCCTCACGGATCCCCGTGAAAAGACTCTAAATCGCGAGCTGTCCTCGATTAGGTCAAAACGGAATTTACAGATGCAGGTCCCGGCGCCGGATCGCCGCCGTCGCCGTCACGCTGATGGCCGCCGTCGCAACGAGATAGCCGCACGCCAGCCAGGGAGAGCCATCGGTCGCACCGATCAACGCGGTCAGGATCAACGGTGTCAGACCCGACGCCCAGATCCCCGAGAATTGATAGACCACCGACAGCCCGGTATAGCGGACCGGCGTCGGGTACAAGCTGGCGAATAGGGTGCCCTGTGCACCGTAGAACAACGCGTGTACTACACCGAAAACGAGCACCAGCCCGATGGTCACCCACACCAGATTGGCGGTTCCGAATAGTGCGAATACCGGGTAGACGAGTGCACCGTATGCGGCGATGCCGATGAGGTATATCCGCTGGGGCCCGAACCGATCGGCCAACAGGCCAGACACTGGCAGCAATACGGCCATGACAATCGCCGCGATACTCACCGATATCAGCACTGGCACCTTGGCGAGATGCAACGTTCCCGTCGCGTAGGTAATAGCGAACACTCCCCAGGTGTTGAACGCGGCACCTTCACCCCACCGGGCCAACAGCCCGAGCACTGTATTGCGGGTATTTGGCTGCCGCAGAACCTCTTTTAGTGGCGCCGAGGACTTCTTAGCAAGTCGGTCGACCTCCCGGAATGCTGGTGTCTCCTCCACCTTTAGCCGCACTACGAAGCCGATCACCACCAGCACGATGCTCAACAAGAACGCGATACGCCAGCCGTACGACTCGAACGCGGCGTCATCGAATACCAGCTGAAGAAGGGCGAAAACCAAAGTGCCCAAAGCCAATCCGACGGCGAGGCCGACCTGCGGGATGCTGCCGAAAAGACCGCGCCGTCCTTTCGGGCTGTGCTCGACGGCAAGGAGCACCGCTCCAGCCCATTCGCCGCCCAGTGCGAAGCCCTGCACTATTCGAAGTGCCAGCAACAAAATCGGCGCCGCGATGCCGATCTGTGCGAAGGACGGCAGCACCCCCATCGCCGCGGTCGCGACGCCCATTAGCACCATTGTGAGAGCCAGCGTCCGCTTGCGGCCGATACGGTCACCGATATGACCGAAGACGACACCCCCAATGGGCCGCACCACGAACCCAACCGCGAAGGTCGCGAATGCGAGCATCGTGCCGACGAATTCGGTTGCGTCGGGGTAGAAGACCGGCTTGAAGACCAAGCTGGCCGCAGTTGCGTAAAGAAAGAAGTCGTACCACTCGACGGTGGTGCCGAGCAGACTGGCGAGCACGACGTTGCGCAATCGGTGATTATCAGTGCCACCGTCGCGCTGGTCGCTGACAGCTATCGCCGCCTGAGTCGGTCTCGTGTCGGTCGCAGTCATCCACGCGAGGCTAGGCAGTCGGACGAGTTGCCGACAGACTAAGAATCAAAGTGATTCTCGGAATTCGGTCACCACAGCACCCCCGGATTCAGCAGCCCGCGTGGATCGAGCGCGGTCCGAATGGCTTTCATCGCGGCGACGTCAGCCGGCTCACGAGTCGACATCCAGCGCGTCTTAGCGCGTCCGATCCCGTGTTCGGCGCTGACACTGCCGTCCGCGCCGGCGACTACTGCCAGCGCCGCATCGGCCAGCGCGTCTTGCGCTTCGGGTGGCACGTCGAGGTAATTGACGTGCACATTGCCGTCGCCGATGTGCCCGAACAGAATCGTCCGACATGGGTATGGTTGCGAATCTCCCAGTGCAGCAAAGGAATTCAGCGCGTCGGTCATAGCCGCCAGCGGCACCGAGATATCAAGCTTCACCGGTACGGTCGACGATGCTCTCGCGATCGCCTCGGTATGCCCTTCACGGATCTCCCACAACGCCCGCGCCGGGCCCTGCTGACCCACTATGTCGCGTACCCCGGCCACCTCGGAAACCGCCTCGGCCGCAACGGTATCGAGGTTTCCTGGACCCGAAACCTCGACAAGCGCGTAGAACGGACCCGGGATCGTCGTCGGCCGGCGACGGCCGTACTCGCCGACCAGATCGACACCGGCTGCGGTCATCAACTCTGCCGCTTCGATCCTGAGTCCAGACGCTTCAAGCGCGTCGACGAGTTCGAACGCGACTCGCGCCTCATCGATCGCGGCGACGCTGACAAATCGAGACGATGCGGGACGCACCAGCCCGAGAAGCACCCGGGTAATGATCGCCAGGGTGCCTTCACTCCCGGCGAGCAAACCCGGGAGGTCATAACCCACATTGTCTTTCGTCAGTCGCTTCCACCGCCGCACGACCGTGCCATCGGCGAGAACCGCCTCTACCCCCCGCACCTGCGCCCGGGTGTCACCGTGAGCGATCACGTGAATGCCACCCGCGTTGGTGGCTACGATACCGCCCGCGGTGGCACTATCCCGCGACGCGAGGTCGACCCCGAATGCAAGGCCGACTTCACCTGCACGCGAGGCGATTTCGGAGACCGTCGCGCCGGCTTGAACTTCAATGCACCTGTCGATCGGATCAGGCGCACCGACTTCATTCATGCGGGCGGTACTGAGCACAATCGAGAGTGAATCGGATTCGGATGGCACCGAACCCCCGACCAGTCCGGTGTTGCCACCCTGTGGACAGATATTGATGCCCTGCGCCGCACAGACTTTCACGACAGCGACAACTTCCGCAGTAGTCGACGGCCGAATAACCGCCAGCGCGCTCCCACGGTAGCGGCCGGTCCAATCGGTCAGGTAGCCCTGTGCAGCGTCCGGATCGGTGATGACATGCGGGGCACCGACGATATCCGCGAATTCCCGCAGCGCCCCGACAGTCATCAAATCAACCGGTCGCGGAACGTCGGATCGTAGGCGACGATCTCGTCCGCGCGTCCTTCCGCATGTTTGCGCACCCAGTCGGGATCAGACAGCAACGCCCGGCCGATGGCTACCAGATCAAACTGATCGGCATCGAATCCTGTTAGTAGCGCGTCGATTCCGGCGGCGGCCGCCGATGTTGACCCCACTCCCTGACTGCTGGTGAAGACTTGGTCGAGTCCCACCGAGCCGACCGTGATGGTGGGCACCGACGCCAATTTGCGGGTCCAGCCTGCGAGCGTGAGATGCTCGTCGGCGTCGGGGAACGCGACATCGCCAAAGCGACGAGTCGAGGCATGCAGAATATCGACACCCGCATCGGTAAGCGCGGTGACAATCTCTCCCAATTCGCCTGGGGTGTCGGCGATCCGGGCGGCGTATTGATCAGACTTCCACTGCGAGAAGCGATAAATAATGGCGAAGTCCGGGCCGACGGCGTCACGTACCGCACGCACCACCGCGGTCGGAAACGCAGTCGGCTCACCGTACTCGTCGGTCCGCCTGTTGGTATTGCGCCAGAGGAACTGATCGAGCAGATATCCGTGTGCGCCATGCAATTCCAGCCCGTCGAAGCCCACCTCGACGGCGAATTTCGCGGCGCTGGCATAGGCCTCGACGAGAGCGTCGACGTCGGTCGTGGTCAGGGCTCGACCGAGCGGTGAGCCGTCCAGCGCCAGACCCGACGGTGATACCGACTCCACTTCGGGTCGATATTTCGGATTATCGCCGCGTACGGCGCCAAGATGCCAGAGTTGCGGCGCGATCTTTCCGCCTTCGGCGTGGACCTGATCAACGACCTTGGCCCACCCTGCTGCGGCATCGTCGCCGTAGAGGTGCGGAATGCGTCGGCCCGGCCCGACTGCGGGATCGGGAATGTAGGCACCTTCGGTAATGATCAGGCCAACACCACCGGCCGCGCGCTTACGGTAGTACTCGGCAACATCATCACCCGGCACACCTGCGGGCGAGAACATTCGGGTCATCGGCGCCATTACCACGCGGTTGGGCAGCGTCAGGTTGCGAGCGGCGAACGGGGTGAGCAAGCTTGCGAATGTCTCGGTCACGCGCGCGTTCCTTCGGTGGTCGTCTCCAGCGCGGAGAGTGCATCGGCGATCGGGCTGGTGCCGTCGTTGAATTCGACGATCGCTCCAACGGCGGCGGGTGCGACTAGCGTGGCCGCGATGACTTCGGCGACCGTCGATCGACGGACCGAACCTTTGTCGATCGGGGTCTGGGTGGAGTTGACCTCGATGCCGCCCGCGGTGGGCTCGTCGGTGAGACGACTGGGCCGCAGGATCGTCCACTCCAGATCGGTCGCCCGCAAGGCCGCGTCGGCCGCGGTCTTCGCTTCGGCGTAGGCGTAGAACGAATTGTCCTGCGGTACACCATGATCGGGGCCGGCGCCAAAATAGGACACCATCACGTAGCGGCGCACGCCAGCGCGAGCCGCCGCCGCCATCGACTCGATCGCGGCATCACGATCGACTGCGTAGGTGCGGGCGGCATCACCCCCGCCCGCACCCGCCGACCACACCACGGCGTCGGCACCGCGCAACGCATCGGCGACCTCCTGCATCCCCGCGTGCTCGACGTCGAGGACCAGCGGATGCGCTCCAGTCGCGACGATGTCGGCCGCCTGGTCGGCGTTACGGATGATCGAGGTCACCTCGTCGCCGCGGGCGCTCAGTAGTCTCGCTGCATTCAGGGCGATCTTGCCGTGCCCGCCGATGATGGCCACCTTCGTCATATGTGCTCCGTTCCGTGTGGTTAGTCTCCCCGGGTGCAACGCTTCGGGCCCGGCCTCGCATTCCTGCGACACCGGGCCCGAAGGGTGAGATACACCTCGCGCGGAGGCTCAGTCTTTGAGGACCTTCGGTGCGACCGTCTCCCATAGCGCGACGAGCGCAGCCGCGGCGGCGATGGAAATAATCCAGCGAATCCAGTCGATTCCGCCGGTATCTCCCTTGTCCAGCAAGCCTTCCCACACCCAGTAGCCGATCAAGGCTCCGGCGATGCCGAGCACAACGGTTATCACCCAGCCGATCGCCTGCTTACCCGGCATGACCAGGCGAGCAATCGCGCCGATGATGGCGCCGAAGATAATCGTTCCGATGATTGAACCGATCATTGCGGTGTCCTCCTGTAGAGACTTCACAGATATGACATACCTGCCGCCGATGACGCTACCGCTCCGTGGCGCACGAACATGTCCGTTTCGGGTCACGATGAGCTACCGATTGATTACTTAGCGGCCGACAACTACTAATTGAGTATCCCCATCGACCGAAAGCGCACATGAGCACCGCACCTACCCCGTCCAAGGCTGCCCATCTCCATCACAATCTGATCCGGATCAGTCGGTCACTACGTGCGAGCGCCGGTATCGGCGGGCTGACTGCGGGGTCATCGTCGGCGCTGTGGACAATCGTCAACAATCCGCCACTTCGGCTGTCCGACATCGCCGAACGAGAGTCGGTCGCCGCGCCGACGATGTCGCGCATCGTGGCCAATCTGGAGACTTCGGGTTATGTCGAGCGCACGGTCGATCCCGCCGACGCCCGCGCCCGACTGTTCACTGCCACTCCGGCCGGCATCGAACTGATTACCAACGCGGGATCGCGTAAAGCACAGGTTCTTTCCTCGGCGATCGAAACCCTCTCCGAAGGCGATCAGGCCAAGGTTCAAGAAGGCCTGGAAATCCTTGCCCGTGCGCTGACCGGATCGGCGGCAGTCGAAAACAAGTAGTGAGGGCGACAAGGGCGCTATGCGGTCAGCAACCGGGTTATTTCCGCGGTGACATTTTCTCTGGCAGCCGCTTCCCAGTGTGTCCGTCCGTATTCCGTTGCGTAGATCGGTCCCCCCGACACCATCGCATCGAGTATCGCTGCCCTGGCCGGGCCAAACACCGATTCGGGCACATCGGCATATTCGGCGCGAACCAGGGCCGCATAGTTTTCGTATTGGTCCGAAGTGCCGCCGAGTACCGCAAGATCGGCATCGCTGAGCGCGGCGGCGTTTCGGTCATCCACATCGACGTCGTGCGCTGTAGTCGCCTCGATCAGTCGCGCCACCTCGTCCACCAACTCGACGGGCCGCCCGACCAGCATGTCCCTGGCGAGTTCGGCCGACGCCGCCTCGTTGTCAGATCGATCGATCTCGTAGACGGCGTCGTGGAACCATGCAGCCAGATAGACCGGCTCTGAATCGAAGGGCACACCGTGGTCGGCGAGCGAATCAAGGTGAGCCAGAACAGCTTTGAGATGTTCGACGGTGTGGTAGCGCCGATGCGGCGCAGACCACCGAACGAGCAAATCTTCGACGTGCGCGGGTGTCAGAAGATCCGAATCCGGCAGTAGCGCGATTTCATCAGTCGACTCACCCATTGGGCCACGCTAACGCATAACCGCGGCGAAAACGATTACAGGTGCGTCGATGATCCATTGCGACTACGGCGGAATAGGACAAACCCGCCGTAGACGGCGAGGGCGACGAACGCCAGCCAAAACAGACCTTTGAGCAGCGGCCCGATTATTGCGAGGAAGATCAATACGGCGACGATCACGCCGAGGATCTTCCAGAACGATGTGCCATTGGTATTCGAGGTTGAAGTAGTCATGCATCCACTGTGGCCGCGAGAGGCTCCGAAATCATCAGCGAACTGCACACTTGGGGGAAAGATCAGGGCATACCCCCACCGTGGGGCAATCGCTTCGGTGTAGTTGTGCAATAGCCCAGCTCGTCGGGAGAACTGAATCCCCCACGATCACGGAACCAAGCCATCACCAAGTCGGCGATCACCGACGCGGACTCGGTCACCAGATATCCATGCGTGCAGTCTTCGAAGAGATCGTCATGATGCCAACGATTGAGTTCGGTGTCGGGTGCGGCGTAACTGTCGAGCAAGGGAATGATCATCAGCATCGTCGACAACCTCAGCAACAGGCGACCACCTGCCAATCGCTGGATTTGCGCACAGTGCACGTCATAGGAATCTCCGACACATACGTGATGCGGTCCCACGTCAAGGACCCCGGCGACCGGAACACCGCAGATACGTTCCTCCAACCACGCGGCCGCGCCCAGCCATGCTGACGGGCCGATATCAGGTGATGACGGACCATGTTCGGTGTCGTGGCGATCAGGTATTGCCATGGCTGCTCCTCCTCGTGTGGCTTGTTTTGAGTAGAGCACGGCAGTCTGACAATCTTCGCCCACACGTTCGACATCGGCGCCGAGTAGCGTCTAAACAATGAATGCCGACCCTGTTGACTCCCTACTCAGATGGACTGACTCGGGTGCGATCTGGCGGGTGTTGTCCCGTAGCGAGAACTCCGTCACCGTGGGCCTCTTTCGGTGCGACGGCGGCGAAGAGGTCGATCGAATTGCCTCGTCGGCGCCCGAACTCGTCGCCTTCGTCGGGACTAGGACCTCGAGCGAGGACTGAGGAATAAGTCATACCGCCGCCGACTTGAACCGGCTATGGCAAAGAGAGTCGTAGCAACCGCATTCGGACAGCCCGTCGACGTCGTCGAAGTTCACGACATCGCGACTCCGGTACCGGCGAAGGGTCAGGTGGTCGTCGCGACACGGGCGAGCGCGCTCAATCCGATCGACGTGAAGACAATCTCCGGCGTCATGGGCGCCGACCCGGCGCGGTTGCCCATCGCGATCGGATTCGAGGCCGCCGGCGTGGTTAGCTCGGTCGGCGACGACGCGGTCAACTCAGCTGGCCGCCCAATCGTCATCGGTGACGAAGTGGTGGTTTACCGCGCCGATGGTGGTCTGTCCACGGACATTCTCGCCAACGGGACCGATGTCCACGAAAAGCCGACTGACTTGCCCTTCGACGTAGCGGCGGGCCTGCTATTGGTCGGCGTCACCGCCGCCGACGCGATCGCCACCGCCGAAATCTCCGGCACCGACACGGTACTCATCCACGGCGGTGCAGGGGCAGTCGGAACCATCGCAATCCAGCTCTCGATTGCCAAGGGCGCCAACGTAATCGCCACCGCCGCAGCGTCGAATCACGAGTACCTGCGCGGACTCGGCGCAGTTCCGGTGACCTACGGCGAGGGGCTGCTCGAACGTGTTCGTCAGGCCGCGCCCGACGGGGTCACCGCCGCCATCGATACCGTCGGCACCGACGAAGCCATCGATGTATCGGTCGCGATAGTGGCCGACCCGAAGCGGGTCGTCAGCATCGCGGCCTTCGGTCGCGGTTCCGACGCGGTACTGGTCAACGGATCGACTCCGCAGAGCCAGCATAATCGTCGCGAGGCTATCCCCCGGCTCCTCGCCGACGCCGCCGCGGGCCGGCTGACCCTCGAGGTGGGGAAAACCTTCGCCCTCGACGACGCCGCCACCGCACTCACCGAACTCGCCACCGCTCATCCACGCGGAAAGCTGATCTTGCATCCCTGAGTCCGTCGGCGCCGGCTGAGGATGATCGGCGGTCGGACAACGTAGGGTCGGTATATGCCCGAGCTCACCCCGGACGAACTCGATGAACAGGTCGACGCCGTGTTCGGCACTTTGCTCGAGTCGCCACCGACCCGAGACGATGACGGCGACATTCCGCTGCAGCTCGACTCGTGCACTCTCTATGTCAGCACCGTCTACGACGCCCGCGCAATCGACGTGTGGGCACCGATTGTGGTCGCCATCAATGACACCGCGCAGGCGGCGTTCACCGTCCACTTCCTGAACAACAAATTCCCCGAACTCAAGTTTCGATTGCTCGCCGATCGGCTTATCGTCGGGAGTCGACTGTTCGCCGACCCGCTCGTGACACCGCACGTCGAGCGCATCCTGGGCCATCTTTCGCAGGCGCTCACCAGCCGCGACGAAATCGCGACCGCGTTGGGCGGTCGAACCGCGGATACCCCTGAGCCGGATTGGCGCGATGACGAACAAGAGCGCGAGCGGACGATTCTCCGAACAATCTTCGAGTTGCAACACGCCGACAACCAGATCAGCACCGACGACGTAATCGCCATCTGCCGCGGCGACCAGCAGACCGTCCTCAACGTTCTCGCATTGTCGAATAACCTTGAGACACAACTTCGTTCAGATGCCGACCACGACCTCGATCCAGACGATGCCGCGCACGACCGGGCATCGGCCGACGACTGGAAGCAGACCAGCGATGCGCTTCGAGTGGCACTGCGCACCATCGCGTTGGGTTAGTCGCAGTGCGCGGCGCGTCATTCTGGAGCCAAGCATCCGGCGCGTCGGCCGTCAAAATAGCCGCGCCTCCCTGACGTCGGCCGGCTCCTCGAGCTCGAGCAAGAAGCGTTTGCGTTCCATCCCGCCCGCGTAGCCGACCAGTTTTCCATCGCTTCCGACGACTCGGTGGCAACCAACCACGATGCCAACGGGGTTCTGACCGGCCGCCCGACCCACCGCTTGCGCCAGGCCCACGCTGCCCAGATCAGCGGCCAGTTCACCGTAAGTCCGCGTACGTCCATAGTCGATCGCCGCGATGAGATCCCACACACTCTTCTGAAAATTGTTGCCACGCAATGCCACTGGCAGCTCGAATATCTCCCGTGCCCCATCGAAATACTCAGCCAGTTGCCGGGCGGCACCGTCGAGGAAGTCGTCATCAGCGATAGCCACCAGTTGACCGTCGGCGTCGTCGGCGCGCTGTTTACCACCGCGGAAATACACTCCGACGAGACAGTCGACCCCGTCCTGCGTGTCGGCGACCAGTGCGATCTCGCCGATAGGGCTCTGGATCACAGTGTGGCGCAACATCATCGGCAAATCATCACCGTGGCCGCAATTGTTCGGCCAACACATCGAGGACCGCGACATCCTCGATCGTGGACGGGATCGCATACTCGTCGCCATCGACGATCTGCCGCATCGTCTTTCGCAGGATCTTCCCCGAGCGCGTCTTCGGCAGTGCCGCAACTACGGTCACATCGCGGAAGGTAGCCACCGCACCGATTTCCTCCCGCACCATCGTGACCAATTCCCGCCGCAGAACGTCGGGATCGACTTCGGCGCCGGCCTTCAGAACCACGTAGCCGCTGGGGCGTTGGCCTTTGAGATCGTCGGCGATGCCTACGACCGCGCATTCGGCCACTGCCGGATGCGTAGCGACGACGGCTTCGATACTGCCGGTCGAAAGCCGGTGTCCGGCAACGTTGATCACATCATCGGAGCGGCCGAGCACAAAAACGTATCCGTCCGTGTCGAGATAGCCGGAGTCGCCGGTGAGATAGAAGCCCGGAAAGGCTGACAGATAGGAATCATGAAACCGCTTCTCGTCTCGCCATAGCCCGGCGAGTGTTCCCGGTGGCAGCGGGAGGCTGATAACGATATTGCCTTCGACACCCGGATCAACCCGATGGCCCTGCGCATCAACGACTTTCACGTCAAATCCGGGAACCGGCACCGTCGGCGAACCCGCCCTGATGGGCATCGGCTCAAGACCGCGCAGATTGGCCGCAATAGCCCAACCGGTCTCGGTCTGCCACCAGTGATCGACCACCGGGACTCCCAAAACCCGTTCAGCCCAATAGAAGGTATCTGGATCGAGTCGCTCACCGGCCGCGAAAAGAGTCCGCAGCGAGGAAGTGTCGTAGTTGGCCAGCTCGCTGGCCTCCGGGTCGACTTTGCGGATGGCGCGGATCGCGGTCGGCGCGGTGAACAGCGCATTGACCCTGTGTTCGTCGATGATTCGCCAGAAAGCGCCCGCGTCCGGGGTGCCGACCGGTTTGCCTTCGTACATCACCGACGTCGCGCCGACGAGTAGCGGCGCGTACACGATGTAGGAATGCCCGACCACCCAGCCCACGTCAGAGGCCGTCCACCACACATCACCCGCGCCGATGTCGTAAATGTTGCGCATCGACCACGCAAGCGCCACCGCGTGTCCACCGTTATCCCTCAGCACACCTTTGGGTTTGCCCGTGGTACCCGATGTGTAAAGGATGTACAGCGGATCGGTTGCGGCAACGGTCGTCGGTGCCGCCGGCACTGCGTTCCCGACGAGCTCATCCCAATCGAGCCAGCCCTGATCAGCGGCGGTGCCGGGCACCTGTGGTCGATCTTTCACGATAATTTCCGATGGCGGATTCTTCGACAGCTCAAGGGCTTTGGCGACGATAGGCAAATACTCGATCACTCGGCCCGGCTCTAATCCGCCGGAAGCCGTGACCACCGCGACCGGCTGGGCGTCGTCAATACGACTGGCCAATTCCGGCGCCGCGAAACCGCCGAAGACCACCGAATGGACAGCGCCGATCCGTGCGCAAGCCAGCATCGCGATGGCCGCCTCCGGAATCATCGGCAAGTAGATTACGACTCGGTCGCCCTTGCGTACGCCCCGCGCAGCCAACGCTCCGGCGAAGCGAGCGACCTCGTCGAGTAGTTCGGCGTAGCTATAGGTCCGCTGCTCCCCGACCATCGCCGAGTCCCAGATGAGCGCCGCCCGATCACCATTGCCTTCGGCCACATGGCGATCGAGGGCATTGACGCTGGTGTTCAGTTCGGCGTCGGGAAACCAGCGGTAGGCAGGTGCGGCGGAATCATCGAGGGCGCGCGTGGGTGCGGTGACCCATTCGATCGGTGCTGCGGCGGCGAGCCAGAAGCCTTCGCGGTCGGAGATGCTGCGGGCGAATTCCTGTGCATAACCACTCATGCAATGACCCTATCGTCCGAATCTTGCGCGAACAGGCGATCGCACGGCGTACTCAGTCGCCCATCCGGACGAATTCACGCGTGTCACGAGTTGTTTCGAACCATTGACGCCGCCGTCGGGCGCATACTTCGACCAGCACGAAATTCCCGGCGCATCGAGGTAGACCCATGAGAAGGTTCATCGGCATAGTCGTCGCGGCCATCGCGGCTACCTGCCTCTCTTCCCAACCTGCGGCAGCGGTGCCACAGACGGTCATCTACGACTGCGGCGGCGCGAGACAGGTCCGTCCCACTGAGATCATCGTTTACTGCGGCGACGCCGGGATAACGGTCGGATCCATCACCTGGAAGGTGTGGGGTCGAAACACCGCGGACGGCAACGGTATTCAATACACCAAGCTGTGCGTACCGAACTGTGCCGCGGGCGGCGTCGCATCCCGGCCCGTCGACATCCGCCTCTACAAGACAGTCGACGGCGAGTTCACCCGCATCACACTTGCAGGTGTCACCGGCACGCAGTCATACCTGCTGACCGGCGCGAGCCCGCGGCGTCGCTAACGATCCACAGCGATCTCGCAGCAGACTCGAACAGATGTGTCATAGGGCCGCGCTAGCGTCTGGCATATGGACATCACCCACACCCCCGCCGCCCAACCGCTGTCCGTCGACCTTGCTGTCGAACAAGTCGCCCTCGCCTGCCATCACGATCCAACACTTGTCGCGCGCCTGGTCACCCACGCCGAACGCCAGTCGGCGCGGTGGAACGATCACGAGCGGCATTGCCAGTCGCTGGCAGAGTTCACCGCTGCCCAGACCGCATCCGAGCAGGCGCAGACCTGGTCACTGTTGCACGCGAAATTTATTGCCGTTCAGCGCCATCTACACACCGGACAAGTTCAGATGGCGTCGTAGCCCAGAATGGAGGCCATGAGCACCCGTACGGACGCCTCCCCGTTCCCTGACCATCTGGCACTACATCTTGATCCGGTGGTCCGCGCTGCGTGCGATGGTCCCGAAACCGGGGAGGGACGTGTCCCCGGGGTCGTCGCCGGTGTCACTACCGACACCGAGACGGTGTATTTGTCCGCAAGCGGTCAGCGAGCCCTCGACACCGATGCGGCGATGTCCACCGATACCGTCTTCGGTATCTTCTCGACCACCAAGGCGATCACGGCGACCACCGCGTTGGCTCTGGTGGACGACGGCATACTGGATCTCGACGCACCGGCAGACACCTATCTGCCGGAATTGGCCGGTATCAAAGTCATCGAGGGATTCGACGAGGCGGGCAACCAACAACTGCGTCCCGCCCGGTCAGTTCCGACGACTCGCCAATTGCTCACGCACACTTCAGGATTGGGCTACGCCTTCTACAGCGACCGGTACCTGCGACTGGCGAATGATTTCGGGGTTCCCGATATCGCCACCTGTAAACGTGCATCCATTCAGACGCCGCTGTTATTCGATCCCGGCACCGACTGGCTGTACGGCACCGGCCTCGATTGGACCGGCCTGATCATCGAGGCGATAGCCGGCGCCCGTCTGGGTGAGGTGATGACCGAGCGCATTTTCGCCCCACTTGGCATGTCCGACACAGCATTCGGCGTCAACGACGCTGGCCGTGAGCGACTGACAACACTGCACCATCGCCGCCCCGACGGCTCACTCAGACCCAATCATCGGTTCGCGCCGATCGCCGATCCCGAAGTCCATATGGGTGGGCACGGGCTCTACTCGACTGTCGGCGACTACCTCAAGTTCCTGCGTATGTGGTTGCGCGACGGCAACTCCGACGACGGGACACGCGTCATCGCCGCGAGCACGATCAAGGCGGCCGGCCAGGATCATTTGCATCCGCTGAAACTGCACGATCTCACCTCGACAATGCCACCCCTGTCCAACGACACCAGATTCCTTCCCGCACAATCCTGGTCGTTAGCATTCGCTCGGGACGGTGCACCGGCACCGTCTGGTCGCGCTGCGGGCTCATTGAGCTGGGCCGGGCTGGCGAACCTGTACTTCTGGATCGATCCGCAAAACAAGATCGCCGGATACTGGGCAGCCCAGCTGTTCCCCTTCGCCGACCGGGTCAGCTTCGAGCACTACCAAGCATTCGAAGCCGCCGTCTACCATGCACTGGCGAGCTGACGAGGCACCGAAGGATCAGATGTCGCCGTCGCGACGTTCCTGCTCACGTTTCTGCTCACGTGCGACACGCCGCTGCTCCTCGGCCCGCGCGCGAAGGCCTTCGAGAAACTCGCGGTCCGCTTCCGGATCGGCGGGAATGTAGCGCCCGGGCCGATCGTATTCGGGGTACTCAGAGGCGAGCGGCCCCCGACGGCCGGTGTCACCGGCGGTCGGACGGCCGACGGCCAGCCACACCAGCGACCCGACAAGCGGGAGAATGATGACCACGATGACCCACCCGACTTTTGGCAGTCCCCGGATCCGCGATTCGTCGGTCCCAATGATGTCGATCAGCGCTATGACCAGTACCAGCAGTATTAGTAGGCTGATATAAGGCATGATCCCCTCCCGTAAAATCCGTCTTCAGTACGACGAATCTAGCAGGGTGGTGCCGATGTGACGAGTCGTGGTGGCTCAGATAACTCCCAACGCCAGCATCGCGTCGGCGACATGCACGAACCCAGAGATATTGGCACCTTGCGCATAGTTGCCCGGGGCACCATATTCCTCGGCGGTGTTCAGGCAGCGGTCGTGGATCCCGCGCATGATTTCAGCAAGACGCCCCTCGGTGTATTCGAAGGACCAAGAATCTCTGGACGCGTTCTGCTGCATTTCCAGCGCACTTGTCGCGACGCCGCCGGCGTTGGCGGCTTTGCCCGGGGCGAACAACACGCCGGTTTCAGCGAACGCTTTCACCGCCTCCGGGGTACAAGGCATATTCGCCCCTTCGGCAACTACTCGGCAACCATTCTTGATCAATTCCGCGGCGTCGAATTCGTCGAGTTCGTTCTGTGTCGCGCAGGGAAGTGCGACGTCGACCGGAACGTGCCAGATCGAGCCCGACGTCCCCAATCGGGCGTCGCCACCGCGTTCGGCGACGTAAGCGTCGATACGTTCGCGGCGAGTGAGTTTGACCTCCTTCAACAGCTCCAGGTCAATACCCTTCTCGTCGATCAGGTAGCCGGACGAATCTGAACAGGCGATAACCGTGCCACCCAATTCGGTGACTTTTTCGATCGCATAGATCGCGACATTTCCAGACCCGGACACCGCCACGCGACGCCCGTCGAAGGACTCCCCCGACGTGCGCAGCATCTCGTTGACGAAATATGCCAACCCATAGCCGGTCGCTTCGGTGCGAACCTGCGACCCGCCCCAAGCCAGGCCCTTGCCGGTCAACACCCCCGATTCATAGCGGTTTGTGATCCGCTTGTACTGGCCGAACAAGTAGCCAATCTCCCGGCCGCCGACTCCGATATCACCTGCGGGAACGTCGGTGTACTCGCCGATATGGCGGAACAATTCAGTCATGAAGGATTGGCAAAACCGCATCACCTCGGCATCCGATCGCCCCTTCGGGTCGAAATCGGCGCCACCCTTGCCGCCGCCGATTGGCAGACCGGTGAGCGCATTCTTGAAAATCTGCTCGAAGCCGAGAAACTTGACGATGCCGAGGTAGACGCTGGGGTGGAAGCGCAGGCCGCCTTTGAACGGTCCGAGAGAAGAATTGAACTCGACGCGGAAACCGCGGTTGATCTGCACCTGTCCGGAATCGTCCACCCACGGCACCCGGAAGATGATCTGTCGCTCCGGCTCACATAATCGCTGAATGACTGCGAGGTCGGCGTAATGCGGATGCCGCGAAACCACCGGCCCGAGGCTGTCGAACACCTCGCGTACCGCCTGGTGAAACTCTTGCTCCCCAGGGTTTCTCCAGGCAACCTCGTCGAAGAGGCTCTGCAATCTTACGTCGACCTGTGCCACTGATCACTCCTGGTTTTGAAATCGCTAGAAACACGCAAATGCACGCATATCAGTCACCCTAGACACCGTGCTTCGCGACCCGCGCACGCCCCCGCGTATGCCGAACAGATGACGCCGCACGTACACCTCCTGGGCGAACATCATTGGCGTTGAACGCATTTCACGGCCCCCGGCGCCGATGTCCGGGCGGCGCATAGGATTGGCAGCGCACGATTGTCTGCGTCATCTGTTAGGAATGTGGCGATAGGCACACACTCGGCCATCGAATTGGAGGAAGTCATATGAGCGTCAGTTTGGCCAAGGGCGGAAACGTTTCGCTGACCAAGGAGGCCCCCGGTCTCACATCAATCTTCGTCGGACTGGGCTGGGAAGCCCGAACCACGAGCGGTGCGGATTTTGATCTCGATGCCAGCGCCTTCGTACTCGGCACCAACGGCAAGGTGCTCTCCGACCAACACTTCATCTTCTTCAACAACTTGACCAGCCCCGACGGCTCGGTCGAACACACCGGCGACAATCTCGTCGGCGGCAGTGGCGGCGACGACGAGGTCCTCAAAGTCGCGCTAACCGCGGTACCCCCGACTGTCGACCGCATCGTCATCGCCGTCACCATCTACGAGGGCCAGGCACGCGGCCAGTCCTTCGGCCAGGTCCGCAACGCCTACATCCATGTGCTCAATCAGGCGGATAACACCGAATTGACGCGTTACGACCTCACCGAGGACGCGTCGAATGAGACCGCGATGATCTTCGGCGAGCTATATCGCAACGGTGCCGACTGGAAGTTCCGCGCGGTCGGTCAGGGTTATGTCAACGGGCTGCACGGTCTGGCCACCGACTTCGGCGTCAACGTTGGCTGACGGACATCCATCGCTGTTCCGGACCTTCGGGTGGTCGATCGGAATCGCGATACTGGGCCTCATCGGAGGCTTCTGGTATGGCCAAACCACGGGTCTCGCGGTCGTCGCGATCCTCGCTGTCCTGGAGATCTCGCTGTCCTTCGACAACGCGGTGGTCAACGCGACGATTCTGCGGCGGATGAGTCCGTATTGGCAAAAGATCTTCCTTACCGTCGGCATCTTGATCGCCGTCTTCGGTATGCGCCTGATCTTCCCGCTGCTCGTCGTCGGGATCACGGCGAAACTCAATCCGGCCGAGGCACTCCGGCTGGCGATGGAGAAGGGCGACCCGGAAACGCCCGGTACCTACGGTTATCTACTCAACGACGCCCACCCGGCGATCGCAGCCTTCGGCGGCATGTTCCTGTTGATGCTCTTCCTCGGATTCGTATTCGACGAGAAGGACATCAACTGGCTGAGCTGGATCGAACGCCCTCTCGAGCGAATCGGCAAACTCGATCAACTCGCGGTGGTCATCGCACTCGCGGCCCTCGTCGTCTCGGCCTACACGCTGGCTCCCGACAACAAGATCTCCACGGTCCTGCTGTCCGGAATTCTGGGCATCATCACCTTCTTGCTCGTCAATGGGCTCGGCGAATTGTTCAACATCGAAGAAGAGGACGAAGAAGCCGAACTCGATGCCGAGGCACCGTCAAAGGGCGGTAACACTCAGTTGGCGGTAGCGACCGGCAAGGCCGCGTTCTTCCTCTTCGTCTACCTCGAATTCATCGACGCCTCGTTCAGCTTCGACGGCGTCGTCGGCGCCTTCGCGATCACCTCTGATCCGATCATCATCGCCATCGGACTGGGCGTCGGCGCGATGTTCATCCGATCGCTGACCGTCTTCCTCGTCCGACGCGGAACTCTGAGCGAGTACGTCTACCTTGAGCACGGCGCCATGTGGGCGATCGGAGCGTTGGCGGTCCTGCTACTGGTGACGATGCGCTACGAAGTCCCCGAAGTTGTTGTAGGACTTGTGGGAGTCGGTCTGATCGCATTGTCACTGATGAGCTCGATCATCCGACGGCGACGAATAAGTGCTCTCGGGAATGAGGACGAATCGAGTGACGACGAACGAGCGGTAGATACGTCCGGCGTCCCCGACACACCGGTATCCCAAGCCACAACCAAAAACCTTTAGGAGCCCCGATGGGCATCGACTACAACAAGCGTCCGAAGGCGACACCGAACCCGCCTGCGTCCGCTCCTCCGCCACCCGCGCCGAGTTATCCGCAGCAGCAGCCCGGATACCCCCAGCCTCCCGCTCCGGGGTATCCGCAACAGCAGCAGCCGGTTTACCCCCCACAGCAGCCCGGCTATCCGCAACCGCCGGCCCCGGGCTATCCGCCACAACAGCCGCCGGCTTATCAACCGCCGCAACCTCAGTACCCGCAGCAACAGCAACCTCCCGCCTATCAGCCACCCGGGCAGCAACCACCCGCGTATCCGCAGCAACCACCGGCCGGGGGACCTCCCGTTTCGCTGTCGAAGGTGACGCTGACAAAGGAATCGCCGACGGTTTCACTGACCAAGCAGGGTTCGGTCGGCGGCAGTATGCGGGTGAATCTGAACTGGTCAGCGGCGCCGGCACAGGGCGGGTTCTTCAAGCGACTCGCCGCACCACGGGTCGACCTCGACCTCGGCTGCCTCTACGAATTCACCGACGGCAGTAAAGGTGTCGTACAGGCTCTGGGCAACGCATTCACCAACCGCCGCGGACCGGCGAATGTGCTCCAACTCGACGGCGATGATCGTTCGGGGAGCATCTCAGGCGGCGAGAATCTCCACATCGACCTGTCGCGAGCCCACGAGATCCGACGCATCCTCGTTTTCGCGTATATCTACGAGGGCGCGGCCAACTGGTCAAGCGCTAACGGCGTGGTCACTCTCTTCCCCGCGGCCGGGCCCGCGATCGAGGTACGTCTGGACAATCCACGCAACGGTGTGCGCTTCTGCGCGATCGCTATGCTCGACAATGTGGGTGGCGACATGCGCGTCATCCGTGAGGAGCGATACGTCGAAGGCGACCAGTCGCACCTCGACGCGGCCTACAACTGGGGGCTGCGCTGGTCGGCAGGACGCAAATAGGTTTCAAGAGAGGCAGTCTCGATGTCTGAACTCGATCTGGGTGGTAGCACCGTACCGGCAACCCCCGCCCAACCCGCCGCCGGCGAGCTGGTGCTCACCCCTCCGGCGCCCGTCACATTGGTCAAACCGGAGCAGGCAGTTGGCGCGGTGGCTGTACCGGCGGCCGCCCAGACCGAACTTCAGGCAAAGGCGTCGGAATTCGCCGACTCCCTGGTCGCACTCGACACCCGCTCACCCGAGTTCACCGCGAAAGTCTCCTCGATCACCGCGATGGGTACCAGTGAGATGCGGGCATCGGCCGGGGTGGCCAATCGGATTCTGGAGCGTCCGGCCGCGACCGTGCGCAACTCCAAGGGCGGCGGTGGCGGCGATGCGCAGACTCGCGTGGCCAACACGCTCTACGACCTTCGCAACACGGTGACCGAGCTCGATCCGGGGCAGGCCGAACTCTCGGGCAAGAAGAAGCTGCTGCGCTTCATTCCCGGCGGCAACGCGATCGACCGGTATTTCGCGAAATACCAAGCGTCGCAAACACATTTGAATGCCATCATCAAGGCTCTCGACTCCGGACAGGACGAACTGCGCAAGGACAACGCGGCCATCGAGACCGAGAAGTCCAATATGTGGACTCTGATGGGCAAGCTCGCCGAGTACAACGAACTCGCCGGTGCGCTCGACGAGGCGGTTACGGCGAAGGTCGCACAGCTGGACGCCGCCGGACGTGCCGACGACGCCAACACTCTCAAGTCCGATGCCCTGTTCGCCATTCGTCAGCGACGCCAAGACCTGATGACCCAGATGACGGTCAACGTGCAGGGGTATATGGCCCTGGACCTGGTTCGTAAGAACAACCTTGAACTCATCAAGGGTGTCGATCGTGCGCAGACCACCACGATCACGGCCCTGCGTACCGCGGTCATCGTCTCGCAGGCATTGGCTCGCCAGAAACTGGTCCTCGATCAGATCAACGCCCTGAACACCACGACGTCGAATCTCATTGAACAGACATCGAATCAGCTGCGGATTCAAGGCACCGAGATCAATCAACAAGCAGCTGGCGCGATGATCGACGTCGAGAAGTTGCAGATCGCCTTCAACAACGTTTTCCAGGCGATGGACGCGGTCGATACCTTCCGTGCTCAGGCGGTGGATTCGATGTCGCAAACGGTAATCGCACTCGAAGGTCAAATCGAACAGGCCAAGCCCTACCTGGCCCGCATTCAGCAACAGACTGCCGAAGGTGGTCAGGCGCAATCGCCGGGCGCGGCCGGTCAGATCGGCAGTTGATCGTTGGCCTCGTGGTTTCGTCGCAACCGCAGAGGTTCAGACCAGGCTGACGCACCGTCGGTGACACCCGCCACCGATGGTGCGACCGGCCTGGGTGAAGACTCTCCTGCCGAGCTGAACCGGATGGTCACCGAACTCGTCTGGTATATCAACGCCCACGCCGGTCGGTTGCCGAATCAGGCCGTTGTCACCTCGCGATATGTGTGCGACTTGCTGACCGCAACCATCGCGACCTCCACTACGCGTGAACTCGACGTTTACGCGGTAATCTCGGTGCGGGCCATCGCCTCGGACTATCTGCGGACGTCACTGGGTACCTACCTCGCCGCCGCACAGACATTGGGTGGGTCGACGACCGACCGCACCGATCCGAATGCCGCGTTACTCGACGAGCAGCTCAATCTCCTCTGGGATTCGGCGGCTGAGGTGTTCGCCGCCGCGAAGTCGCGCGACCTCGACGCGCTGCGGACTCAAGGCAACTTCCTCCGAACCAAGTTCTCCCGATCGGATCTGCAACTGTGACCACCATGCAACGCGGCGCGAACGTCGAACTGACTCGCGAGATCCCGACACTGGCCCACGTAATGCTTGGCATCGACTGGTATTCCGGCGGCGAGACGATCATCGACCAGAACCTGGTGTTCGCGGCAATCCTGTGCGACGAGGCCGGTCACGCCCGCTCGGCTGGCGACTTCGTCTTCTTCAATCAGCTCTCCGACCCGAATCTTTCTGTGCAGCAATTAGATTCGAAACTCGGACCCGACAAGGAACAGATCGACATCGATCTGCACGCGGTTCCCGAATCGATCAACCGAATCGTAGCGGTTCTCTACTTGAACGAGGGCACCTCACGACGTCGCAGCCTCGGTCAACTCCGACGTTGCGTCTTACGAGTGGTCAATAACGACGACGACGTCGAATTGGTTCGGTCCGAGGATCTGGCTCCGGCATTCGATTCGGAGACTGCGGCAACACTCGGCGAAATCTATCGTCATCGCGGTGGCTGGAAGTTCAAAGTGCTGGGACAAGGCCACACCACCGGGATTCGCGGAATCGCGGCCGACTACCGGATACCCCTGTGATCGGCGACCCGGCCACGGCACCGCGCCGAACCGACCTCGGCTTTCTCACCACGCGTAGTCGCCCGCGCGCTGCCGCGACACCCGCGGAACCGACCTCGACAGTGACGACTACGACGACAGGTGGCGGGGTCGACTACGTTCGTCGGGCGCCGCGGGCGAATTCCACTGGCACGCCGGCCAACACTGGCAGCGGAATCGACTACACGCACCCCGAACGGCGCGACCCGGATCCCACGCCGCCCACACCGGCACCGGCGCCCTCACAACCGACCCCCACACCCGCTGGCGCGGCCAATCCACTCGACCTGTCACGTCCCACTCCGGCCACACCCACTCCCCCCACACCAAATCAGCCCGCCACCAACCCATTAGACCTGGCGACGCCCGCGCCGGGCGCGCACCCGGCCGCACCGTCACCTGTCGCTGAACCCGGTGACAATCTGCTCGACCTTTCGGGAGGCTCACCGAGCGTTCCCGACCAACCAAATACCTCGACACCACCGAAAAACGCTGCGGCACAACCTCCGTCGATCCACCCGGTGCGACGCTTGGCTGGCGACGACCGCGAACTGCTGTCGCCGACCCGGCCGACACTCGCACTCACCCGCGTGCAATCAGGTGTCGGCGGCATCGACATCGAACTGCACGCCCCCACCGTCCCGTCGCTCGCGCTGGCGTGTGTTGTCACCGACGCCGAAGGCGAATCGCGTGTGGTCGACCCAACGCATCCACATTCACCGCCGCCGCCGAGTAATACCGATCCGCTGGTCACCTTCTCTAGCAATGGTTTTGGAAAGTTCGGAATCAACCTGCGCCGCGCGCGAGAGCTGAGTCGACTGATCGTCGTCGCGACCTCGGCGACCGGCGAGGTCATCGACTGGACGGGCACCCTTAGCCTGACCACCTTCGGCGGCGGACGAGTCGATATCCCGATCGACGCAACCCCGCAGTCGCCCACCACGATCATCGCCTCGATATACAACGTCGCGGGCGAGTATGTACTGCGCGCGGAGAACCAGCCGATGGGCGGCTCGCTCCGGGAAGCAAGCCGGTCGTTCGGATTCGATTCCATCTCGTGGCTCGACGCGCGGACACCGATCAGCTGAGAATCTTCCGACTTGGCACCGACGGCGCCATAAGCCTAGGCTAACTTCCATGTTGACTGTCCTGCGTCGCTGGTCCCGCATTGTCGTTCTCCCCCTTGGACTTCTGCTCGTACTCTCCGCGTGCAGTTCTCCCGACGATGAGTCCTCGTCGTCGGGCGGGGCGTACACACCCGTCACCATCGCTCATCAGTACGGCTCAACCACCATCGACGCCCTTCCCCAGCGGGTGATCACCGTCGGCGGTAACTGGACCGACACCCTCGTCGCACTCGACGTCCCGATCGTCGCCGAGTACCGCCTCTTCTCCGACGGCGCGCCGGCCGGCAAGACGCCGTGGACCCCCGATCACAAGAGCGAGGTCATCAACGTCAACTCGACCGCAGACGTCGACCTGACCAAACTCGCGGCATTCAAACCCGACGTCATCCTGGCCGGCTACCTCGGCAGCAAGGCGATCTATGACCAGCTCAGCAAGTTGGCACCGACCATCCCGGTGATCAGCAAAGAAGCGGTGATGGACACCTGGCAGGAACTCACCACGACCGGCGGCAAGATCTTCGCGAAGTCGGACAAAGCGACCGAACTGATCAAGGGTGTCGACGACAAACTCGGCGCCTTCAAGCAGAAGTACCCCGCGGCACAGGGCAAGACCTTCACCTTCGGTACTGCGACCCCTGAGGGCCAGATCGGCGTCGTGACCAACGCGAAGGACCCGTCGAGCCTGCTGCTCGCCCAGATGGGTCTGCGGCTCGATCCGGGAGTCGCATCGGTCTCCGGTTCGAAATCCGGTCGCGCGTTCATCTCACCTGAGCGGATGGACGTACTTTCCAGCGACCTGCTATTGATGTGGATCCGCCAGGGCAGCCCGGAAAGTCTGGCGACGAAGCTGCCCGGCTGGTCCGAACTGAAGTCCGTCAAGGGCAACACCGTCACCTACCTGGACAACACCTCGCAGGCCGCGTTCAACTACCCGAGCATCCTTTCGGTGCCCTACGCCATCACCCTGGTCGAGCCTGCCGCCGCCAACTTCAAATAGGGACACGGCACAATGGTCGTCGATGACCATTTCCGAACACCCGAGTTTGCGTGATCCCGCTTATCTGGTTGACCCGCGCGCGCGGACACTATGGCGGATCGTTCCGCTGGTGTTCGGCGTGCCGATCTTCCTCGCGCTGATCATCGTCGCCGTCTTCGTCGAACCCGCACGGATACCGACGGGGATCGCCGCGCTGGTCGTCGGCGCGGTCACGGCCTTCTACGCGACGGTTGTGCCCGCGTGGCGATACCGCTTTCACCGCTGGGAAGTGACCGGCACGGTCATCTACAGCCAGGCCGGCTGGTTCACCCGAACGCGAGTGATCATCCCGATCTCGCGCGTGCAGGTGATCGACACCGCCGCCGGGCCATTCGAACAACTCCTGGGCCTGGCGCGGGTCAAGGTCACTACCGCATCGTCGGCCGGCACCGTCCACATCGCGGGCCTCGACGCCGCGCTGGCGCGTCAGATCGCATCCGATCTGACTGTCCGAATCGAAAACCGCGGCGATGACGCAACCTGATCAGGGTGAGCAGTGGCACCGCCTGTCGATGTGGATGATCGCAGTCAAGCCGGTCGAGATGCTGCCATCCCTCATTCCGGTGATCATCGCGGTGTTCCTGACCGGCCGTACCTCCCCGATGCTCGGCGCCATCATCGCGGCCGTCGGTATCCCGGTGATCGCCGTCGTACCGTGGCTCACGACCCGTTATCAGGTGACCGACGAACGGGTGTCAGTGCGCAGTGGACTCGTCACTCGCAAAACCGCCAGCGCGCCGCGCGATCGGATACGCAGCGTCGAATTGTCGGCGACATTGCCACACCGCATCCTGAAATTATCGAAGGTACGTATCGGTACCGGCGGTGACACGGCGGACACCGTCGTCGAGATCAATGCCATTTCCACCCCTGCCGCCGTCGCGCTGCGCGAGCAGTTGATCACCTGGCGGTCCGACCTCACGCGCCCGTCCGAGAGTGGCTATTCGCCCCAGCCGAGCTCGGTCGAATTGACGCGTTTCACGCCGGGGTGGTTACGGTTCGCGCCGTTCTCACTGGCCGGCTTCGCGGCAGCGGGAGCGATCGTCGGTATCGGCGCTCAACTGATCAACGATCTCGACCTGGGCGAACGCGGAGTCGAAGCCGCAAGCGGGATCGCCGAACGGTTCGAATCATCGCGGGCCCTGTTGATAGTGCTGATCGTGGTGAGTGTGGTTGTGGTCGCGACGTTGTTGTCGCTCATCGGCTATGCGCTCTCATATTGGAACTTCTCGGTCACCCGGACGACCACGTCGAGCGGCCGGTCGCTGCATATCACCCGCGGTCTGCTGACGACCAATTCGACGACTCTCGACGAAGACCGGGTCCACGGTGTGCACCTACACGAACCGGTATTGATGCGACCGGTACACGGTGCGAAACTATCGGCGATCGCGACCGGTTCCGACAAGCATCCACTGCTCCTTCCGCCCGCTCCGCACGCCGAAGCTGTCCGTGTCGCGGAGGCGGTTTCCGGCGACTCGTCCGAACTGAACCAGACTCTCCGTCCGCACGGTCGGGCCGCCCGACGACGTCGGCTGACTCGCGCCGCCGTGCCGGGTGTGGTGATCGTGGCCGCGGTCGTCGTCGTTGTCGTGTTAGCGCCCTCTGCGTGGCCTGCACTCCCTGTCGCGGTGGTCATCGCGGCCGGATTGGCCGCACTCGGCGCACCCCGGTACCGGCATCTGGGTACTGACGTGACCGCGTCGTCGGTGGTGTTCGCACCGCCGACCATCGCGCGCCAACGTCGGGTGCTGCATCGTGACGGCGTCATCGGCACGATGACTCAACAGACCTTCTTCCAGCGACGCGCCGGAGTCAGTACGGTAATCGTTGCGACGGCGGCCGGATCGGAAGGCTATTCGGCAATCGATCTGGCCGACGCCGACGCCAGTGCGTTGATCGCCGAACTGCAGCCCGCTGAGATCAAGGCGCTGAGCGCACTCAGTCAGTAGTTCTCGCAGTTTCCGCCGCGTATTGGGTTCGACGTTGCCGACTGTATGCCGAAGGCAATCATTCTGCAGCAATGGGCAGGCAGCTACACACCAATCAGCCTGACGCAGAACCGATAGCGGCCGATTCTGTTGCCGAGGCCGTTTCCCGGCCACCAGCCGTCACTTTCGCGTCGTTGTCGGTGACGTACCGCCGCGGCCGGGCGACGATCACGGCGCTGGCCGATTTCACCCTGCGGGTCGCCGCCGGTGAGACAGTCGTCTTGCTGGGGCCCGACGGTGCCGGCAAATCCACCGTGGCCAAAGCACTCGCCGGGATGGTCCAACCATCTCGCGGACGGATATTGCTGGGCGATCGCGATGTCACCGACCTTCCGCCTGCCAACCGCAGCGTCGGCATTGTTTCGAACTCATTCGCGGTTTTCCCGAATATGCGGGTCGCCGATAATGTCGCCGTTGCCCTCAAGGCGCGTGGCTATCGTCGGGCCGAGGTTGCCGCACGAGTAGACGAAGCACTCGACATAGTCGGCATGCGGTCATGCGCGAAGCTGCTGCCGCGAGAGCTATCCGGTGCGCAACAACGGCGCGTGGCAATCGCCAGCGCGTTGGTCGTCAAACCCGCCGTGCTCCTACTTGACGAGCCACTGGCGGCGCTGGACGCCCGATCGCGGCACTCGGCACTGACCGAGTTGCGACAATTGCGCACGGCGTTCGGGGAAACCGCAATGTTGTACACGACACAGGATCGGCACGAAGCACTCGCACTGGCTGACCGGATCGCGATCATGCGCGAGACCCGACTGGTCGATGTCGACACCGCCGAACGCCTCTGGGATCAGCCGCCGAGCAGTTTTGCCGCGACACTTCTCGGCGCCGCGAATCTCATCGCCTGCACTGTCGGCCGTGTTTATGGCAACTCCGCGTTGGTCGCGGTCGGCGACCGGATGTTGTCCGCACTCGCGCACCCGTCTTCTACCGGGGCACCGCGATGGGCACCTGGGTCACCGGCATATCTCTGCATCAGACCGCACGACATCGACGTGTGTTCGCCGACCGACAGTGGCGCGTTGCCCGCACGGGTGACCGATTCGGTATGGCGCGGTACGGTGACCCGACTTACCTTGGCTGTGGACGGCATCGCTGCGCAGCCGCTACGGGCCGACGTCACCGGGCGGGCCATCTATCTAGTTGGCGCCAGGGTCGGCGTAAAACTGCCGCCGGCGTCCTGCGCACTGGTGGAGCGGGATGACTGACCGCCCAAGTAGTTCAAATTCCGTTGTGTGCCAACGTATTACGTTTCAGTTCGATGACGGCAGTTCGACGCTGAGCAAGCGGATCAAGAATTCTGCCTGAGCGGGGTTCAGTTTGCGGCGGGCCGCGGCGAATGTCGCCCACATGGCCTTGTCAACCTCGGGAAATGACTGTGTGCGGCCCGAGCGTGGGGGCCATTCGAGTTCGAACTTATTGCTGACGATGGCCTTCTCGTCGACGTCGCCTTCCAACGCGTACCCGGTAACAACCTTGCCACTTTTGAGCGTGACATCACCCAGTTCGATCAACGGCCCATCGGGTACCGGGAAGCCGGTCTCCTCGGTGAACTCACGCCGCGCCGCTTCAAGCGGGTCGTCGTCAGGGCGGTACTCCCCCTTGGGAATCGACCAGGCACCGGTATCTTTCTTGGACCAAAGTGGGCCGCCGGGGTGGACGATCAAGAATTCGGGAGCTCCAGCGCGCAGCCGGAAAAGCAGTATTCCAGCGCTTGGCAATCGGGATCGTGGCACGGAGATATTCTTGCATCCACGGGCGGGAACGGTCACCCCGCATCGACATTTCGTCACTACTCAATTCGCACATGACAGACTGGAAGTCATGACCGCAGTGAGTGATCGGCCCATCTGGCAAGCCCCGACCGTGGGCAAAGGGGTCTTTGCCACCGTCGAGTTGCCTGGATCGAAGTCGATCACCAACCGCGCCTTGATACTTGCCACACTCGCCGACGACGTGAGCACCATCACCGGCACACTGCGCAGCCGTGACACCGACCTCATGTTGGCCGCACTATCGGCGCTGGGCGTGGGTGTCGAGGCAGATCCCGCTGACGCCACACGAGTGACCATCACCCCCGGCCCATTGCACGCGGCTCACATCGACTGCGGGCTGGCCGGGACGGTGATGCGCTTCCTGCCGCCAGTTGCCGCACTGGCTATCGGCGAGGTGAGCTTCGACGGTGACGCACAGGCCCGGACGAGGCCACTCGACACCATCCTGGACGCCCTACGTCACCTCGGAGTCGATATCGACGGCTCCGGATTGCCATTCATCGTCACCGCCACCGGCACCGTGCACGGCGGCGAGGTAACCATCGACGCGTCCGCGTCGTCGCAATTCGTATCCGGGCTGTTGCTCTCGGGGGCGCGCTTCGACGCGGGAATCACCGTGCGGCACAGTGGAAAACCAGTTCCGTCGATGCCGCATATCGAGATGACGATTGACATGCTCGCCACAGCAGGCGTCCACGTGGACGTCCGCGACGCAAATACCTGGCGAATCGCGCCCGGTGTGATCTCAGCCGTCGACTGGGAGATCGAACCGGATTTGTCCAACGCCGGAGCATTCCTCGCCGCGGCTGCCGCGACCGGCGGAACCGTTTCGGTTCCGCGCTGGCCCACTGCGACGACACAGCCCGGCGTTCAGATCGTGGACCTACTGGGTGACATGGGCGCTACCAGTTCACTGACCGACGGGCTGCTCAGCATCACCGGCCCGGACCGGCTGGCCCCACTGACCGCGGATCTGCGGGCGGTTGGCGAATTGACCCCGACCATTGCGGCACTATGCGCCCTGGCCGATGGTGAGTCGGTGCTCTCGGGAATCGGGCACCTGCGCGGTCACGAGACCGATCGCCTGGCCGCACTGAGCACCGAGATCAACCGACTCGGCGGCGACTGTACGGAAACCGCCGACGGATTGCGCATCGTCGGACGACCATTGCACGGCGGCATCTGGAAGTCCTACGCCGACCATCGAATGGCGACCGCCGGCGCCCTGATCGGGCTGGTGGTCGACGGCGTCGGCGTCGAGGATATCGCCACGACCAGTAAGACATTGCCCGATTTTCCCGGAATGTGGAGCGCGATGATCGGCTCGCGGTGAGCGGGCGCAGTCGCGGCGGTCGCGACGCGGCCAGCTACGACGAATCCGACGTGCGGGTGCGCCCCAGCAAGGGGTCCAGGCCGCGCACCAAGACTCGCCCGGCACATGCCGACGCCGTCGATGCGATGGTCGTGTCGGTTGATCGCGGCCGGTGGGGGTGCGCGGTAGATGGCGATCCGGAGAAGATCGTCGTCGCCATGCGGGCCCGCGAGTTGGGACGGACACCAATTGTGGTGGGCGACAACGTATCCGTGGTCGGAGATGTCACCGGACGTCGCGATACTCTGTCGCGTATCGTGCGAGTGGCCGATCGGTCTACCGTATTGCGTCGCACCGCCGACGACACTGATCCCTATGAGCGGATCGTCGTAGCCAACGCACATCAACTACTAATCGTCACCGCGCTCGCCGATCCGCCGCCTCGCACCGGCTTCGTCGAACGGGCACTGGCCGCAGCGTATGTCGGCGGCCTGTCGCCGGTCTTATGTCTGACGAAGTCGGATCTGGCCGATGCCGTCGACTTCCGGGCCGCATTTGCCGATCTGGATCTACCGGTGATACTCGCCGGGCGTTCCGATCCGCTCGACGACGTGTCGAGGATTCTGCGCGGCAACCTGACGGCATTGGTCGGGCATTCCGGCGTCGGCAAGTCCACCCTCGTCAATCGCCTTGTGCCACAAGCCCATCGAGCGACCGGAGTGGTATCCGGCGTCGGCAAGGGGCGACATACGTCAACCCAGTCGGTTGCGTTGCCGTTGCCCGCCACCGCAGACGAACCGCAAGCTTGGGTCGTCGACACACCGGGTATCCGGTCATTCGGATTGGCACATGTCAGGGCCGACGACATCGTCGATGCCTTCGATGATCTGCGCGGTGCCATCGAGAATTGTCCGCGTGGGTGTACTCACCTTGGCCCGCCCGCGGATCCCGAATGCGCCCTCGACGAGCTACACGGCCATTCACATCGTCGTGCGATGGCGGTGCGGCGACTTCTCGCCGCAGTCGGTGGGTCGACGACCACCGAGGCCGTCGACGCCGAGCCCGACGAGTAGCGCCGACCGTCAGATCAGTGCCGGGAGCGTCGGGCCCGACGTGCCGCACGACGCTGTGCAGCCAGGTCGGCGATCGCGGTCTTAAGGCCGCGGGAACGCTCGGTGAGACTGGCGAAACGACGCTCTGACGCCGTTTCCGGGGCGTCGTCGGCCGTCGCCGTCAAAAAGCGATCCGGCAGAGCGAGTTTGTTGATGGTGCGCAACGTCTGCAGATATTGCACCGACATCGGGCCGGTTGTGTACGGCAGATCGTATTTGACGCACAGTTCGCGCACGCGGACCGCGATCTCCGGCAGCCGATTGCTTGGCAGGTCGGGATACAGGTGATGTTCGATCTGATACGAGAGGTTTCCCGACAGGAAGGCCAACGCCGGCCCGGAATCGAAATTCGCGGTGCCGAGCATCTGACGCAGGTACCACTGACCGGGCGTCTCATGATCGAGGGACTCGAGGGTGAACTTCTCCGCTCCGTCCGGAAAGTGACCGCAGAAGATCACCAGGTAAGCCCACACATTGCGGACCAGATTCGCGGTCAGATTGGCGGTCAGCGTGTGCCTGAAATTCGGTCCGGTCAACGCCGGAAACAGGATGTAGTCCTTACCGAGTTGCCGCACGACCTTGCGGACGAATTCCTTGATCTGCGGGATCGCGATCTCTTTGGACTTCGTACCGTTGATGACATCACCGAGAGCCAGATCGTGTAGCGCGATCCCCCACTCGAAGGTCGCGGCAAGCATGATATTCGACAGCGGTTGCAGTAGCCGACGAGGCTCCCACGGCTCGTCGCGGGTGACGCGCAAAAGCTTGTAGCCTACGTCATCGTCGAGCCCGATGATATTCGTGTACTTGTGATGGATGTAGTTGTGCGAATGCTTCCAATGCGGAGCCGCGCACACCATGTCCCACTCCCAGGTGGTGGAGTGCACTTCGGGATCGTTCATCCAATCCCATTGGCCGTGCATCACATTGTGGCCGAGTTCCATATTCTCGATGATTTTCGACAGCGAGAGCGCGGTCGTACCGAGCAGCCACAGCGAGCGGCGATGACTGCCCAAAAGCGCTGCGCGGCCAACGATCTCGAGTGCGCGATGAGCGAAGATCGTGCGCCGCAGATAGCGGACATCGCGTATACCTAAATCGGACTCGACCTCGCGTCGCAGGGCGTCGAGTTCGGCACCCAGCGCCTCAACGTCAGCATCGGTGAGGTGGGCGTACGCATTAACGTCGGTGATTGCCATCGGCATCCATCCTACGGGGTAAACGCATTCTGATCAGGCCGCCGATTTCGCGTTGGCACCCGAGCGCACCGCGGCGATCGCCGAACGCAGGCCACGACGCCGCCCGGTCGTCGAGTCAATGGTGCGAAACAGCCGCTTGTCGTCGGCGCCAAGGTTGTCGAAACGCCGCTCGGACGCCGTTTCCGGGGCATCGTCACTGGTCGCGGACAGGTACTTATTCGGCAGCGATAGCTTGGCGATGGTGCGCCACGACTTGGCGTACTGCACCGGCAGGCTGCCGGTGGTGTAAGGCAGGTCATATTTCTCGCACAGCGCGCGTACCCGGACCGAGATCTCCGCCAGCCGGTTGCTCGGCAAGTCTGGGAACAGGTGGTGCTCAATCTGATACGACAGGTTGCCGCTCATGAACCCGAGCACCGGGCCGGACCGGAAATTCGCACTGCCGAGCATCTGACGCAGGTACCACTGCGCCTGCGACTCACCCGCCATATCCTTCTTGGTGAATTTCTCCGCACCGTCGGGAAAATGACCGCAGAAGATGACCGCGTTGGTCCACACATTGCGGATGATATTCGCCAGCAGATTGGCGGTCATCGCCTTGGTGGCGGCTTTGGGTGACCGCTTTACGAGCCCAACCGCCGCCGGGTATACGACGTAGTCCTTGCCGATTTGACGGCCAACCTTGGTGCCGACGTCGGCGAGGTCGCGTTTGAGAGCGAGTCGGTCCGCCTCGGTCTTACGCTTACGCCCGAGCTCCAAATGCTGTGCGGCTACGCCATATTCGAAGAACATCGCGAGCAGGGTGTTGTAGAAGATGTTGCCGAGGTAGAACGGGCGCCAACGCTGATCGCGAGTGACGCGGAGCAGGCCATAGCCAACGTCGTCGTCCATGCCGAGGACATTCGTGTACTTGTGATGGATGTAGTTGTGGGTGTGCTTCCAGTGCGCCGAGGGTCCGGTGTTGTCCCACTCCCAACTCGTCGAATGCACCTCGGGATCGTTCATCCAATCCCATTGGCCATGCATCACATTGTGGCCGAGTTCCATATTTTCGATGATCTTGGCGATGCCGAGCGCGCTTGCGCCGGCCCACCACATCGAGCGCCGGGTCGATCCGAAGATCAGCGCGCGCCCGGTGAGTTCCAGACCGCGATGGAAGCGGATGGTGTTGCGAATGTAGCGGGCGTCGCGTTCGCCGCGATCGGCCTCGATGTCGGCGCGGATCGCGTCGAGTTCGGCACCGAGTGCCTCGATGTCACTATGCGAGAGGTGCGCGTATTCGAGGATGTCTGAGATTGCCACGGAAGGTGATCCTCCTACCTACTTCGTCGTAACCTACGCAATCGTAGGTTACGCGACCGTAGGTACAGGCCGCAAGCGATGGGCGATTGGTCAGACGTCCAACGTGCAATCGCCCGCGGCCGCACTCACACAAGTCTGGATTCGCTCACCCTCCACATGCTCGGCCCCGCTGCGCAGATCGCGCACGCACCCCTTGTCGAGCATGACAACGCAGCTTTGACAGATCCCCATCCGACAACCGAACGGCATGAGCACACCTACCTCTTCGCCGGCTTCCAGCAGGGTGGTCGCGCCATCCACCGCGACCTCCTTACCACCGCGGCCGAAAGTGACCGTGCCGCCCTGCGCGCCGACAGCGCCCCGTTCCAATGCGAAGCGTTCGATATGAAGTCGGTCTTCGACGTCGGCATCTCGCCAGGTTCGGTGCAGCAGATCGAGGAAACCGCTCGGGCCGCATGCCCACGTCTGCCGGGTTCGCCAATCCGCACAGAGTTGCTCGAGACGCTGCTCGGTGAGTTTGCCATCGGTCCGGGTGTATTGGACGTGAAGGTCGATGAGGCCGTCGCTCGCGTACCCGGCGAGTTCGTCGGCGAATAGCAGCGATTCCGACGTCGGCGTCGAGTGAATCACGCGAATGTCGGTGCGCTGGTTGCGATGTCGCATTGTGCGCAGCATCGAGATGATCGGCGTCAGGCCGCTGCCCGCGGTGATGAATGCAATCGTCTCGGGCAGCGGATCGGGCAGGACGAACTCGCCCTGCGGAGCTGCCAGACGCACGACGGTACCGGGCCGCACACCGTTAACCAGATGCGAGGACAACCGCCCCTCCGGCATCGCTTTGATGGTCACCGCGACCGTCTTCGCCTGCCCACCGTCCGACGTCGCCGGCGTCGAGGTCAGTGAATAGGAGCGCCACGTCCATCGGCCATCGACGAGTACGCCGATGCCAATGTATTGGCCAGGCTGATAGTCGAAGGAAAATCCCCAACCAGGCCGAATCACCAGGGTCGCGGTGTCGTCGGTCTCCGGCGTGACCGAGACGATCTTGCCGCGCAGTTCGCGCGCCGACCACAGCGGATTCGCCAGGTGCAGATAGTCGTCGGGAAGCAACGGCGTGGTGATCCGGGCGAGGGCAGCGCGCGCCCAATGCGTGCCGCGATACCGAGCGGCGACCCCTTCGACCGGCGCTTCGAAAGCCTCGAGCCAACCCATGACAACCTTCCTTCTCGCGCAGACCAGTAGAGGTTACGCTTCCGTAGGTTACCTCAAATCCAGCGGACCCCACGCCCGGCGAAGATGAGCCTGGCCGCCCTACAACAACTCGAGTAAGAACGGCAGTTCCTGGGTCGCATACCAGCCCAGGTCGAAGTCCTCGGCATCACCGATCGCCAACTCGGCATCCTCGTCACCTAAGTCGGCCTGGTCGACGACGTCACTCGCCCGACGCACCGCTTCTTCGGCGTCGGCGCCGTCGACATGAACTGCCGCAATGGATTTCAGCGGGATGGGACCGACAACCTTGACCACCGCGTCGTCGAGGTCCGGTCGCAAGGTGGCCTCGTCGACGTCGGCCGAAACCACCGCGCGGCGGATCGGCAATTCACCGGCATCTTGCGCCGCCAACAGCCGCAACGAGGCACGAGCAGCCTCCCGCATCGCCACCTCGGCCAGTTCGTCATCGTCGCCCGCGGTGAACGCCTCACGCAGGGTCGGGGTCACCGCGAATGCCGTGCCACCGACCGGCCGGAACTCCCCTGCTCCAGACAGACTCGTCAGCATTTCCAGTGTTGCCGGCAGATAAACCCTCATACGTCCTACATCTCAACTTTCACTCGGTGTGGCGTTACGCGACGCGGCCAGCAACTCGTCGAACGATTCGGTGACATAGCCTGCCAGCGAGGGTAGATCGGCGAGCACTCCACGGTCGCCGAGGAAGCCGAACTGAACGCGGTCCGCGTAGACCACCACGCTGACCGCCAACGCCCGCTGCGCCAACAGAACTGGCACCTGATAGAACTCGACGACCTCCCAACCGGAGAGGTATCGCCGCGAAATCGGCTGTTCGGCAATGGCGATCGGCAAATTGTAGGTCCGCTGGCTGAAGCTGCTGAACAGTCTCGAACTGAAGTCGGCGAACGGCACCATGCCAAGCTCGGGCAAAAATGGCTGTGCCCCCTGAGCCTGCCGTCGAGAGGAATGCGCATACCGATTGGCCAAACCAGCGACTTGCGCGAGGCGGACCATCGGATTGGCTTCTGCCACTGGAAGATCGGTGACAAAGCCGCGCGCATCGTCGGCGAACCAACTCGGCGACGCATCCACGTCGACCGGTTCGTCAGCCCCACGCGCGGATAGCGGCAATGCCACCCGGATCGACATGCCGCCCGGGAGGATATCGGTCGACGACAGAATCCACCGTCGCATCACCCCGGTGATCACCGCCAACTGAACGTCGTTGATCGTGCATTCGTACCGCTGGGCGATGAGAGCGCAATCGGTCGATGAGACCGATGCCGCGGTGAAACTCCGCGTCGACGTCGTCGCGTTGTTCAACGGACTTTCCGGCGCTCCGCTGATCGCCTGCTGGACGAATCCGCCGACTGTACGTACCGATTCTTGTGCGCGAGAACGGAAATCAGATACCGGGCCGTTGCCGCTGACCAGTGCGTCGACCATCTCCCCCGGTCGTGCGAGTGCATCGGCGACCGCCCCCATCGCCAGGGAGACATCACCGGGCACCGACCCCGGCATCCACAAATCTTCGGTAAATGCCCGCGGCGCTCGATCACGATCAAGGAGCACTTCACTGATTTCCAGCGAATCGACACCGTTGATCAGACTTCGATGGGTCTTGGTGAGTATCGCCAACCTGCCGTCGGAGATACCTTCGATCAAATACAGCTCCCACAACGGACGTTTGCGGTCGAGTGGCCTCGACATGATCCGGCCGACCAGATCGTGTAACTGCTCATATCCACCCGGCCGGGGCAGGCCCGCGCGGCGAACGTGGAAATTGATGTCGAACCCGGGATCGTCCACCCACACCGGGCGAGCCAGGCCCAATGTCACCGTTTTGACCATCTGCCGATAGTGCGGAACAAACTGCAGCCGATTCTCGACCAGGGTGACTAAACTCGGGTAGTCCAATTCCGGAGCCGCCGACGAATCAGTCTCGTCTGGTGCGATCTTCTCCAGCACGATCAATGCGCCCAGATGTGTCGTCGAACCCGCTTCGTCGAGAAAGTAGAACATCGCATCGCGCGGGGACAGTCGATTCACCATGATGAAACCCGATCTTAGTCGGTGGCCTGGAACTACATCGACTATCCCAGTGCGATCGACCTTATCCGCCAACGCAACTCGGTACGCTTCGACCGCCGATACGGCTCTGTGCCGGGCGTCTTACGAACCCGCTGCGACACGTGCTCAACCCGTCCGGCGAAAGCGAGTACCCGCTCCCCGCGCAGGTAATTGCCGAAGAACTCAGCTTCGCCCGGCCCGCACATTTGAATATGAACCCGCCGTAGGGCTGCGGTTGACGGCGCGGATTCAGCGCCGGCCGCCGCAACCTCGTAGATCCGCTGCAGTGCGATGATCTGGTCCACGACATGCGGCACTACCAATTCCGCCACTCGTGCCACGGGTCGACGGCGGTCGAGGACTTCGAGCACCTGCGTCATCGCAGATACGACGAACGTTCTGGCATCGCGCGCGGTCGGCTCTGGTGCACGCTCCGCCGAGGCGGACGGTCGTGACGCACGCGCTGCGGGCGCCACCAGCTCCACCGATAAGCCGAGCTGCGGCGAACCGTACCAGTGCCCGGAGTGTTCGTAGCGCGGCGCGGGCCGAGCCAGCAGGTGCGTCGTTTCCATGCACTATCTGACGCGGCGAACCCGCCGTTCGGTTCCACCTATCGTGAAGATATTTCGGTCAGCGACGCTTCTTCTTCGACTTGGGCGGTTTGGTCGACGTCTTCGTCCCGGATCGGGCCGCGGCCCGACGTTCCCGACGACTCGCAGCGGCCAACGCGGGATCTTCGGTCTCCTCTGCCTGCGACGACACCTCGGTGCCGCCATCTTCGGCTGGACCGGAATAGGTCATCGGCACCTCGGTTGGCTCGGCGACGCCCCGCGCTCGCAGTGCCGCGGGCGCCTCGGTCTTGTCGCCCTTCTCAACCGTCACCGGCTCCGGGGCACCCGGCAACAGCGGCTCGGCGCGACCGGTCGGCACGTTCAGCGTCGGCTCTGCCGGCGCCTCGACCTCAACCTGCGCGTTGAACAGGAACCCGAGGGTTTCCTCTTTGAGTCCCTCGAGCATGCCGCTGAACATGTCGAATCCCTCGCGCTGGTATTCCACGACAGGATCCTGTTGCGCCATCGAGCGCAAGTGGATTCCCTCGCGCAGATAGTCCATCTCGTAGAGGTGATCACGCCATTTGCGGTCAAGGACGCTCATCAGGATGGACCGCTCAAGCTGTCGGATGGCACCGTCACCGGCGATCTCGGAAATCTCTTCCTCGCGGCGATCGTAGGCGGCGTGCGCGTCGGCGAGCAGCACCTCTTTGAGATCCTCCGCGCTGACATCCTCACGCTCGCCGTATTCATTCTCACCGACGACCTTCTTGGGATCGAGGTTGATCGGATACAGCGACTTAAGCGCCGACCACAGTTCGTCCAGATCCCAGTCCTCGGCGTAGCCGACCTCGGTGGCACCTTCGACATACGCGCCCACAACGTCGTCGATCATCTGCTGTACCTGTTCACCGTGGTCCTGGCCCTCCAGGATGGTGCGGCGCTCGCCGTAGATGATCTTGCGCTGCTCGTTCATCACTTCGTCGTATTTGAGGACGTTCTTACGCACCTCGAAGTTCTGCTGCTCAACCTGCGTCTGCGCACTGCGAATGGCCTTGGTGACCATTTTCGCTTCGATGGGCACGTCGTCGGGCAGGTTGACGCGGTTCATGATCGCTTCCAGCGCGGCACCGTTGAAGCGGCGCATCAACTCGTCACCGAGCGACAGGTAGAACCGGGATTCGCCCGGGTCGCCCTGACGTCCCGACCGGCCACGTAGCTGGTTGTCGATGCGGCGCGATTCGTGCCGCTCAGTGCCCAGAACGTAGAGGCCGCCGGCTTCGCGTACCTTCTCCGCCTCGTCCGCGGCATTCTCCCGGGCGACGGAAATTGCTTCTTCCCAAGCCTTTTCGTATTCCTCGGGAGTGTGCACCGGGTCGAGTCCGGCCTTACGCAGACGGGTGTCGGCGATGATGTCGGGGTTACCGCCGAGCACGACGTCGGTGCCACGGCCGGCCATGTTGGTGGCAACCGTCACCGCGCCGGTGCGGCCGGCCTCGGCGATGATCTGCGCTTCCTGTTCGTGGAATTTCGCGTTGAGCACGGTGTGCGGAATACCCCGACGCTCTAGCTGACGCGACAGATACTCCGAACGTTCGACGCTGGTAGTACCGATCAGGACTGGTTGGCCCTTCTCGTGACGCTCGGTGATGTCGTCGACGACGGCGTCGAATTTCGCCTCTTCGGTCTTATAGATCAAGTCCGTCTGGTCCTTGCGGATCATCGGCTTATTGGTCGGGATTGGCAGCACGCCCAGCTTGTAGATCTGGTCGAATTCGGCAGCTTCGGTCTCCGCGGTACCGGTCATGCCGCCGAGTTTGTCGTAGAGCCGGAAGTAGTTCTGCAGGGTGATCGTGGCAAGAGTCTGGTTCTCCGCCTTGATCTCGACGCCTTCTTTGGCCTCGATCGCCTGGTGCAGACCCTCGTTGAAACGCCGACCATCGAGGACACGCCCGGTGAACTCATCGACGATGACGACCTCGCCCTTGCGGACGATGTAGTCCTTGTCACGCTGGAAGAGTTCTTTGACCTTGATCGCGTTATTCAGGTAGCTGACAAGCTGCGAGTTGGTTGCCTCGTAGAGGTTGTCGATGCCGAGCTGGTCCTCGACCAGGGTGACACCGGCCTCGTGGACACCGATGGTCTTCTTCTTGATGTCTACTTCGTAGTGTTCGTCGCGCTTGAGCATCGGAGCGAGTCGGGCGAACTCGGTGTACCACTTACTCGAACCTTCGGCCGGTCCGGAGATGATCAGCGGCGTGCGAGCCTCGTCGATGAGGATCGAGTCGACCTCGTCGACGATGCCGAAGTTATGGCCGCGCTGGACGAGCTCCTCCAACGAATGCGCCATATTGTCGCGCAGGTAGTCGAAGCCGAACTCATTGTTGGTTCCATAGGTGATGTCGGCCGCGTAGGCGACCCGGCGCGCATCCGGGCTCATTCCGGTGAGAATCACCGCGGTCTCCAAGCCGAGGAACCGGTGGACGCGACCCATCCACTCCGAGTCACGCTTGGCCAGGTAGTCGTTCACGGTGACGACATGAACGCCGTCGCCGGAAAGCGCGTTGAGATATGCCGGAAGTACACAGGTCAGGGTCTTACCCTCACCGGTCTTCATCTCGGCGATATTGCCGTAGTGCAGGGCCGCGCCACCCATGATCTGCACATGGAAGTGTTTCTGGTCGAGGACTCGCCATGCCGCTTCCCGCGCCACGGCGAATGCCTCGGGCAGCAACTCATCTAGCGAGGCACCGTCGGCGATGCGCTCCTTGAACTCGTCGGTCTTGCCGCGAAGTTCTTCGTCCGTCAGCGCTTCGATCTCGTCCGAAAGCGACTCGACATGCGATGCGATCGCATCCAATCGCTTGACCATTCGACCTTCGCCGACCCGGAGCAGCTTGTTGAGCACTGGTAATCCCTCTAGTTGACTTCTTGCTGAGAAAGTTTCTCGTCTGCCGCCCACCCGATACGCACGGTTGATCAACAGACCCCATGACATGGTACGGGTCGACTCAGCGATGCTGCGCAGGCGGCGCGGCGCGGCCTCCTCCGACCGTCAACTTTGGATGACAAACTCACTCTGTCAACCTAGGATGACAGCATGACCAAAACGGCCTTCGACGCAGACGGACCCTCGGACGACGACCCGGTCACCCGCCTGAAGAAATTGCGTTCCATTGCCGATCAACGCGGCGAACTCGAACGTGAGGAGTACTTCCTGGTACTGGCACTGCGAGAACAAAAAGTCAGCTGGGAGGCCATCGCGGCGGCACTGGGCGTCAGCCGGCAAGCGGTACACAAACGGTTCCGACGCCGGCTGGTCGGCGCGGCGCGATGATGCCCGATCACGTTGTCCGACAATCGAATACATCGACGGCCGCAGAGCGCTGAGCTCCACGGCCGCCGATATCAGATGAGTTGCTAGGACAGTCTGATCAGTCCGTAGTCGAACGCATGCCTGCGATAGACCACCGACGGCTTATCTGTCTCTTTGTCGTGAAAGAGGAAGAAGTCGTGTCCGACCAATTCCATCTCGTAGAGCGCGTCATCGACGGTCATCGGATTGTCCGGATGCTCCTTGATCCGCACAATCTGGCCCGGCGTGTGCGGGGCAACGCCGTCATCCCACTCGGTGTCGACCAATCCGCTAGCGTTGCCATTCGTCGCCGCGAGCGCTGCGAGATCAGCCTCGACCGTCGTACTGGTCGCCTCGGCAACCGACTTGGGGGTGCGATTTCCGTAGTGGACCTCACGACGGGTCTTGACCCGTCGCAGGCGCGAATCCAGTTTGTCCAGCGCGGATTCCAGGGACGCGTAGAAATTCTCACCACATGCCTGGGCACGCACCACCGGCCCCTTGCCGGTCGCGGTGATCTCCACCTGCTGTGACGCCTTGGCCTGGCGCGGATTGCGTTCGTGGAACAGCACGACGTCGAATCGGGAAATCTTGGAGTCGTAGCGCTCAAGCCGCGCAAGCTTGTCGCCGACATAGATTCGGTAGTGATCGGGTATTTCGACGTTGCGGCCGTTGTACGTAACCGTGGCCTCGGGTTGGACAGGCTCGGTGGCTTCCACCAGCCCCTGCGGGGGTTCGAAAGCCTTGGCTACCACCTCCGCTTCGCTGGGTCGCGGTTCTGCGACCTTGGATTCACGGTGACCCTTGCGGTGGATGACTGTCGACATTCACTCTCCTCCTTGTTGTACCGTCCAGCGAAACTCCGCGCTCTCAACGCTGATTCGTGAGTGATTGAAAGCAATTGTCGCGCAATATCTTTCACGCCTAGCGCAGCACTGGACTCGGTAACGCGGCAGCCGACGGCTGACGCTCAGTTGCAGCGGCATCACCTCCTGGGGAGCACACACGCAAACATCGGCGATCGATGTGTTGCCTACGACCGTAGCCCGAAGTTTGCCAATCGGCCACGTTTCCAACCACGTATGTCTCAACTGTGTTTTCCAAGACACCGACCGGCGGCCAACCCATGCCCGATATCCACAGTTTTGCCCAATTCGATGACGTTGTGGACAACCATCGCATCGTCGACAATCACGCGAACCGTCGTCGGGAGAATCTGTGTACATGCGGATGCTCACGGCGCTATCTGATCTCATCGTGCCGATCGACTGCGGTGGCTGCGGACGAACTGGCACCCGGTGGTGCGACCGCTGCAATACGCGGATACGCGACGCCCCGATCGAACTGACGCCGCGGATCGACGTCGGGGTGCCGGTATGGGCACTGGGCCGCTACCGCGCCCCCTTCGCGACCTCGGTACTGGCGATGAAGGAGCACCGCCGTTCGGACCTGGCGGTGCCGATCGGTGACGCGCTCGCCGCCATGCTCGGCACGCTCGCGCAGTGGTCAGAGCTGCCCGATGCGCGCCACCTGAACCTCGTCCCCGCACCTACCCGGACGCTCGCCGCCCGCCGCCGCGGCGGCGACACCGTCACCGCATTCGCGCGGGTCGCCGCAGCACGACTCGGTCCCGGGGTGTCGGTCACCCCGCTGTTGCACACCGCCGGATCGGCACGTGACTCGATGGGGCTCGACGCCCGGCACCGCGCGTCGAATATGTCCGGCGCGATCCGAATACGAGCGATACCGTCCGGCCTCCACGATCGCCCCTTCGTCCTCGTCGATGACGTGCTCACCACCGGGGCAACCGCAGCCGAATCAGTCAGAATTCTTGCTGCACATGGCATTTCCATACTGTGCGCCGCTGTGGTGGCCGGCGCATGAGGACGCCGCAGTCAGCCCGGCAACACCGGCATCGCATCTGGCGACATCGCGCCGTCGACTTCGGTCCACGAACGGTCCGGCTGTCCGTCGGTGCTCCCCAATCGCAGAACGCCACGGGCATCGCCAACATAGACGGTCGTGGCATTCGCCGCGACAGAGCGCAGCGGTGGAGTCAGATTGCCGCTGAGTAATCCCACCGCGGGCAACCCGCTGATCGAGACCTGCGCGACCGGCGCCTCCGGAGTATCACGAGCAACCATCAATGTCGTCGGAGTCGCCCAGTCGATTCCGGTGGAATCGTTGCCGAGGTTATAGGCGGCGATCCGCGGCGACGTCAGCGCAATTGAGCCGTCGGGCGACGTCACAATCGAAGCAAACAACAGTTGCCCGGAGACCAGCAGCGCCGCGCGCGCGCCGTCGGGTGACACTTTCAGCTGGGCAATCGGTCCACGCAGGACAGTCGCAATCGACGACGCGTCGGCAACGGTGACCCGGGTACCGCTGTCGGCAAATACCCACTGGGTCGGTTTCCCGTCGACCACCGCCCAGACCGTGTAGTTATTCGGCCCGAAGCTGGGCCGTGAGATAGTCGCACCACTGGCCAGCGGGCTCACCGTGCCGCCGTATGCGCCGGCAAGCAGCGTGACGCGGGGCGAATCAGCCGACTGTTGCACCGCCGCGACTCGAGTTCCATCTGCGGAAATCGCCGCGGCCATCAGATGTCGATCGGTCCCCAGCGGGCCAGCCACCGGCGAAGCTCCCTGGTCGTTGATGGTGTAAAGCGCCCCCGCGCGCAAGACGTTGAGACCAACCGATGTCTGTTGCACCGCATTGGGATTCGACGATTCCACATCCGTGATACGCCACTCGTCCGAGTGGCCGGGCACCAGCGGACCGCCGTCGGCGGTCAGCGTATACGGACCGGCGACATCGGCGTCGTGCAGAGTCCAAATCACCTGCGCGGCAAGCAGATTCCTCGCCGACCCCGACATCTCACCCAGCCCGCCGAAATCTACCTTCATCCCGGCGCCGCGGATCACCTGGGCACGGCCATTCAACCGGGCGCCAGAGGGGAAGGAACTCTCCACTGCTCCGTCGAGCTCCGACGTCGGGCCGGCGATCAACCGGGAGAGCAGATCGGTCGGCATGTAGTTACCCAGGTAGAACCACCGCGGATCAGGTGTCAGGCGCGCATTGCCCGCACCCGACAAGGCCGCCGGCGGATCGGTGAAGTACAGCATCGCCAGCCGATAGGTCGACTCGAACTGCCGACGGTCGAGCATGACACCCGACGGCAGCGCACCGTCGATCCGCCAGCCGGCGGTTGTCCGCGTCATCGTCATGGTGGTTTCCACCCGACCGTTCGCGGGTAGAAGTTGTCCGTTGACCTTCAAGATGCCGCTGTTGTCCGCGATCAGCCGCATGGTGACCGACGTGTCGGTGCGCTCGTCGACGAGCAGTGATGCGTCGTCGAGCACCACGGTGTCGCCGCGATCGTCCCATTGCTTGGCCGCCGTCGGCGTGAGGAAAGCTCGGGCCGAGGCATGGGCGTTCCGCGGATCGGCGGTGGCCCGCAGGAACGCACGTGCCAGCGCCTCGGGATCCATGTCATTCTGCGGCGTCGGCAATGCACTCGTCGGCACTTGCCGGTTGAACGGCTGAACCGGCTGCGGCGCTGAATCGGTTGGGATCGAAGCACATCCAGACAGCCCGAGCACCACGACGGCACATCCGATCACCAGGCGCAGTACGGTCGAACGAAATGTCACTTGGGACCTCCCGACGGTGCGGCGCGTCCACCGCGCGCCGACGTCGGCTTGAGCGGCAACGGCGAACCGAGCACCTTGTGACCGCGTACCAATGGCAAGGTCAACCGGAAGTTCGCGCCCTTCCCGGGCTCCCCCCAAGCTTCTAGCCGTCCCTGATGCAGGCGTGCGTCTTCCACGCTGATCGCCAGGCCGAGTCCGGTACCACCGGATCGTCGGAACCGAGACGGATCAGATCGCCAGAATCGGTTGAACACCAGGCGCTCTTCACCGGGACGTAAACCGATGCCCAGGTCGCGGACGGTCAGGGCGACCGCGTCACCGTCCGAACGCATGGTCAACGTGACCGGTTTGTGCTCGCCGTGGTCGATCGCGTTGGCCAGCAGGTTTCGCAGCACGCGCTCGATTCGGCGCGGATCAATCTCGGCGATCACCGGTTCGCGCGGGAAGTCGAGGACCAGTTCGGTATCGGATTCGGCGGCCAGATGGGTGACGGTCGCCAATGCTCCTTCGATCGGGATGAGCATGTCCATCCGCTCCGATGCCAGCTCGGCCATCCCGGCGTCGTGTCGCGAAATTTCCAACAGTTCGGCAAGCAACGTCTCGAATCGGTCGATCTCCTTGTTGAGCAGTTCAACCGATCGTTTGAGTACCGGCTCAAGATCGTCACGTGATTCGTAGAGCACATCGCTGGCCATCCGAACGGTAGTGAGCGGAGTACGCAGTTCATGGCTGACGTCGGAGGTGAATTGGCGTTGCAGTCCGCCGAATTCTTCGAGGTGGGTGATCTGTTTGGACAAACTCTCGGCCATATCGTTGAACGACATAGCTAGCCGGGCCATATCGTCCTCACCGCGGACCGGCATTCGTTCCTTGAGTCGGCCGTCGGCGAATCGCACGGCGATCCTCGACGCCGAGCGAACCGGGAGCACGACTTGCCGCGACACCAGCCAGGCGATCGCGGCCAATAGCCCAAGCAGCACGATCGCGCCGGTGAGCAGGGTGCCGCGCACCAGGGAGACCGTATTGGCTTCGTTGGTCAACGGGAAGACCAGATACAACTCCAGCCCGGATACCGCGGAATTGGTCGGTGTGCCGATAATCAGGGCCGACACGGAACTGCCGCCCTCGGCAGCGACCGTCGAGTACTGATAGGCCACCTGTCCGCCCTGCACCATCGCCCGCAAGGTGGTCGGAATCTCCGACGTCGGGCCGACGCCGGAGTCGGTCGCGCCGCCACTGCCAGGGACCAGCAACACAATGTCGAATGCACCCACCGCACCGGTGGTCTGCGACGAGTCACTGTCACGCTCGGTGAGCAACGCACGAGTTTGCCGCAATCGCACCTGGACCGACGAACTGGCATCGGATGCGGTGAGTCCACGTTCGACGGCAACCCGCGCCCGGTCGATTTCCTCGGTAGCCGCAGCAAGTTTTGCGTCGAGCAGGCGGTCGGTGATCTGTGAAATCAGTACGAAACCCAGAATCAGGATCACGACGAACGACAAGGCCAACGTAGAAACAACTACGCGCAGTTGAAGCGAACGTCGCCATACATGGCCGAAGCCGCGCCCCACTCGACCGGCCGCACGGGTGATGCGGCCAAAAGTTGAGTTGACGCGGCGTCTCGGCCCGAATCGCGGGCGAGAGATCACGGCGGTCCGGCCTTGTAGCCGACCCCTCTCACCGTGAGCACTACTTCAGGATTCTCCGGGTCCGTCTCGACCTTCGCGCGCAGCCGCTGGACATGCACGTTGACGAGTCGGGTGTCGGCGGGATGACGGTAGCCCCAAACCTGTTCGAGCAGCACGTCACGAGTAAACACCTGACGTGGCTTGCGGGCCAGCGCGACGAGTAGATCGAACTCCAACGGAGTCAACGAGATAGGCACACCATCGCGGGTGACTTTATGGGCGGGAACATCGATCTCAACGGGTCCGATGGACAGCATTTCGGCCGGTTCATCGTCGGTGCGACGCAGACGGGCGCGTACGCGTGCGACTAGTTCCTTCGGCTTGAAGGGTTTGACCATGTAATCGTCGGCACCGGACTCCAGGCCCAACACGACGTCGACCGTGTCGGATTTGGCCGTGAGCATCACGATCGGGACACCCGAGTCGGCACGCAGCACCCGACACACGTCGATACCGTTCATGCCGGGCAGCATCAGGTCGAGCAGGACCAGGTCGGGGCGAATCTCCCGGACCGCGGTGAGCGCCTGCGTTCCATCACCGACGACGAACGGTTCAAAACCCTCGCCGCGCAACACGATTGTCAACATCTCCGCGAGCGCGGCGTCATCATCGACGACAAGGATGCGTGGCTTCATGATCATATGGTGACATTCCCGTGACCTCTTGTCCGGACGGCACGCCGCGCGGGCCGATATCCGCCGGCCGCAATGCATCCATATCAGCCAGCACCCTGGTTCAACTCCGCGATGACCTTCTCGATGCGTCGAAGGCGGGTCTCGGGCCGTTTGGCCTCGGCGACTGACCGCGCACCTTCCTTGCGGCGGGTGTAGGTCTGGGCGTCGAACGCCGATCGCAACGATGCTTCCGCCAGCGCCGCGGCCAGATCGTCGGGCACCTGGACCGTACGGGCCGCGGCGTCGAGTTCGATTGCGGCATCGACGGTGTCACCAATATCGACACCAAGTTGGGCGCGTGCCGCCTTGGACAGTCCGATTAGGTTCGCGCCGCCCATCACTGCCAGGCGCAACCGCGCCTGACGCGCTCCGATCGTCACCAGAACCGCGGCTCGTTTCCCACCGCCGAGGTCGTCGACTTGGGCGTCGGTCAGCTCGATCGCGGTGGCGGGGCCGACAGGTTCGAGGGTCGTTTGGACGTGCAACACCATGCGCCCGAGCATGCCACCTTACGATTTAGGGCGTGGGAAAACTCATCGCGGTGGAAGGCCTCGACGGCGCAGGCAAGAACACATTGGTGACATCACTGGTCGCCGGCTGGCGGGCGCGCGGGATGTCGGTGTCAACTCTCGCCTTTCCGCGTTACGGAACGGCGGTTACCGCCGACATCGCCGCCGAGGCGCTACACGGACGCCACGGCGACCTCGCCTCCTCGGCTTACGCCATGGCAATGCTGTTCGCGCTGGACCGTGCCGATGCCGCCGCTCAGATCCGCGCCGACGTCGTCGCGCACGACATCGTCATCCTCGACCGCTACGTCGCGTCGAACGCGGCGTACAGCGCTGCACGATTAGGCGAGCCGGTGGACGGTTCTGCGGTAACTTGGGTAGCCGACCTCGAGTTCGGGCGTTTCGGCCTGCCGGTTCCCAATCACCAAGTGTTCCTTGGGGTTCCGACCTCGGTGGCAGCCGAGCGGGCCCGCGGGCGGGCAGAGTCGGATGCGTCGCGGGCACGTGACGCTTACGAACGCGACGACGATCTTCAAACCCGGGTCGACTTCGCCTATCGCTCTTTGGCTGCGGCACAATGGTTTTCACCGTGGTCGGTGACGAACGGCGAAGCAGACGATCCGGTGATCGAGGAACTGACCGGCATCTGATCCGATCGTCGAGCGCACCGCCACTTGGCTTCCGAAGACACGTCACCAGTCTCGATACACCGCCGGGCTCGCAAGCTCGCACGACGGCACTCGACCAACCAAATAGCTCCGGTCGTCGAGTGCCGAAACGAGCCCTCCGATCGTCGAGTGCCGAAACGAGCCCCTCCGGTCGTCGAGTGCCGAAACGAGCCCTCCGATCGTCGAGTGCCGAAACGAGCCCCTCCGGTCGTCGAGTGCCGAAACGAGCCCTCCGATCGTCGAGTGCCGAAACGAGCCCCTCCGGTCGTCGAGTGCCGAAACGAGCCCTCCGATCGTCGAGTGCCGAAACGAGCCCCTCCGGTCGTCGAGTGCCGAAACGAGCCCTCCGATCGTCGAGTGCCGAAACGAGCCCCTCCGGTCGTCGAGTGCCGAAACGAGCTTGCGAGTTTCGGTGTATCGAGACGCAGTGAGACGAACTCGAAACCCAGCCCCGGCCCCGACCCCCGACCCTCGTCACTCGACGATCGGACGCATCCCGTCAACCGCACTCGACTGTTTCGGCTTATGTCTCGGCAGGAAGAACGCGGGCACCAGCGTCACCACAACCAGACATAACGACACCGTCCAGGTGTGCGCGAACGCCGACGCCGCCTGATCAAGACCCTCGTTGAAGATCTTCGGCGGAATCTTCGCCTCCAGTGCCGGATTCATCTGTGCCGCAATGGCTGGCCGCGCGAATTCGTGACGCGCCAGCAGCGTCGTCAGAACGACTGCGATCGTCGCCGTACCGATCGAACTACCGGTCTGGTTGACGATATTCATCAGCGACGAACCACGCGCGACCTGCTGATGATTGAGGGTCGCCAGAGCGGCAGTCATCGTCGGCATCATGGTGGCACCCATACCGAGTCCCATGACAAACAGCGCGCATTCGATCGCGACCATCGGCGTATCCGCACCAATCGTGGTGAAGAACGACAGTCCGATGCAGATGACGACGACTCCGGTCAGGACAATGCGCCCGGGCCCGATCTTGTCGACCAGCCGCCCGGCTATCGGCATCGTGATCATCGCGCCGAGCCCCTGCGGAGCGATCAACAGACCTGCGGTCAGCGTTGACACCCCGCGTACCTGCTGCAGATACGTGGGCAACAAGAGCGCAGCGCCGAAGAACGCCATGACAAAGAACAGCATGGTCAGCACCGCGAAAGTCAGGTCACGATTCTTGAACAGATGCAGGTCGATCAGCGGATGCTCGGTGCGCAACGCATGGAAAACGAAGCCAGCCAACAGCACAAGTCCGACGATGCCGGGCAGCAGGACTTTGACCGCGATCACCCGGCCTTCGCCGGGGATCGACGACACTCCGAACAGGAATAGCGCGAGTCCCGGCGAGGCGAGCAGCATGCCGAGGAAGTCGAAGGATTGTGATGGCTGCGGGTTGTCGGGCTCGAGCACGAGCGCGGCGAGAGTGAGTGCGACGATGCCGATCGGCACGTTGATCAGAAAGATCCAATGCCAACTGAAGTCTTCGATCAGCCAGCCACCCAGAATCGGTCCGCCGATGGGGCCGAGCAGCATAGGTATGCCGATGATCGCCATCACCCGCCCAACACGGTCCGGGCCGGCGGCTTGCGTCATGATCGTCATGGCCAGCGGCATGAGCATGCCGCCGCCGAGCCCCTGAATTACCCGAAATCCGATGAGCGACTGAATATTCCACGCAGTGCTGCACAGCACCGAGCCGAGTACGAACAACACCAGCGCGAGCATGTACAGGCGCTTGGTACCAAACCGATCGGCCGCCCAGCCAGTCAACGGAATCACCGTTGCCAGCGCGAGGGTGTAACCCGTCATCGACCAGGCCGCGAAGGTGTAACTGGTCGAGAAGACATCCTGGAAGGTTGGGATCGCGACGTTGACAACGGTGATGTCGAGGATCGACATGATCGCGCCGATAATCACCACTCCGGCGATCTTCAGGACGCGGGCATCGAGCCCGTCCGGCGGGGTGGTCGCGCCCGCCTGTGATGAAGAGGAAGAAGTCATCGGCACAGCCTGCCACGATTCGTTTCGCTTCGCGGTCGCGCCGAAAAGAATTAGTTCGGTGAAGCTATTCTCAGCGAAGATCGCGCCGCAGCGGATGGTTCTCCGGCACCTCGACGAGGACGATCTGCACTCCGTCGGGATCGGCGATCCACATCTCGATCAGACCCCACGGTTCGGTCTGTGCGGCGCGGGTGATGTCGACGCCGGCGGCGCGCAACTGCTCGGCCGTGACCCCGACGTCGCGCACCTGCAACCAGATCGCCCCGCTGAACCCCGTCGACGTCGAGTTGCCGTGGCCAGCAACCTCGATGAGACTCTGTCCCGCGAAAAAGACTGTGCCGCCCGGATATTCACGGAATATCGCCAGTCCAAGCAGGTCTCGGTAAAACGCAAGGGTGGTGTTGTAGTCAGTCGGGCGCAGGATCAACCTGCTGCTCAGAATCTCGACCACGACACCACCCTAAACGTTAGTGCGTCCGATATTGCTCACTACCGAGTTAGTAGCGGTAGTGCTCTGGCTTGTAGGGGCCTTCGACGTCGACGCCGATGTATTCGGCTTGCTCTTTGGAGAGTTTGGTCAGCGTGCCGCCGAGCGCTTCGACGTGGATACGTGCGACCTTCTCGTCGAGGTGTTTGGGCAGGCGGTAGACCTCGTTGTCGTATTCGTCGGGCTTAGTCCACAATTCGATCTGCGCGATGACCTGGTTGGAGAAACTGTTGCTCATCACGAACGAGGGGTGCCCGGTCGCGTTACCCAGGTTGAGCAGACGCCCTTCGGACAACACGATGATGCTGTGGCCGTCTTCGAAGATCCACTGATCGACCTGCGGCTTGACGACGACGCGGGTGACACCGGGCGCGTTTTCGAGTCCGGCCATGTCGATCTCGTTGTCGAAGTGACCGATATTGCCCAGGATGGCCTGGTTCTTCATCTGCTTCATGTGATCGAAGGTGATGATGCCCAGGTTGCCCGTTGAGGTGATGACGATGTCGGCGTTGCCGATCGCATCTTCGACGGTCACAACGTCGAAGCCGTCCATCAGCGCCTGCAGCGCGTTGATCGGGTCGATTTCGGTGACCTGCACGCGGGCGCCCTGACCGGCCAAGGATTCCGCACAGCCCTTGCCGACGTCGCCGTAACCACAGATAAGCACCTTCTTGCCGCCGATGAGCACGTCGGTGCCGCGGTTGATGCCGTCGATCAACGAGTGGCGGGTGCCGTACTTGTTGTCGAACTTGGATTTGGTGACCGAGTCATTGACGTTGATCGCCGGGAAGGTGAGATCTCCTGCGGCGGCGAACTGGTAGAGCCGCAGCACGCCGGTGGTGGTCTCCTCGGTGACACCCTTGACCGACTCGGACACCTTGGTCCACTTGGTCTTGTCGACCTCAAAGCTGTTGCGCAGCAACTCCAAGAAGACATTGTATTCGGCGGAGTTCGCGTCGTCGGCGGGCGGAACCACACCGGCCTTCTCGAACTCGGCGCCACGCAGCACCAGCATGGTGGCATCACCACCATCGTCGAGAATCATGTTGGCGGGCTGGTCGGGCCAGGTGAGCATCTGCTCGGCGGCCCACCAGTACTCTTCGAGGGTCTCACCCTTCCACGCGAAGACCGGCACGCCCTTGGGTTCCTCGACGGTGCCGTTGGGCCCGACGACGATCGCCGCGGCGGCGTGATCCTGGGTTGAGAAAATGTTGCACGACGCCCAGCGGACCTCGGCACCCAACGCGGTCAGAGTCTCGATCAGGACCGCGGTCTGCACCGTCATATGCAGTGAGCCGGACACTCGGGCGCCCTTGAGTGGCAACACATCCGCGTATTCACGACGCAGCGACATCAGGCCGGGCATCTCATGCTCGGCGAGTTCGATTTCTTTGCGGCCGAAGTCGGCCAGCGACAGATCAGCGACTTTGAAGTCGATTCCGTTAAGGGTATCGACCGTCGGGTCAGATTTGCGCACCATTGTCATCTATCTCCCCAATAAAACTTCACGGACGGCGATTTGCTCCGCTCAGGCTATCGGACCGTCTCTTTAGGGTTACCTTCACCCCGAACGGGTGAGGAGAATGAGTACCGACAGCCCCTAGCGTGGAAGACGCACCCACTGAACTCGCTGGAGGTCTCACCTTGTCCGCAGAATCGATCTTCCCGTTCGACGACACCCAAGACTTCGAGGACACCCACCGAGGATTCATCGCTTCGGTGTCACCGGGAACGATCACCAACGATCGGGGTGAGGTCGTATGGGATTGCGACTCATACGATTTCATCGCCGGCGAGGCTCCACCGACGGTTCACCCCAGCCTGTGGCGACAGTCGAAATTGGTCGCCAAACATGGCCTGTTCAAGGTCCTCGACAGCATCTATCAGGTGCGCGGCTTCGACCTGTCGAATATCACCTTCGTTGAAGGCGATACCGGCATCATCATCATCGACCCGCTGATCTCCACCGAGACCGCGGCGGCAGCGCTGAAACTGTACCGCGAGCATCGCGGGGACCGGCCGGTCATAGCGGTCATCTACACGCATTGTCACGTCGACCATTTCGGCGGTGTGAAAGGGGTGACTACCCAGGCGGACGTCGACGCCGGTCGGGTCCAGATCATCGCGCCCGCAGGCTTCCTCGAACCGGCTATCGCGGAGAATCTCTACGTCGGAACGGCGATGGCTCGTCGGGCGGGCTATATGTACGGTGCGGCATTGCCACGCACCCCGCACGGCAGTGTTGGCGCGGGCCTTGGTCAAACCACCTCGACTGGAACCGTCACGCTCATCCCGCCGACCGTCGACATCACCGAGACCGGGCAGGAGCTGACCATCGACGGTGTGCGCATCGTCTTCCAACTCGCACCGGGTACCGAAGCTCCGGCCGAAATGCATTTCCACTTCCCCGACCACCGGGCTCTATGCATCGCTGAGAATGCCACACATACCTTGCACAACATCTTGACCTTGCGCGGCGCGGTCGTTCGGGACGCGCATATCTGGGCTCACTATCTCGGCGAGGCCATCGAAATGTTCGGCGACCACACCGACGTGGTTTTCGCGTCACATCATTGGCCAACATGGGATCACGACCGCGCCGTCGGCTTCCTGGCAGCGCAACGCGACCTTTACGGCTATCTGCACGATCAGACTGTCCGCATGATCAATAAGGGCTACACCGGTACCGAAATCGCCGATCGTATCGAGATGCCACCGGCCCTGGACAAGATGTGGTCGACCCACGGCTACTACGGTTCGCTCAGCCATAACGTGAAAGCCATCTACCAGCGATATATGGGGTGGTACGACGGCAACCCCGCGCGACTCTGGCGGCATGCCCCCGCCGAAGCCGCCAAGCGCTACGTGGATTTCATGGGCGGGGCCGATGCCGTCGTCGCCAAGGCCCGAAAGTCTAAGGAGGACGGCGATTTACGTTGGACCGCAGAGGTTCTCGACCATGTGATCTTCGCTCAACCGAACCATACGGCAGGACGCGCCCTGTTTGCCGAGACCTTGGAAGCACTCGGACTCGGCTCGGAGAACGGAACATGGCGAAATGTCTACCTGTCTGCGGCGACGGAGTTGCGCAATGGCAATCTCGGAACGCCGACGGCCAGCTCGCCAACCGATGTCTTAGCCGTCCTCGCTCCGGAGATGTTCTTCGACGCCGTCGCTATTCAAATTGACGGGCCGCGGGCATGGGACCTCAATGTCTCACTGCGGTGGGTTTTTCCGGACCACGGGACTGTACTGCGCACCCGCCTGCGAAACGGTGTATTCAGCCATAACGCCGATTCGCCGGGGCCGGTCGACGCGACGCTGACCGTCCCCAGAGCGGCGCTGGCCGCCCTGGCAATGGCCGATCTTCCCCGAGCACAATCAGCGGGGTTGACCATCGACGGTGATCTGACCGCCCTATCGCGAATATTCGGCGTACTCGATCCCGGTGACCCCGCCTTCGAGATCATCGTGCCGTAGCCGAACAGGTCTCAAACGAGGCCCAATTCCCGACCACGGACGACGGCCTCGCGTCGACCACTGGCCGCCAGCTTCTGGTAGATCGACCGTTGGTGGGTCTTCACGGTATTTACCGAGATGTACAGCGAATCAGCGATTTCGGCGGTAGTCAGCGAACTGACCAAGTACCGCAGCACGTTCATCTCCCGGTCGCTGAGCGGAACGAACAGTTCGGCCGATCCAGATCTACGAATGTCGGCCGCCGACATCCGACTCAACAAATCCAGTGCGAACGCGGTCTGCGACGTCCCGTTCTCGATACGTTGCGACAGCAAAATGCGTAACTCGTTCTCGCGGGCCAGAAATGGGCGGCGGAGGTCGACATCACTCGCGAATGTCAGGGCCTGTTCTAGGACGTCGAGCTTGTCGCCCAGCGACGTCGCGGCGACGACGTCATCTAGCAGCTCCTCGAGTAGGTGGCGCGGCGCGGCCGCGCTGGCGAGTGTGGTGCGGACGTTGGTCGGACCGCTCGGATGTCGGCTACTGGCAAGCCTCACCGTGATGACCTCGTCGACACGAGCAGCGTTTTCGATGAGCGACGGCGGCAATATCGATTCGGCGATCTCCGATCGTCCGGTTCTCAGGATCGATGCCGCGCCGTATGCGTCACCGATCGCTAGCGCCAACTGCGTCCGCATCAGGACTACTGCGAATAGGGTCGCGGGGTCTGTGGCGGCCGACGCGGCCTTGTCAAGCCAGCGGGCCGACTCGTCGAGTTCGTCGCGATCAAGCGAAACCCCGGCGAGCGCCAAGAAGGCAACCGCCTGCCTCGAGTCGTCGGGTATCCCGACAGCGGCGAACCCGCTTATCGCCTCGGCTGCCCATCTGGCGGAGGCAGTCAATTCCCCTGCCTCCCAACACAAATAGGCAAGGTGAGCCCGCGCGTTATGTACCGGAAGTACGGCTTTCACACCGAGGCTCGGCTGTGCGGCGTCGAGCAGATGCCCGCGGGCGGCAGCGATGTCGCCGAGCCACAGCTCGCAAGTACCCGCATTGCTCTTCAGCAGTACCCGCAATGCCGACCAGTCGGCTATGCCGAGGCCGGCCAGGACCCGGGCGTCGGTCGGCATCGCCCGACAGCCGGCGAGAACTCCGGAAAAGTCTCCTGCCCAACGCATTACACCCAATTCGATGAGATCGAGTAAGAATTCGTACCGTCGTCGCTCTTCCTCGCCGACCCGATGCAACTCCGCTCGCGTGGCTGCTGCCAACTCGCGTAGTCCCGACGCCGCACCCGCCATCGCCTGTGCCGCAGCGGTTCCCACGGCAAAGCCCGGATGCAGCAACATCATTTCCCGCGGCACAGCGGCCAGAATCGAGATGAGGTCCATCGGCGACTGCCGCACCGTCCAGGTCACGACGTTGATACCGACCAACTCCGCGGCGAACGACCAGTCCTCACCAGACAACGCGTGATGCAGCGCACTCAACGGTTCATCCTGGTCGTGATACCAAGTGGCCGCGGCACGGTGTAACTCGACGCGCCGAAGGCGGTCGGTCACCCTCGACCGCAAGAAATCCAACAGGAGTGGATGAATGCGATACCAGCCAAGGTGGTCGCCGAGTTCGTGAATGAATGCGTTGAGGTGTGACAGTTCGGAAAGGATGTCGGAACTGTGCGGTCCGCCGCCGAGCGCTGCGGCAAGATCCGGGCAGACTTCATCCACGGTGCTCACGCGGGCCAAGAAGTCCTGCCAGCGCTTCGGCAGGCCGAGGTAGACCTCATTCATCAGATAGTCGGCGATGTAGCCGGTACACCCGGAGAAGTCCGCGATGAACGCCGTCGGATCGTCAGCCCCGGTTAGGCCGAGAGCCGCGAGCCTGAGTCCGGCCGCCCAGCCTTCGGTCCGCCCGACAATGGCCGTCAGTTCGTCACCACTCAATCCGACATCGAGTTGTGCGAACAGCGATCCCGCCTCATTGTTGTTGAACCGCAGCACATCAGTGCGGATATCGATGAGCATCCCATCGGCCCGCATACGATGCAGCGGCCACGGCGGGTCGTGACGTGTGATTGCCACCAGATGTAGATTCGGACCACCCGCGGCGATGAATTCGACCACTTGATCGTGGATCTTCTCACCAGTGACGCCGTTGAGATCATCAAGCACGATGATCACCTCATCGGGCCGCTGGGTTATCCACCGGGCGAGGCGTCGGGCAACTTCGCTCGGCGCGCGGTCCGCCAAACCCACGACCTCTTCAAGTTCATCGGTATCGTCGCCCCGTCGGGCCAACGCGTCGACGATCCCCGCCCAGATCGACGACTCGTTATCTCCGATGGCGCCGACATTCACCCACGCCGCATCGCTGAGGCCCCGCTCATCGAGCCATGACGCGACGGCCAACGATTTGCCGTAGCCGGCCGGCGCGCAGAGCAGTACACACGGGAGTATCCGGGCATTATCGAATATCTCAAGGACGCGCGGCCGGGATACGACGTTGCGCGCCACCGGACGAGTCAGCCTTACCGAACCTCGGCTCACGTTGAGTCGATCCGTCATCATCGCCACCGTTCTCCGCGATCCATACGGCCGATTTCATCCTTTTCGCATGACCTCAGGCTTGGCCTGCGGGGCAATGCTGATCAGTACGGGTTTGATCATGTGACGGCGGCAAGGTGGCGACGATGTCAGACATCTATCGATTCCGAGTCGAAGGAGCCCTAAGCCCGGAACTGATTGCCACATTTCATCCGCTGAGCACAATAGTGGAGTCTAATGCGACGGAGTTCTCTTGTCTCATTAATGACAGTCCACAGCTATATGGCGTCATGGCGCGATGCGAGACTTTGGGACTAAATCTTGTTTCGATGACGCGAGTAGGCGCCGAGGGCTGAGGGCACAGCGGATCGCGTTTTCAGCAAAGCCTGCAACTTTGCAAACCTCCTGCTCACAGCGCCAATGTTAGTGAGCGGTCTTGATTAGGAGATCAATACCGCTACACATTTCAACATTCTCAATCCGCTAACTCAGCTTGACTTACTGGGCTTCCATTCCGAACAAAGAATAGTCGATTGCAAACTCTAGATTCACGCGCAGCGTCTCGCGTAGTGACTCAACCCCTGCCCCTTATTCCGCTTCTTGCTCTGGCCGCGCGGCCGCCCTTGGGCGCACGCGCGTCCTCTTACCTTTCGAGTCAATGCCGGGCATCGCTTCGGAAAGTGTTCGACTGTATCTCGCCTCCCCCTCGACGGTGAGAATTCCGTCTTGCACGTCGATCATCGAGATAGTCGCCCAGAAGGCATTGCGATCATTGCCGCTCATCGACGATGATCCCGTGATCGGTCGCGAACGCGGCCAGACCTTCCTGATAGCCCTGACCGATCGCATCGATACGCCAAGCACAGTCTCGGCGGTCAGGGCGTAAGGCCGGAACAGATGCTCCGATGCTCCGCTGATCTGGATAGAAAGGCCTTGCACCGCAACGAAACTCACGCCATGCGCTTCGGTGCTCCCAGTGATGAGAACCCTGTTCACATCGGCCGGGATCAGGTCGAGGTCTAAGTCGATCACATGAGCGGCACTGATCGCGACACCTGGCCCGTAGGTTGGTTGAAGAAGATGTAGTCGTCATCGCTTCGGACCTTCCCGGCGCCGCTGAGAAGTGCTGCGGCAGCGTCGACCAAACCAGCGGCAGTCGACTCGAACGCAACCCTGTTTCAAGTCCGTGAATTGTGTTGGTTTGCAGTTATATTGGCGCTCACCGCGCCGGCTGGATAAGCAATTCGAGACCGACCAACACCACGCAGGCCACAATCACCGTCCACACGACGACCATTCCGGACGGATATGGCCAGAACATCACGATCGCCGCGGCCACCAGCACGACCGCGATCCGCAATACGTTGCGCGTCTGCCATGCCCACATTTCCACCGCCGAGGGTGCCCGGTCCGAACGTCGTGATCCCACTAGGGCAACACCTCGACCAATGCCGGACCGCAATCTTCGAGCCGATCGCGACCCGCCAGCGGCGAATCCCACTATGACCGCCACCAGACCGGCCGCGGCAACCGCACGCAACGCGATACGCAACGGCATGATCGTTGTGTCGAAGATCGCTCGCGCCGCATCGAGCGATATTGCGGCAGTTGGGATCTCGCCGAGATAGACGGCCCGACCGACCATAATGCCCAGCGCGAGCAACAGCATCGCGGTCACGATCGCAAGGCCCACGAGACTCAGTGTGCGCCAACGTCGCCCGCGACTGCTGAGCGCGATAGCCCCGGCTCCGGCAGCGAGCGCCAGCCACGGCAGGATCGTCGCCACTCGGTCGAGGACGCGCACCAGCGACTGCGCCCGCGCCAATTGCGGCGAACTGAACACAACGAACTCTTTGTCGATCACCGGTATCTGCTCCGCGAATCCGAAATTCCGTTGCGCGAGAAGGCCTTTGACTGCATCGATGATGGGGCCTAATCCGATCGCGACTGTGCCGTCGTCACCGATGCGGACCGCACCGTGCGGGGTTTGCCCGGTGACTGCCGCGACGAGCGCCTGGTGGGCCGCGCGATTGGCCGCGACCCACAGGTCGGCGAACTGCTCGGAGCCGACGAACTGATTCACGGTGGACCGAATGAGGGTTTCCGCCTGACTGGCGAGCAGCGGCGCCAGCTTGGCGAGTGCGGCGTCGATGCGCGGACGATCGGCCGGAGTGAGTTCGCTCAGCTCTGCCATCGTGTTGGCCACCAGCGCACTCAGATCGATCTGGCCGACGATCGCATCGGTGACACTATCGGCGATTTGCCCTTGGACTGCCGGGTCCCACGCCAACGGCGCGACCGTGGCCACATAATGTTCGGAGTCGAGCACCTGACTACGAACAAACCGGGTTGACACCGCCAACAGTGCGAGCACTCCGCATAAGACCACCAGCGACCAGACGATGATCGACCTACCGCGCGGCCGAGGACGAGCGGCCTGCGCTCTCAACCGCGCCAGCTCGGCGCGCTCCTCGCTGTCCAACGGGTCCATAGTTGCCAGTGTCGCCCGTGCCGGGAGGCAGGTGACCATCCGAACGGGATGAGATCACCACATGGCGCGGCTACTCGGTCTTGTCGAGGGAGGTCGCTTTCTTGTCGCTGTCCCAACTCGGCATCTCACCACGCGCACGCTTGCCGACGACGGAATGCCGCATGCCGTACAAGTAGTAGACGACGACACCGATGGCCATCCAGACCAGGAATCGAACCCAAGTCAACGCGGTGAGATTGAGCATCAACCACAGGCAGGAAATAATCGCTAGAACCGGCAACACCGGCCCACCCGGAACCTTGAATCCGCGTTGCAGATCCGGCCTGGTCTTACGCAACACGATGACGCCGGCGGCCACGACAACGAACGCGAATAGCGTTCCCACGTTGACCATTTCCTCCAATTTGTTGATTGGGAAGAAGCCTGCCACCACCGCGACCACAACCGCGATGATGACCGTCAGACGTGCCGGTGTACCGAATCGGTCACTGGTCTTGGCAAGGGGGCGGGGCAACAATCCGTCGCGGCACATCGCGAACAGCACACGCGACTGGCCGAGCATCAACACCATCACCACCGTTGTGAGGCCGGCAAGTGCGCCGACGGCGATGATCTTCTCCGCCCAGGTCACCCCATTCATTTCGAAGACGTCGGCGAGATTCTTGTGATTCGAAGTGCCATCCGCATTCGTCGTCGTCTTCAGCTGGGTGTAGCTGGCCATACCGGTGACAACGACCGTCACCAAGACGTAGAGGACAGTCACGATCGCCAGCGAGCCGAGGATGCCGCGCGGCACGTCCTTGCGAGGGAACCTCGTCTCCTCCGCCGTGGTTGCCACCACGTCGAAGCCGATGAACGCGAAGAACACAATCGATGCCGCAGCCAACACGCCGTACCAGCCATAGCTGGTGTCACCGCCACCGGTAATCAACGAAAACAGCGATGAGTCAATCGGTTTCGCGTCGCTGGCGGCCTTCTCCGCCGCCGGGACGACCGGCGTGAAGTTCGCTGCCTTGATGTAGAAGAACCCGACGATAATGACCATCACCACGACCGCGACCTTGATCGCGGTGATCGTCGCACTGAACCAGGCGGCGATCTTGGTGCCCAACACCAGCAGGATGGCTACCACGGCGACAATGAAGACAGCGCCCCAGTCGAAGGTGACCCCGCCTCCCACTCTGACAACCGCGTCGTCGAAGCCGAAGACATTGCCCAGATAGCTCGACCATCCTTTCGCCACCACGGCGGCACCGACGGCGAATTCGAGGATCAGATCCCAGCCGAGGATCCACGCGAGAAATTCACCAAAGGTGGCGTAGCCGAAGGTATATGCCGATCCCGCGACCGGAACCGTGGACGCGAACTCGGCGTAGCACAGAGCGGCGAGCGCGCAGGCGACCGCGGCCATCACGAAAGCCAGCGAGATCGCGGGGCCAGCCTTGTCACCGGCTGTCGAGACGGTGACGGTGAAGATGCCAGCACCAATCACCACCGATACACCGAATACCGTCAAGTCCCAGGCGCCAAGACTCTTGCGTAAGCGGTGGCCCGGCTCGTCTGTGTCGGCCATCGATTGTTCGACGGACTTGGTGCGCGTCAACGGGTTTGTCATCAAACCTCCCAGATTGTTCTCGAGCGGGCCGGAGGTGACCGACCGGGCAGGGTGTCGCCACCATGTGCCGGGTGACGCCTTCGCAAACGGTAGCGAAACAAACGAGATTTAGAGCGGCAAATGGCGCGATCGACCGCGGCGTGTCACACCGACGGACGCTGCCCACGATCTATGACGGCATCGCTGAGTGGAATAGTGTCCGGAGCGACACTCTAGGTGCTACACGCCTCGGTCGATGTCGGGCTCCAGATAGATGACTCGAGCTTGCGGAACTGCCTCGCGGATTCGAGATTCCGCGTCGTCGATAGCTGCTGCGATGTGGAGGGCGTCCGAACCCGACGGGATAGCGATCTTCGCGGCCACCAGCAGTTCGTCCGGACCGAGGTACTGCGACTTGAGATGGATGACGCGTTCTACGCCAGCTGCGGACTCCAGCGCCCCGACGATCGCCGTCTCCTCCGCTTCGGTGGCACCTTCGCCGATCAGCAGGCTCTTCATCTCGACAATCAGCACGATCGCAATGATGCCGAGCAGCACGCCGATGGCGACCGTACCGACGCCATCCCAGACCGCGTTGTCAGTGATCACCGTCAGTCCCACGCCGCCCAGGGCCAGAACGAGACCGATCAGCGCGCCAGTGTCTTCGAGTAAGACGACAGGGAGTTCCGGCGTGCGGGAATTTCGGATGAATTGCCACCAGGTCGCGTCACCCTTGAGCGGCTTCGACTCGCGGTACGCGGTCGCGAAACTATAGGACTCCAGGCCGATCGCCACTACCAGAATGACCACCGCGACCTGCGGCGACGTCAGCGCGTGGTCGTCGGCGTGGGTGATCTTCTCATAACCCTCATAGAGCGCGAATAGTGAGCCGAGGGTGAACAACACCAAGGCGACGACGAACGAGTAGAAGTAGCGAGCGCGTCCGTAGCCGAATGGATGCAACTTGTCAGCCGCCTTAGCCGCACGGTTCTGGCCGAGTAGCAGTAGCCCCTGATTCGACGTATCTGCGACCGAATGGACTCCTTCGGCCAGCATCGACGACGACCCGGTAATAGCGAAGCCGACGAATTTCGCCGCGGCGATACCCGCATTGGCGAGTAATGCCGCGACGATGGCCTTCTTGGATCCTTCAGCCGACACGAATATCTCCTTAGCTCCGCACCAAAATCGGCTCTCACTCTATGTGAGTGAGAGCCGACGGGCGCGGGGTAGTCGACGAATCCGACAAACCCCGCGCCGCCAATGACCAGAGCTACACCGCGAAGTTGCGAGCTACCGACAGGTCGGTGGAACTCATATTGGTCGACGCGTTATGCACTGCGGTCTTGAGACTGGTCAGATTGCCGCGCGCCTCGGCGAAAACCCGATCCCAGGTCGCCTGTGCCTGCTGATAGCTGGTCGCACCCTGCGCCGACTGCCAGTTCTCACCGAGCGCGGTGACCTGCCGCTTGAGGTCGGCTGCCAATGTCTCCAACCGCTGAAACTGGCCGCCGAGGTCGGTGGTGAGTCGTTCGAGTGACGCGAAATCGTATTTGATGAGGGTCATTGCGATGTCCTTTCCGGGTGGTTCACAGGTTGAGGTTGCCGACGCCGCCGAAGCCCGACGCGCCCTGGTCGTCCTGGTCGCCGTAATTGCCGAACGATGACGCGAGTTTGACCTTGATGTCGTCGAGCGCCAGTTGGAGTTTGGTCGCCGACGAGTTCCAGTCGGCCTGGGTGGTGTCGAAAGCTGACGATGCGCGCCCCTTCCACATCGACACCGCCTCGGTCGACGAGGTCTGAATGGAGCGGATGACCTGCTGCATCTCGTCGACGATGCCGGCCACCGATTTGGTAGTGGACAGGCCGGTTGAGACGTCGAGGTTGAGTCCCTGGGTGGGCATGAGTGTTTCCTCCTTCATCGCGGTCGGGCGGCGCCCGGCCAGGTTTACAGTCGCAGCGAAGAGTCGAATCGGATATCGACCAGACTGAGATCGATATCCGCCGACACCGGTTGAGACATGTCGTAACCGAGAACGGCTGGCACGGGGTCGGTTTCGGCCGCGCCGAGCAGACGCACGCCGTTCGCCTGACTGATCAGGTGGTCCGAGACTGGCGCGCTGGTCGCCGAGCCGGATCGGAAACCCGATGCGGCCATCGGCGCCATCACGCCCGGCATCGCCGATGCTGTCGGCGCGGCGGCGCGCACCGGAGTCGGAGTTGTTGCGACAGAGGCTGGTTCGGTGACGATGGCAGCAGTCGACGGACGTGCCGACAGCGGAGCGGATGGTACCGCACCCGCCGATAGCTGTCCCGTGCCGCCGATCCCAGCCGGATGAGTAGACGCAGGCGACTTGTCGTCGGAACATCTATTCTCGTTATCCCCCTTAGTCTTTGGCCGGTCCGCCTCGTCGCCGGCCTTGGTCGGCGTCGACTTCTTTCGGGCCGGGGATCCCGTAGTCGACGTTACTGAGCTGACGAGTTGGGTGAGCGTGCCAGTCACCGACTTCATCGGAGTTCCGACTGCGTCGAGTAAATTGGCCGCGATGGCGAACGGGGACGTGCTGCCGGTACTCGCCGGCGTACCCGATATCTTGACCGGAGCGCCATTGGCTCCCATATGCGTTGTGGGGCCTAGCAATTGGGCACGTGTCGCGGCGACCGCCGCGGCCCCCTCGGCGAGCCCGGTCGTGAGGAAGCCCAGCGCCATCCCCTGACCGATGGGCGTTGTGATCAGCGGCAGCGTAGAAACCAACAGACCCACCGTCTTCACGACTATGCCCTGCATGGTCGCCAGCCCGGCCGCGACGATGGTCGCCGCCACGCCGATATCGATCGACATTCCGCTCCCCTGCGTCGCCACGGCGGTGGTCTCTGCTCCAGTCTTGACTGTTTTGGCGGTTGCCGAGGTGGCTGCTGTCCCCGACCACAGGCCATCGAGGGCCCGCAATGCCGCCGATCCCATCGACAGCGACGATTCCAGCATCTGCGAGAGCGAGCTGAGAACCTTGCTCGGATCTACCGGCGCCGCAGACAGATTCCCGGTGCCAAAGCTGTTCAACAGGTCCGTCAGCGGCTTGAGGATGAGGTCCAGATTCAGCGGCGGCAGACTCGGCAAGCCATCGATCGACGGCAGCGTTGGCAACGACGGCAGCGGCGGCAACCGCAGTCCCGCCAGAACGTCGGATACCGGGGTATCCAGAATCTTTCCTAGCGGTGTGGCGTCGACGAGCTGCCCGATAGTGAGGTGGGTGTCTGCCGGAACAGCGATCGCACACTTAGTCATCAGAGCGCACCTATCCCCACCGCACCGGCGGCGTCGGCGGAGCGGTAGTCGGTGGAACCAGCTAGCGCGGTCGCCGCAGTACCAGCGTGAACCGCCGCGAGACTGCCTATCGAGAACAAGTGATTCGCCTGTGCACCAATGAATTCAGCGAGAAACTCCTGGCCGATCAACCCGAATACACCGATCATCGCGGTGGTATTCGCGGCAGCATTGACCGCTCCGGCCGACGCCACCAGCGCGGCGGTTGATGCGGTCGCCGTCGCGTACCCCTGCAACGCTTCGGGGGAAATAGTGAGTGTGTCCATGTCAGTTCCTCCGGTCGGATTGTGTTGTCGGGCAGGAGACCAGGTCGGCGAACTGCTCGACGAAGTCCGTGGTGATCACCGCGCGCTCGGCTAGCGCTCGACGGGCCGCGATAGTTGCGGTCTCGACGATCACTCGGGCCAGGCCTGCCCCGCCGAGCTGGGACGCGGTCGGCGAAATCCTCAGTCCGACAAGTCCTCCCGCACCGTCAACCTCAACCCACACCCGACTATCGTCGGACTCCTCAACAGTGCGGACCGCGCCGATACTCTCCTGCACGCTATGCAGAGCCTCCAATTGACGGTGTGCTCGCGCTTCGAGCTCGTCCATCGCCCACCCCATTGCCGTCGCCTACAACTTCGCAAGGTCGGCGGCGCGCTCGGCGCCGGCAAGTTCATCGACCGTCGGCAATCCGGCCACCGCCAGCGCGTCGGCGTCGAATCCGGTGTGGCTCAGCTCTTCCCGCAATCGAACACCGGCGACGAGAGCGGCCTGGCGGCACAGTTGAAGAATCTGCATCGCCAGGCGGTCCGGGTCGCGGCGCAACTCGGCATCGTCAATGACAATCGACGTCGGCAGCCCCGCCGGGGTGGCGGTGACCGCGATGGCACCCGATCGCGATCGTGCGCACGACGGCGCGGTCGCGGCATCGAAGACTGACCTGTTGTCCATGCATCCCCCTCGGTAAGCACCTCATCGGTGATCTGTACCTACTTGGACGCAGCGGCGCGGAGTTTGGTTCCACCCAAGTTTTCCCCCGGTCAGGCCCGAACGTACCCTCCGTCAGCCAGGGTGAAGATCTGGTCGTCCCCGGCAGCGCGATATCCCTGTTTCCGTAATTCTGTCCGTACATTTTTGAAGGTCGAGGTGTGCGCCAGCTCGGCGACGACGCGCAGGTACAGCGGAACCGCGTAGTGCGGCAGGCGTTCTCGTGCCGCCGCCGCGAGGCCGACCGGGTCGAAGTCGTCGTCGACGACGATGGCGGCCATCCCGGCCCGACCGTCGGCGCCGGCAACCTCCACCCCGTACACCACCGACGCGGAGATACCCGGAACCGCGTTGAGCGCCGCCTCAACCTCGGTGGTGGCGACGTTCTCACCCTTCCACCGAAAAGTGTCACCCAACCGATCGACAAAGGCGATATGCCGAAAACCCTGCTCGGCCACCAGATCTCCGGTGTTGAAGTACGCGTCGCCCGCTTTGAACGCGTCGCGCACGATTTTTGTCTCGGTGGCCTTCGGGTCGGTGTAGCCGTCGATCCGGGCGCGGTCGTTGATCTGACCGAGCAGCAAACCCGGAGTTCCCTTGGGTACCTTGATGACTCGCCCCCTGCTGTCGCGTACCGGCTGCCCGGTCTCCTCGTCGGCCTTGACTACCGAATACTGCAGCGGACAGAAGCCGGCCGTCTTGGACTGTCCGAAGATATTGATGAACCCGATATTCGACTCACTGGCGGCGTAGAGCTCGACGATCCGCGAAATACCGAAACGCCGCGCGAACTCATCCCAGATCTCTGGACGTAAACCGTTGCCGGCGACCAACCGCACCCGATGCGCCCGGTCGGTGGATTTGGGCGGCTGCGCCAGCAAGTAGCGACAGAGCTCACCGATGTAACAGAAGGCCGTCGCGTCATTGGCGATCACGTCATCCCAGAATCGGGACGCCGAGAACTTCTTGCCGATAGCCAGACATGCCCCCGCGGTGAGCGCGGCCGAGATAGAGATCGTCAACGCGTTGTTGTGATAGAAGGGCAGCGCCACGTACATCGTGTCATCCGCGCGCAGTCGGATTCCGGCGCCGCCGATACCGGCCATCGCGGCCTGCCAGCGAGAATGGCTCATGATGCTGGCTTTGGGCCACCCAGTGGTGCCGGAGGTGAAGATGTAATAGGCCGGGCTGCCCGCGGTGAGCGTGCGGGTGATTGCCGGGTTGGCGTTTACCATTCCGTCCCGAGCGACGAGATCATCTGCGGCGGTATCGAGTTCGGCAAAGGACAGCCCGGTCACCTTCGCCGATTCTGGGTCGATGCCGGCCAGACCGGCCGCGGTGTCGTCGTCGTGTAGGACCAGAATGGTCGCTGCGGCGCCAGCCTGATTCGCCCCGGCGAGCAATCCGAAACTATGACTCAGCGCATCACCGGGCTGGTTGTAGTTGACTATTCCCGCGACCGCACCAAGTTTCACGACGGCGAGCATGGCGATCACCACTTCGGGACTGTTATGCGCTGAGATGGCCACGACATCGCCGCGTCGAACACCCTGCGACGTCAGCACAGCAGACCAGCGGTTCGCTCGGCGATTACATTCGCCATAGGTCCAGCTAGCCTCGGCGGTCCGCAAAAACGGCCGTTCCGGATGAGCTGCGGCTGCCTTCTCGAAGGCAAACCCGATGGTCCACTTTCGGTCCGGGTTGTGGTTCGCCATCACCGGCAACTGTCGAGCGATCATGGGCAGGTCATGGCGCATCTCCCAGATACCGCGAATCATCGACGAAAGTGTGATGCGGTGAGCCGATGACTGCCCTGCGTCGGCGGTGGGTGCGAGTGCTGCTGTGTTGCTTATCACGCCTCGTAGTACACCCCATCAAACCTCGGGTGGGAATAGCTTCTCGGAACAAATTTTGTAATTTGTTCCAAAGTCCATTGCAGGGTGACCCAGTGTCGCTCGCATAACCGACCTCGACAGGCCTGCCTGTCGGATGGAACCGCTAGACTCGCATTCGCCCAGGCGGGTCTGCGACCTGCCGAGACTCGAACCGTGTTCAGGGGGAATCGTGAGCAACGACGATCACACCAACGCTCCAGGCCCGGCGCCTGTTGCCGACGCATCGCTGCCACCTTGGCTGCAGGGTTCCAACGCGCAGCCCGCACCCCCGACCGGCGCGCAGCCACCAGTCACACAGCCACCGGTTGACGCGCCGCCGGTACCGCCCACCCAGTATTCCGCGCCTCTCCCGCCGCAGCAGGTTGGGCCGCCGCAGTTCGCCCCACAGCAGCCAGACCCTGGCCAGTTCGCCCCACCGCCGGGCCAGTTCACTCCCGGCCCGCAACAGCCCGGCCCGCAGCAGTTCGCCCCCGGCCCCGGGTACGGACCCCCGGTGCAACAACCGCCGCTGGCCGCTCCGCCCAATCTCGACGACGCGACATTGCTCCGGAAGGCCCGCAAGGCGCCCGGACACGGCTGGCGACGCACCATACACCGGATAACCGGTGGTCGGGTGAATCCCGGTGAGTCACAGACTGAGATCAACCATCAGCACCTAGTTGACCGTGTCAATCGCCCGGTTCGGGGCGACTACCGTATCGCGGTCCTGTCGCTTAAAGGCGGTGTTGGCAAGACCACCACCACCGTCGGCCTCGGATCGACATTCGCCTCATTGCGCGGCGATCGGGTGATCGCCGTCGACGCCAATCCCGACCTCGGAACTTTGGGCCAACGCGTACCCCAGCAAACCAATTCTACGGTGCGCGACCTACTCGCAGATGAAGCCGTTCACCGGTACTCCGATGTGCGGGCACATACCTCTCAGGCGCCGAGCCGGCTCGAAGTGCTTGCCTCCGAACGAGATCCGGCAATGGCCGAAGCGTTCAACGAGCAGGAATACCAAGGCGTGATGGAGATCCTTCAACGCTTTTACAACATCATCATCACTGACTGTGGAACCGGCCTGAGCCATTCCGCGATGCGAGGCGTACTCAACTCCGCGAACGCGATCGTGTTGGTCAGTTCCCCTGCACTTGACGGCGCACGAAGTGCGAGCGCCACCTTGGACTGGCTTGAGGCCCACGGTTATGGACATCTGGTGCCGCGATCGGTGTTGGTGCTCAGTTCGTCGCGCCCGGGATCATCGACCATCGACACCGAGCAACTCGCCGCGCACTTCCTGTCCCGCTGCCGCGCGGTTCAGTCCATTCCGTTCGACGATCACCTGGCCGAAGGCTCCGACGTCGATTTGGAACTCGTCGGCAAGTCGGCGCGCAACGCCCTATTGGAGTTAGCCGCGGTCATCGCCGACGACTTCGGCGGGCCGGTCCGCCAGTTCTAGCGAGGCGGCGTGCGCTTCGCGGCGTAGCGCACGCCAACGACGGATCAAGTGGAACGCGACCGGAATCACAATCGTGCCAACCGAAGCCAAGATCAACACGTCCAAGTGATCGCGAATCAGCGCAACCTGCCCGAGGAAGTACCCGAGCAGGATGATCCCCCCGGCCCAGGTGAAACTTCCCAATGCGCTGAAGAGGGTGAACGTGCGATGCGCCATTCCGGTGAATCCGGCCACCGGCGGTGTCAACGTTCGTACCACTCCGATGAATCGGGCGAAGAATACGGTGAGTGGTCCGTACCGCTCGAAATAGCGGTGAGTCTTTTCCAACGGTTCGGGCCCTATCAACCTCATTAGTCGGCCCTGCAACATGCCCCGCCCCAGTCGGCGACCGATGAAGTAGCCGCATTGATCGCCCAGCGCGGCCGACACCGACACCAGGACACACGCGAGCCATAACGGAGTGAACGGATCCGGCGATGCGATCAGCACTCCGGCTGTGAACAGCACCGAGTCCCCGGGAAAGATGAACCCGACAAGCAGCCCGGTCTCGATGAAAATCAGCACGCATAGGGCGATCAGGCCACCGGTGGCCAGGAAGTCGTTGATCTCGAATGGATTCATCAATTTCCAGCGTAACCATGCCCATGCTGCGTTAACACTGTGCAACTCGGCGCGCGCCCAGTCGGCATCTGCGGTTAACTCAGCTACAACCAGATGGTCGTCGCCCTGTCATTCTTCTCGTGATCGGGCCCACATCTATAGAGAACCGGAGAGACGTGATCGAGCCAGAAATCCGCGTGGAGTACCGAACCGTGCACGGTTACCGGCGCGCGTATCGCATAGCGGGTAGTGGCCCGGCGTTGGTCCTGATCCACGGTATCGGCGACAACTCGTCCACCTGGGATCAGATCATCGGGCTCCTCGCACGCGACTACACCGTGATCGCTCCCGATCTGCTCGGACACGGACAGTCGGACAAGCCACGCGCCGATTATTCGGTGGCGGCGTTCGCCAACGGAGTTCGCGACCTGCTGTCGGTCCTGGGATACGAGCGGGTCACCGTCGTCGGGCATTCACTCGGCGGGGGCGTTGCGATGCAGTTCTGCTACCAATTCCCACGGATGGTGTCACGCCTGGTGCTCGTCGCAGCCGGAGGCGTGACCCGCGACGTGTCGCCCGCGCTCCGCGCCGCGTCGTTGCCATTCGCTCCACAGATGTTGAGCCTGCTGCGTATCCCCGGTGCCCTTCCCCTGGTGGATCGGATTGCGCGACTCGCCGCGGCGACCCCGGCGATCACGCGCTTTCCCAGCTACTCGCCGTCATATCACTTCGGCGATCATCCCGACCTGATTCGCATCCTGTCCGGACTGACCGATTCATCCGCGCGCGCCGCCTTTCAGCGGACGCTGCGGTCAGTGGTCGACTGGCGGGGACAGATCGTCACAATGCTCGACCGCAGTTATCTCACCGCGCAATTGCCGGTGCTGATCATCTGGGGCGACGACGACGCCGTGATCCCCTATGAGCACGCACTGCTCGCGCATGCCGCCATTGGCCATTCCCGGCTCGAAACATTCAGCGGCAGTGGACATTTCCCATTCCGCGATGACCCGAGGCGGTTCGCCGATCTGATCGTCGAATTTGTGTCATCGACGCCGACTACACCGTTCGACGCGGTCGCGTGGCGCCGACTGCTCGCAGATGGCAGACAGTCGACAAAACTAGCCGGCGATGTCAACACCGTCGATGCCGTATTGGAAGTGTTCGAAGCCGAGCGGAGCGCGACATAGCAACCACCCGAACACCGACATATGAGACCATCGAGGTATGACGACTCCCGATTCGAACGACCAACCGTCGATCGACTTCAGTAAGCCCGACACCGGGGCAACGCCGGACTACAGCCAATCCGCCGGCGGCCAATCGCCCTACGGACAGTCGTTCACTCCCCCGCCGGCAACCGATCCGCAGACCTATGGTCAACAGCCGGGTTATGGCGCGCAACCCGGGTACGGTCAGCAGCAACCCGGGTACGGTCAGCAACCCGCCGGATCTCCCTACGGCGGACAGCCTTATGGGCAGCAACCGGCCTATAGCGGTTACCCCGGCGCCGATCAGATGGCACCGTTCGGACGCGATCCGTACACCGGCGAACCACTGTCGGATAAGTCGAAGGTCGCCGCCGGGCTTCTGCAGATCTTCCTCGGCGGATTCGGCGTCGGCCGGTTCTATATCGGCGACAACAAGATCGGCGGCATCATGCTGGGGCTCACCATCTTCGGCTGGATCACGTCGATCCTCATCGTCGGCATCTTTATCGTGATCGGCGTCGGCATCTGGGCACTGGTCGACGGGATCATGATGCTCACCGGAAGCGTGAAAGACACCCAGGGACGCAAGCTCCGCAACTAGCTGGCTCTACTACACGCTAGGAACAGCAGCCCGACGACGGGGACCGCACATCCCTGGTCACCTCGTTACGCGCGGCCAATTCCGATTCGTCCGGGTAGTCGACACCGACCAGGCATAACCCCCTGGCCTGTGCCACCGGAACCTGGGCGCTGCGGGAACGTTCGGTCAACAGATCGGCGCACCACTGCACGGTTCGCCGGGTATCCCCGACCGATGCGACCGCGCCCACGAGCGAACGCACCATCGACCAGCAGAACGCATCCGCACTCACCGTGCCGATCAGCACGCCGTCGGGATCACGCTCCCAGGAGAAGCGCTGCAGATCCCGGATGGTGGTCGCGCCTTCTCTGCGACGACAGAACGCGGCGAAGTCGTTGAGCCCCAACAACTTCTGCGATGCGGCGTTCATCGCCCCGACGTCGAGGACTCGGTTCCATTCGGCTGTCGTGCGCGCCAACATCGGCTCCGCACCGAAACGCGCGTCGGTCAACCGGTACACATAGTGGCGACGCAGCGCCGAGAAACGTGCATCGAAGTCATCACTCACCCGCGTCGCGGTCTTGACCCGGACGTCGTCAGGCAGCATCCTGGCTAGCCGCCGAACGAGATTGGCAGGGTCGCCACCGATCGAGCGGGTATCGAATGCGCCGTCGGCGGCGTCGAAATGGGCAACCTGCCCCGTCGCATGGACGCCAGCGTCGGTACGCCCGGCGACGGTCAGCCGAACCGGGATCCGCAATACCGTCGAAAGACGGTCCTCCAGGACCTCGCATACCGTGCGTTGGCCGGGCTGCCGCGCCCAGCCCGCGAAGTCGGTTCCGTCGTAGCCGACGTCGATACGGATGCGCACGAGGACCTTTCAGATGTGAGAGAGCTATCGGTCCACCGGACCTACCGTAGTCAGCCTATCTGCCGCAGCCGAAGGGGCACTTCGATATCCAGGTAGCGTCCGACAAGAACCGCCGGTGCACGCATATGCAGGGGCCACCGGTCCACCCGCGCTATTGCCACCCGGATCTCTGGATAGTGCTCGACATCGAGGGATGCCGCCGAGCGCATTTCCCGGCGCGTGTTGCCGGTCGTGATACCCGTCGCCAACAATCTGAGTTCGCCGCAACCAATCAAGAGATCGCGACGCGACTATTCCTGTCGGTGCGGACCGTGGAATCGCATGTCCGCAATATCCTCACCAGACTCGACCTGACCCGACGCGCAGAGGTGGCGTTGTGGCTACAGACTTACGAAAACAACACAGCCCGCCATCGGTAACCGATGGCGGGCTGTATCCGAGAGTTGATCTCAGTGGGCCTTACTACTTGGCCTCGTCACGCTGTGACGGCGGCAGCTGGTAACCAGCGGCCTCGGCGTCAGCCTCGGTCGCGAACCAGATCTCAGCGACGGTGCTGTCGAAGAACCGGGTGCCGGGACGGTGGTACAGCTTGGACTGCGCGTTGCCCTTGATCGGGAAGCCCTCGGGCTCACTGTCATCGTCGAGCGGTGCGTGCGAACCGGCCGGCGCGTCAGTATCAACGAGCTCGGTGGCCGCTGCGGCCGACGACTCGTCGGTGACACCTTCGGCGACAGCGTCCGCGTTGGCGACCGCTGCGTCGTCGGCATCTGCCTCGACGTCGGCGACGACATTGTCGGCTGCCTTGGCCTGAGCCTTCTTCGATGCGGCCGCACGGGTGGCACGGCTGGCCTCCGACGACGCGGTCGACTCGGTGACCAGCTCGATCACTGCCATCGGGGCGTTATCGCCCTTACGTGGCAGCGTCTTGATGATGCGGGTATAGCCGCCCGGACGATCCGTGAACGACGGACCGATCTCGGCGAACAGGACGTGCACGACGTCCTTGTCACGGATGCTCTTGAGCACCTCGCGACGGTTGGCCAGCTTGCCGACCTTCGCGTGGGTGATGAGCTTCTCGGCGTAGGGGCGCAGGCGCTTGGCCTTGGCTTCGGTGGTGGTGATGCGGCCATGCTCGAAGAGCGCGGTGGCGAGGTTCGCCAGAATCGCCTTCTGGTGGCTGGCCGACCCGCCGAGGCGGCGACCCTTGGTGGGCTTGGGCATTGTGTTCTCCGTTAGTCCTGATGTCTTGGAGGTGATCGCCCGGCCCAGTCGTGGGCCGGACGATCAGGTGATGGTCTCTACTACAGCTGCTCGGTCTCGGCGAAGTCTTCGCCACCGTCGGCGTCGAGCTGCGCGTCATCGCTCCAGGTGCCGGTGGCCGGGTCATAACCGGCGACCTGCGACGGATCGAAGCTGGCCGGGCTGTCCTTGAGGGACAGACCCAGTCCGTGCAGCTTGACCTTGACCTCGTCGATCGACTTCTGACCGAAGTTACGAATATCGAGAAGGTCGGATTCGGTCCGGGCAACGAGCTCACCCACGGTGTGCACACCCTCGCGCTTGAGGCAGTTGTAGCTGCGCACGGTCAGCTCCAGGTCCTCGATCGGCAGACTGAACGACGCGATGTGGTCAGCCTCGGCCGGCGACGGCCCAATCTCGATACCCTCGGCCTCGACGTTGAGCTCGCGTGCCAGACCGAACAGCTCGACCAGGGTCTTGCCCGCCGACGCCAGGGCGTCACGAGCGGTGATCGAGTTCTTGGTCTCCACGTCGAGCACCAGACGATCGAAGTCGGTGCGCTGCTCCACACGAGTGGCCTCGACCTTGTAGGTCACCTTCAGGACCGGCGAGTAGATCGAGTCGACCGGAATCCGGCCGATCTCGGCACCGCTGGCCTTGTTCTGTACGGCCGGCACATAGCCGCGGCCACGCTCGACGACGAGCTCGATTTCGAGCTTGCCCTTGTCGTTCAGGGTCGCGATATGCAGGTCGGGGTTGTGCACCGTGACACCGGCCGGCGGCACGATATCAGCACCGGTGACCGCACCCGGTCCCTGCTTGCGGACGTACATGGTGACCGGCTCGTCCTCTTCCGAACTCACCACGAGGCCCTTGAGGTTCAGGATGATGTCGGTGACATCTTCCTTCACGCCAGGGACAGTGGTGAATTCGTGCAGAACACCATCGATGCGGATGCTGGTAACCGCTGCGCCCGGAATGGACGACAGCAGCGTGCGCCGCAGCGAGTTGCCCAAGGTGTAGCCGAAGCCGGGCTCGAGGGGTTCGATGACGAACTTCGAGCGATCATCGGCCAATACCTCTTCGGACAGAGTTGGTCGCTGTGAAATGAGCATTGTGTTGCTTCTCCTTGTGGACGACCGCTATTTGACGCCCTAGAAGTGGACCGATCGGCGGTTGCCGAGCGGCGATGAGTTCTTACTTCGAGTAGAACTCGACGATCAGCTGTTCGGTCAGCGGAACCTCGATCTGAGCGCGCTCGGGCACCTGGTGCACGAGAATGCGCAGCGTCGAGGGAACCACCTGCAGCCAAGCCGGAATCGGACGATCGCCGACGAGCTCCTTGGCGATCTGGAACGGCGTGGTGGCCAGCGACTTCGGCCGAACATCAATGATGTCGTACTGGCTGACGCGGTAGCTGGGCACATCGACCTTCACACCGTTAACGGTGAAGTGGCCGTGGCTGACCATCTGGCGGGACTGACGACGGGTACGGGCCAGGCCGGCACGGTAGACGACATTGTCCAGACGGGTCTCGAGGATTTTCAGCAACTCGTCACCGGTCTTGCCGGTGCGACGGTTGGCTTCCTCGTAGTAGCGGCGGAACTGCTTTTCCATGATGCCGTAGGTGAAGCGAGCCTTCTGCTTCTCCTGCAGCTGGAGCAGGTATTCGCTCTCCTTGATCCGCGCGCGGCCGTGCTGGCCCGGCGGGTAGGGACGACGTTCGAACGCCTGATCTCCGCCGACGAGGTCGACGCGCAGACGACGAGACTTCTTAGTTGCTGGTCCGGTATAACGAGCCATTTTCTGTCTTCCTTACCTTCCCGCTAGACCCGGCGCCGCTTGGGCGGGCGGCAACCGTTGTGCGGCTGCGGGGTGACGTCAGAGATGGTGCCGACTTCGAGTCCGGCGGCCTGCAGCGAACGGATCGCGGTCTCACGACCCGAACCCGGTCCCTTGACGAATACATCGACCTTCTTGACGCCGTGTTCCTGCGCCTTACGGGCAGCGTTCTCGGCGGCGAGCTGTGCGGCGAACGGGGTGCTCTTACGCGATCCCTTGAAGCCGACGTGGCCCGAGGAGGCCCAGCTGATCACGTTGCCGTTGGGCTCGGTGATCGAAACGATGGTGTTGTTGAACGTCGACTTGATATGCGCGTGGCCGTGCGGAACGTTCTTTTTATCGCGACGGCGAGTGCCCTTCTTGGGGCCTGCGCTACGTGACTTCGGAGGCATTACTTCTTCTTCCCGGCGATGGTCTTCTTCGGGCCCTTACGAGTACGGGCATTGGTCTTGGTGCGCTGACCGCGAACGGGCAGGCCACGACGGTGGCGCAGACCCTGGTAGCAGCCGATCTCGATCTTGCGACGGATGTCGGCCTGAACCTCGCGACGCAGGTCACCTTCGACCTTCACCGAGGCTTCGATGTATTCACGCAGCTTGGAAACGTCTGCGTCGGTCAGATCCTTGGCGCGCAGGTCGGCCGAAAGACCGGTGCCCGCCAAGATTTCCTTGGAGGTGGTACGACCAACTCCATAGATGTAGGTAAGTGCGATCTCCAACCGCTTTTCGCGGGGAAGATCCACACCAGCAACACGTGCCATGTGGGTATTTCCTTAACTTTTCAGAGGTCTGCTCCCAGTCCGCCCTGTTTGCTTTCAGGCTCCGGCCTCTGGTCCGAAGGTAGGCGGTGACCCGTATGTCACCGCTGGTGCTGGAAGTTTCATTTCGATATTCAGTTGTGGTGCTAGATACTCAAGCGACCTTGTGAAAGGCGCTGATCAGCCCTGACGCTGCTTGTGACGCAGGTTCTCGCAGATCACCATGACCCGACCGTTGCGGCGGATCACCTTGCACTTCTCACAGATCGGCTTGACGCTCGGCTGGACCTTCACGTCAGCTTCTCCTGTTGTCCCACTCGACGCCGGGACACGACTTGTGCCAAGCGCCGAGATTTTTTATTGCCCCTGGCGGACGCCAGGAAGTCCGAAACTACTTGTAGCGGTATACGATCCGACCGCGTGCGAGGTCATAGGGCGACAGCTCGACGACGACGCGATCCTCGGGCAGGATGCGGATGTAGTGCTGCCGCATCTTCCCGCTGATGTGGGCGAGAACCTTGTGGCCGTTCTCTAGCTCAATGCGGAACATCGCATTGGGCAGAGGTTCGACTACACGTCCCTCAACCTCGATGGCCCCGTCTTTCTTCGCCATATCCTCCGCGATCCCGGCTCCACGACGTCGTGCGTTGTGGTAGCCAATTACTGGTGGTTCGTTACCTGTCGATACATGCGGCCACCGAAGATCGCGACTGCTTACTCACGCGCGAAAACCGGCACGCTGCGCGCACCAACGATCAATATTACGCCACGCGCGCGGCTGGTCCAAATGAGCTCAAACGTTCACCCCGTATCGCGCGGCCATCCCCGAGACTGTCGAATCGATCCCCCAGCACGCGGAATCGCCAGACGCCGGCCGGCTCGGCTTGTCGTTTGGTGTCCGCGGCCACGAAAAGGCCGAGCACGACGATGGCGAGTGGACCAGCCAATCCCCATCCGATTAGCGAAATCCAGTCCTGCGTGATCGCGCCGACGATCGCGGCCACCAACCCGACCAGCGCGATTCCCGTGGCGCCGAACAGCATGCCGCACGACCGCCCGGCACGCCAATACCACTTGCCCCCCAAGTCGACCCTCCGGCTTACCCCGGCGGCACCCCTGGCGCGGCCCCGACATCGTCACGTCCGTTCATGGCAGTATCTCCGGTATGGGTCCATTTCTGATTCGCACCGTTCTCACCGGCTTCGCCCTGTGGATCGCGTCTCTCATCGTTCCCGGAATCGACTTCGTCGGGGCTGACAACAATTGGCAGCAAGCTGGCATCATCTTCTTCGTCGCGTTGATCTTCGGGCTCGTCAACGCAGTGATCAAGCCGTTGGTACAGATCATCGCGATACCGCTGTACGTGTTGACCGTCGGCCTGATTCATATTGTCATCAACGCATTCATGCTCGAGATCACGGCGTGGATCACCGACAACACCACTCATTGGGGCCTGCAGGTCGACGATTTCTTCTGGTCGGCGATCTTCGGCGCACTCGTCATCTCTCTCGTCAGTTGGGCTCTGTCCATCCTGACCTCCAAGGAATAGACCCGCTGTATTACTGGACTCGAAAGGTTCATCGATGACATCTTCTGTCGCTTCGTTCGCCCGCAAGAGCTGGTCTCGACGATTGACTGCGGCCTGCGGAGCGTTGGTTCTCATCGGTGGCGTCGCGGCCTGCGGCAGTGACACCCAGGTCGATCAGGCCCGCAGCATCACCGTCGTCGGCAACGGCAAGGTGACCGGAACCCCCGACACTCTCAAGGCCGACGTCGGGATCGAGGCAGAGGGCGACGATGTGTCATCGGCGCTGAACCAGGCGAGTGAGAAGGTCCGCAAGGTCACCGACGCCGTCGTCGCGGCGGGCGCGGAACGCAAAGATGTGTCAACCCAGAATGTGTCGTTGAGTCCGCAGTACGCGGCCCCGGTTCCCGGCGGTACGTCGCAGATCTCCGGATATCAGGCGTCGAATTCGCTGCGCATCACCATCGGCGACATCGCGAAGGCATCGGCAGTCCTGGCCGCGGCGGCGAATGCCGGCGGCAACAACACCCGAATTTCGAATGTGTCCTTCTCCATCGACGACGACTCCGACCTGATGCGGCAAGCCCGCGAAGCGGCATTCAAAGACGCACGTTCGCGCGCTGGACAATATGCCGACCTCGCCGACGACTCGTTGGGTAAGGTCCTGACGATTACCGAGGCGACGTCGGGGCAGGATCAGTCGGCCAAGAACTTAGACACCATGTACCGCTCCGAGGGCGTCTCCGCCGCTCCGGTGCCGGTCGAACCCGGCCAGCAGACGCTGACCTTCACGGTGACGGTGAAATACCAGCTGGACTAGCGATCAGGTTCCTGGAAATGTCCCTTGACGCAAGCAGGCGCCATATCGCCATCTGCTCGCCCTGAGGGGACATTTTCAGTTGAGAATCGCTGCGAGTTCGACGCTCGGATCCTTCGAGCCGAGTACCTGAATGGCAACGTGATCAGCGCCGGCCACCAGGTGCTCGTCAAGCTGGCGATGCACCGCTTGCGCGTCACCGTGTGCGACAAGCGCGTCGATCAGTTGATCGCTTCCGCCGTCGGCGATGTCGGCGTCGGTATAGCCCAACCGCTTGAGGTTGCTGACGTAATTGCGCAGGTGCAGATAGGGCTGATCGACCGGCGGACGTCCAACCGCACGGGCGGCTACCGGATCACTATCCACAACCACTTTGTGTTCGGGAGCCAGCAATACCCCGTTACCGACGGTCTCCCGCGCGATCTTCGTATGCGCTGGCGGCGTGAGATACGGGTGCGCGCCCAATGAACGGTCGGCAGAAAGCCGCAGCATCCGCGGGCCGAGCGCCGCCAGCAATCGGCGGTGCACCGGCACCCCGGCCTCGTCGAGTACGTCGAGATACCGGCTGACCGAGTCATATGGCGACGAGTAATCCGCATTGGCCTCGGGATGCCCCGCCCCGATGCCGAGGAAGAAGCGCCCCGGAAAATCCGCTTCCAACGCGACCCACTCGTCACCGATCGCACGTGCATCGGTGTTCCAGATATTCACGATGCCGGTGGCGACGGTGATCGTCGACGACGCGGCGAGCACATCGCGGATCGGCTTGAGGTGTTTGGGCGACCCGCCGAGCCAGATAGTGCCCAGACCTTGCTCCTCCAGCCGTGCCACCTGATCGGCGGGGAACTGCTTGAACCACCCCCATGCGCCATAGGTTCCGAATCGCTTGATTGCTTCTACACGCACATCTGTGTCTGGGCTCATAGTCCTAGCCAACCGCGCCGACCGCGCGACTATTCCGCTCTGGCATCGTTGATCTCATGCGAGCGGTTCTACAACGAGTCAGCCAGGCATCGGTCAGCGTCGATGGGCACATCGTCGGCGAGCTCCAATTAGATTCCGCTGCACAGGGTTTGGTCGCCTTGATCGGCGTAACTCACGACGACACGGCAGCCGACGCCGCCTGGCTCGCCGATAAGATCTGGCAATTGCGTATCCTCGACGGCCTCGACGGCGGCCAACAATCCGCCGCCGACCGCGGCGCTCCGATCCTCGTCATCAGCCAGTTCACGCTCTACGCCAGCACCGCCAAAGGACGGCGCCCGTCGTGGAACGCTGCGGCCCCTGGGCCGGTGGCCGAACCACTCGTCGATGCCGTCGTCGATGCACTGCGCGGCGCGGGTGCGACCGTCGCGACCGGCACCTTCGGTGCCCACATGCACGTGGATCTAGTCAACGACGGACCGGTGACGATCGTGCTGGACTCACCGCCGCGATGACTACTCGGGCAGCCAGTCCGCGATGGGTTCGATCATGAATTCGACGACGCCCAACAAGGTAAGCGCCGCGAAATGCCAGTTCACCGGTTCGCCGTCGATGCCGGGATAGATGACGGGCGCGCTCACGATATCGGGCGTGGTGAAACTGCGACGCGTCATTCCCTCGACCACTGACGCGGACGCGATCGCGAGTTGCCGTTCGGAGAATCCATCGCGCACACGAAAACCCATGAGCGGTAAGAACATTTTGTAAAATTGCGCGACCCGCTCGGGGTAGTAAACTTCCGAATCAGTGAGCGCTTTAGCAATCTTCTCGCGCTGCGCATCATCGAATGTGGGTAGCGCCGCGACCAGCGCGGTAACCGTCCGATACGTCAGAGATTCGTTGAGCGCCTGGAAGTTTCGCTCCCCCGCGACTCGAATTGCCTCGGCGAGAACCGCGTGACGGCCACCCCGTGTAGTCAGTCGTTCAACGTTGTCGCTGACAACCTCGGCGGCCAGTCGCAAGGTCTCGACGTCGAAGGCCTTGGCCTGCGCGGGGCCCGGCTCGACCAACGCGATCATCAGCTCGACGTAGAAGTCTTCCTTGGTATCCCATTCGCGGTACACCGAACTGCGCGGTACACCCGCGAGCCTGATGATTTCTTCCATGTTCAGATGAGACAGACCGACGGTGAGTCCATTGTCGCCGACCATCTCCAGGGCGGCATCCAACATGCGCCGACGCAGCTCCTCGACGGTGATCTGTCGCCGTTTGACCGATGCTTCGGTTCCGTCGGTCATGGGCGCGCCGTCAGAATCCGCGGTCCGTCAGCGGTTACCGCGACCGTGTGCTCCCAGTGCGCCGCGCGCGACCCGTCGTCGGTGACTACGGTCCAGTTGTCGTCAAGTTCGGATGTCTCGGTGGTACCGAGCGTGAGCATCGGCTCGATCGCCAGCGTCGACCCGATCACCAGCCGAGGGCCGCGGTTGGGTTTGCCCTCATTCGGCAAGAACGGCTCCATATGCATTTCCTGTCCGATGCCATGACCGCCGAATCCGGCGACGATTCCGAACGGCCGGTCGAATTTCTTTTCCGCGTTGCGAGTGGCGACTTCGATCGCGTGGGAGATATCGGTGAGCCGCCCGCCGTCGATCATGGTGGCGATTCCCGCCTCCATAGTCAGGCGCGTCGCCTCATTCAGATCGGCGTCGGCTGCCGATAATTTACCTACGCCGAAACTCCATGCCGAGTCACCGTGCCAGCCGTCGAGGATCGCGCCACAGTCGATGGACACCAGGTCACCCGTTGCCAGCTTGACGTCGGCTCGCGGAATGCCATGCACCACAACGTCATTCACCGACGAACAGATCGACCCGGGAAAGCCGTGGTAACCCTTGAACGACGGCACAGCACCTGCCGAGCGGATCACTTCCTCGGCGATCGCATCAAGATCGAGCGTACTTACACCGGGTTTGGCGGCCTCGCGCACCGCGACCAGCGCGGCACCGACAATGGCGCCCGCCGCCGCCATGGCGTCGAGTTCACCCGCCGATCGGAACGGCACCTGTTTGTTACGGCCGCGAAAGCCCATCGAATATCCGCCGGCTACTTGGCGACGCCGAGTGAACCCAACACGCGCTGATGCACCTCGTCGACCGCGCCGATGGCGTCGATCGTGGTGACCTCGTCGCCGTAGTACTCCAGCAATGGCGCGGTCTCACTCGCGTACACAGACAGGCGGTTGCGGATGACCTGCTCGCTATCGTCGGCGCGGCCACGCGCGAGCATCCGCTCGACAACGACGTCCGAGTCGACGACGAAAGACAACACTGCGTCGAGCGCGGTGTCGAGATCAGCGAGGATCTCCTTGAGCGCGTCAGCCTGCCCGGTTGAACGCGGGAAGCCGTCGAGGATGAAACCTTTGGCGGCATCCGGTTCGGCCAGACGCGCACGCACCATGTCGACGGTGATCTGCGACGGCACTAGATCGCCCGCGTCGAGGTAACGCTTGGCTTCGATACCGACTGGGGTGCCCTGCGAGATGTTGGCACGAAACAGATCTCCGGTGGAGATATGCGGGATGCCGAGCGACTCTGACAGCAATTCTGCTTGAGTGCCTTTACCGGCTCCGGGGGGTCCCAGGATAACGAGTCTCACTTAAGAAATCCTTCGTACTTACGCTGCATCAACTGGCTATTGACTTGCTTAACGGAATCGAGCGCAACGACCACCATGATCAGCACGGCGGTACCGCCGAACGGCATGTTCTGGACGCCCGAGTTGCCGATCTCCAGGAATAGGTTAGGCAACACAGCGATGATACCGAGATAGATCGAGCCCGGAAGAGTGATACGCGAAAGCACATAGCCGAGGTAGTCAGCGGTCGGCTGACCGGGGCGAATACCCGGAATGAAGCCACCGTACTTCTTCATGTCGTCGGCGCGTTCCTCCGGATTGAAGGTGACCGCGACATAGAAGTAAGTGAAGAAGATGATCATCGCGAAGTACACGACGATGTAGACCCAGTTGCCAGGGTCAGTCAGGTAATTGCTGATGAACTTCTGCCAGCCGGATTGCTCGCCGTCCGTCGAACCGCCGGTCAGCTGCAGAATCAACTGCGGCAGGTACAGCAGTGACGACGCGAAGATCACTGGGATCACGCCGGCTTGGTTGACCTTCAACGGGAGGTACGTGGACGAGCCGCCGTACATCTTGCGGCCGACCATCCGCTTGGCGTACTGCACCGGGATACGACGCTGACCCTGCTCGATGAAGACGACGCCAGCGAGGATGACTAGCGCCGCAAACAGCACCAGGACGAACCGAAGTGTGCCCGAGTCGAGGATGGTCTTGCCCTCAGCGGGAATACGAGCCGCGATACCCGAGAAGATCAGCAGCGACATACCGTTGCCGATACCGCGCTCGGTGATCAGCTCGCCGAACCACATGACCAGGCAGGCACCCGCGACCATGACGATCACGATGATCGACAGGGCGAAGATGGAGTGGTCAGAGACGATGGCGGTCGGGTCGCAGTTGGGGCCCTGGCCACCTTGTAGTAGGTCGCCACGCGCCGCCAGTGCCACGATGCCGGTGGCCTGCAGGATCGCGAGGCCGACGGTCAGATAACGCGTGTACTGCGTCATCTTGGCCTGGCCGGACTGGCCTTCCTTGCGCAACTGCTCGAAGCGCGGAATCACCACGGTAAGCAACTGCACGATGATGCTGGCGGTGATGTACGGCATGATGCCGATCGCGAACACCGAAAGCTGCAATAGCGCGCCACCGGAGAACATATTGATCAGCGAGTAGATGTCAGCCGAACTGCCCTTACTGACCTCGGTCAGACACGCGTCGACGACGCGATAGTCAACACCAGGCGATGGCAGTGTCGCGCCCAGGCGATACAGCACCAAGATGCCGATGACGAAGAAAATCTTCTTCCTCAGATCGGGCGTGCGAAAGGCCGCGATGAGGGGCGAGAGCACTAATTCCTCCTAGGCTGCGTCGGCGTCGCGTCTGGTAATGACGCTCCACCGCCGACGGCTGACAACAAGTTCTTCTCGGGACGAGACTGCCCGCGAATTGACTAGCGGGCAGTACCCCGTCCCCCGCTAGGTCTAGCGGCAACGCTTGAAACTCTAACAGCACACGAAAAGACAAACCGTCGGGCGACAGACACACGGTCCTGACCTGCGAAGCAGGCAAGTCCCCGTACTGTCGCCCGACGGCGGTACAACTACAGTTCGGTGACGCTGCCGCCGGCCGCGGTGATCTTTTCCTTGGCCGAACCGGTGAACTTGTTGGCGGTGATATTCAGAGCCACCGACAGTTCACCGTCGCCGAGCACCTTGACGAGACGGTTCTTGCGGACCGCGCCCTTGGCGACGAGTTCTTCGACGCCGATGGTGCCACCGGTCGGGAACAGCTCGGCGAGATCGCCGACGTTGACGACCTGGTACTCGACCCGGTTGCGATTGGTGAAGCCCTTGAGCTTAGGCAGACGCATGTGGATCGGCATCTGCCCGCCCTCGAAGCCGGCAGGCACATTCTTACGCGCCTTGGTGCCCTTGGTGCCGCGACCCGCGGTCTTACCCTTGGAACCCTCACCGCGACCCACGCGGGTCTTCTCGGTCTTCGACCCCGGAGCGGGGCGAAGGTGGTGAAGTTTGATGGTCATTGCTTAAACCTCTTCGACTGTCACGAGGTGGCGCACCACGTTGATGAGGCCGCGGTTGGCCGGGGTGTCCTCGCGGGTGACCGACTTGCGGATGCCACGAAGGCCAAGGGTCCGCAGGCTGTCACGCTGGTTGCTCTTGGTACCGATGGTGCCCTTGATCTGGGTGATCTTCAGCTCTGCCATCATTTAGCTCCCTGACTCAGTGCGCGTGCGCGCAGCATGCCCGCAGGTGCGACATCTTCGATCGGCAGCCCGCGGCGTGCGGCGACCTCTTCGGGACGCTGCAACTGCTTGAGTGCTGCCACCGTGGCGTGGACGACGTTGATCGCGTTATCCGAGCCGAGGCTCTTGGCGAGGACGTCATGGACGCCCGCGCACTCCAACACGGCACGCACCGCGCCACCGGCGATAACACCGGTACCGGGGCTGGCCGGACGCAGCATCACGACGCCGGCCGCTGCCTCACCCTGAACCGGGTGGGTAACGGTGCTGCCGATCAGCGGAACGCGGAAGAAGTTCTTGCGAGCCTCTTCGACACCCTTCTGGATCGCCGCGGGAACTTCCTTGGCCTTGCCGTATCCGACGCCGACCAGACCCTGGCCGTCACCGACGACGACGAGGGCGGTGAAGGAGAACCGACGTCCACCCTTGACGACCTTGGACACGCGGTTGATCGCGACGACGCGCTCAAGCTGGTTGCGATCCTGATCGCGACCGTTGTTGCGGTCGTCACGACGACCGCGACCGCCGCCACGACGGTCGTTGCCGCCGCCCGCATTGTTGTTGTTGTTGTTATCTCCGGCGGGTCCGTTCCCGCCGTCACGCTGACGTCCGGGCATCAGAGGACTCCTCCGGTTTTGGTGGTGAAAGTTGCGAACATGCTCATCAGAAGTCGAGCCCTCCCTCGCGGGCGGCATCGGCCAGCGCCGCGATACGACCGTGGTAGTCGTGACCGCCGCGGTCGAAGACCACGGTGGTGACGCCTGCGGCCTTGGCACGGGCTGCGATCAGCTCGCCGACCTTCTTCGACTGTTCGGTCTTGTCGCCACCGGCTGCGCGGACGTCGGCCTCGATGGATGACGCGGCGGCCAGCGTCTTGCCGACGAGATCGTCGACGAGCTGCACGTGAATGTGGCGGCTGCTGCGGTTGACCACGAGGCGGGGACGCTCGGCGGTGCCGGAGACCTTCTTGCGAAGGCGGAAGTGGCGACGGCTGTTGGAGACGCGACGTCGAGTCGAGACGTCCTTGCCGACGGGCTTGCGTCGAGTTGTTGTTGTTTCAGACATTTTCTACTTACCCGTCTTTCCGACCTTGCGACGGATCTGCTCGCCTTCGTAGCGAATGCCCTTGCCCTTGTACGGGTCTGGGCGACGCAGGCGGCGGATATTCGCCGAGATCTGGCCGACTTGCTGCTTGTCGATACCCGTGACCGAGAACTTGGTTGGCGACTCGACGGCGAAGCTGATGCCGTCGGGAGCCACGATCGGAACGGGATGGCTGTAACCGAGGGCGAACTCGAGGTCCTTGCCCTTGGCCTGCACGCGGTAACCGACACCGAAGATTTCCATCTTGGTGGTGTAACCCTGGGTGACGCCGACAACGAGGTTGTTGATCAGCGAACGATTGAGCCCGTGCAGGGCGCGGTTACGACGCTCGTCGTTGGGACGAGTGACGAGGATGCTTTTCTCTTCCACGGCAACGGCTATGGGCTCGCTGACGGTCAGGCTCAATTCCCCTTTGGGGCCCTTGACCTTGACGTCCTGGCCGTCGACGGCAACGTCGACGCCGGCCGGGATTTCGATGGGATTCTTACCAATACGCGACATTTATCTACGCTTCCCCTACCAGACGTAGGCGAGGACTTCGCCGCCCACGCCTTGGTTGGCTGCCTGACGATCGGTGAGCAGACCCGAGGACGTGGAGATAATCGCCACGCCCAGGCCACCCAGCACCTTGGGCAGGTTGGTGGATTTTGCATACACCCGCAAGCCGGGCTTCGACACGCGGCGCAGACCAGCGATGCTGCGCTCACGGCTCGGGCCGTACTTGAGGGAGACGACGAGGCTCTTGCCGACTTCGGCATCCTCGGTCCGGTAATCGGTGATGTAGCCCTCGCGCTTGAGGATCTCGGCGATATTGGCCTTGATCTTCGACGCGGGCAGTTTCACCTCGTCGTGATACGCCGAGTTGGCGTTGCGCAGACGTGTCAAGAAGTCTGCGATCGGATCAGTCATGGTCATGGTTGACCGTCAACCTTTCTCGTGGCGGTTCCCATGCAGCGGTATCTTCCAGACTCTCGTCCAGATTCTCCGGTGGGCCTACTACGAAGTGGATAGTTGTTCATAAGGTTCTCGCCGCCGATGCCCTTGGCTTTTCGCCGGCACCGGAGACTATTCAGTTGTGAGCAGCCGGAGCCATCAGGGCACAGGCAACCGCTCTAGTGTAGAGAACTTGCTGCTAGATCCCAAATCGTGGTCGGGCGGGTGCTGTGTGACCCCGAACGTCGAGTCACACTGCCCCGCCGAACGTCGAGTGTGACCCGACCGTCGAGTCACACTGCCCCGCCGAACGTCGAGTGACGAAACGAGCTTGCGAGTTTCGTTGTATCGAGACGCCCGCCGGCCGAATTGCCAACTGGCCCACCCCATCGCCTGGACTGAAACCTGCACCCCAAGCCCCGCCGAGGGATCATCTCCCTCGGGTCAAGTCACGCCACGGACTTCAGTCATCCACCGCCACAGCCAGAAACTGTCGACTCAGCGTCGCCGAGCGGACAACTCCCTCGCGGGAGGTCGATGCGCAGGCTTCAGTTGCCCCCTGTCGAAACCTGCGGCGCCGGCCACCCCGAGGGATACCTCCCCCAGGCGTCCTGACACCGCAAGGTTTCAGACGCCACGACTGAAGTCCGCGCCTCAAGCCCCGCCACGGGAATACCTCCCCCGCACACCACCCCAACTCCCATACATGACAGACTGAACACGTTCTAGTTTTGCTCAAAGCAGCTCGATGACAGGGAGAATGATGGGCAAGCTCACCGGCGAGGTCGCCTTTATCACCGGTGCGGCGCGCGGACAGGGACGCGCACATGCGGTCAAACTCGCATCCGAAGGTGCCGACATCATCGCCGTCGACCGGTGCGCCGACGTCGACACCGCCGGCTACAACATGGCAACCGAAGCCGACCTCGCCGAAACCGTTGAGCTCGTCAGAGCAACCGGTCGCGAGATCTCCGCATCGGTCGCCGACGTCCGGGACCTTGATTCACTCCAAGCCTCGGTCGACGCGGGCGTCGCGCGTTTCGGCCGTCTCGACATCGCGATAGCCAACGCCGGCATCGCCGCATCCCCCACCCTCTCCTGGGACCTGACCCCAGATGCATTCCGAGAGATGTTGGATATCAACGTCACTGGCGTCTGGCAGACCACCAAGGTGGCGATCCCGCACATCATGGCCGGCAATCGCGGCGGCTCGGTGATTCTGGTCTCGTCGATGGCCGGACTACGCGGCATCCCCGGCATCGTCCACTATTCCAGTGCGAAACACGCCGTCGCCGGCATGGCAAAATCCATCGCAAATGAGTTGGGCTGGGCCAACATTCGCGTCAACTCAATCCACCCGGGCAATGTCCGCACCACGATGATCGACAATGAACCAATGGTCCGCGGCTTTCGTCCCGACTTGGCGGATCCGGTCCTCGATGACACCGCCGAAGTGATGGGCAAGCTGAACCTCCTACCGGTGCCGTGGGTAGAGGCCGAAGTGATAGCCGACGCCGTGCTGTACCTCGTCGCCGACACCGGGCGCGGCATCACCGGCGCGGCCATTCCCGTCGATCTGGGTGCCAGCGCGAAGTTCGGCGGCTAGTCACGCGGAGTCACCGCGGCGCACATAGTGCGGTCGCGGGCCATTCCAGCCGTATCGCAAGGCGAGCAGTCTGAACGCGATAATCAGTGCGGCACAGAGCAACCCAGCCCAGGCGTTGTAGACGCCCAGGTGGAGCAGCACCGCGGTGACGATGGCGCCCAACGTCGCGGGAATCGCATACAGCGACTCGTCGGGACGCAACACACCGGGCACCTGCCCGCTGAGCACGTCCCGGATCACACCGCCGCCGATGCCGGTCGTCACCCCCAACAGCGCCGACGTCGGCGCTCCCAAACCGGCGTCGTAGGCGACGACAGTGCCTGTGACACAGAACAATCCGAGACCAACGGCATCGGTCAGCAGCAGTGGCCATCTGGTGAGGCGGTTGCCCGGATGTTTCACGAAAATCACCAAAGCCATTGCGGTGGCTGCGATCAGAAAGATCAAGTCGGTGAAGGCCGTCGGCGGAGTGTGACCAATGAGCACGTCGCGCATGATTCCGCCGCCCAACGCCGTGGCGCTCGCCAGCACGACGATGCCCACGATATCGAGATTGCGGCGCACCGCGGCCAACGCGCCCGACGCCGCGAACGCAACGGTGCCGATCAACTCTCCGTAGTGTTGCACCCAGGTCGCCGCGGACTCGAGGTCCGCGGCGATCACCAGATCCGTTGCGCCGCTCATACTCCGAGGGGAAAGTCGAAACGCGACGTTGGCACTAGATCAAGATTGTGATCCGCGCCGATGCGCGCGACGCTCGCCATCATCGTGGTCACCCGCTCATTCAATTCCCGCTTGTCACCACCACTTCCGTAGAATGCGTGAATATCATCGACGGCTGCTATCGGAAACAACTCTTCGACGATGGCATCCACACCTAAAGCATTGTCCGTCAACGCTTTTGACACAATATTTTGGTAATAGCCAAAGGTCGCCTGGGTGTCGATGGCGACTTGCGTATGATCGTCCAGCCAACGTTGGCGCCACTGATCGTAGGTGAGTTCAACCGGATGACGCAGAAACGCGATATTGGCGAGGGCATCGATGCGTTCGCCGGTCGGTAACGTCGGGTCCAGCGGTGCCCGTCGCACGACCTCCCACGCCGCTATCGTTCCGGCAATCGCGCGCAGCTCATCGAGCACCGCTTCCGCTTCGCCGCCGGCGACCGAAACGACCGCCTCGATTGGGCGCTCAAAATGCGTAATTCGCATCGCGCCGCGCACGATGTCGTCGGAGATGTTCACCTGCAGTCGCGTGGCACCCCGGCGGGCCAACGAGTCGCGAATGTCGCACTCAAGCAGGCCGTCGACGTCCCACAGTGCCGCGATCACCTGTGTCGGTTGTTCGTTCACGTTGTCATGGTAGGACGCCGACACTCGACTACTGTGATCGCATGGATTGGTCCCTGCGCGCATGCGCCTGGCACGGTCACGAGACCTACGCCCCAACCGAAGCCGACTTGCGAGCACGACTCACTGCCGACACTCCAGTCGGCACCGCCTGGCGTTGCCTGCGCTGTGGCACTTTCGTACTCGGCGATCCGGCCGGTAGCGGCCGCGCGCAAGACGCTCCTGAAGTGCCACGGGGTGCGATGCTTCGCGATCGGGTCATCATGCGGTTGCTCGCTGCCGAACGAGCGATCCGTGGACTGTTGCTCCTCGCTGCCGCGTTCGTCGTCTTCCAGTTCCGCACCAGCCAGGGGTCGGTTCGCGAGAAATTCGATGCCGAACTCCCGCTGCTTCGCCCTCTCGCCGACCAAATCGGCTGGAACATAGACGATTCCAAGCTCGTCACCTATATCGAGAAGTCGTTCTCGCTGTCGACGACGACGCTGACTGTCGTCGCGGCGCTCATCCTTGCCTACGCCATCTCGCAGTTCGTCGAGGCGACCGGGCTCTGGCTGATGAAACGCTGGGGCGAATACTTCGCGGTCGTCGTTACGAGTCTGTTCATCCCGCTCGAGATCTACGAAATCGTCGAAAAGGTTACCGCACTGCGGATCTGCTTACTGCTCGTCAATGTGGCAGCGGTGGTGTGGCTGATCTGGAGCAAACATCTGTTCGGGGTGCGCGGCGGCGTCGCGGCCTATGCGGCGATCCACCATTCCGAGAGTCTGTTGACCGTGGAGCGGGCGGCCCTGTCCCCCGGAAAATCGTCCGAATAGTTGCCCTGCAAGGGCAATATGCCCTCGGTGAGCAACTATTCAGACGATTTTCACGGGTGGGCGGGGCAGCTACACCTGCGCGCCCGACGACTCCACGACTTTCCCGACCTCCAGCTTGATCAATCGGTCGGCGATGTCGAAGTAGCGGTCGTCGTGTGTGATCACGATTACGGTCTTGCCGCGAGCGGCGAGGTCGGCGAGGATTTCGCGGTAGAAAGTGTCCCGGAACTGCGGCTCCTGGTCGGCGGCCCATTCATCGAAGAGATAGATCGGGCGATCCTCCAGCAACGCGGTCACCAGCGCCAGGCGTTTACGTTGCCCCTGCGACAACGACACTGTCGAGAGATGTCCGTCGCGGACGGTTACCTTGTCGTCGATACGCAACATCTGCAGGTAGTGCCGCACACGGTCGTCTAGGTCGGGGCCGTCGAATCCGAGATAGTCGTCGAACAGGTGGAAGTCGGTGAAGATCGCCGCCGTATTCTGCCGGAACCATTCGATGTTCTGATGATCTATCCGCTCACCGTTGAGTGTCAGCGAACCCGTTTGCGGCACATAGAGTCCCGTAATCAATTTGGCGAGGGTCGATTTTCCGCTGCCGTTGCCGCCGACGATGAAGGTGATCGCGCCGGGTTCGAATACCGCGTCGACCGGGCCTAGATGAAATCCATGTCCGGGCGGCGGACCGCCCAGGTGCGGCCCACCCGGTCCACGACCGTCCGGCGGTGGCGGGCCCTGCCGTCCGGGCGGCGGTCCACTGGGACGGCCACGACGACTGGGGCGCTGCAGCAACGGACCGTCGGACACCAGTTCGGCGCGGCCGCCGTCAGAGCCGTTGACGTCGGGGTGCGCGATGCTCTGCGGCGGAGGCCCCAACACGAGTTCGGCCTCCTCGGGCTCGACGCCGGGCGGTGGCGGCGGACCGAGCGGCCCCTGCTCGGTGAGATAGGTGTACCCAAGGCCGGTCAGTTCCAGTCGCGCGGTTTCGACGACGGGTCGCGGCACATACGGCAACGCCTGCTCGTCGTGCAGGGCTTCCATCGACAATTCCAGCGATTGGATCTTCTTGAGCGCCACATCACCACGCAGCAGGTCGGGGATGCGATGCATGAAATTCTGCATCGGCATGGCCAGGAAGGTGGTGACGATGACGTAGCCGATCAGCGTCTCCTGCGGCAGATCCATCGCGACTGCGACGCCGAATAGAATCGCGGCCATCGTCGCCAGCTGCAACACCTGGCCGAGTCCCTGGCCGATCGCGAATTTCGTACCGGCGTCGATGTTCTTGCGCCGCAACTGTTCTGCGGTGCCGAGCAGCTTGTCGTCCATGAACTCACGACGACGTCCACGGTGTAGTTTGAGCTCTTTGATACCGACACTGACCGAATGGAATGAGCTGATCAGGTCATCTTCGTGTTCGCGGACCGAACGGAATAGTGCGCGAACATATTTCAGCACTGTCTCGACACAACCGATTGCGATGAGCGTCGATCCCACGGTGATCGCGAATAGTGGGCCGGACAGGATTGCCAGGAATACCAGGCAGCCAGCGATGGTCGCGACGTCGACGCACATACTCGGTATCGCACTGACCGCCATCGACAGCGAACGAACGTCTTCGGTCAATGTCGCCAGAAGCCGGTGTGTGCCAAGACGTTCCAAATGTTCCAGCGGTGCCGACACCACACCGGCGCTCAGTTTCGCGCGTAGTCGGTAGATGGCATCCTGCGCCAGGCGGATCAATAGGATCTGCGATGCCAGGCCCGCGGCGATCACCACGGCGATGGTGAGCGCGAACTTCTGCCACGAACCCGAATCGCCCTCCGGCCCGACGACCGCGTTTATCTGGGTCACCAGGAACGCGTTGGCCGCGCCGCCGATAAGCCCCATGACGACGGCCGCGAAGATGCCGACCCAGGAGACGGCGAACAGGAAGCGAATGAGCTTCATTGTGGAGACCTTTCGCGACCGCTAACCGCGGATAATGTCGAAGAGCATGCCCTCTAGTGTGACCCCAGGGGCAAAGGAGAAGGCGACGCCGGTTGAGACCGGCCTGGTGCCCGAATCTCGCTGTGCCACCATCTGTTCCAAGACGAAGAGCAACGAAACGCTGAGCATATTGCCGTATTCGGCGAGTACATCCCAGCTGGGCCCGGCGCGCTCCGCGGAAATTCCCAGCGACCGCGCAGACGACTCGATGATCGCGGGGCCGCCGGGATGGATCGCCCAGAGTTCGACGTCGTCGCGAGTCATTCCCTGACTGCTCAACTCCGCGTCGATGGCCGGTGCGACACCGTCGACAATGTACTGCGGCAACTCCTGCGCGAGCTCGCAGGTGATGCCATTGTCGTTGACGCCCAGCACAATTCCGTCCTCGGCATCGTCGAGGAGGTGACTGAACGTCGACCGGATGACAACGTGCCCGGCGGGCAGTGGGTGACCTACTTCGCTCGCTCCGACGACGACCGCGCCGCATCCATCGCCGAAGAGGCTGTGGGTGATCACCTCGACGACGTTGTCGCCGAAGGCCGCGTTGATCGAACTCAACTCCAGGCAGATGACCAGGGCCTTACGGTCCGGGTTGGCGCGCACGTAGTCGGTGGCAGTGCGGATTCCGTTGACTCCGGCGGCGCATCCCATGAAGTTCACGACGACCCGGTTCACGGTTGGCGCGAGCTCCAACTGTTTGATCACCGCGATGTCGACGCCGGGTGCGATGAAGCCGGTGCTGGTGACGAATACGACCAGACCGATGTCGGTGGTCGGATTCGGCACACCCGCGATAGCGCGCCGGGCGACGTCAAGGGCAAGCGGAACAGCCAGGTCGAAGAAGCGAGTCATGCGCTCACGGATGGTCGCCGGCCGACGGCTGTATTCCAGGAACTCCGGGTCGAGCGGGTCGATCGCGAGATGCCGGGTGTTTATGCGGGTGTTGGCATATACGCGCGGGATGCGTGCCCGCTGAGCCGGGTCGTCGAAGAGCGCAGCCACCTGCTCGGCGGCATCAGCCTGCGAGTAGATGGTTTCCGGTGCCCCAGTGGCAATCGACTCGATGACCGCCACGGTTGTTGGCGGCGCCGGGAGCGAAGCGAGCGGGCCGGGTTCGCCCTGCGCCGGGAGCGAAGCGAGCGGGCCGGGTTCGCCCTGCGCCGGGAGCGAAGCGAGCGGGCCGGGTTCGCCCTGCGCCGGGAGCGAAGCGAGCGGGCCGGGTTCGCCCTGCGCCGGGAGCGAAGCGAGCGGGCCGGGTTCGCCCTGCGCCGGGAGCGAAGCGAGCGGGCCGGGGGTTTCGTTATGCCCGGGTTGACCGAATACGATATCCGGTCCAGTGTTTAGCGCCATCGCGTCGTCCTTTCTCACACTTGCTGTTATATCCCATCATTGCCGATCACCGCGCGGTGATGACAACCCATGTCGATTCGACGAATGAATGGCGCTGTCGGCTGAACAAATGAATATGATGCTCACACCGTGCCTATCCCGGTGAATCCCTTGATCGTATAGTCGCCGCAGGTCTTCAACGCTGACGGCGAGAAGTGTTCGCGGAAGAATCCCCATTGATTCTCTTGCGCGGGTCGTGATTTCGCGATGAGGTATACATTCACCTGTTTGGGTAGGCGATCAGTGAAGAAACTCTTGGCGGGCAGCCATTCGACGCCGAATTTCGCAGATTCTTCGCGCAGTACATTCTCAGTCGCGATATTCGAGAATCCGCTGCGTTGATACGGAACCACGTGGTGTACCCGATGCGAGCTGAGACCAGCGGAGAGAAAGCAATCGACGTACCGGTTTCCGAGGACCTTGAGATCGTATGCCTGCTCTACCTGGTTCACTGCCCAGTCGTCGGTATCCGACTCGATTTCGTCAGTGTCCAAGTCGAAGTCGTGGCTCGCCACGACGAGGAACGTCGAGATCCACAGTGTCGCGATGAACTGCAGGAGCCAGGCCCAGAAGTCGCCGGCGACGAGAAATACCACCATTTCCCCAAGTAGTAGAAATCGCATTCCAAAGGCGCCGATGAAATGTGGAAGTCCACCTTTCCAGGAGCCGTACATATCAGCGATGCCGACCTGCCTGGTCAGTTTGCATATCTCCAGCATTCGGATGATCATGCCGGTGATTGTGTGTCCGAATTTGTGCAGCGTGTGGATCGGGATTCGCCAGAGCCGCGGCAGGTCCATCATGAATGTGAAGACGTTCTTCTTTATGTCGACTTCACTTTGCGTGTGCGGATGGTGTAACAGCGCATGACCGTCTGCGGTCACGAATGACAGTGCGACGTAGTTCATGTCGAAGGCATTGACGAATATCTTGTTCCACCCTTTTTGCGCCCGGTGGATGGCGTAGTGCCCTACTCCGGCGAGTGAACTGCGCAGCAAAACCATCAGCAACACGAATAGTGGCAGCGGCATCCAGGAGGTGTCGTACAGCCTCAATCCCTGGACGGCGAGATATGCGAGGAAAAGTGTGATCGCGACCACGTCGAAGATGCGGTCCATTCGCTTGACTTTGCTAACCATTTCCGGCGCGGACAGCCGAGTCTTGACCGCGTGCAGCAGATCATCCTTGCGACTGAAGTCGTAACGCGGTGTATCGCGCCAACTATCGAAGCCGTCCTTGAATAGGAAGTCGGGTGCATTCGCCTTGGGGTGCACGTCCTCGATTACCGCTTCGCGATCCAGCGAGTATCGCTCCAGCATTCGGGCAATTCGGGCGGGATCCTTGTGATAGGAGCCGATTATCGAGGTGATGTCGCGATTCTTGGTGCGCCCGATGAAGAATTCGCCGCCGGGATGCTTCGAAATCCAATCGGTCAGATCGTATGCCCGACCGTTGTAGACCCACACATTCGAAAGCCGCGGGCCACCGCCCGGACCCGGCTTGCGCCCCAGGTCAGGATCGGGACGCTCACTGTCCGACGAATCACCGGCGGACGTCTCCGGTGCGGCTGCGCCAACCGCCTCGGAAGTCTCGGCCGATTCAGTTACCTCGGACACCTCGGGCACCAGTGCGATTGGGTCATCCGTTGTCATTATCCGATTTCCTCCGTGCTCGGCGAGGGTCGGCGATCGACGCCTCGCTGCACCTATCATCGACTACCCGGCCCGCGCGTTCATTCGGTCGAATTAGCTTCATACACAGGCATCATTCGATTGAAGTATCTATCCACAGACTATTCAAGCTTAGGACATCAGGGCTTCAATTCTCGGGTAGTGTACCGACGCGTGACACCTGTTGAATCATCAATCAGCTCTCGACTGAAGCGTATGGCGGTTCCGGCCGTCGCGGCCGCGGCTGTAGCCGCTGCGATTTTGACCGGCTGCTCGACGGCCGACAACTCCAATTCGACGGACGCGCCGAGTTCGGCGCCGCCCACCCAGGACACCACGCGCTCGGGGACGCCACCGTCAGTGTCGACCACTGACGCCAAGGCGTTGCTCGACCAGGCGTCGAAGACCACCCAACTCACCGAGGCCGTCCACCTCAAACTCAGCGTCGACCCCAAGGTCCAGGGCCTGCCGGTGCAGGAACTCGACGGCACGGTCGTCACCAAGCCGTCGCCCGCGGCCAAGGGTTCCGGCTCCTTCCGTGTGAAGGAGGAGTACAAGAAGATCGACTTCGTCATCGTCGGCGGCAAGCTGTACACGATGGAACCGGGCGCAAGCTGGAAGGATGCCGGCAATATCACCGGCGGCGGCCAGAAGTCCTACGATCCGTCCGTCGTGCTGGATCAGGAAAAGGGCATCGGAAATGTTCTGGCCAAGTTCATCGATCCCAAAATCACCGGCACCGAGACCAAGAACGGCGTGAAGGCGGTGAAGATTACCGGCAAACTCGATGCGAACGACTTCGACGCGATCTTCCCGACGCGCGGCGACGGTCAGCTGAAGGGCGAACATCCGGCAACTGTCTGGATCGCCGAGGATGCGCCGAACAATCTGGTCCAGTTGACGATCACCACCGACAACGGTGACATCTCCCTGACCACAGACAAGTGGCAAGAGAAGGTCGACATCACCAAGCCGATCTAGGTTCGCCAACCCTCAGCAGGCCCCGTCGCAGCCGTACCGGCTGCGGCGGGGCCTCTTTAATTGGCGAAATCGCAAGTGGCTGTGTCGAAGCCGCCCGACTATTTAGTTGCATTAACGTTGGGATTATCGTCAGATAGCCTTAGGGAAATCACAGATGTTGACTATTGCAATTGCAATAGTGCGCATTCACTATGTGATTCGCAATATGGAATATCGCACGCACACTCACGCATATTCGACATTCCCCAGGTCAACGGGGTGCATTTCAGGATAGTCAACGGCAATATTCATCACGTCCGGATATTTCTCAAATTTCTTCGATTCACACCCATCCGCGCTCCCACCCCGTCCGAAGCACTTGTGTTACGGCAACACGAGGAGGATCGCGTGACCATCGAACAGGCCGTCCAGAACACTTACGCACTGCCACTCACCGCTGCGCAACGAGGTATCTACTACGCGCAGCAGATCGATCCCGACGTACCGATGTCGGTTTCGGCGTTCGTCGAGTTCCACGGCGACGTCGACGCCGACCTACTCGACCACGCGGTACGCGACACCGGGATCGAAACTGAGGCGGCGCTCCTTCGGCTGGTCCACCAGTCCGACGACGATGTCGAACCCAAGGTCATCGTCGATCTGGAGCGTCATATTCACTTGGGGCGCAGGGATTTCTCCGGCTCCGACGATCCTCGCGCGGCCGCGCTGGCCTGGATGAACGACCACCGATCCCAGACGGTCGACCTGTTTACCGACCCGATGTTGGCGACCTACCTGCTGAATCTTGGTGACGGCCACAGCATTTGGTATTGCTGGGGGCACCACTTCGCGTTCGACGGATATGCGGCGATGTACATGATGGTGCGCGTTGCCCAGCGCTACACCGCTTTTGCCGCCGACGAGTCGGTCCCCGACGCCGACATTGCCGGGATGGCACAGATCGCCACAATCGATAGCGAGTACCGGTCGTCGACGCGCTTCACCGACGACCGCGACCACTGGCGTCGACAATTCGCCGACGATCCGCAGGTCACCTCGTTCTCGACCCACAGCGACGCAGCGGCACCGGTCGCGACCATCTGCTCGGCGCCCCTTGACGACGCCGTCGTTGATGGAGTCCGAAAGATGGCCGAGAGCCTCGGCGTCCGGCCCGCATCGGTAATCACCGCGGCTGTGGCCCTTTACCTCGCTCGCTACAACAACACCGACGAGGCGATGCTGAGCCTCCCGGTCGCGGTACGCGACACCCAGATCCTGCGCACCTCGGCCGGCCTGACCTCCAATGTCATCCCGATCCGCAGTCGCATCGACCACGACGGCCCACTTCAGGTTGGTGACTTGGTTCGCGAGGTCAACGCGGAGATCAAAGGTGCGTTGCGGCATCAACGATTCCGCCACGAAGACATCACCCACGACGTCCTTGGGGCGGCGAACGGACGCCGCGGCTTCTTCGGCCCGATGGTCAACGTTATGCTGTTTTTCGAGCACATCGACTTCGGCACCCTGCACGGCGCGCTCAACATCCTGTCCACCGGACCGGTGGAGGACACCTCGGTCAACGTATACGACTGCATGGTCGGCGGCATGCGGCTGGACCTGGAGGCCAATCCGAATGTCTACGACCGTGCTGCGGTCGCCACCCATCACCGTCGCCTGATCGACTTCCTCACCCGATTCGTCGAATCCGCGACAACGTTGCGCGCCACCGACTTACGCATGCTCGCCGACGACGAGGCCGCGAGGGCTACCGAGAACTCGGCAGGCGAGACTATCGAACTCGGTGCAACTACGCTGCGTGGCCTACTCCACGGTGCGGCGGTCCGGTTCACCGATCGACCGGCCGTCATCGATCCACACGGTCAGACGCTGAGCTACGAGCAATTCGACGCCCGCACCGCTGCGGTAGCCGGCGCCCTATCCGAGCGCGGTATCGGCGCCGAATCCGTTGTCGGCGTGATGCTTCCGCGCAGCACCGAACAGGTCGTGGCATTGCACGCGATCATCAAGGCGGGAGCTGTCTTCGTCCCGCTCGATCCGGCCGAGCCCGACGAACGCCTTAATCACATCCTGGCAACCGCCCGGCCGGCCCTGATCATCACCGCCGACGGCACCGATCACCACATCGACTTCCCGACAACAACTATCGGCGAGCTCCAGACCGGGAAGGCCACCGAATCAACGTCGCCACTCCCGGACAACGGCGCCTATCTGCTATTCACTTCCGGCTCCACGGGCGCACCCAAGGGTGTACTCATCAGCCACCGGGCGATCGTCAACCGTCTGCTCTGGATGCAACACACCTATCCCCTTACACCGTCGGACCGGGTCTTGCAGAAGACCCCATCAACCTTCGACGTCTCGGTCTGGGAGTACTTCTGGCCGTTGATCACCGGCGCCGCGCTCGTCGTCGCACGACCGGACGGTCATCGCGATCCGTGGTATCTGCGCACACTGATCTCCGAGCAACGGGTGACGACAACACATTTCGTTCCATCCATGCTGTCCGCGTTCTCCGACGTGTTGAGCACCGATCCGGACACCCCGACCGCACTGAAGACTCTTCGCAGGATCTTCACCAGCGGTGAGGCACTCACACCGCAGACCGTCGGCGCGACTGCGGAGATTACGCAGTCGCCAGTGCACAATCTCTACGGGCCAACCGAGGCCGCGATCGACGTCACCTTCCACAATGATTGCGCAGCAACCGATTCCATCATTCCGATCGGGCGGCCTGTGTGGAATACCCGAGCCCAGCTACTCGACCGCCGATTGTCCCCGGTACCCGATGGCGCGATCGGAGACCTCTATCTCGGTGGAATTCAGCTGGCTCGCGGCTATCAGAGCCGCCCTGGCTTGACCTCCGACCGCTTTGTCGCCGACCCCTTCGGCAGCGGTGAACGTCTCTATCGCACCGGCGATCTGGTCCGCCGACGTCGCGATGGCACCCTGGAATACCTGGGCCGCAGCGACTCTCAGGTCAAGATTCGCGGACAACGGGTGGAGCTCGGCGAAATCGAAGCGGCGATGTCGACCTTGACCGGCGTACGCACCGCCGCTGTAGTGGTACGCGACGACCTCCTGGCCCATTCCGTCGCAGTCGGCTACGTCGCGGGCAATGAACTGCACGGACGGGATCTGCGAAACGAACTCGCCGCGCTGTTGCCCGAGCACATGATTCCGACGGTGGTGATGATATGCGAATCGCTGCCGACAACCTCGAGCGGGAAGCTCGATCGGCGCGCCCTGCCGACCCCGGTCCTCACGACGGCTGAATATCGTTCCCCGGCAACGCCGCTCGAACGACTTGTACACGACACCGTCTGCACCGTTCTCGGTCTGCCAGAGGCATCGATGACCGCCAATCTCTTCGAGCTGGGTGGCAATTCGCTATCGGCCACTCGTATCGCCGCACGGCTGTCGGCTGCGACCGGTACCCGCCTTGGCCTTCGCGCGATCTTCGATGCCGGCGATATCGGCGGCATCGCCGAGGCTGTGCACGAACTCGGCGTTTCCGGCGACTTCGATCATGTGGCAGCCGCGTCGGCTCATGTCCTGATTGACGGCCCGGTGCCGCTGTCCCCAGCTCAGCATCGCCTGTGGCTTGCGGCTCAACTCGACCCGACCGCGTCGGCGATCTACAACATGCCGTTCACCGTTCGACTGATCGGCGCACTCGATGTCGACGCACTACGTTCGGCGCTGGCCGACGTGGTTGCGCGGCACGAACCCCTGCGGACTACCGTAATGGACGAATCCGGTCGCCCTTTCCAACACGTCATCGAGGTCGACGACGTCCACTTCGACGTGCCGCTGATCAGCTCGGCACATGCCGACCCCGAAGGTGTCCGCGACTATGCCGCATTGGCTTTCGACCTTGCCGCCGAACTGCCCATCCGCGCTCGATTGATCCGGCACGGGGAGCAAGACCACACCCTCGCGGTGGTCATTCACCACCTCGCCGCCGACGGTTGGTCGCTGGCCCCGTTCGCCCGCGACTTCGCCGATGCGTATCGGGCTCGCCTCGCTGACCAGTCGCCGAAGCCTGCCGAACTGCCGGTGACCTATCGACAGATCAGCGCGGATCGTGCTGCGTGGCTGGACGATCCACAGTCGACAGCTGCGCAGCAGATCGATTTCTGGTCGCAGACACTCGCCGACGCGCCGGTCGACTCGGACCTGCCGTATGACCGTCTGCCATCAGGTCACACCGATCGGGGCGGTGCGATTGTCCGCGCTGCGATCGACGGCGCTACCCGGCGCCGTCTGGCGGACCTCGCCGCTGATCAGGGCGTGACGATGTTCATGGTGCTACACGCCGCGGTCGCGGCATTGCTGCGGGGCATGTCCGGGACCGACGACATTGTTGTCGGTACACCGGTATCCGGGCGCGGCGACGGCGATCTCGACGACCTCGTCGGCATGTTCGTCAATACCCTCGTACTACGTACTCCGGTCGACAAGCACGCGTCGTTTTCCGACCTGCTCTCAGTGGTGCGCGCCCGCGACCTCGAGGCATTCGATCACGCGGATGTCCCGTTCGACCGCCTGGTCACCGAACTCAACCCGCCCCGGAGCAGTAGCGGTCAGCCCTATTTCGACGTGTCGGTAGCTATCGAGAACACACCGCCGGTCGAGCTCGACTTCGCCGGGTTAACCGCGACTGCTGCCCGGATCGATACGCAAACCGGCAAATTTGATCTCGAATTCACGTTCACCGATCGTGGCGAGGCGGAACTGTCTATCGAAATAGGTTATGCCACAGCTCTTTTCAATCGGTCGACGATGACCGGTATGGCGTCACGGCTGACCCGGCTCTTGCGTCGCGTTGCCACCGACCCGCACACCAGCGTGGGCGATACCTGCGTGTTGGACCCATCGGAACGCTTCGACCTGGTGCCGGCCACCGGTACCGGACCTCGGCCGGCCGAACACCTTTCTCGGCTCCTGACCGGCGCGGTGGCGGCCGAACCCGAACACACCGCGGTCATCGACACCGCCGACGGTCGCAGTCTCACCTACCGAGAACTCGATGCGGCATCAAATCGATTGGCCCGTTTGCTGATCGATGCGGGCGCCGGACCCGAGGACTTCGTCGCACTCTCACTGCCGCGCGGAATCGAGTGGGTTGTTGCGATGTGGGCGGTAGTGCGTTCAGGCGCGGCCTGGGTTCCGATTGATCCGGGCTATCCGGCGGCGCGGACCGCGTTCATGCTCGAAGATTCGGGAGCACGACTACTGGTCACCGCTCACGGCAACCAAACTCCGGAATCCGCTGCGGTTGACGGTGTCACCGTCATCGATCTCGACGACTCCGCGACCCGCCGCGACTGGGAATCGCGTCCTGCCAATCCGATCTCCGACGACGATCGGCACACACCGGTGGAAGTCGATCAACCGGCGTATCTCATCTACACCTCCGGCACGACCGGGGTCCCCAAGGGTGTCATCGTCAGCCATCGCGGCCTCGCCGACTTTGCCGCCGAACAGGTTTCACGCCTTGGGCTCACCCCGCGAAGTCGTACCCTGCACCTCGCGTCGCCAAGTTTTGACGCCTCGGTGCTGGAGGCGTTGATGGCCGTGAGCGCGGCGGCCTCGATGCATATCGTGCCACCCGGCATCGTCGGCGGCCGGGAACTGTCCGAGGTGATGGCAACCGCTCGCGTCACCCACGCGTTCCTCACGCCGTCGCTGCTGCACACCATGTCTCCCGACGATCTGCCCGACCTCGACACGTTGGTGATCGGCGGCGAACATCCCAATCCCGAGTCGGTTCGGCTGTGGTCGGGCGACAAACATCTATTCAACGCGTACGGCCCGACCGAAGCGACAGTTGTCGCCACAATGTCGCAGGACATCTCGCCTGCCGACAGCGTGACCATCGGGCGCCCCATCCGCGGTGTAGCCGCGCTCGTCCTCGATGAGCGACTGCGGCCGGTAGCGCCGGGCACCACCGGTGAATTGTATTTGTGCGGAACACATCTGGCTCGTGGCTATCACGGAGTCCGTCCACTGACCTCCAAGCGATTCGTCGCCAACCCGTATGCCGAACCCGGCGAGCGGATGTACCGCACCGGTGACCTCGTGCGCTGGCGCTCCGATCACACCCTGGAGTTCCGGGGACGTGCCGACCACCAGACGAAGGTGCGTGGCTACCGGATCGAACTCGGCGAAATCGACGCCGCACTGGTCACCGCGGAAAATGTCCACGAAGCCGTCACCGTGGTTGCCGGAGAAGGAGATTCGGCCCGGCTCGTCTCCTATGTCGCTGGCACGGACCTCGGCGTCGACGACACCGCCGCCCTGCGTGACCACCTGGCGAACCGTCTGCCCAAGCATATGGTGCCCGCAACCGTCGTTGCCCTCGACAAGATCCCGACCACGCCTATCGGCAAAGTTGACCTGCGCGCATTACCGACCCCGCAGGCGCCGACCGGCGAACACGAGCCGCCGCGTACCGAATCCGAGTTGGCGGTCGCCGAGATAGTGGCCGGGCTGCTCGGACTCGACGTCGCGACGGTCGGTCGCGAACACGATTTCTTCGAGCTCGGCGGAAACTCATTGCTGGCAACACAGTTGGCAGCAGAGCTGGAGCGGCGCGCCGCATCACGAATTTCCGTGCGGACCCTATTCGACGACCCCCGTATCTGTGCGATCGCGAAACTCGCCGACGTCACATCCGACGGGCCGGCACTGGTGCCACTGACCCACGATCCAGTAGCAGAAGTCTCGCCGGGGCCTGCCCAGCAGCAGTTGTGGTTCCTCAATCAACTCGACGGATCAAGCTCCGACGACGTCGCCACGGGTGCCTACAACATTGCCTTCGCACTCGACCTGCGCGGCGAACTCGACGTCGACGCACTGGCCGGTGCGCTGACCCACGTCGTCAAGCGGCATGAACCGCTGCGCACCACATATCCCGCGCTCGACGGGCAACCGACGCTGCGGATAGCCCCAGCTGAGGCGGTCCAGATATCACTACAACCCGAGACAGTCGATGAGTCCGACTGGGAAGCTCGCTCACGGGCACTCGCCGCTACCCCATTCGACTTGACCGTCGATACTCCCCTGCGGGCACGACTGCACCGAATCGATTGCGGCACAGCAGACTCCGACATCGTGCATCGGCTGACGGTCGTCATCCACCACATTGCCGCGGACGGTGCCTCGCTGGTCCCCCTGGCACACGATATCGCCGTGGCCTATGCCGACCTGCACGCACAGCGCACACCCGCGCAGGCCGCACCGTCGATCTCCTACCGGGACTATCTGCGCTGGCAGGCCGCGTCATTGGGATATCACGAGGAGCGCGACGAGCAAGGTAGCCACGACGACCGATCGTACGCACCACGCCGCATCGACGAACTCGCCGATTGGTGGCGTGACGAACTCGCGGGCGTCGACAGCAGTCCGATCCTGGCGGCCGACGCCAATCCACGGCAGCTGCCCGACGTCGCCGCCGATTCGGTCGAGGTGGACTTCGATGACTCGATACGCGCCGCGTTACGCACCCAGATCGGCTCCGACACAACCGAGTTCATGACGGTGCATGCGATCCTGGCGGCTGTACTGCATCGGGTACATGCCGACGCTGAGGTACACATCGGTTCGGGCAGAAGCGATCTCGTCATCGGGACGCCGGTTGCCGGTCGCGCCGATCCCCGACTCGCCGGCCTGGTCGGCATGTTCGTCAACTCGGTGCCGCTGCGTGCTCAGGTCCATACGGATATGACCTTCGGCGATCTACTCGCCGAGATCCGACGCGCCGACCTCGACGCTCTGTCGCACTCCGACATGCCATTCGAGCAACTCGTCGCGGCAGTGAAACCACCACGGACCGGTCGGCACCCGCTGTTCCAGATCGCGTTGACGTTCGACGACACACCATTCGCATCCGCTCAGGCGAATATGCCGGCCTTCGACGGCGTGCAGGTGTCCGCGATGGAAGTCGAGACTGGCGCGGCCCGCTTCGACCTCGAGATCAGGATTCGAGACGGCATCGCCCGATTCACCTATAACACAACAGTTTTCAGCCGAGCCCGAATCGCCGATCTGGCCAGCCGATTCACCGCATTCGCGAAGTTGGTAGCCAACGATCCCACCCGGAAGATCGGCGACTATTCGCTTGCCCTGCCGACCGACCCCACCGTCGCATCAGCCGGCACGCCCGCTGCGGTCCAGCCACGACACCTTGCCGATCTGATCGAACACGCGGTGAACACGCGTCCCGAGGCGCACGCGATCGATGATGGCACCACCGTGCTCACCTACCGCGCCGCGGATGACATGGCGAACCGATGGGCCAACACGCTCGTGTCCTTCGGCATCAGCGCCGACGACGTTGTCGCGGTCGCACTGGACCGGTCGATCGAATCGGTCATCTCGGTATGGGCGGTCGCAAAGGCCGGCGCAGTGGTCCTGCCGATCGATCCGCGGTATCCCGCGCAGCGGGTCGAACATATGATTTCTGATTCCGGCGCGGTTCTCGGGATCACCTCCGACGCGTTATTCGACACCGTGCCGCGCGCTATCTGGTGGGTACGAACCGAGGACCTGTCCGCCGGGCAGACCGGCTCGACGAGGACTCATCGACATATCGGCGGTCGCGCGTACATCATCTACACATCCGGAACCACCGGGACACCCAAGGGCGTATCGGTGACCCACCGCGGCCTCGCTGCCTTCGCAGCGTCGCAAACCGTGCGCCACGGTATCGCCGCCGAGAGCCGCGCCCTACATTTCGCGTCGCCGAGTTTCGACGCCGCGATGCTCGAACTGCTGCTCGCGGTCGATTCAGGCGCCACGACGGTAATCGCTCCGTCGAATATCTATGGCGGCGACGAACTGATTGATTTCCTTGCCGCACAAGATGTTACCCATGCATTCGTCACGCCGGCCGCGTTGGCGCCGGCTGCCGCGCGCGACTTGCCAAGCCTGGAATGCCTGGCCGTCGGCGGCGAATCCTTCGGCTCTGATTTGGTTGAGCGATGGAGCATCGAGGGCCGTCGTTTCCTCAACTGCTACGGGCCGACCGAGTCGACCATCGTGGCCACCATGTCCGAACTGTTGCCCGGCCATCCGATCACCATCGGCACCACGGTCGCCGACAGCCACGCGTTGGTCCTCGACAACCGGCTTCGCGTCCTGCCGCCGCACACTCCCGGTGACCTGTACCTGATCGGGCCCGGCTTGGCCGACGGATACCACGGCCGACGGGGACTGACCGCGAGCCGCTTCGTCGCCGCACCAGCCGCTTCGTCGGCCACGATCGGGACCCGCATGTACCGCACCGGCGACATCGCCTCGATGGATACCGAAGGTGTCCTCACCTACCACGGTCGCAGTGATCGTCAGGTCAAGGTGCGCGGATTCCGCATCGAACTCGATGAAGTGGACTCGGCGCTGGCAAGCTATCCGGGTGTCCGGACGGCCGTGACGGTGACCGACGGCACGGGCGACTCGGCCACCCTGGCATCGTATGTAACCGTCCGCGACGGGGAACCGCTCTCGCAACGCGCGCTGATCGACTACGCGGCGCGGCGTTTGCCACGCCAGATGGTTCCGTCCACGGTTACTGTCCTGGAGACGATTCCGACCACGGTGAATGGCAAGATCGACCGTGCCGCATTGCCCGCACCCGATCCGCTGGTTACCGAGTCGGTCGAGTCCCGCGAACCCCGAACGGCCGCCGAGCGGTTGCTCGTCGACATTCTGAGCGACACGCTGGGACGTCCGGTCGGCGCCGACGACGACTTCTTCGACGCTGGCGGCACCTCACTGCAGGCGACCACCGTGGTGAGCCGTATCAATACGGTCCACCGCGGCGAACCGATCAGGGTTCGCGACGTCTTCGACAATCCAGTCGTCGAGCGATTGGCTCAGCTTCTCGACATCGAAGGCGCTATCGCCCTCGAAGCGGAATCTGACGATGCGGGCACACCGGCCGACCGGACGCGGCCGGGCCGAATTCCGCTGGCCCCCATGCAGAAACGTCTGTGGTCGCTCTACCGGAGCGCACCGGATTCGGTTGACTACGCGATACCGCTGCGCCTGAATCTGACCGGCGAACTCGACGCCGACGCCCTGCGTGGCGCACTCGTCGACATCGTCACGCGACATTCGGTGTTGCGGACCGTCTACCCCGAAACGCATGATGGCCCGGTCGGCATCGTCGGCGACGACGCCGATACCGTGATCGGGTCGCTGCGCCCCACCGCCGACGATCCCGAGACGGTAATCAAAGCGCTCACTCAACAGCCATTCGACCTGAGCGCCGATGCACCGATCCGTGCCGCCCTGACGTCGATCGGCACCGCGCACTCACTGATCCTGGTCATCCATCATATTGCCGCCGATGGCGCCTCGTTGCCGATTCTGGTCGCCGATCTGATCGCCGCGTATACACAGCGCGTCGATGGACGTTCGGCGACATGGCAACCCGCGCGACTCGACTTCGCCGACTATGCGCTCGCCAGCGCGCGCCACGTCGCCAGTGAGCGCGACGACCTGAGCTACTGGGCCGAGCGATTGACCGGAGCGCCAGCGCAGACGAGTCCCAGCGCCGACCCAGGCGTCGGAGATCGTAGTGGGGGCGGAAGTGTCACCATCCCGGTCGACACCGACCTCCGCGACGCAATCGTCGAGGCAGCTCGCCGCAACTCTACGTCGGTGTTCACCATTCTCCATTGCGCGACAACGATTCTGCTCAATCGACTCGGCGTCGGAACCGATATCGTCGTCGGTACGCCGGTTGCCAACCGGTCCGCACCTGCCGGCTCGCACGGAGACTTTGGCGGGGTTGTCGGCATGTTCGTCAACACGGTGGCATTACGCACCGCCGTCGATCCGGCCGACACCGCACAGCATCTCCTCGACGCGGTCCGCGATACCGATCTGGATGCGTGGGATCACCTCGACGCACCGTTCGACGATGTGATCGCCGCGGTCAATCCGCCGCGGCTGCCTGGTCGGCATCCGTTGTTCCAGGTCGCGTTGTCGGTACACGACTATGCTGATTCGATCGCTGGCGAGCGGCTGCCGATCGCCACCGGTCTGGTTGGAGAAGTCTCCGAAATAGATTCTCCGACAGCCAAATTCGACCTGCAGTTCACGGCCACCGGAATGAGCGCGGAAGCCGGCCGGCCGACCCTGTCACTGACCTACGCACGCAATCGCTACCGCCGTGATACCGCCGAGCAATTTGGCCTGCGGCTACTGCGCGTGGTGCGGGCGCTGACCGCCGACCCGCAGCGCACGGTCGGCGATATCCGGGTCACCGACCCACTCGAAGTCGCCGCCTTGTGCCCGGTTTCCGGACCGCCGGCAGCGACGCCGCGTACCTTCGCCGAACTACTCGAGGATGCCGTTCGCCGAAACCCGGCCGGTATCGCGGCGATCGGCGAAGACTCCACCGGTGCCACCACTGAAGTCACCTACCGCCAGCTCGACGCCCGCAGTAGTGGACTGGCCCGGTTGCTGATCACCCGAGGACTGGCTGACCGGCCGGAAACAGTTGTCGCGATGGCCATTCCACGTTCGATAGACGCGCTGGTGGCTATCTGGGCGATCGTGCGCGCCGGCTGCGCCTACGTGCCCGTCGATCCGACCTACCCGACCGAGCGAATCGCCCACATGATCGATGACTCCGGCGCGGGCACGATAGTCACCACGCGTGCGCATGCCAACGCGCTTCCCACCGATACACCGCGGCTCGTCATCGACGACCCCGCTGTCGCGCAGGAGATTTCAGCAGAATCCACGACACCGATCACCGATACTGACCGGGGCCGGCCGATACTCGCCGATCAGCTCGCTTACGTCATCTATACCTCGGGATCAACTGGCACGCCCAAGGGAGTTCTCGTTCCGCACCGAGGGTTGGCTGCGGTCCACGACGCGCTCGGCGAGACGATGCGGCCAGCCGCCGATTCGCGGGTGCTGCAATTCGCCTCACCCAGCTTCGACGCGTCGGTGCTCGAATTCCTGCTCGCCACCGCCGGGGCCGCCACGCTCGTCATCGCACCGACGACCACCTTCGGCGGCGCTGATCTGGCTGACTTCCTGCGACGTCATCGCGTGTCACATGCGTTCATCACCCCGGCCGCGGTCGCGAGTATGACACCGAGCGACGTTCCCGAACTGACCTCGCTCGCGGTCGGCGGCGAGGCGGTCGCCCCAGAACTGGTTCGACGCTGGGCAGTCGGTCGCGACATCCGAAATGTGTACGGCCCCACTGAGACCACGATCATCACCACTGAGTCCGAGCCACTGGCTCCCGACGCCGATGTCACCATCGGCGGACCGCATAACGGCGTCGGAGCGGTGGTCCTCGACGGGCGGCTGCATCCGGTACCGGCCGGGGTCGTCGGCGATCTTTATTTACTTGGCGATCAGGTCACCCGGGGCTATCACGGGCGCGCGCAGTTGACGGCCACCCGATACGTGTCAGCGCCGATGGTGCTCGGAGAGCAATACGCCGGCCAGCGAATGTACTGCACCGGAGATCGGGTTCGGTGGAGCGCCGAGGGCACCCTCGACTACGCGGGCCGCGCCGATAACCAGGTCCAGGTTCGCGGCTTCCGGGTGGAATTGAGCGAGATCGATAACACGCTGAGTTCGCAACCGCGGGTGCGTTCGGCGGTAACTGTCGCCGACACAACGTCGGGTTCCACTGTGCTGCACAGCTATGTAACCGCCGACGGAGCCGAAATCGACACCGCGGCACTGCGACGCGCGGTAGCCCACGTCTTGCCCCGTCATATGGTGCCCGCCTCGATCACCGAATTGACCGCGCTGCCGATCAACGCGGTGGGCAAACTGGACCGCTCGGCATTACCCGCTCCACGGGTAACGATCGGTCGGCGCGCGGAATCAGCGGCCGAAGCCAGGGTGGCCGGCATCTTCGCCGATGTCTTAGGCGTCGAATCGGTCGGGGCCGATGACAACTTCTTCGATATCGGCGGTGACTCACTACTCGCGACCACGGTGGTGACTCGCCTCCGCGAGCAAGGTGACACGGTCGCGGTACCCGATGTCTTCGCCGCACCGACGCCGGCCGAGCTGGCCGCCGCCCTCGACGGCGAGGGCGCCGCCACGTCAGCCGCGCTGGCTCCGCTGCTAACCCTGCGCAACGGCACAGAGCCTGTCTCGCAAGATAATCCGCCATTAATCGTCGTCCATCCCGCCATCGGGCTGTCGTGGAGTTTCACCAGTCTGCTGCCGCATGTCGATCCGGCACGTACGGTCTACGGGCTGCAGAATCCGGCGCTGACCGGTGCGACACCGGCCAGTGATATCGGTGAACTCGCCGCCGACTACGTCGCGCGCATCCGGGAAGTGGTACCCCAGGGTCCCTATCACCTGCTCGGATGGTCGCTGGGCGGACTGATCGCGCAGGAAATGGCGGTTCGTTTACAGCGCGGCGGCGACACTGTCGGCAAGCTGATCCTGCTCGATTCCTACGTGCTGGCCGATCACCCAGATCGTCAGCAACCGGAGTCGATCCGGGAACTGTTGGGAGAACTGGGATTCGACACATCCGAGATGACCGGTGAGCCGAACCTGACGAGCGCCCTGAACGCGGTACGAGCGGGCGGCGGACCGTTGGCCGACCTGTCCGCCGACGATCTTGCTGCGATCCACTCGGTGTTCTCCGCGGCCGGTCCGCTCGCGGCCACCTGGCAGCCCCGGACCTTCGTCGGTGATGCGGTCTTCGTGAGTGCCACCGGAACAACGGTGAACGCCGGCGGAGCGCGCATGGACTGGGTCGACCGGATAACCGGGCGGATCGCCGATGTCGCTGCATCCTGCAGTCACGCTCGAATGCTGTTGCCGGAGAACGTCACACAGTTCGCCTGGGTGATCGGTACGACACCTCCGCCATCGGTCGACCGCCCGAAACGTATCGCCAACCACCGAAAGGAACACTGACATGACCAATCCGTTCGACAATACCGACGGAACTTTCCTGGTACTCGTCAATCACGAAGGGCAGCACTCACTCTGGCCCGATTTCGCACCGGTTCCCGATGGCTGGACTCGCGCCTTCGGTCCCGACGGCCACGACGCCTGCCTCGACTACGTCGAAGAGCACTGGCGCGACATGCGCCCGGCGAGTCTCGTCGCGGCGATGACACGTTCGGCCGACGACCGGAGCCGCCAGCGAGCATCGGGAGAGGAAGCCAATGGGACAACACAGAATGGCTGAGTCGCCCCGCGAGGCCGCGCTGACTATGCGCGGAGTGAGCAAGACATACCGATCCGGGCTACTTGGTCGCGGAGCCAAGCATCAGGCGGTGCGCGAACTCGACCTCGATGTGCCGGTCGGAACAGTGCACGCATTGCTCGGTCCCAATGGCGCGGGCAAAACCACCAGCGTCGCGATGGTGGCCACGCTCCTCGAGCCCGATGCCGGCCAGATCACCGTTGGTGGCATCGACGCCCGTGCGAATCCCGGTCGGGTACGCGACATCATCGGCGTATCGGGCCAGTACGCCGCCGTCGACGGCAATCTGACCGGCTTCGAGAATCTGCGAATGGTCGCCCAGTTGTATGGACATTCCAGACGCGAGGCAAGCTCACGTGCTCGCGAGATGATTGATGAACTAGATCTGACGGCAGCCGCCGACCGACCGATGCGAACCTATTCGGGCGGCATGCGACGGCGCCTTGACCTGGCCGGAGCCGTAATCAACCGGCCATCCCTGGTGATACTCGACGAGCCGACAACCGGATTGGATCCACGCGGCCGGCGCCAGATCTGGGAGGTAATCGATCAACTGGTGCAGTCGGGCACCACCGTGCTGCTGACCACCCAATATCTCGAAGAAGCCGACGAACTCGCCGACGAAATAACTCTCATCGACGGCGGCGTCGTGCAGGCGCGAGGCACCCCACAGTCGCTCAAGTCCCGATATGGTCGGTCCGAACTGCGAATCGAGGTGCCGGCGGCAGCGTGCGCCGACGAGATTGCCGCGGCGCTCGGGCAGGTCGGCACAGGTGAGCCCCAACGACTCGACGACCGCAATTGGGAGGTCCCGATAGACGCGGGCACACGCAGCGCGGTAGCCGCCGTGCAGGTACTGCAAGACCGCGGCGTCGAATGTATCGACGCCGTTGTCACCGCACCGACGCTCGATGCGGTCTTCCTCGCACTGACCGGATCGAACGCCAACCGGGAGGCCGCCGATGTTGTCTAACACCGCCGTTCTGATCGAACGTAATTTGCTCACGGTCCGCCGCATACCCACACTGTTGATCAGTGCGACGGTACAGCCGTTGATGTTCGTCTTCCTGTTCGCCTATGTCTTCGGCGCCACCCTCGGCGGTGGACAGTATCGCGAGTTCCTGATGGCCGGAATCTTCACTCAGACAGCACTATTCAACGCCGCGTTCACCACCGTTGGACTGGCGAACGACATGTCTGACGGAATTGTCAATCGCCTTCGCTCGCTGCCCATGTCACGACTGGCGGTGATCACCGGCCGCGTCAGTTCGGATATGTTGCTCGGCGTTATCGGCCTGGCGGTCATGGTCGCCTGCGGGTATGCCATCGGCTGGCGGATCCGCGGCAGTTCGGGTGATGCCATCGCCGCCTTCGCCCTATTGTTGTTCTTCGCTCTGGCGATGGCCTGGGTCGGAGCGGTTACCGGCCTGGCAGCCAAGAATGTCGAAGTCGCGCAGAGCGTCGGCTTCCTATGGATGTTCCCGGTGACATTCTTATCGAGCGCATTCATCTCAGCTGCGAGCCTCCCGGGCCCGCTGCGGGCGATCGCCGAGTGGAACCCGGTCACTGCCGTCGCCACCGCGTGCCGGGACCTCTTTGGTAACGCGGCACCGCCGGACTTCCCTGCGGCGAGCGGTTGGCCCGCGGAGCACGCATTGGTGTACGCGGTGATCTGGTGTGTGTCCATCCTGGTGATATGCGTGCCGGTCTCACTCATTCTGTACCGGCGGTCTGCCCAACGATGACCGATGGGTTTACAGATGTGGTGAACGTGGTACCCCTACCGAACGGGTCGGTAAGCGACCGCTCGGACCGGACCAGGTTCGGCGGCCAGATTCGCAGAGGAGCGTCAATGAGCACAGTGGACCAGGATTACGATCTCTCGATTTTGCTGGCCCGCGCCGCGGACGGCGACCGCGCAGCGTTCGCCCGGTTTTACGATCTCACCAGTTCACGTATCTATGGTTTAGCGCTCCGAATATTGCACGACCGCGGCCACGCCGAAGAAGTCGTGCAAGAGGCATACCTGCAGTATTGGCAACGTGCGCATGAATATGACACCGGTCGCGGATCGGTCATCAGCTGGATGATGACTATCGCCCATCGACGTTCGGTCGACCGCATTCGCACCGAAGAACTGGGTCGCCGCCGCGGCGAGCAATACGTCGCCGCCAACGGTCCGGTTTCCGAACCGCCGACACTCGACCTGGTGTTGCAGAATGAGGAGTCGTTGACCCTACGAGAATGCATGGGGAGATTAACTGATCTGCAGCGCGACAGCATCGAACTGTCATACTTCAGCGGCATGAGTTATCCCGAAGTGGCTGCGCATACCGCGACTCCCCTTCCCACCATCAAATCGCGCATCCGTGACGGATTACGCAGACTGCGCCATTGCGTCAGGAGCGACGAACGGTGAGCGACCAAAACTGGCTGGACGACCACGTCGAGCTGTACGCGATCGACGGCCTTCCCATCGACGAGCATCGTCGTGCCCACGACGAACTGGCCAATCTGCCGACCGCGGAGCGCGACCGGTACAACACCGCGATCGTCGAGACCCAGGAGACGATGGCCGGCTACGCGAGCCGGTTCGCTGTCGCTGCCCCCGACGAAGTTCGGGGGCGGGTACTCGCCGACTATGCGGCTCGGCTGCAACGTGACGACAGCGCACCGGCAAGCGTCATTCCACTGCGCTCCGCGCGCCGCAAACAGCGACTCGTCGCGCTGGTCGCGGCCGCTGCCGTCGTGGTCGCCGCCGCAATCGGCGCGGGGGTATTCATCGGACGAACGACGGCACCGACGACACAAACGGTTCAGGCGGACGCGGTTTCAGCGGTTCTGTCCGCCCCCGACGCGACGTTGGCGCGGGGACAACTAACCGACGAGCGCGGCACCCTGGTCGTCGTATCATCGCGCAAGCAGAATCAGGCGGTCGCGGTACTGCGCGGTATCACCAACCCGGTTCCACCCGACCGCAGTCTGCAACTGTGGCTCGTCGGCAAAGCTGCCGCGCCGGTGTCCGCCGGAATCGTCGATTCCGATTCGGCCCCGCCGCTATTGATAGATCAGGTCGACGGTACGACGACGATCGCGGTCACCCTCGAACCACGGGGCGGTTCACCAGCGCCGTCGACACCCCTGCTCACCCAGATCCCGATATAGGCCCGGGCCCCGAAGCGAACAGATGCTTGGCGGCCGACTCCGACAATCCACCAGTCATCGCGGCGTCGGCCAGTCGATTGGCGATTGAGCGCCCACCCGACCGCACCGCCGCACTCGGACGTACCGCGGGCGTTTGCGCGATGACTTGCGTTGCCGCGTCGGTTATTTCGGCGAGGAAGCCCACTTGCTGGGCTGGGTTACGGGAGAGAATCCACTCGGCGAGAAATTCCGACCGTTCGGCGCGCATCGCCGCGAGAGCCATCAACACTTTCACGTCGTCTGCCGTCCACATCACCAGCGCGGCACCGCGATCACGGAGGTCTCGCAACATCTGGACCGTCTTCGCCCCGCGGGGCCACGGATCACGTCGCAGCAGAATCAACGAACGCATGGAATTGTCCACACCGGAGGCGATGCCGGCCTTGTCGAGCCTGGACTGCACCGCACGGAAATGCGACGCGCCGATCGCTCGGAACGCCCACGACTGTTCGGCGTCGGTCAGGGGGTCGATCGTGCGGCGCAGTCGAGCGTGCAGCGCCGGATTACGCCCCGGCTTGGCGTCCTGCTGGTACATGTCGCCGCCGCTGATCCGCGCGTCGATCCACGTAGCCAATCCGTCGGCGAGCAGCGGCGGCACCACTGCATCCTCGAGCAGATGGTCAAAGGCGTCTCGTGGATCAGCGGCTGACACCAACTCGGCGAATCGGCGGTCCAGCCTGCCGAGTTGATCGATCTGCGATGGATCCCAATTCGATTGCCGCACTGGTGCAGCTGTGTCCGGCAAGGCGATTTCGAACCGCATCAATTCGGCGAATTCCCCGGTACGCAACGCACTACTGACATGGCGGTCGACAGTTCGCATCACATCACGGGGCGTGAAGTCGATCGAGGTCGCCAGTGCCTCCTCGGTCACCGGCCAGGTGGGATACGGTGGCACGAAATCCGCGGTGGTGTAAAACTGCGCGAACCTTTTGGCCAACAGGGCGCGTGTGAAATCCACCGACGACGGACGCTGTAGTCGCGCCGGGATCCGGTACCGGTCGATGACGGACTGCGGCGTGTGAGCTTCCAGATAGTCCCATGCCGCCGATACACATGACACCACCGATATGGTGCGACTCATACTCTCTCGCAACGTCATCAGACCATGTGCCACCCGGTTGACCGCGCGCTCGTCGGATTCGTCGTTGGCATGGTTGGTCGCAATCAGGGTGTCGATCTGGTCGACGGCGACAACCGCCGCATCATCCATCGCGATGATGCGGGAGATATTCTCGACGATTTCCTGATAGCCCAGCCGGGCGTTCTGAATACCCCACGCGGCGAAGTCGCCGCTGTCGTCGACATCCGCCAGCAGCAACGCCGTGCCGACGTCCTGCTGGTCGAAGTCGTCAGATTCGGTCAGCACCAGTGCCCGCAGAATATGCTGCGAGCGACGTCGGTGGCGGGGGTGCCGTCGGTAGACGGCATTCACGAACGCGTCCAACGCTTTTCGTGTGAGCGGAGCCTCACCGACTACCGCTGCGAGATCGTCGTCGGCCACATCGGCGGCCCGGCCCAGCCGGTCGATCAACTGCACCGACTGCGAGCGATGCGTCGGCGATCCTCGGCTGAGGTCTTCGAGCAAGGCAACCAGGATCGACCGCCAGAAGTTTTCTCCGTCAAGGAGTTTGATGAGAAAGAAGTAGCCGCCCGCAGCTTGCACCTGCTCACGAAGCTGGCCGAGGAGATGCGTTTTTCCCGAGCCGGCGGGACCTCGGATCGCTACTCCCAGTGGGCTTGCCCCGGAACTGCGCCGCGCGTCGTCGAATGCACGTAGAACCTCCGCGAGTGCCGCCTCGTGTAGGCCCGGCACATGCAGTGACGCACGTGGTTCCCAGACATCGTCGGGGGTGACCGCCCAATCGAGCCGGATGGATTCCAGCGCGCTACGCGTGACGTCGTCCATCATGCCTCCTCAATGGCCAACAGATGACATAGCTGCGCCCCCACTGGGACAGCGGCTGCGCGATCATCGTCGGACAACAGACGACGGTTCTCTTGTGGGACCAAGCTGACACCCGGTTGACGTTGAAAGACAACCAATTCGGCATCGAGAGCACCGCGATCGACGTCGGGCAGGGCCGCACGCAGTTGCGAGATGCCTACCCACGCGCCGGGACGACTCGCCAGGGTGTAGTAGGTCGAGACGATTCGGGGGCGTAACGACTGGGTGGTTCGATCGTCGGGGTCCTGCATGATCGCCGCGCCCTCCTACACCATTCGCCGTCTCGGCCGGCATCTATGATGTCACGACCGCCAAGCGTGCCGTGTCCGGGGCCAACTCATGCCGTCTGGTGAATCGGCCCCGACCGTTCCTCCAGCGCGGTGCCGGTTGCCCCGCCCGCAACCGCGATGACCTGCGCGAGGATCGACACTGCGGTCTGCGCGGGCGTAGCGGCATTGAGGTCAAGGCCGAGCGGGCTATGCAGTCGAGTAAGCGCTGCTTGGGAAACTCCGGACTCCCGCAACCGGTCTAGGCGTTCTTTGCTGGTCTGCCGCGAGCCGAGGGCACCCACGAAGCCCGCCGGAGACTCCAGCGCCAGCCGCAAAGTGGGGACGTCGAAGCGCGAGTCATGCGACATCACACAGATCACGGTGTGCTCGTCCACTCGATCAGCCTCGAGCTCATCTGTCAGATACCGCTGCGGCCAATCGACAACAGTCCGCGCACCGGGGAACCGATCGGCGGTGGCGAATGCTGGCCGCGCGTCAACGACGGTCACCCGATAATCGACCTGAATCGCCATCTGGCACAACGATTCCACGTAGGCGTTCGCACCCACGATGATCATCCGCGGTGCTGCTGCGAATCGCTGCACAAAGCGATGCGCATCGTCGGCCGTTTCCGCTGTCCCCAATTGCCAGCTCGGCCGGGGGCCGATTTCGGTCACCCAAGACGCTTGTGTTCCGGTGGCAATGGCGTCGTGTAGCCGCGTTAGCAGCGGTATCGCGGCGTCATCGACCGGCTCGATGAATACTTCGATCTCGCCACCGCATGTCAAGGCCGGCCCAAGCCCCACCGGATCGTCGGCATACGCGCCGAATCGAATCCGCTCGGCCACTCCGTCGCCGATCACGCCGACCGCGCGCGCCGCAACATCGGCGTCGATACATCCACCGGACAGACATCCGATCACTTCCCCCGACGCGGTAACCACCATCGCGCTGCCCGGTGGGCACGGACTCGATCCACGCACATCGATAACGCGGGCGAGCGCCACCCGTTCGACGGCAGCCGCAGACATCAACCGCGCCAACACAGTTCGGATCATTGTCGTACCTCGTTCCCCGACGCCATCTCAGCCCACACTCGCGCGGGGGTCATCGGCAGTTGATACATCCGTGCGCTCACGGCATCGGAGATGGCGTTCGCCAGAGCCGGAGCAACCGGGTTATAGGGTGATTCACTCATCGATTTCGCTCCGAACGGACCCAGTTCATCATGAGTATCGGCGAAACCCACTTGCGTCTCGGGCAGATCCGCCACCTGCGGTATGTGATAGTTCCGCAACGTATCGGTCTGGACGACGCCGCCAGTGACTACCATCTCTTCATAGAGTGCGGACCCGATAGCCTGCGCCACACCGCCTTCCACCTGGCCTCGGCACTGCTGGGGGTTCATCACATACCCAGCGTCGGCAGTCTGCACCGACTGCAGGATTCGCACCTCGCCGGTGCCCGGATGGACCGCGACCCGAAACGCCGCGACATTGAATGCGGCCGAACGCGGTGTGCCGTCATGTCGCCCGGAGCCGACAAAGTCCTTGTCCGACAACGTGACCAGCTCCGACAATGAGATCTCCGTGCCGGCTCCGCGCACCACCCCGGCGTCGACTTCGATATCCGACGCTGCACAGCCAAACTCCCGCGCGGCGGCACTGACGATCTCGGCACGCAACGCCTCGGCCGCACGCATGGTCGCCAACCCGGCGACGACCGTACCGGCCGAACCGAATGCGCCGGTGTCGAATCCGACGACATCGGTATCGGCCTGAATCAGGCGCACCTGAGACGGATCGCAGCTCAGCACCTGCGCCGCGATCTGGGTATGCACCGTGGAGGTGCCATTGCCGAACTCGGCCGTGCCAACTTCCACCTGAAAATGTCCGCTGCCGTCGAGTCGCGCGGTGGCGTCGGCGAAATGTCCGCGTGGCGGCACCGTTGCGATCATCGCCATGGCCATCCCCTCGCCTAGCCGCCAGCCGTCAACGGCGAAATCCGCTCCGGCACGGGCAGATTGGCCCCGTCCGTCGATCAGCAACCGGCGCGCGTCATCGAGACATTGGTCCAGCCCGTGACTGCCGAATCGCAGGTCGCCATCCTCAACCTCCCAACTGACGAAAGGTTCCCCGGCACGCAGAGCATTGCGCCGCCGGAATTCGAAAGGATCTATTCGCAGGCGCGACGCCAACTCGTCCATCGCGGATTCGATTCCGAATAACACCTGACCGAGGCCGTACCCGCGGAATGCGCCCGACGGCAGGTTATTGGTGTAAACCGCCTGGGCATCGACTCTCTTATTCGCGCATCGATACTGAGCCATCGACTCGTTGCACCCGTGAAACAACACGCCCACACTGTGATTCGCATATGCGCCGGCATCAGAGAGCACATCGATCGCCAACGCGGTGAGCGTCCCGTCCCGGTCAGCCGCGGCGGTAACCCGCACGCTCATCGGATGCCGACACGGCGCGAGGGTGAACTGGTCGCTGCGGCTCAACTCGTACGCGGCCGGCCGCCCGGTCACCAGCACCGCAAGCGCCACAAGATCTTCGGTAAGCATCTCCTGCTTCGCGCCGAAACCACCGCCGACGCGAGGTGCGAAGACCCGAACCTGCTCAGCCGTCAGTCCGAAAATGTGGCACAGTTCGTCGCGAACCAGGAACGGCACTTGGGTACTCGACCGAATCACCAATCGCCCGGATTCATCCCGCCACCCGACCGCGCCATGTGTTTCAAGATGCACATGCTGAACCCGCGCGGTCTGCCACACACCGGAGACCACCGCGCCGGCCGACTCCCTCGCCGACGCGACACCAGCCGCGACGTCACCGACCTCACCGTGTACTTCTGCGACGATATTGTCCTGCGGAGCGGCGATACGCGCGTCGGCACCTTTGTCGCCGTGTACCGCGTGGGCTCCGGGCGATCGAGCCTGTTCGGGGTCGAAAACCGCTGGCAATTCCTCAAATTCGGCACTGATCATCGTCAGCGCCCGCGCCGCTATCTGCGGTGTGTCGGCGACCACGGCAGCCACCCGCTGACCGACGAATCGCAGGATCCGATCGAAGACGAGCGTGTCGTCCGGATCGTCGGTGCGGTCCTGATGTCTCGCGGTGGAGAAGGCCACTCCCGGGTCGCTGCGATAGGTGAGCACCGCACGCACTCCGGGCAGATTCGCGGCCGCCGTTGTGTCGATCCGCCTGATCCGCGCCGACGGCGACGGACTGCCCAAAACCGCTATCGCACCAGTGTCCGCCGGTTGCTCATCCATTGTGTATCGCTCAGTTCCGGTGACCACCCGGGTCGCGGCAGGGGCCGGAATCGAACGCCCACAAGGTGTTTCTGTACCAACGGTGTCGGCATCGACTGGCACCTCACCGCGCACGGCGGCGACGATGGGCCGATACCCGGTACATCGGCACAGGTTTCCCTTGAGCGCCTGCCCGAGATCGGTTACCTCATCCTCGGCCAATTGTGCTGCGGTGACTATCATTCCGGCGGTGCAGAATCCGCATTGGAATGCGGCATGGTCGATGAATCGTCGCGCGACCGGATGCAGATCCCGCGACGTGCCGAGTCCGCTGACCGTCGTGATCTCGGCGTCTGCGACGCGCTGTGCGGGAATTATGCACGAGTGTCGCGCCGCGCCGTCGACGAGTACCGAACATGCGCCGCAGTCGCCCGCGTCGCAACCCTTCTTGACTTCGACGTTGCCGTGCTCACGCAAGTAGGTCCGCAGGCACTGACCTGGCCGGGGCGACTCGTCGACCAACACGCCGTTGACTTTCATGACGCCAACTCCCCGATCACATCGGCGGCCAGACGAGTCGTCACCGCACGACGCCACTCCGCCCGCCCATGTGCATCGGTGTGGAATTCGTCGTCCGACAACGAGGTAACCGCAGCCATGACCCCACTGGAATCCGGCGCCTCGACTACGAGTGGACGCCTGGTCGCGGCCGTCACCGATACGTGCAGGCCGGTCGCATCGCGCCGTCCGATTACCAACGCTCCCGAACGACCCAACGGGGCATAGGCGACTTTTCGCATCGCGGTTTCGGCGGTCAGGGCCGAAGCAGGCAGTCGAATCGCACGCAACACATCACCCGATTCCAATTCGGTGATACCGATGTCTCGAACGAAGTCGCTTACGGCACAGACATACTCACTGCCGTCGGCACGCCAGATAACCGCCGAGCCGTCCAGCGCCACACATAGCGAGATCATTGCGCCGGCCGGCAATCCCAGGCAGAGGTTGCCGCCGACCGTCGCCGATCGCCAAATCTTCGACGACGCAAGCAGTGCACGAGCACATTGGGCGAACAGCGGCCCGGCCCGCCAGGCTGCTGGATAGCCCTGTGTGACAAGCCGTTCGATCGTGCAGGTGGCGGCGATCTCCAATCCGCTGTCGGAGATGGTCAGGTCTGGCCAGCCCAGACCGGTCAGATCCACCAGTCGACGCAGGTTCGGCTGCGGTTGCGAAAACAACCAGGTACCACCGGCGACCACGGCATCCGACGCGGACAGACCCCTCAGGTCCGCGCGGCTGCGCGCGGTGATCCATTCATCGATCATCGGCAGGTCCACGACTCATCCCTCCCGCCTTCGTCATGCGAATCGGGTGATCGTGGCCCACCATTGACCGCATGGCACACACCCCGACCGTCTATCGCGGTCATATTTTCGACATCGCCGGTGCGCCAAGTGCATCCGGCGCCGTTGACGCCCTTCGTTCGATTCCCGATGGCGCGCTCGCCGTCGGAGCCGACGGCACGATCATCTATTGCGGCAGCGCCGGGGCGCTGCCCGATGAACTGGCCGATTGGACGGTTGCCGACCATCGACCGGGCTTTCTTATTCCCGGTTTCGTCGATACCCATATCCACTTTCCACAGACCTACTGCGTCGACTCGTTCGGCGGCGGGCAGCTCCTCGAATGGTTGACGCAGTGCATCTTTCCGGCCGAATCCCGTTACGCTGAGGCCGATTTCGCCGATCAGGCAGCCAGCGAGTTCTGTAGTCGCCGACTCGCGAGCGGGACCACCGCGGCGATGGTGTTCGGATCGGCCTTTCCGACCGCGCAAGACGCCCTGTTCGCCCAATCCGAAGCGGCCGGACTGCGAACCGTTTCCGGGCGTGGCATTCAGACCGTCGGCCCAGAGTCCGCTCGGGCTCTGCTGACGACCACCGCCGAGGCGATCGAACTGTGCCGCAAAGAGATCAACGATTGGCATGGCCGCCACTTGTCCGATGTCGCTCTGGTGCCGCGCTTTTCGTTGTCGGTCGATACCGCGACGTTGGCGGCGCTCGGCGAGCTGTACAGCGAGGTGCGCGGCGACGGTGTGTACTTTCACAGCCATCTCAACGAAAATGCTCGTCCGGGCACCGGCGAGGTAGATGCGACGCTGTCCAGCTACGGAGTGCGTTCCTACCTCGACACCTACGACGGACGCTTCCTTCCCGGCTCCGCTATCGGTGGCCCAACTCTGTTGGGACGCCGCAGCATCCTTGCCCATGCCGTGCATTGCGGCGATGACGAGCTGACCAGAATGGCCGAGACGGGAACTTCCATCGCGCATTGCCCCACGTCGCAGTTGTTCCTCGGTTCCGGCACGATGCCGTGGCGGCGCACCCAAGACTCGGGTGTCACCGTTGCGCTCGGTACCGACGTCGGTGCGGGCGACGAGTGGTTGCTGTCGAGAGTCGCCAACGACTGTTTCAAAGTGCACATGTCCGAACCCGGCGATGCTGCGGTATCGCTGCACCCGGCCGATTTGTTGTTCGCGGCGACCCTGGCCGGGGCACGTGCGCTCGACCGGGAGGACACATTCGGCAACTTCGACATCGGCAAGGACGCCGACCTGCTGGTAATCGACCCCGACCGCTCGCCGGCGCTCGCTGCCGCGCTGACCAACGCCGAACGCGCCGAAGATGCCGAGTCGGCCACCGCCCAAACGCTTTTCACCTTGCTGATGAGGCTGCGTGAGGAAGCGATCAGTACAGTGGTGGTGGCCGGACGGGTCGTCAGTGCGGTGCCACACTAGGACAACCAGCCGAGCTGCCCGATCCATGCCGCCGGGGCCGCGGGAACATCATCGCGGAGTACCGTCGCCTGAATCAGGCCATAGGGCCGGTCGTCGGCATGGAAGACTTCGTTGTTATTCTCCAATCCGAATGGACTCAGATCGTAGACGAAGTGATGTTTGTTCGGTGCCGACAGACGTATCTCGACGATCTGCGGGTATGCCTCCAATACGGCCTTCCCGATTTCATACAGGGTCTGTTGCAAGGCAAGTGAATGCACCTGCGCGAACTTGGCGACGATGATCGACCGCACGCCGGAATACACTGCGTCCCAATCAATATCGACGCCCACGTAGCGCCACTTGGCCTGTAGCGACGTCGCCATCACCCGGTCACTTGTTGGTTCGAGCACCGTGTATTCGTCGACGAGAAAGTCTTTGAACTCCGACCCCGTCGACTTCAAGACGACCAGATCCTTGAGGCCGCTGAGCACCCAGGTCCGCTGGGCGTCGCCTATGCCGTCCACGGTGATGTCGGCGGTGCGAATCTCCGAACCGCTGCGTACCCATGTGTGATCGTGCTCGGCGCCGTCGACAATCGCTCGCTCCCAGGCGTATTCGTCGATCTCCAGCCGGGCGGCGTCAACCGGTTCGACATCGTCGACGAAATGCCTGGCCAACGCCAAACCGTAGTCCTCGATGGTATCTATTCCGACCTCTTTGGCATACGCGTAGATAGTCTGCTTCTGGGTATCGGTTGGCAGCACCCGGCGCTGGTCGCCAGCGATATGCGCCTGCGCGAAATCACCGCGCAGCGACGATCCCACGCGGACATCCTTGATGGTGTGTCGGTCGCTATCCCGATTGATTCGGACCACACGATTCTCGGCCTTGCCGTATTGGTTGTCTCCCAGAACAATTGACATGAAGTACTCTCCTCAGCTTCCCCGGTAGGTGGAATAGGCAAACGGACTCAGCAGCAGCGGCACGTGGTAGTGACTCTCGTCCCGGACGGTGAAAGCGATATCCACTGACGGATAGAATCCGTCGATTCCGTTGGTGGCGAACCATTCTCCGGTCGCGAATGTCACCAGATAGTCGGCGGGCGCCAGTTGCCGCTCGGACAGGTCAGTGATCCGGCCATCGGAATCAGTCACTCCCACAGCTATTTCGGATCCATCCGGCCCGTAAAGCACCACCCGGATCCCGACGGCCGGGCCGCCCGAGACCGCATCAAGGACATGGGTACTCAGACCACTCATCGCGTCGTGCCGTCGGCCAGCTGGTGGACAGGCGTGAGCGCGCGTTCGAGACGAGCACGATTGATCTTGGCCAATTCCATTCGCATTACCCGTCTTTCCACATCAGGGGGGTTATCCATTCGCTCTCGGAGGATTTGCAGCAGTTCGTCCGCGGGACGCCCATTGGCGAACACCAGATAGACATGTCCGAACCTGTCCTCGTACTCGACGTTGTACTTCTTCAACTCGGCAAGGGTCTGCTCGTCTGCGCCGCTCACGCCGGCTTGTTCCCGTGTCGATGCCGCACTATCGGAGCGTTCGCCAATGCGTGGATGCCCCGCCAGCGCCTCGTCGAGGTCGGCGTCGGTTAACTCCGCCAGGATCAGATCCGCACGGTTGTACAGTGCCTGGGCATCGCGGAACGGTCGGCCCGCAGCGACGCGGACTGCCCAAATACGGGACGAGCATGTCTCGTAGAACCAGTGGATCGCCTGCGACTCGCGCAATTCGTTGACGCTCTCAATGCCGCGCCATCCCAATCGACGCATATTGATGCCTCCGTTCTCTCTTACCAACGGCCACAGTCGGTTTCGCCCCGCTACGACTGATCCGGTATACGGCCGAACCTGGCCGATGTCAGCGGGTTGGCATCGGCTACCAGATCGTCGAATCGGTAGTTGGCGATCTTCGCGATCTCGATCAGCGCGAAGGCCCGTTCGCTCGACGTCGAGTTGTCGATTCGGCTCCAGCCATTGCGCAACACGCGCTCATACCGTTCGGCTTCCCGAGCACATACGACCAGCGGGAAGCCGAACTTCTCCCGATACGCGGTCGCCAACTCCACCACTCGCTGCAACTCCTCGTCGTCGAGATGTTGCAGACTCTTGTGATCGACGGCGGTCATATCGCCGATGTCATCCTCGGCACCGAGATCCGGGAACGCGGTGATCAGCTCCAGTTGTTCGGCATCGCTGCCGGTGAGCATCGCCTCTTGAAAGGCGCTGCGCAGGTCGTGTGCATCGGCGAATGGGCGTTGCTCGTACGCTCGGTCGGCGACCCAGGTCACCGACTGCACAACATCACCGAAGGTCGTCCGAAACTGTTGCAGTGACATCTTATTCACCTCGTCGAGTCGGATATCGCCGCCGCCGGCAACCGCTACGCCGCGTCCGCCGAGATGAAAGAACAAGATATTCAACAGAATCGCGGTAATGGCCGCCATCGTGATGCCGGTACTGAACGGGATCTGCAAGATACCCGGCACAGCCTGATCCACACCTGGCTGCGCGGGTACCGAAATCCGCTGCCCATTCTCCAAAACCGTTGACGGAGCTGAAGATTGCTCATGCTCGACATACAGACCCATCGCCAGCGACGTGCTGGCGATGATGAGATTGCGATGATCGGTGAAGTCGACCTTCGTGAGCGTCTGGATACCTACGATGGCGACGGTCGCGAAGAGTGTCAGTGCCGCTCCACCGAGTACCGGAGCCGGAATGGATTCGACGATCTTCGCCGTCTTGGGCATGATGCCGAGAACCATCATGATCACACCGGCCGCCGCGACCACCCACCTACTCTTCACCCCGGTGAGGCGGACCAGGCCGACATTCTCCGAAAACGCAGTGTATGGAAAGGAATTGAACATGCCGCCGATTGCAGTTGCCAGACCGTCGGCGCGGACCGTCGCGGCGATGTCACTCGCCTTGATCCGCTTGCCGACAATCTCCCCGGTCGCGAACACCGATCCGGTGGATTCAACTGCGGTAACGAGGAATACGACAATCAGCGAGACGATCGCGACTAGGTCGAAACGCGGCGTACCGAAGGCGAAGGGAACAGTGAAACCGAACCAGCCGGCCTCGCCGACGCTGCCGAAGGAGGCATCGCCGGCGATCCAGGCGATCGCGGTACCCGCGATGAGGCCGAGTAGCACCGCGATCGTGGCCCAGAAGCCGCGGAAGAAGCGTTGCATCAATACGATGGCGAAGAGCGTGCCGACCGCGTACAGCAGCCACCGCGGATTCCCCGGGTCATGCAGTCCCTCATGGGGATTCGTCACGGCGTCACCCGCGCCGATTGGCAAGAGTGCGACACCGATAATGGTGATTACCGAACCGGTGACCACTGCCGGGAAGAAGCGGATCAGCTTCGCGAAGAAAGGGGCGATGAGAAAGCCGAACACACCGGCCGCGATAACCGCGCCGTAGACGGTGAGCAAGCCGACCCGGCCACCGCCATGCTCGTTGGCGATCTTGATAACCGGAGCCAACGTCGCGAATGTCACGCCCTGCAGCAGGGGCAGGCGTACACCAATTTTCCAGATGCCGACCGCCTGCAGCATCGATGCGATGCCACAGGTGAACAAGTCGGCGGTGATCAACATGGTCAACGCTTCGGAATCGAGGTCGATGGCTCGTGCGATCAGCAGAGGTACCAATACGGCACCCGCGTAGAACGCGATGACGTGTTGGGCCCCCAGGGTGATCAGCTGCCCCGGCGGCGGCACCTGATCGACCGGATGTACCCGTTTGCGCTTAGTGGTCGCGGCGATAGGCTTCGCGTCAGCGGTCATGGCAGTTTTCCTTCCTCATCGGGTCCTGAATCTCACAGCGCTAGATGCGGCTGTGTGAGAACACCCGTGGGAAGAATTTAGATTGCTGCTATTTCGGGCAAGTTTCGCGTGTGTCAACCACGTTTCCGTTTTGGTGAAGGTACGTCACAGTCGACTCCGGTTGCGAATTGTGCGCATTCGACGTGGTCGATATCGCCGCGCTCCGCCAGATACGGGCCAGCGCCGACATCGCCGGAGAGCCCGTCGAGCACGGCATCGAAATGCGCGGCCCCCAGATAGACCGGATGTCCGGGGCGGCCGCCGAATGTCGCCCGCGCCAGGATGTCTCGACCCGCCTGCGCGACTTCGAGGACCCGAGCCACTACGCGATGATCGACATCGGGCAGGTCGACGAGGTGGATCAAGACACCATCGACGTCGGGGCCGCGCGCCGCGGTGAGCACCGCGCGCAACGTGACGCCAATTCCTTGCGACCAGTCCGCGACGTAGTGCGCAGTCGCCGGCTCAGGAACATCCACGAGTGCCGCACCGAGCGCGACGATCACACCGTCACAGCCGCCGACGTCGAGGGCGGTCACCGAATTTGAGAGCCATCGGCCTTGTTCGGCAAGCACTTTCGGCATTCCGTATCGGCGGCCAGCACCGGCGGCGAGAAGGATGCCGACGACAGTCATCGGTCAATTGTGGCAGGTTCGGATCGAGATCGCCCCGTCCAGCGGGACCTTCGGACAGCAAAATGCCCCGACCCAATACGGGTCGGGGCATTTGTCTCAGCTTGTCAGCCGCGAAGTGAGCTCACCAGCTCGACTTCTGCACGCCCGGCAGTTCGCCAGCGTGTGCCATCTCGCGCAGGCACACACGGCACAGACCGAATTTGCGGTAGACCGAGTGCGGACGACCGCACTTGTTGCAGCGCGTGTACGCACGCACGGCGAACTTCGGCTTCTTGTTGGCCTTATTGACCAGAGCCTTCTTTGCCATATCAGTTGTCCTTCGCGTTCGCGTCTTTGAACGGGAAGCCCAGTGCGCGAAGCAGCGCACGGCCTTCGTCGTCGGTGGAGGCCGACGTGACAACGGTGATGTCCATACCGCGTGGTCGGTCGATGTTGTCGATGTTGATCTCGTGGAACATCGACTGCTCGTTGAGACCGAAGGTGTAGTTGCCGTTTCCGTCGAACTGACGGTCGCTCAGACCGCGGAAGTCGCGGATACGCGGGAGTGCGATCGACACGAGACGGTCGAGGAACTCCCACATGCGATCGCCGCGCAGCGTGACGCGCGCACCGATCGGCATACCCTCGCGCAGCTTGAACTGGGCGATGGACTTGCGGGCCCGGCGGACCTCGGGCTTCTGGCCGGTGATCAGGGCGAGGTCGGCGACCGCGCCATTGATCAGCTTGGCGTCACGGGCGGCGTCGCCGACACCCATGTTCACCACGACCTTGACGACGCCCGGGATCTGCATGACGTTGTCGTAGTTGAACTCCTCGTTGAGGGAGTCCTTGATCTCCGCGCGGTAGCGCAGCTTCAGCCGGGGCTGGACTTTTTCAGAGGTGCTCATGTCAGATGTCCTTCCCGTTCTTGCGGGAAATGCGAACGCGCTTACCGGTTTCCTCATCGGTCCGGTAGCCAACGCGGGTGGGGTTGCCATCGGAGTCGACGACCATCACGTTGGACACGTGGATGGAAGCTTCCTGCGTGACGATGCCGCCCGAGGCCGCGCCGCGCTCGTTGGCCGAGTTCGGGGTGTGCTTCTTGATGCGGTTGACGCCCTCGACGAGGACACGCTCGGTCTTCGGGAAAGCCTGAATGACCTTGCCCTTAGCGCCTTTGTCCTTGCCCGAGACGACGATAACCGTGTCGCCCTTGTGCACCTTCATGTCAGAGCACCTCCGGAGCCAGCGAAACGATCTTCATGAACTTCTTCTCGCGCAGCTCGCGACCGACGGGTCCGAAGATGCGGGTACCGCGCGGGTCGCTCTCGTTCTTGAGGAGGACTGCGGCGTTCTCGTCGAAGCGGATGTAGGAGCCATCGGGGCGGCGACGCTCTTTAGAAGTGCGCACGATGACCGCCTTGACGACCTCGCCCTTCTTGACGTTGCCGCCGGGGATGGCGTCTTTGACAGTGGCGACGATGACATCACCAATGCCTGCGTAGCGCCGTGCCGAGCCTCCGAGCACGCGGATGCACAAGATTTCCTTGGCACCGGTGTTGTCGGCGACTCGCAGGCGCGATTCCTGCTGAATCACTGATTCTCCTTGAACCGATGTGTAAATGCATGCCGGATTACCGACCCGACGTGCACGGTCTGCTGCCACCGAAACACGCGCCTGCCTGGGGTTTTGCACCCCAGTGGGTTCGCGAGCCGATTCGCGGCGCATCTACGCCGCAGGCAACCGCTCAAGTGTAGGCGAAACCGCAGGTCGGAACCAAATCCGCGTCGCCCCTGCCCACCCCCTTCCGCCCACCCCCTTCGTGCACCCCCTTCGTGAAAATCGTCCGAACCTCGCCGCGCTGCGTCGAATACAGATGGACAACAGTCTGCGACCAGGCGTCTACCGTGCGAAATATCTCGTTCGACATTTCCAAGCCACCTATCGTGAGATCGAGGCCGCCGCCGACCAAGGCTTCATCACCCGACTCCGGCACGGCTGGTACGCAACTGAAGGCGCCGATCCCCGGATAGTCGCCGCCGTGCGAGCCGGAGGTATCGCAAGTTGCGTCACCGCGCTCGATCTCGTGCACGTATGGGTCCCTCCTCATTTTGGCGACGAGGTTCATGTGCGCAAGAGCAAACACGGCGAGACCGTCGGGATCCGACGTTGCCACGCTTTCGGCCCAGTTCCTCCGACGGCGGCAGCGCTCGATACGCTGCCGGCCGCATTGGCGAGTGCCGCGCGTTGTATGACCGAGGAGCAGTGGATCGCCGCGGTCGACAATGCACTCAACAAACGGATGATCACTATCGCCGACCTGGAACAGGCATGGGGCCAAACACCCGAATGGGTGCGATCCATGCTTACCAAATGCGATCCGCGGTCTCAGTCGGGAACAGAGACGCTGGTCCGACTTCGTCTGCGCGCGTTGAACTTTCGCGTTCAAGTCCAACCCAACATCCCGACCGTCGGCCGTGTCGACCTATTGCTCGGTCGACTGATTATCGAGTGCGATTCCGAAGCTCACCACAGCCAGCGCACTGATCGACGAAACGACTATCGCCGCGACCGTAAGTCCCTGATCGGGCGTTGGCCGGTCCTCCGCGTCGACTACTGGGACATCATCGATTGCTGGCCGGAGATCCTCGCGGATATCCGCGACATCACCGCCACCGATTTACATCGACGCCGTCGGGGCGCTTAGGTCGCCCCAACCGGGAAAATCGTCCGATATCCTACCTACCTGGGGCAATATGCCCTTGGCGCGGCAGTATTCAGACGATTTTCCCGATTCCCGGGTCCCGAGGCACGAGGCGTGAGACGCCCGAGGCCCAGCCCCCTACTTCTGCGCCGGCAGCACGTGTTCGCCGGTCTTGTCGCACGACAGAGCCAGCGACGAGATGTACTGCTTTTCCCCGTTCGGGCCGGGCACCGCCGACGCGATCATGTCCGGACGCTCAAATTCGATGCCGGTCACACAGCACAGCAGTTTGGCATCACTGGGGTTGCCGTATTCGTCGTACATCGGCAGGTCGATGCCGTCGTCGGTGCGACGTAGGTAGTACTTCCCCTTGGTCGCGATCGCGATGAGTGGCGGGAGCACCAATCCGAGGGCCGCGGCGACCAGTGGCGAATAGGGCTTGATCGTCTCCCCGAACACACCGAAGAACACACCGATCGATGCACCGGCCGCCACGATCACCGACACAAATCCCACCGGGTTAACGTCGTAAAGCATGCCCCGACGGAATTCCGGCGCAAGGGGCGAAAGCTTCAACAGATACTTGTTCACGACGATGTCGGTCGCCACCACAACAATCCACGCGATACCGCAGTTCGCATAGAAATTGAGCAGGCTGTTAAGGAAGCTAAACATATCGGCTTCCATCAGAATCACCGCGATCGCCACGTTCACGATCACGAAAACCAGTCGACCGGGGTAAGTCTTCGTCACGCGGGTAAACGAATTGGTCCAGGCCAATGAGCCGGAATACGCATTGGTGACATTGATCTTGATCTGCGAGATAACCACCAGAATCACTGCCAGAGTCAACGCCAACCAGTGCGGCATCATATCTTCGTAAATGACCAGGAATTGATGCACTGGCTGATTAGCGAAGCCGAAGCCGCCGGACACATTGGCGATGAGATAAACCGCGAGAAATAGCCCGACGACCTGCTTGATCGCGCCGAACAGCACCCATCCCGGACCGGCCAACAGCACTGCGGTCCACCACCGGCGCTTGTTATCGGGTGTCTTGGGCGGCATAAAACGTAGATAGTCGATCTGTTCGGCGATCTGCGCGATCAACGACAGACACACACCGGCCGCCAACATCACACCTGCAAAGCTCACACCCTTGCCGAGTGGGTTGCCTTCGGAGTCGACGCCGCTGAACGACAGGAAGGTCTCCACCGAATCAGGGTGTGCGATAAGCAGGTACAGGAACGGACCAACCATCATGATCAGCCACAACGGCGTCGTCCACACCTGGAGTTTGGCAAGAACCTTCATCCCGAAGATCACCAGCGGGATGATCAGAACCGACGACACCAGGTACCCGACCGGCAGCGGAATCGACAGTCCCAACTCCAGTCCCTGGGCCATGATCGACCCTTCCAGCGCAAAGAAGATGAACGTGAATGACGCGAAGATCAGGTTGGTCAATACCGATCCGTAGTAGCCGAACCCACTGCCGCGGGTGATCAGATCCAAATCGATGTTGTAGCGCGCGGCGTAATACGCGAGTGGATATCCGGTGATCACCACCACGACCGCGAAGAAAAGAATTCCCCATAGCGCATTTCCGGTACCGTTGGCGATGCCGATATTGGCGCCGATGGAGAAATCGGCGAGATAGGCGATACCGCCCAGCGCCGACGTCGCCACCACGGCGGGACCCCATTTGCGATAACTGCGCGGCGCGAACCGCAATGTGTAATCTTCCAGGGTCTCTTTCAGAGCATCCCGCTCGCCGACATCAACGGCTGTGCGGGACGTAACGGCGTCAAGCTGTTCAGTCATCCGGTTCTCCATTTTCCGCGCGGTGAAAACGCCGCAACGAGAAGAACATATGAATGCGATGTTGTGGTCGTGCGTCTGAAATGTTTCAGGCAGGAAACATCAGGCTGCCGGAGCCGATTCTCGGCGAGTCTTCACGAAGACAATTGCCCAGGTCGCCAATAGCAAACCTGTCAGCCAGAGGCCGAGATCGTCGATGTCGAGTGCCCCGAGCCAAGCCACCGGCCCACCCCACCCGAACGCGGTGGTCGCGACTTCGGCCAGTTCGACGCCGCCGATCACCACTGCGACGACCACCGACAGGCCCGTCATCGCGATGGAATAGGTCTGCGCCCGCGAGCGCCGACGAGTGGCATCCGGTCCGTCGGGCGCCCACGCGTAGGCGCGACGCATCACCGCGCCCTGGGTGGTGTCCAAGAGCGACATTCCCGCTGCGAATAGCACCGGCAGGGTCAGCACGGCCCACCACGGCACATGACTCAAACTTGCCGCGCCGGCCAGCGCGAGCAGCCCGACCTCGGTTGCGGTGTCGAAACCCAGTCCGAACAGCAGTCCGACCAGATACATCCGCCACGGGCGGTCGACAACCCGATCGAACGAACCCAGTAGCCGCCACATCAGTCCACCCGACGCCGACGCGGCTCCATCGTCACGCCGACGCACGACCAGCGACCGCACGTTGACCGCTGCGATGACGAGCAGAAATAGCCCCGACACCGTCGGCCCCCACATTCCGGTCGCCACCATCCAGGACGAGTCATCGTCACGCAACGCCGACCCGGCTGCACTGATCCCGACGGTCAGCACGACGCAGAGTACGAACACGATGGTCGAATGCCCGAGCGAGAACCAGAATCCCACCGCCGACGAGGGACGTCCACGATCGATGAAGCGCCTGGTGGTGTTGTCGATGGCGGCGATGTGGTCCGCGTCGAAGGCGTGCCGCATACCCAGCGCATACGCCGTCAATCCCACTCCGAGCGTTGCCAATCCGCCGGCGGTGTCACCGAGATTCACACCCGACGGCACCACCAGGAGCAATAATCCGCCCCAACCGATGAGATGCAGGGCGGCGATCGTCAGTACAGCGATCACCGACCCTCGTTCCAGTCCGCTCACATTGGCGCGCGACTCAGCGAACATCCAGTTCCTCCAGACTCTCGTCGGCGGTGTATACCGCACCGCGCCACTGTTCCCACACCTGATCCAACGTGCTCGTATGTGTCTGCGCACCAAGATATCGTGCGATGGCGCCTGGCTCTTCAAGCCTCAAATCCACGTCCGATGTCGGCGGCCGAAAACCCACGGCGAGAACGGTATCCAAAACACGTTGCGTACCAAGGATTCCCGGCTCACGGCGGCGCGGATCAATCTCGACGGATTCGACGACAATCGGCAGGCCGCCACCAATAACGTCCATTCGCAGGCACATTCGGCCGCCCTGCTCGCCGGCCCGGCCGAGTACAGAAGTCTCTCGCACCACCGCTCGCGCATCCTCGGCGAGGTCAACTCGCATCGTCCGGGTGACATTCGCACCAGTTGCGACCACCAGCGGCAGTCCGTGCCAGCACAGCACGCCTCCGACGCCGACGACAATTCGCACCGCCCACGACGATGGCTCGCCTTGAGCGTCGTACGCGACCGTGCCGCCGATATCGGTCAGCTCCAGCCTGCACCCCGGACCGACGGTGATCTCGATTTCCACCCGGTCACCACCGAGGAGTAGGGCGCCGCCGGCAACCAACGCGATCGTGGCGTCCGACGCCGTGCGTGAAATCAGCCGCGGCACAAGCAAACCGGATGCCATCTGAACCGATGCGACCTGCGCACCGGCTCGGATGGCCACTCGGGTCAACGGCATCAGTGTGAATGCGAGTGATTCGCGTCGTCGTGGGTGTGCGTGTGACCGCCGTCTTCGTCCGCGTGGAAATGCGGTGCCATCGGTCCCGGATCGATAGCCGTATGGTCGCCGGACCGATATGCCGTGAGGACGCCAAGCACCCATTCCTTCAGGGCCGCCACCGACGCCTCGTCGGTGCGCGAGAGCGCCAGCACCGGGCTGCCCTCACGCGCCGACGTCGCGTCGGCGACCATCAATTCCACATCGACGCCGACATACGGAGCCAGATCGGTCTTGTTGACTACCAACAGATCTGCCCGTGCGATACCGGGTCCCCCCTTGCGGGCGACATCGCCGCCGCCGGCCACGTCGAGCACGAAGATCTGCGCGTCGACGAGGGCCGGCGAGAAGGTGGCAGTGAGGTTGTCACCGCCGGATTCGATGATCACGACGTCGAGCGGCGTGAAATCGCGCTCCAAGTCCTCCGCGGCAAGGAGATTCGCAGTCACATCATCGCGAATCGCGGTGTGCGGGCAGGCGCCGGTCTCGACAGCGCGAATTCGCTCAGGATCAAGTACCCCGGCCGATCGTAGGAACTTCGCGTCCTCGTCGGTGTAGATGTCGTTGGTGATCACCCCGAGCCGCAATTCGTCGGCCAGCACCCGACACACTGTCGCGATCAATGACGACTTTCCGGTGCCTACCGGGCCGGCCACCCCCAGCCGCAATGCTCGCAATGGCGATTGCGCAACGGAATCAGTTGGGTTGGAATAATTTTCAGGCACGGAACAACCTCTGAGTCAGGAGGGCATGGGCCTGTGCCCACCCCTCTGCTTGCGGGGCACCGGCCGCGGGAATCGCTGCCGGATCGACGATGACGGCCACACCGTCTACGGCGTCGTCAAGCGCCGCACACACTCGCAAAACCCAGCCGGTGACTTCGGCGGGATCGCGAGGTTCGAGTTTCAATAGAGCCGCTGCCGCACTTGCGGTTTCGTCGTAGATCACCAACCGCACCAGGTCGGCAGGATCCATTCCGGCCTCAGCGGCGATCACGCCGAGTACCACCGAACGTGGCGGCGGGCGATCCCACGAGGCAATTTCGACCAGCAGCTCCGACGATGGCCAGAGATGCCGAGCGAGTCGGAGATAGCCGCGTCCAAGGTGGCGCGCGGCATCGCGCAGCACATTCGACGGTGTCCGTGCTGCCCACGCGTGCACCACATAGTGCAATCCGGCGGGGTCGACAAGCGCCAGATGCCTTGCGACGACGGCGGTTCCAGCTTCGACCAGGCAGGTCGACCGGGCGCGCGCCATCAGGAAGTCGGGTACGTCGCTGACCTGCATCCCACCACGCAACGCGGGTTCGAGGCCGCCGGAATGCGCATGTCCCCCCGAGGGCAGCCGGGCATCGGCGAGCAACATCGCAACGGTGGTCGACGGCAGGGGAAAGCGTAACTCACTCATGATGTGCCGCTAGAACATCGAATAGAGTTGTGCCAGCGGCAGAATCGATGCCGGGGCGGGGGTCACCGGTTCGCCGTCGATGACGATCTCGAAGGTATCGGGAGCGATATCGATACGCGGCAGGGCATCGTTGTTCTTCAAATCCGCCTTGCCGACGTCTCGGGTCGGACGCACCGCGGCGAGCCGTCGGCGAAGTCCGAGTCGCTGCGCCAGTCCGTCGTCAAGCGCGGCGGGTGCGACGAAGGATACCGACAGGTCGGCGCCGATCGCATCGCCGAACGCCGGGCGCATCAGAATCGGTTGTGGCGTAGGGATTGACGCGTTGGGATCGCCGAGCGCACCCCACACCAGGCCGCCTCCCTTGATCACGACCGACGGTCGAACCCCGAAGAATTTCGGGTCCCACAGCACCAGATCGGCGAGTTTGCCAACCTCCACCGAGCCGACCTCGTGGTCGATGCCATGTGCGATGGCCGGGTTTATCGTGTATTTGGCGACATAGCGCCTGGCCCGTTCGTTGTCGGCGGGCAATGCGGAACCGAGCGATCCCCGGTGCGCCTTCATGACATGCGCGACCTGCCAAGTGCGAGTGATCACCTCACCGATGCGCCCCATCGCCTGAGCATCCGACGAGGTGATCGACAGCGCCCCCAGATCATGCAAGATGTCTTCTGCCGCAATGGTTGTCGCACGGATGCGGGACTCAGCGAAGGCAAGGTCCTCGGGTACCGCCGGGTTGAGGTGGTGGCACACCATCAGCATGTCGAGATGTTCGGCCACTGTGTTGACCGTGTGCGGCAAGGTCGGGTTGGTCGATCCCGGAATGATATGCGGCAGTCCAGCAATGGAGAGGATATCCGGCGCGTGACCGCCGCCGGCGCCCTCGACATGGAAGGCGTGGATCGATCGTCCGTCGATCGCGTCAATCGTCGACTCGACAAAGCCGGCCTCATTGAGCGAATCCGAGTGCAGTGCGACCTGAAGCCCCCACTCACCCGCGGCGGTCAACGCGGCGTCGATGGCTGCCGGGGTGGAGCCCCAGTCCTCGTGCACCTTGTATCCAGCCGCACCGGCCAGCGCTTGCTCAGCCAGTCCGTCGACTGAGACCGTATTTCCTTTGCCTAGGAGTAATACGTTGAGCGGCAGGGAATCCAGTGCGCGGTGCATCGTCGACAGATGCCACGCGCCGGGGGTGACCGTGGTAGCTTTCGATCCCTCCGACGGACCTGTCCCACCGCCGACGATCGTGGTAATTCCAGTCGCCAGCGCCTCGTGGCATTGCGACGGCGACAACAGGTGGACGTGGGAATCGATCGCACCCGCGGTGAGGATCTTGCCTTCTCCGGCAATGACATCGGTGGACGGACCGATCACCAAAGTCGGAGCCACACCGTCGGCGACGTCAGGATTGCCGGCTCGACCCAAGCCGACGATCCGACCGTCGCGGATGCCGACGTCGACTCGCTCGATACCCCACCAATCCAACACAACGACATTGGTGATGACCGTGTCGAGCGCGCCGTCGGCGCGGGATCGAATGGACTGGGCCATCGACTCGCGGATCGATTTGCCGCCACCGAATACGGCTTCGTCACCGCCGACCGTCCGATCCACTTCGATCTCGATCCAGAGATCCGTATCACCAAGTCGCACCTGGTCACCGGCGGTCGGTCCGTAGATCGCGGCATAACGTTCCCGGCTGATCGATACCATCAGCGGATCCCGTCGAGTTCCGGGTGAGCACTATTGCCTCGTTGCAGCCCCGGCACGCGCCGCGCACCCGCGATGGTGACGGCGTCAAGGCGCCGCGATGCCCCCGGCTCAAACCGCTGCGACGTCCCCGACGGAATGTCGAGCCGAAAACCGTATGCGGCCTTACGGTCAAATCTTAACGAGGCGTTGGCATCTGGCAGATGTAGATGCGAACCAATCTGCACGGGCCGATCACCCTCATTGACGATGACAAGTGTAATCCGTTGTTCCGCAGTGCGGTCCGCGTTGAGTTCGATTGTTCCCGGCCGTACCCGGATCGCTCCGGGCCCATTCGTAGACACACCTGCCATTACGCCTCCTCGATCGGATGATGCAGCGTCACGAGTTTGCGACCGTCGGGGAAGGTCGCCTCGACCTGAATATCGGTGATCATCTCCGCGACACCGGTCATCACCTGATCGCGACGCAGGACCGATCGCCCCGACGTCATCAGGTCGGCGACACCCACACCGTCGCGGGCGCGCTCAATCACCCACGTCGAGAGCAACGCCACCGCTTCGGGATGGTTGAGCAACACTCCCCGCTCCAACCGATCACGCGCGACCATACCCGCGACCGCGAGCAACAGCTTTTCGGTGTCACCCGGAGTCAGATGCATCGAGAGTCCATTTCGCGTATGGCACCGCTCGTCGCGGTGCAGATGCCGATGAGTTTGCCACCGATTCGCGCGACGTCGCACCACGACGTAGCCATTCGACGCCGTTTGCGCCGGTCACCGCCCAGCGGCTAACACGATCGGTACGGTCGCGAAACATCGCGGTAACGCCGGACCGTCTTGCGCACAGTCGACATCGCCGCCGATCGGGACCGACTGCCAGGCCCACCGCTTACACTCTCCTCAGGTCACCGATCGAAAGGCCCATCCGCGTGAAATCGCTCCACCGCATGTTCGCGTTCTCAACCGTGGTCGCCGCGACCCTAACCGTGGCTTGCCTCGGCGCGGTCCCAGCCCAGGCCGCGCCGAGCAGTTCGATCGTGACTATCGACAAAGACACCGCGCAACAAGACACCGCGCTGGTCTACTCCGCGTCGATGCGCCGCACCGTCGCGGTGACCATTCTGAAGCCGCGCAACACGTCCAAGCCCGCGCCCACCCTGTATCTACTCAACGGCGCTGGTGGCGGCGAGGACTCGGCCACCTGGGCGGCCCGCACCAATTACACGCGGTTCTTCGCGGCCAAGAATGTGTACGTGGTGACGCCGATCGGCGGCGCCTTCTCGTATTACACCGACTGGCAACGTCGAGACCCGGTACTCGGGGTGAACAAGTGGCAGACGTTCCTGACCAAAGAGCTGCCGCCGCTTATTAATTCGCACTACAAGACCAATGGGGTCAACGCCGTCGCGGGCATTTCGATGGCAGGCACTTCGGTGTTCAACCTCGCCATCGCCGCTCCGAGACTGTACCGATCAGTGGCTGCGTTCAGCGGCTGCGCGCGCACCAGTGATCCTGTCGGCCAGTCCTACATCCGGATGGTTGTGGAAAGTCGCGGCGGCGGCGACGTCACCAACATGTGGGGCCCGCTGAATGGTCCGGGTTGGCGTGCGAACGACCCGTATCTGAACGCAGCGAGACTGCGAGGCCTGAAGATCTACATGACGACTGGCACCGGCCTACCGGGACGCCATGAGCAACTGACCGACAAGGCCATCAACGGCGACTCGTCGACGTTGGCAAACCAGGTAGTGCTCGGCGGTATCATCGAAGCGGGAATCGACCAGTGCACCTCCGCGATGGCCGCTCGGCTGGCGCAACTGCGTATCCCCGCGCGAGTCACTCAGCGGCCGACCGGATCGCACTCCTGGGGGTACTGGGAAGACGACCTATATCGCACGTGGCCATATTTGGCGCGCGACCTCCGCATTGCCTAAGCGGTCGCGACTGCTACCGCGATCGATATCCTCGCCGCGTGAAGTCTGGGGCCCAAATCTCGTCCCCTTCATAGTGATTGAAGGGCATATTGCCCTCCGACTGTCCTGACGGGGACGAGATTTTCGACTGCGGGATCTGCGACCTAAATCGTCCGCAAGGTATGACTCGTCTTGGCGAAACGCTCGCGCTCTGACGACGATCCGGTCGAAGCGTAGGTTGCGCATTCGCCACACCGGGTCAGCAGGTCATGCTCGCAGCCGATCACATGTTCCAAGAAGCGCTCGGCTTCCTCGAGCCTGGCCCGCTGATCCTTGATGCGACGAAGGTGCCGTTCAATTGTTCCGGTCCTGCCCGACTCATGGCGGTGCAGCACCTGGCGAATGTCGGACAGACTCATGCCGACACCTTGGCATGCCTGCAATACCTGTAGCCGGCGCAGATGCTCTTCGGTGTAGTCACGGTGGCCCGACGTCATGCGGCCGGGCACCACGACTCCCATCTCGTCCCAATGTCTGAGCACGTGAATTGGTACTCCCACCCGCTGCGCCGCCTGTCCGATCTTCATTGTTTCATCATGCACCTTGACCTCAGGTCGACCTTAGGTTCTAGATTCAGCGACATGCAGCCGACCGACTCACGATTGCCGAGCCCGCAATACATCGACCTTGCCGGGACACCGGTGGCGACGTACGTACTCGAACCCGAACGACCGGTTGGCGATGTGGTGTTCTGCCACGGCACCCCGTGGTCGGCGCAGGTGTGGGCCGACGTCGCAGACCGACTGAGGTCCACCCACCGCGTGTTCTTGTGGGATATGCCCGGATATGGCCAGTCGATCGGACCGGTCGACACTCCGATCGACCTTCCGGCACAGATGTCGAGATTCAGCGCCTTGCTCGCCCATTGGGAACTGGACAGACCGCACGTCGTCGCGCACGACATCGGCGGAGCCGTGGCCCTCGGCGCGCACCTGCTCCACGAGCGTGACTACGCCGCGCTATTCCTCTGGGATGCTGTGACTCTCGCCCCCTGGGGTTCACCCTTCTTTCGCCTCGTCGCCGATCACTGCGAGGTATTCACTCAGCTCCCCGGTCCACTGCACGCAGCCCTGGTCGAGGAGTACATCTGCGCGGCAGCGCACCATCGACTCGGCAGTGACTGGCGCGAACGCCTATGCCAACCGTGGTTCGGCGAATCGGGCCAAAGTGCCTTCTATCGCCAAATCGCCGCACTGCGACCTGAGCACACCGAGACCATCGCCGATCGTCTGCCGCGAACTCGCTGTGAGGTCGAGATCGGCTGGGGCACCGAAGATCCGTGGCTCCCCTTCGCCCAGGCGACTCAACTGCGGGACCGACTTCCCGGGCAGCACCCCGTCGTTCGTGTCGAGGGTGCCGGTCACCTCACACCGGTCGAAGCACCTATCCAGGTCGGGGATGCCCTTGACGAATGGTTCGCTCGAACCGGCACCATCGGTAATGGTCGACATTCGGCGAAAAACTAGAACTCGTTCCTGTTTTGGCTTAGGCTCGCCGCATGTACCTCTCGGGAAAGTCCTTTCTGATCACCGGCGGCGGAAGCGGAATTGGCGCGGGTATCGCAGCGGACCTGGCCGCACACGGCGCGACGATCACCATCGCCGGCCGGCGGGCCGATCGGCTCGCCGACGTCGCTGCGGCGATCAACCAGTCCCATCCAGACTCGACGTCCGCACATACCACCGACGTGACCGACGAAACCCAAGTCGCCGAGTTGGTCGCGACCGCTGTCGCACACGGTGACGGGAGACTCGACGGCATCGTCGCCTGCGCGGGCGGTAGTGAAACCATCGGTCCGGTCACCCAGATCGACTCCGATGCCTGGAAGCGCACCGTCGACCTCAATATCAACGGCACCATGTTCACCGTCAAACACGGCGCCCGCGCTCTCGTCGCGGGCGGTGGTGGATCGATTGTCGCGATCTCGTCAATCGCGGCGAGTAACACCCACCGCTGGTTCGGAGCCTATGGCGTCACCAAGTCGGGGGTCGACCATCTGGTCGCGCTCGCCGCCGACGAACTCGGTCCGTCCAACGTACGGGTGAATGGGATTCGGCCTGGGCTCACTCGCACCGAACTGGTCACCGCGATCACCGAGAGTCCCGAACTCTCGAAGAACTACGCCGACAACACACCGTTGCCGCGTATCGGTGAGGTTGCCGACGTCGCGAACCTTGCCCGCTTCCTTCTCGGCGAAGAATCCAGTTGGATCACCGGTCAGGTCATCAACGTCGACGGCGGCCAGATGCTTCGCAGCGGACCCGACTTCTCGTCCATGCTTGCCCCACTCTTCGGCGACGACGGCCTGCGCGGCGTGGTCGCCGAGGCCACGCGCTAAACCTCACGATGACAACCGCCCCCGTCACGCACCAGATCGCCGGCACGACCGTCACGATGCCAGTACAGATCCGCGACGCTCGATGTTTCGTCGCGGCGTTCACCGCCGACGCCGGCGCCGCTGCCGCTGCAATTGCCCACACCGGATTGACCCCGTTGCGCATCCGCCCCGGACTGACCGGTCCAGGTCGCACCATGTGCATGCTGGTCTTCGTCGACTACATCGACGGCGATCTGGGGCCCTACAACGAATTCGGAGTCTGTTTCCTGGTGAATCCGCCAGAAGCCGAAGCGAAGGGATCGCTCTCCGCCATGAGGGCACTCGTCGCTGGCGACGCCCGAGCACTTGTGCATCATCTTCCGGTCGACGGTGAATTCACCCTTGCCGCGGGCCGGGGCATCTGGGGTTTCCCCAAAACACTCGCCGACTTCACCGTGGTCCACGACGACCCGACCAAACGCGGCGTCGTGGTTTCCGACGGCCAACTCGTCGTCGACCTCAGTGTGCGCCGAGGGATTTCGATGCCCACCTCATCGGCCTCGGATAACGTTGTGCTGCATGCCTATTCACATCTCGATGGCATCACGCGGGCCACTGAGTGGCGGCTGACCGAAACGACCGGCACTCGCACCCGGGTTGGAGGTGCGAAACTCTCTCTGGGGAGTGGGCCGATCGCCGACGAACTTCGTGCGCTGAAACTGTCGCGTCACGCCCTGATGGCATCATCGGTCGACCACATCTCGATGTCATTCGAGGAGCCGCAGGTGCTTACCAATCCTCGATCGAGGTAAAGCCGTCCTGCAAGGCGCGAATGAGCAGATGCGCCTTGGTCGGAGCCGGGCGGCCGATCTCCGCGTACTTGTCGCGGATTCGCGACACATGCGTGCTCACCGTCGCGGGCGAGATGAATAACGCCTGGGCAGCATCTCGTTTGGATTCGGTGACCAGCCAGGCCAACAACACTTCGATCTCACGCTGCGACAGCGCCGGACGCGGGACCCGTCGCACCACGGCGACATCGTCGACCGCGCGAAGGTCCCGCGGTCGTCGTAGGGCTACGACATTCGACGCCGCATTCAACTCTGGTGCCATCCCGGCTCGCTCAAGGCTGACAGTCACGACTCGCTCCTACTTTTCTAAGCTTTCCGCATACGGCCACAACTACGGCCATAGAAGACAATTCTGGCGATTCTCAGCTTGAGACTGGTAGTCCCAGTTAGGGGGACACTAGCGGATCACGCTCCGGCAATTGTCGTCGACCCCAGCCGAAACTCCCGGTGGGTCACCTGCGAACCATAATTGACCAGCATTGTTGCGATGACTTCACGATTACGTGGCAGGATGCGCACTGTCATCGACGCCCCGTTGGGCACAATCGCAAGTTCCCTGATCGGCGCCGCACGCACTCGCTCAACGACCCGTATCCACTGAGTATCGTCGGGGTGGCGGCATAGCGCGATCCTCGTGGGTAACCGAATCGTCGAGAAGTTTGACCGAAACCCCACCTAAACTGGCCATATGAGTAATCTCGAATCAGCCCCCGCCGAGATAATCTGCTCGCCAACAACGTCGGATGCCACCCCCGCTGGCCTGCGCGTTCAGTTGCTGACCTCGCGTGACGTACCACTCGGCGGTCCGCGCGCGATGACCGTTCACCGCACTATTCCGCAGCGCGAGCGGTCGCTCATCGGCGGATGGTGTTTCGCCGATCATTACGGCCCAGAGGACGTATCAGCCGGCGCTGGCCCCGGGATGGACGTGCCGCCGCACCCGCATATCGGCTTGCAGACAGTCAGTTGGCTCTTCAGTGGCGAGATCGAACATCGAGACACCAACGGCGTCCACGCGATGGTCCGCCCGGGCGAACTGAACCTGATGACGGCCGGACGCGGCATCGCCCACACTGAAGTGTCGACCCCGGAAACCACTGTGCTGCACGGTGTTCAGCTGTGGGTGGCATTGCCGGCCCACGCCACCAACGTCGACCGCGACTTCGCCCACTATGTCCCACCGTCAGTCGACGTCGGCGGTGCCATGGCGCGAGTGTTCCTCGGCGAACTCTTCGGTTCGCGCTCACCAGTGACCACCTTCAGTCCGCTACTCGGGGCGGAACTCGTCGTCGACGCAGGGGCGAATATCGACCTCGACGTCGACCCGACATTCGAACACGGAATCCTGGTCGACTCCGGGACGCTGCGCATTGCGAATGCAATCGAACCGCTCGACGTCGCGCGGACCGAGATGGCTTATATCGGCTTGGGCGCCAAGGTGATTGGGCTGATCAATACCGGCGACGAACCGGTGCGCCTGATTGTGCTCGGCGGCGAACCGCTGGGCGAGGACATCATCATGTGGTGGAATTTCGTCGGCCGCACACATGACGAGATGGTCGTCGCCCGAGAGGAGTGGATGGCCCATTCGGAGCGGTTCGGCCAGGTGCGCGGCTACGACGGCGAAATCCAGCATCTTCCAGCGCCGACGTTGCCCGGAACGCGATTGCGGACTCGAGATAACAAGCCGGGGCGAGCGTGATGGCCGGCCATAACCGCGCGGCGCTCATCGCACTAGTCACCCGCATCAAAGACGATCCCGCGAATGACTCGATCGACCGGTGGCTCGATGAGTTGCAGGCCGCGGTTCCCGACCCCAATGTCAGCGACTTGATCTTCTGGGACGATCTCAGCCCGGTCGAGATCGTGGATCGCGCCCTTGCCTATGAGGTGCTGGCCCTCGGCTCTCCACCGTCACCCGGCGACTGAACCTGCACTCACCGCAGGTCAGACGGATATTTGAGTACGCGGATGTCAATGTTGGTGGCGGCCTGACTGATCGCCCGCCGATACCTTCGGTCTTAACGAGTGAAGGACCGGGTCAATGTCACAAATGTCCCGTAGGATACGTCACCATGACGCGACGAATACTGATAGTTATCTGTGGCCTGGCGATGGTACTGGGGGCGTCTACCCTAGCCACGGCCCCCCGTGCAGCAGCCGCTGGCTGCCCGAATGTGGAGGTGATCTCGGCTAGAGGCACGGTCGAGCCGGGCGCACCGATGGGCCTTACCGGCCTCGCGTTCGCCGCCGCACTGCGTAGCACCTTGCCCGGCAAGTCGGTCGCCGAATACGGCGTCAAATACCCGGCGAGTGGCAACTTCGGCAACCGGCTGGCCTTCGCTCACGAAGTTCTGAACGGAATCAAGGTCACTCAGAACCGCATCAAATACATCGCGGCGGTCTGCCCACGCACCCGCATCGTGCTGAGCGGTTATTCGCAGGGCGCGGTCGTCATTGGCTACGCCCTCAACCCCGGCATCCCGGTCCCGGCACAGTATGAGAAGTACCGGCGGTACGCCCCGGCACGACTGCCGGCATCGGTCGCCAAGCACGTGGCTTCGGTGGTGCTGTTCGCACCGCCGTCGGCTCGCTTCATCCGTGACGCGGGAGCACCGCCGGTCCAGATCGATCGGCTCTACGCCCGTAAGACCGTCCGCTACTGCATCCCGGGCGATACCATCTGCAACGGCGCTCCACTAGGACAGCCCAACGCACTACATGTGCTCTACACGGTGAACGGCGATGCCTTCGCCGGGGCGCGCTTCACGGCCGCACGCCTGTAGCGGATATTACGAACCGAGCAGTTTCGCGAAGTTACTGATCCCATCTGACTCTGCGGCGTCGACGTGTATACGCGACGCCGCAGAGTGCTTAGTACCGGACGCAGCCCCAACACTCCCGATCGATAGCGCCAATTCACTTGCGGCACGACGGATTCGGTCACTGAGCATCGCCGTGTCACCGGTACTGCCCGACCAGTCAGCGGACGCGGCGTACACACCCGTCGGCATCACCACGGCTCGTAGGTAACTGAAAAGCGGCCGCATCGCGTAGTCGAGCATCAGCGAATGCCGCGCGCTGCCCCCGGTGGCCGCGATGAGTACCGGCTTACCAGCCATCCGATCAACTTCGACGAGGTCGAAGAAGCTTTTGAATAGCCCACTGTAGGACGCGTTGAATACCGGCGTCGCGACAATGAGGGCATCGGCACGATAGACCGCGTCCAGCGCATCCTGAACCTGACCTACGCCGAACCCGGATGTCGCCGAGTTGGCGATGTCGGCGGCCAGGTCGCGCACATCCAGCACCGTCACCTCCAGCAGATCCCCTTGCCCGGCAACAGCTTCGACGACGTCCGCAGCGAGTCGATCGGCCAGCAGCCTCGTCGACGACGGGTTAGATAACCCGGCGTTGACGACAACCAGCCGCCGACTCGACATTTCGGTCATAGCCGCACCCGCGCATTTTCCGCGGCGCGCGACGCGACGAGGGAGGCGTGGGTCGGAGCGTCAGGCACCTGCGCCGGCCGCCCGTCGGCGAATCCCCTGCGCAGTTGCGGCAACACCGCACCCAGTTCGTCGAGCTGTTCGAGTACCGTCTTGAGCGGCAGCCCGGCGTGGTCGACAAGGAATAGCTGACGTTGGTAATCCCCGAATGTCTCGCGGAAACTCAACGTTTTGTCGACGAATTCCTGTGGGCTCCCGACCGTCAGCGGAGTCTGCGAAGTGAATTGTTCCAGCGTCGGCCCGTGGCCGTACACCGGAGCATTATCGAAGTAGGGCCGGAATTCACGCACCGCATCCTGGCTATTCTTGCGGATGAAGAACTGTCCGCCGAGACCAACGATTGCCTGATTCGCCGCGCCGTGTCCGTAGTGCTCGTAACGCTCACGATAGAAGTCGATCAGCCGCGCGAAATGCTCCTTCGGCCAGAAGATGTGGTTCGCGAAGAAGCCGTCGCCATAGTAAGCCGCTTGTTCGGCGATCTCCGGCGACCGGATCGATCCGTGCCACACGAACGGAGCGACATCGTCGAGCGGTCGCGGCGTCGAGGTGAACGATGTCAGTGGGGTACGGAATTTTCCTTCCCAATCCACGACGTCTTCGCTCCACAGCCTGCGCAGCAACGCGTAATTCTCGATCGCGAGTGCGATCCCCTGGCGGATGTCCTTACCGAACCAGGGATAAACCGGCCCGGTGTTGCCACGGCCCATCATCAAATCCACCCGGCCGTCGGCTAGATGCTGAAGTGTCGCATAGTCTTCGGCGATCTTCACCGGGTCATTGGTCGTGATCAGTGTGGTCGACGTCGAAAGCAGCAGCTTCTCGGTCTGCGCCGCGATATAGGCGAGGGTCGTCGTCGGCGATGACGGGATGAACGGCGGGTTGTGATGCTCGCCGGTCGCGAAGACGTCCAGGCCGACCTCCTCGGCCTTCTTCGCGATGGCCACCGTCGCCTTGATCCGCTCATGCTCGGTTGGCGTGGTCGCATTGGTCGGGTCGGTCGTGACGTCGCCGACGGTGAAGATGCCGAACTGCATGTCTTCCTCCTCGATTGCTCAAATCTGAGTTACATATCCATCAACCGGACCGTGGTCCGAATAATTCCCGGCATAGCCGACGCGCAGCCCGACGTCGAGATACAGATCACCGGGGCTGCACGCCGCGTTGTCGGACTGCGGGTTTAGGCTGTGCTTACTAACCGATTGAGGAGTTGGAAGAATGAATCTTCGTAAGACTGCCGCCGCAGCCGCCATCGTCGGAGCCGCCGTATTCGGTGTCGCCGCCTGTAGCAATAGCGAGGAGGCCAGCGACACGACGGGCACCACGCCCAGCGTGGTTACCGACTCGAGCACCACCTCGGCCGCAGCCGCCGAACTCTCCGCGGCCGACGCCCAGGTCACACTCCGCAAGGCGATCGACCCGAAGACTTCTTCGGCTGACCTCGACGCCGTTGTCGACACCACCAACTCCGGCACCAAGGCCGCGCTGCAGTTATTCGCCAAGGGTGCATCGATGGGCGGCTACACCCCGGAGATCTTCACCGTTAAATCCGTCGCCGCCGACGGTGCGGACAAGGCAGTCGCGACCGTATCGGTCGCCAGCCCCCATGCACCGCAGCCCGTCGACATCAAACTGACCTACGTCAAGACCGACGACGGCGCGTGGAAGCTGTCCGCCGACGCGGTCACCCAATTGTCGTCGATGGCCGGTGGCCACGGTCACTGATCCACTCGGGGATATCACTGAAATTCCCCTGAGATCACCTCCCAAATCCCCTGTTCGCTGTCGCGAGCAGGGGATTTGAGCGTTTCCCGCGCGTAGGCTGGACGGAGCCGTAGCGCGCTACTCGCCGCGACGGGAGCGAAAGGATTACCCGCGGTGTCGCCTGACCACCCCCCGGAGACAACACAGTTCCCCCCGCGGCCGTCGACACTTCCGCATGCCTATAGCGCATTGCCCGATGATGGACCGCTACCCGCCGTCGGCGACTTCTGGGATCTCAACCATCCCGATCCGCTGCCATCGCCACCGATAACGCCGACCGCTATCAGTCCGGTACCGCAGGCTCGCCGTATCGTCACGACGGCGTCGTTCGTGCCATCAGTCCTTCCGATGAAGACGGCGCCGGCAGTCTCGTGGGCCTTTGCCGCCGCGCTGAGTTCGATCCCATTGCTGGTCCTGTGCGGGCTCGGCGCGATCCTTGGCGTAGTCGCGGTGGTGCTGGGCATAGTGGGTGTGGCACAGGTCAATTCATCGGATCGCTACCGAGGGACCGGTCGCGCCGCCGCATCGATCGCTATTGGCCTTTCGACGACGCTGGTCGGCACTCTGCTGATGCTGTTGACGATGGCATTGTTTGGTGCCTGAGTTCAAGCCATTCCAATTGCACCACGGTGGCCGCCCGGTCCACTCGAATCCGCACACCGAGTACTTCCGGAAGATCGCCAACCGCGAAGACTCGCGTCTGACGTTCCCACCGGAACTCCGCTCTGCCGGTCGAGACCTCCTGCCAACGGTCTTGTGCGTCAAGCACTTCGACATTCCACGCGAGCGCTCCGGCAACCTTCGGCGTGATGGTGTAGTGACTGATCCGCGTCGGCTCATCGAAGCTCCAGGCCACGAACTCGTTCGGTGCCAACACCGCACCGGGCGTCGATGAGTCATCATCAAAGGCGTTCGCCGCATTCTCGCCACCCGACGCGGATCGCTGCGCATTCTCGGGACTCGTGAGATCGGCTGGAAAGAAAGGGAATTCACCTAGTGCGGTGATCGATGGTGGCGTCGAGGACGCCGCCCATTCCGAGGGCTGCGGCCCCAGCTCGAAGTCGATGCGCGCGCCATGTACCAATCGCGCGCGGTCGACGACGATCTCCGACCACGGTTCACCGTTGATACGAACGGCCTGGATGTAGATGTTGTGGCGATCAGCATCTGGCGCGACGATGTCAATAACTGACCCGTTCTCCAGTCGCCACGACATTCGACGAAAACTGGGCGCGCACAACACGTACTGGCCACTGCCGATGGTCAGCGGGTATAGGCCCGATGCCGCCCACAAGTACCACGCCGACATCTCGCCGTTGTCCTCGTCGCCCGGATATCCCTGCCCCACTTCGGATCCGAGGAATAGCCGTCGCACGGACTCGGTGACGATACGCTGCGTCTTCGCGTGTGCCCGCGACCCCGCCCGGGAGGCGAACGCGTACATGTACGGAATATGATGGGCAGGCTGATTCGACAGGGCGAGCATTCCCATCCGGGTGTCTCGCGCTTCACGCATTTCGTGAATGATCACCGGATAACCACCGCGAAACTCTTCGCGACCGCTCTCCGCCAACGCGTAGAAGGTATCGAGTCTGGCTTCCAGCGGCGCGTTGCCGCCGTGCAGAGCTGCCAGCCCAGCGCCGTCCTGGGGCGCGGTGAAGGCGCTTCCCCAAGCATTGGTCTCGGTGTAGTCGGTACCCCAGCGGCGCGGATCGAATGACTCATCCCGCCATGACCCGTCCGGCTCTCGGCCGCGGAAGAAGCCGGTCTCGGTATCGAACATGACGGCGTACCGGCCGGCCCGAGCGGTGAACCACGTTGCGTTGGTGACGAACTCGGTGTGGCGCGGATGCCCCGGATACCGCCGCCCCAAATACCCGGAGAACGCGGCGATCGCCGCGTCATTGATGGCGGCATCGACCGTCCAGCTCATCCCCTCGTGAATCCGTGTATCGGCATAGCCGGTGAAAAGTGACCGATCAATTCCTTTGCGCCCGACGCGTGGGTCATCCGACGGCGTCGTAGCGTTGCGCAGGCAGGAGTCGTAGGCCTCGAAGATGTCGAAGCCACGCTCACCCAACCCGGCCAATGCCGCATCGGCGAAGACCGCATCACTGGACGTGCCAGTCATGATGTCCGCGGGCCCCGGTGCCGACCAGCGACTTACCCAACCTCCCGAGCGATAGTGTTCGACGAATCCGTTCAACAGTTCGGCGGTCTTGTTGGGCGACAACAGAGTTCGCAAGGGCCAGCTGGTGCGATAGGAGTCCCAGAATCCGTCGGTGACAGTGAGCCGGCCGTCGACGATCGCCCGTCCGGTCCGCGTGGCCTGATCCGGTTCGGCCAGATCGCCAAACGGGGTGGCGTAGCACCAGTCCGGCTGTGCGACGTCGCCGCGATTCTCCGCGGCGGTTGTGGGATACAGATTTAGGCGATACAGCGACGAGTACAACGTGGTCAGTTGATCCGCGCTGGCACCGTCGACGTCGAGTACCGATAGTGCGTCGAGCCAACGCTGCCGCGCCCGCCGCACCACATCGTCGAAAGTTCCGCCGGCACGGTCGAGTTCAAGGTTTCGTCGCGCCTGGTCGACGCCGATGAAGGAAGTGCCGACGGCGAGGGTCACCGGACCAGCTGCCGCATCGACGGTGATCGAGCCAAGTACCGCAGCACGATCACTGTCGGGATAGGTATGCGTGTCAATGACTTTCGAGTCGACCTCGGCGTAGACATACATCCGCGGCACGCGAACCATACCGCCCGGGCCGTCGACATAGCCGGTGATCGCACTGGCCGACAACATAAGTGCACCATCGGCATCAAACTGATCGAAGATGATCGATCCGACACTGATCGCCGCGCCGTCACCGGTGGCCTTCGGGTAGGTGACACGCAACCACACCGAATGGGTACCCGCGGTGAGTTCGGCGGTTAACGTTTGCCCATCGCCGACGTCGAGGGTGACAGCGTATAGATGCGGGCGGTCGTATTCGGTGTCGTGGTCGAAGGCGAGGGCCCGTGCCTCCCGGCTGGGATCGGGATACGCCGACGGACTCGGAAAGAACTGGAATACACCGCGATCCCCCATCCACGGGGACGGAATATGGGAGGTCGCGAAGGACTGCAGATGGGGCCGTACGCGAGAGTCGACCCTCGATGCCTCGTGATAGGAATACGGCCAGCCCCGATTGCCGCCGTCGGTCATCGGGAGTCCGAAGACAAAGGGGTGCGGTCCGCCCGCGACGAGCGGCGCACAGTTACCCCGCGAGAAGCGATCCGAGGACTGTGTGCCGCGGGTGGTACGGACGTGGTCGAGGATGTCGACCGGTGTCCTGGCCGCGGAATCGACTCGGATGGAGTCCAGATAGCCGATGAGGCGACGTCGCGCGGACGCGCCGACGACACTGGCCGGGATCAGCACCGTCAATTCGACGCTGTCGATTGTCGCACCGACAAAGCTGTTGAGCGGGAATGACTTTCGTGTCCACTGATCGACCGCGATGGACTTGGAGTCGTACTGCGCGCCAGGAGTGGCCGGCACACCATGCTGATCAACGATGTCGGTGGCGGAGAGGCGCGAGCGGTCAGCGAATACGATGTCGAGACACACCGAGGTCGCCGCATAGGAATCTCGGACGTCAAGTTCGGTGGCGTCGAAGACCGGGTGCACGACATAAGAAATCCGCATGCCGGGCGCGATGGTCACGCCTTCGAGCCCCGTCGACTCGATGGTCAGCCTGACCAGCTCACCGGCGCGGCCTGAGACGTCATAACACCATGGGCGCATCGAAGTGAATCCGACACCGGGCTTGGCATTCACCGGATGCGCCGGGCCGTCGCTTCGGTTGAGGGTTGCTCGTGTGCTGCTCACGCCTTTACACCTAGCACATGACTCCGCGCGTGAGCGGCTCGATAAGATGGTCGACGCGCACGAGAGGGGAAACTGTCATGGCCAAGAGCGCCTACCGGTATGTCGCATTGGGCGATTCATTCACCGAGGGTGTCGGTGACGATGACCTGGCTCGCCCCAACGGGGTCCGCGGCTGGGCCGACCGGGTCGCCGAGGAACTCGGCCGCACCCACGACGTCGAATACTCCAATCTCGCTATCCGCGGGTGGCTCCTGGATCAGATCGTGGACACCCAGCTGGATCGAGCCATCGAGTTGAAACCCGATCTGATCACCATCTCCGCGGGCGGCAATGACATGCTGCGGCCCGGTTTTGACGTCGACGCCGTGATCGCCAGATACGACGCGCTGCTGAGCCGACTGGCAACCACCGGCGCCCAGATCGTCGTGTTCACCATGGTCGACGGATCGTCATTCCCGGTCTTCCGTCACCTTGGCGGCCGGGCACTACCGTTCAACGCGGCCATCCGGGAAATGGTGCGACGACATAACGGCACACTTGCCGACTTCTTCGCATTCGACGGTTTCGATGATCCGCGGATGTGGTCGTGGGACCGCCTTCACCTGAACACTGCGGGCCATACGTTAATGGCCGCGAATGTTCTCGACGTACTCGGCGTCGAGCATTCCGCGCCACGCCCGGCATTGGGGCCGCAGCCGTCGAGCTCGCTTGTCTCACGCAGAATCAACGATGCGGTGTGGACCCGCAAATTTCTCCTGCCGTGGATCGGGCGACGCCTGCGCGGCACCTCGTCGGGAGACGGGTTGACCCCGAGATACCCGGAGTACGTCCGATCGGGCGACTTAGTCTGACGGCGAAAAGAAATCCCCGTCCGCAGCGGGTGCGGACGGGGATCTTCGGAAAAGTTGGAGGCTCGCGTCAGCCGACCGCATGCAGGCGGCCAGACGAACCGCCTTCAATGTCGCGGCCGAGCCACATCACCATGTCTCGGATCGCATCGCCAATCTGCGGCGCCGACAGTCTCGCGACATTGGGCATCGCATTCAGAAGACCGGCGACCAGAGCGGAACTGGAACTCAAACCGTGCGCTGTAACGACGTTCGAATAGTCACCGATAACAGAATCGAGGCGTTCGAAACTGACTGCGTCACCGCTATGCCGTACGGCGGTCAGGGTAGGCGTGATCTCAGCACGGTGCTGGATGTGTCCTAGCACTTCGTTCATTGCTACCTCCGGCGACGGTTTGCCGATCTGCCTAGTTGGGTACTCCCACTAAATGACGGTGGGTATTGGGGTTCAGTTTGCCATGCGCTGAACATTCCCGCGAAGCCAAATGTCTGGTATTGGCGATCAAATTTCGATTTGTGAGCAACATCACTGCTGCTGGCTTGTGACTGAGCACCATCAATGTTATCAGTGTGACTGCCGTGCCAGCAGGGTAGACATAACTCGATGCCTGGCTGTGACGGAATCGATGCGACCACAACCAAGCATCGTCAACGCGGTATTAGGTAGCCGAACCGTTTCGGGAAGCGGCGTCGGCCTCCATAGCGTCGATGAGGCTCTTCGGCCGAAGGTCGGTCCAGTTCTCTTCGACATACTTCAAGCACGCCTCGCGGCTGTCCTCACCGAAAACCTTGGTCCAGCCGGCTGGAATGTCGGCGAAGGTCGGCCATAGCGAATGCTGGTTCTCGTCATTCACCAGCACGAAGAAGCGGCCGTTTTCGTCATCGAATGGGTTCGTCATGTCTCTCAGTTCTCCTTCTGCTCAGTACTTAGGTTAGTGCTCACGGGAACGCTTCACGATGTTGGGTTGGGCTATCCTAACTTCCGACCGCTCGAGGGCTTCTTGCACGCGTGGCCCGATGATCGCGAGCGCCCGTGCATCGGCCATGCCGAGGTGATGGGTATCGACGTCGATATTCTCGATCACTCCCGTCACGTAGAGCCGCCAACCATTGGCGATGATCCGCGGGTCCGCCTTGTCTCCGATGGCTGTGAACACCTGGATGGAACCGGCGAACAGCGCCGGCCGATAGCCGACGGAGATATCCGGCGCTGCCGCGAAACTCTCCATAATCGAGTCGACCACGGTATCGGCCAACAAGCCCATCCCGGCGATCTGTCCCCGGATGATGCCCGCGACATCTTCCGGAGTCACCGCGTTCACGGTTTCGTCCAGATCGAACAGATCCCGCCAACCACCTAGAACATCGGTCACATCGCTCGCTGGCGTTACATCAATGGGAATCTGCGGACCGAAATCAACGGTGGGTTCCTTGACCAAGTCGCCCTCGGGCAGTGAATCCATTATGCCGAGATACGCGACGTGTTCACCGTGTGACTGCAGCAGCGTCGCCATCGCATGCGCGATCACTCCGCCAACTGACCACCCGAGGAGGTGGTATGGCCCGCTGGGTTGTACCCGGCGGATCTCGTCGACATAGCGCGCGGCGAGCGTATGGGCATCGGTCACCGTAGGTTCGTCGCTGACGACATGCGGGTCCTGCAGGCCGTAGAGCGGCCGATCTGCGATATACGGTGCGAATCCGCCGTAGAACCACGCTAGTCCGCCGGCCGGATGGACACAGAACAGCGGCGGCAACGACCCGCCGCCACGCAACGTGATCAGAACATCGTCGGCCAGGCCGGTCCCCTCTTCCACTCGTGTGGCGAGCTGACGGACCGTCGGATCACTGAAAAGCCAACGCAGTTCGAACGGCAGGCCCCGGTCATGTGCTCCGGCAACAACTCGAGTCGCCGACAACGAATTGCCACCCAGATCGAAGAACGAGTCGACGACGCTGACCCGCTCGACGCCCAGCACGTCGGCGAATACCGCGGCGATAGACTCCTCGACGCTGCTGGCCGGTGCCACATATTCTCCCGCGGACTGGTTCGGATCGGGCAGTGGCAACGCCTTTCGGTCCAGCTTCCCATTCGCGGTCAGTGGTAGCGCGTCGACGACCACGATCTGATCCGGAACCATATAGCCGGGCACCAATTGGCCGGCGGCAGCACGTATCCGGTGGGTATCGAGTCGCTCTGAATCGTCGAGCACGACGTAGCCGACCAACTGCTCCCCACGCCCCGCGAGTTCTACGACTCGCGCCGCCGCCGCACTCACGCCGGGTGATGCCAGCAGAGCGGCCTCGATCTCGCCGAACTCGATCCGGAAGCCGCGCAACTGGACCTGCGCGTCCGCCCGACCCAGATACTCGATATCCACGCCGACCCGACGGGCCAGATCGCCCGTTCGGTACATCCGCGAACCAGCCTGATCGTAAGGATTCGCCACGAATCTCGATGACGACAATCCGGCGCGGCGCAGGTAACTCTGCGCCAATTGCCCTCCGGCGACATACATTTCGCCGATCATCCCGTCGGGTACCGGCCGCAGACGACTGTCGAGAATATGGATCCCCAACGACGCCAACGGCCGGCCGATGAAACTCGGATCGTCAGCGGAGACAGAGTTCGCATCCAGCGCACGGAAACTCACGTGAACGGTCGTCTCGGTGATGCCGTACATATTCACCAACTGCACGGGATCATCCGGGTAGTCGTCGAACCAGCGGCGCACCTGTTCGAAACTGAGTTCTTCCCCGCCAAACACGATGTACCGCAACGACATCGGACCTTCACCGGGCCCCGACGCGCGACGGCGCGCCTGCGCAAGCTGGTAAAAGGCCGACGGTGTCTGTGATAGCACCGTCACCCGTTCCCGCGCAAGCACCCTGATCAATTCATCCGGATCACGGGCAATATCTCGATCGACGATCACCAGCCGGCCACCGGTCAGCAGCGGACCCCACAACTCCCACACCGAGAAGTCGAAGGCATACGAGTGGAACATCGTCCATACGTCGTCGGACCGGAACTCGAAATCGCCTGCCGCCGTGTCCATCAGTGTCACTACATCACGATGGGTGATCTCGACACCTTTCGGCTGCCCGGTCGAGCCCGAGGTGTAGATCACGTACGCGCGTGCATCGGGATGTACTGGCACGGGGACGAAATATGCCGACGAGGCCGCCAACTCGCCCACGTCGGCGACAACGGTGTGCTCGGGCAAGCGATCCCAAAGCTTAAGTCCCGCAGTGGAATCATCGGAAACAACCACCGTTGGAGCAGCGTCGCACACGATGAATGCAAGCCGCTCGACCGGGTTCGTGGTGTCCAGCGGCAGATATGCCGCCCCGGCCTTCAATACACCGACGATGGCGGTAACCAAGTCGACGGATCGCGCCGTTGCGATACCAACCAGATCACCGGGCCGTACGCCGCGTGCCATCAGTCCGGCCGCGACCGCCGATGACCGTTCGTCGAGATCGGCGTAGGCTAACGACTCGCCCCGCACCGAAACAGCGGCGGCCCTCTCATGCGCCACAACGGAATTGGAAAATAGATCGACCAGCGACCTGCCCGCGTTGACTGTATGCGTCACCGGCGCGGTCAATGCTCGCCGGTACGCACCGACGTCGACCAGTAACGCGTCGCCGACCGCGCGAGCCGTATCGGCGGTCAACTCCCCGAGCAACTGGACGAATCGTCGCCCGACCTGCTCGACCGTCGCCGCATCGAACAGATCCGTCGCGTAGGTGATCGACCCTCGCGTCACTTGCCCGGAGGTCAACGCCGCCAGCCCAACCAAGAGGTCGACCTTCGCCGGAATCTCCGGCAGCCCGACTGGCGCGATCGTCAGGCCCCCTACGTCGACTGCGGCCGACGCACTTGTGAACTCCGGCAACACATCTGCGTCGAGGGTCAGCCACACCTGCGATAACGGCGCGAATGCTTCCGAGCGCACCGGACTTGTTGCTTCGACGATCGATTCGAACGGAACGTCGGCGTTGGCCATTGCCGTCAGATCAATGCCCCTGATTCGTCCGACGAGATCTGCGAAACTCTCGGCCGGGTCGATATCGCTGCGCAGGATCAAGGTGTTGACGAACATACCGACCAACCGGTCGAGCACCGCTTGGCCGCGCCCGGCCACCGGCGTACCGACCGCGATGTCGGCGGTACCCGACATCCGCGCCAGCAATACCGCCAGCGCGGCATGCACGACCATGAAACCCGACGCACCCAGTGTCGCGGCGGTATGGACGATACGCGTCGTGACATCGGCTGGAATCTCGAAGTCGATCATCGCGCCGCGATGACTCGCGACCGCGGGCCGAGGCCGATCGGTAGGTAACTCCAGCACATCGGGCAGCCCGGCCAATTGCCGAGTCCAATAGGAAAGCTGCGTGCCCACAATCGAATTCGGATCGTCACGGCTGCCCAAGACATCCCGTTGCCAGATCGCGTAGTCGGAGAACTGCACCTCAAGCGGCGCGAAATACGGTTCGTTCCCACCGCGGCGGGCGGCATACGCCAGAGCCATGTCGGCGATCAGCGGCCCGCGCGACTCGCCGTCAACGGCGATGTGATGTGCGACGACGGCCAGTACGGCTTCCCCCGAACCTGTTTGCCACAACCGGAATCTGATCGGCCACCGACGCGTCACATCGAAGCCATCGGTCACCGCGCGCTCGATCTCGCTCTGCCCTCCGACCACTGCCCAATCGATTTCAGCCGCAACATCCTGAGCAGGCGAAGCGGACTGGAACGGCACGCCGCGATCGGCCGGGAAGGTCGTTCGTAGGACCTCATGGCGCATGACGAGGTCGACGGCCGCCGCCCGCAGCGCATCGACATCGAGAGCACCGGTCAATCGCATCACCGACGGCACATTGTAAGTGGGCGACGCCGGATCGAATTGGTTGATGAACCACATGCGTTGCTGCGCAAAGGAAAGCGGAACGCGCTCGGGGCGGGTAATGATCGCGGTCACTGGCGGCAACGCGGCACCACGCTCATCCGCCGTCGTCGCAAGCGCACGTACCGTCGCCGCTTCGAACACGTCGCGTACCGACAGGTCCGCGTCGAGTGCCGTACTGACCCGCGCGGCAACACGTATCGCCGACAACGAGTTGCCGCCGAGTTCGAAGAACGAGTCGACAACGCTGACCTGCTCGATGCCGAGAACATCGGAAACTATCTCCGCGACAACCTGTTCGGTCACCGTTGCGGGCGCCACGTAGTCACCCGCGACGAATTCGGGTGCGGGCAGCGCCCGGCGGTCAAGCTTGCCCGCGCTGTTGAGGGGAACGTCGTCGAGAACTGTCCACAAGGTTGGCCGCATATAGTCGGGCAGTCGCGCTGCGATCGACTTCTTCACCGCGTCGAGATCGACAGTGGCATATCCGCCTTCGGAGCCAGCGAGATAGGCGAGAAGTTGCTGTCCGCCGTCGGGAGCGGTCACAACGGTCGCCGCCGCGTGCACGACACCGGGCGACTTGGCGAGCGCGGCTTCCACTTCACCGAGTTCGATGCGCTGCCCGCGAAGCTTCACCTGAAAGTCAGTCCGGCCGAGATATTCGATTTCGCCTTGGCTATTCCAGCGCACCAGATCGCCGGTGCGGTACAGCCGTCCGCCCGTCGATCCGAATGGGTCGGCGACAAACCGATCCGCGGTCAGCGACGGTGCGGTGGCATATCCGCGCGCGAGTTGCACGCCGCCCAGATACAGTTCTCCGGGCACGCCCGTTGGCACCTTTCGGAGCCTCGCATCGAGAACGTAGGTCGCGGTATTCCACGCCGGTCGGCCGATAGTCACGACCTCGTCCACTTCGGTTACGTCGGAGTACGAGACTTCGACGGCGGCTTCGGTCGGACCGAAGAGGTTGTGAATACCCACCGTTGGCAGTGCCGCGCGCACCTGGTGCACCGTCGCGGCCGGCAGCGCCTCACCCGAGGCGAATACCCACTTCAGACCGGATAGCGCGCGCAGTCGTCCGGCGTCGACCACATCGACGAATACCGAAAGCATCGACGGCACGAAATGCACCGACGTCGCGGCGGTACTGGCCAACAGTTCGACGAGATAATTCGGATCGGTATGTCCACCCGGTTCGGCGATGACGACAGTTGCACCGGCCAGCAGCGGGCCGAATATCTCGGGGATCGAGACGTCGAAGGTGTACGGCGTTTTGAGGACGATTCGATCCGTTGGCCCCCACGGATATTCGGCCAGCCCCCACCGCAGCCGGTTGTCGACCGCGCGGTGGCTCACCGTCACACCTTTGGGTCGGCCGGTCGATCCCGAAGTGAACAGGGTGTAGGCGGCGTTGTCGGGACCAATCGAAGCGATCCGGTCACGATCGCTGATCGCGGGGGTGGCGAGATCAACCGGCCCATCGGCGTCGACTTCGATCACGCGGATGGCAGATCCGGCCAGCGCCGCCGGTCGGGATGTCCCGCCGTGTACGAGCAGCAGGCCGACCCGAGCAGTCGACAACATGTACTCCACCCGGTCGGCGGGCGCCTCGGTGTCCACTGGAACGTATTGGCCGCCCGCGGCAATCACGGCGTGCACCGCGATCATCAGCTCCACTGATCGCGGAATACACACCGCCACAGCCGCATCCGGCCCAATTCCGGCAGCGATCAGGGTTCGCGCAAGGGTCGCCACTCGCGCACCGAACTCACGATAGGAGACCGTTCGGTCGACGAACCAGAGAGCGGGTGCCTCCGGCGTCGCCGCGCATTGTTGCGCCACCGCGTCGCCGAGGGTGCGCTCTGGCAAGAGGACCCGCGTTCCCACCGACCACGAGTCGATACCCTCGCGGTCATCGTCGGCGAGCAGGGAGATGTCGGCGGTCAGCATGCGCGGATCGGCGGTCGCGATCCGCAGGACTTCTTCGAGGCATCGCTCGAATACCGCGATCTGTTCCGCACTGAAAGCCGCTGGCAGATACTTGATCTTGAGTTCGAGCTGATCGGCGACCGGTGCCGCGATCAACGACAGCGGGTAGTGCGTGGCGTCGGTCGCGACGACGTCGGTCACGGTGAGTCCCCCGGTCAACGCCGCGTCGACGCTGGAGAGCGACTGCGTGTTCATCGGGTAGGACTCATACACGGTTAATGTGTCGAACAGAATCGAATTCCCGGACTGCGCAACGATTTCCGGCAGCGTGATGTGTTGGTGATCGAGTACCGCGACCTTGTCGGCACGCATCATGTCCAGCACGTCACCGATGCTGCGCCGTGGATCGACATCGACGACGGTCGGCACGGTGTTGATGAACAGGCCGGCGATCGTCTCGACACCGTCCAGGTCGGCGGGGCGGCCCGACACCGTCTCACCGAAGGCCACCACCTGGTTGCCGGTCAACCGCGACAACAGGACCGCCCACGCGAATTGCAGCACGCTCGACGGCGTAAGGTCGCGGCCACGCGCCAGCTGTTCGATGCGGTGGGTGAGGTCCACCGGCAGCAGCCGGGTGTAGTTCTGCGGTAGGTCGTCGGCCGTCGCACTGGCACCGGCCGCAACCAAGGTGGCGCCGTCGGCGGGTGCGAGGACCCCGTCCCAGGCGGCAAGCCCTTGTTCGCGGTCGATACGGCTGACCCACTTGAGGTAGTCGCCGAAGTCAGCGGACTCATGTTGTCCGGTATGCGTTGCACCGGTGGCGTAGAGCGCAAGCAAGTCGGCCAGTACCAGCGGGCCCGACCAACCGTCGAGCAGAATGTGGTGGTTAGTGATTATCAGACTCGCCGAATCACCATGTCGCACCAGCACGAATCTCACGAGGGGCGGTGCCGTCATGTCGAACGGACTGAGTTCTTCGGCACGAGCGATCGCCGAGACCCGCTCATCGTCGAACCGGTCGAGATCGACTTCCCGCCACGGAAGTTCGACCTCGCGCGGAACCACCGCGACAACGTTTCCGCTTATCGTTCGGACATATGCCGACCGGAGTACCCGATGTGCGGCCAACAGGCCGTGCGCGGCTCCCCGCAGACGATCGGTGTCCAGTTCGCCACCAAGGCGCAGAATCACTTGTGTCACATAGGCATCGACCTCGCCTGACTGATCTCCGGCGGCGAGCTCAGCCTGGAAATACAACCCCTGCTGCAGAGGGGCGAGCGGCCAGATCACCGCACCGGGATAGGTGCGGGCTACCGCATCCAGATCGTCCTGGGTTACCGCGGCACCCGAAATATCCGACGGGCTGGGCCCCGGATCCCCCACGCGTGCCACGTATTCGACTACTCCACGCAGTTCCTCCTGCCAGCGCCGGGCGATATCGCTGACGTCGCTTTCGGTCAATACGCCTGGCGCGTAGGAGAAGTCGGCGGCCAGGATACGGCCGTCCGGCCCGGCGACCGCAGCGGCATTGATACTGAGTGCATTCGCCGCTACCAGCGCACCGCTGGCTGATCCCGGCAACGCTGGCGCGTCCGGAGCCGGCAGCAGCGCGTCGGCGATTCCCTCGACGTCGTCGCCTCCGCCACCAGTGTTGCCGAGATAGTTGAACCCGATATCCGGCAAGGGCCGGGCACTCACCGCAGAATTCGTGAGGTAACGCAGGATTCCGAATCCGATGCCGTGGTCGGCGGCCGCGAGGCGTTCTTCCTTGGCCGCCTTGACTGTTCGCGCGATATCGCCCGACGGATCGATCGACACCGGGGCGATGGTGGTGAACCACCCAACCGTTCGAGACAAATCGACCGCGCGTCGGCTCTCCCGTTCGCCGTCGGCGGCGATTTGTTCCTCGCGGCCGTGACCTTCGAGCAAGATCGACACCGGCCCGTCCGGGCTGACGCCGTGGTCGTCCTGCCAGCCACGGATCGCGCGCGCAAGTGCCGCGAGCAGGGCGTCGTTGACGCTGCCGCCGAACGCTTCGGGAATCGTGGTAAGCAGCGCTTCCGACGTCGCCGTGTCGATCAGGTGCGATATGGTGCGCGCGGTGTGCTGGCGGTCGCGAGAACGATCGAAGGCGGTACCGAAGGTGGCGGGCGCAGTCGGTAGTCGCCTGGACCAGAAGCTGGTCTCGGCGGTCCGTGTGTCGACCGAGTCCGCGAGCAATTGCGCCCATCGACGCATCGAAGTGCCTTCGGGGCGAAGTGAAATCGGTTCTCCGGCAACGTGTTGTGACCAGGCGGTGGCTAGATCCTCGATAAGGATCGGCCACGAGACCGCGTCAACACTCAGGTGATGCGCTACGAGCACCACTCGACCTTCGCCGCGCGCATCGTCGCTCAGGACCGCCGCGTGTATTACCCGACCGTTGGCCGGATCGAGTGCCAGCAGGGCGGCCCGGTGCGCATCGACAACTGCCGCTGCGGGGTCGGCGGTAATAGTCTCAGTCACACTGGCGTCGGCGTCGAAGCCTTCGCCGGAGCGCATCACCCAGCCCGACTCGGTGCGGCGCAGGCTGGCACTGATCATCGGGTGGTTCGAAACCACTTCCGCGAGAACAGTTCTGATGTCGTGTGCGGTTCCTCCGGCCGGCAAGCGCAGTACCGTGGACTGGGAGAAGTCCGCGAAATCCGCCGCTGAATCGGCGTGTTCGAGCAGCCAAGACGTGATCGGTGTCAGCGTCACCGCACCTATCGCCCCGCCGGCCAATTCCTCCAGCGCCACCAACTGAGCCGAGTGGCCGGCCGAGCGCGCCATCGCACGAATGGTCTTGTGTTCGAATATTTCTCGCGGCGACAAGGTCAGGCCGACAGATTTCGCAGCGGATGCGAGCTGGATGGACATGATCGAGTCGCCGCCCATCGCGAAGAACGACTCGGTGACGCTAACGCGGTCGCGCCGAAGCAATGCCGACACGATTCCGGCTAGTTTGCGTTCGGGCTCGGAATCCGGTGCTACATAGGACGCTTCGGACGAGAAGCTGACCTCAGGCAACGCCCGACGGTCGAGTTTGCCGGCCGGCGTCAGCGGTATGGCATCGACCAGCACGGTCTTCGACGGCACCATATGTGCCGCGAGCCGTTGCGCCGCAGCACTTTCCACCGCAGCGGTGTCGATATCGCCACTCCCGACCAGATACGCGACCAGTCGGGTACGACCGGATTCCTCGTCGGTCACACCTATCGCGACGGCCTGCGCCACTCCTGGCTGATCGGCCAGGACTGCCTCGATCTCCCCCAGTTCGACGCGCTGACCATTGATTTTGACCTGATGATCGGCGCGGCCGGCGAATTCGAGATCACCGGATCCGGTGAGGCGCACCATGTCTCCGGTTGCGTACATCCGCTGCCCCGGCGCGCCAAACGGGTCGGCGACGAAGCGAGAGGCAGTCAGCCCCGGCCGGCCCAGATAGCCGCGGGCCAGACCCGGTGCGGCCAGATAGAGTTCGCCCACGACACCTGCCGGCACGGGATGTAACCGCTGGTTGAGGACATACGCGGTGAAACCGCCGATGGTCCGGCCGATGGTCACCGGCTTACCCGCTGTCATTCGAGAGCGGGTCGCCCAGACCGTTGTTTCGGATGGACCGTAGAAGTTGAAAATCCGCCTCCCACGAGCACTGAAACGTTCCACCAACTCCGGCGGGCATGCCTCGCCCGCTGTTGCCAGGTTCCGAACGGTATCGGCCTGCGCCGGGTCGACGGATGCAAGCACCGACGGGGTGATGACCATGTCGGTCACTTCGCCCGCTGACAACACCGCACCCAAGGCGTCGCCGGCGTAGGCGGCATGGGGGGCGATGACGAGTGTGTGTCCCGCCGCGATCGCCCAGATCATCTCGAAGAACGCGGCGTCGAAACTCGGCGACGCGACATGCAGCACACGGGTATCCGGGTCGTCGTCGCGTGAACCGGTCACCTTCACGTGTGCCACAACGAGATCGGCAATGCCGGTATTGCTCACGCCGACCGCTTTTGGCCGACCGGTCGAACCGGAGGTGTAGATCAGATAGGCGAGGCTGTCCAGGCGCACCGAGCCGTTACGATCGGCCGGGGCGATCGGATGCGCGGTATCTGCCTGAGCTGCCAGCTCGCCGAGATCAATCCAGTCGCATGCTCCGTCCGGAAAAACGTCTCGCATACCATCGACGGTGATCCCCCAGCGCACCGAGGAATCGGAAAGCATGTAGGCGATTCGGTCGGTCGGGTACGCCGGGTCGACCGGCAGATAGGCGGCACCCGATTTGATGACACCCCATACGGCCACAACCGATTCCACAGACCGCTCAAGTCCGACCGCGATGACATCGTCCGGTGCGGCGCCACGGGCCAGGAGTGCCCGCGCGACGCGATTGGTTTGTTCCTCGAATTCGGCATAACTGAGTTCGACGTCGGCGCAGATGATCGCGGGATGGGATAGGTCCAGATCACGTTGCGCGAGAATCGACACCAGCGTGCCGTCTTCGGTTGAACCGGACGCCGACGCGAGGGCGGCTCGATGGATGACCTGTTCGTGTGACGGAGCGGCCATTGCGACCCCGCCTGCGATGTCGATGTCGCCGATCGCGGTGCGCGGATCGGCGATCATCGCAGCCAGCACCCGTCGGTGCACCGCCGCCAGTCGCCGGATCGTCGACTCATCGAAAAGCGCTGTTGCATAGACATATTCGACGCTCGCGTGATCGACACCGTCAACCACGGTAACCGTGAGATCGACCTTCGCCTCGACATCGGCAGTCGCCGTCTCCACCGATTCGCGCGATACCGGACCGGCGAAATGGGTCAGCGCGATCTGGAACAGCGGCGTATGCGATGTCGATCGCTCAGGTGCGAGGTATTCCACCAGTTGCTCGAACAGCACGTCGGCGTTGGCGAAGGCATCGAGGTCGGTGGCGCGCGTCTGGTTGATCAGCTCTGCGACCGTCATACCCGGATCTACCCGACTGCGCAGGACCAGGGTGTTGACGAACATTCCGACCAGACGCTCGAGCGCGCTGTCGGTGCGCCCGGCGATCGGGGTACCGATCACCACGTCGTCGGTCGCCGCCAGACTCGCAACGGTGATCGCGAGCGACACATGCCAGATCATGAAGCTGGTGACACTCGCAGAGTGCGCCAACTGGCTTATCCCACTGGCAATCTCGGCCGGAACCGTGGTATGCAGAGTCGCGCCCGCGGTGTCCAGGACTGCCGGCCGGGGCCGGTCGGCCGGGAGGTCGGTGACGGCAGGAATGCCCGCCAGCGTATTCCGCCAATGGACGAGCTGACGGCCCATCGCCGAGTCCAGATCATCGCTGGCTCCAAGTACCTCGGCCTGCCACAACGCGTAATCCGCGTATTGCACCGGCAGCGGGTCGGGCGCGGGGGCGGACGGATCGGTACGACGCAGATACGCGGCGAGCACATCGTCGATGAAGACCCCGGTGGATTCTCCGTCGAAGGCGATGTGGTGCACGGTAACGATCACATCGGTGCCGCCGCCGTCGATGCGGTGAGCTCGTGCCCGGATCGGCAGTTGGGTCGTCACATCGAAACCGCCGCCGTCGACCAGTTCGTCGGCGGTGTTAACCAACGCCCAGTCGAGCAGGCCAGGTATCGCCTCGATTGGCAAGATCTGTTGGTGGGGATTGCCGTTCGCCGTTGGATAGACGGTGCGCAGAACCTCGTGTCGTGAGACGACGTCGATCAGTGCCTCCACCACCACGTCCAGATCGACGTCGCCGGGCAGATGAATTGGCATCGGAATGTTGTAGAGCGTCGAGGACGGGTCGAACTGGTTGATGAACCACATCCGCTGCTGAGCGGCCGAAAGCGGGATGAAATCCGGACGCGGCATCGGCACCAGCCGGGCTCGCTGTCGGCTTCCACTGTCGATACGTTCGGCGAGTTCACGTACAGTCGGCGCTTCGAATAGGTCTCGCACCGACACTTCGGCATCGAGGATGTCGGCGGCACGCGCGGCCAACCGCATCGCCGACAGTGAATTGCCACCGATGTCGAAGAATCCTGCGGTCGCCGAAACCCTTTCTACACCAAGGATTTCAGCGAAAGCTTGAGCAAGAGCAACTTCGGTCGCCGACTCAGCCGCAACATGTTCCTCGGTGGTGAATACCGGTTCGGGTAGCGCCCGGCGATCGAGTTTACCCGCCGAATTCAGTGTCACGTCGTCGAAGGCGACCCAGACCGACGGCACCATGTACACCGGCAGCGACCTGGCCGTGGCCGCTCGCACCGCCTCGACATCCACCGTCGAGGGACTGACGTAGCCAACTAATTGCTGTCCGCCGGATGGATCCGTAGCGACGGTTGCCGCCGCGTGCACTACTCCCGGCGCCGCCGTGAGCACCGATTCGATCTCACCGAGTTCGATCCGCTGTCCGCGCAACTTCACCTGGAAGTCAGTGCGGCCCAGGTACTCGATTTCACCGGTAGCGTTGCGGCGCACCAGGTCCCCGGTCCGGTAGAGGCGTGCACCTGATACTCCGAACGGGTCCGCCACGAACCGATCGGCGGTCAACGATGGTGCCGCGGCGTAGCCGCGCGCTACCTGTACGCCACCGAGGTACAGCTCGCCGGGCACACCGACGGGCACCATTCGCAGCCGGGCATCCAGTACGTGCGTCGTGGTGTTCCATACCGGTGTGCCGATGGTGACGGGTTCAGATACCTCTGTCACATCCGACCAGGAGACCTCCACCGCCGCTTCGGTCGGCCCGAATAGGTTGTGGATACCTACATTCGGCAATAGCGCACGCGTCTTGTGCACGACCGCTGGCGGCAATGCCTCGCCGGAGGCGAACACCCATTTTAGACTCGTCAGTGCCGAAATCCGCTCAGGGGCAAGCACATCGACGAATACCGACAGCATCGACGGCACAAAATGCACCGAAGTCGCCGACGTCGCCGCGATCAGATCCGCTATATACGCCGGCTCCGCGTGACCACCGGGTCGCGCGATCACCACGGTCGCGCCGACGAGCAGCGGAGCAAATAGTTCAGGCACCGAGACATCAAAGGTGTACGGGGTCTTAAGGATCACTCGGTCGTCGGTGCTCCAGCCAAATTCGTCGAGTCCCCAGCGCAGGCGGTTATGCACCGCGATACGTGAAACAGTCACGCCCTTGGGCACACCGGTCGAGCCCGAGGTGAACAGGGTATAGGCTGCGTTGTCCGGCCGAACCGGTGCGAGCAGTTCGGCCTGCACGAGTGGGACGACCGAATCATCCACCGGTACAGTCGAATCCACCGTGATCACCGGAATGCCGATATCAGTGGCCGCGCCCGTCACCAACGGCACCGAGGCATGAGCCGCCACGACGAGGATCGTGGCACCGGACCGACGCAGCATGTACTCGGCGCGCTGCATCGGCGCCTCGGTATCGATAGGTACATATTGCCCGCCGGCCGCCAGCGTGGCGTGGATGGCTATCAGCATCTCGACCGAACGCGGCAGACATATTGCCACCGCGACGTCCGGTCCGACCCCCACGGTGATCAATTCGCGAGCGAATACCGCCACACGGGCGTCGAATTCCGTGTAGGTGACGTTGCGCGTCCCGGATATGAGAGCGATACCGGCTGCCGTTCTCGCAACCGTCGGAACAGTCAATCCTGTTGCCGGAGAACCATTTACCTCGACGAACACGCCCTGCGCGGCGGACGAGAGCGCTCGGTGTTCCTCGACATCGATGAGCGACACGTCTCCGATCACCACATCTGGCGCGGTGGTCACTACATCGAGTACGCGGGTCAGCCGGTCGAGGAATCGCCGCACCGATTCCGGTGTGAATAATGCTCTCGCGTAGACCATCGACATGGTCCACGGCCCTTCCGGGCTGGTCATCACGGTGAGGGTGAGATCAAGCTGGGAAGTGACTTCCGGTGGCTGCACCGCTTCGACCGTCAACTCACCGAGCGCCGCCGCGCCAGCTCCGGCCGACGCCGCCGGGTCGAGGGACAACATGACCTGCGCGAGGGGCGAGAAGGCCTCCGAGCGAATCGGATTCAGTGCCTCAACGATCGTTTCGAAAGGCACATCGGCGTGCGCGTACGCATCCAGGTCGACCGCCCGAACCTGATCGAGGAGGTCGGCGAATGATCCCGTGCTATCGACGGAGGTACGCAACACCAGTGTGTTGACGAACATCCCGACGACAGCTTCGAGCTCGCGCTGCCCTCGTCCGGCGATCGGGGTAGCGATCGCGATATCGTCGGTCGTCGACAGGCGCGCGAGCAGCAGTGCGAATGCCGCGTGTAATACCATGAACACCGTGACACCGCGCTCTGCGGCCAACGCGGTGATCCGACTGGCAAGTTTCGCGTCGATTGCGAGCGATGCCACGCCGCCCGAGTAGTCAGCCACTGCGGGACGTGGGTGATCGGCGGGTAGGGCCAACACATCGGGCAATCCACCCAAGTGATCAGCCCAATAGGAAAGCTGTTTTCCGACAACAGAATCGGAGTCGTTCGGGGAGCCAAGCACGTCATGCTGCCAGATAGCGTAGTCGGCGAATTGCACCGCCATCGGCTGCCAGTGCGGCTCGTGCCCGGCACTGCGGGCGATATAAGCGGCGACGACGTCGCGCACCAGCGGAGTCATCGACTCACCGTCCGCACCGATGTGGTGGGCCACAACGGCCAACACATGTTCGTTCGTCGAGGCCTGAGCAAGTCGCACCCGCAGCGGCCATTGCGTCGAAATATCGAAGCCTGTCATGACCGCACGCTCGACCGACTCCGGAGAGTCGACGACCGCCCAGTCCAACTGATCCTCGATTTCTGCCGCGTCGCAAATCTGTTGCCGCGGCACACCATCGATGCTCGGATAGCGGGTCCGCAACACTTCATGACGTGCTACGACATCGGCGACCGCCGCCTTCAGCGCGGCGGTGTCGAGTCGACCGGTGAGTCGTAGAATGGCCGGAATGTTGTATGCCGACGATGTCGGGTCGAACTGATTGATGAACCAGATCCGTTGCTGCGCAAAAGATAGCGGCACAATGTCGGGGCGCGGATCAACCCTGGCCACCGGGGCGAGCGCGGTGCCACTGATCTCACCGACTCGCCGCGCCAACGCGCGGACAGTCGGCGCGTCGAAGAGATCGCGAACGGCGACATCCGCGTCGAGGGCGTCGGAGACTCGAGCCACGACTCGCGTGGCCGACAGTGAGTTGCCACCAAGATCGAAGAAGGACTCCACCACACTGATCGGCTCGGTCCCCAGTACCTCGGCGAAGACTGCGGCTATCGTCGCCTCCAATTCGGATCCGGCCGCCACGAAATCAGCTACAACCGAACCGATCTCGGGTTCGGGCAACGCCTTGCGATCAACTTTGCCCGCCATCGACAACGGCATCTCGTCGAGCGCGACCCATTGACTTGGGCGCATATACTCCGGCAGCGAATCGGCCACAATGCCAGCGACCTCGGCAAGGTCGACTGACGCGGGACTCACGTATCCGACCAGGAATTCGCCGGTTGATGTCCGCGCGACCGTCGCCGCTGCATGTACCACGCCGGGCGCCGAGGCCAACACCGATTCGATCTCGCCGAGTTCGATACGTTGCCCGCGAAGCTTCACCTGGAAGTCGGTCCGGCCCAGGTATTCGATCGCTCCGGCGTTATTCCACCGAACGAGATCACCGGTGCGGTACAGCCGCGCGCCGGGCCGGCCAAGCGGATCCGCGACGAACCGTTCCGCCGAAAGTGCGGGCGCGGCGGCATAGCCGCGCGCCACCTGAACACCGCCGAGGTACAGCTCACCCGGTACGCCTGCCGGAACAATCTGCAGCCGCGAATCAAGAACGTAGGCAGTGGTATTGGCCACCGGCTTGCCGATCGGGACCAGGCTCTCCCCCGGCAGCACCTGATGTCGGGTTACCTCGACGGCGGCCTCGGTTGGACCGTACAGGTTGTGTAGACCGATCTGCGGCAGCCGAGACACCACTCGCTGCGCGAGGGCCGACGGCAATGCCTCGCCGGAGGTGAACATGATTCGCAGCGACGTAAGCGCACTGATCCGCTCGCCAAGCACATCGAGGAATACCGACAGCATGGACGGAACGAAGTGGGTCACAGTGACACCGCGTTCGGCGATGAGACTGGCAAGATAACGCGGATCGCCGTGACGGCCGTGTTCGGCGACGACGAGGGTCGCCCCGGTCAGCAAGGGCCAGAACAGCTCTGGGATCGATACGTCGAAGGTGTATGGCGTTTTCTGCAAGACCACATCACCAGGACCGACCGGTAACGTCTCCTGCATCCACGCGATGCGGTTGCGGATCGCGTTATGCGACACCGTTACACCTTTGGGCCGACCGGTCGAACCCGAGGTGAACAGCGTGTAGGCGGCATGCTCGGTACGCAGCGCCGATGTCTCGGCAAAGCCAATCCCATACGTTTCCGTTGACACGTCACCGCTGGCGTCGACTGTGAGCACCTGCACGCCACTGTCATTCGCCACCGTCGCGACGTCCCCGCCGGCAGTGTCGGCGACAACGAGTAACACCCGCGCCGCGGCGGTGTCGAGCATGTATCTCGCGCGCTCGGTCGGCGCGTCGGTGTCGATCGGCACATATTGACCGCCGGCCGCAACGACCGCGTGAATGGCCACCAGCATCTCGACCGAGCGCGGAATACACACCGCCACAGCAACTTCAGGCCCAACGCCAATGCCGATCAAGTCCCGTGCCAGAACTCGCACGCGAGTATCGAACTCACCGTAGGACACTTCGCGCTCGGCGAATATCAGTGCGGTCGCCGCCGGGTCTCGTATCACCTGGTCGCGCGTCACCGATCCATCGGACACTTGATCACTCACCTCGACTATCACTCACAGTTGTATCGCTCACTCCACCCTCGGCGGCGACGGTCGACAACGAATCCAACAGCAATCCGCCGAACTTCGGATCGGGAGTACCGACCGACCACTTCAATACCTCGTGCCGCTCGGCCTGATCAATCAATGGAGCATCGGCGACCGGCGAATCCGGCGACGCGGTCAGCGCACCGAGCAACCGGACCAGACGCGTCGCGATCCGCTGAGCCGAGCTCTCGTCGAAGAGGTCAGCGGCGTAGGTCAGCGATCCGGGCCACACCTGCCCGTCGGCCGCGGTGGCGATAGTGAAGGTCAGATCTACCTGAGCGGGAGCCAGCAGCGGGTCCATCGGCGCCACCGACAGGTTCCCACCGATCGGCACCGTCTCCCGAGTGGACGGCTGCGCCAAGTTGAGCATGACCTGAGCGAGAGGCGAAAAGGCCTGGGATCGGACCGGATTCAGCCGCTCGACCAGTGCCTCGAACGGCAGCTCCGCGTTCGCGAAGGCATCCAGATCAGTGATGCGAACCTGTTCGAGCAAGGCGGCGAAACTCATCGCCGGGTCAATATCGGCCCGAAGCACCAAGGTGTTCACGAACATGCCGATCAACGGGTCGAGCGACTGCTGACCGCGCCCAGCGATCGGGGTTGCGATCGCGATGTCTTCGGTCGCCGACAGTCGCGCCAGCAGCACCGCGAGAGCCGCATGGATCACCATGAACGATGTGACGCCGTGTCGGCGCGCGAGCTCAGCTGTTCCACTCGCGACATCGGCCGGAATCTCGAACGCGATCAGCCCACCCCGGTAGGAGGCCACCGGCGGCCGCGAACGGTCGGCTGGCAGTTCCAGCACATCCGGTAGACCGGCCAATGCCGTTGTCCAATAGTCCATCTGACGCCCGACGACTGACGATGAGTCGTCCGGTGAGCCGAGTTCGGCTTGCTGCCACAGTGCGTAGTCGGCGAACTGAACCTCAAGCGCCGCGAACTCGGGGATCCGCCCCGCCGACCGCGCGGTGTATGCCGTGACCATATCTGTCACCAATGGAGTCATCGACTCACCGTCGCCCGCGATGTGATGCAAGACGACGAGCAAGATGTACTCATCGTCCGCCACCTGCCGCAGCCGCACCCGGAATCCCGCCCGTACCGCGACGTCGAAACCCGTCGTCGCGGCTTTCGTGAGATCGTCGTCGGCTGATACCTGCGCCCAATCGACTTGCGCGCCTACCGAACCCACCTCGTGAACGAGTTGGGACGGTACGCCGTCTACTGCGGGGAAGGTGGTACGCAGCGTCTCGTGGCGCGCGACCACGTCGTCGACCGCCATTCGCAATGCCGCCACGTCGAGGTGCCCGGTCAATCGAAGGCCGGCCGGAATGTTGTATGTCGGCGACGACGGATCGAATTGGTTGATAAACCACATTCGCTGCTGGGAGAAGGACAGCGGCACGAGCGCGGGGCGTGGCACGACTGCGGTGACCGGCGGGAGACTCTGCACACCGACGTCCACCGATGAAGCTAGTGCGCGCACCGACGGTTTGGCGAATAGATCCCGCACCGACACTTCGGCCGCCAACGCGTCGGACACCCGCGCCGCGACGCGTGTCGCCGACAACGAATTCCCGCCCAGATCGAAGAAGGACTCGATCACACTCACCTGCTCGACGCCGAGCACGTCCGCGACGATCGCGGCGATGGCCTCTTCGGCCGGTCCGACCGGGGCGACGAATTCCGATTCGGTGAAGACTGGCGCCGGCAGTTCCTGCCGGCTTACCTTCCCGGAGTTGTTGAGCGGCATGGAATCCAGCACTACCCAAGCCGACGGGCGCATGTATTCCGGCAGCGACGCGGCCAGCGCAGCAGTCACCTCGTCCATATCGATGGAGGCTGCGGGTGCCACCCAGGCGACTAACGAGTCACCGGTCGGCGACGCCAACACGGTCGCCGCGACATGCACGACGCCGGGCGCGGCGGCGATGACCGACTCGATCTCCCCGAGTTCCACGCGCTGGCCGCGCAGTTTGACCTGAAAGTCGGTGCGGCCCAGGTATTCCAACTCACCGTTGGTATTCCAGCGGACGAGGTCGCCGGTGCGGTACATGCGAGCACCCGCGCGGCCGTACGGATCGGCGACATAGCGATCGGCGGTCAGGTCCGGCCTCCCCGCGTAGCCGCGGCCGACTTGCACACCGCCGATATAGAGTTCGCCGGGGAAACCCGCCGGGACCGGCCGGAGCCGCGAATCGAGCACTGCGACTTCGCCGTTGGAGACGACAGTTCCGATAGGCACAGTGTGGTCGTCGGCAGTAACATTCTCCGCGTCATGCCCGGAGATCTCCACCGAAGCTTCGGTGGGTCCGTATAGGTTCTCCAATTGTACCTGCGGCAACCACCTTCGGACGGTCGTGGCCATCGCGGGCGGCAACGCCTCGCCGGTGGTCGAGATGATCCGCATACTCGTCAGGGCACTCACCCGCTGTTGCCCGAGCACATCCAGGAATACCGACATCATCGACGGCACGAAATGGGCGGTAGTGCCGCCCGTCCGAGCGATCTCGTCGGCAAGATACAGCGGATCCAGGTGACCGCCTGCCTTCAGGATGACAATGCGGGCGCCAACCATGATCGGTGCGAAGAGTTCTGCCAGCGATACGTCAAAGGTGTATGGAGACTTGAGCACAACCCGATCGGCCGCGTCGATGGGCATGGCGCCGATACCCCACCAGAGCCGGTTCAGAATTCCCCGGTGCGGCGTCGTCACTCCCTTCGGACGTCCGGTCGACCCGGAGGTGAACAGCGTGTACATCGGATTGTCGAGACGCAGCGGCGCGAGGCGATCTGCGTCGGTGACGGGCCTGACGCCCGGGTCAACATCGCCGGCGCAATCGATGTCGAGTACCGGCAGACCACGATCAGCGGTCACCCGGATCACCGATGCGACCTCGTCGCGGTCGCTGACCAATAGCATTGCCGCACCGGAGATTTCGAGCATGTAGTCCGCGCGTTCATCCGGCGAGTCGGTGTGTACCGGAACGTATTGACCGCCCGCGGCAACGACCGCGTGGATTGCGACAACCATCTCGACGGACCGTGGAATACACAGTGCCACCGGCACTTCCGGGCCGACACCGTGCCCGATGAGAGTTCGGGCCAACGCCCACACTCGCGCCGCGAACTCGCGATACGACATTTCGCGATCGCCATAGACGAGTGCGACGGCGTCGGGAGTTCGAGTAGCCTGGGCTGCTAGCAGGTCGACGGTCGTTTGGGTGGGCATCTCCACGATGGGTCCCCGTGACCACCGGTCGACCAACTGGCTGTCCTGCGGAACCAGGAGCGAGATATCCGCGGTGAGCGCCTGCGGAGAACGAACCACCGTGTCTAGAATCGCGTCCACAGCGTGGACGAAAATCGTCGCCTGCTCATCGGTGAACGCGGCGGGCAAATATTTCAGCGTGATTGCCAGCCGATCGCCCGCAGGTGCGGTGCTCAGATACAGCGGGAAATGCGTCGCGTCGCGCGAATCGACAGCGCGGACCGCCATCTCCCCCGGCCCGCTTACGTCGGCACCGGTCAGCGAGTCGGTGTCGACCGGATAGGACTCGTGCACGAAGAGCGTGTCGAAGAGTGCCGGGATACCCGCGTCAGCCATGATCTCCGACAACGCGACGTGCTGGTGGTCAAGTACCGATACCTTGTCCGACTGGAGTTTTGCGAGTACATCGGCAATCGTCGCGACTGGATCGACATCGACGACCACCGGCAGCGTGTTGATGAACAGGCCGACGATCGAACCGGCACCATCGAGGTCCGCCGGCCGCCCGGAGACGGCTTCGCCGAAGGTCACCACCCGGTTTCCGGTCAACCGTGACAACACCACCGCCCAGGTGAACTGCAGGACGTTCGAGAGAGTTACGCCGTGGGTGCGAGCGATCTGTTCGACTGCGGCGGTCTTTTCGGCATCCAGGAATACCGTGTAGTCGCGGGGCAACGATTGAGCCGTCGCCTCCAGTCCGTTGGAGACCAGTGTCGGTCCCTCCAGGGGCGCGACGATCTGACGCCAGGCGCGCAGTCCCGCCCCGTGGTCGGCCCGCGCCAGACGCAACACATGGTCGGCAAAGTCGGTGGATCCGCGGTGCTGGGTGCCGGTATACGACTCGCCCGTCGCGTAAAGGGCAAGTAGGTCGGCGAGCACCAACGGGCCGGACCAACCGTCGAACAGGATGTGATGGTTGGTCACGACAAGGTGGGCACCGTCGTCGTGCAGTACCAGAACCAACCGCAGCAGCGGCGGTGCGGACATGTCGAAAGGCAATATCCGTTGCTCGTCGGCGATCGCGTCGACTCGCCTGGGAATCTCTTGTTGCGCGACCCCGCTCATATCTTCGACGTTCATCGGAGTGATGAGATGCGGTGGCACGACCGTCACTACCGCGCCGCTGGCGGTCCGCACGAATCCCGACCGCAGGGCCTGATGACGAGCGAGGAGCGCATCAGCGGCGGCACGCATCCGCTCGGGATCGATATCACCGGCCAGGTCGATGACAGCCTGCGTGACGTACACGTCAACCGAATCGAGGTCCGCCGGCCCGTCATCGCCACCTGAAACCATCTCGGCCTGGAAGTACAGCCCGCGCTGCAATGGGGACAGAGGCAGTATCAGGGCGCCAGGCGCGAGAGCAGCTAGTTGATCTAGATCGGCCTGGGTGATTCCGGTGCCCGGCACGTCCGAAGGCGAAAGCCCGACATCGGCACCGTCAGCCAGATCGGCTGCCAGGCCGACTAGCTCACGCTCCCACCGGAAAGCCAGATCGTCAACCGAGTCAGCCGTCAATATCGTTGATACATAGGTAAATTCAGCATTCAAGCAGCGCTGCCCGGCGTCCACTTCGGTATTGACATTGATGCTCAGAATGTTTGGCACGAGCATCGCGCCGGATACGGTCGGCGGCAATGCCGGCGCATCCGGAGCGGGCAGGATGGCGAGATCGCGCAAATCCTCAATGTTGTCCCCGGCGCTCGCCGCCCGCGCACCAAAGAAGTTGAATCCGATACTGGGCAGATGACGGTCACGAAGCGCCGGAACGTCGGCCAGATAGCGCAGGACACCAAATCCGGCTCCCGCAGTTGGGCGGCCCAGACGTTCCTCCTTCGCGGCCTTGACCGTGGTGATTCGACTGCCGGACGGGTCGATGCTGATCGGCGAGATAGTGGTGAACCATCCGACAGTGCGGGATAGGTCAGCTGCCACATCGTCGTCGCCTGCGACGATCCGCTCGTCGCGGCCGTGGCTCTCCACCTGGATGGAGATGTCGGCATCGTCGTCAATCCCGTTGTCCCGCTGCCACGACCGGACGGCCCGCGCCAGCGCTGCGAGCAACATATCGTCGGCGCTGCCGCCGAATCTCCCCGGAAGTTCGCCCAGAACGCTCTCGGTCACCTCGGAATCCATTGTGTGACTGCGAGTCTCGGTCTGTTCAAGACGGTCGGTCCGCGGCAATACATCATCTGTCGCCCCAGCGCTCAATACCGTTGGCCGCACCGGAAGACGATCAAGCCAATAGTCCGCTTCGCCAGTCAGTCCGGCTGCCCGCGCTTCGACCGCCGACGCCCAAGCTCGCGCCGACGTCACCTCGGCGCGGATCTCGATGGTCTCGCCCGCCGAAGACTGCGACCATGCGGTCGCGATGTCCTCGATGAGGATCGGCCACGAGACGATATCGACGCCAAGGTGGTGGACTGCCAATATGACTCGTTTCGCGCCGTCCGCATCCGCGACGAGAACTGCCGAGACCAGTTGGCCCGCAGCGGGGTTCATCCGGCCCAGCGCCAGGGCATGTGCATCGCACAGGTCTTCGGTGAACTCAGATTCGCCGATGAGTGCGCCCGACATGACCGCGGTGACCGCCCGGCGGGGCGCGAACTCATTGCCCGCGCGCATTCGCACCGCTCCCTCGTCGATGTCGAGCGAGGCGGTCAGCATCGGATGTGCGGCGACGACCGCCGCGACGATGGCACGCAACACCGACAGTGTCAACGACTCGGGGGCCGCGAATACCATTGCCTGGGAGAAGTCGGCGTAGTCCGCTGGCGCCGTTGAATGTTCGACCATCCAGGCCGCTATCGGCGACACCGAAATTTCGCCGACCGGACCGTCGACCGGTTCGGGCAACACGGGTCGACTCTCACCCATCGCAGCCGCTTGGGCCATCGCCCGGACGGTCCGATGTTCGAAGATCTGGCGCGGCGTCAGCGCAATACCCGCCGCCTTCGCGGCTGATGCCAGTTGGATCGACAGGATGGAATCACCACCGAGGGTGAAGAATGACTCGGTGACGCTGACTTCGTCGCGGCCGAGCAACGCGGCCACGATGCGCTCGAGTTGATGCTCGCCGCGAGTAGCGGCCGAGACGACCTCAACTTGCTCGGGCTTATCCGCTGCGGGCAGCGCCGCGCGATCCAATTTGCCGGCCGGGGTCAGCGGCAACTCGTCAATGACCACGAGTTGCGCTGGCACCATATGCCCGGCAAGTCGTTGTCGCGCACCGGTTGTGACCTCGGCGACGTCGACATCCGAACCGACCAGATATCCGACCAGGCGGGTGCGTTCCCCCTCGGAGACACCGAGGACGACAGCCTGCTCCACGCCGGGTTGATCACCGAGCACATTCTCTATCTCGCCGAGTTCGACGCGCTGACCGTTGATCTTTACCTGATGATCGGCCCGGCCGGCGAACTCGAGCTCACCGGATGCGTTGTACCGCACCATATCCCCGGTCGCATACAACCGGCTGCCGCCGACACCGAACGGGTTGGCGACGAATGTCGTCGCCGTCAAACCTGACCGGCTCAGATAGCCGCGGGCCAGGCCCGCCGCCGCGAGATACAACTCGCCCACGACCCCCTGCGGAACCTCGTGCAGGCGCGCGTCGAGCACATAGGTCTCGAAACCCGCGATGGCCCGCCCGATGGTGACCGGGCTACCCGGCAACATCCGCCCACGGGTGGCCCACACGGTTGTCTCCGACGGCCCGTAGAAGTTAAACACGCGCCGACCGAGCGCCGCCCAGCGCTCGACGAGCTCGGGCGGGCACGCCTCGCCCGCGGTCGCCAGATTGCGCACCGACTTGACGGCGACCGGTTCGAGGGATGCGAGCACGGACGGCGTGATGACCATATCGGTGACGCGCGCGTCGGTCAGCACATGTTGCAGCGCCTCGCCGGCATAGTCGTTGGCCGGGGCCACCACTAACGTGTGGCCCGCACCGATAGCCCAGATCATCTCGAAGAATGAGGCATCGAAACTAGGTGACGCGAGGTGCAGGATTCGAGTATCCGGACCGTCTTCCCGGGTCCCCGACACCTGAGCATGCGCGGCCATCAAATCGGTGATTCCGCGGTTGGACACCGCGACGGCCTTGGGCCGGCCGGTCGAACCCGACGTGTAGATGAGGTAGGCAAGGTTGTCCAGGGTGACCGAGCCATTGCGTTCGGCCGGATCAATCTCACCCGAATCCCGCTGCGCTGCTTCCAAATCCACGAGATCGAGCCAGGTGCACCCGGACTGTCCGAGTTGATCACGGGTATGCGGCACGGTGATGCCTAGCCGCACCCCCGAGTCCGCGATCATGTACTCGATGCGTTCGGCCGGATAACCGGGATCGATCGGCACGTACGCCGCACCCGATTTGATGACACCCCAGACGGCGACGACTGACTCGATTGACCGTTCGATGGCGACGGCCACGACGTCGTCTGGTGACGCGCCGCGCGCGATGACTTCTCGGGCGACGATATTGGTGCGCTCTTCGAATTCGCGATACGACAGCGTCTGGTCACCGCAGATCAACGCGGGGTGCGTCGGATCGAGTCGACGTCGATGCAGATGGTGGACAAGTGTTCCGTCCGCGCTGACCGCGCGCGTCGCCGACGGTGCCGCTGTCGGTGCCGGGATCGCGGCACGCGACGAACGCTCTGCCAGCGGTATGTCGCCGATCGGGATCGACGAATCAGTCACCACCGCGTCGAGCACCCGCGACCATACCGTCGCGAAACGCGCGATCGTCGATTCGTCGAATAGAGCTGTGGCGTAAGAAAATTCGGCAGAGATGCGTTCGGCGGACTCGTGCACGCTGACCGCCAGATCGACCTTCGCCTCGGTTGTTCCCAGGTCGAGCATCGGTTCGACGGATACTCCCAGGTCGGCCAGATCGATCGGTCCCGAATCCAGCGCCCCGGCGGTGTGCGTAAGGGCGATCTGGAACAACGGTGCATGCGCGGTCGAACGCTGCGGCGCCAGTACATCGACCAATTGCTCGAAGTGGACGTCAGCATGCGCGAAGGCGTCGAGGTCGGTGGTGCGGACCACGGAAAGCAATTCGGCCGCGCTTTGGCCAGGAGCCGCAGGGGTTCGCAATACCAGCGTGTTGACGAACATACCGACGGCGCGATCGAGCGCCGCGTCGGCACGGCCGGCGATCGGGGCGCCGATCACCACGTCGTCGGTGGCGGCCAGTCGCGCGATGGTGATCGCCAGCGCCGCGTGGAAGACCATGAAGCCGGTGACCCCATGTTCGGTTGCGAAGGACGGAATCTTCTCGGCGAGAACAGGATCGACGTCGATCCGCACACTCCCGGCAGCGGGGTCAAGCACTGCGGGACGGGGTCGATCCATCATCAGATCGGTGACGTCCGGCAAACCGTCGAGGGCGTCGAGCCAATAGCGGTGCTGCCGAACAATCTCCGATTCCGGATCGTCCATCGATCCGAGTGCGCCGCTTTGCCAGAGCGCGTAGTCGGCGTACTGCACCGGCAACGGTGCGAACTGGGGTATATCGGCCGCGGCGCGGGCAGCGTACGCGGTCACCAGATCGGTGACCAGCACCTGCATCGACTCGCCGTCGAAGGCGATGTGGTGGACGACGAGCACGATCTCCACGGTGTCGCCTTCTTCGTGGAAAGCACCTCGGATCGGCAGATCGACACTCACATCGAATCCGCGCGCCGCGACCTCCGTGAGGTCCGAGCGGTGTGCAGCTCGCACCCAAACCAATTGCGCGGCGGCCGTATCGATATCGACGATCTGCTGGCGCGGTCCACCGTCGTCGGATGGGTAGACAGTTCGGAGTACTTCGTGGCGGCCGATGACGTCCAGCAACGCGGCCTGAAGCGAAGCCACATCGATGCCACCGCGCAGCCGAAGGGGAAGCGGAATGTTGTAGGTCGCTGACTCGACGTCGAATTGGTTGATGAACCACATTCGGCGTTGTGCGGCCGACAGCGGAATACGCTCGGGACGAGGCTGCGGGGTGAGACGGGCGACCGTTCGGCTACCGCTCACTATGCCGCCGGCCAGCCCACGGACGGTTGGGTTATCGAAGAGATCCCGAACTGACACATCGGCATCCAGCCGATCGGCGAGGCGGGCGACCAGCCGGGTGCCGGCCAGTGAATTGCCGCCGAGATCGAAGAATGACGTTGTCACACTGACCTCGTCGATGCCGAGGATATCGCCGAAGACGTCGGCGATGATCAGCTCGGTGTCGTTGTCGGCACCGACGAATTCCGCACTCGTGGCCTCGAACTCGGGCGCGGGCAGCGCCTTCCGGTTGACCTTGCCCGCCGTACTCAACGGCATGGCGTCCAGTCGCATCCATCGCGTCGGACGCATGTACTCCGGCAACGCCTGCGCCACAGCCGAATCCAGCGCGGTCACGTCGACATTCGCCGGACTCACGTAGCCGACGAGGAATTCCCCGGCGGCGGTCTGCGCGACGGTCACCGCCGTATGCACCACGCCCGGCACGCCGCCGACGACGGACTCGATCTCGCCGAGTTCGAGGCGCTGGCCGCGCAGCTTCACCTGGAAGTCGGACCGGCCCAGGTACTCCAACTCTCCGTTGGCATTCCAGCGAACGACATCGCCCGTGCGATACAACCGACTACCCGCCGGCCCGATGGGGTCTGCCACAAAACGCTCAGATGTCAGTCCGGACTGTCCGGCGTAGGCACGAGCCACCTGGATACCGCCGAGGTATAGCTCGCCGGGTACGCCGACCGGAACCGGCGCCAGGCGAGTGTCGAGAACATAGGAGGCGGTATTCGGTACCGGCCGACCGATCGGCACGATCTGCTCGCCCGCGAGAACCTGGTGACTCGTCACGTCGACGGCCGCCTCGGTCGGCCCGTATAGGTTGTGCAGTTCGAGTCGAGGCAGGCTGGCAACGACCGCCTGTGCGACCGCGGGTGTCAATGCCTCACCGGAGGTGAACATATACCGCAGGGACACCAGACTGTTCAGCCGCTCGCCGAGCACGTCGACGAATGCCGACAGCATCGACGGCACGAAGTGCAGGACGGTCACCCGATGTGCGTCGATCAGGCGCGCCAGGTACTGCGCGTCACCATGACGTCCGGGTTCAGCGATCACCAGGGTCGCGCCAACCTGCAAGGGCCAGAACAACTCCCACACCGAGACGTCGAAGGTGTACGGCGTCTTCTGCAGCACGACGTCACGCTTAGCGATCGGATAGGCCGCGTGCATCCAGCCGAGTCGGTTGGCCAACGCCGCCCGGGAAACCGTCACTCCCTTGGGGCGTCCGGTAGAGCCCGAAGTGAACAACGTGTAAGCGGCGTGGTCACCACGAACCGGCGCGACGCGCTCGGCATCGGTGATCGGCTCGGTCACCAGCGAGACATCGGTGCTCGCGTCGACCGTAATCAGGCGCGCTCCAGTGTGCCGAGCGGCGGCGGCGACCGACCCAACCGTTCCGTCACCGGCCACTAAGACAACCGAGGCAGCGGAGACATCAAGCATGTACTTCACGCGGTCGGCCGGTGTGTCGATGTCAATCGGCACATACTGGCCGCCGGCCGCGAAGATCGCATGAACGGCGACCATCATCTCGACCGAGCGCGGAATGCACACCGCCACAGCGATATCCGGACCGACACCAGTCGCGATCAGCTCGCGGGCAAAAATCGCTACCCGTGCGTCGAACTCGGCGAACGGCACCTTCCGCTCGCCCACGACCAGAGCCGCCTTCGCGGACTTGCCTCGTCTCAGTTCGGTGGCCAGCGACGAGTCGACAGTCCCGGCGGACCATTGGCGAACCTGCTCGAGCGCCGCGCCTGGCACAAATCGTGCATCACCCACGGTGGTATCCGGCCCCGCTGTGAGAACATCGAGCGCCATCAACCAGCGTTCGATCAGCCCCTGGGCCGCCGGCTCGTCGAATAGATCTGTGGCGTAGATGAGTGATCCATGCCAGGCTTCGCCGAATCCGGCGACGGCGACGCTAAAGGTCAGATCCAGTTGAGCAGGGACCGACGCCATCTCCATCGGGGCGACAGACAGCTCTCCGCTATCGAAGAGGTGGTCGGCATCCAGTTCGTCCGAGACGTTCAGCATTACCTGCGCCAGCGGCGAAAAGGCTTGCGAACGAACCGGATTCAGTCGATCGACCAACGCCTCGAAAGGCAGATCCGCGTTGCCGAAAGCATTCAGATCGGTGGTGCGCACCTGGGTGAGCAGGTCGGCGAACGAGTGCCCCAAGTCGACATGGGTCCGCAGGATGAGGGTGTTGACGAACATGCCGACCATCGGGTCCAGTACCGCCGAGCCGCGACCGGCGACCGGGGTGCCAATTGCGATGTCATCGGTTCCCGATGTCCGCGCGAGCAACACCGCAAGCGCCGCGTGCAGCACCATGAACGGAGTCACACCATTCCGGTGGGCCAGATCCTCGATCCGCATCGCGACATCGCGCGGGATCGCGAACTCGGCCCGTTCACCGCGATGAGACGCCACCGCCGGCCGGGCACGAACGGTCGGCAACTCCAGCACATCCGGCAGCCCAGCCAAAGCCGTTGTCCAGTAGTTCATCTGGCGGCCGACGATCGAGTCGGCATCATCGACCGAACCAAGCGCGGTGTGCTGCCAGATGGCGTAGTCGGCAAACTGCACGGGCAGCGGGCCGAACACCGGCGCCGTACCTGCCGCACGGGCGAGATAGGCCGTCACCATATCCGTCACCAGCGGTGTGGTTGATTCACCGTCGCCGACGATATGGTGCATAACCACCATCAGCACATGTTCGTCAGTGGATTTCCGCAGTAGCCGCACTCGCAGGCCGACATCGCGCGAGACGTCAAAGCCGGTCGCGGCCGCTCGAACAAGATCCTCCTCCGAATGCACCAATGCCCAATCTAACGCTGCTGCAGGCGATTTCGCCGCGTGCACCAATTGCATGGGTACGCCGTCAATCGCTGGGAAGGTCGTACGCAGTACCTCGTGACGCGCCACCACGTCACCGATGGCCGCGCGCACGGCGTCGACATCGAGCGTGCCGGTGAGCCGCAGACCGATCGGAATGTTGTATGTCGGTGCCGTGGTATCGAATTGGTTGATGAACCACATTCGTTGCTGCGCGAAGGACAACGGAATGGTTTCCGGGCGGGGCACCACCGCGGCAACCGGTGGCACTATCGCGGTACCGCCGACGATCACCGCGGCCAGTTCCCGAGCCGACGGCGCGGCGAAGAGGTCACGGACCGACACGTCGGCGTCGAAGGCATCCGATACCCGCGCGGCAACGCGAGTTGCCGATAGTGAGTTGCCCCCTAGGTCGAAGAAGCTCGCGGTGACCGAGACCCGTTGCGTACCTAACACATCGGCGATCAGTTCCGCGACCAGGGCTTCCCGCTCATCGACGGGAGCGATGTACTCGCCCGCCTTGATGACTGGCTCCGGCAGGGCGTTTCGGTCAACTTTGCCCGAAGCCGTGAAGGGCAACCCCTCCAGAGACATCCAAACGGTGGGACGCATGAACTCCGGCAGAACTTGTGCGAGAGCATGTTTCGCCGCATCGACGTCGACGCTCGCAGGCGCCACATAGGCAACGATGTGGTCGTCGCCGCCCGCGGCAGCAACCACCGCAGCCGCATGCACAATGTCGGGCCGGGCCAGTAGAGCGGCTTCGATTTCACCGAGTTCGATCCGCTGTCCGTGCAATTTGACCTGAAAGTCGGTGCGTCCGAGGTATTCCAACTCGCCGGTGGTGGACCACCGGACCATGTCGCCAGATCGGTATAGACGTGCACCGGATTCACTGAACGGATCAGGTACGAATCGCGTAGCTGTCAGCCCCGGCCGACCGGCATAGCCGCGCGCGACCTGCACGCCACCCAGGTACAACTCGCCCGGAATCCCGGCAGGCACCAGACGCAACCGCGAATCAAGCACCAGCACACTACTGTTCGCGACCGGCCGACCGATCGCCGCGGCGGCCCGGTCGGCGAGCAGTTGCTGGATGGTCACATAGATCGTCGTCTCGGTTGGACCGTACTGGTTGTGCAGTGTCACCGACGGCCAGAGTTCGCCGATCCGACGGAGCAGGGCCGGTGGGGTCGGCTCGCCACCAGTGTGAATCCGGGTCAACGATCTGAACCACGAATCACCCTGACCCCCAAGAGTATCGACCATTGCCGACAACAGGGACGGCACCAGGATCGCCGAGGTCACGCCAAAGCTGTCGATCGCCTCGGCAATGCGGTGCGGGTCTCGGTGTTCACCCGGCGCGAGCAGAATCAGCGTGCCACCGACCATGAGCGGACGGAAGAAGTCGGCGACCGACGGATCGAAGGTGTATTCGGGTACTTGCAGGAATACATCGGAGGCGTCAAATCCGTACCAGGCCTGATCGGCGGTCAGATGGGATATTAACGCACGGTGGGTAACCGTGACGCCCTTGGGCCGGCCGGTCGAACCCGAGGTGAACAATGTGTACGCCGCATGGTCCGGGCGCAGTGGCGAAAGTCGCTCGGTGGCCGAAATGGGTACCGTCGACCAGTCCGGTTCTTCACCGGAACCAACTGTCACGACTGGAAGCTGAGCCTGGGCTGCCACGTGTACCGCGGGAACCACTGGCATGTTCTGATGAACCAGCAATACCGCCACCTTGGCCGTATCGAACATGTACTGCACGCGGTCAACCGGCGTTTCCACGTCGACAGGTACGTAATGACCTCCCGCGGCGACGACCGCTCCGATAGCGACTGCCATCTCAACCGAACGCGGCACACACAAGGCGACGGCGACATCGGGTCCTACCCCGGACGCGATGAGTTGGCGCGCCAGCGTCGCGACACGAACACCGTATTCGGCATAACTCACCGTGCGCTCACCCAAGCGCAGCGCAGCGGCACCAGGCGAGTTATTCGCCTGTGTGGCAATAAGATCCGCCGCAGTCTTGTGGGTGACACGTGTCGCCTCGCCAACCGACCAGTTCCGCAGGTCGCGTTCCCGGGCGGCAGTGACGAGATGGAAGCTGCCGATCTGCGCGTCGGCGTCGTAGACGACGGCCCGCAGCACCCGTTCAATCACATCGGCGAATACCCGGATCTGGTCCTGCGCGAATACACCGGGCAAATACTTGATCTTGACCTCGAGGCGATCGCCGGCGGGGGTAGTGCCAAGGTTGAGCGGATAGTGAGTCGCATCGCGGGCGATGACATCGCGTAACACTGCGCCGCCGGGCAATTCCGCACCCTGCGACAGTGATTCGGTATTGATCGGGTAGGACTCGTGGACCGCGAGCGTGTCGAAGAGGACCGGTAGTCCGGTCAGAGCGGTGATCTCCGGCAACCCGACGTGCTGATAGTCGAGCACCGAAACCTTGGCCGCCTGCAGCCGGTCGAGTACCTCGCCGATCGTGGCCGTCGGATCGACATCAACCACCGCCGGAAGAGTGTTGATGAACAGACCAACCATCGCATCGACACCGTCCAGATCGGCCGGGCGCCCCGAAACGGTTTCACCGAAGGTGACGACCCGATTGCCGGTCAACTGTGACAGCAGCATCGCCCACGCGAATTGCGTTATGGTCGAAACGGTTACACCGCGCGAGCGTGCCATCGATTCAATTTCCGCGGACAGACCGGCATCGAGTAGAACCGTGTGATCGGCGGGCAATTGGTCATGGGTCGCCGCGGCACCGCGAGACACCAGCGTCGGACTCTCCAACGGCGCCAGCACCTCACGCCAAGCGGCCAGTCCGGCCTCGTCGTCAGCCGCACCAGGTAGCGCCAGGAAGTCGCCGAAATCGTTGCCCGAGGTGTTAATGGTCCCGGTATAGGTCTCCCCTGTCGCGTACAACGCAAGCAAGTCTGCGATCAGCAACGGGCTCGACCAGCCGTCGATCAGAATGTGATGGCTCGTCACCACCAGGCGCACGTCGGAGTCGTTGCGCACCAACACGAAACGCATCAGCGGCGGTGCGGTCAGGTCGAACGGTTCGATGCGCTGGCTATCGACGACCTCGTTGAGACGCGCGGCGGCCGTGTGGGCATCGACGCCCCGCAGGTCGACCACTGTCCAGGGAGCGGTCACCGACGGCGGGACCACGGCAACAACCGCACCGCTGACGGTGCGGACATAGCCAGACCTGAGCACACGATGTCGGGCCAGCAATGCATCGGCGGCGGCGTGCAACCTATCGATGTCGATGTCGCCACCGAGTTCCAGCGTCGCCTGCGCGATATAGACATCCACCGCGTCCGAGTCGCCGGCCGCCATCTCGGCCTGGAAGACGAAGCCCCGCTGCAACGGTGACAATGGCCAGACCACAGCATCTGGGTAGGCCGTCGCGACAGCGTCAAGGTCGTGTTGCGTCAGCGCCGCGCCAGGCACATCCGACGGCGACAGTCCCAGATTCCCTACCGCCGCGACCAGATCGACGATCGAGCGCAGCTCCCGAGTCCAGCGCCGGGCCAGATCGGCGATATCGTCGGCGGTGAATAGCGCACGCGGGAAACCGAATACGGCCGAGAAGGTGCGGCCGTCGGCGTTCCGGACGGTATCGACATTCACTGTCAGAGCATTCGCGGCGACCATGTCACCGCGGACCGTACCGGGCAAACGCGGCGCGTCGGCCGCCGGCAGTAGGTCGCCGGAAGTATCTTGTCCGCCGGCCACATTGCCCAGATAATTGAAGGTGATCGGCGGCAGTGGCCGGGCGGCCAGCGTGGAGTCCCCGCCATAGCGCAACAGCCCGAAACCGATACCGTCGGCCGGTTTGCTCAGGCGTTCTTCCTTGGCCGCCTTGACCGCATGGGCGATGTCGGCGGACGGATCGATCCGCATCGCCTCGATCGTGGTGAACCACCCGACGGTGCGCGAAAGGTCCGCGCGGACCGCGTTCGGCGGTTGCGCGAGCACGTCTTCATAGCGCCCGTGACCTTCCAACAGAATCGACACCGGGGTGTCGTCGACGATGCCCCGATCGGATTGCCACGACCGCACCGCACGAGCGAACGCGGCGACCAGCGGGTCGTTCACCGCCCCGCCGAATGCCTTCGGGACCGTTGTGAGAATCGCTTCGGTCACGTCCGCCGGAACATTTTCGACTACCGTCTCGACGGTATGCGCACGATCGCGAGCACGGTCGAGGTGAACACCCAAGTCGGTAGGGACCTCAGGAGTCCGGGCAAGCCAATAGTCAACCTCGTCGCCCCGCGCGTCGATCCGGTCGACAAGCGCGCCGGCCCACGCCCGCATCGATGTCCCCTCGGCACGCAGTGAAATCTCTTGCCCGGCAACATAGTGCGCCCACGCGGTTACCAAATCCTCGATCACCGCACGCCAGGACACCGCGTCGGTGACCAGGTGGTGAATTACCAACACCACCCGCCCGGCCCCGTCCGGATCACGGACCAGCGCGGAAGCCACATTGTGGCCGACACTGGGGTCCAATCGCGCCGACGCCTGCTCGAACGCTGCGACAATATCGGCCTCGAAGTCCTCAGTTCCGATTCGGTGCGGCGACTCGAATTCGGTCACCTGCGCCCTGGCCGGCGTACCTGCTGTGAATTCCCATCCGCCGCTTGTCTGTTCCAGCGTCGCCGACAGCATCGGATGTGCGGACACGACCGCGTCCAACAGATTGGCCAGTACTCCGTCACTGAGCTCATCGGGCGCCTGCAGAACCGCCGATTGTGAGAAGTCTGCGAAATCTGTTGCCGAGTCGCTCTTTTCGAGCATCCACGACACGATCGGCGTGAGTGGCACCGGGCCGGGGGCACCGTCGGCGGGCTCAGCTAACTCAGGCAGGCGAGCCGAACCAGAACCCACCGCCGCAACGATCGCCCGGATTGTCTTGTGTTCGAAGATCTGCCGTGGGGTCAGAACAATACCCGCGGATTTGGCCGCCGAAGCGAGCTGGATCGACATGATCGAGTCGCCGCCGAGTGCGAAGAACGATTCCGCGACGCTAACCCGATCCACTCCGAGTAAGCCGGAGATAATCGCGGCAAGTTGCTCTTCGGCAGCGGTGGCCGGCGCCTCGTAGGTCGCCGACGACCCCAGCTCGGGAGCGGGCAGACCCGCACGGTCCAGCTTGCCGACCGGTGTCAGCGGCAGCGATTCGAGGACCGCGATACTGCCCGGAACCATATATTCCGGCAGCCGATCGGCGAGCCACTGACGCAACGCGGCGACGTCCACGTCGGAATCGGCGACGACATATCCCGCCAGGGCGGAGATGACCGACTCCCCCGAGTCGACAATCCCGCCATCACCGCGAACGCCGACCACCACCGCAGCCGAAACCGACGGATGGTCGGCCAGCGCGGTTTCGATCTCGCCCAGTTCGATCCGCAGTCCGCGCAATTTAACCTGGTCATCGCTGCGACCGGAGTATTCGATAACCGCCTGACCGGCGGCGTCGCGGCGCCAGCGGACCACGTCGCCGGTGCGGTACATCCGATCACCTTCGGTCCCAAACGGATTCGCAACGAATCGATCCGCAGTGAGGCCCGGGCGATCGAGGTAACCGCGGGACAGCGCACCGCCGCACACATACAATTCGCCTGGCACGCCGACCGGCGCTGGCCGCAGCCGACTGTCGAGAACGAGTAGCCCGACACCCGCGATAGGACCGCCGAGAGTCACCGGTTCGCCAACCGACATCGGCCCGCCGATTGTTACACCGATGGTCGTTTCGGTTGGGCCGTAAAGGTTTTGGATCCGGCGGAACGGAGCCCATTGATCCTTCAGCGCCTGCGGAACCGCCTCGCCACCGGCGTACACCACTCGCAGCGCCGGCAGTGCCGGGGCATCGAGGGTGGACAACACCGTCGGAGTCAGGAAGGTGTGAGTCACCGCCTGCCGCATCATGTAGTCCGACAACACTTCTCCACCGACCGCATCGGACGGCCGATAGACCAGTACACCGCCGGTGATCGTCGCCAGGAGGTATTCCAACACCGATGCGTCGAAACTGGGCGATGCGAAGCCGAGCACGCGCGAGTACTCATCGGCACCTGATCGGCGCATCTCTTCGGTCGCGAAGTTGGCCAGCCCCGAGTGGGTGACTGCGACGCCCTTCGGCCGCCCGGTGGACCCGGAGGTGTAGATGACATACGCGGTATTGGAAATTCGCACCGGCGCAAGCCGATCGGTGTCGCTGATCGGATCAGCCGACAATCCACTGATGGTGGCTGCCGTCGCCGGATCGTCGAGACGGGCCCAGTCAAATCCGTGCTCGGGGAGATCGCCGGTGTCGTCGACTGACAGCCCGAGTACCGCACCCGAATCTTCGACCATGTTCGCGACCCGCTCGGCCGGATAGTCGGGGTCGATCGGTACGTAGCCGCCGCCGGTTTTGGTTACCGCCCAGATCGCGGTGAGCAGTGCAGTCGAGCGCTTGATCGCCAGCGCGACCAGCTTCTCCGGTCCGATACCTTGCGTGATGAGCCAGCGGGCCAATCGATTCGACCGTTGATCGAGTTCGATGTACGTGAGGCTGTCACCGGCGGAATCCACCACCGCCTGGCGCATCCCATGCTGCCTGGCCGCTGTCGCGAACAGTTCGGCCAGCAGCGCCGGTGCGGTGCCAGCGCCGCCGGTGACGACTGCCGCGTTCTCAGCTATCACCGGGGCGGCCGGTATTTCCTCGGGCGCGGCCGACGGACTTAGCGACGCGACGAACTGCGCTGGACCGTCGAGCGGGATGTCGCCGATCGCGATGCCGGTGTCGTCGACCACGCTATCGAGCACATTCACCAGTCGCGCGGCGAAAGACCGCACGGTAGCGGCATCGAAGAGATCGACGGCGTAGACGATCGTCCCCTGCCACGGGTTATCTTGTGTAGGAACAATATTGACCAGCAGGTCGACACGCGCCGGCACCGTGTCAGTGGCGACCGGACTCACGTGCAGCCCGGCAACCTCACCCGAGGTCAGCCCGGCCCCCGCGAGTTCGGGCACCGTCGTCTGGTCGAAGGTGAGCCAGACTTGCGACAGTGGCGCGAAGGACGCCGACCGGACCGGATCTACGGCGTCGACAACTGTCTCGAATGGCACGTCAGCGTGAGCGAACGCGTCCAGGTCGGTAGCTTTCGCGTCGGCAAGGATGTCGGCGAAGGAGGCGCCGCCGTCCATCCGGGTCCGCAGCACCAACGTGTTGACGAACATGCCGATAAGCGGATCGAGAACCTGCTGGCCACGGCCGGCGATGGGGGTACCGATCGCGATGTCGTCGGTAGCGCTGGTCCTGGCCAGCAGAACGGCGAGTGCTGCGTGCACCACCATGAAATTGGTCGCACCGGCCTCCTGCGCGATCCGCGCGATCCGCGCCGATGTGGCCATCGGAATCTCGAAGGTCACCTGCGCACCGGATTGCGACGCGACCGCGGGACGTGGCCGGTCGGTGGGCAGCTCGATGACGTCCGGCAATCCCGCCAACTGCGTTGTCCAGTAAGACAATTGACGTCCGACCACCGAAGACGAGTCGTCAGCGGCGCCAAGCACCCGATGCTGCCAGATCGCGTAGTCGGCGAATTGCACTGCCAGCGGGACGAATTCGGGTTCACGTCCGTCGACGCGAGCCAGGTAGGCAGCGACCAGGTCGGCTACCAGCGGAGCCAACGATTCGCCGTCGGCGGCGATGTGCTGGGTGACGATTGCGAGAACATACTCGTCACTTGCCACCGGCCACAGCCGCAACCGGATCGGATACTGCGCGCTGACATCGAATCCAGTCGTCACCGCGGCGGCGACAGCCTCTTCTGAATCGACTATCTGCCAATCGATTTCAGAATCGGCCCGCGACGCCTCCTGCACTTGTTGTACGGGCTGGCCATCCTCGGCCGGGAATAGCGTTCGCATTACCTCGTGTCGGCTGATGAGATCGCCGACCGCAGTGCGCAGCGCGGCCACATCGAGTGGCCCTGACAACCGCAAAACCACCGGAATGTTGTATGCCGAGGACTCTGGATCGAGCTGATTGACGTACCACATACGCTGCTGCGCGAACGACAACGGCACCCGGCCGGGGCGCGGCCGGGTGGCGGTGATCGGCGGACGTGCCACTCCAGCAAGTTCGGCAGCGGCCAAGTCGCGGATCGAGGGATGTGCGAATACGTCGCGTACACCGACCTCGGTGCCCAACGCCTCGCCGATACGCGCGGCCAGCCGCATCGCCGAAAGCGAGTTGCCGCCGATATCGAAGAAGCTATCGGTGACACTGACCCGCTCGACACCCAACACGTCGGCGAAGATCTGCGACAATTCGTGTTCGATCGCACCGGTGGGCGCCACGTAGTCGTCGGTGGTGAATACCGGCTCCGGCAATGACTTACGGTCCAGCTTGCCCGCACTGTTCAACGTCACGTCGTCGAACGCCACCCACACCGACGGCACCATGTAGACCGGCAGTGACTGCGTCACCGATGCTTTCACGGCATCCACGTCGATGGTTGATGGCGATACATAACCGACCAGGTGCTGCACACCTTCGGCGGCGTCGATGACTGTCGCGGCTGCGTGCACCACACCGGGGACCGCTGCCAATGCGGATTCGATTTCACCCAACTCGATGCGCTGTCCACGGAGCTTGACCTGGAAGTCGGTGCGGCCCAGGTATTCCAGCACGCCGTCACCGCGACGGCGCACCAGGTCGCCGGTTCGGTACAGCCGGTCACCGGAGCCGAATGGATCGGCCACGAACCGGTCGGCGGTCAACTCGGGTCGGCCGGCGTATCCGCGGGCGAGCTGAACACCGCCAAGGTACAGTTCGCCGGCAACTCCGTCGGCCACCCGATGGAGCCGGGAGTCGAGCACAACCGATGACGAATTCCATACCGGCACACCGATAGCCACCGAGGTTGCGGTCGGATCGACCGAGTGGATCTTCTCGTAGGTGATCTCCACGGCGGCCTCCGTCGGCCCGTAGAGGTTGTAGAAGAGCGGTGATGGCAGCGCCGTCCGCAGTTCGGCTGCCACCGCTGGCGGCAACGCCTCACCGGTCGCCGAGACGATCCGGATCGACGTCAACGACGAAATCCGTTCACGCCCGACGACTTCGCAGAACACGGACAGCATGGACGGCACAAAATGCACCATCGTGGTCTGCGTCCGGGCGATCTCGTCGGCCACGAACAACGGCCGCAGATGCCCGTCGTCGGCCAAGATCGTCATCCGCGCACCAACCATCAACGGCGCGAATAATTCGGGCACCGATACGTCAAACGTGTAGGGAGTCTTGAGCATTACCGTGTCGGTCTGATCGATCGGCAATTCGCCCAGGCCCCACCACAACCTGTTAAGCACCGCGCGATGCGACAGGGTCACTCCCTTGGGCCGTCCGGTTGAACCGGAGGTGAAGAGTGTGTAGCACGCGTGGTCGGCGCGCAACGGCGACAATCGCAGGGTATCGGTTACCGGTTCGGTAGCGAGATCGACGTCGCCGGAGGTATCGACCCTGATAACCCGAAGGCCGCGATCGGCTGCGGCGGTTACGACGGCGGCCGCCGATTCCGGATCGGTGACCAGCAGAGCCGCGACGGCCGCGGTATCCATCATGTATGCTGCGCGTTCGGCAGGCGCAGCGGTGTCGATGGGCACGTACTGGCCGCCCGCCGTGATCACCGCGTGGATGGCAACAACCATCTCCACCGACCGCGGCAGCGACAGGGCGACCGCGACATCCGGCCCGACGCCCATCGAAATGAGTTCGCGGGCAAGCGCATTCACGCGCGCACCGAATTCGCGGTACGACACCGATCGGCCGGCGAACTCCAGGGCGGCATGCTCCGGCGATAGCGAGATCTGCCGTGCGACCGCATCAGGCAAGGTGGCGACGTCAGGCAACCCGATATCCGCACCGAATTCCCGGCCGCGGATCACGGCCACCTGCCCGGCCGACAGCATCGCGATATCGCCCACGGCAAGATCCGGATCGGCGGTCACCGCGTCAAGAACGCCAACATAACCCGCCATCATCGAGTCGACCGTCGCCGCGTCGAATAGATCGGTCTCGAAGGTCACCGAACCCGGCCATCCGGCGCCATCGCGGCCGGTCGACACCGTGACGTACAGATCGAGTTGTGCCGGAACATCTTCCGGCTTAACCGGCGAAATACCGAGCCCGGCGACCGAATGTTCGACGCCGGCTACCGAAGCTCCCGGATCGAATGACAGCAGCACTTGGGCGAGCGGCGCGAAGGCCTCACTGCGCACCGGATCGACCGCGTCGACCACCGTCTCGAACGGCACGTCGGCATGGGCGAAAGCGTCGAGATCGGTGGCCCGAATCTCGTGCAGCAACTCATCGAACGAAGCCGCGGAATCGATCTCGGTTCGCAACACCAGGGTGTTGACGAACATGCCGACGAGCCGTTCGAGAACTTGATGACCGCGGCCGGATACCGGTGTAGCTATCGCGATATCGGTTGACGTGCTGAGGCGAGCGAGCACGACGGCCAATGCCGCGTGCAACACCATGAACGCGGTGACACCATGCGACTGCGCGAGTTCATCGATCCGGGACGCGATATGCGCGGGGACGGCGAACTCGACCGTCTGCCCGCGATGGGACGCGGCCTGAGCTCGCGGACGATCGGTCGGCAGATCGAGGACATCGGGCAACCCGGCCAGTTGGTCTGTCCAATACGACAGTTGGCGACCGACCACCGACTCGTGATCCTCGGGTGAGCCGAGTACCCGATGCTGCCACAGCGCGTAGTCGGCATACTGAACCTCAAGTGGGTCGAATATCGGCGCGCTACCGGTCGAGCGGGCGACATAGGCCGTCAACAGATCGGTCACCAGTGGCAGCGACGATTCGCCGTCGGCCGCGATGTGATGTGAGACCACCGCGAGGATGTGCTCGTCGCCACGGCTGTGGAGCAGGACTCGCAGTGGCCACTGGTCGGCAAGATCGAAACCGGCCATCGCCCCGGCGAACAACTCGCCTTCGGTCCCGACCGTTCGCCAGATCTCCCGATCATCTAATTCCGTTGCCGCGCAAACCTGCTGGCACGGAATACCGTCTACCGCCGGGTATACCGTCCGCAGAATCTCGTGTCGCGCGACAACATCGGCAACCGCCGCACGCAGTGCAGGCGCATCGAGCGAGCCGGTCAACCGCAAGACGGCGGGAAGGTTGTACACCGGCGAGTCTAGTTCGAATCGGTTGATGAACCACATCCGCTGCTGAGCGAAGGACAGCGGAATCACATCCGGTCGAGGGACCACGGCCACGATCGGGGCCGCTGCCGCCGGTCCGGTAGCCGCCGCCGCGACCAGTGCCCGCACGGTCGGCGCTTCGAACAGATCCCGGACCGACAGGTCGACACCGAGTACCTCACCGGCGCGGGCCGCGAGCCGCATGGCGGACAACGAGTTTCCGCCCAGTTCGAAGAATGAATCGGCGACGCTGACCCGCTCGACACCCAGCACGTCCGCGAAGACCCGCGCGAGGGACGCCTCGTCCTCGGTCGCTGGAGCGGCGAACTCGGCTGCTACGCCGCCGAAATCCGGCTCGGGCAATGCTTTTCGATCGAGTTTGCCGGCACTGTTGAGTGCGATGTCGTCAAGCACCATCCAAACGGTTGGCACCATGTAGACCGGAAGTGATTCCGCGACAATATGTTTGATCCCGTCCAGGTCAAGCGCCTGACCGCCGCGGCCGGCCAGATACCCGACCAGATGCTGCGAACCTCCTGGCCCATCGGCAACTGTTGCCGCGGCGTGGACCACGCCCGGCGCACCGGCAAGGACAGACTCGATTTCGCCGAGTTCCACCCGCTGGCCGCGGAGTTTCACCTGGAAGTCGGTGCGGCCCAGGTACTCAATGTTGCCGTCGACGGTCCGGCGAACCAGGTCACCGGTTCGATAGAGGCGAGCACCGGGCTCGCCCAGCGGGTCGGCGATGAAGCGGTCCGCGGTGAGATCGCCGCGCGAGGCGTAGCCGCGCGCCAACTGATTACCACCCAGATAAAGCTCCCCCGGAACGCCGGGCGGAACCCGCTGCAATCGCGAATCCAAAACCACCGCGGACGAATTCCAGACCGGAACACCGATCGGCACCGTCACATCGTCGGCACTGATCCGCTCGATCTTCTCGTAGGTGATCTCGACGGCCGCTTCGGTCGGTCCATACAAGTTGTAGAACAGGATCTCCGGCAGCCACTCGCGGAGCTGTGCTGCCAACCCCGGCGGGAGGGCTTCGCCGGTCGTCGAAATGATTCGGATGCTATCCATTGCGCGTACTCGCGTTTGTCCGACGATCTCAGCGAACACCGAAAGCATCGACGGAACGAAGTGGACCATCGTCGCCTCCGTCCGCTCGATGATATCGGCGACGTACAGCGGGTCGAGGTGTCCGCCGTCCTTGAGAACCACCAGGGTGGAGCCAACCATCAACGGCGCGAACAACTCCGGTACCGAGCAGTCGAATGTGTACGGCGTTTTCTGCACCACCACGTCGGAAGCGCCGATGGGCAGCTCGTCCAGACCCCACCACAGCCGGTTCACCACCGCGGCATGCGACAGCGTCACGCCCTTCGGCCGCCCGGTTGATCCCGATGTGAACAATGTGTAGACGGCGTGGTCGGGCCGCAACGGCGCCACCCGCTCGGCGTCCGCGATCGGTGCAGCCGACAGATCCACGTCTGCCGAAGTATCGACTTCCACTACCCGCACACCCGATGATGCCGCGACCTTCGCACCGGTCGAGTTGGCCGTCTCAGCCGACACCAGCATCACGCGCGCTCCGGCGGTCGCGACCATATATTCGACGCGTTCGGCTGGCGCACCGATATCCATCGGCACATACTGACCGCCGGCAGCGACCACGGCATGCACCGCGACCATCATCTCCACCGACCGTCCGATGCTGACGGCTACCGCCGACTCCGGCCCGACTCCGAGCGAAATCAGTTTGCGTGCAAGTGAATTCACACGCGCAGCGAATTCACCGTAAGACACTTCGCGCCCTTCGAACCACAGCGCGGTGTCCTGCGGCGATCGCAGTGCCCACGCCGCGGCGACATCGGCGACCGTTCCCGGCGCCAGTGGAGTTAGGGCGCCCCACTCAAGTGCACGGACCTCCGCACGAACTGCCTCGTCCATCAACTCGACATCGCCGCTACGAGTCTGCGGGCGGTCGGCGAATACCCGCAGGATCTCCGCCAACGCCGCCGAGAAGACCCTGATCTGATCGTCGTCGAATGCGCCGGGCAAGTATTTCAATTCGATCGCAAGACCGTCGGTCGTCGGCGAGGTGACCATATTGAGCGGATAGTGCGTGGCATCGGTCGAATCGATCCCACGGATGTCGAGATCGCCGCTCGCGGAAGCATTCAACGCGGCGAGCGATTCGGTATCGACCGGATACGATTCGTGAATCGTGAGGGTGTCGAAGCCAACCGGCACACCGGCAGCGGCGATGATATCGGGCAGAACCAGATGCTGGTGGTCGAGGACAGCGATCTTGTCGCGCTGCAACCGCTCCACGATCGAACCGAGGTCGGCGGCGGGGTCGACGTCGACGACGACCGGCAACGTGTTGATGAACAGACCGACGATGGATTCCGCACCTGCAAGTTCGGCCGGACGACCCGATACCGTCTCACCGAAAGTGACCACCCGATTGCCGGTCACTCGCGCGAGCAGAATCGCCCACGCCGACTGCAGCACCGTCGCGAGAGTCGCATTGTGTTGCCGTGCAACCGATTCGAGCTTTTGAATCAACTCCTGATCGAGGACAACCCCGGCGACGCGCGGCATCGACTCAGCCGTCGCCGCCACGGTGGGAGCGACCAGTGTGGGACCGTCCACGCGACTGAGCACCTCACGCCAGGCCGAGAGGCCCGCTGCGACTTCGGTATGTGCGACGAGTTCGAGGAAGTCGACGAAGTCCGCGTCGGCCGGATCGGCGGTGTAGGCCTGCCCGGTGGCGTAGATCGCCATCAGATCAGCAAGGACAAGCGGTCCCGACCATCCATCGAAGAGGATGTGGTGGTTGGTGATCACCACATCCACCCCCTCGCCGTGCCGTACGACGACAACCCGCAGTAACGGTGGCTGCGCGAGATTGAACGGAATCGTCTTCTGTTCCAAGGCGATCCGCGCAACCGAGGTGGCAGCGGTTTCGGCGTCCTGATGGGCGGTATCGACCACCGACCACGGAACCTCGACCGCGTCGGGTACCACCGCTACGACCGCACCGCTCGCGGTACGAACATAGCCGGATCGCAGCACGCGGTGCCGGGCCACAAGTTGGCCGACCGATTCACGTAGCCGGGCGAGATCGACATCTGCGCCGAGATGGAGGACCGCCTGGGTCACATAGACGTCGACTGCGCCGTCACCGGCCATCTCGGCCTGGAAGTACAGCCCACGCTGCAATGGTGCGAGCGGCCAGATCGCCGCGTCGCCGAATTGCGCGGCAAGAGCGTCGAGGTCGCCTTGCGTCACCGCGACCCCTGGCACATCCGATGGCGACAGGCCTGGATTCGCCTGCGCGACCGCCTCGGCCGCCGCCGCCAACTCGATCGACCATCGGTCGGCGAGGTCGGCGACATCGGCGTCGGAGAGCATGGCGCCCGGGAACCGCATCGACGCCCGCAACGACGGTTGACCGTCGACCACGGTGGTGTCGACATTGATGGTCAGGGCGGCCATCGCGGCCATCGCACCGGACGGCGACGCGGGCAGCACGGGCGCGGTCAGATCCGGAACGAATCCGACTTCGGCGACGGCACCCGCGCCACCCGCGGTTGCGCCGAGATAGTTGAAGATCACCGACGGTAGTGGGCGCGAACGCAATTCGGCGTCGTCGGTGTACCGGAGCAGACCGAACCCGATCCCCTCGTCGGGCCGGCCGAGTCGTTCTTCCTTCGCGGCTTTGACCGCATGAACTATGTCGGTACCGGGCTCCAGGTTCATCGGCGCCAGCGTGGTGAACCAACCAACGGTCCGCGATAGATCGGCGCGGCGAGCGTCAGGTCCGGAGGCGAGTACTTCTTCGTAACGACCGTGGCCCTCAACGAGTACCGATACCGGCGCGGCATCGACGATTCCCCGATCGTGTTGCCAGGAACGAACCGCACGTGCGAATGCGCCGAGCAAAACGTCGTTGACGTTGCCGCCGAACGCATCCGGGGCGCTGCGCAGCAGGTCAGCGGTCAATTCCGGATCGATCATCCTGGTCAGCACCGACGATGTGTATTCTCGGTCGCGCGCTCGCTTGGGCGGCGTCCCGAAATCCGTCGGCTGAGCCGGCAGGCGGTCGAGCCAATAGTCGTATTCCCTTGTCCGCGCTGGGCTTTGGGTGGATAGAGCGGCCGACCAGGCACGCGCCGAAGTTGCTTCGCCGCGTATCCGAAGAGACTCACCGGCGTCAATCTGCCCCCAGCCGGTCGCGAGGTCTTCGACGATGGTGCGCCAGGAGACCGCGTCGACGCCGAGGTGATGGATCGCGATTACTATGCGCCCACGGCCATTCAGAGCCTTAACAAGCGTCGCTCCGATCAGCCGGCCAACCGATGGGTCGAGCCGGGCGGTTGCCGACGAATGCGCCGCGACCACGTCGGCGTCGAATCGGGGATCGCCGATGTCATAACCGGATTCGACAACGTCGACGGCGACCGGATCGACGTCGTTACCCCCGACCAGCGTGGGTCCAAACTCGCCATCGGAAAGGCTGGCGGTGAGCATCGGATGTTGAGTTGCAAGTTCAGCGAGTAGATCCGACAGTGACTCGGGGGTGAGTTCCGGCGGTGCGACGAGGACGACCGCCTGCGAGAAGTCGGCGAATTGGGTTGGCGTATCAGCGAATTCGAGCATCCAGGAAGCCGCGGGTGGCATGATCATCTCACCCGCGCCGCCGCCCGGCAGTTCTTCGAGCGCCGGAATCCGCCGCTCAGCGGCGGTGATCGCAGCCGACATCGCACGCACGGTCCGATGCTCGAAGATTTCGCGGGGCGAGAGGTGCAGCCCAGCCGCACGCACCGCGGCAGCCAGTTGAATCGACATGATGGAGTCGCCGCCGAGCGCGAAGAAAGATTCGGTGACGCTGATTCGATCGCGTCCGAGTACACCGGCAACCATCGCTGCCAGTTGCTCCTCGACGGCCCCCAGCGGCGCGGTGAAACCTGAATCGGCGTCGGAGAATTGCGGCGCAGGCAGAGCACGACGATCAATTTTTCCGGCACTATTCAGAGTGATCTCGTCGAGCAGAGTCCACACCGACGGGACCATATACGACGGTAGCGCTGCCGCCGCCGCAGCCCGCACGTCCTCGAGAACCGGATGCTGATGTGCCCCAGCCAGATACGCGACAAGATGTTCGCCGCCACCAGGTGCCTCGACAACAGTCGCAGCAGCATGCACCACGCCCGGCGCCGCGGCCAGCACCGCCTCGATCTCGCCCAACTCGATTCGCTGGCCGCGCAATTTGACTTGAAAGTCGGTGCGGCCCAAGTACTCGATCTGGCCAGAGGTATTCCACCGCACCAGGTCGCCGGTTCGGTAGAGTCGCGAGCCGGTCGTCGAGAACGGGTCCGCGACGAAGCGGTCCGCGGTCAGATCGCCGCGCGCGGCATAGCCGCGTGCGAGTTGCACTCCGCCGAGATACAGCTCGCCGGGAACCCCGACGGGCACCGGGCGCAGGCGTGCATCGAGTACCAATGTCGTTGTGTTCCAAACCGGTTCACCGATTGGGATCACCGCGTCGCCTGACCGCACGGTGTATTCGGTTACATCGACCGCGGCCTCGGTCGGTCCGTAAAGATTCACCACCGAGACGGCGGCATTCGCCCGCATCAGTTCATGCACCGGACCACTGGTCAACGCTTCGCCGGAAGCGAATACCCATCGCAGACTTGCCAGCTCCGACAATCGCCCGTCAAGTACCTCAACGAAGACCGAGAGCATCGACGGAACAAAATGCGCGATCGAAACCGAGTGCGTCTCAATGAGATCGGCGACCTGCTCGGGGTCACGATGAGCGTCCGGGCCGGCGATGACCAACCTGGCACCAATCGAGAGGGGCAGGAACAACTCCCACACCGAAACATCGAAGGTATACGGGGTCTTCTGCACGAACACGTCAGCAGCCGAGAGGCCATACCCGTCGCGCATCCAAGCCAGCCGATTGACAATCGCCGCGTGGGTGACGGTTACTCCCTTGGGGCGGCCGGTGGATCCCGAAGTGAACAGCGTATAGGCGGCGTGTTCAGATCTCAGCGGCGCGAGTCGGTCGGCGTCGGTGATCGCATTACCGGACTCGTTTGGCGTTGTCTCGGTGTCGACGGTGAGTACACGGATTCCATCGAGACCAACGACAGCAGCCGGCGTCTGTCCGCCGATCAAGATCGTATTGACACCCGCCGTGATCGTCATATAGCGCACCCGCTCAGGCGGAGCAGCGATATCGATGGGTACGTAGTGACCGCCAGCGGTGACGATGGCGTGGACCGCGACCATCATCTCAACGCCACGGTCGATCACGACGCCAACTGCGACGTCGGGCCCAACTCCGTACGAAATGAGTTGGCGCGCGAGCTGATTCACTCGTGAACCGAATTCCGCGTAGGTGACCTCGCGGCCGTCGAATACCAGCGCGATATCCGTCGGGGTGGACACCACCCGTGCAGCGACGGCGTCGGCCAGCGATATCGGCGGCACGCCGACTGCAGGCCCGGTCGAATGTGCGATCGCGTCGGCCCGCGTTTGCGGCGACGCCAGTGGCACATCGCCGACTACTGTCGACGGAGTCGCAGTCAATTCCCCCAGCACCCGGACGAACGACTCGGCCAACGCGGCGACGCTCGACTCGTCGAACAGGTCGGTCGCGTAGACCAGCGTGCCAGCCCACGGCTGACCCGACCCGCCGGAGCGGATGATCGCGGACAAATCAAGCTGCGCGGGTACCACCGGAGCATCGATCTGTTCGAATTCGACGCCGGCAACCGAGACCGCGAGCCGCTGTGCCGAAGCCGCCGGATCGAAGGACAGCATCACCTGGGCCAACGGCGCGAACGCTTCTGAGCGCACCGGATCGAGCGCGTCGACGATGCTCTCGAAAGGCACGTCGGCATGTGCGAAAGCATCGAGATCGGCGGTGCGGACACGCGCCAGCAGGCTGTCGAATGATTCGGTGACGTCGACCGGGGTGCGCAACACCAGGGTGTTGACGAACATCCCGACCAGATGATCGAGGGCTGCCTGCCCACGTCCGGCGATCGGTGTGGCGATCGCGATGTCGTCGGTGGCGCTCATCCGCGCGAGAAGTACGGCGAATGCCGCATGGGTGACCATGAATGCCGTAGTGCCCGACTCATGTGCGAGCGCGGCGATCCGATCGCCGACCTGGGCGGGTATATCGAAGGCGAGTTGCGCACCGGTATGCGACGCCGCCCGTGGCCGGGGCCGGTCGGCCGGCAAGTCCAGTCGTTCGGGCAGCCCGTCGAGCTGGTCGAGCCAGTAGGAAAGTTGTTTGCCAATAACCGATTCGGCATCATCGGCTGAACCGAGTACCTCATGCTGCCACAGTGCGTAGTCAGCGAATTGCACTGTGAGCGGCGCGAATTCCGGTACTTCACCCCGCACGCGTGCGGTATAGGAGGTCACGATATCGGCGATCAACGGTAACATCGATTCGCCATCGGTTGCGATGTGGTGAGCCACCAGCGCGAAGACATAGCCGCCGTCCGGCTCGGTCAGCAGACGGGCTCGGATCGGCCACGAAGCGGTGACGTCGAAACCGCCGGCAACCGCGGCGACGATATCGTCGCGGGACGAGGTGATCTGCCAATCCAGCTGTCGGTCAACAGATTCGGCTGAATCGACGATCTGGACCGGTACGCCGTCCTTCGCCGGGAATGTGGTTCGCAACACCTCGTGGCGGACGACGGCGTCAACGACGGCCATCCGCAATGCCGCGACGTCGAGTTTGCCGGTCAACCGGAGAAGTGCCGGGATGTTGTAGGTCGATTCGGTCGGATCGAATTGGTTGATGAACCACATCCGCGACTGTGCGAACGATAGCGGAATCTGATCCGGCCGTGGAACTACCGCGGCGATCGGCGGCAAGCCGACCTCGACATTCCCGGCTCGCTCGGCGAATCCGCGGACGGTCGGCGCCTCGAACAGATCACGCAGATTGAGTTCGACACCGAGTTCCTCGCAGGCACGGCCGACGATCCGGGCCGCGAGCAGCGAATTGCCGCCGACGTCGAATACCGACTCGACAGCCGAAATCGTCTCGATGCCAAGCACTTCGGTGAAGATTCCGGCGATGACCGTCTCCGCGTGCCCCTGCGGAGCGACAAATTCGACGGTGGCCTCGGCTACCGGTCGCGGCAACGCTTTTCGGTCCAGTTTGCCGTTGACGTTCAGCGGCAGTTGTTCCAACGACATGATGATGTCGGGCACCATGTAGTCGGGCACCTTCGCGCCCGCGGCGGCCCGCACCTGCCCAACGTCGAGGTCGGCGCCATCGGCACCGACGCCCACGACATAGCCGACCAACTGGACCACGTCGTCATCGCGTTGATAGACCGTCGCGGCCGCGGCGTTCACGCCCGGCGCGGCGAGTAGCGCGGCCTCAACCTCACCGAGTTCGATGCGGAAGCCGCGGACCTTGACCTGGCCGTCGCTGCGACCGAGGAATTCCAGCGATCCGTTACGCACGATCGCGACATCGCCGGTCTGATACATCCGGCGACCCTTGTCGTCGAATGGGTCGGCGACGAAACGTGTTGCGTTGAGGGCGAATCGGCCAGCGTAACCACGCGCCAATTGGTCGCCGGCGATATACAGATCGCCGGGTACTCCGTCGGGTACTTTCGCGAGCCTGCTGTCAAGGACATAGGTGCGCGTCCGGTCCAACGGCATACCGACATCACTGGCCAGGGTCGCGGCGACGAACTCCGGGGTGAGGGTCCGGCGGGTCATGTACACGGTCGCCTCGGTTGGGCCGTACATGTTGTTGAGCTGTGGGCCGTCATTGCCGTCTTGGGTACGACGATCGGCGTGCCAGCGCCGGACCTGCTCGAAGTCGAGTGCTTCGCCGACGAAGATCATGTACCTGATCGACTGCGCGAGGCGACCCGGCGGTGTCGCATGCCGTCCGGCCGGCGCGCGGACCGCGCCAGCGAGTTGATAAAAGGCCGACGGTGTCAGGTTGACGACGGTAACCTGTTCGCGCTCAAGAACTTCGACGAAGTCCCCCGGCGAGCGGGTGGTGAGGTAGTCGAGGACCACCAGGCGTCCGCCGAATGCCAACGTCACCCAGATCTCGCCGACCGAGACGTCGAACGCGTAGGACTGGAACATCGTCCACACGTCTTGGGGGCTGAAGTCGTATTCCCGGCCCATCGCCGACAGTAACGTCACGACGTCGGCATGAGTCACCACGACGCCCTTGGGTTTGCCAGTGGAACCCGAGGTGTACATGACATAGGCCGGGTGCGCCGGGTCGATGCTCGCCGGAATGGCCGCGACATGTTCGGGGCCGCCACGTCCGGCGATGTCGGTTGCGGTCGCCATTGGCGCGTTTAGACTCGCCCAGGCGATCGCGGTGTCCTGATCGGTCAGCACCACAAGCGGTTTCGCGTCGTCGACGATCGCGGTGAGTCGATCGAGTGGATGCGAGCGGTCCAGCGGCAGGTATGCGGCACCGGATTTGATGATGCCGAGCAACGCGACGATTAGGTCGGCGTCGCGATCGAGTGCTACCCCGACCAGGCTTTCAGGGCCGGCACCGGCGGCGATGAGACCGGCGGCCAGCTGGGTCGAGCGAACGTCGAGTTCGGCGTACGTCAGCGACGATCCGCGCAGGTCGGTTAGCGCCGTCCGAGTGCCGAATCGGTATGCCGCAGAACGGAAAAGACCTGACAGTGATCCGACATCGCTGCTACCGACGAACTCGAAGGCGCCCCGGCGAATCTGATCGAGTGCGCCGCGCATACCGGCGGCGATTTGTTCCGGCGACTTACCCGCGTTGTCGAGCTGCCCGGTCACGCTGGCCCCCACCGCGGCCTCAGTATCCAACCCTTGCGCCGCGAGCACCCCCGCGGTCATCGATACCTGATCGTGTAACTGTCCGAAGGACACCGCGCCCGACGCCGAGATGAATGCAACGGCCAGCGGATCGTTCGCCGCGGCGAACGCGATCAGATCTACGGTCGACGGATTCTTACCCCAGCCACGCGAGAAATCGGCAGCACCAGAATCGACAGCGGTCACGTTCGATTATTTCCTTCTGACAGGTCGGCGGTCATTCCGGTAAGTGCGGCGGCATTGGATCGCAAGTTGCCGAGGGCGTCGTCGAGGGCGGCCGGACCGCCGGCCGCGAGACCGGGGACGGTGCTCATCAAAGCCATCGTGAGTGCGGCGTCGGCGTCGGACCCCGGAAGTGCCGCGGCCATCGCCGTGATCATCGCGGACAACGCCCCGAACGTGATCCCCGGACTCAGCGCTTCGGCCGTCGGATCCGCGTTCGTCGCCGCGGCCACCAGATCGGTCAGAGCGATATCGGCCGTCGGCGCGACGGCCGTGATCTGCTCTTCGGCGGTGAGAATCACAATGTCGCCCACGATACATTCGGTGTCGGCGGCAACGGCCTCCAGCACACGCAGATACCGCTGGGTGATCGTGGCCGCGGTGGACTCGTCGAATAGGTCCGTGGCATAGATGAGCTGCGCTTTCATCGCACGCTCCCCCTTGCCGGACTCGCTGGCCGGATCATTGGGATACAAGGTCAGTTGCAGGTCGACCTTGGCCGGGACGAACTCCTCCGCTATCGGCGAAACCTCCAGGTCGCCAAGGCGTAGCGTCGGGAAGTCGATATTCTGGAACCAGAACATGACCTGGAACAGCGGATTATGGGAAGTGGCGGTAGCACTCACGGTTTCCGCGACAATCGAATCGAATGCGATCTCGGCGTTGGCCATATCCGCCAGATCGTCTCGACGAACCTGCGCGAGAAGTTCGGTGAACGATGCTCCGGCGTCGACGCGGGTACGCAATGCGAGGCTGTTGACGAACATGCCGACGATACCGTCGAGAGCCTGTTCACCGCGGCCCGCATACGGCGTTCCGATCACCAGATCGGTACGGCCTGCCAACCGCGCGAGGAGTACCGCGTAGGCCGCCTGCGTCACCATAAATAGCGTCGTATTATGCTCGCGCGCAATCGATTCCAGCGATCCCACCAGATCGGCGGAGATTTCGAAATCAATCTGGCCGCCGCGGAAACTTGGATTCTTGCCACGCGGCCGGTCAGTCGGCAGGTCGATCGTCTCCGGCACACCGGACAGTCGCTGCTTCCAATAGTCCAGTTGCCGTCGGGCTTCGGTGCGGCCGTCGTGATCAACCGCGGCCAGCCGCTCGGCCTGCCAGAGCGTGAAATCCGCGTACTGCACCGGCAAAGCAGACCAGGGCGGCGCATGTCCTGCCGAGCGCGCCGCGTAGGCGATCATCAGATCCCGTGCCAGCGGCGCCATCGACGAACCGTCGGCGCTGATGTGGTGTACGACGAAAACCAGTACGTGGTCGTCGTCGGCAACGTCGAGTAGGGCCAGCCGTACCGGTGCGGCCTCGGTGACGTCGAAGCCTTGGCCGGTGACTGCCATGATCGCCGCATTCATGTCACCCTCGACCGTCACCGGTGCGACGTCGAGATCGGCCAGGACGGCATCAGCCGGGCTTATCACCTGAACCGGTTCACCGTTGATCATCGGATAGCTGGTGCGCAGCGTTTCGTGGCGCCGCACCAGGTCGCCAATCGCCTCGGCCAATGCGTCGACCCGCAGATCGCCGGTCAGGCGCAGCGCCAGTGCGACGTTGTAGGCGGGGGACGCGGGGTCGGCCCGATTGAGCAGCCACATACCGCGCTGGACGCCAGCCAGCGGTACGACTTCGGCACGCGGACGCGGACCGAGCGGCACTGACGGATGACCTGCCATCAGCCCGGAGATGTATTCGGCCAGCCGTGCGACTGTTTCCGCCTCGAAAAGTGCGGCGACCGGAACCTCGCGATCGACCGCCGCGGCGATTCGCGCGGTGACCTTGGTTGCCGACAACGAGTTTCCGCCGAGGTCGAAGAAGCTCTCGTTGACACTGACCGTGTCTAGGCCGAGGACCTGAGCGAAGATGTCGGCGACGACCGCCTCGAGCTGCGTACGCGGCGCGACGAACGCGTCGGTCGAGGTGAAGTCGATCGGCGGCAGTTGCTTACGGTCGATCTTTCCGATCGGTGTCCGCGCAAATTCGTCAACGATCTTGATGGCCCGCGGCACCAAGAACTCCGGCAGATGCGTCGCGATGTAGTCGACGAGATCGGTGTTGTTCACGATCGCGCCGGGTACGACAGTCACATACGACGCGAGGACCTTATCCCCCGCTGGGCCGGGTACGCCGACACTGACCGCGTTGGTGACATCCGGATGTTTCATCAACGCCGCGTCGAGTTCCCCCGGCTCGATGCGCTGCCCGCGTATTTTGAGCTGGAAATCGTTGCGGCCGTGATAGTCGAATCTGCCGTCTGCCCGTCGCGTGACGCGATCACCGGTGCGGTACATGCGCTGACCGACCGTGAAGGGGTCGGCGACGAAGCGCCCGGCCGTGAGATCGTGGCGTTTGAAGTAGCCCAGTCCGACCTGATCGCCGGTTAGGTACAACTCGCCGACCACTCCGACCGGTACCGGGCGCAGGCCGCGATCAAGGACCAATGCGCCGACGCCCCGACCCGCCATCCCGATGGTGACGTCCTCATTCAGTTCGAATGGACCACCACAGGTCGCCCACACCGCGACTTCGGTTGGCCCGTAAATGTTGTAGATCCGACGATCGCCAAGTTCAACCCAGCGATGCACGAGTTCAGGCGGCAGTGCCTCACCGCCGCATGCCACATCGCGAAAGGTCGGGATATTCAGCGGGTTGAGCGTCGCGACGACCGCGGGCGTCATACAGGCGTGAGTGGCACCGTGTTCAGCGATGAGGTGTTCCAAACTCTCACCGGCATAACTGTCGAAATCCGCGACGACGATGCCGCTGCCCGCGAACATCGCCGGCCACAATTCGCCCATCGCACCGTCGAAACTAGGTGCGCCGACATGGAGCATTCGCGACGAGGTGTCTAAACCCCACTTCGCCACCGCATTGGCCGCGAGGTGGCTGATCGCGCGATTGTTGACGACGGCTGCCTTCGGCTTACCCGTCGATCCCGACGTGAACAGGATGTAGGCCATGTCGTCGGGATGCAGCGGGCGGACAAGTTCGTCGTCGGCGATTGTTCGGCCGCTGTGGCCCGCGAGCTGAAGTTCGTCATTCGCATCGTCGAGGACCAGCCAACTCAGCGTCGACGCCGGTTCGGATACCTCGGCGACGGTAAGCCCAAGGACCGCACCACCTTCGGCGATCAACTCGGCACGACGGTCGGCGGGATGACGCGGATCGATCATGACGAATGCGGCACCTGTTTTGGCAACCGCGACCATCGCTACTACCGAGTGATGCGATCGCGGAATGCTGATCGCGACGACGTCGTTGGCACCGATCTCTCGCGAAATCAACTCGCGCGCAAGCTGATTCGTGCGAGCGGTGAATAGCCCGTAGGTCATCGAGCCATTACCCATGATCGCCGCGGCCATCGGGTCCGCGGTAGCCTCTCCCGCAGCGATGAGCGCACGCACCGTCTGAGCCGACTCAACGGTCGCCGGCGCGGCGGTGAGCCGACCGATCTCGGCGTCATCAACGATGTCGATCCGACCGACGATCTGCCCGGGGTCGGTGACCATCGCGGTGATCATCCGGGTGAGCTGACCGGAAATCTCCTCGATCGTGGAACGGTCGAAAATATCTGTCGCATAACAGAATTGCACGGACAACGCGTCGTTGCAGGTACCCACGACTTCGGTTGCCGAGATCTCCAGATCCATCTTCGCGGCGTCGGGGCGTGCGTCAAGCCACGTTATCGTGTCCCCGCCGGTCAGCGCGGAGATACTGTCCCGCTGCAGGATAAGCGCCACTTGGAAGAGCGGGCTATGCGACCGCGAACGATACGGCGCGACCGCATCGACCACCTGCTCAAACGGCACGTTCGAATGTTCCAGGGCACGGGTCCGGACGCGGTGGGCGTCGGCGATGACGTCGGCGACCGTCGCCGAGGGCGTCACCGCGCTGCGCAGGATCACCGTATTGACGAACATGCCAACTAGATCGGCGGTCTCCGGCTCATCGCGGCCAGCGACAGCCGTGCCGATCGCCACATCGTCGGTGTCGGCGAGCCGGCTCAGCACCAGCGACAGCGCCGCGTGCAGGACGGTGAATGTAGTGACCCCCGCCGCGGCGGCTAATCCCCGGATGCGGGGCACCAGTTCGGCGGGCAACTCGGTGTCGAAATAGGCGCCGACCCCGGAGGGGACGCGCGGTCGCGGTCGATCAGTCGGCAGCGCGAGAATGTCAGGCATGCCTGCCAATTCGCGTTCCCAGAACGAGATCTCCGTACCAAGGCGCGATGTTGGGTCGTCGGCGGCGCCCAGCATATCCCGCTGCCAGATCGCGAAGTCGGCATATTGAATGGGTAGCGGATCCCAGTCCGGCGCAAGCGAATTGCGACGAGCGGCGTAGGCCGTCAGCAAGTCGGTGATCAACGGACGGAGCGACGCACCATCGCCGGCGATGTGATGCAGGACCACCATCAGCACCGAATCTACCTGCACACCAGCGGTATTCGTCACTACGAACAGGGTGCTCCGCATCGGTGTAGACCCGATGAGATCGAAGCCGGCCTTGGCCTCCTCGTCCACCTTCGCCGCGAGTTCGGCTTCGGCGACGGCGACTACACGCAACGCGGTCTCGGGACCGAGTTCCTCGACGTCGAGAATCTCCTGCACCGGCTCACCGTCGACCGCTGGAAACCGCGTACGCAACGATTCATGGCGGATCAGCAGGTCGGCCACCGCCGAGGTCATCGCCGCCGAATCGGTATCAGAACCCAGGCGCACTGCGCCGGGCATATTATAGGTCGACGACGTTGGGTCCATCCGGTTGATAAACCAGAGTCGGGTCTGCGGATAAGACAACGGGATCGAATCACCACGACGCATGGGCGCCAACGGAATTCGGTCAGGAGCCGCGCCCGCCGCCTCGGCGGCACGAGCCAGTTCACCGATATCCCGACTGGCGAACACATCGGTCAGCGGCAGGTTGATCTTCTCACTCGTGCGCAGGCGCGAGGCCAGCCGCGCGGCGACAAGCGAATCGGCGCCGAGTGTGAACAGATTGTCGCGCATACCGATCCGCTCGACACCGAGCAATTCAGAAAGCATCGCGGCCAACGTGAGTTCGATTTCCGATCGCGGCGCGACGAACTCGTAGGCCGCCTGGGTCAGTTCCGGATTGGGCAACGCTGCCCGATCAAGTTTGCCGGTGGGCGTCAACGGCATCTCGGCGAGTACCACAATCGTCGCGGGCACCATATGCGACGGCAGATGTTGCGCGCTCCAGGTGCGCAGATCGTCGCCGGATAACTCGTGGGTATCGCGCAGGCTCTTGACGTATCCCACCAGCACGTTGGTGGCACCATCGGCGCGAACCACCACGACTGCGGTGTCCACCGCCGAATGGGCGCGCAGCACCGCCTCGATCTCACCCAGTTCCACCCGCTGTCCGCGAATCTTCACCTGAAAGTCTTCGCGCCCAAGGTATTCCAGTGTGCCGTCGGCATTCCACCTGGCTCGGTCACCCGTCCGATACAGCCGTCCGCCAACGGATGTGGGATCGGCGACGAACCGTTCCGCAGTCAGTGCGCACTGGCCGTGGTAGCCATCTGCCAACTGCACCCCGCTGACATAGAGTTCGCCCGCGACGCCAACCGGCACCGGCCCCAGTTGGGCGTCGAGTACTCGGGCGACCGCGTTATTGACCGGTCGGCCGATTGGCACCGTCGCGCCGTGATGGTCGCCGATTCGATGGGCGGTGATGTCGACCGTCGCCTCGGTTGGCCCGTAGGCGTTGACGACAACGGTGCCGGGCAGCGCTGCGGTCGCGCGAGCGGCGAGTTTGGCGTCGAACGCCTCACCGCCGAGAATCAGATACCGCAGCGAATCGAGTCGGCTCAGTTGCTCGGCCTCAGCAACATCAAAGAAGGCATCTAGTAACGACGGGACGAACTGAGCGAACGTAACATGCTCTGCCGCAATCAAATCGGCGAGATATGCGGGATCGGCATGGCCGCCGGGGCGGACCAGCACCGTTCGGCAGCCCGCGATTGCTCCGCCGAAGATTTCCGGGACGGATGCGTCGAAGATGAACGGCGCCTTCTGCAGCATCACCTCGGGGTATTCCATCGGGAAAGTCGCGAGGTGCCAGCGCAGAAACGCGGTAAGGGCCGCGTGGGATACTTGCACACCCTTCGGCGTTCCGGTCGACCCCGACGTGAACAGAACATAGGCTGGCATCGACGACGCTACTCGTTGCGGCACAAAAGAACCTGTCGCGTTCGCCGCGTCGAAGGTTTCGCTCTCGACATATCTCGCATCGACGATCAGACGCGGCGACACCGTTTCGATGACCGCTGCCCGACGAGACTGCGGCGCCGAGGGATCAAGTGGGACATAAGCCGCGCCAGCGTACAAGGTTCCGTAAATCGCGACCATCTGCGCGATCCCGCGATCGAGCTGTACGACGACACGATCACCGGGAGCAACGCCTTCGCCGACCAGTCGTTGCGCGAAATCCCTTGCCAGCGAATCGAATTGCGCGAAGGTCCAGCTCTTCCCGCCGTCGGTGACCATCACTCGATCGGGATGAGTCGCGACCTCCGCGACGAACGCCCCGACCACCGTGGCCGGCGCGACCCTGCTCACCGCGGGCGGCTCGCCGACGGAGAATTTCTCCACGACGTCACGTTCACCGTCGAGGAATAGGTCGATGTCGGCGATGGTCCGGTCGGGATCGGCGACGAACCGGTCGACAAAGGCGATGAAACGTCGGTGGTGCGTTTGCAGTTCACCCGGCGTATAGAGATTCGGATTGCCATGCAGGTCGACCACCAGCGGCGCACCGGGGCTCGCCTGGTAGAGGTTGATCAGCAGGTCTTCCAAAATGCCCGAGGCGAGGATGCGATAGTCGACCGTCGCGCCGTCGATCTCGACCGGCTCATCGAAGAACACCATGTTGATCGACGGGCCGAAAGCATAAGAGCCACCGTCGAATCCAGCGTCCCGCCGAATATCGTCGGAGCGATAACGCTGGTGACGCAGCGCGCCGGTCAGCTCCAGTTGGGTCGCCGCGATGAGGTCACGTCCACTGCGTTCGGCCAGCTCGGTGACGCGGACCGGTAACAAATTGGACAGCATGCCACCAGCACGTTTGATCTTCGCTGTCGAGCGGCCGGTCACCGGGAGGCTGAGAACCACATCGTCGGTAGCGGCCATCCGACCGAGGAACGCGCTGAACGCCGCGGTCAGGATGACCGCGAGTGATGAATTCGCGTCGGCGGCGAGCTGTTCGATCCGCCCTTGCAGCTCGGCGTCGAGCACACTTCCGGCGACCACGTTGTCGGGCGAAACCGGGGCGGTACCGGCGACCTTTGACAGGGTGACTCGTTCGGGCATGCCGCGCACACGCTCTTGCCAGTACTCAGCGTCGGAGACTCGGCGAGTGCTGTCGAGATATTTGTGCTCGTCGGCGACGATTTCGGCCATCGTCGCACCGGGCTTCTCCGCCAGTTCGGTGCCTCGCCGCGCCGCGTTGTAGCGCTCGACGGTCATCCGGGTCAGCGTGAGCGCGGCGAATCCGTCGATGATGATGTGATGGCCGCGTGTGTACCAGAAGGTACGGTCGTCGGCGACGCGGAGCAGCACGCAAACCACGAGCTGGTCGTTGAGTAGATCGACCGGGCGCTTGTACTCGGCCCGCATCCATTTGAGGGCGGCCGCAACCGGATCGGCATGGGATCGGAGGTCCATGATGTCGACGTGCTGGTCATAGTCGACGTCGACGACTTGACCGGGTATTCCGTCGTTTTCGACGATACGCAGATACGGCGACTCGGCGGCCTTGCCCGCCGCCTCATTACATTGGGCGAACAGGTCGTGATCGAGTTCGCCCGGCGCGTACCGGATGTCGAGGTATTGCGCGATGTTGACCGAATAGTCGGCGGAGAGGGTTTCGGCGAACCACATGCCGCGCTGGGCGGCGGTGAGCGGCAGAACCGTCGGAGCACCGTCGGAGGGACCGACTGACTGATCCGCCGTTGTCATTGATTCCCTTTCCCAATGGTCTAGTCAGTAACGATTATCGCGCCGACTGTCGAAATCTAATCACCTGACCGGCAACTCGAACCCTGCGAGTATCCGCGTGTTTCCTAACCGCGGGCCGAGTACTGATCAGGTCGTAATCATCTCCATATCGAATTGTGTCTTGACCACTGTAAATACACGGTCCAGGCCAGCGCCGCATAGTTATTTCGCGGGCAGTACTCACAGCGTTACCATCCCTGTTCAACTGTATCGGCGGGATCGAAAAGTAACTGCGCGTCGCTTTCGAGCGATGGACTGCGTAGGTTTTACATTGACTACACTGGGCACGTTTTTCGCGGCACTGGTGCCTCGCCAACGAATCATCGAGAAGGAGTGCGACTGTGTCGGACGTGAATGTCAGGCGCCAATCGACTCCCGGCGACGACGCGTTCGACGATCCGATCGCAGCGCAACTTCAGCTGTGGCGGGAGTCCAATCAGCGCATCGCCGACGGCGGCCCCATACCGCGCCCACGACCCATACCCACGCCTCCGGCCAATCTGCGTCAGGCCACACCCACCTCCCCTCGTGCGTCGAATCCGAAACACAATCCGTGGACGCCGGCACCCGGCCGCGCGCGCGATGCCGATCCAGTTGATCGGTTCACCACTCACGCGGGCCGGCACAGTATGCCGGTGTTGGCACCTCTGGACTCTGAGCCCGCCCGCCCGCGGCGCACAATCGGCGCACGATCGGCGCACGCACCTGACAGATACTCGCCCCCGCCGCAACCGCCTGCCGGGGCGTCGACCGGCTCGGCTACCCAGCACCTTGCCGAGTCACCGGCTCCCACTACGTCGTGGCAAACCTTCGAACCGGCGCCGCCGGTTGCGCCAGCGGTCCCGATTCCACCACTCGCGTCGGCTCCACCGAGACGACCCGAACCCTTTGCGGCGCAATATGAAACCGCGGATCAATCACTTCGAGACGGGCCGCTAGCGGCCTCCTGGTTACCCGATCCGCGAGCCGAAGAAAGATTCGCGGCATCGAGCGACTACGCCATCGAAGCAGTCAATCTGCACAAACGCTTCAAAGACATGGTCGCCGTCGAAGATGTGAGTTTCCGGGTTCCGACCGGAAGTATTGTCGCGCTACTCGGCCCCAACGGTGCGGGCAAGACGACGACCGTCAATATGTTGTGCACACTGCTGCGCCCCGACGGCGGCCATGCCGTCGTCGGCGGACACGACATCGTCAAACAGGCATCCGACGTCCGCAAGTCGATCATGCTGACCGGGCAATTCGCCGCATTGGACGAGTCGCTCACCGGACGGGAAAACCTAATCCTGTTCGGTCGACTCTTGGGCCTGCGCAAGTCGGAGGCCAAGGCCCGCGCCGATGAACTCCTGGACCATTTCTCGCTGACCGAGGCCGGCGGTAAACGCGTCGGCCAGTATTCCGGCGGAATGCGCCGTCGGATCGACATCGCTTGCGGACTGGTGACATCGCCCAAGGTCGTATTTCTGGACGAACCGACAACCGGCCTCGATCCGCGCAGCCGCCAGGATGTCTGGGCGTTGATCCAAAGCCTCAAGGCCACCGGCGTGACGACCCTGCTCACTACGCAATACCTCGAAGAGGCCGACATGCTGTCGGACAATATCGTCGTCATCGACAAAGGCCGTGTCATCGCCGAGGGCACCTCCGACGATCTCAAGACCCGAACCGGTGCGGCGTATTGCGATGTCACACCCGAACACGGAGCCGACCTCCCCCGGCTGCGGCATCTGCTGGCCGATCTGGTGGGCGATCAGATCTCCAACCCCGACGACCTCACGATCTCGGTACCGGCCCCCGATGGAGCGAATACCCTCGTCGAAGTGGTTCGACGAACCACCGAGGCAGGTCTTGAACTCTCCGACATCACCATGCGCCGACCTTCACTCGACGAAGTCTTCCTGCATCTGACCGATCCGGCCAGGGACGGGAGTTGACGTTGGGTTCATCCTCGCAACCGTTGATCACACCCGCGCGTGAACTTCGGATCAGCACACTCGAACAGTGGCGTGCGTTGTCGTGGCGCGGGATAACCAGCATCATCAAGAACGGCGAATTCATCTTCGCTATCGTCTCGCCGTTGTTCTTGGCTGTCTGTTTCTATCTCCCCCTGCGGTCGATCATGGAAACCCGCGGCATCGACTACGCGCAGTACCTGATGCCGGTCATCGTGTTGCAGTCGATCGCCTTCACGGCGTCGGCGGCCGCGATGCGCGCGTCGATCGACGGCCAGAAGGGCATCAACACCAGGTTCCGCGTGCTCCCGATGAACGCGACCGTGCCGACCTTCGCCCGACTGACCACCAACACCGCCCTGTTGACGGTGTCGGTGGTGTTCGCGTCGATCATCTGCCTGGTCATCGGCTGGCGACCGCAGGGCGGCATCGTCGGGATCGTCGGCCTATACGGCGTCGCTATCGGCGTCGGCGTGATCGTCAGCTTGCTCTGCGACGGAATCGGCCTGCTGTCGGGTAGCCCGGAAGCGACCAGCCAGGCACTCGCGTTGCCGCTACTCATCCTGGGGATGTGTTCCACCGGATTCGTCACCGAGGACCAGTTCCCCGACTGGATCCAACCGTTCGCACGTAACCAACCCGTCTCGCAGATCACCAACGCGATGCGCGCCTTCGACGAAGGTGACATCACCTGGTACAACGTCGGGCCGACGGTGTGGTGGTGTATCGGTCTCAGCATTTTCGCGGTCATCGTGGTTGTTCTCGGAAACCGGAGGGTGCGACGATGACAGCGCCGAAATACCTGGATCCCGCCGGATTCCCCAACCCCGACACCCCGCGTGAAGGCAGTATTCGCGCCTGGTTCACCCAATCGGGGCCGCTGGTCGGGCGGCAATTGATGGTCTGGTTCCGCGATCCGGTCACGATGATGCAGAGCCTGCTGATGCCCGCGGTGTCGATGATCATGTTCAAGGTGGTCCTCGGCGACTCCATCGCCCAAACCACCGGGCAGAACAGCGCTTACGGCACCGTGCCGCTAGTGATTCTGGTCGGCGCGATGTTCGGCTCGATGGCCGCCGCCGTCCGACTGAACCAGGAACGCGGCTCAGGGCTCTTGGGCCGGCTGTACGTGATGCCGATCAATCGTGGCGCGGATATCACCTCGCGGCTCGTCGCCGAACTGTTCCGAGTCCTCGTCACGACCCTGGTGCTGCTGGCGGCCGGCCACCTCATCGGATTCCGCTTCACCCAGGGCGTGCTACCGGCAATCGGCATCGTCGGTGTCGCATTGCTCTACGGGGCATCATTCTCGATGTTGGTGCTCGCCCTTGCGGTCAGCGCCAAACCGGGTGCCCCTTTGGTCCCACTGCTTTCGCTGCTGTCGAGTTTCATGATGTTCTTCAATTCCGGTTTCGTTCCGCTGAAGTCGTATCCGACCTGGGTGCAGCCGATCGTCGAATACCAGCCGATGACGCCGGCCATCGAGGTCATGCGATCACTCGCCATCGGCGGTCCAATCACCAAGAACCTGATTATCGTCGCGATCTGGGCGGTCGCGATCCTCGCGCTCACCACCTACCCGGCGCTGCGCGGCTACCGCAAGGCCGCAACCGACCGCTAGATCCGACGTCGGGCGGGTTGACTACGGACACTGATCGGCCGAAAATCGTAACGAATACCGCCCTGCTCCCGATGTAGCATCGAGGAAGCAGGCAAACGGAAGGGCGCGAAACCCATGTTTCGAACCATGATGACATCGAAAATCCACCGAGCGGTCGTGACACAGGCAGACCTGCACTACGTCGGATCCGTGACTATCGATGCCGATCTCCTCGATGCAGCGGACCTGCGCGAGGGCGAACAGGTGACCATCGTCGATATCGACAATGGTGCGCGACTGGAAACCTACGTCATTGCCGGTGAACGCGGATCTGGAGTACTCGGCATCAATGGTGCGGCTGCCCACCTCGTCCACCCCGGCGACCTCGTGATCATCATCGCCTACGGCATCATGGACGAGGCCGAGGTCCGCGAATATTCGCCGCATGTCGTATTTGTAGACGCTGACAACCGCGTACTGACCGAGGGCAACGACCCCGCGGACGTGCCAGCTGGGTCGGATCTGCTCGATCCGCGCCGCCCAAGTCTGGTCAACGCCTAACTCCCCCGCAATCTCTGCCGACACGTCGAGGTAATGCCTCGCCGTTCAATGTCGGCTTGCCACTACTACACTCATCCGAGTGACCACCGACAAAACAGGCGCCCAAGTCACCATTTCGGCAAACCCCGACCTCCGTCGTTACGAGGTTTACGCCGATGGTGAGCTTGCCGGATTTACCGTCTATCGCGATCGCGACTACGACGGCGCCGCCGAACGAATCTTCTACCACACCGAAGTCGGCGAAGCCTTCGGCGGACGCGGCCTCGCCACGATTCTCGTCAAGGAAGCGCTCGACGCCACACGGGCCGAGAACAAACTGATCGTCGGGGTATGTCCCCTCGTCGCAATGTTCCTGACCAACAATCCTGACTATGCCGAGGCGTCGCGTCCGGTAACCGACGAAGTCCTCACCTGGCTGCAGCCATAGCCGACGACGCGATCGGCCAGAATTTCGCCGATGAGAATTTCGCCGGTGAGACCTGGACCGAGCGGGCGTTCACCGACTGTACGTTCTTCGACGCCGACCTCTCCGACCTGACGACAACCTCCGTCGTATTCGACGGCTGCGACTTCACCGGCGCCAACCTCGCGGATTCGACGCATCGGTCGAGCGCGTTTCGCAATTGCATATTCCGGCGCACTCAACTCTCTGCCATCACGATGTCGGACTGCTCGCTCGTCGGGTCGGTAATCTCCGAATCACGAACGCAGCGTTGGAAACTCACCGATTGCGACCTGACACTCGTGTCGCTCGCAGGGTTGCGATTGCTCCGTGCCGAGCTGACCGGCTGCCGGCTGCGGGAAGCGAACCTCGGCGAATCCGACCTCACCGGTGCGGACCTGTCGGGTGCGGACCTGTCGTCGGTCCGTGCCATCGGTGCCATTTTGCGCGATACGACCCTGCACGGCGCCCGCATCGACCCGACGCTGTGGCGCCAGGCCAAGGTCGACGGCGCGCGCGTCGACCCGCACCACGCACTGGAGTTCGCGATGGCGTACGGGCTGCGGATCGGCGACTGATCGACGCCGATGTCGCAGCACAACTACAGTTGGTACATGCCAACTTTCGCTGACGTCGCCAAAGCCAAGTACATCTCGCTCACCACCTTCACCAAGGACGGCCGGCCCAAGCCGACCGCGATCTGGGCCGCCCCCAGCGGCGACAAACTCCTCGTCATCACCGAGGGGTCGGCGTGGAAGGTCAAACGCATCCGCAACACTCCACGGGTCACCGTCGCTGTCTGCGATGCCCGCGGCAATGTCAAAGGCGACGCCGTCGAAGCCACCGCGGTAATTCTCGACAAATCCCGCAACGGCGAGGTCTACGACGCCATCGGTCGTCGGTACGGCATCGTCGGGAAAGTGTTCAACGTGTTCAGCAAGTTGCGCGGCGGCATGAACAAGAATGTGGGGCTGGAGATTTCGGCCGCGTAGCTGCCCTGCCCTGCCCTGCCCTGCCCTGCCCGTGAAAATCGTCCGAATAGTGTCTCGGCAAGGGCAAGTTGCCCTTGGCTGGGTACTATTCGGACGATTTTCAACAGACGCACGGACGGACGGACCGACAGATCGACGGACCGACGGACAAGACTGACGGACAGGCCGGCGACGTCGGCATCGCCCCAAAAACAAAGCGGCCCAATCCCTTTCGGGACTGGGCCGCTTGTTTGCTTAGGCTTGAGAGCCGGACAGACCTACTTGGCCTTCTCCAGCACCTCGACCAGACGCCAGCGCTTGGTTGCGCTCAGCGGACGGGTCTCCATCAGACGAACGCGGTCGCCGATGCCGGCGTCACCATTCTCGTCATGTGCCTTGACCTTGCTGGTCGTGCGGATGATCTTGCCGTAGAGCGGGTGGCTTTTACGATCTTCCAGCTCGACCACGATGGTCTTCTGCATCTTGTCACTGACGACGTACCCGATCCGCTCTTTACGGCGGGCGCGCTCCTCAGTGGTATCGCTTGTATTAACTGTCACCTTCTGGTCCTCACTCATGCGTCAGCCTCCGGTCCGGCAGCCAAGCCGAGCTCACGCTCGCGCATGACCGTGTAGATCCGGGCAATCTCGCGACGCACGGTGCGCAGACGGCGGTTGTTGTCGAGCTGGCCGGTAGCCATCTGGAAACGAAGGTTGAACAGCTCTTCCTTCGACTCCTTGAGGCGATCGACGAGGTCGGTATCACCGAGCTCACGGAGCTCGGCAGCGGCGGTTCCCAATGCCATCAGAACTGCTCCTCTCGAGTCACGATGCGGGTCTTGATGGGCAGTTTGTGCTGCGCGCGGCGCAGGGCCTCGCGAGCGACTGCCTCATCGGGATAACTCAGCTCGAATAGCACGCGCCCCGGCTTGACCGGCGAGACCCACCACTCGGGCGAACCCTTACCGGAACCCATGCGGGTCTCGGCGGGCTTTTTAGTCAGCGGGCGGTCCGGGAAGATGTTGATCCACACCTTGCCACCACGCTTGATGTGCCGGTTGATGGCAATACGTGCCGACTCGATCTGACGGTTGGTGATGTACGCACCCTGCAGAGCCTGGATGCCGTACTCGCCGAACGTCACCTTGGTGCCGCCCGACGCCTGGCCCTTCAGGCTGGGGTGATGCTGCTTGCGGTGTTTAACCCGACGTGGGATCAACATGGCTAGCTCTCCTGATTCGCTTCGGTCGACGCCGGTGCGTCGGTCGCGACCGCGGCAGGTGCCTCAGCGGCACGTCCTGCCTCGGTGCTGGTCGCGGTGGTGCCCGAAGCACCACTGCGACGCGGCCGACTGGGGCGACGCGAACGACGGTCGTCGGCAGGCGCTGCGGCCACGGTCAACTCACGCTTACCACCGACGATGTCGCCCTTGTAGATCCAGACCTTCACACCGATACGGCCGAAGGTGGTCTTGGCTTCGTAAAGTCCGTAGTCGATGTCGGCGCGCAGCGTATGCAGCGGCACGCGTCCCTCGCGGTAGAACTCACTGCGGCTCATCTCTGCGCCACCCAGGCGTCCCGAGCACTGAACCCGGATGCCCTTCACATTCGGCTGACGCATCGCCGACTGAATCGCCTTACGCATCGCGCGACGGAATGCCACCCGGTTGCTCAGCTGCTCAGCGACGCCCTGGGCCACCAACTGGGCCTCGGACTCTGCGTTCTTCACCTCGAGGATGTTCAGCTGCACCTGCTTGCCGGTCAGCTTCTCCAGGTCGCCACGGATCCGGTCAGCCTCGGCGCCACGGCGACCGATGACGATGCCCGGTCGGGCGGTGTGGATGTCGACGCGGACGCGGTCACGCGTGCGCTCGATCTCCACCTTGGCGATGCCGGCACGCTCAAGGCCGGTGGCCAGGAGCTTGCGGATGGCGACATCCTCTTTCACGTATTCCGCGTACTGCTTGTCTGCGTACCACCGCGACTTCCAGTCGGTGGTGATGCCCAGACGGAAGCCGTGCGGGTTGATTTTCTGGCCCACTACTAGGCTCCCTTCTTGGGCTGGCGCGAACGAGCGCGGCCACCCTCGGCCTTGGCGACACTTTCCACGATCACGGTGATGTGGCTGGTGCGCTTACGGATGCGGAATGCGCGACCCTGCGCACGCGGCTGGAACCGCTTGAGCGTCGGGCCTTCGTCGGCGAACGTCTCGGAGACGACCAGGGTGCGACGATCCAGACCCAGGTTGTTTTCCGCGTTGGCGATCGCGCTGGCGAGCACCTTGTAGACCGGTTCGCTGGCAGCCTGCGGAGCGAACCGCAGGATGTCCAGTGCCTCGTCGACGTTCTTGCCGCGCACGAGTGCGAGCACACGACGTACCTTCATCGGCGTCGCGCTGACGTGCTTGGCAATTGCCTTAGCGGTCGGATTCTCGGTTTGTGTACTCATGGTTACCGACGCTTCGCTTTCCGGTCATCCTTGATGTGACCTTTGAAGGTACGTGTCGGGGCGAACTCGCCCAGCTTGTGGCCGACCATGTTGTCCGAGATGAACACCGGGACGTGCTTGCGGCCGTCGTGCACCGCAAAGGTGTGTCCGATGAAGTCGGGGATGATGGTCGAACGGCGTGACCAGGTCTTGATGACCTGCTTGGTGCCCTTTTCGTTCTGCGTGTCCACCTTCGCAAGGAGGTGGTCGTCGACGAACGGGCCTTTCTTGAGGCTGCGTGGCATTCTCTAACTCCCTCCTTGTTATCGCTTGTTCTTGCCGGTGCGACGGCGCCGGACGATGAGCTTGTCGCTCGCCTTGTTCTTACTGCGGGTACGGCCTTCCGGCTGACCCCACGGGCTGACCGGGTGACGACCACCGGAGGTCTTACCCTCACCACCACCATGCGGGTGGTCAACCGGGTTCATCACGACACCACGGACGGTTGGGCGCTTGCCCTTCCACCGCATACGGCCGGCCTTGCCCCAGTTGATGTTGCTCTGCTCGGCGTTACCCACCTCGCCGACGGTTGCGCGGCAGCGCACGTCGACACGACGGATTTCGCCGGAGGGCATACGCAGCGTGGCGTAAGCGCCTTCCTTACCGAGCAACTGGATGCCGGCACCCGCGCTGCGGGCCATCTTGGCACCGCCACCCGGACGCAGCTCCACCGCATGCACGGTGGTACCGGTCGGGATGTTGCGCAGCGGCAAGTTGTTGCCTGGCTTGATGTCGGCGCCTGCGCCGCTCTCCACGATGTCGCCCTGGTTGAGGTTCTTCGGCGCGATGATGTAGCGCTTCTCGCCGTCGAGGTAATGCAGCAGTGCGATGCGTGCGGTGCGGTTGGGGTCGTACTCGATGTGAGCGACCTTGGCGTTGACGCCGTCCTTGTCGTGACGACGGAAGTCGATCAGACGGTAGGCACGCTTGTGGCCGCCACCCTTGTGACGAGTGGTGATGCGTCCGTGCGCATTTCGTCCACCACGACCGTGTAGTGGGCGAACAAGCGACTTCTCCGGATGGTTACGGGTGACTTCGGCGAAGTCCGAGCCGCTGCTGCCACGACGACCGGGGGTCGTCGGCTTGTACTTACGAATAGCCATGAGTCTTAGTCCTTATCTGAAGGTCCAATCGGCGTCAGCCGACCGGTCCTCCGAAGATCTCGATGGGCTTGGAATCGGCGGCCAGCGTCACGATTGCGCGCTTGGTCGACTTACGTCGGCCGTAACCGGTGCGGGTGCGCTTGCGCTTGCCCTGGCGGTTGGCGGTGTTAACGCTGGTGACAGTGACATCGAAGATCTTCTCGATCGCGATCTTGATCTCGGTCTTGTTCGAGGTAGGCGCCACCACGAAGGTGTAGACGTTGTCTTCGATAAGCCCGTAGGACTTCTCGGAGATCACCGGCGCCAGGATGATGTCACGCGGATCTGCGTGCGTAGCCATGCCTAGGCCTCCTTCGTTTCGTCTGCGACGGGAGCCGTCGGCTCAGTCGACCGCTTGGTGTTCGCCTCGATGAACGCGTTCAGCGTCTCGACGCTGAACACAACCTCATCCGAATCGAGGACGTCGTAGGTGTTCAGCTGATCGGGAGCGATCGGCAGAACGAACTCGAGGTTCGCGACGCTCTTCCACGCGGTCAGATCTTCGCGGCCGAGGACCACGAGGAACTTCTTGCGCTCGGACAGAACGTCGAGGAACTTGCGCGCCACCTTGGTCGACGGCACCTGGCCGGCAACCAACTCGTCGATGACATGGATGCGATCGTTACGAGCACGGTCGCTCAGCGCGCCACGGAGGGCCGCTGCCTTCATCTTCTTGGGGGTGCGCTGGCTGTAGTCACGCGGCTGCGGACCGTGCACAACGCCACCACCGGCGAACTGCGGCGCACGAGTCGAACCCTGACGCGCACGACCGGTTCCCTTCTGGCGGTAAGGCTTTGCGCCACCGCCGGAAACCTGAGCGCGAGTCTTGGTCGCGTGGGTACCCTGCCGAGCCGCCGCCTGCTGGGCGATGACGACCTGGTGCATCAGGGCGATATTTGCCGGTGCGTCGAAGATCTCGGCGGGCAACTCAACGGTTCCGTTGGTCTTGCCGTCGGCGGTCTTGACGTCCAGCTTGAGGTTAGTTTTGGCCAGATCGGTGCTCACTGCATCACTCATTTCTGGGCACCACCCTTCACTGCATCACGCACGACCACGATGCCGCCCTTGCGGCCGGGGATCGCACCCTTGATCAACAGCAGTCCTGCTTCAGCGTCCACCTTGTGGACGGTGAGGTTCTGCGTGGTCACTTTGTCGTTACCCATGCGACCCGCCATGCGCATGCCCTTGAACACGCGACCCGGAGTGGCACAGCCACCGATCGAGCCGGGTGCACGGTGCACGCGGTGCACGCCGTGGCTGGCACCCAGGCCGGCGAAGCCGTGGCGTTTCATAACGCCGGCGAAGCCCTTGCCCTTGCTGGTGCCGGTCACGTCGACGAGCGCGCCGTCGGCGAAGATCTCGGCGGTCAGCTCCTGGCCGACCTCGAACTCAGCCGCGTCGTTGACGCGAATCTCCGCGACGTGGCGACGCGGGGTCACGCCCGCCTTGGCGAACTGGCCGGCAACCGGCTTGATCACCTTGCGGGGATCGATTGCGCCATAAGCCAATTGAACGGCGGTGTAGCCGTCGCGCTCCGCGGTGCGGATCTGGGTGATCACGTTGGGGCCGGCCTTGATAACCGTCACCGGGACAACGCGGTTGTTCTCGTCGAACACCTGGGTCATACCAAGCTTGGTACCCAAGATGCCCTTCGTAGCATTCTGTGTAGTCATAGCTGCAACCCTCGCCTACTGGATGTTGACGTCGACGCTCGCCGGAAGATCGATGCGCATAAGCGCGTCAACCGTCTTCGGCGTGGGGTCGAGAATGTCGATGAGTCGCTTGTGAGTGCGCATCTCGAAGTGCTCGCGGCTGTCTTTGTACTTATGCGGCGAGCGGATGACGCAATACACGTTCTTTTCAGTGGGCAACGGCACCGGGCCAACGATCCGTGCCCCGGTACGGGTCACGGTCTCCACGATTTTGCGCGCAGATGCGTCGATCGCTTCGTGGTCGTAGGCCTTGAGCCTGATGCGGATCTTCTGTCCCGCCACGCTGTGTCCTCTTCCGTCAGATTAATCTCTCGACAGACAAACACCGCGTGACCTGGCCCGAACACACTCGGGTGGGTGCACATGACCTCGGGCAACTCCGAAGATCTACGCTGTTCATCTGTCGTTGTACGTTGCCGGGTTCACCCCGGCGGGCTCCGGTCCACGCGGTCGGGCGTGTCGGTCCGCTGAAGCTGGTTCAGCGCGTTTCACGCTCAATCCGAGTATCTCGGGCTGGCAGTCACCTACCTGATCGAGGCCGCGAAATAGCGACTACCCCATCAAGGCAACCCGACAAGTATGCACCATCTGGCGCGACAGGCCAAATCGACGCTGTTGGGGTCGACAGACCTCATCGGCCGCGCGCGTGACGCTGGTTCCTCCCGCGGTGGGCGTCGGCGAGGGAACTGCCCCCTCAGCGAGGGGTGAGCCGCAGGATTCAGCCGGCGGCAGGACGTGGCTGAAGTCTGCGCGCTCAACGTCGGCGAGGGCCACCTTCCCTCGACGGCGGTCACGCGTCAGAGTTCAGTCATCGACGACACCGACCCGGCTAGTTTCTGCGTAGTCGACGGCAGCGAGGCGCCCGCGCCCCGCAGCCTCCGCCAAATCGCAGATTTCAGCCGCCACCAACCCGACGGCCGCCAACCCGACGGCTAAACCTAACCCCAGACCCACCCCAGTTTACTAAGGAATTCTTATAATTCACTTTCGGGAACCAGATCGATGTGGCCGTCGTTAACGGGTTTCACCGTTTTCGGATCCAGAAAGGTCCATCCCGATATGCCCGAGAACTCTGAGCCCGGCCCTTCGACGCCGGGATCCGCATCCGACGATTCGACGCAATCGCAAACATCCCCGTCGGACACCACCCCGACCGCATCACCCACCCCGACCACATCTCCGACCCCGCCCGTGCTGAAGCCGGGACCCATCCCGCCCTATCCAGCTCCGATACCAACGTTGCCGCCACGTCTCCGCTGGTGGACATGGTACGAATCCAACGTCATCTTCCCCCGAACGACGCTCCTGGTGGTCGCCGCGATGGGGATCGTCGGCGCAGTCTGTTGGCGTATCGATGAAACGGGCATCGGCACAACTCTTACCGGCATCGCCGCACTGGCGGCCGTACTCGCCACCGCACCCGCCGATTTTCGCACGCGGAATTCGCCCTACTGGGTCGTCATCACCGTCGGCATTCTCGGGTTGGTGGCGGTACCGACGTTCCGCGACGCCGATTGGGTCAGCGCGCTGTGCATAGTCGCGGCGATCGCGGCGGGTGCGGTGTTATTCGTCGAGGCACATGGCCTTCGCGGGCTGTGGCTCGCCGCGCTAAGCCCGCTCTTCGCGCCGGTCGCGGGCTTCGCGGCACTGTTCCGACGACCACCCAAGCCACCCCGGCCCGACGCTCGGCAGCATTCCGCGTTGATCTTGTTCGTCGCGGTCACGACAATCCTGCTGCTGATCGTGTTCGGCGCGTTGTTCGCAAGCGCCGACGCCACTTTCGGCTCCCTCTTCGACTTCGACCTCACAAATCCGGTCGGCCCCGACCTTGCCGCAGCGCTGATCGCCGGCGTAGTTATCGCGCTGTTCACCCTGGGCGGCGCATTCCTTACCGCCCAGGGCACCCGCTATCCGAGCCGCCCCGAACGAGACCTGCCGCCGCCATGGGCGTGGGCCGTACCCGTCGGTGCACTGCTGGCGATGTTCGTACTGTTTCTCGGTGTTCAGGCGACCGCGATGTTCGGCGGCGACGACTTCGTCCAGAAAACCGCGGGCCTCACTTATTCGCAGTACGCGGTCCAGGGCTTCTGGCAATTGCTCGTCGTCGGCATCCTGGTAATCGGGGTCGCGATCATTGCGTGGTATTTCGTCGACGTCGACGACCCGCGCTCACGCATTTCGGCGCGAGTCCTCCTCGGCGGACTCTGTGTCGCGACACTCGCCGTTGGAGCCTCGGCTATCCATCGGATGACGCGGTATATCAACGCCTATGGGATGACCGAGGACCGAATCTTCGGCATCTTCGTCGAACTTCTGGTCGGCATGGTGATGATCGGCTTCCTGGTCGCGGGCGCTCGGATGAACATCGCCGGCCTCACCCGGACACTGGTCGCCCTGGGCATATTCGCGACGCTCGGCTTCGCACTGTTCAATCCCGAGCGGTATATCGCCCACTACAACGTGGAGCGGTATGAGTCCACCGGCAAAGTCGACGCCTACTTCCTCGGCGGCCTTTCCGCCGATGCGGCCAGCCAATTCGACCGTCTCCCAACGGATTTGCGCAAGTGCGCCGAATGGCGCTACGCCCAAAAGCCAGACAATCAAAGTTGGCGCGAGTTCAGTTTCGCGAGGCATACCCCAGCGGCTCCGACGATCGACGACCGGTCGTACTACCAAACGAACTGCAGTATTCACCGCGGTTATCGGTAGGGCCGATCGGCGACATCGCCCACTATCTTACTGTGCGGTAAGATAGTGGGCATGTCTGACAAGCGCACCACCAGCGCCACCTACGCACTACGCAAGAAGCTGCCGAACAACGCCCTCGGAAACACCTTGTTCTCCATCGGTATGGTCGCTCGCGTCCCCTATTTCGGCACCGTCCTGCCGCTGGTCACCGATATGGAACCCGGCTACTGCAAGGTCACCGCCCCAAACTGGTTCGGCGTACACAACCACATCGGCACGTTCCACGCGATTGCCGCGTGTAATCTCGCCGAAGCCGCGATGGGCATGCTCATGGAGGCCACCACCCCGTCGACCCACCGCTGGATCCCCAAGGCGATGAACACTCAATATCTCGCCAAGGCCGGCACACGACTCACCGCCGAGGCCCGCCTGGACGATATCGACTTCGACGCCATCACCACCGGCACCGACGTCGTGGTCAATATCGCGATTCGCGACACGGCCGGAACCGAGGTCGTGCACTGCGATATCACCACCTGGGTGACCCCGGCCTGACGGCTCCGTTACTCGAAACACGCCTGCCAGCCCCGGCTGCGCAGCACTGTCACATCGCAATACGTCGCCCGCGGGTAGTAGGCACCCATAGTCGATGCCGGGTCGGTTCGATTGGCCTGTTCGGCCTGCACCGTCGACGGGTAGAACGACGACGATGGCAGCATGTACCTGAGGAAGACCACCTTCTTCGGGACCGACGTCGAGCCCCAGGGGACCAGTGTCAACGCCGGATTCGACGTAGCCGCCATATCCTGCTGTGCCGCAACGACATACGTGTAGTAGCCAGCAGCGTCAAGTCGCGTCTGGAAATCCGCCGCACACGCGACGACCGGATACGGACTGACTTTGTCGTTCTGGCACATCGACCAGTACCGCAAGTCGACGCCAGGTTGTGCCGGTGACGCGCCGGCGCGGGTGTTGGGAAAGCTCGGAGCTTTGCCGCGGACCACTGCGACGCGGCCGGGGCGGTAGGTCAGCGCAGCGCCGATATATTTGTTGTCCCCGTTGGGAAATAGCCCCGCCGTACTCGCCGGATTCACAAAGGTCGCCTCCGGTGAGTTCGCCGGAAATGAATTGGCCGCGGCATTCCCGATCGCCTTGTCGAAGACCGACGTCAGTGCCGCCGCGATCGGACCGCGATAAGCGCGCGGGTTAAATGGAACCGCACACGGTGGCAAATGCACTGCGGCTCCGCCCAGGTGCATCGTTACGTCGGGCAGCGTCACACCCCCGTTCGCCGACACCGCGTTACGCGGAACATATACCCGAATGATCAGGAACCCCAACGGAATCCGCTGTTTGCCCGCGGCCGGTAGACCACGTATCTCGTTTCGCGAGTGATCGGCCGGGCGGTTGACGACCGTCGCTTGCCACTTCCCCACCCCAGTCTCGACGCCGCAGCTGTTGACGCATAGGGATTCCCGCCGGAGATTGGTCTAATTTGGTTGTCGCGCAACGTATCAACCGTATTGAAGTCGGTTCCATAGGTATTCAGCGAAAAGTATCGGGCCGTCGGATAGGTGCCGGATAGGCTGATTGAATCACCGCCGGCCAGCACATACGGCAAGATCCAATAGGTGGCGTTGGCGTCGGGAAACGCAACGTTGAGGTCAGTGCTGTTCGACATCAGTTGCCAGGCGCACCCCGGTGGTGGCGCATATCCCTGCGGCGCCGCCGAAGCGGGGGCGGCGATCGACAGCGTCGGCATCGCGACCGCCGCAATCAGTATCATCAAGCGTCGCATGACCTTCGAGAATTCTGGAGCGCCCATAGACCGAGGTTATGGCGTGCCGTCCCCAACGGGAAGGTTACTTAGCCGGGCGTATCGCCTGACCGCAAATTCTCCTACCGCGCGGGCCAGCGCAAACTATTCGCCCACCGGAGTGCTTGCGTCTCAACCGAGCTCTCCAATCCATGGGACGTCGGCACCTTGCGATAGTCGACCGGGACCGCGTTGTTGCGTCGCAGTATCTCGACGAAGTCGTCCGTAAACGGCATGGGCACAACAGGATCGTAGAGTCCCTGGTAGATGAGAATTGGTTCGCGATAACCCGAGTTGGGCACACTGGTGATCTGCCGAATGGCGTCGATCAAATTGCCCTGAGCGAGCGGCCTCGAGACCAGTTGGCCCACACCAAGTCCCTTGGTCGCGCGCCCTTGATTCGGATAGCAGAGCGTCTTGGCGTCTTCGACAACGCGCCTGCCCAAGGGGGTCAGATAGGAGTCGACATCGACGTCGGGGCGCACCACCTTGACGCCGGCAAGGATATAGGACACATAGGTGACGTAGTCGGGAACCGGGACCGGCGGAATACCCGGCCGGATCACCGACAACATCGACGCAATCTCAGTCGGCACCGATTGAGCGACGGTGCCGACATTCTTTAACTCGGGAGCATACGAGGGGGCTTGCCGCCCGGCCCAGAGCGAGGTCTGCCCGCCTTGGGATCCGCCGACGGTGACAAACCCCTTGCCGACATCGCCGCCGGTGTACTTCTTGACAATTGCGCGAGCCGCGCGAGCGGCATCGAGTAGGTTCTTGCCAGCCACTTTGCCATCCGAATAGGCATGCACGCCCGGACCGCCAATTCCAGCGTATTCCGTTGTCGCAAAGACATATCCACTCCCCAGCCACTGCCCGAACCAGTCGTCGAATACTCCCTTGCCGCCGACCTTGCTGCCCATCCGATCGGTAGTCGTGCACTTATCCCCGAGGCCGGTGGTGCCGTGTCCGAAAGCCACCAGCCGCCACCCTCCGGCGGGTCTGGCGGGGATGGACACCGAGCCGCGCACCGGCACCAGATTCCCGTGCGGCCCCTCGGAAAGATAGGTCATCGCGACCACCCGCCGGGCGTTCACGATGCGCGAGTTCGGTTGCGCAGTAATATCTTCCGACGCAATCACGGCGCCAGCGGTCGGGCGCGCCGCGGCAGAGGCCACCGAACCCATCGACACCAGCGTCGCGACCGCAACGGTCAGCAACCCGAGCCGCGTCGCCGCCCGGCACACCGCACGACGACAATTCGTCCTCGGGCCTGGTTTCAACATACCGAAAACGGTACACCAAGGATAAGCTAACTAATTATGCGGTGGCGTCCAGCTGCGCGATTACCTTGGTCGGCGTGATCCACACGACCAACTCACCCGGTACCGCGTTGCGGGTGCCGAACTCCGACGCTCGATCAGCCCCCATGTAGCGACCGCCGCAGGCAGTGGCAATCCGCCCGACCTCGGCCAAGTCTTCGGATAGCTCCACGGTTCCCTGCACGGTGACGAAGCCATAGGGCGGCTCCTGCAGGTCCACGCAAAGCGCGACTCGCGAATCACGCTGCATGGCACGAGCTTTCGCGCTTGTCGCGCCAGTGTTGAAGGCAAGACGATCACCGTCGACGACAAACCAGATCGGAACGGTCAGCGGCCGCCCGTCGGAAGCCTTATAGGCAAGGTGCCCGGTCCTGGTTCCCTCCGCGAGAAATGCCTGGATCGCCGGGTCGTCGAATGCGTAGCTCATAACACCACTCCTGGGTTCAGTAGGCCTTGCGGGTCCAAGGCATTCTTGATACTTCTAGTCATCTCCATGACGTCGGCACCGACTTGATTCGACAGCCATCCCTTCTTCAACCGCCCGACGCCGTGTTCACCGGTGATCGTGCCGCCGAGTTCGATCGCCAAATCCATGATCTGACCGAATGCCTCATTAGCCCTTCGGGTTTCGTCGGCGTCACTCGGATCGTGCACAATCAGCGGATGCGTGTTTCCGTCCCCGGCATGCGCGATCACCGAGATTGTTACGTCGTTCCGTTCGGCTATCCGCGCTACACCGGCAACCAGATCCGGCAGTTGCGGCAGCGGTACCCCCACATCTTCGAGCAGTAGCGGGCCAAGCCGTTCGACCGCAGGAATGGCCGCACGACGTGCCGCGGTGAACGCCTCGCCTTCCGCGGCGTCGGTCGTCGCGAAACACTCCGTGGCGCCGTATCTACCGAACGCGGCCTCGATAATCGACAGCTCGTGATCTGCCGCCGCCCCGGCGGCATCGGACTGCGTCACGAGCATCGCTCCGGCAGATCGATCGAGGTCCATCTTCAGCATGTCTTCGACGGCGTTGATCGCCACCGAATCCATGAACTCCAGCATCGCGGGTCGAATCTGCGCGGTGATATCCAGGACAGCGCGAGTGGCTTCGACGACTGACGGGAAACTCGCGACCACCGTCGCGGGCGTCGCCTGGCGCGGCAGCAACCGCAGAGTCACTTCGGTGACGATGCCGAGCACTCCCTCACTGCCGACGAACAATTTGGTGAGCGGCAGACCAGCCGAGTCCTTGAGCTGTCGTCCGCCAAGCCGCACCGCACGACCATCGGCCAACACCACTTCCAGACCGAGCACATACTCAACCGTGACACCGTATTTGACGCAGCACAACCCGCCGGCGTTCGTCGCGACGTTGCCGCCTATCGAACAGATCTCAAATGACGACGGATCCGGCGGATACCACAGATCATGTTCTGCGGCAGCAGCTTTCACATCGACATTCAACGCACCCGGCTGTGCTACCGCCGTACGGGTCGCCACGTCGACGCTGATGGACGTCATCAGTTCGGTGCAAATCGTCACCGCGCCGTCGACCGCGGTCGACCCACCCGACAGACTGGTGCCGGCGCCGCGAATGACAATCGGCACCGAATTCCGCGCGCACCATCGCACTGCGGCTTGGACCTGGTCGGTGTCGGCCGGCCGGACGAGCGCGATGGGCGTACCGGCGTCCGGGTCGTTGGCACGATCGAAACGATAGGCCCCGAGCACATCGGGATCGGTGACGACGCGCCCCGACGGCAGGGCGGACACAAGGCTTGAAATATCGACGGCCATCCCCCGATACTGCCCTACCGAATCACCTCGCGTCAGCCGATGAGTCCATCGCCGATCAGGCACGCGAGCATCATCACGGTTTCGTGGGGGCCGCTACGACCCGCGCGTGGAAGGATGGACCCATCGATCACCCGTAGTCCATCGATAGCCTTGACGGCGCCAGACCAATCAGTCGCCGTACCTATCGGCAGCGTCGCACACGCATGCTGCGATGTCGACGAAACCTCAGACACTGCAACGGAATTCGGCTCGACGATGGGATCAAACTCGGGTGACCCGAGCATTCGCACCACCGAGTCCACGCTGCGTACCACCGCGTCGCCGCCGGGCCAGTCCGCTGGGTTCCGGGATCCCAGATCGATCATCAGGGCATCATTGGCCCAGCTCAGCCGGCCGGACACCCCTGGCGTCATCGCGGCGACGCCTACCGCGGGGCCCGATGCCGGTATCCAATCGATGAATCGGGCGAAATCATCTGAGTAGCAACGTATTTCACATCCGCCATCATCGTGGACCACTGTTTGCAACAAGGCCGGGGCGGCGCTCGCCGCCCGACGTCGCCGGTAGCGGACTAGCACCTCCCGGTGTTCGATCAAGGTCAGTTCGCCAGCGAACAGCCCTGATCGGAACAGTACTTCGGCGGTGCCCAACGTCCCGCCACACAAGATCACCTCTCCCACCTGGACCGACTCGAGTCGGCCGTCGACCAGTACCTCCACGTCGGCCACCCGGCCACCGACGGTCCGCAGCGCGCGGGCCTCGGCGTCGAAAACGACGGTGAGATTCTCCCGATCCAGCACCGGTTGCAGGTAACTGTCGAACGATGAAACCCGTTGTCCACCAAGTTGATTACTCAGTACACGATTCACCCCGACGATCGGCCGTCGGCCCGTTGCCGCCCGGACTGGCATCCGCGCGGCCCAGTACTCCTCGAAAGCCGACGCGACATCGGTGAGTTCGTCGTCTCGCCAGGGCCTGACCCGCATGGTGCCGGCCACAGAGTCGAGTTCGCTGTACGCGCTGGCGATCCGGGCGGCCGACCACGGCCCGGATGCGACCAGGTCACGAAGATCATCGTCGTGCCAGCGCATGAAATAGCCACCGTTCACCGCCGATGAACCACCGGGCCCCTGACCACGCACCACTGACAGCGTCGGGTCGGCGGTCTCATATCCGCGGGTATGCCTCGCTCCGGGACCGATTGGTAGTCGGGATAGCCCGGCGTCGCGAGGCGGAGTCGACGGTCCGCGTTCAAGCAGCAGCACCCGCCGTCGGGAATCCCGCGAAAGCCGTTCCGCTAATACGCTTCCGGCACTTCCCGCACCGACGATGACGACGTCGGCGCGGTCGGTTGTCAGCACGCGTTAGGGAATCAATTGAGGCCGAAGAGCGGAGAAGTCACCCGCGCGGGCCGCGCCCTGCCAGAGTCCGGCACCGTAGGCCAAATCGTCCAAGCGATGCAATACGAAGTAGGTCAGCGGGCCAACCGTTGGCGCATGGTCTTCGACCAGCGCCGATCGAATCCACAGCGTTAGGGATTCGGCGACCGCGATCTGCAGCACCAGCAATCTGAACCTACTGGAAATCAGCGCACCAGCCACGGTCACCGGCCAATAGTGCCGACAGACCGCACCTGCGGTCTGGAGCAGACCGAAACCGATTGCCTTACTCATCATCTCGGCGGTGACCAATTCGCCCGACGGCAGCTCACCCAACCGACGACGCAGCCGCCAGCTCATCTGTGCGATACAGAAGACGGCGATCGTCAATCCGATCCGAGTGCGTGACAGTAGTGCGACCACGGCGAGCGCCAGTGGAATGCGCATAACCACCGGTGCGGCGAGGTCGTCATGCCGCTGGGCCAACGATGCCGCTCCGGTGCCATAGAAGCGACGTCGATCAAGTACCGCGCGCAGGGTTGTCCGGTGATCATGCGCCACAGTCGCCACCGGGTCGTAGCGGACAAGTTGGCCGGATCGGTGGGTCCGCCAGCACAGGTCGACATCCTCGGCGACCCGCAGCGACTCATCAAAACCTGCAAATGCGTTGCGCCGCACAATCATCGCCGCACTGGGCACATATGGAACACGGGTGCCGGGAATCACTGCCCCCTCATGCGGTCCCATGTCAAGCGATGAGTAGCCGTTCTCGTAGCGCTCGATAGGCGACCGCGTATTTCGCCGTAGGCCGACGATCCGCGGCGCGACGATCGCCACCAAGGGGTCGGAGAAATGTCCCATCAGCATGGTCAACCAGTCCGCCGAGGGCACGACGTCGGAGTCGACGAATGCGACGAAGTCGGTCGTCGCGGCGGCCGCACCGGCATTGCGGGCGGCGGCCGGGCCACGATTCTCCGGGAGTCGCAGCACGGTGGTACCCGCCCGGTCCGCGGTGATCGGCACCTGCGATCCGTCGTCAACGATGATCGCCGGAGCGCCGACGGGCAGGGCGGCAATGAGGCGATCGACGCCGGATTGGTTGCCGCGCACCGGAATTACCACCGTGACCTGATCGCTCGACGGGCCGAACATCGGGCGCGGATTGGCGATGCCGGACGCGAGCAGAGTGCGCGCGAGCTGGCGGGTCGCCGCGTCGCAGACTTCGATCCGGCCATCGGCCGAAGTCATACCCAACGCGCGGTCGCTCATCCGCAGCAACCGCGTCGGCGATCCGCCAACCAGATAACGCAAGTCACCGCGGATGCAGGCCGAATCGATTTGCACCTGGAAGCCGTCTGGCAGTTCCGTCGTGTCCGTCGCGTCGACGTCAGGCTCCGACCCCGCAACGGTCGTCATGCGAGCATGCCCCGCTCATCGACCTGCCACACATCGATGCGGCGGGACAGCGCAGCAGTCATTCCGCCGATCAACTGGCGGCCTTCAGCCTCGGTCGCGCCGGCCGGGTCGCCGAGCACACCATTCGCGCTCACCGCGCAAACCCCCTGTTCTGCAATGTCTTTCATCAAATCGCCAATCGGCGTCGTGTTACCGGCGCGTGCGCGCTCGGTAACCACCAGCGACGGCGAGATGGCTAACAGCAGCGAAGTCTCGGTGCGCCCCGCATGAGCATCGCCACGCGCCGGAGCACAGGGAAACCACGCGACATCGCGACCTTCATAGCGGAGTAGGCCTACCGCGTCGATCAATGTCGACACATTGCCCCCATGACCGTTGACGAAGACCACCTGCGACGCCCACCGGCAGACGCTGCGACCATATTCGACGAGCATCATCTTCAGTGCGTCCCGCCCGACCGAGATCGTGCCGGGAAATCCTTCGTGTTCACCGCTAGCTCCGTAATTGATCGCCGGGGCGACGACGAGCGAATCGAGCTGCGCACCAGCCACCACGGCGTCGGCGACGGCTTGTGCCACCTGAGTGTCGGTGCCGAGCGGGAGATGTTCACCATGCTGCTCGGTGGCGCCGATCGGCACCAGCACGATCACCCCTGCGCCGTCGAACTCCGGCCAGGTGCGATGACCCAGCTGCGCCGAACGTGTCATTCGCACCACTGTAGTCAGTTCGCTCGACGGTGTTAACCCCAAAATCAGGCTAATCCTTGCCACCGCGGTAAAAGTCTCGGTACATGTCGCTCAGGGCCGGTTGTACGAGCGCTCGATCGGTTGTGTAATGCTGGATGCGGATTGTGATAGCGACCACGCTTTCGACACGTTCCCCCGCGTCGTGCGGGGCTGCGACCGCGTCTACGCCGCGGCCAGCTCAGACCAGGAGGCTTCAGAAATGACCAGTTCGAATCGAGCCGATTCCGGCCGAAAAGGGCCACTGCACAACGTACGAGTCATCGAGTTCGCCGGCATTGGGCCGGGACCGCACGCCGCCATGCTGCTCGCCGACCTGGGTGCCGATGTCATCCGGGTACAACGGCCGGGCACACTGCCCGCCGAGGGCCGCAACGCGGACGCGCTACTTCGGGGCCGTCGCGTCGTCGAAGCCAACCTGAAGAACCCGGCGGACCGGGAGACCATCCTCAATCTCATCTCGAAGGCTGATGCAATCATCGAGGGTTTCCGGCCAGGAGTCATGGAGCGCTTGGGATTTGGCCCGGATGACCTGGCCGCGGTCAATCCGGCGCTGGTCTATGGCCGCATGACCGGCTGGGGCCAGGAAGGCCCACGCGCCAACCTCGCCGGGCACGACATGAACTACATCTCGCTGACCGGCATGCTGCACGCGATCGGCCGCAGCGACGAGAAGCCGACGCCGCCACTGAACTTCGTCGGCGACTTCGGTGGCGGTTCGATGTTCCTCGTCTTCGGCATTCTCGCCGCGATCATCGAGCGCCAGACGTCGGGTAAGGGGCAGGTCGTCGACGCCGCGATGGTCGACGGCGCGTCAGTCCTGGGCCAGATGATGTGGGCCTTCCGAGGCACTGGGCTATGGCAAGACCGTCGAGGAGTGAACCTCCTTGATACCGGCGCACCCTATTACGAGGTCTATGAAACCTCCGACGGCAAATACATGGCAGTGGGCGCCATCGAGCCGCAGTTCTATGCCGAACTGCTCACCGGACTCGAGCTCACCGACGCAGATATCCCGGCGCAGAACGACTTTGGACGCTGGGATGAGTTGAAGCAGATTTTCGTCGACAAGTTCAAGACCAAGACTCGCGACGAGTGGTCGGCCATCTTCGACGGAACGGACTCGTGCACCTCGGGCATCCTCGATTTCACCGAGGCCCCCAGCGATCCGCACCTCGCCGCTCGCGGCACTCTCGTTGAGATCGACGGCGTGACACAGGCGCAGGTTGCTCCGCGTTTCTCCCGGTCAGTCACCGAGACGCCGACCGGGCCGGCCCGCACCGCCACGGATCCGGCGACGGTCTGGCAAGACTGAGCGCTAGCGAGAGCACGCGAAATTCTCGTCCCCCTCAGCGTGGTCGAAGGGCAATATGCCCTCGAATACCATTGAGGGGGACGAGAATTCATTGTCGGGCTGAACTGTCTCGTATCTGCGCGATTATCGAAGCGAGATCCAAATTGGGTGGCGTGATCGCCAGCATCGCCCAGTCGTAGTCCGTGGTCGAGAAGCGGGTGGCAGCTGCGGGAATACTCGACACAGTTCCCTTGTCTATCCGCCACAGCGTAAGCCGGATACCGTCGGAGGTTTGTAACTCGACTTTCGTCGTCTTCCCCTCCTCGACCGATAGCGCATCCAGCACAGGGTAGTTCCAGGCCCCGGCGGCATCCTCGTGCGGCGCAGTGACTCGCCGGGCGACATTACGCCGAAGCCACTGCGCAGGCGTGAGCGGTTCGCTGGCATTGTGCCGGAACACATCTGGATCGATAGCGGCCGGAAAATCAATACCTTCCAGGTCCACACACTCTTCGGAATCACGCAGCGCGATCGGCACCTCCGAGTCGACGTCGACCATGAGGTGCCGATGCCCTTGGCTTGCCTGCCAACAGTGTCGCCCACGGTAGTCGACCTCGACGATTTCGATCGGGCTGGCGTCGAAGATCGTCTTGAAGCCGGGGCGCATCATCGCCGCCGGCGCTCCGACGAACCCGACACTGGAAAACTGTTGCACCACTCCATCATTGCGGATATGAACATCTTGGTCGTCAATCCACAGCTGCCAATCCGATTCAACCGAATCCAACCGTAGGTTTCCATCGGAGCGCCACAGTCGATGCGCACCTCGACGCTCGGTCAGCCTGACCGGGACACGCCCCCATAAGCCGAAGATGCCTTCCTGGTAGTCCGGTTCGGTAACGACCGTCCCGGTGATCGGCAATCGCAGACCGGCCTCGGCGCGTAGTTCAAGGTCCTGCCAGGTCATTTCCACGCAGATACGCTATCGCAAATTCACGCCGAAGGAAACTACACTTTTGAACTGCCCATATCGATCTGGAATTCCGCTCCGGTCACCGCTTTCGCCGTCGCCAGATACACCACCGCATCGGTCAAGTCGTCGACGCTGGCGACCGGGTAGTGGTCCATCAGCGATGGGAAATGGCGACCATACTCTTCGAAGACCTTGAACGCCGTGGAATCCCCCATACCCATCGGCGTATTCACCGCATACGGATGAACCGTGTTGACACGAATACGCTTGTCGCCCAACTCTTTCGCGACTGTTTGCGCCAACCCTCGGAGACCGAATTTCGACGCCGCGTAACCCGACTGCACCGGCATCGCCTTAAGGCCGGCGACCGAACTGATCACGGTGATGGACCCGCCGTTACCAGCTTCCAGCATCGCCGGAATGGTGGCCTTGAGCGTCTTCCAGGTGCCAATCAGATTGACGTCGATCACGTCGGCGAACTGTTCCTCCGACTGCTCCCAGGTGAGTCCCCACGAGAGGATGCCAGCGTTCGCGACCACGTGGTCGAGCCGCCCGAACTGCTCAACGCCATCGGCGACCAACTGTGCCTGAAAGGCAAGATCGCGCGTATCGCCCTGGCGCGCAAGTATTTTGCCGCCGACCTCCTCCACCAGACGGATAGTCTCGGCCAGTTGGTCGGACGTCGCGGACGGATAGGTCATGTGATCAGCGACCGGTCCCGCGATGTCCAGGCCGATGATCGACGCACCTTCGGCGGCGAAGCGAATTGCATGGTTGCGGCCCTGTCCGCGCGCGATACCAGTGATGTAGACGACCTGGCCGTCGAAGGTTCCCATGCGCATCTCCCAATAGACGAGTTTGACAAAACTGTAACACGTTCTAGTGGGCTGGTTCGACGAATCAGACCTCGGCGGGCCCGGCACCTATTCGGTGTCGGGCCTCTCGCGGGCCTGGTCGGGCTATCCCCCGAAACTCCGCTCAAACTCGTCCGGGATGAGCAGGTCGTCACGCGACAATTCGTGGACGCTGCCCCGACCGAGCCCCATTAGCGACGAGTCAATACCCATTCGAAGCAGGTCCAGAACGTTCTCGACGCCGGTCTGTCCATTGGCGGCCAGACCCCACAGGTAGGCGCGGCCGATCATTACGGCCTTGGCGCCCAACGCAAGTGCCTTGACGACATCACTTCCGCGACGGATGCCGCCGTCGAGCAGCACTTCGATGTCACCCCCGACTGCGTCGGCGATCGGGCCGAGTACGCGGATCGATGCCGGCGTGCCGTCGAGGTTGTTGCCCCCGTGGTTCGACACTGAGATGGCGGTTGCACCAATGTCGACCGCACGCTTGGCATCGTCGAGACGGGTGATCCCCTTAACCATGAATGGGCCGCCCCATTCCTTGCGCAGCCACTCCAAGTCCTCCCACGTGGGCGGGGGGGTTCCCATCCACTGACCGTAGGCACCGAAGAACGTCGGCCCCTGTTCGCCCCTATGCACCAGGTTGGGTGCCGACAGATCCGGGATCAGAATCTTGCCGTCACGAATCCAGTCGAGCGCATACCGCGGTTTGGTGACGATCTCCGGCGCGAGCTTCGCCAGCGCGCGCAGATCGACCTTCTCCGGAATCTCCGGACTACCCCAGTCGCGGCCGGTGTTGAACACCCAGTCGGTGGTGACGATCAGACCTTTGGCCCCCGCTTCGCGGGCGCGCTGCGCACGATTGAGGATGTCTTCGCGGCTACCCAGCCAATAGATCTGGAAGAAGATCTTGTCGTTCACCGCTGTGACTTCTTCGACCGGCTTGGAGGCGAAACTCGACAACCCCATTGCGGTGCCGCGCGCTGCGGCGGCACGCGCCACCGCAACTTCACCGTCTGGGTCGACGGCTTGCACACCAGTCGGCGAGATCAGAACTGGAAACGAAATATCTTGTCCCATAACCGAAGTGGCAAGATCTCGTTCGGCAGTGGCACCGACGACATGCGGTGCGAAACCGAGTTCGGAAAACGCTTCGACATTGTCGTGGATCGTCACCCCTTCCTGCGTTCCCGCTATCAGGGAGGAGTAGACCGACTTCGGCAACCGCTTCTTTGCTCGACGCTGCGCCTCGAGCACCGTCTCGAACCACGGGTTGCGGCGCCACGGATTCTGCTCCAACAGCTCGGCGAATTTGGACATGGTGTTACTACTCCTCTGGTACTTCTGATCGTGCTCGGTGGTGGTTCAGACCGGCGTGATGGTCAACGACGACGGGGTGAACCCGGCGAGGGGATCCTCGTCGCAGTTGCGGGAGGGGGGCCGAGTCATAAGCTTGAGTGGAATGCCACGCGAATGGTCTTTGTTCGCAGTGGGTTTCGACCGCTCACCGGCAAGCAGCTGCTCTCCAAAGCCTTGCACACACTCGGGATCGGGGCCATCGAGCGGCAGACCGGTGAAGAACTTGGCTGCCATGCAACCGCCCCGGCAGGCGTCGAAGTGATTGCATTTGGTGCAGGCACCGGCACTCTGGGGTTCACGCAATTCGGTGAATAGGTCGCTGCGCTGCCAGATCTCTCGGAAGCCACCGTCGGACTCGATATTTCCGGCGAGGAAGTTCTCGTGGATCGCAAACGGGCAGGCGTATACGTCGCCGACCGGGTCGATCAGGCACACCACGCGCCCCGCTCCGCATAGGTTCAGACCTGGGAGCGCGCCACCACCGCTGGCACCGGAGAACGCGGACAGATGGAAGAACGAATCGCCGGTCAGCACCCGATCACCGTGTGCGACAAGCCATTCGTACAGGATTCGTTGCTGCTCGGGCCGAGGATGTAGATCATCCCAGACGTCGGCACCACGTCCGGATGGACGCAAGCGAGTGATGCGCAGCGTCGCGTTGTATCGGTCGGCCAGTGCCTTGAACTCATCAAGCTGGTCGACGTTGTGACGCGTCATCACTACGCTGATCTTGGCGTCTTTGAACCCGGCGTCGCGCAGATTCTCCAACGCGCGCACAGCCATGTCGAAGGATCCCCGACCGCGAACGGCGTCGTTGACCTCTGCGGTCGCGCCGTCGAGGGATATCTGCACATCGACGTAGTCCGACTCCGCGAGTCGTTGCGCCACCTTCTGATCTATGCGTAAACCGTTGGTGGAGAACTTGACTCCCACCTGGTGGCTCGTCGCGTAGTCGACGAGTTCCCAGAAGTCCGGACGCACGGTCGGTTCACCGCCGCCGATATTGACGTAGAAGACCTGCATGCGCTGCAGCTCGTCGATGATCGCCTTGCACTGATCGGTGGACAGTTCCCGCGGGTCGCGTTTACCCGACGACGACAGGCAATGCACACACGACAGGTTGCACGCGTAGGTCAGTTCCCAGGTGAGGCAGATCGGCGCGTCGAGCCCCTTCTCGAACTGGTCGACCAGCCGACCGACCTTGGCTGGCGCGTCAGTGCGCGGACGTTCGATGGTGGTCATATCGATGCCTCCGTTGGGTCTGGTTGTCGCACGATCATCCCCGAATCAGCCAGTGCACCAAGGGCTTGCAGGTACAGCGGGCGTTCGACGACGTCAATTCCGGCGGTCGACAGCGCTGCGTCGGCGCTGGAATGCTCGGCCAGCGATGCGACGATGCCGACCACCGTGAGGTTCTTGAGGAAGGACAGCTTCCGGGTGCCGAAGTGGTACAGCAACGCACCGAACGGTTCGGGTCGCAGGGCGACCTTCGAATTGAGCTGCCAGGCCAGCGTCGAGTCGAAGCCAGACGCTGCTGCGGCGGGGACGTCGGCGGCGGGCCGCGCCGCCTTGGTCCCGGAGTTTTGGGCGGGTGCGCCCCCGGCGGCCGGCGCAGCGCGGCCGCCGGGCACGGTTGATGTCGCGGTCGACATCAGTAGACCCCGCACATCCCGTCGATCGACACCTCTTCTACGAGGGACTCGCCAACGAGTTCGGTTTCAACGACCTCTGCCGCGTGATCTGCCATGATCCAACCTCCTGTTTCCTATAGTGATGTGGATCACCAAAGACTATAATGGCACTCAGTGCATAAAAGCTAGACCTACATCACAATCGGTCGAAAACCAGGGGAAGGACACATTTGGTGCCCGGCAATGACCAGCATGTTTCACCAGAGTCGCGCGCCGCCCCGGTCGGACGGAAACGCGTCACGACGATGACTCATATCGCCGAAGTCGCCATTGACCTGTTCGCTCGCGACGGATTCGACGACACCAGTGTCGACGACATCGCCGCGGCCGCCGGGATCGCGCGCCGCACCCTCTTCCGGTACTACTCGTCGAAGAACGCCATCGCCTGGGGCGACTTCGATATCTACCTCGACGAACTGCGCGCGCTACTCGACGCGATACCGGCCGAACTGCCTATCGCCGACGCCCTCCAACGCGCGCTCATCGACTTCAACAACGTTCCCGGAACCGAATTGCCACGACATCGGCGACGAATGGCGCTCCTTCTGGGAGTTCCTGCGCTACAGGCACATTCGATGCTGATGTACGCCGAGTGGCGTCAGGTCATCGCACAGTTCTGCGCGCGGCGTCTGCGCGTCGACGCCACCGCACCGGTGCCGCAGACCATCGCCTGGATGACTCTGGGCACCGCGTTAGCAGCCTATGAGCAATGGCTCGACTCCCCCGACGGCGATCTCAACGCCCTACTAACCGAAGGGAGTCGTATCCTGTCCGAGGGAGTCGCAGCCCTCGGCTAACCCGACGAGCAGAATGCGGAGGTCCGCGAGTTTCGACGCCGCGCCAGGTAGGCTAATCTAGAAACTAGAACACGTTCTCATTCGCCAGAAAGTCGATGTGATGACAGACCTGACTCCGCATAGTGCGCGCAGCGTCATTTTGACGGTGAACGACGTCGTCGATGAGACTGCTGATGCGCGCTCGGTCATCTTCGACATACCGACCGACCACACCGATAAATTCGTCGACTACCTTCCCGGCCAGTTCTTGACACTGCGAATCCCCAGCGATCAAACGGGTTCCGTCGCACGTTGCTATTCCCTGTCGTCGTCGCCTGGAGCCGACAAGCTACCCAAGGTGACGATTAAACGCACGTCGGCCGGCTACGGCTCAAACTGGATGTGCGACAACCTAACTGCGGGTTCGCAAATAGAGGCGTTGCCCCCATCCGGCGTATTCACGCCGCACAATATTCACCTACCGCTGCTGCTCATCGCGGCCGGCTCAGGTGTCACCCCGGTGATGTCGATCCTTAAGACGGCGCTACGCACGGGCACCGGACCGATCACCTTCTTCTACGCCAATCGCAGCGAGAACGACGTCATCTTCGCCGACGAACTCCGCGAGCTACATGCCGCGCACTCCGGCCGACTGACCATCATTCACTGGCTGGAATCGGTCCAAGGGTTGCCCTCGACAAAGGCGCTGGCGACTCTGTTCGCGCCGATGAGTCAGACCCACAGCCTCTACGTATGCGGCCCCGGACCATTCATGGACGCCGTTCACGCCGCCGCGGCCAAAGCCAAATTCGACCATCACAATGTGCACTCGGAGGTGTACAACTCGCTATCTGGTGATCCATTCGAGAATGTCGAACTCGAGGAAGTATCCGAAGAGGATCAAGCCACCGCTGCCAGCGTCGAAGTAGAACTCGACGGCGAAACACATAAACTCTCCTGGCCGCGTAAACGAACCCTCATCGACATCATGCTCGCCGCCGGATTGGACGCTCCCTACTCCTGTCAGGAGGGCGAATGCGGTTCGTGCGCTTGCACTTTGACCGAGGGTAGTGTCGACATGGAGAACTCCGGCGCTCTCGATCCCGACGACATCGCCGACGGCTACATCCTCGGCTGTCAGGCACGTCCGACATCGGACACCCTCAAAATCGAGTTCTGATCACGTAGGCTCTGCATCGTGAGCACTCAACGCCTCTCCCACATCATGGCCTTCCCCCTGATCTTCATGGGCGTGTTGCACTTCGTCGCGCCCAAACCATTCGATGCGTTGATCCCCGATGAGATCCCCGGCGACAAGCGCACACTGACCTACGCGTCCGGTGTGGCCGAAGCCGCGATCGGCGGCGGATTGCTGTTTCCGCGAACCCGCCGTCTCGCTGCGGCGGGCGCGGCCGCGCTATTCATCGCGGTCTTCCCCGCGAATATCAACATGGTCCGTCTGTGGCAGGACAAACCGGCGTGGATGAAGACCATCGCCTGGCTGCGTCTGCCGCTACAGATTCCAATGGTGCTGGCCGCGGTCAAGGTGTACCGAGGTTCGGCACCCGCCGAGCGCGCCTGACATCCACCTCGTTTGCCCGAATTCACCTCACTCATCCGGCGAGGTGGATTCGAGGGAATGAGGTGGATCCGCTACCCATCATTCGTGCGATCTTCTCGCGTAGTTCTTCGGGGCGGTTGACCGTCGACCATCCCCATCTCACCACTCGAAAACCCAACTCGTGTAGACGATCCGTGCGCGCCTTTTCCCTCCGGACGGCGGTGGGATCGCTCTCGTATTTGAGTTCGCCATCGGCTTCGCCGATCAATCGACAATCAGGCCAATAGAAGTCGATACGTGCGACAAACTCGCCGGCCGCGTCGTAAACCTGGTGTTGGAGAACCGGTATGGGCAACCCGAGATCCAGCATTTCGATGCGACTCCGAGACTCCAGGACCGACTCGGCCAGCCCGTCCATCAGGGTTACGGCAACGCGAGCCCGACGAATCCCGGTCATTCCGCGTGCGCGGCCGAGTTCCCTATTGAGGTCCTCGACGTTGCACAACTTCGCGTGCAACGCTGCGTCACCCAGCGCAATCGCTGGTATCCGCGCATGCCGGCGTGCGATGTCGACTACGGTCCTGGCCGGCGTGGTTAGCGGCAACTCGACGTCGTCGAGCGAGACCAGATCCGGCGCACGCAGATCGGTTACCAGCCGCATGACGCCGCTCTGCCGAGTACCAGGCGGCCGGGTAAAGTCGTGGACGACAACGCGCTGTATGGGCAAGCCCCACAACGGAAGCCCGAATGCAGCGGCTGCCGAGACATCAGCAAGCGCTCTGCTTCCATCGATTCGAAGCCGTGCTTTGCGCGCGACGAGGACGGCGCGCTCACGATGCTTCTCTTCTCGCGAGGGCAGTTGTCCGCGTGGCGGACCATAGAGGCCCGGCCCGATCCGGTCGACGTCGCCGCGGACGAGTGCGCGGGCGATGGCATCATCGTTAAATCCAAGCGCATTCAACTCGCGCCGGGTTTGATTGACGTCGATGGCAATCTGGAACGTCATGACGTATTAGACGAAATGGCGCGACAGTCGGTTCCGCCCAGAAATTCACCTCGTTTGCCCGAATCCACCTCGCGCGGTGAGTGAGGTGGATTCGAGGGAACGAGGTGAATTCGCTACCGCATCGACCGATACGCCTTGCGCTGCTCGGGCGTTAGATGTTCGGTCGCGTAGCTCAGGGCCGTCCGCCCCAGTTCGGCAGCATGACCGTCCAGATATTCGGTGAGCACCGCCCGATCCACCCTCTTGCCCATCTCGCGCAACATCCAGCCGAGGGCTTTCTGAATCAGGTCGCGGCGATCGTCGATGACGATGGGGGCGACCGCCAGCGTCGCGGACGCGTCACTAGCCGTCAGATATGCATAGGTCCCGACGACGCCCACCCGCCGACGCCACAGGTCCTGCTGGACCGCGTAGTCGCACAAGATCGTCGAATTGCCTTGTGCCAGAGACCAATCCCCGAGAATATTCGCCGACGAGTCAACCAAATCCCAATTGTTCACACGGCCTCGGTCGACCGCCGCGCGGTATCGCTCAATCCACAACGGTTTGTCGCCGAGAGTCGCTTTCTCATATTCCGTCCGCATGATGATCAAGGCGGTGAGCCGATGTTCGTGAATCGGACTGTCGAGCAATAGATCGATCTCGTCGGCGGCAAGTCCGCGAAAGCGCTTGGCCGCCTTACGTTGTGCCGGAACCGTGATTCCGATGAATTCGTCGCCCGCACCGTACTGACCGGGGCCCGTTTTGAAGAATCCGGCCGAGGACACCGCGCGCTGCGGATCGGCCAACTCCGCCAACGCTTCTTGTACCGCTGCCGCACTAAGTTCCGTGGTCATAGCAACTCCGCGATCGGCGTCGAATTGAGCAACTTAGCCCTCATCTTCATCACCGCACCTGCTTTGCCACCACCGGCAACCGCAGTCAGCACGCCGTCACGACTGAAGTACGCGACGAACTTCTTTCCATCATCATCGACGATATGCACGTCGTCAGTCGCCCTCGGCCAGCCAAGTACCTGCACCTTGACGTCGTACTGATCGCTCCAGAAATACGGCACCGCAGGTGCCACGTCGGCGTCGTTGCCGAGGATCTGGCCCGCCACGATCGCCGCCTGCTCGACGGTGTGGTTCCAATGTTCCACGCGCACCGGAACACCTGATGGATTACGCCAATTCGCGACGTCGCCAACTGCATACACATCATCGACTACCGTATGCCCGACCTCGTCACAGGCGATGCCGCCACCGTTCTCGCGCGCGGCCAATTCGATGCCGGACCCGTCGAGAAATTCGACGACCGGCGTCGACCCGATGCCGACGACGACGAGGTCGGCCGGTACTTCGACACCATCTGACAATCGGACCGCCGACACCCGATCACCATGCGCGACAATCGCATCCACGCCGACGCCACTCCGCACGTCGACGCCGTTCGCTACATGCAGCCGGGTCACCAGATCGCCGATCTTCGCACCGAGCGCTGCCGCCAGCGGGGTGGGCGCCGGTTCGACCAGGGTGACCGCGAGTCCACGGGTTCGCAAGCTCGCCGCCGCCTCGCAGCCGATGAAGCCCGCACCGATGACTACCGCATTCGACGCGAATTCCGACTCGGCTCGCAGTGCCAGCGCGTCATCGACAGTGCGTATGACATGCACGCCCTCTGCGGGAGCGCCGGGAAAGGTCCGTGGCCGAAGGCCGGTCGCGATCACCAAACTGTCGTATTCCAATGTCTGTGCGTCGTCGCCGGATCCGAGTGCCACGGTGCGCTCGGCCGGTGACACCGAGACAACCGGCTGGCCGGTGCGGAGGGCGATCGTCGACTCCGCGAAGAATTCTGCCGGCTTCAGGTCGACTCGGTCGTCTTTGCCCAACAGCACCGACTTCGACAGCGGCGGACGGTCATACGGTGGATGGATCTCGTCACCGATGAGGGTGATCGGTCCGGTGTATCCACCTGACCTCAGGTTCTCGGCCACTCGGATGCCGCCGAGTCCGGCCCCGACGATGATTACGCCCTTTTCTTCGCTCACAAGAATTCCCTTGTTTCGTTGTTACGCAGTGTAATTGGTTCTCTATCCGTGCCGGTCACGAGTCGCCGCCCGCGTCCACCAGGGTCAGATCACTGAGCAGCCACACACCGCCATCTCGATGCATCACCGCCCACCGCGACACCGCGACCTTCCCGCTCCCGTCGTCGGCGCGAGTCAGCCCCGGTACCTCGACCTGTTGATCGACGAATACCAGCACCCGCGCGGCATCAGCCGAATAGGAATTGACGGCCGCGCCGACAATTTTGGCGGACATGGACGTTCGCGAGTCCACGGCGTTGGGCAAAATGAGATCCGGTCCCTGCGTTCGATATTCGGCGGCCAGACGTCCGGTCAGCTGCGCCAGAACCGCCGGTCGGGTCGGAGGGTCATTGGGGGCAAATGTCATTAACGCGACGACGGCGTCGGCTGCGGCCTGCTGCACGCCGGTCCGCTCAATCGCGGTTGGGTGGCTGGCATTGTTGCGATGTGCCGCGACCAATCCCGCGACACCGACCCCCGCGAGCACAAGCGCGAGTGCGACAAGTGTGCAAACGACTCGCCATCGGTAGATCGATCGACTCATCCCAGTCTCGCCTTCGCAACTTTCCACACCTGGTCAACCAAGCGCATAGTGAGGACAATCGGCATCCGCCTGCGTGCCGGATCACCGCCGATGATCGCTGGATTGGTGGCTTCGGCGACGAGGAGGACATCAGCGGTGGCGTCAGCAGCATCGGATGGGTCGGTCAGGAGACCCGCGGATAATACAACTCCCGTGCTTGCCGCATCCTGCCGCGAGATCTCGTCGATCAGTTCTCGTCGGGTACCCGATACCCGCTCCCGCTGTTCTCCGACGCTAACCGAGATCACCGAATCCGCGTATCGCTCAGCTTGTTTCGGGTCGGCGGTGAGCATCGAGGTCACCGCAGCAGATGCCGCGTTCAGCACATCGTCGTTACGCTGCGCCACCTCCTGCTCGGCGGAGACCCGAAGAGGCAACAGCACCACAAGGATCAGAAGAGCCAGTACGACCATGGCTGTCACGACGGTGGCTACGATCATTCGCCGGCGCCGACGCCGGGCCCGTCGCCGGAGCGCATCCCCGGCATTGATGGCGGCCAACCGCGTTGTGCGCGTTGCCTTGTCCAGATCGACGCGGGCGGCGATCAACCGCTGCGAGGCATCAACTTCGGCTGCCATCAGCGCACCACGTCGATTTGATCTACGAGCCAGCGGTGATCGAGTGACACAAATTGGACGGTCAGAGTTTGCGGAGTCGACGTCGGCGAGCCGTGATTTACCCTGATCGAATTCCCGTCGATCAGCATCGTCCCGGAGTTAGCGTCGGCGGCTACGACTGCCACCGTCGTGGACTCCCAGCGCACCTCGAGGTCACCGACCGCCACGAGAGGGGTCTTATCCAGTTCAGTGCGCCGCGCATAGGCATCGGTGACCAGACCGCGGGCTCGACGTCGGTCAGCTTCCCGTTCAAATCCACGGGAAAGCACCTGTGACACAACGATTCCCGCCTGGGCACGTAGCTGCGATCTGGCATCGTCTATCGCCTGCTCCCCTGCCAGCCGGGTCCACTGCCAGGCCACCAATCCGGCGAGCACCAGAGTGATGACGACAAGCGCGGCGAGCAGAGTCGCCCTGCGTCGGTCCGAGGTCGACGCGGCAGCATCGGCTCGCGCCGATCGAGTTGACCGGACAATGTCATCGGTCATGGCAGGTACTGCACCATTGAAATCTTGAGAACTCCATCCTCGGGAGTGACTACCGTTCGCAACCGGAATTCACGTGACGATGCCGGCCGCTCGGCTTGAGCGGCAAGATCTACCGTTGCGGCAACTAGCACTTCGGCGTCGTCGCCGACTCGGCGCGACACCCCGGCACCGACCACCCGACCGGTCGACATCGTTCCGGCCTTAGTCACGAAGGTGGTGTACGCGTCGGCAGATTGGCCGAACTCGTCGTAGAACGAACCAGTGGCTCCCGCCAGTACGCGCTTGACCCGTTCGGGCTGCCGATAGTCGGGGCTAAGCAGAAGCTCGATGCGTTTGGTGGCGGCATCGACGTAGTCGGCATCGGAGTAGCCGTCGTCGGAGCGCAGCCAACCGACGATTCCGATAACCGCGAACACGATGGCCGCTACTGCGGCGAGTGCCGCGATCCGAATAGGCCAGCGCCGAAGCGGCTTGCGGCGACCTGCGAGAACTTCGACGTCAGCCAGAGCCGACGACGCACGCGCCTGGTCGGCGCGCGCCGATCGGTAGGCGGCGAGCAGTGCGCGGTCGTCGGTCATAACCCTCTTTCTGGTGCGGCCACCTTACCGACAAACTAGAACACGTTCTAGTTTGTGTGAGGTACACCATAGAGTGTGCCCGACGCAGGCGTCCGAGGCACGCACCGCCCGATCGGAGTAGCGACTGCCCGTCGTCAACTTACAGTCACCCGGAAGTCGCGGCTGCCTCCCCCGCCTCCAACAAAGCTACTGCCCGATCCGCTTGGAATACTCGCCGCGAGCTGCTTCGTCGTAGGTGAGGAAGATGGTGTCGAGCTTGGTCATTCGCCGCACCGCTCGCTTAACCGGCTGCGGCGTCAGCGTATTCGCGTGCACCCATGCCATCGACCGTGGCGCGGCCGCGCGCACCTTGGGCCTGGCGATGGTCCACAAGACCTGGGCAGCTACATCTTTCGGCTCAACGGTCGCGATGAACTTGTTGGTCGACAACCCAGTGATGAGTCCGGTGTTGGTGAAGGTTGGCATCACGGTGCTGACTCGCACCCCGGACGGCGACAATTCGGCGTCGAGCGCTTCGGTGAGTTCGATGACGGCGGCCTTGGCAGCATTGTAGATCGACAGCCCGGGCATCGGCAGGCGTCCGGCGACGGAAGAAATGTTGAGGATCTGCCCTCTGCCCCGAGCGGACATCCGACGTCCAGCCGCCTGGGCGCCGAAGATCACGCCGACTGTGTCGATGTCGAAGGTGCGTCGCACCAGCGCCTCGCTGTACTGCAGGAACGGCCCGACCGGCATGATTCCGGCGTTGTTGATCAACACATCAACCGGTCCGTACGCCTTCTCGACACCATCGAGAAACTTCTCGAACGACGCCGGATCCGTCACGTCGAGATGCAGTCCCTCGACACCGAGATCGGCGGCAGCCTTGCCGACCGCGTCCTCGTCGATATCGCCGATCGCCACCTTCGCACCGGCCGCGAGCAACTGGGTAGCCGTCTCGAAACCTATCCCCCGAGCTCCACCCGTCACCGCGATAACCTTGCCGCCCAATGATTCTCGTATCGTACGTAGTCGCGCATCGGCTCGTGCCGAGGGCGTCAGGGATCGAGGAAGGTCACGCAGTGCCATTGAAAACTCCTGGGTAGGAATGAATTACCAGATCATCGGGGCTAGGAATTTCGACGCCAACTCCCGTGCGCCATCCGGGGTCCGGGCCGCTGGGTCCGAACCCGGCACTTCGAGGTAGGAAATCACCAGGCGCACATGAAGTTCCACAGCTTGCGTCAAGTCGGCGTCGGGCATAGTTGCTCCCGCGGCGCGCAGTGTGTCAGCGACTCGGGCGGTGACCATATCAATAAACAGCGAACTCATCGACGCGGTGACACTGCGCACCTCATAGTCTTCGAGCACCATGCGGTTAAGCAGCGGGTCCTCGGAAATCATTTGCGCGCCAACGGCGAACGCCTCGATAAGCGCGTCTTGGGCAGACAAGCCCTCGACCGCTTCCTCCAACTGCTTCATTCCGACCTCGTATATCTGAGTGGCGACGGCGATGAGCAGGTTGTCCTTATTCGGAAAACGACGGTAGAGCGTTGAGCGACTGACGCCGGCATTGGCGGCGACCTCGTCCATATTCGCGCGACGCACGCCGACGGCAGCGAATTCTGCGGCGGCGGCCGACAGGATTGATGCCTCCTGATTTTCGGGCGTCGCGGTACTGCGAGCTTTCCGGGTCGCTGCCATCAACGACGCCGAATGGTGACGGGCAGTTTATCTTTGGGCACCGGCAATGAGCTGTAGTCCATCGGAATCTCGTAACCTGCGGGGACCGACCACTCGTAGCCGCGCAGCAAATGGTGCATGATCGTCTTGATTTCCATCTGTCCAAAGTACAAGCCAATGCACTTATGCACACCGCCTCCGAACGGGATCCAGGCCATTCGATGGCCTTTATCTTCTTTGCGCTCCTTGCTGAACCGCTCCGGATCGAAGATGTCGGGGTTGGTATAGAACTCCGGATCGCGGTGATTGGTCAACTGCGGCACACTGACGAGCGTGCCCTTGGGGATGTAAAAGCCTTGTACCTCAGTATCTTTGATGGCCATTCGAGGTTGCGCCGGCACCGGCGGACACATCCGCAACGATTCCTTCATGACGACGTCGAGGATATCGAGACTGGCTAGGTCGTCGTAGCTGAGCTGTGCGTTGAGTTCCATCGACTGGGCTCGCGCGCTGTCCTGCCACTCCGGCGACTTGGCCATCCGGTAGGCCATTTGGGTCATCGTGATGGTGGAGGTGTCGTGTGCGGCCATCAATACGAAAATCATGTGGTTGACGACGTCCTCGTCCGTGAAGCGATCGCCCTCTTCGCTTTCCGCGTGGCATAGCACCGAAAAGAGATCGGGCGTCTGCGTCGCACGCTTCGCCGCGATGTTGGCATAGAAGAATTCCTCGAGGATCTTGCGCGAACGCAAACCCTTCCACCAGCGTCCGCCCGGAACCGGCTTGCGTACGAATGCGACACCCGCCCGGACGGTCTCAATAAATGCCTTGTTGAGCTTGTCGGCCTCGTCCTTCGGCAATTCCAGACCGAGAAAAACTTCCAGCGCGACGTCGAGGGTGAGCTCTTTGAACTCGCTGAACAGCTTCACTTCTCCAGTCGGAAAACGCGACATACGATCTTCGACCATCGGCTGCATCTCGTCCATGTAGCCCTTGAGAACCTTCGGAGTGAAGGCTTGCTGCAGGATGTGCCGATGGTGGCGATGCTCGTCGAAATCGAGGAGCATCACGCCACGGTTGAAGAATGGGCCGATAAAATAGCTCCAAGCGGGACCGTTGGCGAACGCCTTGTCCTTGTTCATCAAAATCTGTTCGGCCGCGCGAGCACCACTCGCGGTGACGATCTTGATACCGAATGCGTTGAGCGCGGACGTCTTTCCGTATTGGGCGAGCTTCTCGTCCGAGTACCCGAATGGGTCGCGGCGCATCTGCATGATCTCCAGAATGCCGTTCCGATCGGACTTGGGGACCTCCCGCAATTCACTACCTTCGGGCGCTTTGGCGAAGACTGCGGTCATCAGAAAAACTCCAGTTCACGAGGGGTCGCACGGCTCAGGGCTGCCAGTGACATACCTCACCGTAGCGCGCATTGGAACAAATGTCGAGATCTGTTTCAATCCGGCGAGTTGGCGGATTCAGCGAGGAAGCTCCGACAAGATTCGATGGCATCGCGCGATCCGTTCACGCCACCACGCGTCGCGGTCAGTCGAGGCCAAGGGCAACTCGTCGAACGGGTTTACCGCACGCGGCGACACGATTCCGCCCGCCGGCCGGAACGATTCGGCTACGTCGTCGACAAACAACGCACCCGTACCAAGGCCGCATGCCAACTCCAGGGCGGGCAACGCCGCCGCCGCCGCAACACCGGCCGAGATGCCGATCGCCGAATCCAACGCACTCGAGATCACCACCGGCATAGCCATCTGCTCGGCGAGCCGAAGTACCGTGCGCATCCCACCCAACGGAGCAACTTTGAGCACCGCGATGTCGGCGGCGGCGAGCGCCACGACGCGCATCGGATCGTCGGCGCGGCGAATCGATTCATCGGCTGCAATCGGCACCGACACCGCCCGTCGCACCTGTGCGAGTTCTTCGACGCTGACACATGGCTGCTCGACATACTGCACGTCACCAATCGCGGCGATCGCCTCAATCGCCTGCGGCACAGTCCATTTGCCATTGGCATCGATGCGGACATTCGATACCAGCTCGCGTGCGGCCGCCACCCGGTCAACGTCGTCGGACAACGATTGCCCCGGCTCGGCCACCTTGACCTTCGCCGTGGTCGCACCGCCATATCGCGCGAGAACCGCGGCGACTTGGTCCGCGGGTACGGCGGGCACGGTCGCATTGACTTCGATGACGTCGCGCACCGGCGGCGGTGCCCCCTGATACGCCGATTCGATACCTGCGGCCAGCCACGACGACGCCTCCAGGTCGTCGTACTCGACGAAGGGAGAGAACTCGCCCCAGCCCGCCGGCCCCTCGAAGATAACCACCTCGCGGGTGGTGATTCCGCGAAACCTCATCCGCATCGGCAATGCACAGACGCGGGCGGAGGAGAGCAGGTCGGCAACGTCGGGCAGCGGGGTCATTCCCCAACTCTAGAAGTCGGGCGCGGCGCAGGCCTCGTGGCGAGTTTGGAACACATATCCACTTTTGTTTCAATGTGGGCTACTCTCGACTCATGACAGTGCAAGAAGGCATGCGCGAAGCAATCCCGATGGTCGTCGCCGACGACGTCGCCGACGCGAAACCACGCCTGGGCGCCGACTCGCTCGTGTGGAAGTTCTACGGCGACTCCCGCGGCGTGCTCGGATTCCAACGACTCGCCGGCACCGAGAACTGCATCGAACAACTCGGCAAAGCGGTCGAAGATCACTCGATCATCTTCAGCGACTTCCTGGGACGAGCCAGACGCAGTGGACCGCCCATCATGCGGACGGTCTATAGCACCGACCCGCACCGTTGGGGCCGCAAAGTGCGCGACTTCCATCGCGACATCAAAGGCACTATCAGTGACGGATCCCGTTATCACGCACTGAATCCCGAGTTGTTCTACTGGGCGCACGCGACATTCGTCGACCAGGTCCTCTATATCACCGACACCTTCATCCGACGACTCTCCTACGACGAGAAGGTGCAAATCTTCGAAGAATCCAAAGTCTGGTACGAGCTTTACGGCGTGAGTTCGCGAAATCAACCGCAGACATATGACGAGTTCGTCGAATACTGGGACTCGATGCTCGACCAGTTCGTCCCAACGCGGACCATCCTCTACGCGACCGGGTACATCCGCCTAGGTATCCCCGGCCCGAAGCAGATTCCGAAACCGCTGTGGCGCATAGCTTCTGCACCGTTGAACGGCTTCATTCGCACAGTTGTCGTCGGGACGCTGCCCCAACAGATGCGCGACGTCTGCGACCTGGAGTGGGACGAGGGGAAACAGAAGAGGTTCGATCGCTTCGCCGCGTTCATGCGGTTAATCAATCCGGCGATCAACCGGCTTCCGCTCAAGTGGCTGTACGTGCCGTGGGCATACGAAGGCTGGAAGGCGATGGGCGTCGATCCGCGACCGCTGCACAACGGGTAGGCCCACGGCTTGGGTGGTCTCGATAGACCTCGCCGCTAGCGCTCCTCGGCACTCGACCAACCACTGACGGCACTCGACCAGCCGCCGACAACCGTCACTCGGCGAGGAAATCCAATACCGCCCGGGTGAACTCTCGACTGCGGTCGCGGTGCACACTGTGCCCAGCCTCGATTGTTCGAAAAGAAGCTTCCGGCAACGCATTTGCCAGTGATCTCAGATGCCGGGGCGGCAGGAAACTCCGGTCGCCGCCGGATATCACCAGAGTCGAGGCCGGCGACTCGGCAAGATCGGCCCACCATCGCGGAGCGGCGACTTCGAACTCCCGCCCGACCATATTCGGCAACGAACGGTCGAATCGCAACAGCGGCAACGGGTTTGCGACGAGCGCTGAAACGCCGCGAATCTTCTCGCCGAGTGTCGCGGTGGGGACAATCTTCTCGTCAACATCAGCCTGATCTCTCGGCATCGGCGGACACTCTTCCAGCACAAGCCTTCTCACCCGCCCCGGCAGCTCCATCGCCAGCCGCAGCGCGGTGTGCGCGCCGAGCGAATGGCCGACGAGATCAAATTCGTCGAGACCGAGTTCGTCGGCGACGAAAGCGAGATCGTCACGAAAGTCGTTGAGGCGGTATCTCGTAGCGCGCCCACTACGTCCATGTCCACGTAGATCCACCGACACCACCGACCGCCCGACCGTGCGAAGTTCCCGGTGCAGCGGGGCCCAAGTCGTGTGATCGCTGGCCATGCCGTGTACCAGCACGACGGGCCGACTGGATAGATCACCGGAACAGGCGGCAGCAAGACGAAGACTCCCGCCGTCGGTGTGCCGGTGAAGTATTCGCATGATCCCGACCCTAGCCGATCATTCCCCGCGGTCCTGTGCGCGCGTCTGGCGCGCTCGATATGCGGTGACCGCAACGCGGTTGGTACACCGCGTCGAGCAGAATCGTTTTGATCGATTACGCGACAGATCCAGGACGATGTCGTCGCAGTCATCGGCCGCGCATATTCCGAGTCGCGAAACTTCCTGTGCGCGAATCAGATCCATCATCGCCAAGGCGGTCTCACCGACGATCCGGTCGGCCAGCGACGCTTCGGGTGACACCGCGTGGAGATGCCAGTCGACGCTGCCGTGGCGCGCGAGCCGCGGCACCGCGCGCACTTGAACCAGCAAGTCGTTGACGATCAGTGCCGCACTATCGCGGTCGCTGGTCAGCAGTTCCCGCAGTCGTGGGCGCACGGCGCGAACCGCGTCGAGCTCGGTCACGGTGCGATCGTGACGGCCGGTGTACCCGAAGGAAGCGTAATGCTCTGCGAGGGTATCGATCGATGCGAGGGGATCGGTATCGCCGACTGCGCCGTTGACAAGCGCGACCGCCGACTCGAGCGAACTCACGGTGTCATCAGCGTTGAACATGTTGACACCTTACATCGCCCCCTCTAGCGTAATGGCCGTGAAGACTTTAGCCAATGACAGCGCACGTCACGTCACCCGAAACGGCCTCGTCTTCGCGCTAATCTCGGCGTCGTCATTCGGCCTGTCAGGGCCGATCGCCCGCGCACTCCTCGACACCGGTTGGTCGGCGCCAGCCGCGGTCACAATCCGCATCGCCATCGCCGCGCTAGTTCTTGCACCGCTCGCCATCGGTCAGATGACCGGGCGAATACGTGAGTTGGTCCGCCCCAAAACCCTCGGCGCAATGGCCGCATATGGCGCGGTAGCGGTCGCGTCGCCGCAGTTGTGCTATTTCTACGCCGTCGAAACGCTGCAGGTCGGTGTGGCGCTGTTGATCGAGTACCTTGCGCCGGTGGTGGTCGTCGGATGGATGTGGTTGCGGCACGGGCAGCGCCCCACCTGGCGCACACTGGTCGGTGCCGCGGTAGCCGCAGCCGGACTGGCGCTGGTGTTACAACTCTTCGGCGGAATTCGGCTCGACGCCGTTGGCGTCGCATGGGCGTTGGGAGCAACTATCGGAGCGGCCGGATACTTCATCATGTCGGGCACACTGCGCACACCAGTTCCAGCCGTGACTTTGGCCGGCGGCGGACTGTTCACCGCAGCCATCGGGCTGGGCGCACTGGGCGCTGTAGGCATTCTGCCGATGTCGACCAGCACAGCCGACGTCACGTTGGGGCGGCTCCAATTCGACTGGTGGGCAGCAGTTCTGACGCTGGGAGTGATCACCGCGTCGGTCGCATATGTAACCGGCATTGCCGCAGCCCGACGCCTCGGATCCCGACTAGCCTCGTTTGTCGCACTCGCCGAGGTCGTGGCGGCGATAGTTTTCGCCTGGTTACTACTCGGCCAGGTGCCGGCAGCAGTTCAATTGCTCGGCGGCGCATTGATTCTCGCCGGTGTGATCGTGGTGAAGCTTGGTGAGCCGAAGGGTGCGCCGGACGAGGTCGGCCACGCTCAGATACCGGGGTCACCGTCGAATACACCGCTCGCGGTTGATATTTGACGGTTCGAGCCCCGGTACCTGTGCGCCTTCCCCGGCCGCGGTCGGATCGGTGACCTATCGGTCCCGGAACCAGCCGCTGTTCTTGGCGCGCCAGACCATGTCGTTCCAGTAACCCCAGTCATGGGTCCCCTGTGTCGGGTAATCACTGGAGACATCGACGCCGGCGCGTAACGCGGATACTTCGAAAGCTCGCGTCTGAGCGAGCGCCAGCAACTCCAGCGGAGTGCCCTTAACCGCCGACACCGGCTCACGGTCGTGAACACCCCACAGCCCAGTTGAGGCGCCGATTCGTAGTTTCATGCCCTTCATCCGCTGCGTTTGCAAGAAGGGATCGTTGTCGAGCCACCGCTTACTCCACGGTGGCCCCCACATCGAATCGGCGTCGAGTGGACCAACTCCGGCCTGGACGCCAGCGTCGACCAGTGCGGCGCGAATTCCCTCGCGCATACTGGGAGCCGAGAGATTCAGGTACCCCGACATCGAGAACGCGTGCGAGATCCGCTTGCGATGGTTGACCGCGTAGATCATCGCGGCGTTGCCGCCCATCGAGATGCCCATCAGGGCGTATTTGCCCCACTTGCCCACCGCGAGACCGCGAGCGTCGAGTTCGCGGACGATGGTGTCCAGTCGGCAAGTCCACCGATAGCGGTATTTGACCTTACTCAGCTTGCTCGCTTTATCCCAGTTCGTATAGAAACTGCCCAAACCACCAACGGGCTCAATGACATTCACACCGTGGTCGGCCATGTTCTGAATGCGGGTGTTGTGTCGCCAGCCGCTCATGTCGTTGGTCGCACGGAGGCCGTCGAGCGCGATCGCCGTCTTGTAGTTGCCGCCGCGGGTCCACATGTCGACGGGGCTGGTCGGCATTCCGCAGCCGCTTACATAGAACCGCTGACGTGTAGCGGCGTCACCGTCCCCCGCTCCGACCGCACTGATAGTTACCGCGGCAAGCACTAAGGAAAGACCGACGACAGCGATACCGAACATGCGGCGGCGCCGCGCACGAAGCGGCGAGGGGTAATGACTGGGCACGAACGAAACCTAATCGCCCTCTTGACGTGGGACAACGCTTGTGTCGCAACGAGAATCGGTTCGATACCATCCAGTTACCAAAGTGACTGATGTTACTCAAGTGGTGTATGAGGTTTTTGGGGTCTGCGGTCGCTTGAGTCAGTTAGAGATCGCCCAGCACACGCTGGCGCGCCTGCTGATACTCGGCCGCGTCGATCCGCCCCGCGGAATAGAGATTGTCGAGCTCGGCGAGCCGTTCGGTCAGCGACCGGTGCGGCGTCGGCTTGGTCAACGACGTCGGCGCAACACCTGCCTGCCCCGCACCGCCATACGGCGACGTCGCCGATTGCGCGCCAGCGCCGTATTGCCGCACGATCGCCATTACCTCAGCGCGGGCGAGGGGGTTGCCGCGCAGGTCGATTGTGCCACTGTTACCCACTCCGTATTTGCGGAGCACTTCGAGAATCTTGATGAGGGGTTCGGGCTGCCCGGTGAGATCATAGGTACGGCCGTCTTCACTCGAGGTGAACTGTGCCGGAACCGATCCAGTGATCATTCCCGTTGCCTGCCAATCGATTTCAAATTCACGGGTGGCCGGATCCACCAACACCGCCAGCACCCGACGGTGCAGCATCGCCTGTGCGACGATCGGCACGGTCTTGCGGATGTCGACGTCAAAAGTCGGGATTCCGTCGCCGTGGATCCGCAAACCCAACTGCATCACCGGCTGGTCGTTGATCTGCATATTGGTCTGGCGTAGCGACGTGATGTCGGCCAGGGCCATATGACCCGTCGCCTGCATTCGCGTCATCTTCGCTGTGAAGTTAGCCGACCCCCGAGCCACGAAAAAGGCGATCACCACGTTGAGAATCGTGACGCCCAATCCGGTCCACAGCATCCATCCGATACCCGGCTCATCAATCACGAAATACATAACGAGGAAGATCGGTCCGACGATGCCGCACACCATGATGAACGCCAATGATTTCAGGAACGCACCGAGGAAACCGCTGCCACCGGTCGATTTGGCGCCGGCCTCGCCGAACATTGTCGTCATAACTACGAAGATTACGACTATTCGGGCGCTACCGATCACGGGTTGGGCGGGATTCCACGTCAACGACACGCCGCACGCGGACACTCGACCACGCCGACGTTAATCCTTCATCCCGGCATCGGTCGTTGCTAAGTTCTGGCGGTGACTCACCGATTCCGGCGGCTGCCGTTGATCTTCTTCGCGGTTCTCGCTCTCGTTTCCCTGGCCGGATGCTCAAGCACTACCGGTTCTGGAGGCTCTGACAACTCAGTCCTGCGCGTCGGCACTGAAGGTACGTACGCGCCGTTCAGCTTTCACGACCCGGCTACCAATCGGCTCACCGGTTACGACGTCGAGGTTGCCCGAGCTGTCGGCAAGAAGCTTGGCCGCAAAGTCGAATTCGTTGAAACACCGTGGGATTCGATCTTCGCCGCCCTCGACGCCGACCGATTCGACGTCGTCGCAAATCAGGTCACCATCACTCCGGAGCGACAAGAGAAATACGATCTGTCGAACCCGTACGCGATCGGCGAAGGTGTCGTCGTCACCCGGACCGAAGACAGTTCCATCAAGTCGCTCAACGATATTCGCGGCAAGACCGCCGGCCAGACGGTCACCAGCAATTGGGGACAACTCGCTGCCGCTCGGGGTGCGAAAGTCCAAAGTGTTGACGGGTTCACTCAGGCGATCAAGTTGCTCAACCAGGGGCGTATCGACCTGATCATCAACGACAGCATCGCGGTCTACGCGTACCTCGCCGAAACCGGCGACAAATCCGTGCATATCGCCGCACAAACCGATGAGCGCAGCGAGCAAGGATTCGCGGCGCGCAAGAACAGTGGCCTACTGCCGGGCATCAACAAGGCTCTCGACGAGTTGCGCGCCGACGGCACTCTCGCCGCCATTTCCAATAAGTACTTGAAAGCCAACGCCGCTGGTGACCAGCAGTCCGCGAAAACCTCCCGCTCGACGTGGCAGCTCATCGCCGATAATCTGTGGCCGCTGGCCAAGGCGGCACTTACGATGACCATCCCGCTCACCGTCATCAGCTTCATCGTCGGCCTGGCAATCGCTTTGGTGGTCGCGTTGGGTCGGATGTCGTCGAAGCGAATCCCGCGGGCGTTCGCGCGCTTCTATATCTCGATCATTCGTGGCACACCGCTGTTGGTTCAGCTGTTCATCGTCTTCTTCGCACTGCCCGAATTGGGCGTGAAGATCAGCCCGTTCCCGGCGGCGGTGATCGCATTCAGTCTCAACGTCGGTGGCTACGCGGCCGAGATCATTCGGTCCGCTATCACGTCAATTCCCAAGGGGCAGTGGGAAGCTGCCGGCACCATCGGCATGGGATACGCGACGACACTCCGCCGGATCATCCTTCCGCAGGCATCGCGCGTCGCGGTGCCGCCGCTGTCGAACACCCTGATCGCCCTGGTCAAAGACACCTCGCTGGCGTCGACGATCCTGGTGACCGAGTTGCTGCGTACGGCTCAGATCGCCGCCGCCCCAACCTACGAATTCTTCGCGCTCTACGCGACGGCCGCAGCGTACTACTGGGTAATCTGCATGATCCTCTCCTTCGCGCAGAACAGACTCGAAACCCGACTGGAAAGGCATGTGGCCCGATGACCGACAACCGCATCGACGCACGCGACATCCGAAAGTCGTTCGGCGACAACGATGTTCTGAAAGGGATCTCCTTCACGGTGCCGAGCGGCACCGTGACCACCATCGTCGGACCGTCGGGGTCAGGAAAAACCACTCTGCTGCGATCGCTCAACGCACTCGATCGTCCAGACGCCGGAGTAGTGCGCGTCGGCGACGTCGAGATTGATTTCGACAGCCACGTGAGCGATGCCAAGCTGCGTGAGTATCGGGCGCAAAGTGGCATGGTCTTCCAGTCGCACAACCTCTTTCCGCACAAGACGGTACTCGGCAACGTGACCGAGGGCCCGCTCGTCGTACAGCGGCGATCGGCCGAAAAGGTGCGCGCAGAAGCCATCGACTTGCTCGATCGGGTGGGCCTGGCCGATAAGCGCGATCAGTACCCCGACCAGTTGTCGGGCGGACAGCAGCAGCGCGTCGGCATTGCACGGGCGCTTGCGTTGCAACCCAAGGTCGTTCTGTTCGATGAGCCGACGTCGGCGTTGGACCCAGAGTTGGTCGGTGAAGTCCTCGCGGTGATCCGCGACCTCGCCGTCGAAGGCTGGACTTTGGTGATCGTGACGCATGAGATCCAATTCGCGCGACAGGTTTCCGATCAAGTGCTGTTCACCGACCGAGGGGTGATCCTGGAACGCGGCACACCCGCCCAGGTACTCGACAACCCTCGGGAGGAGCGGACCCGGCAGTTCCTCGACCGGATTCTGAATCCGCTGTAGGAAGGGTGTCGGCTGAAACTGCCGATGGAACGCACGCGAAGGAAGATTCACCTCGCCTGTCTCCCGGGCGCAGGCTTCAGTCGGCTGAAACATGTGGCGCGACGTCGGGCAAGGGGTTATCTACTCCGCGCAATCTGTCGGCGCAGACTTCATCCTGCGCGACTGAACCCTGCGGCGCGACGTCCGACGAGGGAGCAACCACCCTGCCCTCAGCGTGGGCGCAGACTTCATCCTGCGCGACTGAACCCTGCGGCCCGACGTCCGACGGAGGAAGGTCTCCCCCGCACGGCCTTACAACGCAGTTTCAATCCAGCCACCAACCGCTCAACCGAACCTCGTCCACGCCCGACGAAGCCCGCCCCGATCGCTAGCGATACCGCTAGGCCGACCAAAACAAAAGGCGCCCAACCACTTTCGTGGTTGGGCGCCCCTCGCGCTGTTATCTAGAGATCAGGCGATGATCTTGGTGACCCGGCCGGCACCAACGGTGCGGCCACCCTCGCGGATAGCGAAGCGCAGGCCTTCGTCCATGGCGACCGGCTGGATGAGCTTGACGACCATCTCGGTGTTGTCGCCCGGCATGACCATTTCGGTGCCCTCGGGGAGGGTAACGACGCCGGTCACGTCGGTGGTACGGAAGTAGAACTGCGGACGGTAGTTGTTGAAGAACGGGGTGTGACGGCCACCCTCATCCTTCGACAGGATGTACGCCTGGCCCTCGAAGTCGGTGTGCGGGGTGGTGGTACCCGGCTTCACGACGACCTGGCCACGCTCGACGTCCTCACGCTTCAGGCCACGGAGCAGCAGACCGGCGTTGTCGCCAGCCTGAGCCGAGTCAAGGAGCTTGTGGAACATCTCGATGCCGGTGACGATGGTCTTGGTGCTCTTCTCGCGGATGCCGACGATCTCGACTTCCTCGTTCACCTTGACCTCGCCACGCTCCACACGACCGGTGACAACGGTGCCACGACCGGTGATGGTGAAGACATCCTCAACAGGCATGAGGAAGGGCTTCTCGGTCTCGCGGACTGGGTCCGGCACCGAATCGTCGACGGCCTGCATGAGGTCCTGGATCGACTTGACCCACTTCTCGTCACCTTCAAGAGCCTTGAGCGCCGAGATCGGCACGACGGGGGCATCCTCGTCGAATTCCTGAGCGGCCAGCAGTTCGCGGACCTCCATCTCGACGAGCTCCATGATCTCTTCGTCGTCGACCATGTCGGCCTTGTTCAGTGCGACGAGGATGTAAGGAACACCCACCTGACGAGCGAGCAGCACGTGCTCGCGAGTCTGCGGCATCGGACCGTCAGTTGCGGCGACGACGAGGATCGCGCCGTCCATCTGAGCAGCACCGGTGATCATGTTCTTGATGTAGTCGGCGTGACCCGGCGCATCAACGTGCGCGTAGTGGCGCTTCTCCGTCTGGTACTCGACGTGGGAGATGTTGATCGTGATACCACGAGCCTTCTCCTCAGGAGCCTTGTCGATCTGATCAAACGCGAAGCTCTCGTTGAGATCCGGGTACTGATCGGCGAGCACCTTGGTGATAGCTGCCGTGGTGGTGGTCTTGCCATGGTCGACGTGACCGATGGTGCCGATGTTCACGTGCGGCTTGGTCCGCTCGAACTTCGCCTTGCCCACTTGATGTCCTCCTGGACTGTTGTCGCTGTCGAGTGGATCCCGACAGTGTTGTGTTTATTGGTTGTTTTCGCGCCGTGGCGCGGACCCCGCAACTCTACGCGGCCCGCTCGCTGCGCTCCCGGCGCAGACAGCGGACGGAATTACTCGCCCGTTGCCTTTGCGATGATCTCCTTCGACACGTTCGCCGGAACTTCGGCGTACGAGTCAAAGACCATGGAGTAGTTTGCCCGGCCCTGGGTCTTCGACCGAAGGTCTCCGATGTAGCCGAACATCTCCGACAGCGGAACCAGTGCCTTGACGACACGCGCACCGCTGCGCTCCTCCATGGCCTGGATTTGGCCACGGCGGGAGTTCAGGTCGCCGATCACTTCACCCATGTAGTCCTCGGGTGTCGTGACCTCGACGGCCATGATCGGTTCGAGGATGACGGGGCTCGCCATTCTCGCAGCCTCTTTGAGGGCTGCCGATCCTGCAATCTTGAAGGCCATTTCCGAAGAGTCGACGTCGTGGTACTGACCGTCGAGCAGGCTGACCTTCAGGTTCACCAACGGGTAGCCAGCGAGAACGCCATACTGCATAGCGTCCTGCGCGCCGGCGTCGACCGATGGGATGTATTCGCGCGGTACGCGACCACCGGTGACAGCGTTGACGAACTCGTAGGTCGCGCCGTCTTCGGCATCCACGAGAGGCTCAAGCTTGATGATGACCTTCGCGAACTGGCCCGATCCACCCGTCTGCTTCTTGTGGGTGTAATCGTGCTTCTCAACCGTCTTGCGGATGGTTTCACGGTAGGCCACCTGGGGCTTGCCCACGTTGGCCTCGACCTTGAACTCACGCTTCATCCGGTCGACGAGGATGTCGAGGTGGAGCTCGCCCATTCCGCCAATGACGGTCTGGCCGGTCTCGTCATCCAATTTCACCGAGAAGGTCGGATCCTCTTCGGCGAGCTTCTGGATCGCGGTACCCAGCTTCTCCTGGTCGGACTTGGTCTTCGGCTCGATCGAGACGTTGATGACCGGGTCCGGGAAGCTCATCGATTCCAGCACGATCGGCGCAGCCGAATCACACAGGGTGTCACCGGTGGTGGTGTCCTTCAGACCAATCATCGCGTAGATGTGGCCCGCAGTCGCGTCCTCGACCGGCATTTCCTTGTTGGCGTGCATCTGGAACAGCTTGCCGATGCGCTCTTTCTTGCCCTTGGTCGCATTGAGCACCTGGGTGCCCGCGGTGATGTGGCCCGAATAGACACGCACGAAGGTCAGCTTGCCGAAGAACGGGTGCGAAGCGATCTTGAACGCCAGCGCCGCGAACGGCTCATCAGCAGAAGGCTTGCGCGACAGGATCTCTTCTTCGTTGCCGACGGCGTGACCCTCGACCGAGGGGACGTCGAGCGGCGACGGCAGGTAATCGATGACCGCGTCGAGCATGGGCTGAACGCCCTTGTTCTTGAACGCGGAGCCACACAGCACCGGGTAGAGCTCGCGGGTGACGGTCAGCTTGCGGATCGCGCCCTTGATCTCCTCGACGGTGAGTTCTTCGCCACCGAAGTACTTCTCCATGAGTGCTTCGTCGCTTTCGGCGACGGTCTCGAGGAGCTGCTCGCGGTACTCGGCAACCTTGTCGACGAGATCAGCGGGGATCTCTTCGATGGTCGGCTCGGCACCGGTCGGCACGACGCCGCGCCAGGTGATGGCCTTCTGCTCGATCAGGTCGACGACGCCGTCGAACTCGTCCTCGGCACCGATCGGCAGCTGCAGGACCAGCGGCTTGGCACCGAGGCGGTCCTTGATGGTCTGCACGGTGAAGTAGAAGTCCGCACCGAGCTTGTCCATCTTGTTGACGAAGCAGATACGCGGAACTTCGTACTTCTCGGCCTGCCGCCACACCTGCTCGGACTGCGGCTCAACACCCTCTTTGCCGTCGAACACCGCAACCGCGCCGTCGAGGACGCGGAGGCTGCGCTCCACCTCGACGGTGAAGTCGACGTGGCCGGGGGTGTCGATGATGTTGATCTGGTTCTTGTTCCAGAAGCAAGTCACGGCGGCAGACGTGATCGTGATGCCGCGCTCTTTCTCCTGCTCCATCCAGTCGGTGGTCGATGCACCGTCGTGGGTTTCACCGATCTTGTAGTTCACACCGGTGTAGAACAGAATCCGCTCGGTGGTGGTGGTCTTGCCAGCATCGATGTGCGCCATGATGCCGATGTTGCGAACCTTGTTCAGGTCGCTGAGCACTTCCTGTGCCATTCGGTTCCCTTCGGGAAAGGCTTTGGACTAAGTCTGTTTGTGTCAGCGGGAAGGATTCCCGCTTGCCGGGCGAGCGCGGGTGTTCCGCGCCCGCCGGCAGCAGTTCTAGCGAATTACCAGCGGTAGTGAGCGAACGCACGGTTGGCCTCGGCCATCTTGTGCGTGTCTTCACGACGCTTCACCGAGGCACCAAGGCCATTGCTGGCGTCGAGCAACTCGTTGGCCAGACGCTCGGTCATGGTCTTCTCACGACGCTGACGGCTGAAGGTGACCAACCAACGCAGCGCGAGAGTGTTCGCACGGCCCGGCTTGACCTCGATCGGCACCTGGTAGGTGGCGCCACCGACGCGGCGGCTCTTGACCTCGAGGGTCGGCTTGACGTTGTCGAGCGCCTTCTTGAGCGTCAGAACCGGGTCGGTACCGGTCTTCTCGCGCGCCTGCTCGAGGGCTTGGTACACGATGCGCTCGGCGGTCGACTTCTTGCCGTCAAGCAGGATCTTGTTCACGAGCTGGGTAACCAGCGGCGAACCATAGACCGGGTCGTTGATCAGCGGGCGCTTGGGAGCGGGTCCTTTACGTGGCATGACTAGCTTCCCTTCTTGGCGCCGTAGCGGCTGCGAGCCTGCTTGCGATCCTTGACACCCTGGGTGTCGAGCGAACCACGGATGATGCGGTAACGAACACCGGGGAGGTCCTTCACACGACCACCGCGCACGAGCACCATCGAGTGCTCCTGCAGGTTGTGGCCTTCACCGGGAATGTAGGCGGTGACCTCGACGCCACTGGTCAGACGCACACGGGCGACCTTACGCAGAGCGGAGTTCGGCTTCTTCGGGGTGGTTGTGTACACGCGGGTGCACACGCCACGACGCTGCGGACTGCCCTTAAGTGCGGCGGTCTTCTTGATCGTCGCCTTGTCTTGACGGCCCTTACGGACTAGCTGATTAATAGTTGGCACTGAGTTCTTTCTTCCTTGGTCTCGAACTTCTCAAGTCGTTGCAGTTGTTGCTCCGGGCAAGTAGTCGACGTGCACCAAACGGTGTTTCGGCTACCTCTACAACTCGCCCCACCAGAGCTTTCGCACTGGTCAGTACATCTATTGCCACCCCGGGGTCGGGCGTGTCACACGACCAGCCCCGGCATCACATGTCAGCCTGATCACGCCCGTGGTTTCGGGCACGAGAATCGAAATGATTCCAACCCTTGCCAAAAGCATGCAGACTGGCCCGGCATTTGCCGGGCACCGCCGAAACACTCTACCGACCCCGAATGCACAGGTCAAAATCGCCGTCAGGCAGGGCGAACACAACATGAACAACAGGCGAATCCGGCCTGCCCGTTGGCGCACCGCGAGTACCCGCACCGCACGGGAGGCGATCGCATCCCGGTTGTTCCAAAAATGGGTGTGGCCTGGCTTGGGGTGAACGCGCAGTCGCCCCCCGCTGGCCACAACTATCCAACACCCGGCAATGCCTGAATATTTCGTCCCCGTCACGGGCCGCAGAGGGCATATTGCCCTTCGAGCACTCTCACGGGGACGAGATTTCAGTCCGCCGATTGGGGCAACTTCACTCTCGCGCCGCCACGCTTGGCCGGATTCGACGGTGGCGGAACCATCGGCCCGACGTCGCCGTCGGGCGCGACGTCGAGGTCGACGACGACAGCCGCATGATCGCTTGGCTTGGTTCCTTTGCGCGACTGGCGATCGACCCACGCGGCCTTGACACGCGGGGTCACCGATTCGCCGGCCAGGATCAGGTCGATACGCATGCCGAGGTCCTTGTGAAACATGCCGGCGCGGTAGTCCCAGTAGCTGAATACCCGCTCGGACGGCCAGCGGTTCCGTACGACGTCGGCCAGCCCTTCGGCTTCGATCGCCGCGAGCGCCGAGCGCTCAGGCTCGGTCACGTGCGTGTGTCCGACGTATGCGCCGGGATCGAATACATCGGCGTCGGACGGCGCGATGTTCACATCGCCGCAAATCAATGACGTCGCCGCGTGTTGCGCGACGTCGCCCTTGAGCTTCGCCAGCCAGGCCAGCTTGTAACGGTAGTGATCTGAATCAGGTTCCCGACCGTTGGGCACATACACGGAGTAGACGCGCACCTGCGAGTCACCCGCTCCGCAAAGTGCGGATATAGCCCGGGCCTCCTGCGGCCCATCCGCCTCAGGAAAGCCCGGGCCGTTCCGCAATCCGTGCCGCACATCGTCGAGGCCGACCTTGCTCAACAACGCCACCCCGTTCCATTGCCCTTGGCCGTTGTGTGCGAATTGATAACCGCGAGAGGTTAATTCGGCACCGAGCAAGTCCCCGAACGCGTCGGCCCCGAGTTTGGTCTCTTGCAGACAGACGACGTCGGGCTGTCGCTGGTCAAGCCACGGCAGCAGCCGTGGGACACGTGGGGTCACCGAGTTCACATTCCAGGTGGCGATGCGCATGGCGACAACCGTAGTCGGCGGGTCCGGTACCTACTCTCCGACGGGCCGCGCCGCCAGGCATCGCAGCAGGGACCGCGCGGAGGCGGCCGCTCCGATCTCATCGCCAGCTATTACCGCCCGCACCAGGCCGGTGTGGCTTGCCTCGTGTGACAAGTCGGACCCGACCCCGTTCTCGGCGATGAACGTGCGCACAGTCGGGAGCAGGGAGTCGTAGAAGGAGAGGTAGATCGCATTGTGGCTGGCGACAACGATCGCCCGATGCAATTCGAGATCAGCGGAGATGAGTTCGTCACGCTCGACCGGATCGTCGATGCCGTCGCGACGCCAGAGTCGGTTGCGATTGTCGAGTATCTGGTTGAGCGCCGCGATGTCGTCGGCGTCGCGTCGTTGGGCCGCCAGCACCGCCGCGGTGACGTCGAGCGCCTCGCGCAACTCCAGCAGGTCCTGACGTCGAGCGGCTCCGAAATATCCGCCGAGCAGGACCTCTTGCTCGTCGGTGGCGATCACGTAGGTCCCAGAACCTTGACGACGTTCTAGCAACCCCCCGTGGACCAGCGACTGCACCGCTTCGCGCACCGTGTTGCGCGCCGTCCCGGTGATCTCACACAACTCGGGCTCGGTGGGAATTCGTTCGCCAACACCCCACCGTCCCGCGGTAATCTCCCCTCGCAACTGTTCGGTGACCTGCGCGATGAGACTTTGCTTCTTAACCGTCTGCACCAGACCAGTCTAAATCACGTTGTGCAGATACGACCATTCATCCTATGATTTCCCAATGTCGATGACATCCAGTGCGCCGATAGCCGCACGAGAGTCCGCTCCGTCCACGCCGACGAAACAGTCCCTATTCGTCGGCCGCGCGATCGTTCTCGTAGCGATCGTCCTGTTCTCGCTGAGTCTTCGCTCGGCGGTCACATCGATGGCGCCATTGCTGTCGCGCATATCCACCGAAATCGGCTTCGGCGACGCGATGATCGGTGTGTTCGGCATGATGCCTACCGCGATGTTCGGTATCGCGGGCATCGTCTCCCCCGCCCTCGGGCGCAGGTTCGGCCTCGAGCGCTTCACCCTCGTCGCCGTCGCCGCGACCGTGATCGGTATCGCGGCACGATCTGTCGTGTCGAGTACGTGGGCGCTACTGATCCTGTCCGGAGTCGCTCTGGCCGGCATGGGCGTTGGCAATATCGTCATCCCGCCACTGGTCAAACGCTATTTCGGAGACCGGGTCGCGATGATGAGCACGGTTTACATCACCTGCGTGCAGCTCGGCACGGCCGTACCAGCCGCGATCGCGGTCCCACTGGCCGACGCCCATGGCTGGCGCGCCTCACTCGCCATCTGGGCGCTGGTTCCGTTAGCCGCGCTACTTCCGTGGGTGTGGGTGGTCCGCGCGCGACGCGGCCACGACGTCGCCGACCGCACAGGCGAATCAAGCGGGCCGTCCCTACCGGTCTGGCGCGCGCCGTTGGCCTGGGGAATGTCTTTGATGTTCGGCATGACATCCCTGGTGACCTATTCGATGTTCGCGTGGGTTCCGCGGATCCTCACCGACGCCGGTGCCTCGGAGAGTTTCGGCGGCGCGATGGTAGCCGTGTTCTCCGCGGTCGGTTTCGCTGCAACTCTGTTCGCGCCGACGGTGACCGCTCGCTTCGCGAACCCATTCGGCTGGGTGCTGGTGTTCGTTTCATGCATGCTCGCCGGTTTCGCGGGCCTGCTGTGGGCGCCGTTGCACGCGACCGTGTTGTGGGTGGCATTGCTTGGCCTTGGCCCGACAACATTCCCGATGGCACTGACCCTCATCAATCTGCGGACCCGCACCCCGAGTGGATCGGCGTCGCTGTCAGGCTTCACCCAGGGCGTCGGCTACCTGCTGGCGTGCAGCGGGCCATTATTCTTCGGCCTGTTGCACACCTGGACACATGGGTGGACGGTGCCGTTTGCATTCCTCTTGGCTACGACCGTGGTTCTGATCGTCGGCGCTTATGCGGCATGCAAGCCGAGGTACCTCGAAGACAGCCTCGCCTCCCGGCAGTGATGTATGCCACAGTGTGTGGTGGAGGTGCACCTCAACCATGCCCCAGGCAATACCCCGTCGAAATGTCATAGCCGCGTCGTGGCGTCGATCGGAGATGTCGGGCCTGACTCCCGACTGTCGCCCGACGCCCGTCATCTCCGACATCACGTCGGCAGATCCGCTGCTCGATGCCGCGCGCCCGATTCTCCGTAAGGCCGGCGACGAACTCGCCGACACCGGAACCGCGTTGCTACTCGTCGACCACAACTGCCAACTGGTCTCACGGGTGGTTTCCGGTGTTGCCGTCGAGCGCGCGCTCGACGGCTTGGGCGCGACCACCGGGGCGATGTTCGCCGAAGACATCATGGGCACCACAGCGCTGGGTACCCCGAGCGAGACGCGCGATGGAATAGTCATCAACGGCTCAGAGCATTACCTCGAACAGTTCAAGAAGTTGAGTTGTTTCGGTCGGCCGATCGTGCACCCCGCGACCCGACGTCTCGTCGGCACTGTTTGCATGACCGAAGTCGGGCCGCGCTCCAATCCCCTCTCGACGCCGTTCGTCAACGGTCTGGTCGACGATATCCAGGACCGCTTACTCGACCGCTCACGCGCCGAGCAACGCGCCCTGATCGACGCGTTCGGCCGCGCTGCGCCCCGTCGCGATATCGCCGTGGCCGCCATCGGCGACGACCTACAACTCACCAATTCCCTTGCCGCGCAACTACTGAGCCCGGCAGACTTCGGCACACTCCGGATGGTCGCCGCCGAGACTCCGACATCGGCGAACCGCCTGCAGCTGACACTGAGCACCGGCAGCATCGCCGAGGTTGTCATCGAGCGGGTACCCGGGGTACGCGACGCCGCACTGTTTCGACTGCGCCCAGTGGAATCTTCTGCACCACAGGGCTTATCGTCAACGACGCGGACATCGATCGCACCAACCGTCGATTCGCTCGCCATCACCGGCGAACCCGGTACCGGCCGGACCACCGCCACATCCACCGGAATGTCCGAGCACCTTTTTGTCGATGTCGCCGATAGCCTCATCACCGGACGTCGTGTGGACCTCCCTCATCTGATCGCCAACGCCCGGCAACTAGGCCAGACCCTCGTGATCGACGACGCCGACATGCTCGACGACCACTCGATCCTGCTGCTACACAAATTGATTACCCAAGCCGGCCAGTCGGGTCCGTCGCTGGTGGTTGTGACCGGCCCCGGCACAATCGCACGACCATCGGTCAACGCGTTGATCTCGGTGTGCCGCAAGAGAATCGACCTGGCGCCACTGCGTCAACGAGTCGGTGAGATCGTGTCATTGGCTCAACAGATGCTCGCCGACGTCAACCCGGGTCTAGATTTGTCAACAGCCGCAGCCGATGCTCTGGCGTCAGCTGAGTGGCCGGGTAACCTTAGCGAGTTGCACGTGGTGATCGACCACGCCGCCACATCAACATTGCACCGCGCCGCGCGCCAAGTCGACGTCGATGACCTCCCCTCGCAGTATCGAAGTATTACTCGCGCGGCACGCCTGACCGGACGCGAACAGGCTGAGCGACAGGCCATCATCGACGCCCTCGACGCGGCCGGTCACAACAAAGTGCATGCCGCCAAGGCTCTCGGAGTCAGCCGGACGACGCTCTATTCCCGCATTCGCGCACTCGGCATCCGCGGGGCACCGTTGCCATAGCGTTGACAAAACTGCGACGGGGATTCACCGACGAAGTCGGTGAATCGCGAACTGAATGATCCTAGCCTCGAAAAGCACACTGTCACAAAGATTTCCGGCGGCAGTCAGATTGGCCGCCCGAAGTAGATTCCGCGCGCGCTCGATCCGCCGCCGGGAGAGGCACTCGGCTGGCGACACGCCATTGGTCGCCACGAATAACCGATGGAAGTGGTACTCGCTCATCCCCCGCAACCGAGACCAGTAGCTACAACCGAAGCGGCTGCGCGAAATGCCGATCGGCGCAATCGCGCGGCCGTCGAAGGTAGGCGACAACATCGTCGGGCGCGCGTAGAACCATGCTCTCGACTATGCCCGGTTCCGAGCACTGTTCAGTTTCTGGACAGTTCAGTCCGCCGGGTACATGCGAAAAATGACATGGACCACATTGTGGCCCCGCTCACATCAGATTAACCTCGTCGATTCGCCTGGAGGCACCATGACAATCACCGCCGATACGGCACTGCTACCCGCTGTGCGTGACTTTATCTCCCGTGACCGCAGGATGCTGATCGGCGGAGCATGGGTCGACGCCGAGTCTGGCCGGACCTTCGACACCTTCGACCCGTCGAATGGTCAGCGAATAACCGGCGTGGCACATGGCACTGCTGCCGACGTTGACAAGGCCGTCAAGGCCGCGCGCATCGCCTTCGAAGAAGGTCCGTGGTCACGGATGAAGCCGAACGAACGGGAACGGTTAATCTGGCGGGTCGGTGATCTACTCAGCGAGCGCGCGGAGATCTTCGGCCAACTCGAGGCCCTCGACAATGGCAAAGCCGCGACAATCGCGACCGCGGTCGACGTCGCGTGGTCGGCAGATGTCTTCCGCTACAACGCCGGGCTCGCCACCAAGATCAACGGAGACAGCGTCAATGTGTCGATGCCGTTCGCGCCCGGTGGTCAATTCCATGCCTACACGTTGCGGGAGCCGGTCGGTGTCTGCGGCCAGATTGTGCCGTGGAATTTCCCGATTCTGATGGCTACTTGGAAGATCGCGCCGGCCTTGGCCGCTGGCAACACCGTCGTCCTCAAACCCGCTGAGCAGACACCACTTTCGGCACTCATGCTCGGCGAACTCTTCGAGGAGGCCGGCTTCCCGCCGGGTGTCGTGAACATCGTCCCCGGATACGGTGATGCCGGTGCCGCACTGTCCGCGCATATGGACGTCGACAAGGTCGCGTTCACCGGTTCGACCGAAGTCGGCAAACTCATCGTCGACGCCGCGAAGGGCAACCTCAAGAAGGTGTCGTTGGAACTGGGTGGCAAGAGCCCCAATATCGTCTACGCTGACGCCGACATCGAGGCGGCAGTCGCCGGTTCGGTCGCCGCGTGGATGTTCAACCACGGCCAGTGCTGTGTCGCCGGCACCCGACTCTTCGTCGAGCGGCCGATCTTCGACGAGTTCACCGCCGCGGTCGCCGAGGCGGCGGCGAAGACAAAGATCGGTCCCGGACTCGATCCGTCAACGGAACTGGGACCGCTTGTCTCCCAAGAACAATTCGATCGAGTCAACAGCTACATCCAGCAGGGTCTCGCCGACGGCGCTCGCGCGCTCACCGGCGGCAACCGCTGGGGCAGCGAGGGCTACTTCATCGAGCCGACTGTCTTCGTCGACGTCAAGCCCGAGTTCTCCATCGTCGAGGAGGAGATCTTCGGACCGGTCGTAGCGGCCCTGCCGTTCGACGGCGAGGAGGATGTCACCAAGGCAGCCAACAACTCCATTTACGGTCTGGCAGCTGGCATTTGGACCAAAGACATCTCCAAGGCACACCGCACCGCACGAGCGGTCAAGGCCGGCTCGGTGTGGGTCAACCAGTACAACGGCTTCGACACGGCGCTCCCCTTCGGCGGATTCAAGCAATCCGGTTGGGGTCGTGAGCTCGGCGGTTCCGCCATCGACCTCTACACACAGGTCAAAGCCGTCAATATCGCACTCTGACAATCACTTCCACCGGAAAACATTTCCCACCAAGGAGTAACAATGAAGACCAAAGCAGCCGTACTTCTCGAGGCCGGCAAACCATTCGAGATCATGGAACTCGACCTCGACGGCCCGCGCGACGGAGAAGTACTGATCAAATACACCGCGGCGGGTCTGTGCCATTCAGACCTGCACCTCACCGACGGAGATCTTCCGCCCCGCTATCCCATCGTCGGCGGTCACGAAGGCTCGGGCATCATCGAAGAAGTTGGCCCTGGCGTCACCAAGGTAAAGCCGGGCGACCATGTCGTTTGTAGCTTCATCCCGAACTGCGGCACCTGCCGCTACTGTTCGACAGGGCGCCAGAATCTATGCGATATGGGAGCCACCATTCTGGAGGGTTCGATGCCCGACGGCTCCTTCCGATTCCACGGCAACGGAATGGATTTCGGCGCCATGTGCATGCTGGGCACCTTCTCCGAACGTGCGACCATCAGCCAGCATTCGGTAGTCAAGGTCGACGACTGGTTGCCACTGGAGAAGGCAGTCTTGGTAGGTTGCGGGGTGCCGTCGGGCTGGGGTACCGCGGTGAACTCGGGCAATCTTCGAGCCGGCGACACCGCAGTCATCTATGGCATCGGCGGCCTGGGTATCAACGCCGTCCAGGGCGCGGTGTCGGCGGGATGTAAATATGTCGTCGTCGTCGATCCGGTTGCACTCAAACGCGATACCGCGCTGAAATTCGGTGCGACACATGCGTTTGCGACCGCGGCCGAGGCTCAGGCGAAGGTCACTGAACTGACTTGGGGTCAAGGTGCCGATGCCGCACTTATTCTGGTCGGCACCGTCGACGAGGAAGTCGTCTCGGCGGCGACCGCAGTTATCGGCAAAGGCGGCACGGTCGTCATCACCGGCTTGGCCGACCCGACCAAGCTGACCGTCCACGTCTCCGGCACCGATCTGACCCTTAACGAAAAGACCATCAAGGGTGCGCTATTCGGATCGTCGAACCCGCAGTACGACATCGTCCGCCTATTGCGACTCTACGATGCCGGACAGCTCAAGCTCGATGAGCTTGTGACGCAGGAGTATTCACTGGAGCAGGTCAATCAGGGCTACCAGGATCTGCGCGATGGCAACAACATTCGAGGTGTACTCATCCACAGCTGAGAAAACTCGCCGGTCGAGTGCCGACGAACCCCCGATGGTCGAGTGCCGACGAGCCCGCGATGGTCGAGTGCCGACGAGCCTGCGAGTCGGTGTATCGAGACCACGCAACCCGACGTGGTCACGACCGAAGTCCACCTCACCAGGTCTCGATACACCGGCGGCCTCGCAAGCTCGACCACCGGCACTCGACCAACCCCCGATGGTCGAGTGCCGACCAACCCCCGATGGTCGAGTGCCGACGAGCCTGCGAGTCGGTGTATCGAGACCACGCAACCCGACGTCGACAACCAGCCAAGACTCAGTCGCGCAACGAATATGTCAGCACCGCATTGCCCAACGACGTCACCGTCGAATCGACCAGCGTCAGACGGGTGATCGGTACGGTCTCGTCGAACAACCGCCGCCCGACGCCGACTGCGGGATGCGTGGTGAGCGTCAACGTGTCGATCGCACCGCCGAGGAATAGACCGCGGACCGTCTCAATACCTCCGGTGACCGAGATCCCACCGTCGGAACCGTTGTCGCGCAGCGCTTTCACATAGTCCACCGGATCGCCGTCGATCGCGACGCTATTCCAGTCGAGTTCGCCGCTCAACGTTGACGACACCACGTGCTTACGCACTGGATTGATGAAATTGGCAAAGGGATCGTCATTGCCGGGCCAGTACTGCGACCACTCGTCCCAGAGTTTGCGGCCGATGATGACGTCGGTGACGCCACCGATCGACGCCCCCATCAGCTCGCCTTCCTCGGCGCCGAACTGATCGAATTGCCATTGGTCAGGCGACTCGACGACGCCGTTCACCGAGTTGAACAGGTGGGCGATGACTTTCCGAGACATGAGGTTTCCTTTCGAGTGGACTGTTGTCGCCCATATTGACTCGCCTCGCCCGGAAAACTAATCGCTGACTGTGCGGCTTCAGGTTCGAACCGGCCACCTAGCCCGGCAAATCCACCCGACCGCCGCGTGGGCTGTGGAAGTCGTAGGCGGTCTCGGCGTGCTGGCCGTCGTCGATACCGTCCATTTCGTGCTGGCGATCAGCACGCAAACCGATGGTGTATTTCAGGGCAAGGCCAATGATCGCGGTGACGCCAGCGGCATACGCACAGACCACGATCACCGCGACGGCCTGCCGCCACAGTTGGTCGAATCCGCCGCCGTAGAGGAGTCCGTCCACACCTGCCGGAGCCGACGAACTGGCAACCAGACCGATCATCAACGTGCCGACCACGCCGCTGACGAAGTGCACACCCACCACATCGAGCGAATCGTCATAGCGCCAACGGTATTTGAGTTCGATCGCATAGGAACTCACCGCGCCCGCGACGGCGCCGACAGCGAGCGCGCCGATCGGGGTCACCGCCGAACAGGACGGCGTGATGGCGACCAGCCCGGCGATCACACCCGACGCCGCACCGAACGACGTCGGCCGACCGTGCCGAACCTTCTCCACCACAAGCCAGGCGACCATCGAGATCGCGCCCGCGCCAAGCGTATTCACCGCGATCAGGGCGGCCGAACCATTCGCGGCCAGTGTTGATCCGGCGTTGAATCCGAACCATCCGAACCACAACAGGCCAGCACCGAGCATGACGAACGGCAGGTTATGCGGCCGCATCGGGTCTTTGGGCCAGCCCGCACGGCGACCCAGGAGTAGGGCTATCACCAAAGCCGAAGCACCCGAATTGATTTCGACAACGGTGCCGCCGGCAAAATCGATCGCCTTGAGATGCGAGACGATCCAGCCACCATTCTCGCTTGTCACACCGGGAGCGCTGAAAACCCAGTGCGCGACGGGAATGTATACCAGGGTCGCCCACAACCCCGCGAAGATCAGCCACGAGACGAACCGCATTCGGTCTGCGACCGCACCCGCGATGAGCGCGACGGTGACCATCGCGAAACCTGCTTGGAACGCGACGAAGAGTACCGCGGGGATGTCGCCGACCAGCGGCATATGCACAGTGTCGGCACCGGCGGGCCCGTAGTCGCCGAATAGTCCGCGAAGACCCGCGAAGGTGAACGGATTGCCGATGACTCCGCCCTCGTCGGCGCCGAAGGCCAGCGAGTATCCGAAGACCACCCAGATGATCCACACAATGGGAATGGCCGACAGGCACATCATCATCATGTTCAGCACACTCTTCGAGCGCACCATCCCGCCGTAGAAGAGACCGAGCGCGGGCGTCATCAGCAGTACTAATGCGAACGCGACGAGCATCCACGCGGTGTCAGCACCGTCGGGTGGGCCGATTTTCGGAAACATGTTGTGCGCACTCCTTCGCCAGTTGAGCGACGAAAGTCTAACGGCATGCCGATACCGTTTACGCAGCGCACACCGCTAGTGTCCGAATCGCGAAGTTGTGCGACCGAGCGGTGGACTACGGCAATTCCGGCACTCCCGTCTCGATCCGCGTGCCAGACTGTGCACCATGATCGTCGACGCCGAGTCCGCCGGCACCGATTCAACGGCGCGGTCATGGTGGTTCCGCCTACTGCGGTTCGCGGCCGCCGCCCTGGGAACCAGTGCGCTGATCGCGACGATCGTCCAGTCCGGCGACACCTTCTCGATCGCCAATTTCTTTAGCTATTTCACCGTGTTGAGCAATGTGCTCGCAGTCGCGGTATTCGTCGTCGGCGCTCTCCTGGCGCCGAATACCGGTTGGTTCGGTTGGGTTCGGGGCCTGACGACGACGTGCATGATCATCACCGGCATCGTGTACGCGCTATTGCTGGCGAATATTGACGTACAGCTTCAGACCCAGTGGATCAACGACACCATGCACCGTTATATGCCGCTCCTGGTCCTGCTCGACTGGGTGCTTATCCGCCCCCGTAATCTTCCTGACCGCAGTTGGCTCACCTGGCTTCTCGCCCCTCTCGTCTATGGCGTCTACACGCTGACGCGCGGCGCGTTCGTCGACTGGTATCCGTATCCGTTCATCGATCCGCGTGTGCAGGGATATGCCTCGATGACGATTTCGTTGGTCGTGGTCTTCGTTGGCATGGTGGGCCTGGCTGTCGGGGTGTACTGGGTTGGCACCTGGGGTCGCACCGCGAAGTGATCTTGCCAATGCAGCAATACCTATTGCGCCTAACGCGATCTGACCGTTCAATGGAGACAGTCCAGTTTCCGCGACCGCAGGAGTGCCAGCATCGTGTCTTCATCCACCCATCAGCATCAGCACACCGCTCCCGACGCCGGGGATGCCACACCGTCCGAATTCTGGGAAGAGTTCTACTCGACGGACACTCGACCGTGGACCGGAAATCCGAACGAGGTTCTGGTCGACGCCATCACCTCCCTACCCCACGTCACCGGAACCACCGCAGCCGATCTCGGTTGCGGGTCAGGTGCCGACGCCATCTTTCTCGCCCAACAGGGCCTACGCGTCACCGCCGTCGATATCTCCACCGCGGCGTTGCAGCACGGTCGCGAATCCGCTTGCGCGGCAGGCGTCGATGACCGTATCCACTGGCAACAAGCCGACCTTGACACCGCGTTCCCTACCGGCAGTTGGGATCTCGTCACCACCAGCTACCTCCACTCACCGGTCGACCTGGGTCGATCACAGATCTTGCGCAAGGCAGCCGCAGCCGTCAACCCCGGCGGCGTGCTGATAATCATCGGCCACGACGGCGTCCCGCACTGGAATGCCGATGCACCCGATGACTTCAACTTCCCGTCGGTCGACGAGGTCCTGACTGAGCTGAACCTCGACGGCGAGTGGACGGTCGCCCGGCGGGATCTGGTGCCGATAACGATCGGCCGCCCCGACGGCCAGGAAATCGACCGAACCGACAGTTTGATTGTATTGCGACGCAGGTGAGTTCATCGATACCCGCGGCGACACCGGCCAGCAGCCAGCGCTAGCTGGCGTTCGTTCCCCACTGGACGGGCGCGCTATCGCGATCGGACGGCCAGCGCGACTTGTCGGTATCGCGCAAGATCCGTACCCACAGCCCATGTTCGTCGCTGGAAACCCGCGCGCGCATGCCGTACACCTCGCCGATCAGTGATTCGGTTAGCACATCCGTCGCCGACCCGGCGGCGCGAATACAGCCGGCGTCCAGCAGCACTATGTCGTCGCAGAACGCCGCGGCGAGATTCAAGTCGTGTAACGACACCACGGTGGTCGCCGCCAACGACGTCGACAACCGAAGTACCTCGTATTGGTATTGCACATCAAGGTGATTCGTCGGTTCATCGAGTATCAGCACTTCCGGCGCAGACGCGAACGCACGCGCGATCTGCACGCGCCGCCGTTCCCCGCCGGACAGGCTCGCGTACCGCTGATCGAGTCGGTCGACAAGGCCAGTGACAGACGCGGCTCGCATCAATGCCTCGACGTCGTCCGCGGAAGCGCCGGACCATGACCGCCGATGCGGGAGCCGGCCCAGATCGATCACTTCTCGGACTGTTGGACTTAGCTCAGTCGACTCTTCTTGTGCCACAAAGGAAACCCTCCGTGCCATCGCGCGTCGCCCGACCTTCGCGACGGGCATGCCGTCGAAGATGACCTCACCTGAAGTTGGTGGCCTGATGCCGGCGAGGATCCGCATGAGCGACGACTTACCGGCGCCATTGGGTCCGATGATGCCGGTCACGCGACCAGGCCGGACCTCCATTGAGACTCCGTCGAGGATGCGTACACCAGAAGTGTTCAATCCCACGTCTCGCACCGAGATGCCCGTCACCGCCCCGGAAGGCACTGCCACGCTATGTTTCGGCCGTTTCGCCGGTTTCCGCAGTCTCATCGCTGCCGTCCCATCGACCGCCCGCGCATCGCGAAAATCGCGATGAATACGGGGACACCGATTAGTGCGGTGGCCACCCCGACCGGCAATTCCTGCGGTGCGATGACGACGCGGGCCGCGGCGTCAACCCACACCAGAAAAATCGCGCCGAGTAGGGCGACGGTGGGCAACAATATCCGATGCCCCATTCCGACCACGGCGCGAGCGATATGTGGCAGCACCAGCCCGACGAAACCGATTGCGCCCGAAGTACTAACGATGACCGCCGTCATCAGCGCGGTCATCATCAGCAGGACTGTCCGGGTACGCGCGACCCGCACACCCAGTGATGCGGCGGAGTCGTTGCCGAAGGTCAGAGCGTCTAGATTGCCGGCATGGAGCACACAAACCAACAACCCGAATCCGACGACGACCGCGCAGACCACAACCTGCGACCATTGCGCCGACGCCAGGGACCCGAGTAGCCAGAACAACACTCCTCGGGTCTGTTCCGGATCGGCTGAGGTATACACGATGAACGAGGTGAACGCTGAAAACAACTGGGTAGCAGCCACTCCGGCGAGGATCACGGTATCCGCGGCCCCCGTGCCCGTCAGCCTGACGAGCAACAGAACCAAACCGAACGCCGCCATCGCACCGATGAACGCGCCGCCAGCCATACCGACCGCTCCAACGCCGATCCCGAGGACGACAACACTCACCGCGCCGGTAGATGCACCAGAGGACACACCGAGCACGAACGGATCGGCCAGCGGATTGCGCAGCAATGATTGCAATACCGCGCCGCACAGCGCGAGCCCCGCACCGCATACCGCTGCGAGCAACGACCGGGGGAGCCGCAGGTCCCAGACTATGCCTCGTTGAATCGGTCCGAGAGTGGTTCTACCACCGCTGATTTCGGCCCAGACCAATTGCCACACATCCCGCGCCCCAACCGACGACGAACCGATCGTCACCGCTACGGCCATCGACAACACGAGTGTCGCGATCCCAATAGTCCAGAATGCCAGCACCGACGGCATCCGCCGAGCGAGGACCAGGCTCACCGCCTGAGGCCGAGGCGCGACAGCCCCGCCGCGACATTCTCGATGCCGTACACGGTCCGTAGCGAAGGATTGAGTTCAGCACCGGTCACGATGATGTAGCGCTTGTTGCGTACCGCATCCATCTGCTTCGTGACCGGATGGGACTCGAGAAACTTTATCTTCGTTTCGGCCGACTCCGCTGATTGATCACGCCGGGTCAGGTCACCGAGTACCAGCACGTCGGGGTTACGGCTAGCGACTTCCTCCCAATTGATTTGCGGCCATTCCTGTTTGGTGTCTTCGAAAACGTTGCGTAGACCAACCGCGTTGGCGATGATCCCCGGGGCACCGCAGCATCCGGCCATATACGGCGACTCGGAATTCGCGAACCAGAACAATGCGGATTGCCCCGCGGCCTTGGTGCTGGAGGCGTTAGCAGCACGCTCTTTCAGCGAAGCGATGAGTTTCACCCCGGCAGCCGGCACACCGGTGAGCCTCGCCAGTTCGGTGATCTCGCGGTAGACGATATCCAGAGTGAGCGCTTTGCTCCGACTGCCATCGCCATCGTCGGCGATCTTGTCGTCACAATCCGACGGCGAGGTGTAGGACTCGATTCCGAAGCCGCGCAAACGCTCTGGAGTGGTCACCGTTCCGGCCGGCCCGATGGTTGAGGTGAACGAACTCGTGACGAAGTCAGGCTCGACATTCAGCACAGCCTCCAACGACGGCCAGTTATCCGATATCCGGTTGATCTTGGAATTGGCTGCGGCAAGCGTTGGCAGCACCGGATCGGTCCAGGTGGACGTGCCAGCGATTCGATCGGCCAGTCCCAGCGACAGCAGAATCTCGGTCGAGGACTGATTGAGCGACGCGATGCGCTGCGGTGCGGATCTGACGGTGACGTCCCGTCCGCAGTTGGCAACGGTGATCGGGTACCCCGACGCCTCGCTTGCGGCCGGATCATCCACAGTCTCTGCGCCACAGGCGGCGATCGACAGTGTCGCGACCGCGGACAGCAAATAGGCCAACGTCATTCGACGACGAAACACGGTATTCCTTCGAGGCCGGGACTTGGCACGCGAAGCCCGCGATGTACCTCTGCGGCCGTGCTGGCCGAGAGCGCCAGCAGGTCTTCGGACTCGGGTTCGCCGGGCGTACACGCCTTCCCGGACCTCAAGTCCAGTGGCTCACAAGTGCACGCCCTCACCCATACCGCTGCGCGTCAGTCCCGGATTCGCGCCGGGTTCCCTACCCCACGGGTTGGCTGGCGTGCCTGACTCTACCAGCGGGGATGCGGCACTCTCGCGCCGGAGCCGTCGATCACCGCGCGTCCGCCGCACTCTCTACAGTCCCAGCCCCAGACCCAGCTTCAACTGCGCACACCAGGTCGCCACCACCTGCGCTCGGCGACGCGAGTCATCCGACAACGTGTCGGCCAGGCCCAGTCCACGGGCGAGGTCAAGTGTCACCTGCGCCAGTCGATGCGCGTTCGGATTGTCGCCGGTCGGATCCAGCCCGGCGACGGTAATGCGATGCGCGGCACGGGCGAACTTCTCCTCCCGGGGCAAGATCTGCTCGCGCAGAACAGCATCGGAAGCCGCTGCCGCCCACACCTGCAATGCCGCCTTGAACGGCACCCCGGTGTAGATCTCGACCGCACGGCCGACCACCGCGTCGATGCGTTCGGCACCCGATGGCAAGTGCGCCATCGGTTCTGCGATGCTGACCGTCAATTGCTCGAACATCGCGTCCAGGGTCGCGGTGATCAGCGACTCGCGGGTGGGGAAATGATGTTGTGCCGCACCGCGAGAAACCCCAGCCGATTCGGCGACTGCGGCGACGGTAGTGGCCGCCCAGCCATTCGCCGCCAACATCTCGATAGTGGACCCCAGCAACCGCTCGCGGGTCGCTCGCGAGCGATCTTGCTGCGGTTCACGCACCGACGTCATCTACTCACCACTGACATCCCAGCTCGGTTTGCGTTTGGCGAAGAACGCGGTCATACCCTCGCGTGCTTCAACACTGGCGAACAATCCCGCGGATTGTTCGGCCCGCGCCGCCGCTCGTGTGTCGTAATCGGTGAGGATATCGGCGGTGGTCAGCGACTTCGACGCGGCCAGCCCCTGTGGCGATGCCTTGCGGATTCCGTCCAGGATCGAATCTGTACGTGCCGCTAGCTCTTCGGCCGAATCCGCCGCGACGGTGATGAGGCCGATACGTTCGGCGGCCCGCTGATCGAACATCTCTCCGGTGAGGAAGTACCGACCGGCCGAACGCGCGGACATCTTGGGCAGCAACACGACCGAAATCATAGCCGGGGCCAATCCCAGCCGTACTTCGGTCAGTGCGAAAGTCGACGCCGGGCCGGCCAGCACGATGTCGGCCGCACCGAGAATGCCGAATCCACCGGCACGCACATGACCGTCGACCACCACCAGGACCGGCTTGGGCAATGTGAGGATCGTCCGCATGAGGGCGCTCATCGCCGACGTCCCCTCGGCCGTCGCCTGTTCGGGCGATAGCCCGCGTTTCAACGCTTCCCCCAGATCCGCTCCGGCGCAGAAGGTTCCGCCGGTATGCGTCAGCTTCACCGCCCGGACCTGTTCGTCGTCGCGCGCACTTTCCAATGCCGCGGCGAGTTGTCCGACGAGCGTCGCACTCAGCGCATTCCGGTTCGTCGGCGAGTCGAGCGTGATGGTCGCTACGCCGGTCTCGACCGAGGCGTGGACGAGTTGTTCAGCCATGATCGGTACCTCAGTACGACTTGGGCAGGCCGAGGCTGGTCTGCGACACGAAGTTGAGGATCATCTCGCGGCTGACCGGTGCCACTCGCGCGATTCGCGCCAAGCTCAGCATCGGAGCAAGACCGTATTCGGTAGTCAACCCATTGCCGCCCAACGAATGAACAGCATGATCGACCAGCGCGACGGCCGCCTCCGCGGCCGCGTATTTGGCCATATTGGCCGGCTCGGCCGCACCCCAATCGTCCCCCGCGTCGTAGAGTGACGCTGCCTTCTGCATCATCAGCTTGGCCATTTCCAACTGAATCTTGCCTTGCGCGAATGGATGTGCGATGGCTTGATGCCCGCCGATCGGTACCTTCCAGACTGTCCGCTCCGATACGTAGGCGATTCCCTTGTCGAGTGCGTAGCGACCCATGCCGATCGCGGAGGCCGCCGCCATGATGCGTTCGGGGTTCAGCCCCGCGAAGAGCTGCGATAGTGCCGCATCCTCCGAACCGACGAGGGCATTGGCGGGTAGCCGCACATCGTCGAGGAACAACTGGAACTGCTTCTCCGGGTTGACCAGTTCCATCTCGATTTGGGTGTATTCGAAATTGGGCGCGTCCGTCGGCACTATGAAAAGCGCCGGCTTGAGCTTGCCGGTTTTCGAGTCTTCGGTCCGGCCGACAATGAGGACGGCGTCTGCCTGGTCGACGCCCGAGATGTACACCTTGCGTCCGTTGAGGATCCAATCCGACCCGTCACGTCGAGCGGTGGTGGTGATCTTATGCGAGTTCGAGCCGGCATCGGGTTCGGTGATACCGAACGCCATCGTTCTGGTGCCGTCGGCGAGCCCCGGTAGCCACGACTGCTTTTGCTCGTCGGTTCCGAATCGTGCGATGACGTTGCCGCAGATAGCTGGTGAGACCACCAGCATCAGCAAGCCGGTTCCGGCGGCGGCGATCTCTTCCATCACGATCGACAACTCGTACATGCCGGCGCCGCCGCCACCGTATTCTTCGGGCAGGTTCACGCCGATGAAGCCGAGTTTGCCTGCCTCCAGCCACATCTCGTCGGTCTTGCGACCGCTGCGGGCGCACTCGGCGAAATACGAATGGCCATACTTCTTGGCGAATGCCGAGACCGCCTCGCGCAGTGCGGCGCGTTCTGGAGTTTCCGGTGTGTATGTCATGCGTTGTCCTTCTTCAGTTCTCGGAACTTGCGGATTCTTCGGTGTCTTCGCCAACAATCACGGCGAGCACTTCGCCCACCGCGAGTTGCTGTCCGGGAGCCACCGACAATGTCGCGACCACGCCGTCGGAGGGTGCCGCGATGGTGTGCTCCATCTTCATCGCCTCCAGCCACAGCAGCGGCTGTCCGGCGGCCACCCGGTCCCCCTCGGCGACAGCAACCCGGATAACCGCGCCGGGCATGGGCGCCAGCAGCGATCCGGGGCGCTGTACCGACGATGGATCGACGAATCGCGGAACATCGCTCAGCACAACGGATTTACCCGGCCAATCCACGAATACGCTGGTGCCGTAGCGGTTTACACTCAGCGTCCGCCGCACGCCGTCGACTTCGGCCGTGACCTCCGACGAAGTCGTCGAGGTGATCGAAATCGTTGCGTCATCCGGTAATTCGACACGATGACGGCTGTGCCGGTAGCGCACTTCGAGTTGACCGGCGTCTTCGGTTGGCGATGCTTGCGCTATCCCGGGGAGGAATCTGCGTGTCGAGTATCCCGACGCCAGGTTCCGCCATCCCGATGGCAGGTCGCCCAACACGGTTGCCCGCAACCGCTGCTCGGCTGAGTCCGACAGGGTGGCGGCGATGGCGGCCAGCCGTCGATCACCAGCGTCGGCGACCGAGGCGCCGAGCACATCCAAGCCGACCTCGTCAATAAATCCGGTATCGGTGTCGCCCGAAAGAAATTCTTTGCTACGCAAGGTGTTCACCAGCATGTCTCGATTGGTCACCGGCCCATGCAACCGAGCATCGGCCAGTGCCGCTGCCAATAGTCGAGCAGCGCGTGTCCGGGTCGGTGCGGTACCGATGACCTTCGCCAGCATCGGGTCGTAGAAGGTCGTGATCTCCGAACCATCGGTGATACCCGAGTCCACCCGGATGCCGGGCCGCGTATCAATCGCGAATCGGTGCACGGTGCCCGACTGCGGCTGCCAGTCGGCCGACGGGTCCTCGGCATAGAGTCGAACCTCGATCGAGTGGCCGGTCGTTACCGGCGTTTCGCTATCGAGGTGTTCCCCCATAGCCACCCGCAGTTGCCACTCAACCAGATCCAGTCCGGTGGTCTCCTCGGTGACCGGATGTTCCACTTGCAGACGGGTATTGGTTTCCAGGAAATAGAAGCGCCCCTGACCGTCTGCCAGGAACTCCACCGTTCCCGCTCCGGTGTAGCCGATAGCCGCGACCGCTTTCCGGGCCGCATCGAACAGCCGCTCACGCAGATTACCGCCGAGGGATTCGACCAACGGAGACGGTGCTTCTTCGACCACCTTTTGGTGCCTGCGCTGGATTGAGCATTCCCGTTCCCCCACAGCCCAAATCGCACCATGTTGATCGGCCATCACTTGCACTTCGATGTGATGACCCCGTTCCACGTAGGGTTCGCAGAAGATCGTCGGGTCGCCGAATGCCGATTCGGCTTCACGTTTGGCGCCCGATACCTGATCGGCGAGTTCGGAGACGTCGCGCACGATACGCATGCCACGCCCGCCACCACCGGCGGAAGCCTTGATCAGCAGTGGCAGATCGTCCGGGGTCACCGAATCCGGATCGATATCGCCGAGTACCGGCACACCGGCGGCAGACATCAACTCCTTAGCGTTGATCTTCGACCCCATCGCGGTGATCGCGGCCGGCGGCGGCCCGATCCAGGTCAGCCCGGCGTTGATGACCGCCTGCGCGAATTCGGCGTTCTCCGAGAGGAATCCGTACCCGGGATGGATGGCGTCGGCACCCGCCGAGAGCGCCGCCGCGATCACCAGGTCACCGCGCAGGTATGTCTGCGCCGAAGACGAGCCGGGTAGAGGTACGGCCGCGTCGGCGGCCCGGACATGTGGAGCGTCGGCATCGGGGTCGGAATACACCGCGACGGTCGCGATTCCCATATCTTTGCACGTCCGGAAAACCCGGCAGGCGATCTCGCCACGGTTCGCCACCAGCACGGAGGTGATCACTGTTGGTTCGTTCCCATCGGTTTGGAGCACTGTGGTCATATCAATCACATCCGGAAGACGCCGAAGCTGTCGGTACCCTCGACGGGCCCATTGTCGATCGCCGAAAGACACAGCCCCAGAATCGTTCTGGTATCGCGGGGGTCGATCACCCCATCGTCGTAGAGCATGCCACTCATGAACGCGGGCAACGATTCCTTCTCGATCTGAGCTTCGATCATGGCTCTCATGCCGGCGTCGGCATCTTCGTCGACAGTGCCGCCGCGCGCCTCGGTCGCGGCACGGGAAACAATCGAGATGACACCAGCCAACTGCGCACCGCCCATCACCGCGGATTTGGCACTGGGCCATGCGAACAGGAAGCGAGGATCGAACGCGCGACCACACATTCCGTAGTGTCCGGCGCCGTAGCTCGCACCGACCAGAACCGAAATATGCGGGACTTTGGAGTTGGACACCGCGTTGATCATCATCGAACCGTGTTTGATGATGCCGTTCTGCTCGTACTCCTTGCCAACCATATAGCCGGTTGTATTGTGCAAGAACAATAGTGGCGTATTGGATCGGTTCGCCAGTTGAATGAACTGGGTCGCCTTCTGCGATTCCGCACTGAACAACACGCCTTGCGCATTAGCCAGAATACCGATTGGATAGCCGTTGATCCGGGCCCATCCGGTGCAGAGCGAGTTACCGTATTCCGGCTTGAACTCGTCGAAGTCACTGTCGTCTACGACGCGGGCTATCACGTCACGGGGGTTGAATGGAATCTTGAGATCGGGCGGCACGATGCCCAGCAATTCGTCTGGTTCATACCGTGGCGGAAGGGATTTCGCAACCGGACCGGGTCCCCCTTTACGCCAGTTCAATCTCGCGACGATGCGGCGTCCGATACGTACCGCGTCCTGCTCGTCCTGTGCGTAGTAGTCCGCTAAGCCGGACTGGCGAGCGTGCATCGACGCTCCCCCCAATGACTCGTCATCACTCTCCTCACCGGTCGCCATTTTGACCAGGGGCGGTCCGCCGAGGAATACCTTTGACTGATTTTCGATCATCACAGTGTGATCGCTCATCCCCGGGATGTAGGCGCCACCTGCGGTAGAGTTGCCGAAAACCAATGCGATGGTGGGGATTCCAGCCGCCGAGAGCCGGGTGATATCCCGGAACATCTGGCCACCGGGCACAAACACGTCCTTCTGAGTCGGCAGATCCGCACCACCCGATTCAACGAGGGCGATACACGGCAACCGATTTTCCATCGCTATCGCGTTGGCGCGCAACGATTTACGGAGAGTCCACGGATTAGACGTCCCGCCCTTCACGGTGGGATCGTTGGCGACGATCATACATTCGATACCTTCCACGACGCCGATACCGATGACCACCGAGGCGCCGACCTGGAAAGCCGAGCCGTATGCCGCCAACGGGCATAGTTCCAGGAACGGGCTATCTCGGTCGACGAGCAGTTCGATACGTTCACGCGCGGTCAGCTTGCCGCGCTTGCGATGCCGCTCGACCTTGGCTTCGCCGCCCCCGGCGAGCGCTTTGTCGAATTCGGCTTGCAGTTCGTCGAGTTTCGCGTTCATCGCAGCTGCGTTGGCTCCGAATTCGTCCGTGGAGGTGTCGATGATGGAACGCAGGACTGTCATGACTGATACCCCAATCGTTTTGCTGCCAGGCCGAGAAGGATCTCGTTTGTGCCGCCACCGATACCGATGATGCGCATGTCGCGGTATTGCCGCTCCACCTCGGTCCCGCGCATGTAGCCCATCCCGCCGAAGAGCTGAACGGCCTTGTTTGCCACCCACTCGCCGGTCTCCACCGCAGTATTCTTCGCGAAGCAGACTTCGGCGATCAGGTCGTCGCCACTGTCGACCTTCCGCTCGACAACCGACCGGGTGTACGTACGCGCCACGTCGATGCGTCGTGCCATCTCGGTTACGGTGTCCTGTACCGATTGTCGGGCGATCAGCGGCTTTCCGAAGGTCTCCCGCTCACGCACCCAGTCGAGGGTGAGGTCGAGGCAACGCTGCGCACTGGCATATGCCTGAATCGCGAGCGACGAGCGCTCGGTGACAAAAGCAGCGGCTATCTGAGCGAATCCGGAGTTCTCGGGTCCGACGAGGTTGGTAGCGGGTACGCGAGCATCGACGAAGGACAGCTCAGCGGTATCGGAACAGAGCCAGCCCATCTTGTCGAGTTTCCGGGCGACAGTGAACCCCGGTGTGTCCTTTTCGATTACGAGTAGCGAGACACCGGACGCACCGGGACCGCCGGTACGGACGGCGGTGACCACGAAATCGGCTCGGTATGCCGAGGTGATAAACGTCTTCGACCCGTTGACCACGTATTCGTCACCATCGAGAACGGCGGTGGTTCGCAGGTGGCCGACGTCACTGCCGCCACCGGGCTCGGTGATCGCGAGAGAACCGATCTTCTCGCCGGCCAGTGTTGGCCTGGCCCAGCGATCGATTTGCGCCTGGTCACCGGCTGCGATCAAGTGCGGCAACGCAATGCCATGCGTGAACAATGACGCGAAGATCCCGCCCGCGGCGCCGCTGTAGTGCAACTCCTCGCCGAGAATCGACGCGTCGATGAGATTGCCGCCGCTGCCACCGATCGATTCATCGACGCCGAGACCGAAGAGTCCAAGTTGTGCGGCTTCTTTGTGAAGTTCCCGGGGAATCAGTCCGTCTGCTTCCCACTGATCCTGATACGGGAGGATATGTCGTTTGACGAATCCTTGGATGGTGGAACGTAATTCGGTGCGTTCGGGTGAGTCCCAGACGGGGCTGGCGATCGGCACTGGTGGACCTTCCTGTGAGAGTCAGTTCGCTGCGCGGGCGAAGCGAGTAGGTAGTGCGACGTGGCGTGAGCGCAACCATTCGCCCATGCCTTTTGCCTGTGGGTCGAACCGGACATTGTCGGCGACACCCCGGCCGAGCACTTCTTCGATGACGAAGTTGATGGCCCGCAAGTTCGGTAAACGGTAACGGTGAACGGTGAGGCCGGCGACTTCGGGGAGCAGTGCTTTCACTCGCTCGACGGTGAGAGTCTCATCGAGCCAGGCGAACTCGTCGTCGGAACGTACCCATACGCCGATATTGGCGGTGCCACCCTTATCTCCGCTGCGAGCTCCGGCGATCTCACCGAGCGGTGCGATTCGAGTTGGGCCCCAGTCTGTTTGGGATGGCCTGCCCGGTTCGCTGACGTCGGATTCCACAACGCCGCGTAGTGGCGAGGGTTCGATTCGGACCGATACTCCGTCGGGCTGGGTGACGCGGTGTTCGACGAGCGCGGCATCGACGTAACCGGGCACGAATATGCCGAACGGCATGCCGTTTCCGGGCGGCGCGGTAAGGGTGAATCCGGGATAGGTGGCCAGCGCCAGTTCGACCGCGGTCGCGGAGAACGGGCGGCCGACCTTCTTGGGGTCGGTGTCTCGGGCCACGCAGCGCAGAAGCGCGCTCGCGCCTTCCTCAGTATCGGCATCGGGGCGGTCGAGACGGGAGAGTTCCCAATCCAGCTGCTCCGGTTTCGCGGGCAGCGCCGCGGTGAATTGTTCTTGGAACAGAGCAGCTTTCGCTTCGATGTCGAGACCGGTGAGCACCACGTCGACCTCGTTGCGGATGCCGGCAAGGTGGTTGAGTGACACTTTTAGCGTCGATGGCGGATTTTCTCCGCGCACGCCGGAAACGGAAACGCGGTCGTCGCCGACCTGGGCCAGATTGACGCTGTCCATTCGGGTGGTCACATCGGGACCGAGATAGCGAGGTCCGCCGATCTCGTAGAGCAACTGCGCGGTTACGGTGCCAACTGTCACCGCACCGCCGGTCTGCTCATGTTTTGTGATGACCGAAGACCCGTCGGCGCTGATCTCGGCGATGGGAAACCCTAAGTGGCCCATGCTCTTCAACTCGTTGAAGAAGGAGTAGTTGCCGCCGGTGGCCTGGGCGCCGCATTCGATGATGTGACCAGCGACCACTGCTCCGGCGAGTGCGTCGAGATCGCGATGACCCCAGTCAAAGGCCGATGCCGCCGGGCCGACGGTGAGGGAGGCATCGGTGACGCGGCCGGTGACCACAACGTCTGCGCCACGGTCGAGAGCGGATTTAATCCCGAAAGCTCCGAGATAGGCATTGGCGGTCAGTGGGGTGCCGAGGCCGAGTTCTTCTGCGCGCGATACCAAGTCGTCGCCGTCGACAAAGGCGATCTGGGTGTCGAGACCGAGCTTCGCTGCGAGTTCCCGCAGGGCGACGGCCAAGCCGTGCGGATTGAGGCCCCCGGCGTTGACGACGATCTGCACCCCCTTATCCATCGCCAGGCCGAGACTGCCTTCCATCTGACGCAGAAAGGTCTTGGCATAACCCAGATTTGGGTCCTTGAGGCGGTCTCGACCCAAGATGAGCATGGTGAGTTCGGCGAGATAATCGCCGGTCAAATAGTCGAGGTCGCCGCCGTCGAGCATTTCGCGCACGGCCGCGAAACGGTCACCGTAGAAGCCGGACGCATTGCCGATGCGCACGACTGATCGATTTGTTGGCATCACTGCCCTTTCGGTTCGCGGCCCGCGCCCGGCGCTCCGGCGAAAGCCTGTGCGATGGTTGACCATTCGAGAGCGTCGTCGCCGATCAACTCGACCCTCAGATCGGCGAGGTTGCGTCGCTGCGTGACAAGTTCAGCGAAATCTACGGCCTGTCCGCGCACGATATTCGTCGCGTCTGCTGGCCCCCAGGACCACAGCTCACCCGACGGCGCGGTGATCTCGTATCGGAACGGTTGTGCGGGGGCGGTCTTACCGTTGACCAGGTAGGAGAAGTCGCGGGTGCGCACACCGATGTTGACGACCGCCTTGATCCGATCGCCTTCGGCACGAGTAGCTCCTACCGCGTCGAACACGTCGAGGCCATGCGCCCAGGTTTCCATCATGCGTGCGCTCGCCATCGACGCGGCCGACATCGGCGGACCGAACCAGTCGAGCTTGGTACCCGGCGGCACGGCGATCAGCGCACCGCCGAGTTTCGCGCGGGTGGCGCGCCAGTCGGCGAGGAGTTCGGCCGGCGGACGCTTAGCCTCGAGTTCGGCGCCTTCGTCGACAAAGCCGAGCGGATTCTGCGCGGCCTCTTCGACGATCCTGCTGAAACCCTGCGGGTCGGTGACCGCGATCAGGGACACCCGGTCGGTCCACAGGAGATGACCGATCTGATGCGCAACGGTCCAGCCCGGCGCGGGTGTCGACGTTGCCCACGCGGGATCGTCGAGGGAAGCGACCACGTCGTCGAGGACATCGGATTCGGTCGCGAGGTCTGCTACCAGGTTGTCGACTACAGCCATTGGGCCAGCGTCACACAGGGCCTCAGAAAAAGCAAGCGTGCATGATTGTTTTGCCCACCTACAGCCACGGTACCAGCACCGTTGCATATTTCGACCGAGCGGTCTAATTTTGGTCCATGCGGTCTAAGCAATCTCGAACATTCACCGAAGACGCTCGGCGTCGCCAGATCGTCGACTGCGCCATCGACCTGATCGCCGAGATCGGGTACCCGCAGGCATCGCAGGCCAAGATCGCCGAACGCGCCGGCATCGCCAAGAGTGTGGTTCTGTACCACTTCACCAACAAGGACGAACTGGTGGCAGAAATCGTGACGTCGGTCTTCACACAGGCCGCCGAAATCATGATCCCGGCGATCATTCGGGCCGACTCGGCCACCGCGAAGCTCGCGGCATATATCGACTCCAACGGCGAGTTCCTTCGCAAGCATCGCCATGCCGCCGTCACACTGTTCGAAATCTCACTGAGCTTCCGATCATCGGAGGGGCTGCGACTTGATCAGCAGGCACAGAAGTCGGTCGACGCCGACGGCATTCCACCGGAATTCGCGATGCTCGACCCTCAGGCGATCATCGAAATGGGCGTCGCCACAGGGGAATTCCGAAGTGACCTGAATCCGGCGCTAGTAAAAAACGCACTGCGGGGCGCGCTCGACGGTGCGGTCAGGGATCTGTTCCGCGATCCCGGCTACGACGTTCTCGCATTCACCGAGACCCTGAAAACACTGTTTCTCAACTCGATTGGAGCTCAGATATGACCACTGTCGTCATCGAGGCATTCGGCACCCGAGGCGACGTCGCCCCGCTGACCGGACTGGGCGCCGGATTGAAGTCGCGGCTCGGTGCCCATGTCGTGATCGCCGCGCAGCAAACCTACCAAGCGATGGTCACCGATGCCAGTCTCGAATTCCGTCAGCTCCCCCACGACACCGAATCCGAAACGCGCTCATCGACATTCGGACAAGGACTCGTAGATGGCGCGAGGATGCGACCCGATAAGAATGCACTCGCCGAGATGCGCGACCAGTTGTCCGGTGTCGGCGAGGCGATGGCGGCCGCGGCCCATGATGCCGACCTGGTTCTTTTCGAGGGCCCGGTCGGTTCGCTACTGAGCGCCCACGTGGCTGAAGCACTCGAAGTCGACAGTGCGCTTGTCCACCTGCAGCCGGCAACGCCCACCGGCACGTTCGCACCACCGGCATTGGGAACCCGTTCGTTCGGAGGCCTCGGAAACCGGCTGGTGTGGCGGTTGGCGGCGTCGGGGGCGAAGGTATTCGACCCACTAGTCGATGGCCTGCGAGCCGAACTCGGTTTGCCAACGAAGACGCGAAAGGCGCTGCGCCGCAGCATGAACAGCTGGAGCACGCTGTACGGTTTCAGCGAAGCCGTGCTGCCGGCACCGGCCGACTGGCCGGCGAACACGCACATCTGCGGCTACTGGTGGCCTACCGAGGCAGCCTTCACACCGGAACCTGAACTGGTCGCCTTCCTCGACGCAGGCGAACCGCCGGTATTCGTCGGGCTCGGCAGTACCGCCACCGCTCATGGTGAATCAGTGAGCGCGATTGTTGTGGAAGCCCTTCGCTCGTCGGGTCGGCGCGGGATCGTCCAACGCGGCTGGGCTAACCTCGACGCCGGATCGAGTGATGACATTCTGACCATTGACGACGTACCGCATTCGTGGCTGTTTCCCCGTGTCGGGGCCGCGATACATCACTGCGGTGCCGGTACCACCGCAGCGACCCTGCGTGCCGGTATTCCAACCATTCCGGTCCCAGGGATCATGGATCAGCCGTTCTGGGCCGAGCGGTTGCACCGACTCGGCGTGGCATCGAATCCGCTTCCCCGGCATTCACTTTCGGCCGATGGGCTTACCGCCGCGCTCTCTGATCTGACCGAGCAGCACGAGATTCGCAGTAAGGAGATCGCCGCCCGACTGGCAACGGAGGACGGTATTCGGGCCGCTGCGTCCGTCGTAGAGCGGCTGCTGAACTCCGATTCGAACGTGCTGCGATGAACGCGGATCCCGACCTCGTCAACGCCATCATCTCGGCGGGAGCGTTGATCGGCGGTGGACTTATCATGGCCGGTGCGGCGGTCGGTGCCGGTATCGGCGACGGAATGGCCGGGTCGAAACTCGTCGAAGGCATCGGCCGACAGCCGGAAGCTCAAAAGCGCCTCCTGGTGCCATTCTTCATTACGGTGAGTCTGGTTGAGGCGGCCTACTTCATCAACTTGGCTTTCATGGCGCTTTTCGTATTCGCGACCCCGCACCTGTAGTTCGATGTGCACCGAATCAGTTCAATGATTGATACTCCCGTGACCGAGACACCCGGTGCCACAACGCCGCACCCGCAACGCCGTCCGCTTTCAGCTCCCGCTTGAGGATCTTATTGGTCGCCGTCGACGGCAGGTCGGCGTCGATCCGGACATAGCTTGGCCAGGCCTTCGGCGACAGGTCCGCCTGCGCCGTGAGGAACTCGGCGAACTCCCCCGGAGTCAGAATCTCGTTGTCACGCAACACGATCGCGGCCATCACCGCGTCTCCGACGTGATCGTCGGGAACACCGTAGATCGCGACGCGGCTGATCTTGGGCTCACGCATCAGGATTCGCTCGATTGGGCCTGCGGCGATATTCTCGCCGTCGATACGCATCCAATCTCCAGCGCGCCCGGCGAGGTAGATCCATTCGTTCTCGTCACGATAGCCGAGGTCGCCGGACCAGTACTTGCCGTCACGAACTCGCTCAGCGGTTGCGTCGGAGTCGTTGTAGTAGCCGACGAAAAGTCCTGCTCCCTGCGTGTTGACGATTTCACCGATCGCGTCGTTAGGATTGGTCAGCGCCCCTGTCTCGTCGAATTTCGCTGGGGCACACTCCTTCCCGGTCTCCGAGTGGTAGACAGCGACACCCGGGTAGCCCTTGCCGATAGACCCCGCCGGCGTTCCGGGCTCGCGGGTGATGATGATGGCGAGTTCGGTTGAGCCGAATGCGTCGGCGACGGTACAACCGAATCGACGGCTAAAGTCTTCGATGTCGCGATCGGTGGCTTCATTTCCGAATGCCGTCCGCAGCGGATTGTCGGCGTCGTCGGGCTTCTCCGGGGTGGCAAGGATGTAGGACAACGGTCGGCCCACATAGTTCATATAGGTCACGCCGTAGTGACGAATGTCGTCGAGAAAGCCGGTCGCGGAAAATGTAGCCGGCACCATCGCAGCACCACTGCACAGCGCGACACAGTAGCCGCCTAGGATCGCCGCGGAATGAAACAGCGGCATCGAGAGGTAACACACATCGTCGGTGGCGATGTGGTGTTTCTCCACCAACACTGGCCCGGCGAACGGAATCATCATATGCGCCAACTGGACCGGCTTGGGATTGCCGCTCGTGCCCGAGGTGAAGATGAGCATAAAGGTGTCCATCGCCGTCGGAATGCTGTGCGGCACAAGTTCTCCCGCGGATCGCAGAAGTTCGGTCCAGTCGGCTGACTCGACGTCTATCACGCGCACGCCGGGCAGGCTCAACCCGTCAAGTATTGGTTTCTGCGTGGGGTCGGTGAGTAGTATCTGGCAATCGGCGCGAAGTACATCCGCCTCAAGAGCCACTCCTCGGCGGGTGTTGTTGATCCCCACCGTGACATAGCCACCGAGAGCGCCCGCGGCCAACGCGGTCAGCAGCGCGGGCGTATTCGGCAGCAATACTCCAACGTGCATCGGGCGTGCGGGATCTGCGACGCCGATTACAGCGGCGGCCTGGCGCGCCGCTGCGGCGATATATTCACGCCAGGTCCACGAGTCGTCGGCGAATCGTATCGCTGTGGTGTCGTCGTCAGCTCGAGCTTGTAAGAGCTGGGTTACGGTGTTGGCCATAACCCAATATTAGAACCCGTTGCAGGTCCGCGCGGCATGTTCACCACGCACACCGGGACTGCCGGAAACTTCCCGACAACTAGTTCGGGTTACACGACAATTATTGTCGCGTAACCCTTTTCAGCTGTGGTGGCGATTCTTGCGAGGATTCGCCGACGCGAGCATCTGCGAAAGCTCCCCCACATGTCCCCACCCCGCGACACAAGGTAGATACACCCTGTACGGACTGTGGACCGCCCCGGTGTGACCTCACTCTCACCATCTCCCGCCGATTCGCTGCGCACTCATCCGCCCTGATAGGACGGATAGATGAACACTCCGCGCAACCCATTCGACGCTTTCGGAATCGGCATCGCCGACGGCAAGCAGCTTCGCCAGCAGCTCAGCGGCGCACTCGCCGACCATCGCGGCCTCATCGAGTTGTCGGCTCTCGCGGTCCTATTCGACACCATTGGTGGCCGCCCCTTCTATGACCTGGACGAATCGGCTTCGTCACTACAGGCCCGGGTGATCATGTCCGCGCTGCATCGACCGGCGGTAACCGATCGACTCGTTGGCTCGGCGGAAATCCGCATGAGCGACGACGGATACGGCACCACGACCGCCGACATCACCACCACTGCCGGCCTTCTGGTCACCACCGGCCTGACCCGCAATGTGCGGGTCGGACGCACCAGTAATAGCCGGGACGAGATCGGGACACTCACAGATCCTGCACCCCGGCAACTGCCGGCAACGGATCCGAACCTGGCCGGGCACAAGATTATCGAAGCCATCGCCCACGGCGACCATCCGATCGGACCGATCGCCGAACTTGTCGACGGCTCGGTATCCGTCCGCGACGGCGCGACTCGCTTCACCTCGATCACCGCGTCGTGGATGGCCAATATGATGGGCACAATGCACGGCGGCATGATCGGTACCATCGGGGCGTTGGCATGTTCGTTTGGCGCACAAGCACATACCCAGCCGGGCAGTGATTACCAGATCCTCGACTTCGACATCGGTTTCTATCGCTCTCCGGCGGTTGACGGCACTCCCGTCCACGTCGATGTGACGCCGATCAAGGTCGGACGTCGAATAGGTTCCTTCGAGGCCAATATGCGCACCGATGATCGGACCTTGCTCGCCCGCGCCACCGCGGACGTACGGTTCACCCCAAGGTAGCCTCACAGGGTGCCATCGAATGAGGACGCGACCCGCAGCGGATACGATGCCGGCGCGGCGGGATTCGCCGACCTCTTCGAGACGGTATTTGACACCCGTCCACTCGACCGAGCGCTGATTGTCACCTTCGCCGAACTGGCGAACGGCCCGGTGGCCGACATCGGCTGCGGCTCGGGCGTGGTCACCGAAATGCTGAGCGACGCCGGGGCCGAGGTGTTCGGCGTCGACCTGTCACCGGTCCTGGTAGCGGAGGCCCGCACCCGCCGTCCCGCCCTGGACTTCCGGGTGGGATCGATGCTGGCGCTGGATATCCCCGACGAATCACTGAACGGCGTCCTCGCCTGGTACTCGACTATTCATCTCGAGGACGCCGACCTCCCCCTCGCGTTCGCCGAATTCAATCGGGTCCTCCGACCGAATGGCGTTGCGCTACTTGGCTTCCAAGTGGGCGATGACCCCTTTGTGCTCGACGGTGCGTTCGGGGCCGAATTTAGCTTGGTATTCCACCGCCGGCAGCCGCAACAGGTCGTCGCACTGCTGGAAGAATCCGGCTTCGTCGAGTTCGCGACGACGGTACGGGCAGCTCACAACGAGCGGACACCACAGGCATTTGTCATCGTGCGCAAGAGTTCGACGACTACCTCGCAGACGTAGCCCTGCTCAACAGCTCCGCAAGCTCATCCTGCGTGTACGGCGGCGCGTCCCGGTGATCGCGATAGGCCACGAGGGTCGGCGCCGATTGTTCGTATCTCCCGATGAATCCGCCACTGGCGGTGAAGATCTGCTCGGTGATCGCCGCCGCTCGATCACTCGCCAAGTAGACGTACAACGCGGCGACGTACTCCGCTGGCGCCGGATCCAGAGCCGCGTCGCGGACTGTCGTATCGAGAAGCCCCCGACGATGCAACTCCTCGATATGGCTGATGTAGTCATCACCTGAGGACAGTCGAGATCGCGCTCCGGGCATCACTACGTTCACCCGCACGCCGAACTCCCGCAAGTCGGCTCCGGCGGCGAGGGCCAATGCGTTCACGCCGCCCTTGCCCGCTGGATACCCGCTACCACCGAATACTCCAGTCGATGCGGCCGATCCGGTCAGCACGACAGCTCCCGACCGCTGCTCGGCGAAATGCTTGCCCGCACTGTGCAATAGCTGATACGACGAGACCAGATGCGCGTCCAGCTGTTCGCGAAACTGGGGCGGCGTAATGGTCAGTACGGTCGACGACACCGGTTCAGCAATACCGGCACAGTTGATCGCGATATCCAGTGCGCCGAACCGCGTCATGGCAACCGCGACCAACTCGTCGGCGACACCGTCGTCGGCAACCGAACCAACCACGCCGGCCGCGAAGCCACCGCCGCCGGTGATCTCGGCGACGGTATGGGAGACCGCATCTTCGTCTCGACCGTTCACCACCACGCTTACACCGCGCCCGGCGAGGGCGTGCGCCACGGCTAGTCCGATACCTCTGCTCGCACCGGCTACAATTGCGACCTTGCCCGCCAACGACATTGCGCTATCCGCTCACGGGGGTGATCGACAGCGGAATGCCGCGGTTGACGAATTCGAAGGTCGCCCCCGAACTGAAGCGCACAATCGCCACTTCTCCCGATTCTTGATGCGAGTCCCCCGGTGCGATAACGACTTCCAATGCACCGTCACGAATAGTTGCGTCACCGACGGTCCAGTGCGACTCGACCGCGGTTGCCGCGGCCTGTAGTGGCTCAAGGTGGTCGGCAGTCAGGAGTGTCATCCACCCGCCGTCGCGCATCGCCGCGGAATCTTGCGGGATACGCACCCGCACCTGATCATTCACGACCTCGGCGAGCACACCGGTATATTGCGCCGGTCCAAGAACCGGGTGCAAAGTGAGGACGGTCGCCAGACCTTCGGCATCGCCGGGGAGCCCCAAAGCAGCACTTAGTCGTTCAGCGGTTATCCCCGCGATACCGGTGAGCTGTTTCCGAAACACGTCGTCACGCTGCTTGCTGTCGACGGCCCGCCGCGCCAGGGCACGCTCGAAACCCAGTGCCAGCAATTGGTGTTGCAGCGCGACTTCCTGCGCGATCCGCACCAGGGCCGAGCGCGACCATTGGCGGAATTGAAGATCTTCGAACAACGGCCCTCGATAGTCGACGACACCGTCGGTCGCCAATTCATCGATAGGCGTCAATTCCGTTGCGGCGATGGCCATTCCGAACATCCACTCCGCATCTGGTGGCAACGGAAGCTCGTCACGGTCCGGTTCGATGGTTACAGTCCACGCGCAGTGCGGCGAGCGATCTGTCGGTAGCCGAGGTGGCCGATGCACCGGCCTGATCCGCGCCCTCCGATTCGTCGCGATAGCGGTAGCGTCGAAAGTCGGATCTTCGATGTCATGACACATCGCGGTGACGTAGTCGTCGCCCATCGGCTCGACATCCATCAGCGCCCCACAGTGCGCCAGCACGAATGACCCGTGGTACTTGTCGGTGATCTCGTATCGAAAATCCATGAACTGCGGGGGCGCGCCAATGTCGAGTTGCAGACATTTGAACATGTCCTCGACACCATCGCCGGCAATCCCCAACGCGGTCCGCATCCGGTGGGTATATACCGGACTGGCCGCCATCCATTCTTCAATCGCGATCTGCGCCATCACATCTCGTCCGAACGCACTGATCAGATGAGCCATCCCGCTGCGGTCGATCAATTGACCCGAAAGCAGCAACTCCGGCAGAATCGTCGCCAACTGCTCCTGCGTCAATTCCGTATATGACTCCCGCCCGGATATCGCCCCGGCGGATGACCCGGCGCTGCCGCTCACCAGATCTTCACCGGAGCCTTGCCATAGGGGTACCAACCGGGCAGATCACCCGGCGCCGACTTCTCTATTCGCTTGAGCATCCCATCGCTGCACACCTTGTCGGTAAGCATCTCCAGGAAGAGCGCGGAGACGTTTCCGTAGTCGAAAAAGTCTCGCTGCCAACCGAATTGGAAGTTGCCACGATACTTGAACCAGCTACCCTGGATGCCGTCCAGGGCGTAGTGCGAGCCGTCCGGGCGCGTACGCTCGTACACCTGCTTCCATAACCCGAGCATATCGCCGGACTTCTCGTCGATCACCCATTGTTGATACGGGTAGGTCCAGCCTTCGAGCCCCTCCATCTCCTGGCCCAGCGCAAGTTCACGGATCTCGTCGCGCCCAACCGCCATGAAATCCTTGGTCGGCCCGTAGTTCCAGCCGTATGTCGCATCTTCGGTGTAGAACTGCGCCAACGGTTTCCAGTCACCAGCCTTCTCACACTCGATGTTGGCTGCCAGCCAACGTTGTTTCATCTCTTCCAATTCAGCACGATCGAATGACATCATCAGCTCCTAAGAAGGTGTGGTCGACCGTCAGTCTTCGACGATCTTGAGGGCTTGGGTAGGGCAATACCGCACGGCGGCAACAACTTCGGATCGATGACTCTCATCGGGGTGATCGTCGAGGACCTCGACGTGATCACGATCGGCTACGAATACGTCGGACGCCTCCAGTTCGCACATACCGTGCCCCTGGCATAGGTCCAAGTCGACGACGACTCGCATGATCACACCTCCGCGCAGCGCGGACCCGGTTCGCTGCGACGGCGGTAGCGCACTCGGCACGGTTGAGCCAGTTGTACAACCATCTTCGAGTGGTCGTTGTGATAGGAATCGGCGGGCTGGGCCATCTCGAACTCGTAGTTTTGCAGAAGGACCGAGAAGATGGCCTTCAGTTGCATGATCGCGAATTGCGCTCCGACGCACCGATGCCGGCCCGCGCCGAATGGAATCCAAGTCCAGCGATTGACCAGATCCTCTTGGCGCGGTTCGAAATAGCGATTTGGGTTGAACTCGTTCGGATCGGGGAAGTCGGCGGGCAGCCGGTTAGACACGGCTGGTGAGACCGCGATCGATTGTCCGGCTTTCACCGTGTACTCGGTCGACGAACCGTCCGGCCCCTCACCGTGAATATGGAAGTCCTCCTGCACAACTCGCATCAGAATGATAAGCGGCGGATGTAGCCGCAAGGCCTCTTTCAGGGACGACTCCAACTTGGGGATCTGACGCATCGCCGCGAAGCTGTACGGCACCCGTCCATCTACGGTCTCGACATCGGCATCTGCACCCGGTCGATAGATCTCATCCAATTCGGCGACGACCTGATCCAGATAGTCGGGATTGCGCAGCAGTTCGATCAAAGTCCATGCGGCCGTACCCTGTGTCGTGTGATGGCCGGCGAACATCATCGAGATGAAGATCCCAGTTACGGTGTCGGCGCTGAACATCGGTGTGCCGTCATCATTCTTCAGCGAGACGAGCACATCAAGCAGGTCTCGATCCTCTTTATTCTCAGGGGGATTCGCGACTCGACCATCCAACACACCCGCGATGAATTCGACCAATTCGGCCCGAGCCGCATCGCGACGCCGAAAGCTCTCGATATCGGCGTTGTAGTCGACATAGGCGAGCGGATCGGTCCCCTTTTCCAGATCGTGGTAGAGCTCGGAGACGTGTTTGGATAATTCTTCGCGAAATTTGCGGCCGATCAGACACGATGATGACGTGTAGAGCGTCAATTCACCGAAGAACTCCAGCAAGTCAATCTCGCCAGATTCACCCCACTCGGCGATCATCCGCTCCACCTCATTGGGAATGGTGATCGCGTGCTGCTTCATATGTGCGCCCTTGAGGGCCTGGTTGTGCAACATCTCCGAACGACGCTCGGGACTGGTGTCGAAGACGACGCCTTCACCGAAGACCGGGGTCATGAACGGGTAAGCCGCTGCCTGATCAAGGATTTCATCGGATGCGCGGAAGAATTCCTCATTCGCCGCGGCACCGGATACCAGGACAACTTCACGATCGGCGAGCTGAAACTGCCCGACGTCGCCGCATTCGTTCCGAACTCGTGCGAACAGTCCGATCGGGTCGGTCGCCAGTTCATCGAGGTGACCGTATTCGACTTCACCGCCGGATACCCGGCGCGGCGTCGAAAGCTGTTCTGCGGCTGCTGATGTCATCTGCGTTCCTCCTCAATCGTGGTCAGTTTGCCCTCGGCTTCGACTTCGAGCACTCGGATATGCGCTCCCGGCGGCATGGCGATGACCGAGCTGACGGCTTGGGCCACGTTGTCGGGGGTCATGAAGTTGCCGTGTCGGGCCAGGCCGAATCGGACCCAGTCGCCTAGCATCGCCTCGGTTTCGGTCGGGTCCAGGTTCATCCCCATCCCGGTGAGGGTCTGTCCGGGCCGAATCACGCTCGCGCGCACACCAGTTCCTTCGAGTTCCATCTGGGCGGTGGCTACCAAGCCTTCGATGCCGGTCTTCGCCGCCACATATGCCGACGACCACGGGCGCGGGCGGATCGCAACGTCGGAGCCGATGAAGATGAAGTCACCGCGACGGCGAGTGATCATATCCGGTACTGCTGCTCGATAGAGCCGGTGTGCACCTACCAAGTGGATGTCGATCTGTTCGGCCCATGCCGCGGAGTCCATCTCATGGGCACGGCCAACGGCGAGGTCGCCAGCACCGGAGATGACGACCTCCAAAGCACCAAGTGCCGCTTGCGATTTCGCGACCGCTTCGAGCACCGAGGCCGTGTCGGTGACGTCCAGCGGAACCGCGACCGCTTCGCCGCCGGCCGCACTGATCTGCTCCGCGGTCTCCTGACACTTCTCTACTCGGCGAGCGCCGAGTGCAACCGGATAGCCTGCGGCGCCGAGCAATTGCGCTGTCGCGGCACCGATACCCGACGACGCACCAGCGATCAGAACCGGGCGGCGAACGGGGTGGGGTCCAAAACGAGGCATCAGCGCACCGTCACTTTCACCGGGAGGGTTGCGAATCCACGCACGTTGACCGAATGCACCCGCTCGGCCCTATCGATGTCGATGTCAATGTCACGAATCGACCGGGCAACCTCGGTGAGACCCACATTCGCCTCCAGCCGGGCCAGATGCGCGCCAAGGCAGAAATGCGTTCCCAGACCGAAACTCGTCAGTGCCTGACCAACCGAACCATCCGTGCCGGAACGTCCGACGACATATTCTTCCGCATCGGGCCCGAAGACCTCTTCGTCGCGGTTGGCCGAACCGACGAGCAGCAGCACCCGGTCACCGGCCGGAATCGTATATCCGCCATATTCGACATCCTCCAGGACCCGGCGCAACAGCATCTGCGTCGAATTGTCATAGCGCAAGGTTTCTTCGGTCCACTCTGGCACGACGTCAACATTGGACAGCGGTTTGGCCAGCTGATCGGGGAATCGCCACCCCCAGTAGATCGAATTGGCAAGGAGTTTGGTGGTCGTCTCATTGCCCGCGACGACCATCAGCATCATGAAACCGATAATTTCGTCATCGGTGAGGCGCATGAGTTCGCCAGTCGCATCGTCGTGGATCTCGGCGCCGAGGAGCGCGGACACCAGATCGTCGCCAGGTTGCTTTCGACGTCCACCGAGTAGGTCCGAATAGTATTGGAATAGCGCGATATAGGCGTGCACCGCGGCCTCGGGAACGTCGAGCACTCCCTCTTCGCGATGGATAAGCAGGTCCGACTGTTCGCGCAGAAACGCACGATCCGACGACGGCACATCGAGCAATTCGCTCACGACGTCCATCGGCAGCAGGCCGGCGAAGTCGCCGACGAAGTCGAATTCACCGGCGTCGAGACATTTACTCCAGTGCTCATGGGTCAAAGCCGTTATCCGGCCGGACAATTCGTTGACGCGTCGCGGCGTGAACCCTTTCGAGACCAGCTTGCGTATCCGCAGATGTTTGGGATCATCGAGAGCGAGAAACGACATGGACCGATGAGCATCGGGCGTATAGGAAGCCGGGTCCAGCGAGACGCCCCAGCTGTTGGAAAGCCTTGTGGCATCGCGGAATGCGGCACGCACATCCGCGTGACGGGCGAGCGCCCAGAAATCCATTCCGGCATTTCGGTATACCGGCGCCTGAGCACGCAGTCGCCGATACGTCGGGTACGGATCGTCGTGAAAATCGTAGGCATACGGGTCGAATGGAATGAGGTGTTCCATGCCGGTCGCGGTGGCGATGTCGGACACGCCGGACTCCTTCAGATCATCTGGGCTGTTGCACAAGAAATGTCAGTTGTCGAGTACTCGCAGCGCGGCGGCAACGAGTCGTTCCGAGGTCGCCTCGTAGCTGAGATGTCCCATCCCGGCGTGCACGAGCGCTCCCGCGTAGAGAAGTTCGAGGGTGTCCACGACCGGGCCTGGGCTTTCCGGATCGACGTCGAGGGCCTGCGCGAGCCGGACCCGGATGAAGCCGCCGATCCGTAGCCGTAGGTGTTCGACGTCGGGGTCGGTGCCGAGCAGCGCGACCGTGACCGCACCGCCGAGTTGCCCTTCACCCGCCACCACGAGCGCGACGGCCCGCAACACTTGAGCCACCCGTTCGCCGGGTGCGCTTGCCGGGTCGGGTTCGGGAACGCCGTCGGCCAGACGTCGCCAGAAAACTTCGGCAACGAGATGACTCTTCGACGAGAAGTAGGTGTACGCCGTAGCCGGGGCCACACCCGCGAGTTTGGCGACGGCCCGAACGGTCAGGCCGTCGAAGCCGACGTCGTTGAGGACGTCTACCGCAGCATCGGTCAACTTGGCGACTGTCTCGGCCTGCTGCGTTGAGAGGCGGCGGCGTGTCGATTCCTGTGCGAGGGAAGCGCTGGGAGTAGCTATGCCGATCGATGTCTGTTGCGTGCTGGACATGTGAGCGACGCTACACTACGTTTGAACCTGAGTCCAGACACCTGTCCAGATGGAGGTCCAGTGAGTGTTTTACGCCCAACCGACAGTTCCGAACTGCTGATCGACGGCAAGCTTGTAGCCGGTTCCGGCGGAGTATTCGATGTCGTCAACCCGGCGACCGAAGAGGTCATCGGATACGCCGCAAACGCCACCGCGGCCGACATGGATGCCGCGATCGCCGCCGCGCGCAACGCGTTCGACACCACCGGTTGGTCACGCGATCACGCCTTTCGCGCCAACTGCCTACGGCAACTGCGCGACGCGCTGCAGTCACATACTGACGAGATGCGCGAGTTGACTGTCGCCGAAGTCGGCTGCCCAATATTTCTCACGCACGGCCCCCAATTGGAGGGGCCTGTCAGTGATCTGGGCTATTTCGCCGACCTGGCCGAATCCTATTCGTGGACAACCGATCTCGGCGAGGCATCGCCGATGGGTATTAACACCCGACGAGAATTGCGGTCCGAAGCCATCGGCGTAGTCGGAGCGATCACACCGTGGAACTTCCCCCACCAGATCAATTTCGCCAAGATCGGACCGGCGTTGGCAGCCGGTTGCACCGTGGTTCTCAAACCCGCCCCGGACACTCCCTGGTGCGCGGCGTTGGTCGGCAAAGTCATCGCCGAGGAAACCGACATTCCGCCGGGCGTGATCAATATCGTCACCTCGACCGACCACGCGCTCGGCACCCAGTTGACCACCGACCCGCGGGTAGACCTGATCTCATTTACCGGCTCGACCGCGACCGGCCGCCAAGTGATGGCCGCCGCATCGGAGACGTTGAAGAAGGTATTCCTGGAACTTGGCGGAAAATCAGCCTTCGTGATTCTCGACGACGCCGATTTGGCCGGAGCATGCTCGATGGCTGCTTTCACTGTCGTAACCCACGCGGGACAGGGGTGCGCGATCACCACCCGACTGCTCGTCTCGCGGGACCAGTACGAGCAGGCAGTGGAGTTGACCCGGACCGCACTGGCCGGGTTTGCTGCCGACGATCCAACCAAACCCGGAACCATCTGCGGCCCAGTCGCTTCGGCCCGTCAACGCGACCGCGTCCTGAAGTACATCAACGATGCCCGCGCCGACGGCGCGGTGATCGAGACTGGCGGCAAAGCGCCGGAAAGAACCGGGTACTTCGTCGAACCCACCCTAATCTCCGGCGTCGACAACTCCGCGCGCATCGCTCAAGAGGAGGTGTTCGGGCCCGTCTTGGTCATCCTCCCCTACGACGGGGATACCGACGCGATTCGGATCGCGAATGATTCGCCATATGGCCTGTCCGGAGCGGTGTACGGCACCGACGAGACACGAATCAACAAGGTGGTCAACGGTATTCGCACAGGGACACTGGGAGTCAACGGCGGCATTTGGTATTCCGCCGATATCCCGTTCGGCGGATACAAAGCCTCCGGGATCGGCCGCGAGATGGGTGTGGCCGGCTTCGAAGAGTACCTGGAAACGAAAGCCGTCGCCTACCCCGCCTAGTACCCACAACACGAGAAGGACACTCCCCCAATGCGATTCGAAAACAAGACAGCTATAGTGACCGGCGCCGCCGGCGGTATTGGCGAGGCCTACGCACGCGGGCTCGCCGCCGAGGGCGCACGCGTTGTCGTCGCCGACGTCAACGATGAGCTCGGCGAGAAGGTCGCCGCCGACATCGGCGGCACATATATCCACACCGATGTCGCCGACGAGGACTCAGCGAAACACCTTGTCGCACAGACGGTCGAGACCTACGGCAAGATCGACTACCTGGTCAACAATGCCGCCATCTACGGTGGAATGAAACTCGACTTCCTGATCACGGTCCCCTGGGACTACTACAAGAAATTCATGAGCGTCAACCTCGACGGTGCGCTCAACGTGACCCGCGCCGCGTACGCCGAGATGAACGCCGGCGGCGCAATAATCAATCAATCCTCCACCGCAGCATGGCTTTACAGCGGTTTCTACGGCCTGGCCAAGGTCGGCATCAATGGTCTGACGCAACAACTCGCCGTCGAACTGGGCGGACAGAATATCCGAGTCAACGCGATCGCTCCCGGACCGATTGACACCGAGGCGACCCGCACCACCACGCCGTCGAATATGGTCAAAGATATCGTCAACGGGCTCGCGCTGAAGCGAATGGGCACGACCGAGGACCTGGTGGGCATGTGCCTTTTCCTGTTGTCCGACGAAGCCCAGTGGATTACCGGCCAGATCTTCAATGTCGATGGCGGACAGGTGATTAGATCGTGACGGCCAACATTCGTCTGGGCTACGTGGGGCTGGGCAATATTGGCGGCCCGATGGCCGAAAAGCTGGTCTCCGGCAGCCATCCGGTGACTGTCTTCGACCTTGACGATGCTGCGGTGGCCAAACTGGTCGACGCCGGAGCGTCAGCAGCGCATTCACTCGCCGACCTCGGTACGAATGCCGACGTCATATCCATCTGCGTGCTCAACGACGCACAGGTGCGAACCGTAGTCGACGGATTACTTACCGCCGCACCAGCGGGAACCGTCATCGCGATCCATTCGACCATCAGCCCGGAAACCGCGGTGGAATTGGCGTCAACCGCGTCGGCCAGCGGAGTGGTGGTGCTCGACGCACCGATTTCCGGTGGGGCACAAGGCGCCTCGGAGGGACGCCTGGCGATCATGGTCGGCGGCCCCCGCGCGGCATACGAGCGAGTGAAACCCGCATTCGAGCCGGTGTCCAATATGGTGGTGCACGCCGGCGACCGCGTCGGCGCGGGCACCGAGATGAAGTTGGCGCGCAATCTCTTGCACTTCATCTCCTTCGCCGCCACCACCGAAGCCGCGCGGTTAGCCGAGGCGGCCGGGATCGACCTCGGCAAGCTGGGACGGGTCGTTCGCCATACCGATGCGATCACCGGCGGTGCGGGCGCGATCATGTTGCGCGACAATACTGCTCCGATCGAGCAGGATGACTTCTGGTACGACGTCTTCACGCATGTGCGCGACCTCGGCGAGAAAGACCTCCTCCTGGCAACGGGATTGGGTACGCAACTTGGCGTCGACACACCGCTCGGCAACATTGTCTTGCCGAATCTCGCTCAATGGCTTGGCGTTCCACATATCGAGAAAGGCTCTCCCTAAGATGACCGACGAGATGACACCGCAGCGCCGCAAGGGCCTCGAGATGATGTCGAAGGTCTATGGCTGGGAGATGGCCGACGGCCCGGGCGACTTCTTCGCTCATACCGCCGACCATGTATTCGGCGAGGTATGGGCCAGGGATGGCCTGTCGATCAGAGATCGACGTCTGCTGCTCTTAGGTGCGTTGGCGGCGACCAACCAAGTCGATGTCGCCGAAATTCAAGCGGGAGCAGCACTGGGCAACGGGGAGCTGACCCCCGACGATCTCGACGAGATCGGCCTATTCCTGTGTTACTACATCGGCTGGCCGCTGGGCAGCAAACTCACGATGATGTTCGGGGGTGTAAGCAAGAAGTATCGGAAGACTAACCACGACAAGGAGTCCTAAGATGGTGGCGACCGTCGCATTCACCGAACTGTCGGGTGGCAATGGCTGCTCGCTACTGTCGGCGGCTCCTGCCCCGGATCTAGCCGCTGCCGGCTATTCCGATACCGAGTTCGCGGTTCACGGTTTTACAGTGGGCCGCACCGCCGATGGTCCGGTGCAGAATGCGCAGTTCACCACGCGGATCGTCGCACGACGTCCGTTGGACGGCACCGACTTCAACGGTACGACCGTCGTGGAATGGCTCAACGTCAGCAGTGGTGCCGATGGCGCACCCGAATACACCTACCTCGCCGAGGAATTGGTGCGTGGCGGATACGCATGGGTCGGCGTATCGGCCCAGTACGACGGTGTGGAGGGAGGTGTCGGATCGGTCGGCTTGAGCCATGCCGGACCAAAGTCGTTGGCAGGCAAAGATCCGGACCGCTACGGCCAACTGCACCACCCTGGCGATGCATACTGTTACAACATCTTTGAGCTGATCGGTCGGCAACTGCGGAACACCGACACCACCGCACATCCGCTCGCGGGCTTAGCCGTCCAACGGGTCCTCGCGGTGGGCGAATCACAGTCGGCGATGGCGTTGACGACCTTTGTGACGGCATTCCCCGACCACACATTCGATGGCTTCCTCATACACAGTCGGGCCGCATCGCAGTTGCCACTCGGCGAGGTCGGAACGGGAATCGACGTGGATGCGACATTCTCAGGTAACCCAGTCACCATTCCCGACGAGGTCGGATCACCGGTATTCATCGTCCAATCCGAGACCGACGTCCTGACCAATTTCCAGTTTCACCGCGCGCGACAGGCCGACACCGATCGCCTGCGGACGTGGGAAGTCACCGGGAGCGCACATGCCGACCACTTTCAGATCGGGCAATACGAGGAGTACCTTGGCTGCCCGGACCCGGTCAACCGCGGACAGCAACGTTTCGTACTGCGCGCCGCGCTGTCTCATCTGCGAATATGGGTCACTGACGGCACCGCGCCACCACATGCGGCACCTCTGGAACTCGCCGACGACCAGCAGACCTTCGTCACCGACGAGGTTGGAAATGTACGGGGCGGAGTTCGTACGCCCTGTGTTGACGTGCCGACACAAATACTCACCGGCGTGGTGAGAAATCCGGTATCGAGGATTTGCCTGCTGTTCGGCGCGACCGGTGCGATCGAGCCCGGCGATCTCCTCGCTCGGTACGGCAGTCAGGAGAGTTATCTCGACGCCTATGGCGCGGCGACAGCCAACGCGATCGCGGAAGGCTTTGTGCTAGAAGCTGATCGAGCGGAGGTCATCGCAGACGCACATCCTGAGCTGCTTGGCTCATGACATCACCTCCGCATCCGCATCTCGGGCGTAGTCTGACCAACGTGACGAATCACGAACCCTTCAGCGACGAAGAGGCACGCTCGGTCACCGCGGTGTGGCAGGGCCTTGGCCTGCCCGGATTGATCGATGTCCATACGCATTTCATGCCGCGAAATGTCATGGACAAGGTCTGGGCCTACTTCGATTCGGTCGGACCGATGGTAGGCCGAGAGTGGCCGATCAACTATCGCGCCGACGAGGATGTACGCGTCGCAGGCCTTGCCGCGTTCGGAGTTCGACGGTTCACGTCGATGATCTACCCGCACAAGCCCAATATGGGCGAATGGCTCAACGGCTGGGCTGCAGATTTCGCCACACGCCACCGCGATTGCCTGCAAACGTCGACATTCTATCCCGAGGAATCGGCGCCGGCGTATGTCGGCAAAGCCATCGAATCGGGTGCGCGAGTATTCAAATCGCATATCCAGGTCGGCGACTACTCCCCGACCGACCCGCTCCTCGACGGAGTCTGGGCGCAGCTAGCCGATGCACAGATTCCAGTGGTGATCCATTGCGGATCCGGCCCCGCGCCAGGACGATTCACCGGACCACGCCCGATAGCCGATGTGCTGCACCGCTTTCCATCGCTACGGCTGATCATCGCTCATATGGGTACCCCGGAATTCGTCGAATTCCTCGACCTCGCCGACAGGTACCCATCAGTCCTGCTCGATACGACTATGTCGTTCACCGACTTCAGTGAGGAATTGGTCCCATTCCCCAACGACGCATACCCACGATTGGTCGACCTGGGCGACCGGATTCTATTCGGCAGCGATTACCCTAATATTCCATACGGTTACCGCCATGCCCTCGACGCATTGGTGCGGCTGGAGTTCGGTGACGACTGGCTGCGTGGCGTGTTGTATGCCAACGCGGCCCGGGTGTTCGGCGTCGAGTCGTGAGGGTCACCGGCTCATGAAGGTCGATGTCACGCTGACCTGCGACCTTCGAGATATGGCCGCCGCATCATCGAAAGCTGAATCCGCTGGCTACCAAGGTATTTGGACCTTCGAGGGGTCCCACGACCCGTTCCTGCCACTACTGCTCGCCGCAGAACATACCCGGACGGTGACGCTGGGAACGTCGATCGCGGTGGCGTTCGCGCGTAACCCGATGCTGTTGGCGACGATGGGCTGGGATCTGCAGGCCTATTCCGGCGGACGGTTCATCATGGGGCTCGGCACCCAAATCAAACCGCATATCACGCGCCGCTATTCCATGCCGTGGAGTCGACCGGCCGCGCGGATCGCGGATATGATCGACGCCGTTCGTGCGATCTGGGACAGTTGGCTCACTGGCGGACGGCTCGACCATCGCGGCGAGTTCTATCAGCACACGTTGATGACACCGCTGTTCATGCCGGATCCGACCGTCGTCGCTGAAAGCGGCACTCCCCCAATATGGTTGGCGGGAATAGGCGAGCAAATGACGCGAACGGCCGGTGCGGTCGCCGACGGATTCCTGTCACATCCGCTGGCCACCGGCGATTTCCTCCGGGAGGTCACGGTCCCGACGCTGGGCACGGGGGCGGCCTCGCGTGATCGCGAGACCGTCGTCGACATTCACCACTCGGCGATGGTCATCGTCGGCGCGAGCGCGGACGACCGGGCGGCGGCACGCGAGGCGATTCGCAAACAGATCTCGTTCTATGCGTCGACTCCCGCGTACTGGCCCATCCTGGAATTACACGACCGGGCAGCGATCGGTCCCCAACTGCGCGAGCTATCGAAACAGGGCAAGTGGATTGAGATGGCAGATCTCGTTGACGACGGGCTAGTGGATACCATCGCGGTGACAGTGACTGATCCGGCCTCGGGCGCGACAGAACTGGCGCGGCGGTTCGGCGGGGTGGTCGATCGACTGGGTTTCAACACCCCATATCAAGCAGATGATGCGATCCTGGCCGCTTTGGCCGCCGCGATCCGCTGAAATATGCCCTGTGCGCAGGTGAGATGGCAATAGGGCATCTCAGTTCACGAGGGGACATATTTCAGCGGCGTCACTATCCCTTGACGCAGATTATCTGGCGCAGGAAAGCGACTACCTCGACCAAATTGTTCTGTGCGGCGACAACTTCGTTGATGTCCTTGTACGCACCTGGGATCTCGTCGAGAACCCCCTGGTCCTTACGGGACTCGACACCGACGGTCTGAGCGATCAGGTCTTCGACGGTGAACGATCGTTTCGCCTTGTTACGCGACATCTTTCGGCCCGCTCCGTGTGACGCACTGGCGAAGGAGTCCACCGAACCCAGCCCGCGTACGACATACGATCCGGTGCCCATCGAGCCCGGAATCAAGCCAAGATCTCCCGCACCCGCACGGATCGCCCCCTTACGGGTCACGTACATCTTCTCGCCGTCGATGACCTCCTCGGCCACATAGTTGTGGTGACAGGAAATCTGCTCGCCGAAACTTACTCCGGCGGTGGGGAATTCATCGAGTACCGCCTGCTTCACCAGGTCAAGCATCACCGCACGATTCTTGGCGGCATAGTTCTGCGCCCACGTCAGATCACGACGGTACGCGTCCATCTCCGGCGTACCGGCGAGGAATACCGACAACTCGGCATCGGGAAGGTCGACGTTGTGCTGCAACGTCTTTGCCACGCCGATATGCCGCTCGGCGATCTCCTTGCCGATATTGCGCGATCCGGAGTGCAGCATCAACCACACGCGGTCGTTCTCGTCGAGGCACACTTCGATGAAGTGGTTGCCGCCGCCGAGGCTGCCCATCTGCTTGGCCGCACGGGTACGACGATTGTGGACCTTCTCGTCGAGATCGGCGAAAGAGTCCCACAACTCGTTCAGATGCCACTTGGTGGCAGTCGACATCTTGTGGCGATCAACCGGATTGTCGTGCATCCGAAATCCAACCGGGACAACCGTCTCGATGCGCGAACGCAACGCACGCAAGTTATCTGGCAGGTCTGCGGCGGTCAGCGATGTCTGTACACCTTCCATACCGCAGCCGATGTCGACGCCAACCGCCGATGGCGAGACCGCGTCACGCATGGCGATGACCGAACCGACTGTTGCCCCCTTGCCGAAGTGCACGTCGGGCATGACGCGGAGCCCGTGAATCCACGGGAGTGTGGCGATATTTCGTAGTTGCTGGAGAGCCTGAGCTTCGATCTCATACTCGTGTGCCCACATCAACGTATTCGGTGCGCCGGACAACTGCACCGGGTAGCCATTCATTACCTTTCCTATCCTTGACGAATTGTTTGCCTGCAGGACAGTACGGGGTAATGAGTTGGCGGACAATCGATTTACCGCCACCAGATCGATGCTGATGAAATGTCGTCCAGCTGAGGAGCATCGGAGGGCATAGTGCCCTCCGGGCATACTCGCGGGGACGAGACTACGACGACGAGCTACGTGCCCGTCAGCCGCCGGCCCTGGCTGCGATCCGCGCCTGCACCTCGGGCCTACGCAACGGCGGCACCGTCTTCGGCGGCTGGCGCCGTGCGGGCATCTGTCCAAGCAACTCGCGGGTCGTCGCGGTAACTTCCGCCACGGCCTTCTCGAATGCCTCCTCGACGGCCGCCGACGGATGACGGATTCCGCTGATCTTTCGCACGTATTGGCGCGCGGCGGCCTCCACCTCATCCTCGGTGGCCGGCGGCTCAAGTCCACGCAGCTCAGTGATATTGCGACACATGGCTAACCTCCAAATTGACTATGTTTCACAAGGCCGGATTCACAAGGCCGGACTCACAAGACAGACCAGTTCCTGGTACCAAACTAATCGGCGATGCGGACGACCGCTTTGCCGCGAACCCGACCTTCGGCCAAATCCGTGAGTGCCTGCGGCAACTCTGCCAATGAGTAGGTGACGTTCACCGGCGGGCGCATGCCGGCGTCGACCATCTCCACCAACTCGTCGTGCAAGAGCGCCGGAACATCCGGGTGGGTCCGCACATACTCACCCCAGGCTGCGCCGGTCACAGCGATATTTCGGAACAGAACTCGATTGAGCTTGACGGTTGGAATGCCGCCCGCGGCAAACCCGATCACCACGTATCGTCCGTCGGGAGCCACCTGCCGAAGCGCCTCGTCGAAGACGTCGCCGCCAACCGGATCGATCATTACGTCGACGCCCTCGGGCGCGAACTGCTTGAGCCGCTTGCCCCAGCCCTCGGTGAGCTGCACCACCTCGTCGGCGCCCGCCGCGCGCAGCATCTCTTCGGCACCGGTGCGGTGCACGACGGCAATTACCTTGGTGCCCATAGCTTTTGCAACCTGTATCGATGCGATTCCCACACCGCCGGCAGAACCCAGCACGCCCACGATCTCGCCCGGCGCGGTCTGTGCTCGCATCTTCAGCGCGAATAGCGCGGTCTGGAAGTTGATTCCCATCGCCGCCGCTTCGTCGAAGGTTATGACATCGGGGATGGGCAACAGCTGCGCCGGGTGCGCGACAACCTGCTCGGCGAACCCGCCGACCATCGACGCCACGATAACTCGGTCGCCGGCCTGGAATTTCGAATCGGCCGGGGCGGTACGCACTACCCCGGCTACCTCGGTACCCGGCGTAAACGGCAGCGGCGGGCGTAACTGATACTTGCCCTGGCTCATCAGCAAGTCGGGAAAGCAGATACCGCATGACTTGATGTCGACGAGCACCTGATCGGCACCGGGTGTCGGATCATCGACCTCGGTCAGGGACAAACCGGCTGGGCCGGATTCTTCGGTGAGCAGCTGCGCCTTCATAGTTTTCGACCCTACGCGCGCCGCGACACCGATTCGTCGACAACCAGCGATACCGACTCGACGCGGAAGTAGAACGCGTTACAGGTAAGATCGGGCGCATGTCGACAGCCCCGTCCACCGCCTCCGAGCTGACCCCGGTTCGTCTCGCCGCCGCCGATGCGGCCCCCGGATTCATGCCGACCGACGAGGCTATGGCCCTCTATCACGTCGCGCAGGATTACCTCGGCCGACCGGATTCGGTCGGCATCGGCGTCGAAATCGGTACCTACTGCGGAAAGTCGACGGTATTTCTCGGTGCCGCGGCACTCGAGGCGGATGCACTGATCGTGACGGTCGACCATCACCGCGGCTCCGAAGAACATCAGCCCGGTTGGGAGTACCACGACACCTCGCTCGTCGATCCGCACACCGGCACCCTGGACACCTCCGCTCGTTTTCGCCGCACCATCTACGACGCCAATCTGGAGGGCACTGTCCTGGGATTACTCGGCAAGTCAACCGACGCCGCGCGAGTGTGGGGCGCACCTGCCGACTTCGTATTCATCGACGGCGGTCACAGTTCGCAGGCAGCACAGGCCGACTACCTCGGCTGGGCACCGTGGGTGCGCCCCGGCGGAGCGCTGCTGATTCACGATGTATTCCCCGACCCAGCCGACGGCGGACGACCGCCATACGAAATCTATTGCCAGGCTTTGGAATCCGGAGACTTCAGCGAGGTCGGCGGTCACCGATCGCTACGGGTGCTCCAGCGGCGCTGAAACTGCCCCCTGGGGGAGCAGGCGCTATATCGCCGCGTGATCGCGTGAGCGGGACACTTCCAGCGGTTCGACTGTCATCATGGGCAGATGGCCCTCACCCACACTGAAAAGCAAGAATTTCTCGCGCAGCCACATGTGGCCGCCTTGTCCGTCAGCCTAGCCGGGCGCGGCCCGCTCACCGTGCCGATCTGGTACGCCTACACACCTGGCGAACAACCGTGGATCACCACATTGCCGTCGTCACAGAAGATGGCCGCCATCAACGCCGCCGGGCGGTTCAGTCTGATGGTCGATACCGTTGTGCCGCAAGTGAAATACGTGTCTGTCGAAGGCGTCGTCGCCGACGTCGCACCGTCAACCGATGCACAGATCGAAGAGGTTGCCGCGCGGTACCTGGGGGGCGATGCGTTGGCCAGCTACCTATCCTTCGCCCACGACCAATTGGGGGAGCATGTGACGGTGTGGATGGAGCCGACACATTGGCTTGGCGCTCTTATCGGGTAACGATCAGCTCGTACAGGGTCGCTCATACCTAACGTCTGGCGCGACCGCTTGCCACTGTGCCGGACTCAAAGTCCCGTTAGTGGTTTCACACACCCGCCGCACGTCCGACTCGACGTCGGTATTCCACCACTGCAGCATCGACTGCCCACCGGTATAGATTGTCTGATTCCCGACGAAGGTCGTGAACCTCGTCATCGCCGACGTCAACGACAGTGGACCGCCGTCGCCTCGACGCTGCGGTCGGGCCGGATCGTGCAGATCCCAGATCTCCAGCCCCTGGTCGGTCCCGACTGCGAGGGTGCTGCCATCGTCGGAAACCGACAGCGCCGCAACACGATTGCCAACCTGCGCCAAATACACCTGGTTACCCTGCGGATCGTGCACGGAGATCGTCTCGTCATCCGACGCCGCGTACAGATATCTGCCCGATTTGGCATAGGCGATGTCGTTCACCCCGCGTCGATGCGCGTCGAGCGGAGTCGAGGCCTTCACCGCGCCGGTATCGGGCGTCGACCACTGATACACCCGACCGTCGGCGCTGGCGGCGCTCAGCTGGCCGCCATCGGGACTGAAGATCGCCCGCTGAATGAAACCCGTTGGCCCCGATAGCGATCCATTTATCCGCACCGGCCTGGCCGGGTCGGTCACATTCCATCTGGTGAGCGACACATCGGTATCGCCGGTGATCAGTTCATCGCGCGTCGGCGAAAAGGCAAGCGGTGCTGTATATCTCGTTGCTACCGTCAGCTCGACCAATGGCCGCGGCCGCGTCGGATCAGCAACGTCGAATAGCTGAATATGCCGGCCACCGCCGAAGGCGACCGCCAGAATCCGACCGGTCCGATCAAATGCCGCGTAATACCCACCGCTGGTCCCCACTCGCCGCTCGATAGTCGACCGATGCACCGGTCGGCGCGCATCACTGGTGTCCCACAGGTCAATTGACTGATCCGCCGAGCCAGTTGCCAATAGCCTACGGTCCGGGGTCACCGCGGGCCGCATGATAGGCAGCGGGTGAGCTGGTATCGGCGAGACCGGGACCGACCACGCCTGTAAGAGTCCGGCGGCTCCCGCCGTGAGCACTACGTCGTCGCTCAGGTAATGAGCAGTATTGATGGCACCGTTGCCGGTCCGGATGGGTTCACCAATACTGTCGAGTCGCGCGGGTGACGCTCGGCGCCCCGCACCATCGATATCCCACCGGCGCGCCGTCCCGTCGAGCGATGCGGACAGCATCGTGGCGCTATCGGCCGAGAATCCGACCGACCACACGGCCGCCAGATGCGCTTCGGAACGCAGCGCGATCAAAGTTGGACGACGCGGATCGGCGATGTCATAAACGGCGACCGCACCGTCGTCGCGGCCCGCTGCGAGAAACCGACCGTTGCTCGAGATCGACACCGAATGCCAGCCAGCCTCGCCGCCATCGTCGAGGGTGGCAATCGTCAACGGCGCGTTGGGATTCGATATATCGACGAGCGACATGGTCGCATCATCGCTCGCGAGGGCGAGTAACGGCGCCGTCGGACTGAACGCGACCGAGCGAACCGGCCGCTTGTGTTCCTTCACCACGCCGAGAGGCCGATACGGCTCGCCACCGACTCCGGGATTCCTGGTGTCCCACAACGTAACCGCCCCACTGTCCGAGGTGGTGGCGAACAGAGCGCCATCCGCGCTGTACCGGACAATATAGGTAGCACCCACCCCGTCCGGCGCCCGCAGCACACCGCGTCGTACAGGTGCGGCCGGATCCACGACATCCCAGATCGGCACCGTACCGTCCCCCGACGCGGTAGCCAGCAGCGACGTATCGGGGGCGAAGGCCACCGAGGTGACAAAACTTTGATATCCCGTCAAAGCAGTTGGGTAGCTGGCTGTTTCGCGTGGAACGGAGGCATCCCAGAGACGAACAGTACGATCGTTGCTCGCAGTCGCGACCATCGTCTTAGGACCGGACCGCTTAGTAGCGAGATCATAGACGGCCGCGGTATGCCCCTTAGGTGCCGACGCGGGCAACGGCAACTGTTGAGTCTGCAGCACTCGAAGCTGCGCTCGCTGATCGTCGGGTCGCATATGCAGAGCCGCCACCGCCAACTGCGCGGACAGCCCAGGATCGGTGTAGCTGAGGCGGCCGATGGTCGCCATCAGCGCGGAATACCGCGCGTCGTCGCGCTGAGAACTCAACGCGACGTTGGACACGATCGCCAAGACCGCCGCCACCACCGACACCACTGCGAGCACCACCACCGACACCAGCGCGACCCGGCGTCGACGCTGCCGGGTTTCCAGGTGCTCACCCGTCGCGGCGAGGAAACGCTCGGCCAGATCTCCAAGTAGCGGATCGTCGGCCAAGACGGTGGCGCGGTGATAGCGCTCGGCCGGATAGAGCAATGCGGCACTACGGCCGGCCTCATCCCATTCGCGCGCGTCAGAGCTCACGCGTTGCAATAGCGGCGCGCTGCTACGCACTCCATCAATCACCTTGACCATCCGCGGCCAGGCCGTCAGCACCGCGTCGTGGATGAGTTCGACATGTCCCTGACCGATCGTGATTAACCGTGCCTGCGCAAAGGTTTCGACGACCTCGGTGACCAGCGCGGCGTCGGCGATGACCGATGAGAGCGTGCCACCGTCGGTCTGTACGCGGACCACCGTGTGTTCGTCTATATGCACCATTGCCAACAACAGCCGGCATGCAACGTGTTGCGCTCGCGGCGAGAGATCGGCCCAGGCGCGCTCCGCGACGTCAGCGATCGCGGATTCGACGCCGCCGGTCGCGCGATACCCGGCGATTGTGAGCGCTCCGCCTCGCCGCCGGGTCCACATCACCGAGAGCACCTGCGCGAGCAACGGCAATTGACCGGCGCGCGTTGTCACCGGTTCACCCGTCGCCGACTGCAACGTCGTGGCGTGCAGGTCGGCGATCATTGTGGCCGCTAGCCCCTTCTCCACTCGGAGTCCGGCGGCGCGGGCCGGTTTGCTGATGACCTCTTCCAGCTGTGCATCAGTCATTGGCGGCACGATTAATGATCGGCGTTGCCACGCGCGGGCAATCGGCGTCAACGCCGCGCAGCGTTCGTACATATCGGCGCGGATGCCGAGTACCACGACGGTTCGCGGCAGGGTGGCCAATGCGGCGAGTGAGTCGACGAGATCACCGGCACCCGCATCATCGGCGCCGACTAGGACAGCTTCGAGTTGGTCGACGGCGACGATCCGGAGCTGATTCTCATCGACGTCGGACTGGTCGTCGCCGGTGAGCTCGGCCGCGGTCGTGGCATGGGCGGTCCAGCGGCGAGACGGATCATCGGCGAGCGCGGCGAGGCCCGCGCCGAGGAGCGAGGACTTACCCGCACCGGAAACTCCAGTGACGACGACAAGCGCGGGGGTACCGGATTCGACTGCCGCGAGTTCGATCAATTCAGCCAAGTCGGCGAGCACCTCGTCCCGGCCGAAGTACACCGCGCGATCATCGGAAGTCAGCGCGGCGAGACCGGCATACGGTTCGTCGGGCAGCACGACCGCGGGCACAGCCTGCGGTTGTGCGGGTGTCGATATGCGCGTCCGGTCCCACCACTCGCGCCATTGCGGAAGCGACGGAAGGTCGGGCGCCTCCGGACGCATTTGCGCTTGCAGCGTCAACCAAGTGAGGACCGGCTCGAGTACTTCGAAATTGGCTGGCAGGTGCCGACCGCGACGCCAGTCGCTGATTCGCTGGACCGACACCGATGGCCGGCCCGGCGCGACCTTTGCCGCCCCCACGGCGACAGCCGCCAGCGTCGGCGACCCGGCGACGGCGAATAGTGCCATCAGTTGATCGCCGAACCGGCCGACCGGATCGGCGTCAAAACTCTGGGTCACACGCGTCAGAATAGGTCCAGACCAGGATTGGGCCAACTTCTCTTTCCGGTCCGGAATTCCGGATCGGAGCTTTGACCTGCGCAAAGATGCTGATCCGGAATTCTCGATGCGGCACTTGGAGGTTTCTTGATGTTTGCTGTGGGCACATCGCTCGGCATCGACGCCGGGCCGGAATTCTGCGGGATCGGCCGCATAGACATCGGGAAGACACGGGAATTGACATGAAGAGATTAGTGACGTCGGCGGTCTTGGCGCTAGCCGCGACGATCGCCACGGGGGTCGTGGTTGTGGCGCCAGCCGTCGGTGCGACGAAGACCACCACGGACGGGCACCGGGTCTCGATCACCGCGGAGACATCGAAGGTGCGGGCCGGCGCACCGCTCGACTCCAACCCGCTGACCAAAGAAGCGTTCATCACCTCCGACTTCCGCGCCCGCATCTCCGACATCGCCAAGGCCAAGAAGCTGAGTGCGAAGGTCGTCGTCGGCTATCAGTTCGGTTACCCGGTGTCCGTCGCACCCGACGGCGTGACGGTCACGCTGCACACACCTGACCTGAAACTGAAGGGCGGGCTGAACGCGAAGGTGTCGCCGTCTGTTGATATCGCCGCGGCTGGACCCACCGCCAAGATCGGAACCGATATCGGTGCCGACGTCGGCGCGGAATCGACGATCATCCCGGCAGCCGACTTCGAATTCAAGGTCGCCCCGGGCAAGATCTCCGAAGTCAAAACCGGGGAGATCACTATGACCGAACCGGAGATCGAACTGTTCCTCGACGGAGTGCAGTTCTCGGTCACCGGCGCTGTGGGACCGGTATCGGTACGCCCGTTCGCGACGATCACAGTCACTACCGCCAAGGGACTGTATGTGCTCAACGCTTACGGAAATACCCGCCGGGTGTAGGCCCCAGACTCAACTGAGAATGGGAACCCCACGAGGGGTGCGGTCGGTTGCGGTGCCGTCGGGGGGCGCCGCAACCGACCGCTCTTTCGTTTGTTAGCCCAGCCCGAGCTGGATGGCCCGCTTGGCGAGATATGCCCCGGCCTTCTCGACGTCGTCGTCGGGGACGCCGTAGAGCACCGTGGTGACACCGAGTTCGCGCCAGTGTGCGAGACGCTGTTCGTCGGGCCGGGTATCAAGGACGACGATCTGCGGCTTACCCTCGCGGCCCGCATCGGCCCAAGCTTTGTTGAGCAGTGTGACCGACCCGTCGATATCGGCTTCACCAGGGGTGGTGATCCACCCGTCGGCACTGCGCGCGATCCAGGCGAAGTTCTTTTCGGTACCGCCCGCGCCGACGAGGACCGGAATATGCGCCTGAGTCGACTTCGGCCACGACCAACTGGGGCCGAATTTCACGAACTCACCGTCGAACGAGGCTTCCTCCTGCGTCCACAGCGCACGCATCGCTTCCAGGTACTCACGCAGCATGGTGCGACGACGCCCCGCAGGGACATGGTGATCGGACAATTCGTCGAGGTTCCAGCCGAATCCGACGCCGAGGGTTACGCGGCCGTCGGATAAGTGGTCGAGGGTGGCGAGTGTTTTGGCGAGGGTCAGCGGATCCGACTGAACAGGGAGCGCGACGGCGGTCGCAAGGCGAATCCGTGAGGTCACCGCCGCGGCCGACGCCAACGACGTCCACGGGTCGAGGGTGCGCATATAGCGATCGTCGGGCAGCGACGAATCACCGGTACCCGGGTGGGCCGCCTCGCGTTTGGTCGGAATGTGGCTATGTTCGGGCACATAGTAGGCCGCGAAGCCAGCCTCCTCGATCATCGGCGCGAGCACATGCGGCTTCAACCCCCGATCGCTGGTGAACTGAACGATTCCGAATTCCATTCCCATGACCTCTCAGACATTTGACTGGACACTAGTCTAGGTGGCTGGTTTCGCACGGTCCAGGGTTTCGGCGATTTTCCCCGCGAATGTACGGGCCGGGTGGTGGATATGTTGCGGTGGAAGGTTTTTCGAGGTCGGGTTGCGGGGTCTCGATACACCGACTCGCAAGCTCGTCGGCACTCGACCAGCAGCAGGCCAACGCAAGCCACCATCGCCGGTCGAGTGCCGAGGAGCGCTAGCGACGAGGTGTATCCAGACCCCGCAAGCCACCATCGCCGGTCGAGTGCCGAGGAGCGCTAGCGACGAGGTGTATCGAGACCCCGCAAGCCACCATCGCCGGTCGAGTGCCGAGGAGCGCTAGCGACGAGGTGTATCGAGACCCCGCAAGCCACCATCGCCGGTCGAGTGCCGAGGAGCGCTAGCGACGAGGTGTATCGAGACCCCGCAAGCCACCATCGCCGGTCGAGTGCCGAGGAGCGCTAGCGACGAGGTGTATCGAGACCCCGCAACCTCCACGCGAAACCTCTGCACCACTTGGGAACTCAGTGGACCGGTACTGTCACTTGACGTTGCGTGACGTCCCGGAAGATTCCGTTACCCGACGACGTCCGACTAACCGCATCCGCAGCGAGTACGACCGCCGCCGAGGTCCAGCAACTTTTCTCCACCGGCCAGCGCTTGCCGTCGGCGAAAACCAGTCCGGTCCAATACGATCCGTCCGGATCGCGGAGATGCTGTATCGACGCCAACAGCTCAACCGCCCGCTCGGTGTCACCCAACGCGTCAAGTGCCAGCACCAACTCGCTCGTCTCCGCGCCAGTCACCCACGGCCGGTGGTTCACGCACCGAATCCCCTTATCCGCCACCACGAATTCCGACCATCGCTCGTCGATCCGCCGCATCCCGACCGCACCGCGCAGCGCGCCACCCAGCACCGGGTAATACCAATCCATCGAATGCTCCGACGGCGGCTTGAACACATTCATCGAGTTGGCGAATGCCTCGCCTAGCTCGGTATGCGCCAGTATCCACCGATCGGGTTGGTGCCCAAGGTTTTCCGCGATGCTGATCGCGCAGTCTAAGGCGTGGTAGATGCTGGCGTTGCCGGTCAGCAGCGCATCGTCAAACATCGTCCGGCCGGTGAAGTCCTGAGCCCAGCGGAACGCACCGTCGGGCCGTTGAAACATGCAGACCAAATCGATCGCCCGACGCACCGTTGGCCACATGGCCCGGAGAAAAGAGTCGTCATCGGTGATCAGATAGTGGTGCCATACGCCGACCGCGATATACGCACAGAAATTGCTATCGGTGTTGGCATCAACCACATCGTCGCCACGGAACTCCATCGGCCACGATCCGTCGGCGCGTTGCATACGACGTGACCACCCGTACGCAGCCTCGGCTTCGTTGATGAAGCCGGTCACCGACAGTGCCATCGCGGATTCGACGTGATCCCACGGATCGGTCTTTCCGCCCGGAAACCACGGCAGCGCACCGGAATCGGTCTGCATACCGACGATCGCCGAACCAGTGGCGGCCGCCTGCTGTGCAGACAAGACTCCGGGCACCGCGGGCTGGCGGGTCACCTCAGGCGTCCGCATTCTCCGACGGCTTACGCAGATACAGCGCAACAGATTTGCCGATCAGAGGGTTGAGCAACTGCTCACCGCGCACGGTCAGCCACGGCTTGCTCATCATGTCCCAGACCAGCATTTGGTGATAACCCTTCACCAAAAAATTGTCATTATTCTCAACGCCCACAGCACATTTCAGCCACCAGTACGGAGCGTGCAGGGCATGGGCGTGGTCAGTTCCGGTGACTTCGAGTCCGGCGTCGCGCAACTTCCCCGACAGCTCCGACGCCTTGTAGATCCGGACGTGACCACCTTCGACCTCGTGATACGCATCCGACAGCGCCCAACATACCTTTTCCGGCCAGTATCTGGGCACGGTGACGGCTGCGATACCACCTGGCTTGAGCACCCGTACCATCTCCGAGATCGCCGCCTCGTCGGACGGGATGTGCTCAAGGATCTCCGACATCAGCACTACGTCGAAAGAGTCGTCGGCATACGGAAGTCGTAGTGCGTCACCGACTTCCGCCCGCGCCTTCGCCGACGCGGGAACCTGATTCTCGGCCATCATGGCATCGAACATCTCGCCGACATCGGCCATATCTGATTCCGACATGTCGAAGGCGACGACGTCGGCACCACGACGGAACATCTCAAAGGAGTGGCGCCCCTGCCCAGCACCGATATCGATAGCCGTGGTGCCGGGGCCGACGCCGAGGCGGTCGAAATCCACTGTGAGCATTGAGTTTCCTCCAGTTGGGGGTAATAGCTATTGGATTGTCGGGGTGCGAGGCGGTTTTACTCGCGTTGCTTTTCCAAGACCGACTGATAGTGTGCCGCCGTTTTGGCGGCCACCGCGGCCCAGCTGTAGTTCTCCTCGACTCGGCGTCGGCCGGCGTCGCCCAAACGTTGACGCAACGCGGCATCATCGAGCAGCGTAGTGAGCGCAACGGCAATCGCGCCCGAATCCTGTGGCGGCACAAGGATTGCCGCCTGCCCGTCTTCGCCGACGACCTCAGGGATCGCCCCTGCTCTCGTCGCGACCAGCGGAGTTCCGCAACTCATCGCTTCGACCGCCGGCAATGAGAACCCTTCGTACAGCGAAGGCACACAAGCTATCTCAGCCGTTGCGAGCAGATTTGCCAGTTCGTCGTCATCGATCCCTGACACCACACTCACCTTCTCGGCGATCGACAGATCGTCGATTCGCTTGGCGGACGGGCCATCGGGATCCAGTTTCGACACCAGTACCAACTCGATCGGGCGTTCGGCACCCACTTTGGCAATCGCCTCCAGCAGATAGCCAACTCCCTTGAGGGGCGCATCGGCACTGGCCACACACACCACTCGTCCGGGTATCCGGTCCGCCGACGGAGAGAATATGTCGGTATCGACCCCCAACGGAATGGTGGTGATTCGGCCGTCGGGGATGTCGAATGCCTTGCGGATATCTACTTCACTGCTGCGCGAAACAGTCAGCAGCTCGGGTATCCGTCTGGAGACGATGCCCTGCATCCGCAAGAACGAATGCCAGCGCCAGGCGGTAACCTTCTTGAACCCCTTGGCCGCTCGCACGGCCAGACTCCGATCTCGGGTGATCGGGTGGTGGATCGTCGCGATCAGCGGAAAACCGAACTTCTGAATTCGTAACAGCCCGTAGCCCAGACACTGATTGTCGTGCACAACGTCGAAGTCGGCCCGACGACTCTTCAAAAGACGCGCGGCGCGCAGGCTGAAGGTCAACGGCTCACCGAAGCCAGCCGTCCACATCGCGCCGACCTCTAGGAGATCGATCCAGTCGCGGAATTCACGGAGCCTGGGCGTCCGGAACGGATCGGCGTCGTTGTAGAGGTCCAGGCTTGGCACCTTGGTGATGGTTACGCCGGCGTCGATCGCCGACCGATCCAGTTCCGGATATGGCTGCCCGGACAGGATTTCGACGCTATGTCCGAGCAACGCGAGTTCGCGGGAGAGATGGCGGACGTATACGCCCTGTCCGCCGCAATGCGGCTTGCTCCGATAGGAGAGCAACGCGATGCGCAGTATTCTCTTGTCCGACATGCCATTCGATTCTGACATGCGCACTCAGCCCTCCGCCGCGGCAGCGGTCTTTTCGAATTCCTCAACCGACACGATCTTCAGCAGGCGTCGTCCGGCAGTTCGTCCCGCCGATTTTTCGGCGGCATCAATCGCCTTCCAGCCCGCGAGCGCGATGCGATGCGCACCCCGGCCCGCGACGAGGGCGTCCACGTCGTCGCGCGGTTTGATCGGATCGGTCAACGAACCGGCGATGAAGTCGGCGAGTACCGCGGCGGCGGTTTCCTCCCCGCACAAGCGATTTCGGCCGATGCCGCCGGTCGGGCCACGTTTTATCCAGCCGGTGACATACAGCCCTGGTACCACATCGCCGCCTGCCTCGGTGGTCACCCGCCCGGCGTCGTTGGGTACGACGCCCCGGTTCGCGTCGAATGGCAAGTCCCCCATCGGCGTTCCGCGATATCCGATGGAGCGCAGAACGAGGCCGGCCGCCAGTTCGAAGGCGTCACCAGAGGGGGTGACGGCGGCCCGATCGGCGTCGTCGACGAATTCGTTGCGGACACAGATGATCTTGTCGACCGCACCGTCGCCTTCAATCGAGAGCGGAGATGCCAAGTAGCGGAATACGATTCGCTTATTTCCGGCCGTGGCCGACCGCTCGGAGAATTCGCGAGCCAACCGTACCTTGGTGGCGATCGTCGAATCGAGGGTTCCGTCGGCTTCGGCGGCGGCCGACGCTGGATCGAGTATCAGCTCGTCCGGGTCGATGATGACGTCGACCCCCTCGACATCACCGAGGGCCAGGAATTCACTGTTCGTGTAAGCGCCTTGCGCGACACCGCGCCGACCGAGCAACACCACCTCGCTGATGTTGGACTCACGCAGTCGTGCCAGCGCGTGGTCGGCGATATCCGTCTTGGCGAGAACGTCCGGATCGGAAACCAAGATCCGGGCGACATCGAGAGCGACATTCCCGTTCCCGACGACCACCGCGCGCTCACCGGACAGGTCCACCTCGAAGTCGGCGTAATCAGGATGACCGTTGTACCAGGCGACGAATTGGGTAGCCGAAATCGAACCTCGCAAATCCTCACCATCGATGCTGAGGCGTTTGTCGGTGGCAGCGCCGACCGCGTACACCACCGCGTGGTAGCGCTCGGTCAACTCCTCGTGGGTGACATGTTTACCCACCTCGACATTGAGAAAGTAGTCGAAATTGCGCTTACTGGCGGTCGACGCGTAGGTGCGTTCAACCCCCTTGGTCGCGGCATGATCGGGAGCGACGCCGGCGCGTACCAAACCGTACGGCGTCGGGAGCCGGTCGAACATGTCGACCTTCACCGACTGCTTGGTGACCAGATGCTGCGCGGCGTAGAAGGCCGCCGGACCCGCGCCGATGATCGCGACATGGAGCTCTTTATCCGGCAGCGGTGGCGATTTGCGCGGCGGCACGAGCCCGCCGTCCACGTCGTGATCGTTGTAGTAGTCGGCGTTGATCTGCAGATACGGCTCGTCTTTATCCTCGAGCTGGTCATCAGGCAAGATTGCCTCGACGGGGCATTCGTCTATGCACGCACCGCAGTCAATGCAGGTCTCCGGATCGATATAGAGCATCTCCGCGGTCATGAACTCGGGTTCATCGGGTGTCGGGTGGATGCAGTTCACCGGACAAACGCTGACACAACTACCATCGTTGCAGCAGGGCCGCGTAATTACGTGCGCCATCAGGCCTTACCTCGCAGTTCGTCTTGTAGAACGCGTTCTACTTCGCCGTTTAACTGTACCTTAACTTCAAATCCCATCATCGCCCACAGTGAGGACGCTCGGTGAGCACAATCGATACTCCTGTCTCGCTCGAACCGCTCGGCGACCGCAACGAAAACGCGCGGTTCTTCGAGGTCGATTACCGCATCCGCACCGACGACGTCGACCAGGAAATGCGGGTGCGGCTCGATGCCGTCGCGCGCTATCTACAAGACGTCGCCAACGACAACATCGAGGCTACGGAGTTTTCCGACACCGACCCGTTCTGGATCGTTCGGCGCACGATCATCGATGTCATCGAACCGATCTCATGGCCGGGCACCGTCAACGCGCAGCGGTGGTGCGGTGCTCTGTCGACCCGCTGGACCAATATGCGAGTGCGGCTGACCGCCACGCATGAGACCAACCGCTTCAACCCGGAGGATCGGCCCACCGGGTTGATCGAGACCGAAGCGTTCTGGATCAATGTGAACGACCAGGGCATGCCATCGCGGCTATCCGACGAGGCATTCGAGATGTTGGCGCAGATGACCGACGAACATCGCCTGCGCTGGAAATCGATGAACACGGACAAGGCACCTGACGAGGTCGAACTCCCCGACCGTCCACATCCGTTGCGTATCACCGACTTCGACCCGTTCAAACACCTGAACAACGCCGCCTATCTCGAGGCGATCGAAGACGAACTCGTCGATCACCCCGACCTGGTCGACAAACCACACCGCCTGGTCATCGAATACCTTCGCCCCATCGTGCCGGGTACCGAGTTGACGCTGCGCCGTCGTCGGACCGGCGACAGGCTCGAAGTGTGGATTCTCATCGGCGACGACCAGCAGGTTGCGTCGACCGTGTCGGTGACGTTGTTGCCCGCGGCCGAGTCGCAAACCGCACTAGCTTCAGTGACTACGCCGCGCCGCGTAAGACCAGTGTCATCAGCTTGACGGCGGCCGCGCACGAATCCCCCGAGACCACGCGCGGTTCGACCCACCACGTGTACACACCGCGCCCCGGCGCCTTAGAGGTGACTCCGCACATCGCCGGACGTTTGGGGTCGCGTTGGGTGAACGCCGTGTAGGTGTCGGCGATTTTGATGTTCTCGGTGGTGTAGCCGAGCTTCTTCGCGGTGCGCTGTTCGACAGCCATCGAACCCCACTCGAACCAGTTGAAGGTGACCGCCGTGGTGGTGCTCCCCGACACCGTCCAGCGGCAGATCGCGCCATTGAAGTTACGGCTGGCAAAACTGCCGCCGACCGACTTGGCGACCAGCGCGGGAGTGAGGATGTCGCATTCGAGCAGGAGTTGTTCGAAGCGATCGGTCTGCAATCCACCTGACTGATTGGCACTGCCACCGCCGATGGGATGTGCCGTTCCGTCGACGGTGCAACTGCTGATACTCAACAAGACGGCGGCGACCATCGCGAGGAAAGTAGCCAACTTGCCTGCCCGGAATCGGCGGATCATGAGGTAGACCTCTCGATCGACATTCGGGACAGATTTTTCGCTGCCGCGCAAAGACTTTCGGTTGACGGCACCGACGATGTCATCACGCTGCCCGCGCTGACGGACCATTCGAAGAAGTCGTCATCGAACTGGATGCCGACCTCGCAGATCCCGGCGACGTAGGCGATGAACCCGCTATGCCCATTGATCTCGATGTCCTTGGCAACGTCCCGGGTGAGTCTCTCGGTGGCGTACTCCCGGTCGATCGGCGAACCTCGGTACCAGTTGAATGACGCAGTCGCACCGAGGCGCAGGTCGTCGCTGGCCCATTCGCACACCGATGCGTTGTCAACAGTCGCGGTCAGCCCGGTGAAGCCGGTTTCTTTCTTGACTTCTTCGATGGTGACACCGCCGCACTCACCGAAGAATGGCCCAGACTTCGCCTGAGTCTTGGTGACCGGCGTGGTCGAATCATCGACGTCATTGGAACCGCAACCGGCCACCAACAATGCCGCGACGACAAGAAGCATCGTGACGAGAGCACCGCGAAACTTTTCCAGCTCACGACGTTCACGTTTGGTCGGACGTCCAGCGCCGCGATCACGGCGGGGCGCGCTGGCGACGATCTCGCGGGGTGGCGGTGGGGGTGACTTGTCGATATAGGCTGCAGCGGCCAGCGGAGCCGAAACTCTCTTGCTGATCAACTGCGTCACTTCGACGATGCGAACGGTCCCACTCAGGCGTACCTCCACCGTGTCGCCGATACCGACTAGCTGAGCGGGCTTGGCTGTTGCCCCGTTGACTCGCACATGCCCGGCGCGGCACGCGGCACCGCCGGCCGAACGGGTTTTGGTCAGGCGGATCGCCCAGATCCAGCTATCGACGCGGGTCCCCATCTGCGCCTGCTACTTCTGCCGGACTAACAGGTAGTAGCCCACACCCGCTGCGACTAGCCCAACGACGATCGCGACCGGAGGGTTGGTCAGCCACCACAGCAACAGAAAAATGACGATTGCCGGCGACACCGCGGCCACACTCATCACCGGATGCTGTCGAACGACTTGCGAAACGGCCTTGCTTTTGGCGGGATCAACCCCCATCGCCGGACTCCTTAACTGCGGTGCGGTCTGCCCACACTGTAGCGAAATGCTATGACAAAGGGAGTGTACGGACGCTCATCGGCGGCCTGGAATCGCACTCGGCGCCGCATCCGCGAACGAATGCGACGCCGAATGATGTTGGCGGAGTTTAGCTATCGCCGCCGTCAGATGCCGACGAATCCGCACTCGACGAGTCACCGGACTCGGCGTTGTCGCCGCCGTTCTCGTCACCTTCGGTCTTGGTGCCGCCGGGCTTGTCACCTTCGGATTCAGTGTTGCCAGTGGAGCCGGTCGTCGAGCCGCCGGGCTGTTGATTCTTGCGCAACTTGTCGAGTGTCGACCCGAAGCTGTTGCCGGACTTGCCGCCGTTGCCGAATTTCTCGCGCTGACGCGCCTTCCACGCCGAGATTCCGTCGCCTGACTTCGCGGTCGACGTGTCGTCGACCGGATTCTCCGACGCGGCCGGCGTCTCGGTCGCCGGCTGATCCGACGACGTCGGGGTAACCCCTTCTTCGTCTGCCTTGTCTTCGTCGGCCTTGTTTTCGTCAACCTTGGCCGTCAACGTTGTCGGGGATGACTTCTTCGCGGCGAGGATGGTCGTCGCACTGTCCGACGTCGAGGTGAGATTAGTCGGGTTCAACGGGCTGTCGAGGAACGGTACTTTGAACGGTCCGGCGGTGATGGTCGGCAGGAGCTGCGTGGCGTCAAAGGCGCCTGCGGTGAAGGTCGGCAGGCCCAGATAATTCGGCCGCTGTTCACCATTCGCCGCGGTCATCTTCGGGAAGAGGGTGACCTTTTGACCGAGCCAATTGACGGTGACCGGCTCGGAAAATCCGTAATCGCTTGTGAAGCCGAGCAATTCGTCGCCGCCGAGGTAGAGCCGACCGAAGTCTTCGGTGAGAAGCGTGCTGAGGGCCGGCAGGTTGCCCGTCGTCAGCAGCGATGAGATCAGCTCGGAAAAGATACTCGTCGGATCGTCAGCGAGGCCGGCCGGGTTAGTGAGCCCGAACTGCAGCTGGTTCTTCTTGAGATCCAGTTTCGCGTCAAAGGTACCGAGGATATTCGCGCAGGCGCCAACCTTTTCCGCGTATGCCGCGGTGACAACCCCGAAGCAGTCGACGCGCTCGATGCCGGGGATCGAGATCGGCGTTTCGATGCTCAGGATTGACGTCTTGATCTCGTCGGTTGTCCAGGCGTTGGCAATGCCGAGAACCGCGAACGCGATTGCGGTGCGGCCACCGCTCGCCCCGGCAGTGGCCACGCTCAACGGAAGTAACGCGATCGCCGTCGCATTGCCGCCGGTCGAGGCGAGTGCGAACTTCACGCCGTCGCCGATGACCTTGGCCGTGCCTTGTGCCTCAGGGGCATTGGGGAGATCAGGAATGATTCCCAGCAGGTCGATCGGGAACACGGTCGCCGCCTGAGCGAGGTCGTATGGCAATCGCGGGACCAATTCGATGGTTCCGGGAACTACCATCGCGATACCGACATTCGTCGACTGGGAGCAATCCGCGCCGCCGTTGGAACCACCGGACGAGCACATCTGGATTCGCCATTGATCGGCGACCGGTTGCAGGACACCGTTGGCGATGTTGTTGATGATGTCGGAAAGCGATGAGCCCGAACTGTTCCCCGGGTCCAGCGCTGCCCGCGCCTGCCCTTGCCCCCCGACCAGAGCCATGCTCACGGCCGCGGTCACCACGATGGCCAGGAAACCGGCCATCCATCGCGGCTGCGGCTTTCGCGGTTTGGCCGCGATCGGTCGATCTATCAATGGGACCGGTCCTTGACGATGACGTCCGGCGCTCATGTGGCACCTGCCTCTCGAACAGAAAAGTGAATTCGCCGAGTAGTTAACCACGTCACATCGGCACTATGAGATCTAAATCACCGAACTCCTCTCAGGTTTTTCTTAGGTCATTTGTCCAAGTCAGAAGCTATTTCGTTATCCCAGCGAACCTCTTCCTCCGAATTGACCCGATAGGGTTACCGCTATGAACGACCGCGTGGACCCGATCGCCCTCGCCCGCCACAATTGGACAGACTCCGGTTGGGGCGACGTCGCGGACGGAATGGTGGCGGTCACCTCGGTGATGCGCGCGCATCAGATCCTGCTCGCCCGGGTGGAGAGTTCCCTGCGTCCCTACGACCTGAGCTTCTCGAGATACGAATTGCTGCGCCTGCTCGCATTCTCTCGAACCGGCTCAATGCCAATCACCAAAGCCAGCGATCGTCTCCAAGTCCACGTCACGTCGGTGACCCACGCGATTCGACGACTGGAGACCAACGGATTGGTACGCCGAGTGCCGCATCCGACCGATGGACGAACAACGCTGGTTGCCATCACCGATATCGGCCGATCGACTGTCGAGGATGCGACGACGACGCTGAATCGAGACGTGTTCTCCGACGTCGGAATGAACGATGGGGAGATCAACGGACTTGTCTCCGCAATCCATTCGCTGCGACATCACAACGGGGATTTTTGAGAACGAAAGTTGCGCACTTACCCGCGAAAACGTATCGGCGAGAAGGCCTTTGATGGACGAACTACGTGAACCACTGTGGATGATCGCGGTAGCGCTGCTGATCATCCTCGCATTCGCGCTGGCTTTCAGCGCGATTGCCCGGTGGGTCCTGAGCGGTCGCGCGCACCTGCAGATGTCGACGTCGATCGTGTTGTCGATCTTCGGCTCGTCACTCGGCCTACTACTGGCGAGCGTGATCAGACCCGTTGCGCACCTTCGTGATCCGCTGTCGATCCTGCTATGCCTGGCACTTTCGGTAGCGACCATTGCGACATACAGCGCCGTCGTCGCACATTTCCAGAAGCCGCAGCGAGAGACGCTGGCAGATCTGATCGCGGCCGGGGAATCGGACCGCATCGAGTTCAAATCTACTGCGCGCGTTAATCTTCGATCCGGCGACAAGGATCCGCGCATGGAGCAGGTGATCGTCAAGACCGTTGCCGGATTCCTTAACGCCGACGGCGGAACGTTGCTCATCGGCGTCGACGACGGTGGCGCGCCCCTCGGCCTCGACGCCGACTACCAGACACTGAAAGTGCCCGATGCGGACCGATTCGAACTCTGGCTACGCGACCTGCTGACCACCAGCCTGGGGCAGACCACGGCGGCCGAAGTCCTCATCGCAGTTGAAGCGTTGACCGATCCCGCCGGCGTGACCCGGCCGGTCTGCCGGGTGCGAGTGTCGGCGTCACCGCGGCCGGTGTACTTATCGCCGAGCAAGAACGCACCGAGCGAATTCTGGGTCCGCTCAGGCAATTCCACCCGCCAGCTACACGTCGACCAGGCAGCGGAATACGTGATGCACAGGTGGCCACTGCGAGTCGGATCGTCGGTCGCGGCACAACTGAAAGCAGCGGTGCGTTTCTCGTCCGAGCGGTAGGGCGCGTCGGCCTAGTCTCCGTCGGCGATATCACCCGGTTTGACGATGCCGATGATGACGATGTCGAGCATGCCTGACGCCTCGACGGTACTCAGGCCGACGTTGTCGGCGACCGAAGCCACCCCGCTGATCAAGCGCATCACCTCGCGGTCGTCGACACCCTCGCGCAACTCCCCCCGATCCGCAAGGCGGCCAAGGACATTCGCATTTGCGGCCACCAGCACCTGGCACTTGCGATAGATCGGCGACGATTCGTCGTCCATCGCCGACATGAGTTTGGCCGCCGCGCCGCGGTAGATGCCGACATTGTCGACGAACCGGCCGAACCAGTCCCGCAAGACCTCGGGCGCCGGGCGCGTATCAGCCGCCGCAGATTCGGCGTCGGCTTCGATGCGGATCGACCAATCACGCATAACCGCGTCGATCAGGTCGTCGCGAGTGGGGAAATGCCGATACAGCGTGCCCGGTCCGACGCCGGCTCGTTTTGCGACGTCATCGAGCGATGCTTCCGAACCCCGCTCCCGGAAGATCTCTCGCGCGGCCTCGATCAGCTTGTCCCGGTTGCGGCGCGCGTCGGCGCGCATCGGCCGTTCGGTCGCCGACGACGTCGTACCCACTGCAAACACCATCCCTGTTGCTAAACGGAGATAGTCTCCGTATCGTTCCTAACCGGAAGGACTCTCCGCTTTATTAATCGGAGGACCACTCCACATAAGCCTACCTCTTCTTGCGAAGGACACTCATGTCGATCCGAATTCCCGCCGAACGGCGGCGCACGGTTGGTCTCGCCATCGTGCTCGTCGCCCAGCTCATGCTTGTGCTGGACGCCACCGTGGTTAACGTGGCCCTGCCACATATCCAGGAAGATCTCGACTTTTCCGCCGCGAATCTTTCCTGGGTACTTAATGCCTACACACTCGCGTTCGGCGGCCTGCTGTTGCTCGGCGGACGACTGGGCGACGTTTTTGGTAGGCGCCGCGTCTTCGAGATCGGGCTCGCGCTATTCACCGTTTCATCACTGGCCGGCGCATTCGCGACCGACGGCGCCTTCCTCATTGTCGCGCGGGCGCTTCAGGGCATCGGCGCAGCCCTCGCGGCACCGAGTGTGCTGGCGCTGCTCACGACGTCAGCTCCGGATGATCGGGCGCGCAACCGCGCACTGGCGCTGTTCACGGCGGTGTCGTCGGCCGGAGCCTCACTCGGACTTATCGTCGGGGGTATCTTGACCGACCTCGGATCGTGGCGCCTGACGCTACTGATCAATGTGCCGATCGGATTGGCGGTACTCGCTCTCACTCGACGATTCCTCGACGAAACCCCCAGGCGTGCAGGACGTTTCGACTTCCTCGGTGCGATAACCGTCACTGGCGCGGCAGTCGGTGCGGTCTACGCTTTGGTCACCGCGCCCGACCACGGCTGGACGTCGGCCACGACCCTCGGCCTTCTCGGTGGCGCAGCGGCCCTACTCGTTATCTTCGTTGTCGCCGAAACGCGCGTCGAACATCCCCTACTCCGGTTGAGTCTGCTGAAACTGCCGTCGCGGGCCGGTGCTCTCGCGGTAATCGCACTACTCGTCGGTTCGCAGTTCTCCATGTTCTTCCTGGCGATCCTGTACGTACAGCGAGTGCTGGACTTCGGTCCGTTGCAAGCCGGATTCGCCTTCCTCCCACTATCATTGGCGATTTTCGCCAGCTCCCGAATCAGCGCCGGCCTAGTGTCCCGGTTCGGTGCGTGGCCACTGTTGCTCGCCGGAACGGCTGGCATGGTCGTTTCATTCCTGTGGATCAGCGGTATCGACACGTCAACGTCCTACGCTGCCGGAATGCTCGGCCCGATGGTCCTCAACGGCTTGTCCGCCGGTCTGGCGTTCATGCCGACAACGGTCATCGTCCTGTCGAAGGTGGATCCCGAACATGCCGGCTCGGCGTCGGGTTTGCTACAGACCATGCAACAACTCGGCGGTGCCGTCGGGCTGGCGATCATCGTGTCGGTCTACACCTCACACGGCGTTGCCGGACAAGTCGTTCCAGGGCTATCCCAAGGTTTCACAACCTCGGCGATCATGTGCGGCGTCGCCGTAGCGATCGCGTTGGTTGGCACCGTCGCGGTCAGTCTGCGACGTCGAGCGTCCGTTGACGACACAACTGCGGTCGAGCGAGCCGTCGAGGAACCTGCTCGGGTGTAGTCCGACCACAGGTGTGGCCTAACGTGCCCGTCGGTACATCGGCCACACCTGGGGGCCACCACCGGGCAGCGTCACCACATCGGTTACCTCGAAGCCAAACCGCTCATAGAGCGGTAGGTTCTCCCGCTTCGAACTCTCCAGATAGGCCGGCCCGGTCAAGGTGTCCAGACGGTGGCGCAGCAACGAGGTGCCAATTCCCCGGCCCGACTCGACCGCGCCGATCGTCGACAAGTACCAGTGCGGTTCTTTGGGACGGAGCTTGCCGAAGATTTGCTCAAGTTCGCCGGCGCGGCGCAGTCTCGTGCGAAAGACGTTGAATAACAAGGGAAACTCACGGAACATAGTCCACGCCGATTGCTTATGCCCAGGCGGATCCCAGTAGGCGGCACCCACGGCGCGGTTGGCGTCGAACACAAGGTCGGCGCTATCGGGCGCTCCATGTGTGGCGCGATCGAGGAAGCGAAACATGCCGACGTCGCGGGCCGGGTCGGAGACCAGCCAACGGATGACCGGATCGTCGGCGAACGCTCTGGCGAGCACTCGGTAGGACTCTTCGCGGTTGCCGTCGTCGATCGGGACGATACGGAGTTCAGATCCCATTCCGCCATCCTAGCCGGATTGGCACGCCAACCGACACGCCAACAGCCAGCGCATGAAATCTCATCCCCCTCAAGGGGATTGAAGGGCAATATGCCCTTGGGGCAAGGTGATGGGGACGAAATTTTCACACAACGGGGCGACTGCTGCCCTGCTGCCTATCTCAGTGTCTGAATGATCGCGCTGAAGTCGAGACCGGAGTTCTGCTCGGCGAATTTCGCATACAGCTGGGCGGCATGCGTGCCCAACGGTGCGTTCGAATGGGTGCTCCGTACCGCATCCATCGCCAACCCGAGATCCTTATTCATCAGGGCGGTGGCAAAGCCCGGTTGAAAGTCGTTATTTGCCGGAGAAGTCGGAACCGGCCCGGGCACCGGACAGTTGGTGTGCACCGACCAGCAATTACCGGTCGCCCCGGTGATGACGTCGAATAGCGCCTGATCGGACAGGCCCAACTTCTCGGCAAGGACGAAAGCCTCACCAATGGCGATCTGCTGCACGGCGAGGACCATGTTGTTGCAGACTTTGGCCGCCTGCCCCGCTCCGGCGCCGCCGCAATGAATCACCTTGCCGGCCATCGGTTCCAGCGTCGATCGCGCGGCATTGACTGCCTCGTCGGAGCCGCCAACCATGAAGGCCAAGGTTCCCGCAACCGCGCCCTTGACGCCGCCGGACACCGGCGCGTCAATCTGCGCCAGACCGTGATCGGCCGCCAGCGCGTTGACCGCACGTGCGTCATCGACCGCGATGGTCGAGCTATCGATGAATAGGGCACCGGTTTGCGCGCCAGGCAGGATCTCCTCGTAACACTGCTTCACCAACGCGCCATTGGGCAGCATGGTGATGACGACTTCAGCACCAGCGACAGCTTCGATCCCCGCGGGAAACATGGTGACACCGTTGGCTTTTGCTTCGTCGACCGCGGCTGGCACAGGGTCGAAGCCGCGCACGGTGTGGCCGGCTTTCACCAAGTTGGCTGCCATCGGTCCGCCCATATGGCCGAGGCCGAGGAAAGCGATTGTCGTCATCGAGACTCCTTTTCGTTGTTGTGGATCGGGGTCTCGATACACACCGCTCGGCTAGCGCCTCGCGGTGCACTCGACCACCCAGCACTCTCACCTCTACCCGGCTAGCGCCTCGCGGTGCACTCGACCACCCAGTACTCTCACCTCTACCCGCGGTTCTCTCGCGCATAGTCGACGGTCAAACCTTGTACCGCGCGGCGATGGCCCGACCGTGGACCACTCGCATGATCTCGTTAGTACCTTCCAGGATGCGGTTCACCCGCAGATCTCGCTGGATTTTCTCCACACCGTATTCGCGGAGATATCCGTAGCCGCCGTGTAACTGGATGGCTTGATCGGCGACGGCGAAACAAGTGTCGGTGACATAGCGCTTGGCCATCGCACACTTCTCCACCTTATCCGGCGCATCGGCATCTAAGGCCGCTGCCGCGTCCCACAGCGTCAGTCTCGATGTATGCAGGCCAGTTGCCATATCCGACAGGGTGAACCGGATCGTCGGCTCGTCGATCAGACTGCCGCCGAACGCTTCTCGTTGCGCGATGTAGGTAGCGGCCCGGTCGAATGCCGCTTGGCCGCCGCCGAGCGAGCAGGCCGCGATATTGATACGGCCACCGTTCAGTCCGTTCATCGCGATTCCGAAACCAAGCCCCTCCTGTGCACCGAGCAGCGCGGCGCCCGGCACGCGAACCTCGTCCAGAATCACCTGCGCGGTCGGCTGAGCGTGCCAACCCATCTTCTTCTCCTGCGCACCGAAACTCAGTCCGGGCGTACCGTTTTCGACTAGGAAGGTCGAAATGCCCTTGGGCCCCGGTCCGCCGGTCCGCGCCATCACGACGTAGAGATCCGACGAGCCGGCACCGGAGATGAACTGTTTGATCCCGGTAAGGACGTAGTCGTCACCGTCGCGAACCGCCTTGGTGGTGAGCGCGGCGGCATCGGACCCGGCACCCGGCTCGGTGAGGCAGTAGCTGGCGATCGTCTCCATCGACGCGAGCCGCGAGATCCATTGAGCGCGTTGCTCATCGGTCCCGTAACTGTCGACCATCCAGGTGCACATATTGTGGATGGACAGGAACGCAGCCGTCGTCGGGTCCGCGTGGGCCAATTGCTCGAAGATGCGTACACCGTCGATACGACGCAGGCCGGAGCCCCCGAATTCCTCGGCACAGTAGATTGCTCCCATGCCCAGCTCGGCGGCGATCCGCAATTCGTCGACCGGGAAATGTCCGGTCTCGTCCCACTCATCCGCATGTGGCGCAAGGTGTTTGGCGGCGAAAGCCGCAGCGGTCTCGACGATCACCCGATCGGTCTCGTCCAGACCGGTCGGCGTCGACGTCGGAACAGTTTGAGTCATAGTCGCCCGTCGTTCTCGATGCCCGCGCGTCAGTGCGTCGGCATGATGAAGGACGCTCCGGGCTGATCGCCCTGGCGCGGCCAGCGGGTGGTGATGGTCTTGACCTTGGTGTAGAACTGAATCGCTGCGGTCCCATGCTGATTGAGGTCACCGAATCCCGAACGCTTCCAACCACCAAAACTGTGGTATGCCACCGGCACCGGGATCGGCACGTTCACGCCGATCATGCCGACCTGGACCCGGCTGGTGAAGTCGCGGGCCGTGTCTCCGTCGGCGGTGAAGATGGCGACCCCGTTGCCGTACTGATGATCGGTGGCCAGCGCGAGCGCCTCCTCGTAGTCGCCGGCGCGGAAGATCGACAGTACCGGGCCGAAGATCTCGTCGGTATAGATTGTCATATCCTTGCCGACGTGATCGAAAAGCGTTGGGCCGACGAAGAATCCCTTCTCCAGGCTCGCGTCTGCGAAGGTGAGGTCGTTGCTGGCGCGGTCCCGGCCGTCGATGACCAGTTCGGCACCTTCTTCGACACCCTTGCCAATATAGCTCTTCACTCGCTCCAGCGCGGCCGCTGTCACTAGCGGCCCGTAGTCAGCTTTGGGATCGAGGCTGTGTCCAACGCGCAAACCTTCGACCTTGTCGATGAGCTTGGCGCGCAATCGGTTCGCGGTCTCCTCGCCAACCGGGACCGCGACGGAGATCGCCATGCAGCGCTCTCCGGCGCTGCCATATCCAGCACCGATCAGCGCATCGACGGCCTGGTCGAGGTCGGCATCGGGCATGATGATCATGTGGTTCTTGGCACCGCCGAAACACTGGGCGCGCTTGCCGTTTCGCGCTGCGTTCTCGTAGATGTACTGCGCGATGTCGGAGCTGCCGACGAACCCGATGGCATGCACATCGTCGTTGTTGAGCAGTGCGTCGACTGACTCTTTGTCGCCGTGGACCACCTGCAGCACGCCGGCCGGCAGGCCGGCTTCAACGAAGAGTTCGGCGAGACGGACCGGCACTGACGGGTCGCGTTCGGATGGCTTGAGGATGAAAGCGTTGCCGCAGGCGAGCGCGGGACCGATCTTCCACAGCGGGATCATCGCGGGGAAGTTGAACGGGGTAATACCCGCCACGACGCCCAGGGGCTGACGGATCGAGTGAACGTCGATGCCTGCGCCCGCGCCTTCGGTGAACTCCCCCTTGATGAGGTGCGGAATACCTACCGCGAATTCGATGACGTCGATGCCACGTTGAATGTCTCCCTTGGCGTCTTCGAAAGTCTTGCCGTGTTCTAGGGATAGTTTCTCGGCAAGCTCGTCGGAGTTGTCGGCGACGAGTTGGACGAACTTCATCAGCACGCGCGCTCGACGTTGCGGGTTCCACGCGGCCCACTCGCGCTGGGCGGCCTGCGCTGACTCGACAGCAGCGTCGACCTCGGCGGCGGTGGCCAATGGGACTACCGCTTGGACTTCGCCGGTGCTTGGATTGAAGACGTCTGAGGTACGTGAGTCGGCGGGCGCGTCGACGCGGCGACCATCGAGGAAATGCGGAATACGGGGTGCTGCGGTAGTCACGGCGAGGATCATCCTTTACATGGACACGGCTGTGAGGCGGACAACACCATTCTAGGACCTCCTAGTAATTAGTTGCAACCCCTAGTTTCTGCGCCGGGCTGACCCGCGCACTTTCGGCCCCACGGCGGGCCCATTGTGCACCGGATTCGTCATCCACCCGCCCAAGACCGTAAAATAGCCCGCGAACTAAGGTGACCCTTAGCAATCACCCGAAAGGAAACCATGTCCACCGTCATCCTCTATGGCACTGAAACCGGCACCGGCGAACTCGTCGCCGATGCGATTTCCGATGTGCTCGCCGCCGAACACGACCCGTCGATCTACGACATGACGGAGTTCGCGGTCGAGGATCTGGACACCGAGGACTTCCTCGTGGTGGTCTGCTCGACCTACGGCGAAGGTGAACTCCCCACTGGCGCAGAACCTTTCGCCGACGAACTCGACGAAGTCAAACCCGACCTCACCGGTCTGCGGTTCGCGGTCTTCGGTCTCGGCGACACGGTCTACGGGGAAACCTTCAACCGCGGCGGGGAAATCATGGCGGAAAGACTGACCGCGCTTGGCGCCACTCAGGTCGGCCACCACGGCCGTCACGACCTCTCCGGCAAGGTCAAACCACAGGTACAAGCCAAGGAATGGGCCGAAGAGTTGACGTCGGTCATCGACGAAGGCTGACCTCTCCCTAGTCTCCGGTCACGGCCACCGGTCGCGACCGGGTTCATCGTCATATTCGGCCGTCAAGCGGTACGGCGCCACCGGATCGGCATCGGCCGCCAGTAGAGCTTCTGCCGATTCTGCTACCGGCTGGCCGCGGAACGCGGATGTCTTCGCGAGTTCGATGACCGAGCGCGCCAGGATGGCCAGAATGACGCCGAGGAAGAGCGCAGTCATTGTGCTGACCTTCAAATCCTCGCCCAGAAGTACTATGCCCAGGATCATCGAGACCACCGGTTCCATCACCACCATCGCCGGGAACGACGTCTGCAAATCGCCCGCTCCGAATCCACGTTGCTGAGCGGAGATGGCACCGACGATGACAATAACCAGCAGATAGACCTCGGGATGGCGAAACATCTCGAGCGGAAAATGGATCGCCTGATAAATCACGGTCTTGATCAGCAACGCCGAAACTCCGAACAGCACGCCGGCCGTCAAACCGTAGAACAGCGCCCGATAATGCGGACTGGAGCGTTCAGCGATTATCACGAACGCGATGACCACACCGATCACCGAGACGACGGTGATACCGATCAGGGTGAGGTCGGGTCGACGCAGGGAGGGCGTCGGCCGAGCGATTAAGAGAAAGGTGACGACGCAGGCCACCAGCACCGCGCCCCAGGCCCATTCACGCAGTTCGGGATGGCGATGGTCGGCCCACGCCTCGAATGGCAACGAGAAGAGGACGGCCAGCACCACCAGCGGCTGGACCAACAGGATGGTCCCGAGACCGAGCGCAGCAGCCTGCAATCCGAACCCGGCGATGGCGATGATCGCGCCAACCCACCAACCGCGGGTAATCGCGCCCGAGGCCGCCGATGCCCGTTGGCGCAGAACGGTGCCGCCGGCGATCAGAAATGCCGCACTCACCGCGAGTACGGCCGGCAGCCACGTTTCCACGTCGTCAAGGCTAACGGCCATAGCCGATAGCGACGAATCGCATCGTCATGCGGCGTGGCCGACGGGATCAGCCCGACGATGCAGTCAGCGGGCCTCAACGTTCAGTGTGGTTACGACCGGGGTTTGACGGGTTGTCAGATCCAGGACCGGGCAATGCGCGTCGACGGCACGCTGCAACTCGCGGTACCGCTCTTCGGATTCGGGCCCCGCGACGTCGACGATCACACGCACGCCGGTGAAGCCCGGCCGAACGGAATCGTCGAGGCCGAAGAAGCCGCGTACGTCGAGGTCGCCCTCGGCGCGGGCAGAGAGTGAATCGACTTCGACGCCCAGCCGCTGCGCCCAGAATCGGTAGGTCACCACCTGACAGGACAGCAGCGACGCCAGGTAGTACTCGACCGGGTTGGGAGCGGTGTTTTCGCCACCGAGTGCTGGCGGCTCATCGACCTGGACGTGATAGCTCCCCAGCGTGATATCGCTGCCGACGGTTCCCTGCGGCCGCACCGTGCCGGTGAAGAGCACCTGCGCGTTGGCAACATTGGCCTCGACCGCCGCCGATGTCGCGGTGGTGATGGCATTGAGCGGGAGGTCCGCCGATGGCAGGGGGTAGGTGGCAGAAGAAACAGTTGTCGTCATGGGATTCGACGCTAGAACCGGGCGCAAGGGTGGCACAGGGTTTGAATTGGTGCGAGTGTAATGGCGAGCCATCGTCGAGCCAGGGATACGCAATGACCGCACGGACACTGATACTCATGCGCCACGGAAAGTCCGGTTATCCGGCCGGGGTCACCGACCATGAGCGGCCGCTGGCCGGCCGGGGTCGGCGCGAGGCTGCGCTTGCCGGCGAGTGGATCGCGAAGGACGGGCTGACCGTCGACGCGGTGTTGTGTTCGACGGCCACCCGAACGCGGGAAACGTTGCAGCGCACCGGAATCAAAGCACCGACTACCTTCCTCGACGATATCTACGGTGGCACCCCGGACGAAGTCTTCGAGTCTCTGCGGATTCACGCGCCAACCGACGCGACGACCGTGCTCGTCATCGGGCACGAACCAGGAATGCCGGAGACCGCCCTGACGCTCGACCCCCTGTGTTACATCGAACGGTTCCCGACGTCGGCGTATGCGGTCGTCGATGTCGAGGTGCCGTGGGCGCAGATCGGATTGGCTCCCGATTCGTCGGCGTCGTTGCGGGCGATGCGCATTCCGCGTTAGCGCGCCCCCGTCGGATCGGGTTTATCCAGAGCCGTGGCCGGGTACCCGAAAGGTGAGTGACCGTCCCGGCGGCTGCTCGATGGTCGACGCCAACCGAGGAGAATGACATGCGATTTCCAAAGTTCTTGGGCTTATGCGGATATGCCGCACTACTTATCGGAGTGGCCCTACTGGTGCTGTGGATCGGGATGGCAGCGAGTGACCACTCGAATAGCATGTGGGCGGGGATCGCCGCAGCATGTGTGCTCATCGTGGCCGCCGGCGCGCTTACGGTGAGCAGGCTCATCTTGATCCGACGGCCGATCGACAATCGCCCGGAGCAGGATCCACTCCAGCCAGAGGTCACACCGGACGAGGCGGCCGAATACGAGGCGCATTACCACGGACGCGACATCCGACGTGATGACCACACCGATCACTGAGCCAGCGCGTGAGCAGGCGGTCTATCGGCCTCAGGCCGATACGTTGCTCCTGCTCGAAGCGCTTGCACACTGTCGGCTCACAGCAGACGACTCAGTGGCCGACTTATGTACCGGCTCGGGTGTCATCGCGAGGCAAGCCGCTCGCAACGGCGCCGGAATCGTCGTCGCGGTCGATGACTGCCCGAATTCCATCGCCCACGCCAAACGCGTCAACGACCGCACCGGCTTGAGCGATCACATCACTACAATCTGCGGCGATATCAGCACTCTCCCGGCACGGCCCACATTCAACCTGGTCACATGCAACCCGCCGTATGTGCCGACGCCGCCGAACGCCGACCCCGCACTACACCCGCCCGGTCCCAGTCACAGCTGGGATGCCGGCCCAGACGGTCGGTTGGTGCTCGACGCGGTCTGTTCTATCGGTCCACGACTTCTACGGCCCGGGGGCGCAATGTTGATTGTGCAATCCGAGTTCGCCGACGTCGCGGCCACATCACGCCAATTGATCGCGGCGGGTATGGCCGTGCGAATCGTAACGCAAGCGCGGATACCGTTTGGCCCGGTATTGATCGCTCGCGCGAAATGGCTTGAAGCGCAGGAACTTTTAGAGCACGGGTGTCGGACCGAATTACTCGTGGTGATCGAGGCCACGGCACCGTAGCCCGGCGGCCGTGGCGCTCGATCTCACCGGTCTCAGGTACCGATGCAGGAAACGTTCCCAACCATCACGCCGCTGGTGCCCGACCACCGACGGCGTCGAATGCCATTGGCAACCAATCGAATACCGGAATCAGCCGAGTTAAGCCGATACGACGCAACGGTCGGGTGACCGGACGGTCACCGTACACCGCGAAGGCGCCGCCAGCGTTGATCAACGCTTGCGCGGCGTCCTGCAGAAGCGCAAGACCACCGACGCCGAGGAATTCAACTCCGCTCATATCCAGCACCAGGCGTTCAGTACCGATGGCGCGAGCCGCGGACAGGCGATCACTGAACTTGTCGATGCTGCACGCATCAATGACGCCAGTCACGCTCAGTACAGTGATCCCATCGAAAGTGGCGATATGCGCGGCACATGACCTGGGCCGATGCGCTGCGGCGTCCTGTACAAGAAGAGATTTGAGATCAGACACAGTGGTAACTCCGTCTTTGTGGCGACCGAGTCGCCCGGGCGGCTGTGGTGTTCAACCGCGATCTCGAGCCTAGCAACGTCAACGCTCGATGGCGAGTGCTGAGAGGTTTCACGCTGGCCCACCGCGGGTATCCAAGTCGCGAAACTCTCGCGGAACCGACATTGGAGCTTTGACATGGATCACACACTGCTCACTGACCCGTACAGCGGTGGCCCGATACCGCGACCACGGCCAACGGAACCGCCGCTGCCACCTGAACCCGCTGTGCCACAACCGGATCCCGCCATTCCGCCGCCCCAGCCACCAATACCCTCGCCCGTTCCCCGCCCCGCGCCACCTGGACAACCCGACCCCAGCCCCGATCCGTCACGTCCGACCGTAATTCCTGGCTAACTCGGCTAACTCCCCTTGCCGCACAGCACTTTCGGTATCCACATCGAGCATGGCGGCAGGCGGGGATTATCGAGTCATTCGTGCCATATGCACAGGTATCCACGCCCACAACACGATGACGACGGTCAAGATGCCACCACCTGCCGCTACGGCTGCCCACGCCGAGCGGAGGGCAACCAGGGCGATCATCGAGGCCGCACCCGCGATCGAGACCGCGACCATCGCCATCCCCACCAATACATACCGATGGGCCGCGACTACCACCGTGGCCAGCTGATGGCGACGAAATAGCAAGCGGTGCATAGCGATTGGAGCAAGCAGCACTGTCACCGCCAGCATCGCAGCGCCGACGGTGACCATATACAGGACTCTTCCGCCACTGCCGAGCGAGCTAAAACTCGGCTGGAATGGAACTATCATCAGAAAGCCGGCCAGTAGTTGCACTCCGGTCTGGAGCACGCGCAATTCCTGAACCAATGACGCCCAGTTGCGGTCGAGGCGCTGGATTTCCGTCTCTCCGCGCGCTCGTTCATTCCAACGCACGTCGTCCCGGTCGGCGGCAACAGGATGCAGCCGCAACAGATCACTCAGTATTCCCACATTCCACCTGCTTCGCGGCATCGCCCCGAGGTATAACTTTGCTTCCCCGCATCGTAAATTCCCACGGTCAAGGCGATCCAAACATGGTGGGCCACATACGGGAGCCGGTATCCTGAGTCAATGACAAACGGTCGAGATTCGATCATGGCCGACTCCACGCTTCCACGCACGGTCAGCGTTGGCAGATTCTGGTATTACTTCGACGACGACCGTTGGGTGTGGTCTGACGAACTCGCCCAAATGCACGGCTACCAGAACGCCGATGCGGTTGACCCGACTACGAGTCTCCTACTGCGACACAAACATCCAGAAGACAAAGCGCGAGTGGAAGAGTTGATCACGCGGGTACGCGACGCCCGTGCACCGTTTAGCGGTCAGCACCGAATCGTGCACCTGTCGGGCAAGGTAGTCCCGGTGGTCGTTGTAGCTGACACCATCGACGGCGGCGCAGGAACGTCGGGGTTCTACATCGCACTGAGCGACCATCGCCCATCGCCCACAGCTAGCACGCCCGAGGTGCGGCGCAGCGTCGAACAGCGGGTGAGTGAGGTCGTCGAGGACCGCGCGGCTATCGAACAGGCGAAGGGCGCGCTACGGGTCATCTACCAGCTCGACGATGAACAGGCCTTTGACCTGCTGACTTGGCGCTCACAGGAGACGAATACCAAGCTGCGCGAATTGGCCGCGGCGCTGGTCGATCAGCTCGCGTCGACCTCGGTATCACCGGAGGCCCGCGCCCGTTTCGATCATGTGCTGCTCACCGTTCACGAACACACCGACCAGCCCGCGTCGGGCTGATCGGCGCTAGCGGTCACGTCTCCAATGCAGGCTCCACATATGTTGTCTAGCAGCATATTTCACTGAGATGTGTAGGACCCGGCAGATCGGGTACCCGGTTATTTCTGTGGCGATCCGCCATAGACGCGGGACCTAAAGGAGCGATAGACATGCCCGAACCTCAGAACCACACCATTCCCTACCCTGGTCGGACCGAGGAAATGCCGTCACGTCCGCGCGACGAAATGCATGATTACGTCGGCCGCGATCTCCTCGCCGGAAAGAAGGCCCTGATCACCGGCGGTGACTCCGGGATCGGCCGTGCCGTCGCGATCGCGTTCGCCAAAGAGGGAGCCGACGTCGCCTTCGCCTACCTCGACGAACGCGAAACCCCCGATGCGGATCACACCCGCGAACTGATCGAGAAGCCCGGTAAACGCGGCCACGCATATCGCATCGATCTGTCCCAGCCGGACAACTGCACCGCGCTGGTCGATAAAGCGACCCGCGATCTCGGCGGCCTGAATATCCTCGTCAACAACGCGGCCTTCCAGTCCCCCGTCGACAGCTTCGCCGATATCACCCCCGAACAGTGGACGCACACGTTCAAGGTCAACATCGACAGCTATTTTCACACCATCCGCGCCGCGCTCCCATATCTGGAAAAAGGTGATGCGATCATCAATACCGGCTCGATCAACGGCTTGCGCGGCAACGCGAGACTCATCGACTATTCGGCCACCAAAGGGGCCGTCACCGCATTGACCTACTCGCTGGCGCAGGCGTTCCTCGACGATGGCATTCGAGTGAATTGTGTTGCCCCCGGTCCTGTTTGGACTCCTCTCACACCGGGGACGATGCCAGCTGACCTCGTGGAAGACTTCGGTACGCAAGCTCCGATTGGCCGCAGCGCCCAGCCCGACGAGATCGCGCCGTCGTATGTATTCTTCGCCGCCGATTCCCTGTCCTCGTACTACTCCGGACAGGTGCTGGCACCGGTTGGCGGTGAAATCGTTCCCGGCTGAGCCAGCCGCGAGCACAGCGCACGGCCCGCCGGGGGTATCCGGCGGGCCGTACTCGACAGGCAGTCTCTACTTGTCCTGGTGGAACTCTTCGCGCTCACGCGCGGCTTCGGCCTTCGCTCGTTCCTTGGCCGCTTCAAGGTCGGCCTTGCCAGCCTCAGTGGTGGCCTCGCCCTTTTCCTGCTGGGCGCGCCCCTCATCGATAACGTCATCACGACCGGTGACGGTGCCGACGGCCTCCTTGACCTTTCCCTTCACCTGCTCCACGGCTCCCTTGAGCGTGTCGGAGGGTGCATTGTTCTCGCTCATGCCAACCTCACTTCCTTTCGTGTCAAAGATCTCGTCCGATGAGTGATCGACCCATCTGGACTTAGGGTTCCCACCAATCCGAACCTCAAACATGCGGTGGGACACATCACAATAAATCTGTTGTGCTGCAAAGATTTTCGTGGGCGGCTGCCGGACGGCCGAGCTGTGTCGTCACGATCTGCTGCTGGCCGTACGACGCCGGTTGGCGCGTTCTATTGCCGATACAAGTTCCGACTTCGTCATCTTCGATCGCCCCGGAATTTCGAGCCGACGCGCCACCTCGTAGAGGTGATCTTTTGTCGCCTCGGCGTTGACGCCCTCCGCAGTCTCGCCGGACGGATTGGGGCCGCCGCTGCGCGCCCGTTGATCCGATGGTCCTGCCGATGTCTTGGCCTCCCAATGATCGCCGACCTTCTCGTAAGAATGTTTCAACGCGCTATACGCCACTCGGTGTGCGCGCTTCTCATCGTGATACTCACCGAGCGCGGAGTCGTGAGCCTTGGCGAAGGTCCGCTGCGCCTTCTTCGACGAGCGCGCGATAGTCGACGGCAGCTCGGACTTCTTCGCCGATCCGGTTGCGGTTGTTTTCGGCATGTCATCAACTCCTCGAAACGGGTGTCACCGACCAGAGTCGGGATTCCCGACTCAACGACCGCCCAAACGTCATATGCGGCGGGAGTTTGACCGGCGCGATCCCGAGGGGCCGATGTTTCGCGGCGCAGCCGCACGGGTATTGCCTCACTTATGACATTTACAGCACCGGGAATCAGCGACAACGACGCCGCGACGCTCATCAGGACGCTTCAAGAGCGGCTAAGCGCACTCAACGACCTCCACCTCACCCTCAAGCATATTCACTGGAATGTGGTGGGTCCCAACTTTATTGGCGTACACGAGATGATCGATCCACAGGTGGCATTGGTGCGTGGATATGCCGATGTGGTCGCCGAACGGATCGCGACACTTGGCGGCTCACCCAAGGGCACCGCGCGCGCCATCGAGAGCGAACGGTCATGGGACGACTACTCGATCGGTCGGGATACCGTGCAAGCACATCTCGCCGCCGTTGACCTCGTCTACGACGGATTCGTCGCATCTCACCGCGAAGCGATCGCCGCCACCGGGTCGATCGACCCGGTCACCGAAGACATTCTGATCGGACAGACCGCCGAACTGGAGAAATTCCAATGGTTCGTGCGGGCTCACCTGGAGAGCGCCGCCGGCGGTTTGCCGCACGGCGAGACGCATACCGAGGTGAGCGCGGCGGCCGCCGCGAGGTAGACACGCGAAGAGATCAGGGGGCGGCTGTCATTCGACAGCCGCCCTCATTTCTCCTCTTCGCTCGAGACACCGGAAACGTCGTCACGGAGTCTGCGCAGGGTGCTCGACAACAATCTGGAGACATGCATTTGAGACACACCAACGTGTTTGGCGATCTCGCTCTGGGACTTCGATTCGAAGAATCTCAACTCGATGATGGTGCGTTCACGCTCGGGTAACGCTTGCAGGGCCGGGCCGAGGGTGGCGAAATCATCGATCCGCGACAGTTGCTGATCGTCGTCGCCGAGCGTTTCCCTTAGCGGCCGGCCGACGAATTCCGCACTTTCATCGGATCCCGCGTCGAGAGATGTGGTGGTATGCGCCGAACGTGCCAGCAATCCATCGACTACCTCCTGTTGCGGCAAGTCGAGATGTGTTGCGAGTTCACTGGGTTTGGGCGATCGGCCCAGTTTCTGAACCAACTCATCGGTACCCCGCGCGATCGCCTGGGCGGTGTCCTTGGCACGCCGACTAACGCGGACCGACCAGGTGTTGTCTCGAAAATGTCGTCGGACCTCACCCATAACGGTCGGTACCGCGAACGAGAGGAAGTCGGCCCCGAGACCGGGATCGAAACGGTTGACCGCGTTGACGACGCCGACTCGAGCGACCTGAACCAGATCATCGAACGGCTCGCCGCGACCGGCGAACCGTCGGGCGATATGGTCGGCCAGCGGTAGGCAATGGGCAATCGCCTCATCACGAAGCTCGTCTCGACGAGTCGGACTGCCCGACGCCGCGGATTCAGCGAGAAGTGTTGCGACAACAGCATATTCATCGTCGGCTGCGTTATCCCGTGCGGATACGGCCAAGACTAGGACCTCAGCGCGGTGAGGACGATCTGCGCTTCGCGGCGTCGATCACCGTCGATGTAGGTGACCGTCACATCGTCGGTGACACACTTGATGACGTACCAGCCGAAACTCATTTCATCCAGAACATCGCTGCCCACCTCGCAGCAGATTTCTATCCGCACGTCCTGCGGCGCGGTGGCAATGATGACCTTCAGCCGCGCACTCGGCGACGTCCGGGCGATGAGTTCGCCGCAGGCCTCGTCAACGCCGACCTTGAGGTCCGCGACCGTGTCCAGGCTGAAATCGTCGGTCAGCAAGACATTCTCCACCAGGCTGCGCACAATCGGCACACGTCCGAGTTGCGCGGGCACCGTCAGCTCAACGACGTCGTCAACCGCTACCTCGCTCGCCATCCCACGCTCCCCGTCTCGGTCTGTCTGGTTCATTTGGTCGCCTTCGACGCGTTCTACAATGCGGTGAACTCAGGCTACCCCGGCCAATAACTCGTCAAACCTCAGAACTCCCAGACATTTCAGCCGCCCGTGAACGGTGCCACCGCAATGCAGGGAGTCGCTCTGGGATGAGCGGGATCCAACGCGTTCAACACCAACGCCGCGCTACGTCTGTTGGACGTGATCGATGCATGGTCGGACCGATCCAGCGGACACCCCTGCTGCACAACGATGTTGTTGACGTCGATACCCGGCGGACCAGCTAGTTGGCCGACCGAGTACGGAGTGACAACCTCGTCGTCACGGGTCGAGATATTCGTATACGCGATGCCGAGTACATATGGCGTGGGCTCGCGGACTGCCCGATTGAAGTTCAGATTCGTAGCGGGTTCGGCGCAGCCCATGCATGACGTCGGCGGCTGACTGATGCCCAACCTCTGCTGGATGGACGCGACGAAGTCACTGCGTGCGTCATCCTCGTCAGGTCCCTGCTGCCAGTACGGAGCGAGCGAAACATAGTGTCGCACTTTGCCTTTTCCGCCTAGATATTTGATCCAGTACGTCGGTATCTCGGTGCCGAGGGAGTGCCCGACGATGTCGACCTGATCCGAACCGGTGCGGGCGAGCACGTCGTCGACGAAATACTTGACCTGCCAGGCGCTTGCGAGCTTTGGCCCCATCCCACCGATCGCCGAAGCCGGCCATACGTTACTCAGCTCGCCATAGGTAGGGACGAAGACGCAATATCCTTCGTTGCGCAGCACCGGCACCAATGTGCCCCAATTGGTCTGCCGTCCACCCCCGCTGCCGTGGACCAGAATCACCGGACGCGGATGCGCGGCCGACGGGCGGCATGAGTAGTCATTGCTGCCCGGCAGAGATCCACCCGGATCACGCAACTCAGCGTCGATGCCGGCGAGGAAGTTGTAGGTGACTGGCAGCTTCGCGGGAGTTGCGTGAGCTGGTGCCGCCGATACCGCAATCGCACCACCGAATAGTATGGCCGCGACAACTCGCAGGATTCTCATCGCCGATCCTCGTCATCGGTGACCAGATCCAATCGCACCCCGAGCAGCCGGACCGGGCGATCGAGCTCGAATTGGTCGAGCAGAGCATGACAGACCGGTTCGATGTGATCGAGGGCGATCGTTGGCGCCGGCAGTTTGCGAGACTTGGTCCGCGTGTAGAAGGTCTTGGTGCGCACCGTGATTCCGATTCGAAAGACGACTCGCGCCTCGGCAAGTACCTGACGGAGGACTTCGCGGGTCAACTCCGAAATCGCGGAGTGGAGTTCGTCCCGATCGGAAATGTCGGTGGCATAGGTTCGGGACTTGGAATGTGATCGGGCGAGCCACGGTTCGGCGGTGATGGTCGAATCGCCGCCACCGCGGGAGAGCACATAGAGCCAGTTCCCTTGGTGCGGACCGAAGACTTCGATAAGGGATTCCTTCGGTACGGCGATCAGCTGGTTGACTGTGTCAATACCGTTGTCGGAGAGCTTCTTCGCGGTCTTGGGACCGACACTCCACAATTCTTTCGTCGGACCGTCGCCCATCAAGTCGATCCAATTGTCGGCGTTGAGGCGGAAAACACGTTGGGTCTCAGCACTTTTCACCTCTTGCCTCTTCGCGAAATTGGTGGCCATCTTGGCACGCTGCTTGTTATCGCTTACCCCGACGGAAGCGCGCAGTCCATTACGGCCCGCGATCTCGGTGATGACTCGCGACGCGAGTGCCCTCGGATCGTCGACGTCGGCACCGAGATATGCCTCATCCCAGCCCCACACTTCGACCGGGTGGCCGAAGCTGCGCAGAGTATCCATCACATCGGCCGAGGCGATGTCGTAGGCGGGGGCGTCGAGCGGGAGGTACACGGCTTCGGGCATCTTACGGTGAGCCACGCGCAGTGGCATACCCGCGCGGACGCCGACGGCGCGCGCCTCATAGGACGCGCAGGTGACCACCTTGCGGGCCTCGGTCGGGTCGCCGTTGCCACCGACGATCACGGGAACTCCGACGAGTTCGGGGGATCGCAGACGCTCCACGGAGACCTGGAATTGATCCAGGTCCACGTGCAGGATGTCGTCGAATCGGCGCGCGGCGGTCACGGTGTCAGGGTAGTCGGGTGACTGTTCAATCGGCGCCGCCTTGCAGTTGACCGTCGACGAAAACCTCCAGACGCTCCTGATAGAAAGCGATCAAGCCGCCGATCACAGTGGCGTCGACAAGCGGATCGGGATATGCCCAGGCGACGTCGGGCAGTTCGGTGCCGGCCGCGGTCGCGGAGAAATACGACGCGCTGCCTTTGTAGGCGCAATAGGAATTCGTATCGGTCGGGGTCAGTTCGACGGTCACGTCATCTGGCGGGAAGTAGTAGCGGACAACGGGTATCGACGTCTCGAACAATGCCAGCGCACGACTGGATTCGGCGAGAACAACACCGGCCGCTTCGACGCGGACGGTCCGCGAACCGCGTCGAATATCGATGCGGTGGAACGGATCCCGTGGGTGTCCGAAGATCTCCTCGTCTTCTTCGAGCCAGTCGAAGGCCCCGAAGTCGAAAGCAACCAGGCCGGCGACGTCGGGGTCGGTGAGCGCGAACGCAGCGGCCTCGCGGCGCCCGGAGTTAGTGACGACGTCGAGCGGCTGGCCTGCGGACGTATGCGCGCTGAATGGGTCGCTCGGATACAGAATCGAACGGTCCACGGCAACCGGAGAGACGTCGGCGAGGTCAAGCGTCGCGATCACGTCAGAGTCCCGCAGCGAATAAGTCGGCACAACGCGTCTCGGCTCCCAGACCAGCACCCCCAGGCCGTCGGCGGCGACCTCGCCGTCGATCATCACGCGCACTCGCTTGCGGGTCGGTTGGAATCGGGTGTCCCCCAGCGCGAGTCGGAGCAGATTGTCCAATTGGGTGGCCATGAGTCGATCCTCCGCTCGGCCGAACGGCTTTTCAACCTTGCCTGCGATATCTCGTCCCCCTCAATAGGGCAGGAGGGCATATTGCCCTTCCATGTCACTGAGGGGGACGAGATTTCATTTCGAGCCGTGGATCATTCTTGCGACGGATGCGGTGCCGGTCCGCTCGCGTGACCGCGCGGATGTCTTCCAGCGCTTGATCCCAGCCGTAAAGCACGTCGTCATAGGTGAGCCGCATGGTCAACCACCGATCGATAAGCGTCACACGATCACGGGCGCGATCATTGCGGTAGGACTGCTCGTCGGAATGATAGAGCCTGCCGTCACATTCGATCAGCAATGCGCCGACCCCCAGATCGGCGTGGTGGTGTCTGTTAATTTCCGGCTGAACCACGACGTCGAACCCCGCGGCGATCAGGCGCAGGCGCGCCACCGTCTCGGTCCCCGACTGTGACCGTGCGTCGCAGCGATCGAATTTCGCCATGATCGACTTGGTCACCACCCCCATCCCCGCCTGGATATCAGGGATGGTGAGCGACGTCGTGTTCAGGACGGAGTCCACGACAGCAATCCATTGCTCGGGTGTCAGACACCGTGCCGCGCATCCGAGGGCCACCGGAATCGAGTCGACGGCGGTGAGAACCGGCAACGGACGCCCAAAGCCCTGGCACCAACGAAACGGGCCGGTCGGTCGAGCTTTCGTCTTCTGATGTTTGCTCAGGCGGACATGGGTCTCCGGATATCCGGGTGGAATCCAGATCGCCGGGACACCGTGGCTTTTGTGGAAGGCCAGTGCACCGACACAGGTCAGCGCACCTCCGGCGGAGACCGCGGCGACGACGCGGGGGTCGGCGCCCACCGAACTCACCCAACCGTGTGCGAGGGGGATCAGCGTCTTCGCACGCGTGGCCCGCCTGATTTGGTCCATCGACCAGCCCAGCGTCAGTAGTTCCTGCAGCGTGAAAACACCTGAGTCCGCGGTCATACTTAGTTGGACGCGGCCGGAAGACAAACGGTTTCATCCAACTAGACGGAAGATGAAATCTCTTCCCCCTCAACAGCTTTCAAGGGCAATATGCCCTTTGACCACGCTCACGGGGATGAGATTTCGCGCGTAGCCAATTCCTCGCGATTTTGCAAAGCGGACAAGTCGCGACCGGTAGAACCGATACAACTAGTGGGACACACTCACACCAACACGGAGATCACTATGGACTGGACCATCGAAGTCGCCATCTTGCCTGTCACCGACGTCGACCGCACCAAGGCGTTCTACGAGTCCATCGGGTTCAATGCCGACCACGACCACACCGTCAGCGACGAGGTCCGCTTCGTTCAGATGACGCCGCCCGGATCGAACTGTTCCATCGCGTTCGGCAAGGGTCTGACCGACGCCGCGCCCGGTACCAAGAACCGACTCATCGTCTGCGTCTCCGATATCAACGCGGCCCGCGACCAGTTGCTGGCCGCGGGTGCCGAAGTCAGCGAAGTAGACGAGCAAGCGTGGGGCCATTTCGTCTACTTCGCCGATCCCGACGACAACCAGTGGTCGGTGCAATACCTGCCCTACCGCTACGGCCAGGGCTAAGACTCAACGCGTCCAGATATAGAGCGGCTTGTCGCGGTCGGACTTACCGGATTGCACGCCGGTGAGGCCGACGACCGGGACAGTCGCCGAGTCTGCGACGAGACCGAACGGAGCGCAATAGGTCCGCGAATCGGCCTGAAGCGCGGGACCGTCATCGCACGGCTTGAAGGTGCCGAAGAGAATCATCGGTCCGTATTGGCTACCGTCCGAAGTTGCGATGTCGAAACTCGGCTCGAGATCGCTCAGCGACGGCTTACCGGCGACGTACGACTCGTCTTGCTTGACCGTCTTTGCCTCAGCTCTGACGTAGACCAGCTGTTTCACATTCTTGAGCGTGTCCGCTGACAGCAGCTTTAGATCTGCGGCGGTCGCCTTGTCGACACTGGTCACCCGGAAGGTGAACGCGGTCTTCTGTCCATTTTTCGTAAGTTCGAGCGTCACCGGCTGACCGAATTTCACTCGGGTGCCGGCCTTGGTGATCACCACGGGTTTGGGCGCGGCACTCGACGACGGCGGTGCACTCGAGGTCGGTGTCGTCGTTGTCGGAACGCCGGACGACGACACGGGCTGCTGATCGAGTAGTTTGCGCAGGCCGCCGACGGTCTCGGTGCTTTTCGAGCCGGAGTCTTTGCACAGGGCGATGATCCCGTCGTACGGCTTCTTCAGTTCAGTCCGGAGTCGGTTGATGGTGGTGACATCTTTGGCTTTGACCGCGGCGCTGAGCGGTTCCACCTGCGCATCGATATCCTGAGCCATCGCCTTCAACTCGACTTGTTTCGGGTCCGCGGGATCGATGTACTGCAATGGGTTTGAAGAAGATTGGATGGGCTCCGACATCGGCTGATCGTAGACATAGGCGCTCAGCGGGGTGGCGAGTTTGGCAGCCGAGCCAAATGCGACATCACAGGCTTGCGAGAAGTTGTACTTCGCGCCCGCGGTCGACGGCTTCTCGTCACCGCCGCCGCAACCGACTACGACTCCCAGTACCGCGACCGTAGCGCCCGCAATCGCGGCCGACTTCAGAAATCCGGCGGCTCTCATAGATCCCCCTGCTCGATGTTTGATAGTTCGAACAGGGAGATTACCGGTGGATCGACTCCGGCGATCCTCCGGGTTGTTACTGAGCGGAGAGTCGGAAGATTCGCAACTTCCGGTCGGTGCGGCCGAGGTAGGTCTGGTAGACGTCGATCATCTTGACGAACTCGCCGAGGATACGTTCGCGTTCCGAGTCGTCGAGAAGCGTTGCGGTTACCGGAATCTCGTCGCCAATGATCACCGACGCCGCGCCACCGGCCAACAAGTTATGGGTCCAGGCGGGATGATGGTCACCGCCGAAGTTGGATCCGATGACGAAGATGTCCGGATCCTCCCGGTAGTACAGCAATGGTTGTACGCGACGCGCACCCGATTTGGCACCGGTCGTCGCGAGCAATAGCGTCGGTGCGCCAATCGGTCCCAGCACCGTCATCCGACCACGGGACTTATTCAGCAACCATCGGTCGGCGGGAGCCAACGCGCGGATTGCTGCCGACCCCGGCGCGGTGGCGGCGAATTTGACCAAGGGTGTGCGCAGAAAGCTGGCTTCGCTACCCCACCGGACGTCGGGGAATGGGCGTTGAGGAGTCACCCCTCCACGGTAGACGGTGACTCCCGCCGCACCGCGTACTTTGTCCAGATCGTTCGACAGTCGCGCTCACAGGGGGCCGGTCGGCAGTTCGCGGCGTACCAGTTTCCCAGTCGGATTGCGCGGCAAGTCGTCGACGAAGACAACGTCACGCGGCACTTTGTACCGCGCCAGGTGGACCTTGACATGCAGCCGCAATTCGTCGGCCTGCGGATCGGCGTCGGGGTTACGAACGACGAAGGCGCGCAGTCGTTTCCCGAACTGCTCGTCATCGACGCCGATCACGGCCACGTCGGCGACGCCGGGATGTTCGGCGAGCAGATTCTCCACTTCGAGCGGATGGACATTCTCTCCGCCGGACACGATCATGTCGTCGTCGCGGCCCTCAATGAACATCAGTCCGTTGGCGTCGAACCGGGCCATATCGCCGGTGGCCATGTAGCCGTCGATGATCTGTTTGTTACGTCCGTCGGTATATCCCTCGAACGGTGCGCCATTGCGCACGAAAAGCCTTCCGCGGACATCGATTCCAGAGATCGGCTGATCATTGTCGTCGTAGAGGGCCAACCGACTTGTCACCGGCGGACGGCCGACGGTGCCGGGAGCCTGTCGCAGCTCATGTGGCTGGGCAACCGATGCAACAGCCACTTCGGTTGAGCCGTACATGTTGTACAGGACATCACCGAAGGTGTCCTGTACCGCCTCGGAGAGGGTCGGCGAAAGTGCTGATCCCGCAATGACAATGATCTTCAGAGCGGACAGATCATATTTCGCGATGACGTCGGGACCGAGCGCGATCATGCGATGCAACATGGTCGGGACCGCGACCAGCGTCTGCGCGCGGTACTCGGCCAGCGCGGCAAGGGTCTTCTCGGCATCGAAACGTCGCATCACCACCGTCTGGTTCCCCAGCGCCGTGCCGACGCCCCACACCGCGAACCCCGTGGAGTGGAAGATCGGCGAAACGATAACCATAGTTTCGTTCTGCGGCAATGGAATTCGATCCAACAGCAGTGCACTGGTAAACGGCGACATCTTGGACCGCTGTGCGCCCTTCGGCAATCCGGTGGTACCGCTGGTGAGAATGACGAAGCCGCCGAAGGCGTTGGGGGTCGGCGGCATCGAGGTATCCCCCGTATCGACGATCTCGTCGAGATTCTTGACTCCGGCGGGCGCCGCCCTGTCATCGTCCACCCAGGTGAGAACACGCGGCATCGCGGGAAGTGCGTCGACGAGTTCGGCGAATTCCTGGTCGTGGAGAACCGCCCGGACCCGCTCGCGTTCGACGACTTCGACGAACTGGGTCTTGCCGAATCCGGTGTTCATCATTGCCAGCCGAAATCCAGCCCGACCAGTAGCGCTCAGCGCCACGATGAGTCCACGGTGATCGCGGGCGAGTACGGCCACGACATCGCCGGGGGTGAGTCCGGAGGCTAGCAATTCGTGGGCGAGGGCGTTGGACTGCCGGTCGACTTCGGCGAAGGTCAGGGTGCCGCGCTCGTCGGTGATCGCCGGTGCGTCCGGATAATTCTCCGCACCGTGCAATATCACCGTCGACGCCGGTCCGATCGTTTTCGCTCGTTTGGCCGCCTGCACCACTTCAAGTGGTCGACGCAGGTCGATCGCTCCTGACCGCTGCAAGACCTTGATCGCGCCGACCGCGTCGGAAACCATTTCGTATGCATCGCGAATCGCCATCGGCGTGCGCCCTCCACAAGTCTGAGAACATCGGTTGTCTGATATCTCAGGGTATGTGCTGAGGCCGCCCGCGACTGAGAAAATCGTCTGAATAGTTGGCTGTCGAGGGCAGATTGCCCTCGGTGCGGAACTATTCGGACGATTTTCTCAGACCTGCCTACACCCCCTGCTCATTCGCGGTCGCCCGGTAGGTGCCGTTCGCGTACGGATTGAACCGGTTGGTGTAGAGGCTTTCGGCCTTGATACCGAACGGGAGGTCGCCGAGGCGCGACAAAGTGTCGAGCCACAGGCTGAACTCAGTTGGCGCGACGACCCCGCCCGGCACCGAAACTCCGGCACTCTTCCAGGTTTTGACGAATTTGGTGTCCTCGTTGCGTCCGCGAGCAGAAATGATCGAGACGAACTTGTCGATCACTTCCTGTCGTGGGTGCAGTTGGGCCCACCGAATCGCGCGGGCGTACCCCTGCACATAGTCGGCGACGGCATCGGGATGCTCGGCGATGTAGTCGTCGCGGAACACTTGGGTCGCGATCGCGATATTTCCGACCAGACTGGTATCACGGAAGACCTCGTGCAACCCGCCACTGGCAACTGCGACATCCTTGAAGACGGTACCCAGATTGCCGACGTCAATCTGTCGCTGTCGCAACGCGGCCTCGGTGTTGATCGGCGGCACCACAGTCAGATTCACCTTGTCGATGTCGGCAGCGGAAACGCCTTGGCGTTGGAGCCACGCCTTGATGGTGTACTCGTGATACGCACCGAGCGTATTGATCCCGACCTTGCGCCCGACGAGATCGCGTGCGGTATTGATTCCACTTCCAGCCAGCGAGTAGTAGCCAAAGAAGGTTTTGTCGTCCGAGCCCTGGCTGGACACGACCGCGGTCACTTTCGATCCGGCGTGCACCAACTTCGCGACCGAACCGTTGAACGCGGCGCCGGTATCGGTCGCGCCCGTTGCAACCGATTGGATATCCTGCGGTCCACTCGTGGTGTCCCCCAACCACTTCAGCTTGATCTTGCTGTAGTAGCCGAGGGATTCCGCGAGTTCGGACCACTGAACCGATGCCGGTGACCCCTGGTACCGAATGATCGTCTTGCCGTCGGCGGTGACATCGCCGTCCGATGCACTCGAACACGACGTCGTCCAGAGCGCTAGGACAGCAACGGCCAGGGCGATCGAGACGGAAAATCGTGTTCTAGTCATGATAGTTCCCTTGTGCTCCTTAGTATTTGGTCAGTGGCCGACTATTTGCCGGTGAACTGTTCACCGGAGACAGCTACCGACGGCCTGCCGTCGACCCCGACTGGCACCTCGCCTTCGATGGTGGTCCGGAACAGCGTGCGCGTCACATCGAGATGATTGATATCTCCGGGTGCCAAGTGGGCAGTGGCCCGGTTATCCCACACCGCGATATTTCCCGCGCGCCAGCGGAAACGCACCGTGTACGCGGGATTGGCCACTTCTTCGAAAAGCAGGTTGAGCAGCGCGTCACTCTGGCGCTGCGAGTATCCGACGATCCGGCTGGTGAAACCCGGTGTCACAAAAAGCAAACGCTCCCCGGTGACCGGATGCACGCGCACGACCGAATGCTCACTGACCAACGGATCCTTGCGGATCTTCTCGCCATAACTGCTGTCCGCCTTGAAGATCGGGTTCCGACCGCCGAAGCGGTGCTCGGCGCGCAGAGTCTCGACAAGTCTCTTGAGCGAATCGGGCAGGCCGTTGTACGCGGCGGCGAGGTTGGTCCAGCTGGTGTCGCCGCCGAAGTCGGGAACCTCATTGGCCCGCAACACACTTACCGCCGGCGGGTTGACCAACGGCGTGACGTCGGTATGCCAATGGTTGGTGTAACTCGCCGCCTTGACACCGAACTTGCGTTCGTAGTTCCGATTGTCGATCTGCAGGATCTCCGGGAATTCGGTCGGCGCGTCGTCATCATAGGGATGTGAAGCCGTCACCGGGCCGAAGGTCCGCGAGAACGCGATCTGCTGGGCGTGGTCGATCTGCTGATCATGGAAGAACAGCACCTTGTGCCGATGCAGTGCATCGGTAATAGCCTGAACCTGTTCGGGATTCAACGGCTCTCGCAAGTCAACTCCGCCGACGTCAGCGCCGATATGGCCGGCGACGGGTGCGAATCTCAGGTCGGTTGCGATGTGATCGGTGACGGTCATGTCAATATCCTTCTCGATAAGTGGGCTGGAGCGGTCGGTGAATTCAGGCGGTTGTGCGGGCGTAAAACGGTGCGCCGGAGACGGATCGGGATTTCAAGCCATCGACGCCGACCGGGATTTCCCCTTCGACGGTCGTGCGATGCAGCACCCGTACGACATCGAGGTGGTCGAGATCGGTCGGTGCCTGGTGCACGGTCGCGCGGTTATCCCAGACGCCGATGCTGTCGGGAGTCCAGCGCACCCGAACCGTGAGCGAGGGATCGGTGATCTCGTCGAACAGCAGGTCCAGGAGTCGATCACTTTGTCGCGCACTGACTCCCAGGATTCGGCTGGTGAAACCGGGGTTGACGGCGATGAGCTTCTGGCCGGTGACCGGATGCACCCGGATCACCGGATGCTCGCTGACGATCGGGGTCTCGGCAGTCAGGCGTTCGGCTTCAGACGCACTCTCCCAACGCTTTTCGCGTCCACCGAAGCGGTTCTCGGCGTACAACCCCTCGAGGAAGCGTTGCAGTGACGCCGGCAGCCGATCGTATGCTGCACCGAGGTCTGCCCAACTCGTGTCGCCCCCGACGTCGGGCACCAATTCGGCCCGCAGCACCGTCACTGCGGGCGGATTGATCAACGCGGTGACATCGCTATGCCAGAAGCTGGCGTAGCTGTACTTGCGCGCTCCCCCGCGGCTGGCATAGGTGCGTGAGTCAACTTCCAGAATCTCCGGGAAGCCTGCGGGCGACTTATCGGTGTAGCCAAGCGGATGTGCGTCGGTCACCGGACCGAAGTACCGGGTGAATCGGACTTGCTGCGCATGGTCGATCGGCTGATCGCGAAAGAACAACACCTTGTGCGCGTACAACGCATCACGCAGTCGCTGCGCGGTCGGTTCGTCGACCGGCTTCGCAAGATCCACGCCAGAGATCTCCGCCCCCAGGTAGCCCGCGATAGGCTCAACGGCCAACTCGACGGTAGTCGCTGAATTATCAATCAATGCGGTCATGGCTTTTCCAATCTTTAGGTAATCATGTTCGTTCGGTGACCAGAGAAATGATCATCAGTCCGCACAACACGCCGCAATATCCACTTCCACAATGTGAGAACTCGGCACAAATTTGTATTTGTTCACGGCAATTCGAGCCGAGATATGTTCAGCGCGCGTCGAAATATAGGTCGATCGAGTGGCTAACGGGATCATTTCGTCAACCTGCATCCGCCCTGGAGGTACAGCCATGACCATTCCGCGCAGCCCGCAGCGAGCGCCGCGAGTCGACGGTCAGCCCCGCACCGGCTCACAGTCGGTCGAGCGCGCGATCAATGTGTTGTACGCATTCGAGGGCGAGAGCCGGTCCCTGTCAATCAGCGAGGTCGCCGGGCGGGTCGGATTGCCGGTGAGTACGGCACATCGCATCGCACAGGCATTGGTGCGCGGTCGACTCCTTGCCCGCGACGGCCACAACTCATACCTGATCGGTGACGGCATCGCCGCCCTCGCCCACGCAGCATCGCGCCGGGTCGACATCGACGCAATGGCCCCTCACCTGCATATATTGTCTTCCGAGATCAGAATCACGGCCAGTCTCGGCGTCGTCGAAGACGGCGAAGCCGTCACCGTTTACTCGGCGCGGCCACCGTCGATGTTCTGCGACCATCAGTTGCCGAGCCGGCGAAGCGCCATCGAACACAGTGCAATGGGGCAGGCGATCGTCGCATTCGGCCAACGCCGCGAGCGGCAACTCTCGCCGCTTCCCGACATTCCCGAATCCAGGCGCCGCGGCTACTCGGTCGCGACCGCCGACGGTGTCACCGCGATTGCCGTGCCGGTATTCGGCGCCGACGGTCAGGTCCGGGCCTCCATCGGCGTTCAGGCTCGCAGCGTGCGGCTCAACCAGAACTTGATCAGTGCCATTCATCCGATGATGCGGAATACCGCAGAATTCCTTCGCGATGTCGCAGACATCGATTCTTCAGTGGAAGCGGTTTTACGCGCCACGATTTAATCACCACTGGGCTTTTCACATTGTGGAATGGTCTTAGCAGACCGAGTCGAGGACGACCGACAATATTCGTCATTGGATCTAAGCCGGACTGCAGATGCGTTGACATTCAAACGCACTTAATTCTATCTCGATTCAAGGAACTCGAAAATGTCTATTTGACTTACCCCGCATTCACCATGCTCGAGAGGAACACATGAAGACCACCCGCAGGTGGCGCCACTATGCCGCCGCCTCCCTCGTACTTGCCCTGGCGACGACGATCGCAGCCTGCGGCTCGTCCGACGAGACCACGGTCAATGCCGACGGAAAAACCGAACTTCGCTACCTGAGTCAGCCATCGGTGGTGACGACTCCCGAACTCGCCGCCGACCTCGGCTATTTCTCGAAAGTTGCGCTGAAGTCTGTCGGTGAAACCAGCAGCGGACCGACGTCAATCCAGGCAGCCGCAACCGGCGATGCCGACTTTGGTGCGGCCTTCAACGGTGCGATCGTCAAACTCGCCTCGGCAGGATCGCCGATCAAGGCGATCGTCGACTCCTATGGTGCCGATTCGCAGACATTCAACGGCTTCTACGTGCTCGACGGCTCCCCGATCCGCACGGCGCGGGACCTGATCGGCAAGAAGGTCGGCATCAACACACTCGGCGCGCATAGCGAGTTCGTGATTCGCGAATGGCTTTCGCGTGAGGGGCTCTCCAAGGACGAGATCGCGTCGGTACAGCTACTGGTGGTGCCACCGATCAACGCCGAATCTGCTCTGCGCCAAGGTCAGATCGATGTCGGTGCGTTCAGCGGCATCTTCCGCGACCGTGCGCTGACCAAGGGCGGACTGCGGGTCTTGTTCACCGACGCCGTCTTCGGCGACTTCAGCTACGGCACAGTTGTCGTGCGCACCGACCTCATCACCAAACATCCCGATGCGGTGAAGGATTTCACTCAAGGCACAGCCCGCGCCATTCGCTGGCTGCAGGTAACTCCGCGAACCGAGGTAGTCGCACGATTCAAGAAGATCCTCGCCGAGCGTGGACGCGGTGAAGACCCCGAGTTGGCCGAGTACTGGAAGAGCTCGTCGATCCCCACGCCGGGCGGCGTAATCAAACCGGCTGAATTCCAGCTGTGGATCGATTGGCTGGTACGTAACGGCGAGCTCAAACAGGGGCAGCTCAAACCTGCTGATCTCTACACCAACGAATTCAACCCATTCGACAACGGGACCTATCCCCCGACGTCCGGCCCGGATGGCAAACCCGCGAAGGCCGCATCATGACCGCCCCGAAGCTGGAACTGCGCAATGTTCGAAAAGTGTTCTCCACCAGTGGAAAACCCGACTTCGTGGCAATCGATGACATCACTATCTCGGCACCTGAAGGAGAATTTCTCGTACTGGTCGGGCCAAGCGGAAGCGGGAAGTCGACGCTACTCGACCTAATCGGCGGACTGACCACCCCGACGTCGGGCGAGATACTCCTCGACGGCCGGCCCATCACCGGCCCGGGACTCGATCGCGGCGTCGTATTCCAGCAATACGCGCTGCTCCCGTGGCGTACCGCACGCGGCAACGTCGAATTCGGTTTGGAGGCAAAAGGTATCGCTCGACGACAACGTCGTGCAGTAGCTGACGAGTATCTGGCCCTCGTCGGTCTCGATGGATTTGGCGAGCACTATCCACACGAACTGTCCGGCGGCATGAAACAACGAGTGGCAATCGCTCGAAGCCTCGCGTATGACCCAGAAGTACTGTTAATGGACGAACCGTTCGCCGCCCTCGACGCCCAGACTCGTGAGTCGCTGCAAGACGAGCTCTTGCGGATCTGGAAGGCCACCGGAAAGACAATCCTGTTCATCACCCACGGCATCGACGAAGCGATCTATCTTGGCAATCGAGTCGCGGTGTTATCCGAACGCCCTGGCCGGATCAAAGAGGTACTGCCGATCGAGATCGATCGCGACAGTGCCGAAGACCTGCGTTCCTCCGAGCAGTTCCGTGACTACCGGCATCGCATCTGGCTGTCACTGCGGCCAGGCGCACAGTCCAACACTCCCGAAAGCCCTGCATCGGCCACGTTGATCGGAGCGTCCCATGTCTAGCAGCACTCTGGCTCCACCAAATTCGATTTCCGTTGAGCCCGCGAAAGTTCCGACGCCTCCGGCGTCGGATACCCCGGCGCCGAGTACACCCGCACGCCAACGGACCCGAGTGCTGGCCGGGCGAGTCGGCAACGGCGGAAAGTGGCTGCTGCGATCTTCGGTGGTGTTAGCCGCCCTCGTGGCATTCTGGGAGGTGGCTCCGCGTCTCGGTTTGGTCGACCGGACGTTCCTGCCCGAATTCTCTTCGGTAATCGGCGCTTTGGGTGATGCAGCCGCCAGTGGTCAACTGCAGGAACATATTTGGGCCAGCGTGTCACGCGCGGTGCAAGGATTCGTCGTTGCGGTGATTATCGCGGTACCGCTCGGCATCGCCATCGGCTGGTACAAACCTGTTGCGCAATACCTCAATCCGGCCCTCGAACTGTTCCGCAACACCGCCGCACTGGCACTGCTGCCGGTATTCGTACTGATCCTCGGTATCGGCGAGACGTCGAAGGTGGCGTTGGTTATCTACGCGTGCGTCTTCCCAATCCTGCTCAATACCATTTCCGGTGTACGCAACGTCGATCCGCTACTGATCAAATCGGCTCGGTCCCTTGGACTTCCCGCCTGGCGACTGTTCCAGAAGGTCGTACTACCCGCCGCGTTGCCAACGATCTTCACCGGTATCCGGTTGGCCGCCGCAGCGTCGATCCTCGTGCTCATCGCGGCCGAGATGGTCGGGGCGAGGTCGGGGCTCGGGTACTGGATCATGGCCAGCCAGTTGAACTTCCAGATCCCGCAAATGTACGCGGGGATCGTCACCATCGCGCTGGTAGGGCTGGTTTTCAACCTGGTTCTGGTGACGATAGAACGGCGCTTCTCGCGGTGGCGCGTGCCGTCGAACTGAGCTGGTAGGTGGCGTGGCCGGGTATCGAGAACGGCTCACGGCGTCTCGATACACCGGCGACCTCGCAAGCTCGGACGACGGCACTCGACGAGCAGTGGGTGGCATGCATTAATTCGATTGAAAGAGAAGGAAATAACTGTGGCTCGACAATTACATCTCAACGCATTTCTGATGGGCGTCGGACATCACGAGGCCGCGTGGCGTCATCCGCGCACCAATGAGCATGACGTCCTCGACATCAATCACTTTGTCCGGCTGGGTCAGATCGCCGAACGAGGGAGACTTGACTCGGTGTTCTTCGCCGACACATTGGCCATCGGACCCAATCCTCGGCGAAACGTCGCAGCCATATTCGAGCCGTTGACCCTGCTCGCGGCCATTGCGGGCGGAACCAGCCGCGTCGGCCTAATCGCCACGGCGTCAACGGGATACAACCATCCCTTTACGCTGGCTCGCGCCTTCGCGTCGCTCGAACACATCAGTGGCGGTCGTACCGGATGGAATATCGTCACGTCCGCCGGCAAAGAAGAAGCCGCGAACTTCGGCTACGACTCGATTCCCGATCACGCCGGGCGGTACCGTCGAGCCGAAGAGTTCGTCGACATCGCCAACCAGCTGTGGGACAGCTGGGGTGATGACTCAGTGGTACTCGACGTCGAGCAGGCGATATTCGCCGACGCCGATCAGATCAGCACCATCGACCATGTGGGAGAGCACTTTTCGGTTCGCGGCCCGCTGAACTCGCCTCGATCCGCACAAGGTCGGCCGGTACTGGTTCAGGCCGGGTCCTCCGAGCCGGGGAAGGATCTCGCCGCACGACACGCGGAAGTGGTGTTCACCGCGCAACGAACGATCACCGAAGGCCGGGAGTTCTACGACGACCTCAAGGGTCGACTGATCGGCTTCGGCCGCAACGTCGACGACCTGCAAATCTTGCCCGGTATCGTCCCCTTCATCGGCGCAACGCACGCCGAAGCCGTTGCGCTGGAACGAGAATTCACCGAACTGATCTCCCCCGACTACGCGCTGCGGCAGCTCTCACATGTGTTCAATGTCGATTTGACCGAACTGTCATTGGACGCGCCGCTACCCGATCTGCCACCCGAATCGGAGATCGAGGGGCAAAAGAGTCGTTCGACTCTGGTACGGCAGTTGGCGGCGAATGACAACCTGACCACCCGAGAACTCCTGGGAAAACTAGGCGGCGGTCGTGGCCATCGCACCATCGCCGGCACCGCCGAGGAGATCGCCGACGACCTGATCGCATGGGTCGATGCCGGCGCGGCCGACGGTTTCAACGTCATGCCACCGTATCTGCCTGGCGGACTTGAAGATTTCGTCGATCAGGTAGTACCCATTCTGCAGAAACGCGGCCGCTTCCGTACCGACTACTCGGCGTCGACGTTGCGCGGCCACTACGGCATCGAATTGCCAGCGCATCGTGCGGAAGCGGTTCCCGCGTCCGCATGACATCGGTCGATGACGAGCAATCCCAGAAAGTCCAAGCGGGAGTTGACCATCCGCTCCGCTCCCTGATCGGCACCGTATATCTGCCCGCGGCGGCATACGGCGTCGGTCAGGGCGCGGCCGCCCCGGTGATGGTGTTGGCCGCACTGAATCTGGGGGCATCGCCCGCGTTGGCCGGTTTGACGGTGGCGCTGATCGGGCTGGGTCAGGTCGTCGGCGACACCTGCTCGGGCCAGATTGTCGCTCGGCTCGGCGAACGCAAATCTATCATCGCCGCAAGCAGTCTCGCGGCCGTCGGATCGCTGACCTGCCTTGCCGCACAGACGGTATGGATGCTGTGCACGGGGATCTTCGCCGTCGGCCTCGCTAACGCGGTGTGGGGCTTGGCCAGGCAGAATTACCTGTCACTGAGCGTGCCATTCGCCTGGCGGGCCCGAGCGATGTCGCTATTCGGTGGAGCCATGCGGTTCGGATTCTTCGTCGGACCGCTGATCGGCGCCGCGGCCATCCTGGTGATCGGAACCCGCGGCGGATTCGTGGTGCAACTGATCGCGATCGTAGTCGCGGGATCGTTGATGGCCCGGTTAGCCGACCCACCAGGGGCCGGGGCGGTGGCATCGCCACTCGGTCTGACGACGGTATGCCGGGATCACGCCCGACTATTTGCCACACTCGGCGCGGGTTCACTGCTGTTGGGTATCGCGCGCAGCACACGCGACGCGATTCTTCCGTTGTGGGCCAACCACATCGGGCTCTCACCCGCGACGTCAAGTCTACTATTCGGTGTCGGTGCGGCGGCAGATGTGTTGTGCGCGTATCCCGCCGGGCACCTGATGGATCGATTCGGCCGGACCTTTGTAGCCGTGCCGTCAATCGTCGTGCTGGCCGTCGGCTACCTCATCCTGCCGTTCACCGCGACCGTCGCCACGTTCACCGTCGTCGCGGTGATTCTGGGGGTTGGCAACGGATTCGGCAACGGAGTGATCATGACCATCGGCGCGGATGTCGCGCCGCCAACCGGGCGAGCTGAGTTCCTGGCTGTGTGGCGATTGACCCACGATGCCGGGTTCCTCGCCGGCCCACTGTCGATCGCGTTGGCGGCGGCGCTATTCCCCTTGGCAGCGGCGGTCTTCACGGTCGCCGGACTATCTGGAATCGGTGCGGGAGTACTGGCACGATACGTCCCGGAGTACACGCGGCCGCCCGATCGGCATCCGAGCGGCACCGCCGATCCCCGAAAATCGGGACGATAGCCACCCTCAGGAGGGCAGTTTGCCCTCGCGCTGGGCAGTAGTCTCCAGATTTTCGGTGACGGCTGGCGCGCTGGGCTGCGCGTGTGGAGGCCGAGGGGGACAATGGCGGCATCAGGTGAGGAGGCGCGATGTCGAATTTTCCGGTGGTGCTGATCGAACAGGCTCGAAGTTGTGCATGGGCCACGACCGTTGCCCGCGCGCGCGAGATGTCGCCCGTCAACCCCGGCGACTCGTCGCTATCCCTCGCCGTCGAGGTACTTCGACGGCGAGGGATCTCGGTGCGCGACTCCGCACCGATCACACTGACTCGGGAGATACTCGACGACGTCGACGTATACGTGATTCCGCATCTCGCGTCGCCGGAGGTCGAACACGTAACAGGTGATCTACCGCCGGTATATTCGACCGACGAACTCGACGCGATTGACGGGTACGTACGGGCCGGTGGCGGTCTGGTGATGCTGGCTGAGTGCGATACCGCGACGTCGGGCAACAACCTCGCCGACCTGGCGGCGCGATTCGGCATCGGGATTCGGTCGCTGGTGGTGCAGGAGTCACCAGGCGACCGACGTGTCAGCGGGAACGCAACGTGGGTACGGGCCGACCTCATCGACGGGCAGGGCATTCTGTCTGCGGTGGATTCGGCATGTTTCTATCGCACCGGCGTGCTGGAGGTCGAAGCGGAAACGGACGCGACCGTGTTGGCGCGGACGAGCACGTCGGCCTGGCCAGCCGGGGCCGCGCTCGCCGTATCTATTCGCGCGGGCCTCGGCCGGGTCGTCATTTTCGCCGACTCCGATCTGTTCGGCGACGATTCCATCGACGAGTTCGACCACCGGCAGCTATGGTCGAATGTCGTCACCTGGGCCGGCAGCGGGGTAAGACAGGAGATAGTCACTGTCGGAGCCACCTCTGCCGCCGCGCGGCCGGAATGGTCGTCCCTCAAGGCTTCGATCGAATCGCTCCGCGGTTTGCAAGACGACGACGGCAGCATCGGCCAACTGGAGTCGCATACTCAGGCGGCCGGATATTGCGGTGAGATCGACGTCGCGATCACAAGCCTCACGCCCCTGTTTCCGCACGACGCCGACTATCTCGACACCGTGCGTCGTGACCTCGAACGCTGGGCCGCAGGCGGTTTCGGCAGACCCGACTTCGGCGAGTCGTTACGAGCGTTTCGCCCCGATCTCCAGCGCGCCGACGGCGTCGAACATCTGGTGGTGTTTCCGATGTACACCCAGAATGGCCACGCCGGACGCGCCTTCGAAGCGGTGCTGACGCGGGTGATGTGGCCGCAATGGCTCGCTGATGTCGAGGCGTCGTATGACAACCCTCAGTTTCTGCCCGTCCAATTCGAAGATTTCACCTCGGGTTACGACACCAACTCGGCGGTACTGTTCCCGGAGACCGTGTCAGTAGCAGAGAAACCTGAATTCCATTGGGGCGCAATCTTCTGCGATCGAGAGGCTGCTCGTTTCCGGCGGGTGGTCGGCGAGGCGTCGAAGCTGCTGTCGCTGGAACTGCCACCAACCGGCGAGCGGTTGGTCGCGTCCCAAACTCTGGCACAGTCCACCTTCGCGATGTGGGATCTGCTGCACGATAGAACGCACAGCCGGGGTGAATTGCCATTTGATCCGTTTATGATCCGGCAGCGAATGCCGTACTGGTTATACTCGCTGGAGGAACTACGCTGCGATCTGTCTACCTACCGGATCGCGAATGAACTTGAGCAGCAAGGCCATCCATACGGACAACCCGTCCAACAGGCAATACTCTTCGACCGTCTATTCCGATTCCCCATCACCGGTGATCGGGTACGCAACTACGATGGACTGGGTGGGCAACTGCTGTTCGGGTATCTGCACCGCAACGGAAGTTTGCACTGGCGGGATAACCGATTGTCATTCGACTGGAAAGAGGTTGGACCACAAGTGATTTCGCTCGGCGAACAGATCGAGGAGCTATATCGCAGCGGCATCGACCGTTCGAAGGTAGGGCAATGGCTGGCCACTTACCGCTTCGTGAGCTCGTTTGTGGAGCCCGCCGCCGGATCAGCATGGGCGAAAGGCGAACTGCCACTGAGCGGTCCGCCCCGCGAGTTGGTCGACCTGGTCGCATCGGACGAGTTCCCCCTCAATGTCTTCTATGAGGCACTGAAACGAAAGATGCAGGCCGTCGTCGACTCAACACGTGGAATCACCTCGGAGGCAGCATGATTGAGCGGCTGCACGATGAGCAGCGTCGAGGATTCGCCAGCGACAACTACGCTGGCATACTGCCCGAAGCACTCGAAGCCATCGCGGTCGCGAACGTCGGGCACCAGTCGTCCTATGGTGCGGACCTATATACCGAGGCACTGACAAGACGGGTCTACGAGCTATTTTCGCCTGCGGCGCAAGTATTTCCGGTATTCAACGGGACTGGCGCAAATGTGCTCGCGTTGTCCGCGATGGCCGACCGCTGGGAGTCGGTGGTATGCGCGGAGTCAGCGCATATCCACGTCGACGAGGGCGGTGCCCCGGAAAAAGTGTCCGGCCTCAAACTGTTCACCGTACCGACGTCGGATGGGAAGCTGACACCAGCCGGCATCGATGCCGCGATACCCGATCGCGCGGGTGATCAGCATTGGGCGCAGCCACGGGTGCTGTCGGTGGCGCAGGCGACGGAGCTGGGGACGGTGTATTCGATAGCCGAACTGACCGAACTTGCCGCGTACGCACACGGGCGAGGATGGTCGGTGCATCTCGACGGATCCCGATTGGCAAATGCCGCAGCACATCTCAACGTTGGGTTGGGAGAATTGACCGCCGACGTCGGGGCGGATGTATTGAGTGTCGGCGGTACCAAAAGCGGACTACTGGCTGCGGAATTGGTAGTGGTCCTCAATGCCGACGCGGTCCGAGGCGTCGAATATTCGCGAAAGACGTTGATGCAGTTGGCATCTAAGCAGCGGTTTATCGCAGCCCAATTTCTGGCCCTATTCGACGACGACCTCTACCTGCGGGTGGCGCGACACTCAAACGCGATGGCGGCGCTGCTGGCCGGGTCAGTTCGTGAACTAACCGGCATCGAGGTGACTCAGGTCGTGCAATCCAACGCGGTATTCGCAACGCTGCCTCATGAGGTGTCGCGGCGGTTGATGGAGCAGGTGCCGTTCTATTTCTGGGACGAGACGCGCGGCGAGGTGCGCTGGATGTGCTCGTGGGATACCACCGAGGAAGACGTGCGCGGGTTCGCCGAGCTGGTGCGGCGCGAACTCGGCGTCGGGGCCTAATCGCAAGCCCGACTCACGCGGACATCCCCGACCCGAAAAGTGGGTCGGGAATGTCCGCGCGGGTGGGGTTTGCGGACAGGGTGGGGTTTGCGGGACAGACGACATCGGCCCCGGCACCTTACGGTGTCGGGGCCGAGATCAGCTAGAAACTACCGGTAATCGTTGCTGAAACCGTAGTCGTCGAGCGGCACCGCAGCGCCGGCCGGAGCACCGAAGGTGCCGTCCGGGCTGTAGTAGGTGTCGTCGTAGTTCGGGACGGCGTATGCCGCGGCCCGCGCCTCTTCAGTCGGCTGCACCTGGATGTTGCGGTAACGGTTGATACCGGTACCAGCCGGGATGAGCTTACCGATGATGACATTCTCCTTGAGACCGATGAGCTTGTCGCTACGGCTGTTGATAGCCGCATCGGTAAGCACACGAGTGGTCTCCTGGAACGACGCCGCGGACAACCACGAATCGGTCGCCAACGATGCCTTGGTGATACCCATCAGCACCGGACGTCCGGCCGCGGGCTCGTTGCCCTCGGATACGACGCGACGGTTGGCCGCTTCGAACTCGGCGCGCTCGGTGAGCGAGCCGGGCAGGAATTCGGTTGCACCGGAGTCGATGATCGTCACGCGACGCAGCATCTGACGAACGATCGTCTCGATGTGCTTGTCGTGGATCGACACACCCTGACTGCGGTAGACCTCCTGGACCTCGTTGACCAAGTGCACCTGCACCTGACGGGGACCCATCACGCGCAGCACCTCGTGCGGATCGGCAGCACCTTCCATGAGCTGCTGGCCGACCTCGACGTGGTCACCGTCGGCAAGCAACCGCTCGCTGCCGTCCTCGTGCTTGAAGACACGCAGACGCTGACGCTTGGAGATCTTGTCGTAGACAACCTCTTCCGAACCGTCGTCAGGGATGATCGTGATCTTGTAGAACCGATCGTCGTCCTCGAGACGGATCCGGCCGGAGACCTCGGCGATCGGGGCCTTGCCCTTGGGGACACGGGCCTCGAACAGCTCCTGGACACGCGGCAGACCACCGGTGATGTCGTCACCGACGCCACCCTGGTGGAAGGTACGCATCGTCAGCTGGGTACCGGGCTCACCGATCGACTGAGCCGCGATGATACCGACGGCCTCACCGATGTCGACGAGCTTGCCGGTCGCCATCGAACGGCCGTAACACATGGCGCAGACGCCGGTGCCGGTGCCGCAGGTGAGGACCGAACGAACCTTGACCTGGTCGATACCCGCTCCGAGCAGAGCCTCGATGGCCGGATCGCCCAGGTCGTGACCGCGCTCAACGACGACGTTTCCGTCAGCGTCGACCGCGTCGGCGGCCAGGGTGCGGGCGTATGCCGAAGTTTCGACATGCGCGTCGCGGATGATCGAACCGTCAGCCTGCTTCTCGCCAAGCGAGACCAAGATGCCGCGTTCGGTGCCACAGTCGGTCTCGCGCACGATGACGTCCTGCGACACGTCCACCAGGCGCCGGGTCAGGTAACCCGAGTCGGCGGTACGCAGCGCGGTGTCGGCCAGACCCTTACGGGCACCGTGCGTGTTGATGAAGTACTCGGCAACGGTCAGGCCCTCACGGAACGAGGACTTGATCGGACGCGGGATGAACTCACCCTTCGGGTTGGTCACCAGGCCCTTCATGCCCGACAGGTTACGAACCTGGGTCATGTTGCCCGTCGCACCCGACTTCGGGATCATCGTGATCGGGTTGTCCTCGGGGTAGTAATCCTCCATGGCCTTACCGACCTCTTCGGTGGCCTGCTTCCAGATCTCCACCAATGCGTCGCGACGCTCGTCCGGGGTGAGGGCACCACGCTGGAACTTGCGCTCCAGTCCGTCGGCCCGCTCCTCGTAACGCTCGAGGATCTCCGCCTTCGCCGGCGGCACGAGCACGTCGGCCATCGACACGGTGACACCCGAACGGGTCGCCCAGTAGAAGCCGACATCCTTGAGCTTGTCGACGGTCTGCGCGACCACGATCATCGGGTAGCGCTCGGCCAGATCGTTAATGATCACGGCCTGACGCTTCTTCGGCATCTGCTCGTTGACGAACGGGTACTCAGCAGGCAGCAACTCGTTGAAGAGCACGCGACCCAGCGTCGTCTCGATATCCCACGGCTGACCGAACTTCCAGCCATCCGGGAACAACTCGGACTCGATCTCGGCCGGCGGACGCTGATCGATCAGCCGCACCTTGATCTTGGACTGCACGGTCAACGCGCCGCGGTCGACGGCCATGATGGCCTCGGCCGGGGAGCTGTAGACACCACGCTCGACGTCATCCTTCGACGCAGGCGTGTACTCGCCGACCTTCCCGTCCTTCTGAGTGGTCAGGTAGAACAGACCGGTCACCATGTCCAGACGCGGCATAGCCAGCGGGCGGCCCGACGCGGGCGACAGGATGTTATTCGACGACAGCATCAGGATGCGTGCCTCGGCCTGCGCCTCAGCGGACAGCGGAAGGTGCACAGCCATCTGGTCACCGTCGAAGTCGGCGTTGAAGGCCTCACACACCAGCGGGTGCAGCTGAATGGCCTTACCCTCGACGAGCTGTGGCTCGAAGGCCTGGATACCCAGGCGGTGCAGGGTAGGTGCACGGTTCAGCAGAACCGGATGCTCGGCGATGACCTCTTCGAGGACATCCCACACGGCCGGACGCTGACGCTCGACCATGCGCTTGGCCGACTTGATGTTCTGCGCCTGGTTCAGATCGACCAGACGCTTCATCACGAACGGCTTGAACAGCTCGAGAGCCATCAGCTTGGGCAGACCACACTGGTGCAGCTTGAGCTGCGGACCGACGACGATGACCGAACGGCCCGAGTAGTCGACGCGCTTACCCAGCAGGTTCTGACGGAAACGACCCTGCTTGCCCTTGAGCAGATCGCTCAACGACTTCAGCGGGCGGTTACCCGGTCCGGTGACCGGACGTCCACGACGACCGTTGTCGAACAGGGCGTCGACCGACTCCTGCAGCATCCGCTTCTCGTTGTTGACGATGATCTCAGGCGCACCCAGATCGATCAGTCGCTTGAGGCGGTTGTTGCGGTTGATGACACGACGGTAGAGATCGTTGAGATCCGACGTCGCGAAGCGGCCACCGTCGAGCTGAACCATCGGGCGCAGCTCCGGCGGGATCACCGGCACGGCGTCGAGGACCATACCCAGCGGCGAGTTACCCGACTGCTGGAACGCGGCCACGACCTTGAGTCGCTTGAGCGCGCGCAGCTTCTTCTGACCCTTGCCACTACGAATGGTCTCGCGGAGCAATTCGGCCTCGGCGTCGATGTCGAAGGTCTCCAGGAGCTTCTTGATCGACTCGGCACCCATCGCGCCGGTGAAGTACTCACCGTAGCGATCCTGCAGGTCGCGGTACACGCGCTCGTCGATGATGAGGTCGCGCGGCTTGAGCTTGACGAAGGTATCCCAGAGGTTCTCCAGGGCGTCGATCTCACGCTGCGAGGCGTCGCGCATACGCTTCATCTCACGCTCGCCAGCATCGCGGATCTTGCGCTTCGCATCAGCCTTGGCACCCTCGGCCTCGAGCTCGGCCAGGTCGGCCTCCAGCTTCTGCTGACGCTCGTTGAGGTCGGCATCGCGCTGATCGGCGACGGTCTTCTTCTCGACCTCCATCTCGGCCTGCAGCGTCGAGAGCTCGTTATGACGCAGCTCGTCGTCGACCGTGGTGATGACATAAGCGGCGAAGTAGATGATCTTTTCCAGATCCTTCGGCGCCAGGTCGAGCAGGTAACCCAGGCGTGACGGGACGCCCTTGAAGTACCAGATATGGGTAACCGGAGCAGCCAGCTCGATATGACCCATCCGCTCACGACGCACCTTGGCGCGAGTGACCTCGACGCCGCAACGCTCGCAGATGATGCCCTTGAAGCGGACGCGCTTGTACTTACCGCAGTAGCACTCCCAGTCGCGAGTAGGTCCGAAGATCTTCTCGCAGAACAGGCCGTCCTTCTCTGGCTTGAGCGTGCGGTAGTTGATGGTCTCCGGCTTCTTGACCTCGCCGTAGGACCAGTTGTGAATGTCGTCGGCCGTAGCCAGACCGATCTTCAGTTCGTCGAAAAAGTTGACGTCGAGCACTCGATGCCTTCCTGAGGAACTCTATGAAAAGTAGAAAGTTGATAGCGAGCACGGGGGCCCCACAGCACAGTGGAGATGTGGCCCCCGCGCAATCAGTTGGCGAGGTCGTCGACGGTGGCCGACTCGTTACGCGACAGGTTGATACCGAGGTTGGCCGCAGCGCGTTCCAGATCCTCGTCGTCACTGTCGGCCATCGTGATGGCGGCACCGTCGGAGGACAGCACCTCGACGTTCAGGCAGAGCGACTGAAGTTCCTTCAGCAACACCTTGAACGACTCGGGGATGCCCGGTTCCGGGATGTTCTCGCCCTTGACGATGGCTTCGTAGACCTTGACGCGGCCGACGACGTCGTCAGACTTGATCGTCAACAGTTCCTGCAGGGTGTAGGCGGCACCGTAAGCCTGCATCGCCCAGCACTCCATCTCACCGAAGCGCTGGCCACCGAACTGGGCCTTACCGCCGAGCGGCTGCTGGGTGATCATCGAGTACGGACCGGTCGAACGCGCGTGGATCTTGTCGTCGACGAGGTGGTGCAGCTTGATGATGTACATGTAGCCGACCGACACCGGGTACGGGAACGGCTCGCCGGAGCGGCCGTCGAACAAGGTTGCCTTGCCGTCGCCATTGACCATCACGTCGCCGTCGCGGTTGGGCAGCGTCGAGGACAGCAGTCCGGTCAGCTCGTCATCGCTGGCACCGTCGAACACCGGGGTCGCGGTGTTGGTGTCGGGCTCAGCCGAGAACATGTCCTGCGGCAGTTTCGACGCCCAGTCCGGCACACCGGATGCGACGTTGATATTCCAACCGGCCTTGGCGACCCACCCGAGGTGGGTTTCCAGGATCTGGCCGATATTCATACGACGCGGCACACCGTGGGTGTTCAGGATGATGTCGACGGGGGTGCCGTCGGGCATGAACGGCATGTCCTCGGCGGGGAGGATCTTGCCGATAACACCCTTGTTGCCGTGGCGGCCGGCCAGCTTGTCGCCGTCCTGGATCTTGCGCTTCTGAGCGACGTACACGCGTACGAGCTCGTTGACGCCGGGAGCCAGATCGTCGTCATCGTCGCGGCTGAAGACGCGCACGCCGATGACCTTGCCGGTCTCGCCGTGGGGCACCTTGAGCGACGTGTCGCGAACCTCCCGGGCCTTCTCACCGAAGATCGCGCGGAGCAGACGCTCTTCCGGGGTCAGCTCGGTCTCGCCCTTCGGGGTGACCTTGCCGACCAGGACGTCGCCGTCGCGGACCTCGGCACCGATTCGCACGATGCCACGCTCGTCGAGGTCGGCAAGGACCTCGTCGGAGACGTTCGGGATATCCCGAGTGATCTCCTCGGCACCAAGTTTGGTGTCGCGGGCGTCGATCTCATGCTCTTCGATGTGGATCGAGGTGAGTACGTCTTCCTCCACGAGCCGCTGGCTCAGGATGATGGCGTCCTCGTAGTTGTGACCCTCCCACGGCATGATCGCGACAAGCAGGTTCTTGCCAAGCGCCATCTCACCGTTCTCGGTGCACGGACCGTCGGCCAGCACCTGGCCGGTTTCGACGCGCTGCCCCTCGTCCACGATCGGACGCTGGTTGGCGCAGGTGCCGTGATTCGAGCGGGCGAACTTGCGCATCCGGTAGGTCTCGCGGGTGCCATCGTCGTCCATAACGGTGATGTAGTCGGCCGAAACCTCTTCCACCACACCGGTTTTCGTCGAAACGATGACATCACCGGCGTCGACGGCGGCACGCAGTTCCATGCCGGTACCAACGAGCGGCGACTCACTGCGGACCAGCGGCACCGCCTGACGCTGCATGTTGGCACCCATCAGGGCGCGGTTGGCGTCGTCATGCTCGAGGAACGGAATCATCGCGGTCGCGACCGACACCATCTGGCGCGGGCTGACGTCGATGTACTGAACCGCCTCGGAGGAGACGAACTCCACCTCCGAGCCACGCTTGCGAACAAGCACACGCTCGTCGGTGATGGTGCCGTCGGCGTCGTAGTTCGTGTTGGCCTGACCGATGAGGTAACGATCCTCTTCATCGGCGGTCATGTACTCGATCTGATCGGAGACCACACCGTCGATGACCTTGCGGTACGGCGTTTCGATGAAGCCGAACGGGTTGACCCGCGCGTACACCGAAAGCGCACCGATCAGGCCGATATTCGGGCCTTCCGGAGTCTCGATCGGACACATGCGGCCGTAGTGGCTCGGGTGCACGTCGCGCACTTCGAGGCCGGCACGCTCACGGCTCAGACCACCGGGGCCGAGCGCGGACAGACGACGCTTATGCGTCAGACCCGACAGCGGGTTGTTCTGGTCCATGAACTGCGACAGCTGGCTGGTTCCGAAGAATTCCTTGATCGCCGCCACGACGGGACGGATGTTGATCAGGGTCTGCGGGGTGATCGCCTCGACGTCCTGGGTGGTCATACGCTCACGAACGACACGTTCCATACGCGACAGACCCACGCGGATCTGGTTCTGAATCAGCTCGCCGACGGTACGCAGACGACGGTTACCGAAGTGGTCGATGTCGTCGGATTCGACGGGCACCTGTACCCCACCGGGGCCGGCCATCTCGGTCAGCACATGCGGGTCGGCGTCGTGCAGACGGACCAGGTACTCGACCGTGGTGATGATGTCTTCGGTGGTCAGCACCGACGGACCGTTCATCGGGTTCTCGGTGAGACCCAGCTTCTTGTTGACCTTGTAACGACCGACGCGGGCCAGGTCGTAACGCTTCTCCTTGAAGAACAGGTTCTCCAGCAGCGCTTCGGCCGACTCCTTGGTCGGCGGCTCGCCCGGACGCAGCTTGCGGTAGACCTCGAGCAGCGCCTCGTCCTGGTTGCTGGTGCTGTCCTTCTCCAGCGTCGACATCATGATCTCCGAGAAGCCGAACCGCTCGGTGATCTCCTCGGTGGTCATGCCGAGCGCCTTGAGCAGCACGGTGACCGGCTGACGGCGTTTGCGGTCGATGCGGACACCGACGGTGTCGCGCTTGTCGACGTCGAATTCCAACCAAGCGCCACGGCCCGGAATGACCTTGACCGAATGCAGGGTCTTCTCGGTGGCCTTGTCGATGGAGGCGTCGAAGTACACGCCGGGGCTACGCACCAACTGGCTCACCACGACACGCTCGGTGCCGTTGATGATGAAGCTGCCCTTGTCGGTCATGATCGGGAAGTCGCCCATGAAGACGGTCTGCGACTTGATCTCGCCGGTGTTGTTGTTGATGAACTCGGCGGTGACGAACAGCGGAGCCGCGTACGTCATGTCCTTGTCCTTGCACTCATCGACGGAGGCCTTGACCTCGTCGAAGCGCGGATCGGAGAACGAAAGTGACATCGACTCAGAGAAGTCCTCGATCGGGGACAGCTCATGCAGGATGTCTTCGAGACCACCGGTGGGGTTGTCGACGCCGCGGGCTGCGGCCTTTGCCTTCCACTCCGACGAGCCGATCAGCCACTGGAACGAATCCAGCTGCAAATCGAGCAAACCGGGAACGGGCAGAGGTTCGCTGATCTTTGCGAACGATGCGCGGGTAGGCGCGCCGGGAATGGTGGCTGAGGTGGACTGGCGGTCGAGTGCCAAGATGCGTCCTTCCAAACACTATGGTGTCTACTGCTGCGAACGTCTCGCTCGTAGCTCATCGTTTGGCTGGTGGCAACCTGCTAAGGGAGAAACACATCTCGCAGCACACAATAGTGGCCGAAAGTGGCGGATCGTAGTTTGGACAGGAGGCAGCCAGCGCAACGTCCAACGATATCAGAAAAAAGACGGGAACACCAAGCCCCGTCTCGTATCACTCTTCACCCCAGGCTGGCGACCTCGGAGGTGGTGGATGCTGACCCAACACATCGTTGGCAATAGCGTGGCCCCCCGAGCGCTCCGCGTCAAGCGCTACGCGCAGTTTTTACCGAAATTGCCTCACCTGACCGTGACTCAGAACGGTTCGATGCCGCTGATCTTCCAGTCGTCACCGTGTTTCTCCAAGGTGTAGTCAACTCGCACCGATGCGCTGTTGAGCACCTGCTGATCGAGGTTTTGACTGACCAGAATGTTCGCCAAAACCTTGGCCCGAGAGTCGTCGCCCGAGCCGGTGAGCTCGCGCACACCGATCGAATCCACCTTGCAGTCGGCGACCATTTTGGATTGCTCGATGACCTTTTTCTGCGTCGGCAAATATTCGTTGAAATTCTTCAACGCGGTGCCGACCAGTACCGCGCGGGCCTGACCGGACCAACCCTCGAAATTCTTCGAGGTCACCGCGACCGGCAAACAGACCTTGCCGCGCGCCTGGCCCATCAATTCATCGGTTGCCGACTGGTCGACGAATGCTTTGTTGTCGCCGATCTTCGCACCCGGCGTGAATGCCAGCAGCAATGCCAACAGACCGATCACGACGGCGGCTACTGCGAGCCGCACCGCCAACCGGGCATTGATGAATGACGGCACCGAAGTCGGTGTGACCCGTGTGGCCCAGCTGGTCGTCGACGTCGCGGCGTCGTCCGACGGTGTTGCCGAACGGTTCGCGTCGGCCTTGATCGTCGATACCCGCGAGACGGGACGTCGAGGCTTCCCGGTGGGTTTAGCGGCGTCAAGGTCCTCGGACTTGTCCGGCTTGCCCAATGAAACCTTTTCGGCGACAACGGTTTCCGCAGTCGACTCGGCGTCGGTGTCGGTGTCGTCGTCGGTTCCGGTCTCGTCGGCGGCTTCGGTGTCGGCTTCAGCTTCGTCGGTCGCTGGTTCGTCGACCGACACGAAGTCGTCGGCCGCCTCGACAGCCGCCGCCGATTCGATCGGCTCTGACGTCGTGGGCTTTGGCTCAGCCTGCTCTAGCTCAACCTGCTCCGGCTCAGCCTGCTCAGCCGCAAGCGGCTCGGGCGCAACCTGCGCCGGCGTGCCCTCGGCCTCCCGCTCGACGCCAGATTCGGTGGCCGGAGCCGTCGGACGCTTGCGTCCCGCGACGGTCTTACGATTCGCGGCGGTCGACGCGGATTTCTTATTGGGCCGACGTACCGCCATCAGTTACCACCCGGAGTTGTCGTAGCGGCAGGTGCCTGCCCGGTCTGATCGGTGCCGGTCTGATCGGTGCCGGTCTGATCGGTCAGTGCCAGCGAGTCCAGCGACCGAATCACGTTTGCCTTCCATACGTCGCCCTCGCCACGCAGTACTGACACCTCGAAGCCCATCAACTTGGTCACGCCGGCCTGATTGGGAATCTTCGACGTCGCGTTGACGTACACCAGCACCTTCCCGGTGCCCTCGTCGGCGTTCACTTCCACCGGCGCGCTGCGAACGAGGCGCGCTTCGAGAGACGCGGCGTTCTGGCCACCTTTTTGGAACTGCGCCGTGAGCGCGGAGATCTGATCACCGGTGACCTGCGAACGCGCATCACCGGTCAGCGACGAGTCGATCCGTTGCTGCCAATCCTTGAGATCACTAGTTTTGATGGTCAGCACATTCAGGATCGCCAGCTCGGCCGAGTCCACCGCCGCATCGCGCGCGGACTGCGCAGGCTTCTCGTTGAAGTACACGTCGTACGCGCGGTATCCGAACCCGGCCAGCGCGATGATCGCCACAATCAACGCCAATGCCGCAACCGCAAACCCGACGACGACACCCTTCGACGGCGTGCCGTCGGGACCGGGCGTCACACCAGTTCGCGTGCCGTCACCCGCCTCGGGTGTACCTTCCTCACGCCGTATCGACGTTTGCTTCTTTCGTGCTGAACTCATCGGCCGCCACTGTAGCGACCCGAGCTGACCCGGGTCGAATCGCTGACCGGCGTCGACCGCCGGCCACTGTCAAAATCGCAGGCCATCGGCCCACATGTCGATGCACCGGGCGATGCCGCCGCCCGGTGCATCATCGGATCACTCACTTAGCGTGAACACCCAACAGGAATGCCAACTGGGTCGCGAGCGGGTTGAGATTCAACTTGTCCGGATCCTTCTTAGGCTTGTTATCCCACGGCTGCGGATACGCCGGGTTGCCCAATGCCGCCCGCCGTGCGCTGCGTACGCCGGTCGGCGAACCTTGCGGCACAGTACATTCGGCCTTCGTATTGAAGGGGAAATCATCGTTGTTGATGTCGAAATTGGGGTTGTTTACCTTCATCTTCGCGATCAACGCCTTGGTACTCTCATAACCCTGCGTACATGCCGCCGGGTTATTGGTCTCCAGCACGATGCCGAAGTGGATCTGGCCGTCACCGCGCGCAGGCGAATGCGAACCGGCCGACAGCGCGGACAACATCGCGACAGCCGAGTTGGTCGCCCAGCCCGCGGGTTCGATGGTCTTGAACGTCGAACCGAGGTCGTGCACCACCTTGGTGATGTCGGCACCCTGCTTCTGCAAGAGATTCGACAATTGGGTCGATGTCGCGGTGCCGGTGGTCAGCAGCCGTCGAATGTCGGGGTCGGCAGCGGCGAGCGTCGCGGTCACCAAGTCCAGGCTGCGCGACCAGGTGAGAATCTGATCTGACTGCTCGGCCTGCGTCGCCAGTACGACGTTGGAATCCTGGATCAGCGAGATGGTATCCGGCAGACTCTCGACACCGGCCTTCGACAGGTTGCCCAACGACGTGACCAGCCGGGTGAGGTTCTCACCCTGCCCATTGAATGCCTTACCCAATTCGACGATGACGGTGTGCAAGTCTTCGACCGGCACCGACTCCGCGAAGTCGAGGGCCGAATTGACCACATCCTCCAGCGGCGGCGGGATCGACGATTTGGTGATCACCGATCCGTCGTAAAGATAAGGCCCCGACGCCGACGTCGGTTGCAGGTCGACGAATTGCTCACCGATCGCCGAACGGTTGGAGATCACCGCGACGGCCGACGCCGGAACGTCGGGTCCGCGCTTGTTGAGCCGCATCACCACGTTGACGCCACTTTTGGTCAGATCGAGCTTCGACACCCGGCCGACTGGCACACCCTGATAGGTGACCTCGGCGTTGGTGAAGATGCCACCGGATGACTCGGGCAATTGCGCGGTCACGGTGTACTCGCTCAACCCGGTGAGGCGATCGACCTTCGCGTATTTGCCAGCCACGTAGACGAGGGTGATGACGCCGATGATCACGAACACGATCAGCTGGATCTTCACCAGGCGAGTGAGAATCATCGACGCGCCCCGATCATCGCGAACGGACCGTCGAGATAGGTCTGACCGGGGATCGGCGGCGGCAGTAGCGAGTACTGCTGCTTACGCTTGGCTGCCGGGTAACGCCCGCCCGACGGTGGCGTATTCGGCCCCAGCCGAGAGTTCGGCGCCGGCGGCAGCAAACTGATCGTCGGCCAGCCCCATCGGGCGCCGCTGCCCTTGTAATACGGATTATTCGGATCGACCGGAATGTTCTTGGCCTTCGGCGGCGAATAGATCGGGTTGCCCTGCCCGACGCCGAGCGCCTCGAGCTGGTTGAGCAACCGCAAATCCAGCGTCATAAACAGGTTGACCGAGTCGCCGTGCGCCGCAGGGGTCAACCAGTCCGGGAACGGCACCGTCAGCATCAGCGGGGCCGCGGTGATCAGATCAGGTGTGGCCTTGGCTAACGACGACAGAACCGGGCGCAGCGCCTTGAGATCGGCGATGATCGCTTCACGCGACTTGCCGAGCACGTCCACGCCGACCTGACCGAGTTTGTCGAGCTTGGTAAGCAAATCGACGAACTGCGGCCGCTGCTCTTCCAGGACGGCTACCGCACCGGGCAACTGTTCAAGAATGCGACTGATCTGCGCCTTCTGATTGGCCGCGCGGCCCGACAATTTATCGAGACCGTCGATGGCCGAGATGATGTCGTCGCGCTGCTTGTTCAGATTGGCGATCAGCTGATCGGCGTTGCCGATCAGCGATTTGAGACTGTTCTTACCCTTGTCGTCGCCGCCATAGGAGTTGGTATGTCCCATCGCCTTGTTGAGTTCGCGGACAATGGGTTCGAGCTGATTGAGGCCACCGCCGTTGAGCAGCATCGACAGCGCGCCGAGCACCTGTTCGATGTCGGTCGCGGTACGGGTTCGCGGTTGCCCCTTGTCGTCGAGCCCGCTGATCGGCACCGACTCGTCCTGACGCGGCGCACTGGCCGATCCGTCCGGCTCACTCAGTCCGACGAATTTCTCACCGAGCAATGCGGTCTGCTGAATCGCCGCATGCGACTGATTCGACAGGTCGACATTGTTGCGGACCTCGATCTTGACTACGGCCTGCCACTGATCCTTGGGGATCGAGATGTCGACGATGCGGCCGACGGTCACGCCATCACGTTTGACCGTGGACTGCGGAACCAGGTCAAGCACATCGTCGAATTTGATCAGGTAGGTCCGCGGATTCGACCCGGTGTCGACGCCGCCGGGCAGCGGCACCGACTGGATGCCACCACAGCCGGTGGCAACCGTCGCGACGACCGTCAACGCGCCAACGAGGGCGACTAGGCGAGCACGTAAGCGCATCAGTTTCCACCTCGCTGCGAGGGCTTCTTGGTCGTCGACGACGGTGTCTTCGTCGTCGAGGCCGACGGCTTCTTGGTAGCCCCCGGTCCGACCTGTGCATTCGGGTCCGGGTTGGAACCGCGAGTGCCGGGCACCGGATAACGCTGTGTCTTGTCGTTGCTCATGATGCCGAAAGGCAGTACCGGAAGCAGCGGCTGGAGCACACCCTTGTTGATCTGCTGCCCGATCGCCTCACATTGCGAGATCAGTGGCCGCAGGGTGTTGCTGAACTGGGTGAATGCGGGGTTACCCGGCATTAGCTTGCCCAGGTCGAGCAGGCGGCACTGAGCGCCGATCAGATCCTGCAGGTCCGTCAGCGTCAATCGCATAGCCAATGTGCCCGACTCCGCGTCATACGCGTTGATCAGGTTGTTGATAGTCACCGGCAGCACCGTGAAGATTTCCTTCAGGTGTTCCTTGTTGTCAGCAAGCGCCTTGGTGGTCGGCTGCAGCGAACGCACCGTATCCCCCAACGCCTGCTGGTTGTCTTCGACGAATCCGGCGACATCACCCAGCGCGATCGACAATTTGTTCAGCGACAGTCCCAGTTGCTGACGCTCACCGGCGAGGAAGGAGGTGAACGACGCCATCTGCGAGTTGAACTGACGAACCTGAGTGTCGTTGGCGCGCAACGCACCTACGAAGACATTCAGATTCTTGATGGTGTCGACCAGATTGCCGCGTGAATCACTCAGCGTGGTCGATGCCTTCGACAGATTGGTGATGGCCTCGCCGAGCTGCGCGCCGTTGCCCTTGAGGTTGTCGGCGCCGGTTTTGACGACATCGCTCAACGCACCCTGCTTATTCACACCGTTGGGGCCGAGCGATTGGGACAGCTTCTGCAGATTCGCGTACAGATCGTCCACCTCGACCGGGACCATCGTCTGATCCTTGGTGAGGGTGATGTCGCGACCTGCCTGTTCACCGCCCGAGTAGGCGGGTGCCAGTTGCACGAACCGGTCGGCGACGATCGACGGCACGACTTCCAGCGCGCGCACGTCGGTCGGCAGTTTCACGCCGCGGTCGACGGTCATCTTCACCCGCACGACGTCACCGTCGGGGGTGACCTCGTCAACCTCGCCGACTTTCACGCCGAGCACCCGCACGTCGGAGCCGGCGTAGATGCCGACGGCCCGCTTGAAGGTGGCATTGATCTTCGTCGTGCCGATGCCGCTGAACAGCCACCACAGGACCGAAGCCACGACGAGCGCGACGATCAGTCCGATTACCAGAACCACGATATGCCGCGGAGTGAACCAGCGGCCTGGACCTTGGGTTTGGGTCAGGTCGGGAGTACTCATCATCCGGCCGCCGTTCCACCGTTGTTTTGCTGCTGCGCGCCGGACTTGTTCATATTCGGCGGACGTGTCGTGTTCTGCTGCGGCAACGCGGGGGGCAGCAGGTTGGTGACCGCGGATTCGAACCAGCGGCCATTTCCGAGCACGTTCGCATAAATCCGATAGAACGGCGCCATATACTGAATTGTCTTGCGCAGGTTGGCATTCTGCTTGGTCAGCAGTGCCCCGACCTGTTGAACTGATTGCAGCGCCGGGCCAATCTGCTCCTGGTTGTCCTTGACGATCCCGGACAGCGCCGTACTCAGCGTCGTCGTCGACGACAGCAGTGCGGAGATCGACTTCTGCCGGTTATTCAGTTCGTCGAGCAACTGGCCCGCGCCGGCGATCAACCGGGTGAACTCCTCGTTGCGATCGGCGAGGATCTTCGAGGTCTTCTTGGTCGCGCTGAGCAGTTTCTGGACTTCCTGGTCACGACTGGCGATCGTCTGCGACAACCGGCTGATGCCCTTGAGCGACGGGCCGATATCACCGGCGGTGCCGGAGAAGGCCTCCGACAGCGTGGTCAGCGACTTCGCCACCTGATCAGTGTTGAGTTCTTCGATCTGATCGGAGGCGTCGGAGAACGCGTCGATCACGTCGTAGGGCGAGATGGTGTCGGTGATCGCGTCATCGGGATCGAGCGGCGTGGAACCGCGCGGCGTTAGCCCAAGGTATTTCTGGCCGAGAACCGTCTTGATCTGAATCGACGCCTGAGTCTGATTACCGATCCAGGTATTCGAGACGCGGAATTTCACGTCGACGCGATCGCCGTTGAGGCTCACGCTTTCCACGTTGCCGACCTTGATGCCCGCTACGCGGACTTCGTTACCCGACTTGAGTCCGGCCGCCTCGGTGAATTTCGCCGTGTAGCGCGCGCCGGCTCCGATAAGCGGAAGCTGCGTCAGATAGAACGATGACAGCGCGACCATCAGCAGGATCATGATGCCCATGGCGCCGATGCTGACCGGGCTGCGCCGACCGCCGAAACGTCGGCTCTTATGCTGCTGATTCACCGGAGCGGTTGCCGGCTCCGCTGTTGTCTGTGCACCCTGTGTCGGTCCCGCAGCGTTCGAGGGAATCTCGATCGGCTGGGTCGCGTCGTCGGGCGAAGGTGTGTTGTCGCTCATCTTCACCCTCCCGGTCGGTCGTTGTTACGCCAGCAGCGCGTCGCGGCACTGGTGTAGAGGACATGGTTGATATCGGGCAGCGGGATCAACGGCTGCGTAAGCAGCGTCGATTTACCATTACCCGCGACGACGTCGACGCCGCAGAGATAGAACTGGAACCACGAACCGAATGTCGCTGCGCGGCCGATTCTTTCGAGTTTGACCGGCAAGTTCGTCAGAATCGCCTCGACGTCCTTGTCGCGTGCGGTGATCTGATCGGAGAGTGATTTCAGTCCGGCGATATCACCCTGGATCGCGGGCCGCGTCTTGGACAGGATGTCACCGGTCACCGAGGTCAGCTTCGACACCGAGGTGATTGCCGAGCCGACCGAACCACGTTGCGCGGCAAGGCCGGTCACCAATTTCTCGGTATTGGTGAGCAGATCGGTGAACTGTTGGTCGTGGGTGTTGACCGTGTCGAGGACCGTGGTCAGGTTCGTGATCAGATCGCCGATCACCTTGTCCTTGTCGGCCAGTGCGTTCGTCAGCTCGGAGGTGTTGGAGACCAACGAACTGATCGAACCGCTTTCGCCCTGGAAAACCTGAATGATCAAGTCCGCCAACTTGTTTACGTCCGACGGCTGAAGCTGCCGGAACAGTGGCTTGAATCCGTTGAAGAGTTCGGTGAGGTTCACCGCCGGATGTGTGTCATTCTCCCCCGGCAGCGCGCCAAAGGTATATCCGGGAGCGAGGGACTTCGTCGAGTTGCCGGCTCCCTTGTCCAGGGCGAGGTAACGCAGGCCGGTCAAGTTCCGGTAGCGGATGTAGACCTGAGTGCCTTCGGGCAGATTGTTACGGTCGATGCTGAATGACACCATCGCGCGATTGCGGTCGTATACCGCGACGTCGTTGACTTGTCCGACGCGCACACCCGCGATGCGGACGTCGTCGCCCGGATTGAGCATCTGCGCTTCGGAGAAGACAGCTTTGTAGTCGTTGTCGCCGCCGGCACCGGAGTTGGCGATCGTAAGTGCCAGGGCACTCGTCGCCAACACGGTGATCACCGCGAAGGTGATCAGCTTGAACAACGGCCAGAATAGGGACTTCATTTGATGGTGACCTGCGCTCCCTGCAGTGCCGTGCCGCCGATCAGCGTCACCCAGGCGGGGACCTTGCCGGGCTCGACACCGGCAGCGCCGCCGTAGATCACCTGAAGCTGGGCACGGTAAGTGGGGTCATCGAATGGGTTGGTGGCCTTGATATTTCCGGCCGGGGTCGCCGAGAACTGAGCCCGCGGCATACCCGGAATATTGCGCGGTCCGGGATTGCGCGACGGCGGCTGATACGAGCCGTCGGCCAGACCGCCACCCGGATACTGCGGGAACGGGCGACCGTTGGTCGGCGGCTTGTAGCAGGTCGGGCCACGATTGACCTCGAAGTTGCGTGGCTCATCCTGGTTCGGCAAGTACCGACCACGCGGATTGACGAACTGAAGTCCAACTCGGACACCGGGATTGGGGGTACCTTCACCGACGATCTTGCGCGACTCCGGAATCAAGTCGGCGAAGTTCTTGAAGGTGCAGCCGAATACCGGCGACTGGTTAGCCAAACCCCACAGGTAGTCCTTCGACCCGATGAACAGGTTGATCAGATCAACCCGGTTGGTCCGCAGGAATGCGGTGGTGTCGGTGGCCGCGACGCCGAGCGTCGCGATCAGCGTCCGCAGGTCGTCCTGCCGCTCAACCAGCGTGTTGCCGGTGATGCGCAGATTGTCCAGACCGTCGATAACGTCGGGCAACGCCTCGGAGTAGGTCTGCGAGAAGCTCGCCAACCCACGCAAGGTGCCCTGCAGTTCATCGGTGTTGTCGTTGATCCTGGAGAAGATCTGGCTGAGCTCTTCGAACGTCGTGCCGAGCTGTTCCCCGCGTCCGGACAGTGCTTGCGACAGCGACGTCAGCGTGACATTGAGGTCCTGCGGCGGAATCGCCTTGAGCAGCGGCAGCAGGCGATCGAACAGATCCTGCACTTCCTTGGCATTGCCGCTGGCATCGGTCTGGATGATAGAGCCGCCGGTCAGCGCGGGCGTCGATGACGCGTCCTGCGGAACCTGCAAGGCCACATAGCGCTCGCCGAACAGCGTCTTGGGCAGGACTCGCGCCGTGGTGTTCGCCGGCAGTAGCGAGATCTTGTCCGGGCTGATGGCCAGTACCACCTCGACGTTGCCGTCGTCGCTCTGCTTGATCTCTTTCACCGTGCCGACGACCATGCCGCGCGCCTTGACGTCGGCGTTCGGGGAGAGCGAATTACCCGCCGAGTCGGTCTTGAGGGTCACATCGTCGGTGGTGGTGAAGGCACCTTGGAACTTCATGATCGTCCCGCCCAGGAACAGCGCGATGACCAGGAAGAACGCAAGGCCCAGAAGTCTGCGTCGAATTATCGCCATAGATCAGCCCGCCACCCGAACCGTCGTCGAAGTTCCCCAGATAGCGAGACCGAGGAAGAAGTCGAGTACCGCGATCAGCACCAGCGCTGTTCGCACCGCGTGACCGACTGCCACGCCAACGCCGGCCGGGCCGCCGGAGGCGTAGTAACCGTAGTAGCAGTGGACGAGGATGATGACGAAGGCAAATATCAGGACCTTGCCGAAGGACCATAAGACGTCCTCGGGCGGTAGGAACAGGTTGAAGTAGTGGTCGTAAGAGCCGCTGGATTGACCGTTGAAGACCGTATTAATGGTCCTCGACGCCAGATAGGCGGCGAGCAGGCCCAGGACGTACAGCGGGATGACGGCGACGAAACCGGCGATCACGCGAGTGGTGACCAGATACGGCACCGACGGCACAGCCATGACTTCCAGCGCGTCGATCTCCTCGGAGATCCGCATCGCGCCGAGCTGCGCGGTGAAACCGCAACCAACCGTCGCTGACAGCGATAGGCCGGCGACCAGCGGTGCGACCTCGCGGGTGTTCACATAGGCCGAGAGGAATCCGGTCAATGCTTGCGAACCGAGCTGGTCGAGCGCCGCATAACCCTGCAGGCCGACGACAACGCCGGTGAAGCCCGACATCAGCACCATCACGCCGACGGTTCCGCCGATCACGGCTAGACCGCCCGAACCGAATGCCACCTCTGCCAGAAGTCGCAGGACTTCGCGGTAGTAGTGGGTGATGGTGCGGGGGATCCACAGCAGCGCCCGTCCGTAGAAGGACATCTGCTCGCCGGCGCCGTCGAGCACCTTGAGTGGTTTGCCGAGCTGCTTTTTCGCCTCGTATCCGATGTATTCGGACCGAGACTTCGCGATTGTCGCGCCTCCGGTCATGAAGTCTACGATCCCTTCGCCGGGACGATCTGCAGGTAGACCGCGGTGATGATCAGGTTTGCGAAAAACAGCAACAGGAAGGTGATGACAACGCTCTGGTTGACCGCGTCACCGACTCCCTTGGGGCCGCCACGGGGGTGAAGGCCTTTATAGGCTGCCACGATGCCGGCGATCACACCGAAGATGGCTGCCTTCAACGTCGAAATATAGAGGTCGGGCAGCTGGGCGAGCGAACCAAATGAAGCGAGGTAGGCGCCCGGCGTTCCGCCTTGCACCACCACGTTGAAGAAGTAACCACCACCGATGCCGACGACGGCGACCAGGCCGTTGAGCAGGATGGCGACGAGCACCATGGCCAACACGCGTGGCACGACTAAACGCTGGATCGGGTTGATACCGAGTACTTCCATCGCGTCGATCTCTTCACGAATGGTTCGTGAACCGAGGTCGGCCGCGACCGCCGAACCGGCGGCACCGGCTACCAGCAACGACGTCACCAGCGGTGAACCCTGCTGGATGACGACGAGCACGCTGGCCGCGCCGGTGTAGGACTCGGCACCGATCTGCTTGATCAGTGAGCCGGTCTGCAAAGACACGATCGCCCCGAAGGGGATCGCGATGAGTGCGGTCGGCAGGATGGTCACACTTGCGATGAACCATGCCTGCTGAATGAACTCACGCCACTGAAATGGGCGCACCGCAGACTGACGTACGACATCGACGAACAACTGAACAATGTTGCCGGTTTGCTCAAGCGCTCCGCTGCCCGCTTTAGCTACCTTGTCGATGCCACGCGTGGTGGCACTGGTCATCCTGCAGAACCCCTAGTGTCCTTGGTGGTGGAGATTGGCTGAGTCGGTGAATCACCCGCGGCCGGAGTGATCCAAGTTTCGGTCGGCGCATCCGACGGCGCGACGGCCTGCTGGCCGACGCCCGCGTGTGCGGGTTGTTGCGCGGGTGCGCTCTCGACGGCGTTGCCGGTCACCGTCATCGCTGGGACGTCGAAGCCACCGTATTCGGCGTAGCCGTTGCGTGACGCTTCGACTGCGGCGACCGTCGTCGTGGAAGCGATGCCTTCGGCGACGTCGGCCTCGTCTTGCGCGAAGTTGCCTCGGATGGCTTCCTGCGCGTTATGCGGCAAGGTGTGCAGGATGTGCTCGACGTTGCGGCGGTGACGTACCGCGGCATGTCGAACCGGCATTCCCGGGTTGGGCTGAACCTGCGCGATGATCTCGGAGAAGTCGTCCTGGGTACCGCCACCGGAGATACCGGCTGCCTGCATCTCTGCCTCGGCCTTGGCGACGGCTTCGTCCTTTTCTTCGGACATGCCGATCGGGCCGAAGCGGTCGCCGGCCAGGAACTGCTTGACGACGGGCTGCTCGGAGGTCAGCAGGACCTCACGCGGACCGAACATGACCAGTTCCTTACGGAAGAGCATGCCGATATTGTCCGGGATGGTACGAGCGATGTTGATGTTGTGCGTCACGATGAGGATCGTCGCGTCGATGGTCGCGTTGATATCGATCAGCAACTGGGAGATGTAGGCGGTACGGACCGGGTCCAAACCGGAGTCGGGCTCGTCGCAGAGGATGATCTGTGGGTCCAGCACCAGCGCACGGGCCAAGCCGGCACGCTTACGCATACCACCGGAGATCTCACCGGGGAGTTTGTCCTCGGCACCAAGCAGACCGACCATCTCAACCTTCTCCATCACGATGCGACGGATCTCGGTTTCCTTCTTCTTCGTGTGCTCACGAAGCGGGAAGGCGATGTTGTCGTAGAGGCTCATCGAACCGAACAGTGCACCGTCCTGGAACAGCACACCGAACAGCTTGCGGATCTCATAGAGTTCCTTGGCCGAACACTGGGTGATGTCGGTACCGTCGATGAAGACCGATCCCTGTTCGGGATGCAGCAGACCGATCAGGGTCTTCAAGAACACCGACTTACCGGTACCCGACGGACCCAGCAGGGCATTCACCTCACCTGCTGGCATTGTCAGAGAGACATCCCGCCAAATGTTCTGTGACCCGAACGATTTTGTTAGCCCGGTAACGCTGACCTCAACACCCACTGCTTTTCCTCCAGACGATCTTCCCCGGGACCATTGTCCTGAGTGTGGTGCACTTGTTATGCATGAACCATTGTGGTTGGAGTCACTCTAGCCCACTGGCGCACCTCGCCAATACTTAAGTTCGGTAAAGTCCGCGACCACCGCCGGGGTGACGTTACTCGCGGGTAGCACCTTAACGAGGCCTAAGACTAACCCATGTCCGGCCTGCGGCCAAGCTCACAGTGACAAATGTGAACTTTTGCCTAAGACCAAGACTCAAAACCACTCGTGACCTGCTAGTTCCCAGGAAAACACTACGCCCCGAGTGAATCAGATCTGATTCGCTCGGGGCGCAGATTGCGGGCAGTCCCGCAAAGAAGTTCTTACGAACTCAGTCTTACTTGAGCGAGACCTTGGCGCCGGCCTCTTCGAGCTTGGCCTTGGCAGCCTCGGCGGCGTCCTTGTCGACCTTCTCCAGGAGTGCCTTGGGAGCACCCTCGACGAGATCCTTGGCTTCCTTGAGGCCCAGACCAGCGACGACCTCGCGGACGACCTTGATGACCTGGATCTTCTTGTCGCCAGCCGACTCGAGCACGACGTCGAACTCGTCCTGCTCAGCAGCGGCCTCGGCACCGGCAGCCGGAGCACCGGCAGCGGCGACGGCAACCGGAGCGGCTGCGGTGACCTCGAAGACCTCTTCGAACTTCTTCACGAAATCGCTGAGCTCCAGCAGAGTCAGTTCTTTGAACTGATCGATGAGCTCGTCAGCGGTGAGCTTCGCCATGGTGGCGTCCTTCCGTTAGTGCCCCAACAGGGCTGTGGTGATTCCCCTTGTTGGGGAGTCATCCCCACGCGGAGCGGGGATGTGGGTTTGGGTGGCAGATGACTAGGTGAGGATTTACTCCTCGCCCGCAGCCGCCTTCTTGTCCTGCAGAGCCGCGGCGAGACGCGCGACCTGCGATGCGGGCTGATTGAACAGCCCTGCGGCCTTTGCCAAGTTGCCCTTCATGGCACCGGCGAGCTTGGCCAGCAGAACCTCTCGGGTCTCCAGGTCGGCGATCTGCTCGATCTCGGCGATGGACAGCGCGCGGCCGTCCATATAACCGCCCTTGATGACCAGAGCCTTGTTCTCCTTGGCGAAGTTCTTGATCGCCTTGGCAGCCACCACCGGCTCACCTTCGATGAAGGCAATCGCGGTCGGGCCAGTGAACAGCTCGTCGAGTCCCTCCACGCCCGCTTCGGCAGCGGCACGTTTGGTGAGGGTGTTCTTGGCGACGGAGTAGGTTGCGCCCTCGCCGAGGGACCGGCGCAGCTCGCTGATCTGGGTAACGGACAGACCACGGTATTCCGTGACGACTGCTGCCGTGGATCCCTTGAACTGCTCGGTGATCTCCGCGACTGCGGTGACTTTTTCGGACTTGGCCATACTTCGCCTCCTCTCATATCTCGAAGTGAGTGGTCCGCCAGATTTCCGCCGGCGTCGAAGAGGAAGCGAAATGCAAAACGCCCCATGCACAGGAGGCACGGGGCGTAGGCGATGAATTCATCGCAGATCCTCGTTCATCCTGCGTGGGTCGTCGGCATTGCCGAACCTTCGTACAGATCGTGAGATCTGTTGACCAACGGTCTTTGGTGAACCCGCAGCGGCACGCGGATGCATGACGCAGCAAGGAGATAGGCTACCGGACCATGCCGAACGTATCCAAATCGTCGTCACCAACGCCGTCGGAGCAGACCGCGAACGAGCGGGCCGCACTCGCCCAGGAGTCGATCGTCGACCGCAATCTGGCGCGAGCGTTCGGGCTTCCGTTGACCCGGATCAGCCGAATCGCCTGGCCGATGCCCACGTATCGGCAGCGTAAGGGCATGTGGCATTACTGGTGGCAGGCGCATCTGACTGACCTATTGATTGACGCCGAGTTGCACCGCCCCTCCCCCGATGGTGCGCTCACCGTCAATCGCATGTTGCGTGGCATCAGGATCCGCAACCTCGGGCGCTGGACCAATAACTACTACGACGATATGGCCTGGCTCGGACTCGCCGCCGAACGTGCCGACCGACATTTCCACCTCGGCCGCGAGGGCGCGGTTCGCGTATTGACCGACCGCATGCTGTCGTCGTGGATACCTCAGCGTGGTGGCGGAATCCCCTGGCGCACAATGGATCTATTCTTCAACGCGCCAGCGAATGGCCCGGCCGCGATCCTGGTGGCACGCACCGGACATACCGAGCGCACCATTGCCATGTGCGATTGGCTCGATGCCAACCTCATCGACCCGACGACGCATTTGGTCATCGACGGAATCAAGCCGGCTGCTCAATCCGGTTCGGACACTTCGAAATTCGAGCGCGTGACGGCCATCTACAGTTATTGCCAGGGCGTCGTGCTGGGCGCCGAAGTGGAGGCGTATCGGCTGACCGGCGAGGCGCGGCACGTCGAGCGGATCGCCCGACTACTCGACGCCATCGAACAACATCATCTGCGCGACGGGATCATTCCGTCGTCGGGCGGCGGGGATGGCGGGCTGTTCAGCGGAGTCTTCGCCAGGTACTTAGCGCTGGTCGCGACCGACCTGCGCGGTGATCACGCGGATATTCCCGCGCTGCGCGAGCGGGCGGCTGCGATTGTGCGTGTCAATGCCGATGCCGCGTGGGCCAACCGGACTGTCGACGCGTCGGGGCGTATCTTCTTCGGCCCGGACTGGGCCAAGCCCGCGCAGGTGCCGACCACTGGTGGCGGCGACGCCGAATTCATCGAGGGCGCGGTGCATTCATCGAAGATTCCCGAGCGGGATCTGTCGGTGCAGCTCAGTGGCTGGATGGTGCTGGAAGCGGCGGCCGCGGTTGAGTTGGGGCGGGCGGAGGTTGGGGGTTAGTCGGGCCAGCAGCGCGGTAAAGCTTGGCTTCATGTTCGGTGACCGGTAGCTAATGCCCCCCCAGCGGCTTCTCGCCCGACGTCGGGCGTCGGTCGCCTCCTGCGCGTCTTGTGCACGATCAGTTCAGCTCGAAGGATCTCGTCGGTCAATGCGCTCCTTGACTCCTCGAGGTGGGCGGTGGGCTCGTAGTGTGCAGCCAGGCGGCAACAGTCTTGCGAGGCACATCTTCCGACTCAAACTCGACGCCCAGCCTGTTCAGAACGATCGACAGGGTTCGTGGCGGGCCGGAAGGTTCACTCAAGAATGGGCGGTTGTCAACGAAACGACTCATAGAGGCGTCGCTCCCAGAAGGACGGTCGACATGTGGCCTGATCGATCAACGCAGACGATGCGCTGGTGCGTACCGTTGTTGCAGCGTTCCTGACACAGCAGGCTATCCATCGGCCTCAATTCCGAATCAGCCGGAACCAGCTCGGATTGGCCCTTCTGATCGGCCTCGCCAGACCGTCCGTATTGGCAGCCTCGCTCGCCGCGAGTCGCCACCCGGTGAACACCTTCTCGAGTCGGGTAAGTCGGTCACGTCACCCACCACGAATTCGACATCAACTCCCGCATCGCGCGCCTTCCTCCGCCCTTGGTCGATGGCCGGCCGCACCACATCCAGGCCGGTGGCGCGCCAACCTCAATGCCATTTCAATGCTGTGATCTCCTGTGCCGCAACCGATATCGAGAGCTCGGGGAAAAGACGTTCGGCTCGTTTCCTCATCGAGGAACGCTGCGAGTTGCCTACGGAAGCCCGACTGCGGGCCAGCGTCCTCCCACGGCGTCACTCCTAGCTTGTAGGCCAAGCCGTAAATGCGATTCACCACGCACACCCTTTCTCGACGTCCGACAGTCATAGCCAGCTACATGCGCAGGTACGCAGGTATCGGTTCAACATACGACACGCCGTCAACACACCATCGGAGTCAACAACCTCATCAGTCCCACGCTCGCAAGCACCCAGCAAGCACCCAGCTAGCAGTGCCAGACACCACCAACCAACCCAACATCCCCTACGTCACCTGACTGACGCCCGCAACATCACCGCAGCCCACATAGTCATTTGTCCAACTGTCCAAAGCTGCAGCTAGTGCCAATATCGCCGATTCTCGTTGGCGGATCAACACCAAAATGCGACCCCCTAGTTAGCGGACCTTTATGAGCCCTGGGGTAGATTTCGCTACAAGCAGTCGAGTGACGCATGCCACAGCCATTCTTCAGGGGACTGAATAGGCTTCGCCAAACTCGATCCGACACAACGAGGTGATGATCCGATGACGTATCAACTCGATACGCCCGGCCGACGCGCGACCGCGCGTAAGGCTCGTCGCGCGTCTGCCCAATCCAGCCCGCGCGGCGCCATTCAGGCGCTCCCCCTCGGCGATCCGACCGGCGGGGCCAACGCCCGCGACTGGCGCAAGCTGGTCGACGGCAAGCAGCGGTATCCACGCGTCAACATCGACCGTTCCGCCATCATCACCATGAGCGACGGCATCCGCCTGCGCGCGACAGTGGTCCGCCCGGCCAATCGGTTTGGTCAGGCGATCACCACGCCTTACCCGGTGATCGTCAACATCAATCCATACAACCGGGCGGTCATCGGCGGCATCGACAAAACACTGCACGCACCAGTCATCGGTCACGCGATCAGTTCGGCGTCGGCGGCGATCGACGGCACCGGCACCGCACTCGAAGGTCTCACCCAGCTCACCCGCACGGTCGCCGGCGGCGCCCTCGATGTCTTCGGCATCAACCGCAATCTCGTGCGCAGCGGCTACGCACAGGTCATCGTCGATGTTCGCGGCACCGGCGCGTCCCAGGGCAAATGGCAGATCCTCGGCACTCGTGAGCAACAGGACTCGGTCGAGGTCATCGACTGGGCCGCGACGCAGGCCTGGTCGAATGGCAAAGTCGGCCTGGCCGGCTGGTCATACTCGGCGATCAACTCGCTGCAAGCCGCCGACAAACGCCCCCCGGCACTCGGCGCGGTCTTCGCCATCGAGGGCTGCGACGACATCGTCCGCGACATCTACATCACCGGCGGCATGCCGTCCGCCTTCATCCCGGTCTGGCTCTCCGCGGTCAACCTGCTCAAGTGGGTGCCCAACCCCGCGACGCCGGTCCGCGACCTCGTCCGCGGCGACACCGCCCGCTGGCTACGTGATCGCATCAAGTCCCCGGCCACCGAACTACCTTCGCTCGCTTGGGGATTCCTCACCGCGCGCGATGACCGCATCTTCGACGATCCGTATTTCGACGAACGCGACCCCAAAGTCGACCAGATTGACGTCCCGACGTTCACCGTCGGCGCGTGGCATGACCTGTTCGGACACAGCGCGACCAACGTCTACAACCGGCTCAAAGTCGCTCCCGGACGCAAACAGGTGATCGTCGGCGACGGCTATCACCTCGACGTAGGTTCAGGCTTCGACGGCAAGTTCGCCCCGCCGCGCCTCGACGTCCTCGAACGCGCCTGGTTTGACCGCTGGCTCAAAGACACCGAGAACGGCGTCGAGCACTACGGCCCGGTGACGATGATGCAACAGGGCGGTTCATGGACGTCGGGCGAGAGTTTCCCCCGACCGGGCGTCAGCACCCAGCAGGTGTTCTTGACGTCGACGACATCCGCGTCGGCGCCGCACAGCCACTTCGATGGCTCATTGGATTCCAATGCGACGCAACGTTTCTCGTCGCACAGTGTTCGCCCCAACCGGCATAGCATCGCCTCCCGCGACACATCGCAGGTCACCGCCGGAGCTACCATCGCCCTCGGCAAATCCTTCAGTGTCGACGCTCGCGCGCAGGAGCGCGGCGGCCTGAGTTTCAGCACCGCGCCACTGACCGATTCGGTTTCCATTAGCGGCTCGATGAACCTGCACCTCAATGTCGAGACCAGCGGTCACGAGGGGATCTGGGCGGTCACGGTCAACGACGTCGCCCCCGATGGCTGTTCGACCGTGTTGACCAACGGCGCACTCACCGTCTCCAACCGTGCGATTGACGAGACGCAGTCGACCTACGACGACAACGGCGTACTCATCGCGGCTCACCATTATTTGACGCGGGAAGCCAAACTTCCGGTCCCCGCCGATCGGCCCGTCGAGATCGACGTCGACCTGGTACCAACCGATGCCATCATCGAAGCTGGCCACCGGTTGAGAGTCGACGTCTATGCCGCGAGTGTCCCGCGATATCTGACGGTCATCCCCGATCTGGTCAAAGCACGCGGGCGCCATCAGCGCCTGGTCCTCGATCCCGATCAACCGAGCTACCTGACGCTGCTGGCGAGCGCTCCGCTGACGTAGTCGCTGACTACGCCGTGTCGGCGACTGTCGGCGCCGGGACCACGCTGGGCACCACATTCGGCTGCGTGGCCTTGGCGACCGCAGCCTCTTCGCGAGTGGTCTTCGCGTTGAAGCCCAAGTAGAACAGGTAGACCAGCAGTCCGATATAGCCGAACAGGCGGGTGCGCGCCGAGAGCAACGCGGTACCGATCAGAGTCTCCAGCGTGCCGTTCACGGTCACGAAACGCTCAGTCTGCTCGGGAAACGCGACTCGCGTCAGTGGCACGAACAGTTTCGGCGCCGCGAAATGCAGTAGTCCGGTACCCGCGAGGCCGGCTCCACCGATACGGGTCCAGCCTTCGATTCCGCGCGATGACTCTGATTCCGGCGCCTCGACGACTACCGGCGGCTCAGCGGCCGGCACGGGAGTGTTGCGGCGGCGGACGGACAATAAGGACATATCTCAAGCCTTTCGTCGGTGACATGGCGCACGCGGCGCCCAGGTTAACTCCACACTAGCCATGCGAACGCAAACCATGACAGGCAAACGCCACAGTCGTCGCCACCCGCGTGTCGAAGTCGACCGACGCCGTCGGCCGAACCACCGTGGCGGTGATCGACGTATACAGCACCGCCAGTAAGGCTTCGGCGAGGAAATCCGCTTCGACGTCGGCGCGCAGATAGCCATCGGCGACACCCGATCGCACATATGCCTCGCATAGCCACAGCAACTGTTCCCACAGCTCGAGCAGCGCGTTCAGCGCACGGTCGTCGACGCCTGGCGCCTCCAGGATGATGAATTCGAGGGCGGTACGATGCTTGGCCGCGTAGCTGCCCAGTCGTCGTACGATGGCGGCCAGTCCGATCTGAAATTCGACGGCGGTACGTGGCCGGGGTCGCTGGAACTCGATCAGCGCCATAAGATTTCGCGTCTCACGGGCGATCAGTTGATCGACCACTTCGCGCCGGTTGTCGAAATAATTGTAGAAGGTTCCGTGACTCACTCCGGCGCGTTCGGCGATCGCCGACGCTCCCGTCTCCCGATAACTCTGCGCCGCATAACATTCCAGCGCCGCGTCGAGAATCTCCGACCGACGTGACACCGGTCGAGTTGACGCTTCCACCGCCCGGGCCGTTCCGGAATCGGCAAGTCGCCTCGACAGTCGCGCGAGGACCACGGCCGTGACTCGCTCGTCTGGATTGAGCATCCCTTGCAGCGCAATCGATTTCATCGACCGAACATATCCGCGCCGATGCCTGGGCGTTGTCGTTCCTCTGGTGGTGACAACCGCACCGGGCACGCCAAGCCCGACGATCAGCCGGGCGAACAGGTCACGCTCAGCCTTCGACCTGGGTCGGGCCGCACCGATGGTGACCCGTCCGAGCGAGGCCGAAATCTGCGCGTTGATCAATGCGTTGATCCGCAGCACCCGTTCTTGCAACCCCTTGTCGACGGCACTTGCTTGTACCGCAAGCAGTTTGACGAGAGCGCGATCCGATTCGATCAGATCGTAGAGTCGTCCGCCGACAATACTCGCCTGGTCGATGATGTCCAGGTCCGTGGAATCGACAGATGGCTGCGCGGGAAGCAGGGCTGCCACCACCTGTCGGGTCACCGCTTCAAAGACGTCGTCGAGTAGTTCCCGCTTACTTCCGACATATCGATAAATGGTGGCCGAGCCAATCCCGGCCACCCGGGCGATCTCTGCCATCGACGCTTCTTCATAACCCACCGATGACATGACTTCGATTGCGGCAGTCACGATCTCCTCGCGTCGGCGGTCCCACAATCCCTGAACCGGCGGCCGGCCGCGGCCGCGTGGCAGCTCGGTATGACTCCCCGACACCTGCGTCACAGTTCTGCGACCACCTCTCCGAAAGTTAGTCCCCTCACCCCAATTGCAGTGGGAAGAATACCGAATAGACCAGAGTCATCACCAGATTCACGCCTATGATCGCCACCGTCGACACCACCACCGTCGCATTCACGCCGTCGGCTACGCCACGGGGGCCGCCACGCGCTTCCAGTCCCCGCTGACAGCCGATCACCGCGATCATAAACCCGAACACCACAGCTTTGATCATCGCGAGCCAGATGTCGCGGAGCGAGGCGAACGCACCGAACGACTGCCAGTAACTGCCCGGACCGACGCCTTGCAGCGTAATCGCCAGATAGAACGCTGCGATCACCCCGACGCCGATAATGAACAGAGCGAGTAGAGGTGCCACGATCACTGACGCGATAATGCGCGGCACCACCAGACGCTGTACCGGGTCGATCCCCATCGTCCGCATCGCGTCGATTTCCTCCCGTACCGTCCGCGCACCCAGGTCGGCCGCGATCGCCGACGCTCCGGCGCCGCCGAGCAACATCCCCGATGCCAGCGGCGCGGCCTGCTGGATCACCGCGAAACCGCTGCCGGCTCCGAGAAGTGATTGGGCGCCAAGCTGATTGATCACATTGCCGATCTGGATCGTCACGATGACACCGAACGGGATCGCCATCAGGAAGGCGGGCAGCGCGGTGACGCTCACCATGTACCAAGCCTGCACCACCGTCTCTTTGACTTTCAGTCGACCACGGAGAACATCGATGACCATTTGCGCGACGGCGGTGACGGCGAGCGAAAAGGTACGACCGAGGGTCCGCACCGGTCCCACAGCGTTGTCCCGCAGGTTAGTCAGCAGGATTTCCCGGTTGTTCAGCGCTCCCGCCGCGACAGTGGTCATCGGTTAACCCCCGGCGGGCGGGGTGGTCGGCGACGACGTCGCGCTCGGCACCGGATTTGCTTGGTTGCCACCGGGATTGGCGTTGGGGTTGATATTTCCGATCGCCGATGTCGGGTCACCGACCGATGTGATGGTCCAGTCGCGGCCCTTGTCGAGAGTCAATGCGTAGACAGCGGTCGTAGACCCGCCGTTCGGAGTCTGGACAGTTTTCGTGTTCACATTCACCACGGCCTGCACCCGATACATATTCCCGTTCACCGCAACGGTTTTGGCCACCACCAGATCGGCGGTGGTCTGCATTCGCAGCGGGGTGAGTACCTGCTCCATCGCCTGTCCGATCACGTCATACTGTTTGCGCAGATCGTCGCTCACGCCCTTTTTCATATTCGCGATCCACGGCGTGAGGTCGCGGTAGTCGAGAGTCGCGGCGGTCACCGCATACTGTCCGGCGATCTTCTCCGCATTGGCGCGACCGGCGATATCCGCCCGCATGGCGTCCAAGTCATCACGTGCGGAAAAGTCGCGAACCATGAAGATCACCAATGCGGCGACCAGGGCCGCGACGATCGCGGTGCCAACCACGCCGGCAACCAACCCACTCAACGAAACCGTAAGCTGGCGTCTGGCTTTCACCAGCTCAGTCTTCGCGGCGGGCGACTCAGCAGTATCCGCTTGGACCTCGACGGTGGCGTTGTCCGCAGCCTCGTCGATGTCAGCCTCGTCCTGTGCAGTCGGCTTGTCGAGATCAATCATGTGCTTCCCTTCCATAGGTTCGCGGGTGCGGCAACCGGAGGCCGCGTCACCGAAATACTTGGGCGCCAGGCTAGTTGGGCGCCGAGGGTCTGATCACGAATCGCGCGCTGTCGCCCGACCCCATCATCTGCAATGCGCGCGAGAGCAATTCGCTGACGTCAATCATCGGCAGAGTCTCGTTGAGAGCTGTCGCTATTGGCATCATCGGGCCGATGGCGTCGACAACATTCGGGATGACGTCGGTGAGGTACCCGTTGAGCTTCACCAGGAACGGGTCGATGACCTCACTGAATTTCTGGTGGAGATCGGATTTGGCGAAGGTGGATTCCAGCGCGTGAAGCGTGCCGAGATAGCGCACGAAAATGGTGTCCACCGCGCTGCCAAACCCGGGTAGCGCGTCCACCAGCCATTCGATATCGCCGGTGTAGATCTGGGTATTGGCGAACATCGACCTCAGTTGCGCTGACCGAGACATCAAGACGCCGGCGATAAGTCGGCTGCCGTCACTGATCCGGCCCATCGCGTCGTCCGTACCGGCAAGTGCCTGCGAGACCGTCTTCAATACTCCAGAAAGGGGATCGGCGGCAGTGACACTCGACAGGTCGGAAATCATCTCGAAAATGCCGGGAATCGACTCCGGTTCGGCAATCCGGTCAGCCGAGATCACCGCACCATCGGAGAGGAACGGGCCCTTCGATGTCTTCGGCACAAAATTCACATACGGCTCGCCCAGCGCTGACTGCATGCCAACCTCCACTGAGGTATCGGCCGGAATCTGTTGACTACTTGGGTATTTCATCGTCAACCGGGCACCCGTTGGTTCCAGCTCGACGGCCGACACCTCTCCGACGTTCATCCCGTTGACGAATACCCCGGTACCGACCGCTACCAAGTCGGTGTCGGTCATCGACATCGTCACCGAGTGGTATCGGGTTCCCGGCCGCCATTCGTAGACATTGACCGCCAGGTATACGCCACCCAGAATGATCACCACGGCGAACACCGCGACGTTGACCGAGAACTCACGCGCGACCCGCGACTTCATCGAACCATCCCCATCGTCCGGAAAACCTTGACCAACCGATCGGCCAACTCGCGATCGGTAACCCCTCCCTCAATCGCGACACTACGCACATTCACCGCGGGAATATTCTTCAGGAACGGAATCACCTTGTTGGTCAACAGATCCACCAGCCGTGTCGCATTGGAGTCTTGTCCCGCGTACTGCGGCCAGCCGGGAACGAGATACGGAATGACAACGCTGTCGATCATCCGGGTCAACGACTTCAACAGGGGAATCGCCGGGACCATCGGCCGCATGCTGCGCGATAACCCAACTACCAGATCACCGAGCAGGCGTGGATCGGTGAGTCCCTTGACCTGGGTCATTCCCGGCGGGCTGAGGGCGAAACTCAACGTCGACGAGTAATTCGCCAAAGTCGCTGTCATCTCGGTGAGCTGCTGCAAGGTGCCGTTGAGGTCGCCGATATTGTCGCCCCAGGCGGTGAGCGTTTCCGCGAAAGTTGCAGTGAGCCTTCGCACTACGGCTGGATCGTCGGGGAACTGTCCATTGACCTTGGCGAATGAGCTGCCGAGTTCGGGTAGCGCGCCGCCGCCAAGGAAATTGGACAGGCTGACGAATAGATCTTCGATCTGCACCGGCGCCTTGACCTGCTGGGGACCGAGTGTCGCATCCGACGCGAGGGGCTGGGAGTAGGCATCGGACGGGTTGGCCAACGACACATAAGTGTCCCCCAGCAGGGTGTCCTGCCTAAGCTCGGCAACGGCTTTCGCGCCGACTACCACTCCGCGATTGATGGTGAGGGTCGCGACGGCCGCGTCGTGATCGGGCCGGATCGCCGACACCACACCGGCATCGATGCCATCGACCATTACCTTCGATTGGTTCGGCAGGTTCATCACCGTCCCAAATCGGATATGCATCGTCCAGCCGTCCCGCATACCCGCCGCGGTCGGTAGCCGCTCGGGCGAGAAGGCCGCCGAACATCCGGTCAGACTCACTACGGCGATGACCCCGATCAACATCTGCGTCAGTCGATTTCGCAGCGCGATCATCGTGCCACCCCCGTCAGCAATAGCGCGAGTCGCAATGCGTCGACCTCGAGATGACCGGGGTCGATGACATGGCATTGTCCGGGGAAGATCCGGTTGACATTGGCACAGGTCAATGACGGATTCTTTGCGGGGACACGAGTTTTCGGCGGTGTGTACGAGATCCGCACCCCGAGGGATTGCTGATCGAAGGAGATGTTGAAGGCCCGGATCAGCACTGGCACGATGCCGAGCAGATCGCCAAAGTTGCGCATACCTGCGCCGACCAACCTGGCTATGGGTACCACGACGTCGAGTGCGGGCCACGCGAAATGTTGGTAGCGCGAAAGTACGTCGGCTGCGACGTTGACGGTCTCTGGCAACGCGAGCACGACCCGACTGATGTTGTCCAACAGCGGGATTCCGACCGACGATACAAAGGTGGGGTTGATCGATTCGACGAATTCACGCATCAACGGCAGGTTGCCGGCCAGGCCTTTCGTCAATCCGCTGGTGTTGTCGATGACGGTTGCCAGGTCGGCAAGTGCGCCGTTGATCGGGGTACGGCCGGGCACTGCCAACTGTTTGATGATCGAGTTAAGCAATGGCCCGGTGCCGGCCAGCTCGGTATTCACGGTGCGGATGCTGCCGAAGACCTTGACCATCTGTTCCACGCCGCCACCGGTGGTCAGTTGTTGCCCTAGTTTCGATACGCTCTCCAGCGCCTTACTGATCGATACGGGAGTGCTGGTGTTGTCGCGGGCGATGCAGGCCCCGTCTGCGAGCGACGGCCCGCCAGCGTCACCGTCGAGTAGCGCCAATTGACGAACCGCGATAATCGACGGGGATACCGTCGCGGCCTTGATATTCGCCGGAATACGTTGGCCGTCTTGAACAGTGAAGGTGATCACCGCGTGATCACCGACCGACTCGACTTTGGTCACCTCACCGATCGACACGCCTCGTTTGGTCACCGGATTGCCCACGAACATGCCGACGGCGTCGCTCATCTCGGCACAATAGGTGGTCGCGGACCGAGTCAGCTTGCCGCCGAAGGTACCGACGGCAACAGCCCCGATTGCCAGTACTAGCACTGCGCCGGTGACCAGCCACTTGGAGCCGAGAATTCTGCTCAACATCGCTCAGCACCCCATTCCCGGCAAGGGGACACAGATATCCGACGACAACACCAACGGTGCCGAGCTGAGCTTGACACTGCCATCCGGACCGACCATGCCTTCCAGACGTTTGATGAGCGCACGTGCCGAATCGATCATCGGGGTGTAGCGCCGCAGCGCCGGCCCGAATTCACGGCCGATGGAATCGACCTGCCGGACAAGAGGATCGATATCCTTCGCATATTCGATCGCCAGGCCCTTGACGCGTTCAAGCATGCCGGCGAGTGCACCAACACCGTAGGCAGCGCGAACGCCAACCGACTCGAGTTCGGAGATGAACGCACTGAGATTGCGGACGACCGCCGTCACCACATCGCCGTTGACATTCAGTTCGCGCGTGTACTGAGCGGCCAGTCGTAGCAGCGCCCCGAACTCATCCTGGCGTGCGTTGACGTTGCGCAGCATCGACGACATGGTGGTCAAGTCGCGCCGCAGTGCTCCAGGGTTGTCCGACAGGCCGGTCTGCATCTGTACCAGGACCTCACGCAGCGGCGCCGCGTCGATACGCGCGAGCTTGGGCTGCGCGATCTGAAAGGTCTCCATCAGCGAATATGGGATCGAGGTCTGATCGACGGGAATAGCTTTATCCCCCAACGGCATATCTCCGCTGGAGGTGATATCCACGAAGGATCCGCCGACAATTGTGAGCATCTTGACGTCCGCCCTCGATTCGGACCCGATCCGTACATCGTTGCTGACCGACATCTCGACGTCGACATGATCATCGGCGAGGGTGACCCGGTGCACCGAACCGACCGGGATACCCGCGACCCGCACATTGTCGCCGACTCGGATTTGGCCAGCCTCGGCGAATCGGGCGGTGATTCGGTACTGGCCAGGGGTCAGGACATAGATCCCGACGGCGACCAACCCGATCACGGCTGCAAGCACAACTGCCGCGATGCCCCAACGTACTTCGCCGCGCTCACGCTGCGCGTTGGTGAGCGCCGGCTTGTCGACTATGCGTGCGAGTACACGGCCCGGCGATCCCACGACTTTGGACCATGCGCTCGAATTCACTTCTTGCACAACGTCACCTGCGTTCCCCGAAGAAAGACAGCAACACTGGCTGGCAGTTGGGCACGGCCTTTGGAGCACGTCAGCGGCGCCGTCGGCCCGCCAGCGGGCAGAATATTGTTCAGCGCGTTCAGCAGGCCTGGCGCGAGCGACATCACCCCGACCACGCTGCGAGCGATCGGCATCACCTGGCGCACCACCGCGTTGGCGTCGGGGGTGTTATTGGGCCGCAATCCCATCGCCGCGAACAGCCGATCGATCGCGATGATGACATTGCCGGTCGAGTCGGCATACTCACGGACCGAGGGAATCGCCTTCGCGACGGCGAAGCCGAATTCCTTCAGAAAACCGATCAGTTGGCCGACGAATCCCGCGCGGCCACCGATCGCCCCGGACACCTGAGAGAGGTTGTCTATCAAGGTGTTCACCAGGGCAGAACGGTTGTCGACGAATTGCAACACGCGAGTCAACGAGTCGATGACCTCACCGAAACCGGTGCCGTCACCCTGGATCAGGGCCAGCAGACTTTCCGAGAAATGATTAATGTCGGCGGGGTCCATTACCGCGAAAACCGGTGCGAGACCGTGGAATACCGTCGTTATGTCATATGACGGCGTGGTCGATTCCACGCCGATCGGCACTTGCGGAGATCGTGGCGTTCCCTGCCCGGACCGCTGTTGCAAGTCGAGATAGCGGATACCGGTTAGGTTGAGATAGCGGATCGCGAGCTTTGAGTCGCCGTATACGTGCTGGTCGCCGAGCAGGGTAAAGGTAACCAACGCCATCGTGTCATCCGACGACAGTTCGACGCCGGTCACTTTGCCGACCCGGGTCCCGAGCAAGCGGACGTCGTTGCCAACGCGCAGCCCCGAAACATTGGTGAATTCGGCTGTGTAAGTGACTGTTTGACCGGCGACCGGACGTGAGATGCCATTCGCGATGAACAGGCCGCCGCCAACCGCGACGATCGCGAACACGATCAGATAGATGAGCGATCGTAGCGGTGATTTCATCGCTTCCCTCCGATTCCGAGTGCGGCGGCGACGCCGGGAATACCGGCGAGCACCACGTCGACGGTCATCACCGGCCCCTGTGGGCCGGGCCGAAGCGCGGCGTTGATCCGATCGATCAGGGTCGCGATCTGGATGCCGTTCTTGCGCGCCTCGGGAAAGGTTTTCATGATTCGGTCGAGAAGTTGCACTCCGGTCGGCGCGACGACGAGAACTCCGCCGAGTTCCTTGTTGGACAAAAGATTTCCGACGTCTTCCATCGTGGTGGTGCTGACATAGCTCAATCCCCTGTGCTGCTTTTCGACGTAGCCGGGCTGCTGTGGGGCGTCCCAGTGAACGAGGCTCACCAGCGACGGGAACACCAACCCGGTGGTGTCGCGCAGTCGTGCGATCAATTCTTTGAACCTCGGCAGCGATTTCGCCGTCGGAATCTTCTGGGTGTCGGCGATATCGCTCGCGAGTTTGCCGAGAACGCCGATGATCGGCAGCAGCCCCATCGTCGCCTGGTTGGCCGACCTGAGGATGTCGCCCATATACGGCGCGAAGGCATCGGTCTGCAAGTCATTCAGGTTGCGCAACAACGTCGTCAGCGTGGCGTCAACCGGTTGGTCGGGATAGAAGTCATCACCGTTGCCGATCGGGTCACCGCCGGGCTGCGACTTGAGTACCACGGCGGCAATGCCGAAGAGATTCTTGGGTGCATACGAGACTAGGGTCGCGCTGCTCAATAAACCTGGCTTTCCGAGAAACTTGTTGTCGATCGCCAGCGCGATCTCGTATTTGCCCGGCGATACCTTTGTCAGTGAGGTAACCGTGCCGACCTCGGCGCCATTGAGCACCACCGCCGCCCCGTCGACGATGCCACCGGCCAGAGTGTCGGTATGCATAGTGACTACAGTCTTGTTGTCGGGCAACAGCTTTACCACGAGGATCGTCGCCAGGAGAATTACCACCGAAGCGGCAAGGAAGAACACCGCACGGCGAGCGAATACCCGCCGAGGCGCGGACATACCGGGTGCACGAAAGTCTGGCATCAGCTCATCCTCGGAATGTGAAGGGCGAGTTGATGCCCCAGAACGCGACGGTGAGAACGAGGTCGAGTGCGACAATCGCCACTAGACTCGCGCGGATCGCGCGACCCGATGCCACCCCGACACCCTCTGGACCGCCGGCCGCGAAATAGCCCTTGTAGCAATGAATGACGATGACGGCGATCACGAAGATCGTCACCTTCAACGTCGCGAGCGCCAAATCGGGGAAGTTCACGAATTGGTTGAAATAATGTGCGTAGGCACCTGGCGACTCACCCCGCATACGAACCACCAGTGAACTGCTGAGATAGCTGGCGATGACGGCGACCAGGAAGGTCGGGATGATGGTAATGACTCCGGCGATGACTCTGGTGGACACCACAAATGCGATCGAATGCACCCCGACCACTTCCAAGGCGTCGATCTCTTCGCTGATCCGCATCGATCCGATCTCCGCGGTCATTCGGCAGCCGGCCTGGACGGCGAATCCGAGTGCGGCCAGCAGCGGCGCGAACTCACGGGTGATCGCGAAGGACGACACCGATCCGGCGACTGAGCCAAGTCCAAGCATGTTCAGCGTGCCGTGCGCGACGATCGCGACCGTCGCACCGGCCGCGAGTCCCAATACCGCCATCACCAGCGCGGTGCCGCCGCCGACGATAATCGCGCCACGACCCCATGCGAGGTCGGTGACCGTACGAACAGTCTGCGCGCGAAACCTCCACATCGCGGATGGCGCGTAGCGGAGCGCGTAGTAGACGAACGAAACGAGATGGCCGATGTCGGCTAGTACCGTTTCCGCGTCGTCGGCACCGCGGTATAGCCAACCGAGCCCACGAGGGCGATATGCCGCTGGACTTCCCATCCACATCCCTCGTTCGATTTCCGCAGTGATTTACGTCTCAGCGAAAGCTACACGAGTGACACCCTGAACGGGTAAAAACCGAGAAATATATCTCATATGATCACCTTCCATACAGTTCACAGCGCATAAATTGAGCCTTGCCGACCGAACGTTCGCGCAGTAGATGGCCGCTGCCAGGTTAGGACTGACGACCAATTCGGTTTATGAAAGGCCCCTGGGGAGGCTGCCAGAATCACCCAGGTTCTAAACCTCCCGCTGGCCGGTCGACCGGCTAGTTTGTGACAACGAATGCGCATTTCAATCCATTGGTGCGCCGTGATCTTGGAGCCTTTAGTGAAGTCCGTCCTTACCTCATCCCGTCACCGGCTCGCCCGGCTGACCGCGGCCGTCGGCATCATCGCCGCACCCGCACTCTTCGCCGCGGCACCGGCCGATGCCGCACCGTCGGCATTGCAGGGATCATTCGCTCTGCAATCCGGTGTCTGCTCGGGTGGCTCAGTCACCGGCTCCTTCTTCCGCATGATCCTGCCGGCCGGCAATACCAGCGGCCCATTCCTATCCAATAGCGACTCGACCTGTTCAGATAAGACCGTCACGCCGCTGGCACCCGGGACCGCGGGAGGACTCACAAGCGGCACCTACCAGGCGCAGCCGTCGAATGCTTTCGACGGTTCGGGTAACGCGATATCGGGCAGCGTCACGCGACCGGTGAAGTTCTACGGCGTCGGCTTTGCCACCGCCACCAACCCGACTGACCCGCAGACCGCCCGAGGTACGTCTCGACCGCAGATCTATGCCGACGGCACAACCCTCTCCGGGGACCTGTCCAGTTTCGGTGTCACCTGGAATCGGCAGGTCTTCAATCAAGGTGCCCCCAAGCCCGGCGGCGGTCTACCAGGCAAGACCACCCCGGTGCGAGGCACCATCGATCCCGCAAGCGGTGCGTTCGTCTTGGAATGGACCTCGCAGATCGTCGGCGGGCCATTCAACAACTTCACCGGGCTTTGGCATCTCACCGGAACCTTCCGCGGCACCGGGCTGAATTCTGCTGCGGCACCAGCTAATCCGGCCGCCACGCCGGCTCCAGTACCGGGACAGACCAACGCACCGGGTGCCACCACCGCGCCGGCAGTGCCCGGCGCGCAGCCGGCGGGCAATCCCAACGCTACGGTGACTCAGGTGGCAGGCAACCCGCAGACGACAGTGCAGTCACTGGACGTGCCCGCATCCAGCGGACAACCGCGCTGGCTGCTGCCTGTCCTGGTGGTAATCACCGCGGTGGCAGCGGCTTTGCTGACCAATGCTGATCGACTGTTCTCCCGCCGCCGCGGCTCCGACTAAAGGAGACCGATGAGTGTCGACCGTAGTATCGAGTTATCCGCCTATCCAGGTGCGCCGACGGACAAATCAGCCGCTGACGCCACGGAGTCAACACCGACTCCGGTCAACTCTCCGAACCAGCCGCGGCGCCGCTGGCCGTTCTTCGCAGCAATCGTCGTGGGACTCGCACTAGTCATCGCCCCTATTGCCGGTGGATTCTTCTATCCGGCAGCCCAAGCCCAAGCAATGATCACCGACTTCGCGCCATACACGAAATCTACTACGCTGCAACAGTTTCAATCGGATCTAGCGACCTTGGAGACGGTACGCGGTGGCGTCGTCGCCATCGACGACGCCACCGGCATCGACACCGCGCGCTATCCCCAACTACAGAAATTCGTCAAGCAGTACCCGGCAATCCATGCCGATATGTCAGCGATGATCGACCAGATCGATTCCGCGCGAGATGACTACGATCATCTCGCGGCGATCCGTTCGATCGCGGGTGTGCCGTTCATTCCGGTCGGCGCCGGGCTACTATTCATCGGTTTGGGGGTGTGGGGACTACGCCGCAGCCGGAAGGCTGGGACACGGCGGGTAGGCGCGGCAATCATCGCGGTTGCCGTGGTACTTGCCGCATCACCATTCCTCACCGGGTTGGCATCGAACGCGAATTCCGGTGGGGCACTATTGAAATCGCTACAGCCGATCATGACCACCGAGAAGGTTCGGGAGGTGCAGGGCTACTTCGTCGTGCTGGTCGGCGCGGTCGGCGACGTTGACAGCCGCTACCTTCCAGCGGTTCGCGCCTCATCGAAAGCTCCCGATGTCGCGGTTGCCCAGGTCGGCCAGCTCAATCAACGGTGGCAGCCGATGTCGTCGGATTTCGCTGGCCTGATCGGCGTGATGAACGACAACCTCAAGAACTTCGACGGCGTCGCTTCCCTCGACAATCGCACGCGCCCACTGGGTTTCGGCGCCTTCGCCGCCCTGCCCTGGTTGCTATTCGCGGCAGGCCTGATCGGCCTCGCCGTCGGTGTCGCGGCACTCACCCCAGATTCATCGCGAAAGGTTCTATCCACGTGAGTATTTCCATTCGACACACCTTCTGCGCGACGTTGTGTGCCGCATTGCTGGCCGTCGGGCTGACGTCGTGTTCGTCGTCCACCCCGGTCGCCGACGGCGAATTGACCGGCCTGTTGGAACTGAGCCCTGGATCGTTCAAGGACGGTAAATTGGGCGGTTCGTGGTTCAAGATGGTGCAGCCAGGTGGCACCGCCGACGCGGGTCCTTATATGCCCAACGGTGATTCGCCAGTCGACGGCGGCAGCGTCACACTACTGGAGCCCGGTAGCGAACGCGGAGTTCGTCTCGGCGGCTATCAGTCCGAGCCGAAACCCGCTTTCCGCAATGGTGATTCGTTGGCCGGTTCGATCATGAAGCCCACGAGATTCTTCGGCGTACTATTCGGTACGTCAACCAATCCCGTTGACCCGCAGACGAAACACAAGCTCGCACCACCGACGGTGACGAACGCGGGCGGTACACTCACCGGGCAATTGGTGTCCTGGGCGGCATCCTGGAACAACCAGGAATTCAACCAGGGCGCGCCCAAGCCGCCGGCGAAAGCCAGCGCACAGGTGCCCGGCGCCGCGGAGGCGAAACGGGCCTGGGACTGGGTTCGTAACCAGTGGGAACGTCAAGACGCCACCGTCGCGGGCACCGGCCCGGCAGCTACCGGAACTCTCGATTCGGATACCAAGACCTACACCCTGCAATGGACCAGCCTCATTGTCGGCGGGCCGTTCAACGGGTTCACCGGAGTCTGGCATTTGACCGGCACCTATCGTCCCGAGGCCGCTGGGCCGTCGAGCACTTCGTAACTCACGCAAGGACTCTCATGACCAACATCACCCCGAGCGCAACAGACGACACCGATACCGATCAATTGGATCTTGGTGAAGTGGCCGGTGCCGCAACAGCTTTCGACGCCGTCGAGGACAGTCCGGCCGAGCAGATCCATCGGCGTCGGCCGCTGATCCCGGCCGTTCGGGCCGGGGGCACCCTGGCAATCCTCGTCGCATTGTTCGTCTCAACCTGGTATGCGACCAGCGGACCGACGCATTACGTTGTCACCAGTACCCCGGCCGCACTGAATCAAGCCCAGACCCCCAACACCGGTCCGATAGCCAAACCCGGTGCGCCGGTGACTGTTCCCAAGGCAACCGGCCCCGCCCCGGCGGCGTCGGTTCCGATCGGTAACTCACCAACCGGGACCGCGCCCACTGGCACCGTCCCGATCGGCGGCTCGCCGAGCGGAACAGTTCCCTCTGGCACCGCCAAACCGGGTAACTCGGTGGCCATCGATCCCAACTCGACTGGCATCGCTGGACTATCCGCCGAGCCGCTGACCGGCCAGGCCGCCTGCCCCCTGGGCTGGCCCAAGCCGGAAAAGAGTGGCGGGCTGGCGTCGATGATTCTGCTGGCACCCGCGGCCGGACCGTTTTCCTCCGAAGCCTTCGCACTAGGTTCGGTGTACCAGCCACTGATGCAATTGGCTGGTCCGATCCTGGCCGAGATCGAACCGGTGATCAACGCCAACATCTCCTGGATCAACCCCATCATCAAGCAGGTGCAGGGCGCCGAAACCGTTGTGCTGGAAGCGATACTCCCATTCTATGGGCCCTATCGGTCGCAGTTCCTGGCCGCCGAGGGCAATCTAGCCAAGGTGCTGGCCCCGATTCTCACCCGGATCTACCAGTCACCCCAGGCCGCCTGCCTGGTCGCATGGCAGGGTCAGATCATCAGTGCCGCAAAGGGAAAGAAGGTCAAGACGGCGTCCCTGAGCAGGCCGGGCCAGTTCAACACCTACGAGTAGCCGCTCCGGCGGCTCAGGCGTCCCGGCGCTCCACAACGACTATCGCGGCGACGAACACCAGCACCGCGAATAGCGCGAAATACCCAAGGGACACATAAGAATTCCAGTGGTAGTCGGGCGATGACGCGGTGGAACTCAGGAACCGCGAACCATTGCGGAACGGTAGGAATGGACCAATCGCCGAACCAACCTTCGGCAATACCGCCAGAATCGATTCCGCAACCAGCATCCACACCAGGATGATCACCACGGCCCCGGCGGTGTGACGCACCAGCGCGCCAACGCCCAATCCGACGATGACGCAGAGCAACGCCCAGATCGGAGTTCCCCAGAGTTGCCGCAGCGCATCGGCATCACCGAAGGAGAACTTGCTCGACGAGCCGGCCAGCGCCTTCACCGCACCGAGGCTGATCACCGCGAGAACGGCGCTGAGCACAACGGCCAGACCGCCGAAGACCACGGCCTTCGCGATCAACACCCGCGCGCGCCGGGGGGTCGCGATGAAGGTCGCACGGATGGTGCCGAAGCGGTACTCACTGGTCGCCCCGAGAACCGCCATAATCATCAACACCACAACGCCGAACTGATTGAGCCCCAGCAGATAATCAGAAATCCCCAAACCCGTGTCCGGCGTACTCGCGAGCACCGCACCGATCAGCGTCGAGATGCCGATGGAGAGCACGACGACGATCGCGACGCACCAATAGGGCGACCGCGTGGAGGTCAGCTTGATGTACTCGGAGTTGACTGTCGCGAGCGGCGTCATCGGTTATCACCTTTCGTCCGCCCGCCAGCTTAGCGGCGTCACGCCGTCGGACGTGTCACCGACGCACCGCACCCGCGTCGTGCAGAATCACTCGATACACAAAGGCTGCCTCCGGTCCGAGAACCAGACCAACCAGGGCGATCAATGTATTGGCGAAGCCGGCATCATGCGCAGCCCCACCGGTGTCGTCGAGGTGATGGGCAACCTCATGCAGGACAACCAGTTCGCGAAGCGCCCACGACCCGGCACCACGATGCGGGATGGCGATCTCGCCGCCGGCCGCGTCGTCGTCGGCCACTCGCCGATATTCAGCGGCCCGAAATCCGTTGCGGGGGCGCACTGTCAGCGGCACATCCGCACGCGCGAAAGCTTCGCGAACCGGCCGCATAGCCAACACATCGTCGACATAACGCGAAATCGATTCGACGGACGCGAATTTCGCTTCCGGCGGCAGTGTGACGGTGGTACCGGCCAAGGTCGCTGTTAAGTTTCCCGTCGCTGCGCTCGCCCCGGTGACATTTCCCGTCGCTGCGCTCGCCCCGGTGACATTTCCCGTCGCTGCGCTCGCCCCGGTGACATTTCCCGTCGCTGCGCTCGCCCCGGTGACATTTCCCGTCGCTGCGCTCGCCCCGGTGACATTTCCCGTCGCTGCGCTCGCCCCGGTGACATTTCCCGTCGCTGCGCTCGCCCCGGCACGATCGAAGAGGTTGAGCACCAACTTCTCCGCCGCATAGAACGCGCTGCGGCCAGTGTCGATCTCGCTCACGCCTTCAACGCACCCGCACTGCCGCCGAATTCACGGCCGGGACCAATCTTCGCGCGTCGGCCAGCCCGGTCGCCCGCGCGTCGGGCCGCCTCGGAATAGCCGGCGGACGCACTCGACGGCTGCCAGCTCCCCCGCGCCGTCGACTGCTCAGAGTAGAAGTCCTGTACCTCAATCTCTTTATTGCGCAATGCCAATGCGGTCGACACCGACGTTCGCGGTCCGTCGGACTGTGCGGCCAGGGCTTCATCGCGAGCGGCGTCGCGCGCCTGCGACAACCGGGTCCCGATCCGCACCGCGAACGCGGACTGAAAGTTGAGTCGCGCCGTGATCGGCGACAGCTGGGTCTGTTCGACCACCTTGCGCGAACGCCAGCCGTAGTCCTTGGTGACCACCCGCTGCGCGGTTCCAGCCTTGTATGCGCCCGACTTCAGATACGCATCCGATGCCGCGACCATTTGGATGATCAGGGATGTGTAGAGCGCCTCACAGGTGTCGATATCAGATTCGAAACCGTAGGCCAGGACGAAAGTGGCGTTATGCGCGACGTCGACGGTCACATCATTGGCTGATGCGATGGCCGCGAATAGCTGCACGTAGGTTTTGAGTCCGCGTTTACGCGGCTCCCCGATGGTGATCTGCCGCGAGACCGGCGACATATTCCTACGAGCCGCCGGATCGTGTGCGCGGGCCAGCGTCAGATCGATCGACGCGGCAGTGGCCAATCGCTGAGCCGCCTGCATGAAGGTCTGCGCCTCATGCTCATTGTCGGTGCCCTCCGCCTGGCGAAGCAGGGCAGAGATCCGAGAGAGAAGTTTGTCGTCGCGCATATGTCTTAGACTACGAAACCCACCAATCGGTTCCGCGCCGGCAAGAGGATTTCGGCATGTGCCCCCGCCACCCCGAGAAATTCGTCCGAATAGTTGCCCGGCTAGGGCAATATGCCCTTGCCTGGGTGACTATTTCCAGATTTTCCCGGGGAACGGCGCCAGTCCCGTAGCCCGATCGCGTTGACCCACAACCGGGTCGCGGTGAAGACCAGACCGTCCAACGCTGGCTGGCCAGCGATCTCATCCCACAGATCGGCGTCCTCGAGCGTGAAGTAGTGATAAGCCATCCGCGACACCATCGCCGAAAGCGCACTTGCCGCCATCTCCGGTTGCAATTCCGGGTCGACCAGACCGCGCACCTGCAGATCTTCGATACGTTTGGCATTGCGACGCACAAACAACTCGGTCCGCTCGCGACGCAACCGCCGAAACCGGGGATCGGTGGCCGCCACCTGATCGAAGACCACCATCAGCCGCGCGTTACGCGCATACGCCTCAAAATATGCGCGGTTGGCCGCAGCAATCACCTCGGTCGGATCATCCTCATCGACCTCCACATGCGGCTCCCCCGGATGCAGCATGTCTTCCTGGGCATCTGCGAGCACCGCCCGCAGGATTTCTTCCTTGCTCGCGAAATACGTGTAGAACGATCCGGCGGCACAGTTGGCCTGACCGGTGATGTCGATCAACCGCGATTCGGCGAATCCGTCCCGCTCGAAGATCACTCGCGCCGCAGCCACCAGCGCCGCGCGGGTACGTTCCCCACGCGGCGTCAGCGACCTCGCCCCGGCGACATCTCCCGTCGCTCCGCTCGCCCCGCTACCATTCCCCGTCGCTCCGCTCGCCCCGGCGACATTCCCCGTCGCTCCGCTCGCCCCGGCGACATCTCCCGTCGCTCCGCTCGCCCCGGTCACCTCGGTACTACCACCCCGCCTGCGCGGCGACCGCCCTGGCACGCTCGACGACGCGGTCGACGAGATCAGCCGTCGGAACACCGGCCTGCGCCGCGTTCTCCGCGACGTCGGTGACCCGACGCAGCACCCCCTCGGCGATGATCGCCAACTTCCACAAGCCAAGACAATGCCAGTACAACAACGACTCCGGCGAGCGGCCGGTCGCATCGAGATACAACTTCGACAATTCGGCCCGATTGGGGAAGCCGGGCAACGTATCCGCCGACGGACCGAGCAACTCCTCGCCGGCCTCGGTCCAATACGCGAGCATGCTGCCCATGTCGGCCAGCGGGTCGCCCAGCGTCGACAACTCCCAATCGAGGATTGCGCGGATCTCTCCGTCCTCGCCGCCGACGATAACGTTGCGAATGTGAAAATCGCCATGCACTAGTGAAATTGACTGGTGCTCAGGGATATTCGCGGTCAACTTGGCAGTCAGATCGTCTAGTGCCGGGATATCCCGCGTCTTGGACGCCGCCAACTGGGCGGTCCACCGCTTGAGCTGACGCTGCGCATACGGCTTATGACTGGCCAAATCGGATAACCCGACCTCGTCGAGATTGACGTCGTGAACTGCGGCAAGCGCCGCAATCATGTTGGTACCGACCTGATTACGTGTCTTCTCACTGAGCGCCCGCGCGACATCGACGCTATCGAGCACTAGCCCGTCGACATTCTCCATCACCACCAGCGGCACCGGCGCGACGGCACCGTCATCGCAGACACCAATGATCTTGGGCACCGGAACCGCCGACGGTCCGAGCGCCGACATGATCCTCGCCTCACGGGCCACGTCATGCGCCGATGCCAGCAGATGCCCTTGCGGCGGACGACGCAGAACCAGGCTCTCGCTCGCCCCGGTTACATTCCCCGTCGCTTCGCTCGCCCCGGTTACATTCCCCGTCGCTTCGCTCGCCCCGGTTACATTCCCCGTCGCTTCGCTCGCCCCGCTACCATTCCCCGTCGCTCCGCTCGCCCCGGTGATCCGATAGGTCAGATTCGACTGCCCCATCCCGACGCGGTTCGCGGTGATCGGCGCGGCGAGGTGAACACCTTGTCCGCCAAGCCAATTCAGGAAGGCCGACGAGTCGACGTCGGGGATGGACAAGCCGTTGGCGGCATCGGTCATGCGTGAGCCCTCAGTTCCCTTCTGGCGATGGTCCGCTTGTGGACCTCGTCGGGTCCATCGGCCAACCGCAGCGTACGAATATGAGCGTAAGCCGACGCCAACGGGAAGTCGTCGGTAACTCCGCCGCCGCCGTGCACCTGAATGGCTCGGTCGAGAATCTTGAGCGCCATCTCGGGTGCCGCGACCTTGATCGCGGCGATCTCGGTTGCTGCCTCACGGTTGCCGACGGTGTCCATCATGTGCGCGGCCTTGAGCGTCAGCAGGCGAACCATCTCGATTTCGATACGAGCCTCGGCGATCCAATCCTGGATATTCCCCCGAGTGGCGAGCGGCTTACCGAAGGTGACCCGCTCGACCGCACGTTTACACATGAGTTCCAGTGCGCGCTCGGCCATTCCGATGGTGCGCATACAGTGGTGGATCCGCCCCGGCCCGAGACGGGCCTGCGCGATGGCAAAGCCTTCCCCCTCACCTTTGAGCACATCTGACGCTGGCACTCGGACGTCTTCGAAGGTGATCTCGGCGTGACCCTCTCGGTCCTGGTAGCCGAATACCGGAAGGTTGCGTACGACGGTGACGCCAGCGGCATCGATCGGCACAACCATCATCGATTGCTGTTGGTGCGCGGACGCCTCCGGGTCCGTCTTCCCCATTACGATGAGCACCTTGCAGTGCTGATGCATCGCATTGGAGGCAAACCACTTGCGGCCGTTGAGGATATAACTGTCCCCGTCGCGGACCATCCGCAACTCAATATTGGACGCATCGGAGCTGGCGACCGCGGGTTCGGTCATCGCGAAGGCCGATGCGATCTCACCGTCGAGCAGTGGCTTGAGGTACTTCTCTTTGTGCTCATCGCTGCCGAAGAGCATCAGGACTTCCATATTGCCGGTGTCGGGAGCATTGCAATTGCACGCCTCGGGCCCGAGTTCGCTGCGACCCATGATTTCCGCGAGCGGAGCGTAGTCGAGATTCGACAGCCCCGGACCGAAATCAGGATGGGGGGTGAAGAGATTCCACAACCCGCGTTTCTTCGCTTCCGCCTTAAGCTCTTCGAGGATCGGCGGGTGGAAATGTGGGTTGCCGGCTTCGCGCATCTGCTGGTGGTAGACGACTTCGGCCGGGTAGACATGTTTGTCCATGAAATCGAGCAGGTCCTCGCGATAGGCCTTGCTACGATCGGAAAACTCAGGAATCGTCACGGATCCTCCTGTGTGGGTTGGGGTTTGAAGTAAAGTCAGCTGGCGTGTTACTCGGCGCCCAATAGCGTCTGCTGATAGCGACGCATACCGGAAAGCCAGCGGTCGTAGTCAGAGCCTTTGTGCCGGTACATATCTAGCACCTCGGGGTGCGGCAGAATCAGGAAGCGCTCGTCGACGATGGCCGCGGCAACGTCGTCGGCTACCTGTGTTGGACTCAGCACACGTCCAGCGGTTTCGACCGCATTTTGCATGAGTTTGCCGATACCGTCTTCGGCGCCTTCGTCCGGCCGCAGCAACTTGGTGTCGACGCCCATCGGACACAGGCAGCTGACACGAATTCCCTTGTCGCCATAAGTGATCGACAGCCACTCCGCGAATCCGACGGCGGCGTGTTTGGTAACCGAGTAGCCGGCCGACCCGATCTGGGTGAGCAGGCCGGCCGCCGACGCCGTCGAGACGAAGTAGCCCTCACCACGCTCCTCCCAGGCTGGAACGAGCGCACGTGCAGCGCGTACGTGGGCGAGCAGATTGATGTCGATCACTTGGGCCCACTGATCGTCGGACAACTCGAGACCGGGGGCGCCGCCGATACCCGCATTGGCGAAATACATGCCGACCGGACCGAACGCCTTCTCCGCCAAGGCGATCCACCGATCGATTGCCTCCGCGTCGGAGGCATCGCCGGCCGCCGACGCCGCGCAATCGGGGTGCACCGCATTGATCTCGTCAGCCGTCGCCCGCACTCGCGCGGCGTCGAGGTCGACGACGAGCACCTTGGCTCCATCGGCGACCAGCCGGCGTGCGATTGCCGCACCAATGCCGCCCGCACCTCCGGTGACGATGGCAACCTTCCCCGCTACGTCCACTGCTCGCCCCTTGCCGATCGCGTTCTATTCACAGGACGAACAGTACTTGAATCCGACTTCAAGTTCGACTGTTTCCCAGAATTCTCCTGCTCGACCCGGGCTGGTTAGTGTCACCTAACCTCGAAATGAGACACTTGACCCCAACCACATCTAAGGAGTGCACAACGTGAAGACTTCTCTGCGCCGCGCTGCGTCGGGCGCACTGGCCGCGGGTATCGCCGTCATCGGCGTTGCCACCATTACCGCAGGTCCGGCGGCGGCGACCGGTACCGGATGCAGCCTCTACCAGACCGAAATCGCCTCGGTGGAGACCAAGAGCAAGTCGGCATCGATCTGCAAATTCGAGAGCGACGGCCGGCTGCAATACCGCGGCTTCGACAATAAGAAGCGCGCCGGAAACAGTGTCCCGATCGCGAAGGTGACCAAAGCCGGCGGCAAAACCGTCTACATCACCTACGCCGACGAATGGGATCTGACCTATCACGTGGTGGATCAGACGTCACTGGTGATCACCGGCAAGAAGAATCACGTGTGGTTCGACGAGAAGCAGAAGGTCGCAAGCGTCCGAGGCCGGTGAGTTCGGGCCTACTGCCCCAACAGTTCTCGTACCTTCGCGAAACGCGCCGTCGACGCCAACACTTGCGACTCATCTCCGGCCAGATGCCGGATCAGGATATCGGTGAAACCCATGTCTTGATACGAGCGCACCCGGTCGGCGACCCGCTGCGGACCGCCGACCACGGTCACCGCAGGATCGAAGCCGCGATATCCCTGCGTCAGGATGGGGTCTGCGACTCGCCCGGCGTCAGCATCATCGACCCCGATATGGACGTCGCGGCGTAGCGCGATCCGACCGATCGGCCGCCTGTGATGCTCACACGAGTCACGGTAGAGCGAGAGCATCCGCGCCAGCTCGGCATCCGACGCTCCCGGTCCGGCGAGCCAGCCGTCGGCCCTCGCGGCCCGATCAAGTACCGGCTGCGCATGCCCGGCCATCCACATCTCGACCGGCTCCGGCGGGATCGGTGCAATCGACGCGCCGGTCGTCACGCCCGAGACCGATACGGTCTCACCGGCCAGCAGTCCGCGGATAATCCGCATCGACGTTTCCAGATCCCGACGTCGCGTTTCCAGGGACTTACCCATCGCGGCGAACTGTGCCTCGCCCGCGCCAACTGCGAGCTGGATCGACAACCGCCCCGTGGTCATCGTCGATAGGACGCCGACTTGCTCAGCCAACAGCACCGGATTCCACAGTGGCACAAGGAATAACGCGCCAAGGTCGGCGTCGGGCCATTCGGCCGCCAGCCGGGCGAGCGTCGGCACGTTCTGGTAATACCTATCCGGCGCCTGCGAATGATGGTCACCGACATAGAGTCCGGCCAGCCCAGCGTCGCGCGAGGCACGAACCCGATTGACCAGCGCGGCCATCCCAGCCCGGCCATCCCCCGCACCGAATCCGGTGCGGACGGAGACACTGATTCGAATTCCGTTGTCCGACATGGGATTACCTACCTATGCTCGCTCGCGGATGTCTTCGCCGAGGTTTCGTCATCCGAATAACGTTACGACACTCACAACCCACCAGAAAGGTTCAGGCCCGACGCCGTAATCGACGTCGGGCCTGAACCTATGTAGTTCGCGTGAAAGCGAGGCTTACGCCTGCGCCTCCTCGGCGAAGTCACGCGTCACCGAAGGGTCAACCGGGATGCCCGGACCCGTCGTGGTCGACACGGTGACCTTCTTGACATAGCGCCCCTTAGCAGCCGACGGCTTCGCACGCATGATCTCGTCGAACGCAGCACCGTAGTTCTCCGCCAGTTTCTCGGCGTCGAACGAAGCCTTACCGATGACGAAGTGCAGGTTAGCAGCCTTGTCGACGCGGAAGTTGATCTTGCCGCCCTTGATCTCGTTGACAGCCTTGGTGACGTCGGGGGTCACCGTGCCGGTCTTCGGGTTGGGCATAAGACCACGCGGGCCGAGCACGCGGGCGATGCGGCCGACCTTGGCCATCTGATCCGGGGTCGCGATCGCTGCGTCGAAGTCGAGCCAGCCACCCTGGATCTTCTCGATCAGATCCTCGGCGCCAACCTCGTCGGCTCCGGCTGCGACAGCCTCGGCGGCCTTGTCGCCGACCGCGAACACGATGACGCGAGCGGTCTTACCGGTGCCGTGCGGCAGGTTGACGGTGCCACGCACCATCTGGTCAGCCTTGCGGGGATCGACGCCCAGTCGAATCGCGACCTCAACGGTGGAGTCAGCGTTGCGCGACGAGGTGTCCTTGGCCAGCTTCGCAGCCTCCAGCGGGCTGTACAGCTTGGACTTGTCGATCTTTTCCGCAGCTTCGCGGTACTTCTTACTATGTTGTGCCATTGCTCTGTTCTTTCTCCGTTTACAACTGAGTTCGGGTTAGTGGTTTGTGGACCGAGCCGGCCCTCCCACGAGTGATCTCGATACGCCGCGCTCTCGCTTCGCTCGAACGTGACTACTCGATCAGCAGCTTTCTAGCCGTCGACAGTGATACCCATCGACCGTGCAGTACCGGCGATGATCTTCGCGGCCTGGTCGATGTCATTGGCATTGAGGTCTTCGGCCTTGGTCTTGGCGATCTCACGGACCTGGTCCATGGTGACCTTGCCGACCTTCTGAGTGTGCGGAACGCCCGAACCCTTCTGCAGGCCTGCGGCCTTGAGGAGGAGTTTGGCTGCCGGCGGGGTCTTCAACTTGAAGTCGAAGGAGCGATCTTCGTAAACGAAGATCTCAACCGGCACGACATTGCCGCGCTGGGTTTCTGTCGCGGCGTTGTACGCCTTGCAGAATTCCATGATGTTCACGCCGTGCTGACCAAGCGCCGGACCTACAGGCGGAGCCGGGTTGGCCTTGCCTGCCTCGATCTGGAGCTTGATGATCCCGGCGACCTTTTTCTTCTTGGGAGGCATCTTCTAGTTCCTTTGGTGTTCTTGTGTGCGGCTGTTGCCAGCCAGTTTCGTGCCCGCTGGAGACACGAAAGTCTTAAATTCGTCGCGACCGAAGTAGTTCGGCTTCGCTCGCTTCGTTTCCGGCGCCGGTTGGCGTCAGATCTTCTCCACCTGGTTGAAGTTCAACTCAACCGGAGTCTCACGACCGAAGATCGACACAAGCACCTTGACCTTGCGCTGCTCGGCGTTAACCTCGCTGATCGACGCGGGCAGGGTTGCGAACGGACCGTCCATGACGGTGACCGACTCGCCGACCTCGAAGTCGACCTCGATAATCGCGGTCGCCGCGGCGGCAGCGGCCTCGACGCTCTGATCGGCGCCACCCTTTGCCGACGTCTTCTTCGCTTCGACGCGCGGCAGAAGGAACTTGAGTACCTCATCCATCGACAACGGCGACGGACGCGACGTCAGGCCGACGAACCCGGTGACACCGGGGGTGTTGCGCACGGTTCCCCACGACTCGTCGTTGAGATCCATCCGCACCAGGATGTAGCCCGGCAGCACCTTGCGGTTGACCTTCTTGGGCTGACCGTTCTTGATCTCGGTGACCTCTTCGGTCGGCACTTCCACCTGGAAGATGTAGTCGCCAACGTCGAGGTTCTGAACGCGGGTTTCGAGGTTGGCTTTCACCTTGTTCTCGTAACCGGCGTAGGAGTGGATGACATACCAATCACCGGGTGCGCGCCGCAGTTCCTTGCGCAACTCCTCGACCGGGTCTACTTCCTCTTCGGGCTCTTCGACGGCAGGCTGCTCGGCAGCCGCTTCGTCGGTGTCACCGTCAGCGACCGCAGCATCGTCGGCAGACTCAGCGGCGGTGGCGTCGATATCCTCCGTCGCTGCGGCCGGTTCGGTCACCGAGGTGTCCTGCGCCGAATCGATCTCGTTCTCTGCGGTGCTCACTGCGCCACACTCCTTAATTCCAACTAGCTATTCATTTGCCGTCACTGCGTTCGCCCGTCTCGCAGGGCTAACCGAATACCAGCAACACCAATCGGGCGAATCCGATATCCAGGCCAGCGATCAGCGCGGTGGCGATAACCACGAAGACCAGCACCACGATGGTGTAGGTGATCGTGTCCCGACGCGTCGGCCAGATGACCTTTTTCAGTTCAGCGACGACCTGCTGGAGGAACAGCCAGATCGCGGCAAACGGATTGCGATTGCGTTCCGGCTTGGCCGTCTTCGCCTTCGCGGGCTTCTCGGCGACCGCGGTAGCCGACGCCGACGATCCGCGCCTGCGCTTACCCGACGGACGGACCGGAGCATCGTCCGAGTCGTCGTCGAGTTGGGTTACCGAATCGAGCTCATCGACCTTCTCCAGTGATACCGAATCCGCCGCATCCGCGGCGTCAGCCTCACCGGCCTTCTTGGCCTGGGCGGCTCGATCGCGCTTAATCACCTTCGAGTCCTCTCATCGACGTTTGCCCTCTCCAGGGGCAGGGGCGACAGGACTTGAACCTGCAACCTGCGGTTTTGGAGACCGCTGCTCTGCCAGTTGAGCTACGCCCCTATGGGCCGCCGCGTTTCGGTCGACGACCCCACTGTGGAATACACCCTTACAAAACCAACGCGCCACCCTTCGGGTAGCGCGCAAGTCTGATCTAAACCACAGACACTTCAGTGTAGAGCACGCACCGCGACAAATGCCAATCGCTTGTCATGCCCCGTTGGCCTGCCGCTAGTTGAACTGCACTACGACATTGGCGCGACCGAAGATCCGCTTGCCACCCGACTTCGCGGTGATCGCGATGGTGCCACGTCGAGTTTCGGGATCGAGGGATTTGATCTTGCCGGTGAAGTCGACCGCGGCGCTGTCATCGGCCGGAACGTACACCGGGCTGGTGAAGCGCACGTTGTACTCGCAGAACGCACCCGGGTCGCCGACGAACTCAGATACGTAACTGGCACCGAGTCCCATCGTCTGCATGCCGTGCGCCACCACGCCGTCGAGTCCGGCGACCTTGACCACTTCGTCAGAGAAGTGGATCGGGTTGGGATCAGCGGCGACGCCAGCGTAGTTGGCGAGGTTGCCACGGGTCAGCAGGAATTGCTTTGCCGGCAGTTCCTGGCCGACTTCGAGTGTGTCGAAGCTGATCGCGCCGTAGGCGTCGGGAGATTCGGTTGGATCAGGCAGATCGTATCGGCCGCCTTGACGCTCGACTGTCTTGTCCGGGGTCCCGATATGCGGCACCTTCATCATCACGTGGTCGAGGGACTCTTCCAACGCGGGATCCACTTCGAGTCCGGCGCGGGCCACCAGCGACGTCCAGGTGGTCATCACCGGTTCGTCGCGTTGGTTCCAGATGACGTTCTTGGTGACCATGAGGTCGATCGTCTCGGGGCTCGTCACATGGCGGAAGGAGTCCAGCGACACGTCGCAGATGAGCTGGTCACCGACACGCATCGGCTGGTGGTAGAGGAGCCGCTGGTCGGTCTGCATGATCTGCCACAGGTTGTATCCGGTGACGACTTCCTCGAACAGTTTGCGCTGGGCGATGATCCCCAGCACGCTGACGAAGGTCGGGGCGGCGACGAGAGCCGAGTGACCGTTGGCCGCCGCAGCGCTCTCGCTCCAGTGCACCGGGTGCGAGTCCTGCACCGCGAGAGCGTGCTTGCGAACTTCCTCGCGGCCGATCTCATAGTAGTCGTCGACCGTGTAGTGATAGCCGACCTTCGACGCACTGTTCTCGGCGATCTGCTCTGGTGTGAGCTTCTCGCTGGTCGGCCCTTTATCGGTCTGGGTTGCGCTCAACACTGGCTCGAACACCTACCTTCCGGCCACCGTTTCGGCGAGGGCTGAGTCGGGCCGGTAGTTGGAGAGGTGGCGCTGTTGTGTTGTCGGGGCTAAATAGGACAATCGGCGGACGCCGAATCCGGCGTCCGCTCGATGACAGTCTTAGCGCGATTCCTTATGCGCTTGGTGCTTGCCGCAGTTCGGGCAGAACTTGTTGATCTCGAGACGATCGGGATCATTGCGGCGGTTCTTCTTGGTGATGTAGTTGCGGTGTTTGCACACCTCGCACGCCAAGGTGATCTTGGGGCGGACATCAGTTGAGGAGGCCACTTCGCTGCCTTCTTTCGGGTGATACGTTCGGTGGGCTGGGTCCGTGCCTGTCGGTCGGTATCCCAGGATTGTAGCGGTGGGGGGACTCGATCCCCCGACCTCACGATTATGAGTCGTGCGCTCTAACCAGCTGAGCTACACCGCCATGCGGACACTGGCGTCCAGCGAGCCCCCTGACGGAATCGAACCGTCGACCTTTTCCTTACCATGGAAACGCTCTACCGACTGAGCTAAGGGGGCGTGCTTATGCCGCCTTCGATTGCGCGAAGGCGGCACAAGAGCCTTATCGAGGTTACACAGTGCCTCAGTCTGGATACAAATCCCGACGTCAGCGCCATTTCGCCTCGGTGTGGCAGGTATAGGATTCGAACCTATGTAGCTTGCGCGACGGATTTACAGTCCGCTCCCTTTGGCCGCTCGGGCAACCTGCCGTTGTGTTACTCACTGCGGACGTCCGCTGCGAATGACAACGCCGCAAAGAATACAACGGCATCGGGGGGCTTGCGCAAACCGGCTGCTCAGAGACGCGGGTCGGGCACCCGATACCCTGTGTCCATGGCTGATTCATCATTCGACGTCGTGAGCAAACTCGACCGGCAAGAGGTCGACAACGCATTGAACCAAGCTGCCAAGGAACTCTCGCAGCGCTACGACTTCCGCGGTACCAACACCACCATCGCCTGGTCGGGCGAAGAAGCGATCATTATCACCTCCGACGCCGAGGAACGCGCGCAAGCCGGCTTGGAGGTTTTCAAGGAGAAGCTGATCCGCCGCGACATCTCGCTCAAGGCATTCGAGGCGGGCGAAGTTGCCGCGTCGGGGAAGACCTACAAGATCTCGGGCACCCTGAAAGAGGGTATCGACACGGCGAATGCCAAGAAGATCTCCAAACTCATCCGCGACGAAGGCCCCAAGGGCGTCAAGGCTCAGATCCAGGGCGAGGAACTGCGGGTGTCGAGTAAGAAGCGCGACGACCTACAGGCGGTAATCTCCCTGCTCAAGGGCGCCGACCTCGAGGTCGCGCTGCAGTTCGTCAACTACCGCTGACGAGCCGCGGATTCGACCGCAATTCCCGCGCACGTTTGTGGTGTGCGACGGTCGAGTTGTCGAGCAGCACCCGCAGCATCACCTCGAAGAATCTGGCGGGCGAGAGTTCGTCGGGTACGAGGTCATGGCGAAGGGTGACGCGTGGGAGCGTAGGCAGCTTTCGGGCGGCCGGCTCGGGTTCGGTCCCGAACTCGGCCAGATCGAATAGCGCGGCCTCGTCATTCGCCTCGACGTCGTCGGCATCCAATTCGACGTCGTCGGGGTCGAGGATGACGTCATCCGGACCGGGGTCGTCGGCGGGCGCCGCTGCGTCGTATTCCGGGACGAGTAGCGAGCAGGCATCATATGCGTCCTCCTCGCGGCCAAGTTTGACGAGCAGGTCGGTGAGCCAGTCGAACTGGGCGCGCTCGGATGTATAAGCCGTGGAGCGAATGCCGAACATGAAGCCGAGGGCGGCGAGGGGATGCCGCAGCGCGAGATTCTTCGCGTCGCCGTAGGACTCTTCGACGCGGTTAGCCGCATTCTTGCCGAAGGAGGAGTCCATCCGCTTGGTCGAGATGAGCAGTTCCGGCCCGGTCTGCCAGGAAGTCATCAACACATCGACTTGCTTGAGATAGTTCTTACCCAGAATATTCGCCGACGCCGATGCGACACCCCCACTTTTGGGCAGCCGGTCGAGTAATGGTTGCTGGTCCTTGACAGGCATCGACCGGATGAATTTGAGCACGTCCCGATCGACGACCCGTGGCGACTGCGCACGCGGCCAGACGGCGTCGGGATCGAGCCCGGCGCGGCGCAATTCGTACGCGACCCACACGTCGATGGCGAGCGCGGGCACCCCGGATTGACTGGCGGCGTCGAGTGCCAGCGGCACGGCGAGCAGTTTGGTAAGAGTGTCGAAGTCCGGAGCGTACGACGGCGCCGGACCGCCGGCGACCCACGGGTTGACGTCGCGCAGTACGGCATCTGCGACCAGGGCGTCGAACAGCGGCCACGCCTGTGCCTTGGCACTACCCTTCTGGGTCACGCTCTACAGTCCCTTGGCCCGTGCGGCACGACGGCCGGACAGATGCCGATGATCCGCGCGCAGCGCTTCGATGGTGGCGGAATCGAGATTCAGTGCGTCGGTGAGCAGAATGGCATCGACGAGCGCGACGGCGTCGGGAAGCCTGCGCGCTCGCAGCGCACGCTGCACCGCCGGCCGGATGGCGCTGAGTTCACGACGACGGGCGGCAAGCAAGTCCGGTGACGGCATCGGCAATTGCGCCGCCTCGGACGGCTCGACCTTCAACAGACCTCCGCCATACGCGCGACCGATCGTCTCGGCACCGAGCAGGGTCACCGAATTGAGGGAGGCCAACGGCAACAGATCCATCGCGTCTCGGCGCAGTCCGTCGGCGACATACACGCCGTGCACCGAGTTGAGGTGATGCACGCGATGCCGGTTGGTACACAGCCGCGGGGTGTCGGCATTCATATACGTCAGGAACAGATCTGGCGGCGGCAGATACGGCACCCGCCACCACGGGTCGCGTACGCGGCATTTGTAGGCGGTGTTGACGCCGGTGGCCTCACCCGCTGCGATATACCGGCGCCCGGCCCGCGACGGCTGTCCGTCGGGACGGAACAACCAGGTGGCTCGAGCATCATCGCCCAGTGTTTCCAACGCGGTACCGGTGAGGGTCAGCCCACGTAAGTGACGTGACCCCGGCGGCGAGATAGGTATCAGATCCGATTCGGCCAATCCCAACTCGGCTACGCGGGCCGGCGACAGTGCGAAGTAGGTGTTGTTTCCGGTGACCATCCCCAGTTTGGTGCGGCCCCATTGCGAAAGGTCTACGAAACCTGTTGTGGCAATGAGTGATTCAAAGATCTGCGCCCCCGACGCCGATAGCATCGACCCCGACCATTTCGCGCTCTTCGACGCCGGTCGCCAACGTTGCGGTTCGGGACGCTGGGCGATCGACAGCGCGGTGAGTTCGTCGGCGTCCGCGACCTGATACACCTCGCAATGATCAGTGCCGTCGGTGCCGTCGCGCCGGAACCCGTCGGCGAGGAGCAGCACCACCTCTTCCTGCACCCCGGCGAAAACCCGCTCGCCGAAGAGCACCAGCCCGACTGATGAGAAATGATCCATCAGGAATCGCCGGACCGACGATGCGTAGTTGACCGTCAGCAGTTCTGCGGGCAGCACCAGACCGAGCCGTCCGCCGTCGCGCAGATTCAACGCCGAGTGGATGACGAATGCCGCCCACGACGATGCGAGCCCAGTCAGACTGACCCCGGCACGCAACGCCGAGGCACGAGAACGTCGCCGCGCCTCGCCGGTGAACGATTGATAGCGAACATAAGGCGGATTGCCGACGACGGCATCGAATTCGGCTACCGGTTCCCGCAGGAAGAAATCTGCGGCTTCGACCGTCGCGGCAACCCCGGCCGCGCGCAACTCGCGTTCGGCATGCTGGGCCGAATCCCGATGCAGCTCAATACCTTTCAGTGCACCGGCGAATCCGTCGACGGCAGCGCACTGGTGCAGGAATACCGCTTCACCACAGGACGGCTCAAGCACCGCATCCTGGGCGGAACGAATGGCCCACTCGACGATGAACCGGGCAACGCCTGGCGGCGTATAGAACGCGCCGCGCGCCTTGCGGTGCGCACTGGTGTCTCCCGGAAGCATGGGGAACATTGTGCCCGACCCCACTGACAACGATGCGACTACCGCTGCCCGCGCGCCATTTCGTGAAGGCGAGCGATACGCTCGGCCGTCGGCGGATGGGTGGAGAACATCTTCGCGACTCCCCCGCCGCGGAACGGATTCTCGATCATCAGATGCGCCTGTGACTCGATCGACGGCTGCGGGGCGAGTGGAGCCGCATCGACGCCGCCGGAGATCTTCGCCAGTGCCGACGCCAGGCCCAGTGGGTCTCCGGTCAGTTCGGCACCGGACTGGTCCGCCTGGAACTCGCGGGACCGGGATACGGCCATCTTGATCAGCGACGCGGCAACCGGCCCGACGATGCTGATCGCCAGGATTCCGATGATCCCCGGGCCCTGACCGTTGCGCCCACCGCCGAAGAGCATCGCGAATTGCGCGATGCCGGTGATAATCGACGCCATCGCACCGGCCACCGACGAGATCAGAATGTCGCGGTTGTACACATGCGACAGTTCGTGGCCGAGTACCGCGCGCAACTCCCGCTCGTCGAGGAGCCGCAGAATACCCGCGGTACAACACACCGCAGCGTTCTGCGGATTGCGGCCGGTGGCGAAGGCATTGGGCGATTCGGTCGGACTGATATACAGCGCGGGCATGGGCTGGCGTGCGGCCGTCGCCAACTCGCGAACGATGCGGTAGAGCATCGGCGCTTGTACCTCGGTGACCGGCTGCGCGTGCATTGCGCGCAGCGACATCTTGGCACTGTTGAAGTAGACGTAGGCATTCATACCTACCGCGAACACCACCGCGACCAGCAGGATCGGCCCGCTTCTGAACATCGCCCCGATCGCAACGATGATCGCCGACATCACCCCCAGCAGGAGCGCGGTCTTAAGCCCGTTGAAATGCATCTCTTCACTCCCGTCTGGCGCGTGATTGCCAACTACTGGCCGGGGTTCGCTATCGAACACCTCAGTCTGTCAAACGTTGGCGAGCAGCGCCGGAGTTCCCCGCCGTGGCCAGGCGCACAGTCAACTCAGCCGTGCCGTTCGGTGGTATACGACACCAGCGACGCGAACGCCTCATGCGCTGGCCCCGGCGCGAGTTGGGTCAGCACATCGGTTGCCTCGTCGGCGAAGACGTGCAGCCGATCGCGGGCCCGAACCATTCCAGTCGAATTGTTGAGCAGATCGAGTGCTTCGGCGACTTCGCCGTCATCCGACAGCGGGCGGGTGGCGCCGGTCGCCGGGTCGATGAGCAATTCGGTCAGTCGCGCCGAGGTCGCGTCACCGGCAGCGAGGGCATAGAGAACCGGCAGGGTGTGTACGCCCTCGCGCAAATCTGTGCCCGGTGTCTTACCGGAGTCGTCGGTGGCCGACGAGATGTCGATGATGTCGTCGGACACCTGGAAGGCGGTGCCAATGATGTCACCCAGTTTCGACAGCCGCGCGACATCGTCGGGGGTGGCGCCGGATGCGCGTGCGCCGAATTTTCCGGCCGCGGCGATCAACGAACCGGTCTTCTCCCACACGACCTTGAGGTAGTGGTCGACCGGGTCGACGCCGGGCCGGGCACCGACGGTCTCGCGCATCTGCCCGGTGACCAGTTCGGCGAAGGTATCGGCGATGATCAGTACCGACTCGGGGCCCAACGTCGAGACCAACCGCGACGCCCGCGCGAACAGAAAGTCGCCGGACAGGATCGCGATGCTGTTACTCCACCTGGCGTTGGCACTCTGCGCGCCGCGGCGCATCGGCGCCTCGTCCATCACGTCGTCGTGGTACAGCGTCGCGAGATGAATCATTTCGACAACGGTCGCCGAGGTGATGACGTCGGAGGCATCGGGGTTGGGGCCGAATTTCGACGCCAGGATCGCGAACATCGGCCGGAACCGTTTGCCGCCGGCCTTAGCCAGATGGGTTGCGGCTTCGGTGAGGACCTCATCACCCGACGACAATTCACGCAACAACAGGTCTTCGACCTGGGCCAACGAGTCACTCAGCGATGCCGAGAACTCATCGGAAACCAGATTCAGTCCGGCGAATGTGGACTTCACGCGCTTGCCGCCTCACGTCGAATGAATAGGTGCGGCACATAACCCCCGAAAAACGCGATAGGAGGGCCGAAGTGCCTGTTCCGCCACAGAGCCTAGTCGTAGCCATCGCGGCTCTTTGATGCGCGTCTACTCTTCTGCCAACCGGGTACCCGCAGGCCCCGACGCTACCGACATACTGGTCTGGTGACATCGCATGCACCACTCCCCGACGCCGGTTCGCCCCGCCCCACGGTCGCCGACGTTGTCGTAGTCGGCGCTGGTCCGGGTGGTGCCGCCGCGGCTCGATACGCGGCCGTCGCGGGACGCGACGTGCTGCTGATCGATATGGCCAACTTCCCCCGCGACAAGACCTGCGGCGACGGTCTCACCCCGCGAGCGGTGGCCGAGTTGCACACCCTTGGCATGGGCGACTATCTCGCTGGACGCCCGCGCATCGACGGCCTTGAGCTCAACGGCTGGGGTGCACAGCAACAGGTCCGATGGCCCGCCGGGGCATTCGGCCCGTACGGCAGTGCGGTGTCCCGATTGGAATTCGACGATGCGGTGCGACGGCACGCCGCCGATGCGGGAGCGTCGATGCTATTGGGCGTCAAGGTGATCGATGTGGAGCGCGAGGGTGATCGAATCGCCGGCATCGTCGTCGACGACGGCTCGCAGCGCTGGACGATCACCCTGACCGACCTCATCGTCGCCGACGGCGTTCGATCTCCCCTCGGGAAAATCCTTGGGCGAGTGTGGCATCGGGACACCGCGTACGGTGTCGCCGCGCGTGCATATGTGAAATCCGAACGCGCCGATGATAATTGGATGGGCTCGCATCTGGAACTTCGATCACCCGACGGCGAATTGCTCCCCGGCTACGGCTGGGTGTTCCCACTCGGCTCCGACAGCGGCGCACTGAGCACCCCGGACTCCACCGGCACGACCGGCCTGGTCAACGTCGGTGTCGGGGCGTTGGCGACAGCCAAGCGGCCGGCCCAGTTGGCACTCAAACCGGTATTGGATCACTACGCCGATCTGGTGCGCGATGAATGGTCGTTATCGGGTGCGCCACAACGGGTTACCTCAGCCCTGCTGCCGATGGGCGGGGCCGTCAGCGGCGTGGCCGGACGTAATTGGGTACTAATCGGCGATGCCGCCGCGTGCGTCAATCCACTCAATGGCGAGGGTATCGACTACGCATTGGAGACCGCCCGCCTGTCCGTGGAACTGCTTGGCGCACAGGACTATTCGACCACGTGGCCGGCGATCCTGACCGAGCACTACCGGCTCGCCTTCTCCGCGGCACGACGCTTGGCCGGGCTCCTTACGATGCCGAAGACCGTTCCGGTCCTTGGCCGTCCAGGGATCCGGTCGAATGCGCTGATGTCGATGGTGGTGCGGGTGATGGGCAACCTGATCACACCGGAGGACTCCGACCTCATCGCCAGGGCGTGGCGAACCGCGGGCCGGGCATCGGCGCGAATCGACCCACGACCACCGTTTGTCTAAGCCGCTCTCCGCGCACTATGCAGCGCGGCGATTCCGCCGGTCAGGTTATGCCAGTTCACGCCACGGAAACCCGCGTCGGTGATCAACCGCCCGAGTCCTGGCTGGTCCGGCCAGTCACGGATCGACTCGGCCAAGTACACATACGCGGCCGGATTACTCGAGACCCGACGGGCTACCGACGGCAATGCCTTCATCAGGTATTCCAGGTAGATCACGCGGAATGGCTTCCAGGTCGGCGTCGAGAACTCGCAGATCACCAACCGGCCGCCCGGCTTGAGCACGCGCCGCAGTTCCGACAGCGCCGTTGGAACGTCGTTGACGTTGCGCAGCCCGAAGGAGATGGTCGCCGCGTCGAAGGACTCGTCGGCGAATGGCAGTGCGAGCGCGTCGGCCGCGACCTTCGGCACGGCTCGATGAGCGCCTGCCTTAAGCATGCCCAGGGAGAAGTCGGCGGCGATACAGGTCGCCCCCGATCGCTCCAATTCCACCGTCGACACCGCGGTACCGGCCGCCAGGTCCAGCACGACGTCGCCGCGCGATAATGCGAGCGCCTCGCGAGTTAGCTTGCGCCACTTGCGATCCTGCGCGAAGGACAGCACGGTATTGGTAATGTCGTAACGCTTGGCGACGCCGTCGAACATCGCCGCGACGTCGGACGGCTGTTTATCGAGCCCGGCGCGGTCGGGGCGTGCGGATAATCCAGAGGCCATGACCGCTAACCTACCCCGACGCCGCCGGGGTGGCCCAGCCGCATCACCCGGCCAGCGCGGTGGGCATCCCCTGCCCGCTCACCTCGCGATAGTGTCCGAGCAGTTCGTCACAAATCGCAGGCCAGGTGCGGGTTCGCACCGTCGCCAGCGCCGCCGATCCGAACTCCGCGCGCACCGCGTCGTTACGCAACGACTCCACGGCAACCGGCAACCGATCCGCGAACTCGGCTGGCGGCAGCAGGTAGCCAGTGCGGCAATGCGCGACGAGATCTCGCGGCCCACCGGCGTCGGGGCCGATTACCGGCAGCGCCGAGGCCATCGCCTCCTGAATCGCCTGACAGAAGGTCTCATGTTCACCCGCGTGGACGAATACGTCCAGGCTCGCGTAGGCGCGCGCCAACTCCTCGCCACGCAGTTCGCCGGTGAACACGGCGTTCGGTAGCAGGGCCGACAATCGCGACCGCTCCGGCCCGTCTCCGACGATGACCAGTTGCACGCGGGGATCATGGGCCAGTGAAGCCAGCCGCTCTACATGCTTCTCCGGTGCCAACCGCCCGACGAATCCGACAACGAGTTTCGGTTCACCCGCGCCACGCCACGACGCGACCAATCGGGCGTCGGCTTTCGTTGGACCGAATCGCTCGACGTCGACCCCACGGGCCCAGCGGTGCACCCGCGGTATTCCGTGTTCAGTCAGTGCGGCGATACTGTCCGACGACGGCGCGAGTGTGCGATCGCACATCGCATGCAGGCGCCGGGTGTAGGTCCAGGCCGCGCGGGTCGCGATACCGGCGCCGTAACTGGCCGCGAATCCGGCGACGTCGGTCTGGAATACCGCGACCGACGGCAGTCCCAGCCGACGCGCGGCATACGCCCCGGCCATCCCGATGACGAATGGCGACGCAAGATGTACGACGTCGGGTGCGAAGTCGCGCAGCGCGCGGTAGAGCAGCGGCGTCGGGACTGGGCAGGGCAGCGACGCGACGCCCGGAAACATCACCGATGGCACGAGATGGACCGGTGTCCGACCGACGACTCGCGGTGCGTTGGGTTGCCCGCGAGGCGAATCCGGGGCGATGATCACCGCTTCGTGACCGGTACGTTCGAGGTGTTCGGTAACCCGTAGAACCGAGTTGACCACACCGTTGACCTGGGGCAGGAAACTCTCCGACACGATGGCTACTCGCATGAAAACAGTGTCTGCCCACCGGTTTGCCAAGTCGGGACGACGCCGGGTGCCGCGTCGCGAATTTCAGGTGAACACTTAACCGCTCGCCGGCGGCCGACGCAGCCGCAGCCGGCGACTGACCTCGGCCACCAGCAGCATCAATACGATGACCGCGAGCCAGCCGATGACCGCGATCGACAGCGCGGGCGTCAACGACAGTTTCCAGTCCCGGCCGGTTGGACGAGCGAGATCGGGATTGGTGATGTCATAGTCGACACTGATTCGGTCGCCGACCGCCAGCTCGGTGGGATACAGCAGCCCCAGTCGCGGGCTGTAGATCTGGCCGTCCGGGGTTTGCAGGTTCACCGCCGCGTGCAGCGCATCGGCCGATACGACGTCGGCGATGACGGTGCCCTTGTTGGCATCAATCTGCGAGTCATTGTGATGACAGCCCGCGACCAATACGACCGCGATGGCCGTCACCACCGCACCGATGCAGAGCAGCACGATCTGGGTATAGCGCTGCACGGTCGGATTCATGGTCGTCAGTGTAGAGACCTACAGGCGGGCGCCGATCGCTGCGTGGACCTCACGCAGGCGCGTGCGATCGGTGGTCACCTCGACGACTTCAATTCCGCCCGCCGGCCGCGGTCCGCTCAGCAGCGTCGGCAGTTCATCGATCGTTGCCCGACGATGCGGCACCCCGAATCCCGCGCACAATGCCGCCAGGTCGGTCCGATGCGGAGTGCCGAAGACACGTTCGTACGCGCCCGCATACGGGCCGGAGTTGTAGCGCGGATCACCCTGTTCGAGTAGTCCGAAGATCCCACCGCCGTCGTCGTTGGCAACCACTATGCGTAGCGCGGACGGTCGCGGCTCCTCCGGTCCGATGACGAGGGCGGTGGCGTCGTGAATGAAAGTGAGATCGCCGAACAGGGCGATCGTCTGACTGTCGGGCCGCGAAACCTGTTGCGCCAGAGCGGCTCCGATGGCTGTCGAAATATTTCCGTCGATGCCTGCAACACCCCGATTCGACACCACCGAGACACCGTCAACGACATGCCCGGCGAGCGCGACATCGCGGATGGGATTACTCGAGCCGATGACCAGTTGATCGCCGGATCGTACTGCGCCACTGACTATTCGGGCGATATGCAATCCCGTCGTCGGCCCGGCTTCGTCGAGTACCGCATCAACGGCCCCGACGGCTCGCTGCTGCGCGCTCGCGCACTCCTTCAGCCACTCCTCGCGTGGCGTCGCCGTCGGATCCACCCTGGTTCCAGTCGCCATGACGTTGCCCGACACATCCGGCCAGCGCGGGCCGGTGGTGATGGCGTAGACGCGGACATTCGGATCGGCGAGCAGCCGGGACACCCCGCGATGCAACGTCGGACGGCCGCAGATAATCGCCTGCTGCGGTTTGATCAAATCGAGCGCCAGTGGATGCAATGGCGAGTCCGGCTGTGGTGCAGTGGGTTCGGCGACGGTCGGGATACCGGCGAGTTCTGCCGAGACGCCGGCACCGTGTCCGGCGATGACGACGGTGTCGAGGCTGAGATCGATCGGGATCGGAACGTCGAGTTTGCCGATCGGCGCCAATGTCCACGGCGTGCCACCCGCGCGACCGGCGAATACGCCGAGATCATCGTCAGGTGCGGTGTCGACGTCGGGCACCAACGGCTCACGCAACGGAATGTCGAATTGAACCGGACCGGCATTGCCGGTACGCGCGCCACGCGCCGCAGCGAGGACGCGACCAACCGCGGAACGCCACTGACTGTTGGTGTCGAGGTCTTGTTCGGCCAGCCCGAGGCTGATCGTCGCGCGCACCTGAGTTCCGAAGATACCGAACTGTTCGACGGTCTGGTTGGCACCCGACCCCAGCAATTCGTATGGCCGGTTGGCGCTGATCACTACCAGGGGGACACGGGCGTAGTTGGCTTCAAATACGGCCGGACTCATATTGGCGACCGCGGTACCGCTGGTCATCACGATGGGTACCGGCCGCTTGGACGCCACCGCGAGTCCCAGCGCCAGATAGCCGGCCGACCGCTCGTCGATCCGCACATGCAGTCGAAGGCGCCCCTGCTGGTCGGCCGCATGCAGCGCGAATGCGAGTGGCGCGTTACGCGATCCGGGGCACAGCACCGCTTCACTCACGCCGCCGCGAATCAATTCGTCGACGATGACGCGGGCCTGCAGTGTGGACGGATTCATGGCTTCCAGCGTATGCGCCCCACCTGCGGCGTCGAGCATGGCGTCGGGCACACCGCCGATCAGCGGACGGAGTTGCGGAACACTCCCAGCGACAGCGCGCCGAATACTCGCGGTGTCTGCTCCGCGTAGTATCGGTCGAGTTCAACGGGCTCCCAGCCGCCGGCGGCCACAACCTCCGGAATGTCACGGGTGAGATGACAGCCGCCGCCGACCCGGCGCTGGATTGGCTCCAGTCGCCGCTGCCAGCGTCGAATATTTTCGTCCGGCGCACTGCCGTGTTCGAGGATATGCAGGGTCCCGCCGGGTTTGACCACCCGGCGCAACTCTGCCACCGCCGCGGGCAGGTCGACGATGGTGCACATCGTGTAGGTGGATAAGGCGGAATCAAAAGTATTGTCGTCGAACGGAAGTCGTTGTCCGTCCAATCCGCCGCGAGTAATCGGCACCGACGATCCGGCAACTCTGCGCTCGGCCATCCGCCACGCGGTATCGGACGGTTCGATCGCGGTCACAGCGGCTACCGCCGCCGGGTAGCAGTCGACGTTGGCACCCGCCCCGAATCCGATCTCCACCGCTGCCCCAGTCATCCCCGCGGTCGCCTGACGTCGCGGTTTCCTCATCGCGGGCATCCCGCAGGTCCGCTCGATGATATGCGGAAGAATGCGGTCCTCATAGAAGCCCATACCGCAACACTAGGTCGCCGCGCCTCCGACTGTGGTCGGATGACCGACTTACTGACTTCGCGGTAGGGTGCCCCCATGAGTCGCGAATTCGATGTCATCGTCTTCGGCGCCACCGGCTTCGTCGGTGAGCTGACCGCCCGTTATCTGGCTGAGCACGCCCCAGCCGGCACCAAGGTCGCCCTGGCGGGACGGTCCGAGGTGAAACTGGCGGCTATCCGGGCGAACCTACCCTCGGCGGCCGCATCGTGGCCGCTGGTCGTCGCCGATTCCGATTCGCCGGCCAGTCTCGACGCCATGGTCGCCCGCACACAGGTGATCTGTACGACCGTCGGCCCGTACCTGCGTTACGGCGAGGCCCTGGTGACCGCTGCGGCGAGTGCGGGGACCGATTACGTCGACCTCACCGGCGAGGTTCCGTTCGTACGCTACTCCATCGACAAGGCTCACGAGACTGCCGTCGCGACCGGTGCGCGTATCGTCCATTCCTGCGGATTTGATTCCGTCCCTTCGGATTTGGGCACCTATCTGCTGTACCGAAAGATCGCGGCCGACGACGCGGGCCAACTCACCGACACCACCATGATCATTAAGTCGATGCGCGGCGGAGTTTCCGGCGGCACCGTCGACTCGATGCGGGTCATCGCTGACCAGGCTTCCGATCCAGCGGTGCGACGGGTGTTGCTCAACCCGCAGGCGCTGTCGTCGGGACCGAATGAGACCGTGCAGGCGACGCGTCGCAGCGAACCGTCGGATATCTCCCTGATCCGCGCGAAGACTGTCGATCCGTCGCTGACCGGCACATTGGCGCCATTCTTCATGTCGTCGTACAACACCCGAATCGTGCGACGCAGCAATGCGTTGCTTGAGGGTGCCTATGGGCCAGACTTTCACTACGGCGAGGCGATGGCAGTTGGCGGCGTGCCGGTGATATCGACCGTCGCGGCCAGTGCCGTCGCGGCCGGTGCCGGATTGTTCCTGGGCGCGATGTCGATCAAACCCACCCGGAAGCTGCTCGACAAAGTGCTGCCCGCCCCGGGACAGGGGCCCAACGAGAAGTCACGGGACAAGGGATTCTTTGTCTCCCAAACGTTTACGCGCACGACGACCGGTGCGCGCTATCGCTCGGAGATCCGTGCCAGCGGCGACCCAGGTTATAAGGCGACGGCGGTGATGTTGGGCGAAAGCGCATTAGCGCTGGCACTCGACCGCGACAAACTGCCGAAACATGTTGGCGTGCTTACGCCGTCGGTCGCGATGGGCGATGCGCTGGTGGAGCGACTACGCGGCGCGGGTTTTGCGCTCGACGTAACGAAACTCGGCTGATGCCCGTTACGGTTGGCCCGGCTTGAGTTGGATGAACAACGCGTCCATCTCCGCACACAGTCGATCGCCTTCGTGCAATGTCCCACGCACGAACACCTTTCGACGCTCGACGCGGTCGACCCAGCAATGTACCTTCAACTCACGGTCCAGCGGCGTGAGTGAGCGGTAGTCGACCTTCAAATACGCTGTGCGGCAAATCCCTTGGATATTCAACGCCCCAGCCATGCCGCCGAGGTCGTCGAAGAGCAACGCTACGAAACCGCCGTGCGCCGCACCGTTTCCGCCCAGGTTGAACCGAGTGAAGGTGATCGTCGCATCAACACCGGTGGGTCCGGCATCGACGACATCGTAGGGCGGCAGGGTGATATTGCCGCGCGCGGGCAAGTCGATCCGGGTGCCCGCCGGCGACGTCCACTCATCGGTTTCGACGGCCGCCAGCTTCTCATTCATACCGCGAAGTTGATCAAGCAATTCGTCGGTCAGCTCGGCCGTCGGCAGGGCCGCGCGGACTCGGTCCATGAATTCGCGTACCTGCCCGACGAACTCGCCATAGTCGGGTCCGCCCCGCTCGGTGCTGATGTCAAAGGTCGGCCGGAAGCCGCCCTCGTGGGCATCGGTCATCGAGGCGGACTCGACATCTGGCTGAGCACTCATCTACTTAACGTATAAGAGCGCCCTCAAACATCAGAATCCGGCCGGAACCTTGTATCCCGGTGGCAGTTTGACGCCCGGCGGGGACTTGAGGACCTTGATGGTGTCCTTAAGCGTGGGAGCACCGGGGATCACCGGCACCATGCAGTCCATCTTCACCGGACCACCGCGAAGCGCACTGTCGACCAATGACTGCATCGACGGCTGCAAAGTCATGGTGATATGCACTACCGGGTCGTTGGGGCATAGGTCCTGCGTGATGATGTTGCGGTAGTTACCCGGCCCCGACATCAGGTTGATCCAGTAGGGAGCCGCTTCTTCTTCCTGCAGCGTGGTGATGTTGAAGTACTTGATGCCCGGCAGCGCCTCGCGCGGCGTATTCAGGGCGTTGACTACCTTGCTGCCCATCGCTTCTTCTTCACATGCCGGGGTCGGATTGACCTTGCGGTACTGCTTCGGCAGATACTGGAGTCGGTCAGCGGGCGGGCATTTGCCCTGCCGTAGCCACTGCGCCTGGTACGGCGATCCCTTGATGATGCCCGACAGCAACACGACATTGCGTGCGAACTTCTGGCCACCGTAGTACTTCAGCCAGTACCGAGTGACGAGCCCGGTCTGCGACGCACCGACCACGTCGAATTTCTTCTGGCCCGTCTTCTTCGACAGCGCGGCGACATAGCGACCGAGCTTCGCGGAGTTGCCGCGGATCGAATAGAACGGGTTATTCGCCGGGTCACTGTCGTCCTTGGTCAGGAAGACGTGCACGTCGTAGCCGCGCAGACGCATCGGCGTCGCGAAGGTCTCCGCGAGCTGTGCGGTCTCGATGGCGCTGGCCACGTAGACAACCGGCACCTTCTTGTTCAGTTTGACCGGAGTGAGCGCTGCGGGAGCGGGTACAGGAGCGGCTTGCGCCACCGAAGTTGCCGTGACAGGAACGACGACAGCGACGGTAGCCACCACGGCCAACGCCGCGGTCGCCAGACGACGGGAAAGATTCATGTCACGATTAGATCACATCGGTTAGGCGCACCTAACACCTTGTGACTACAAGCACGCGTCGAATCGGGAATTCACAGCCACGGCGGCCCCGTTCCGCGCCACCACTAGGGTTGTCGGCATGAGTGAAACATCGACTGCCAACCCATTCGAGACAAGCCAGTGGGCTGAGGTCGATGGCTTCGACAACCTCACCGACATCACCTACCACCGGCATGTCGGGGTGGGGCGTGCCAACGGGATCGTACGGATCGCCTTCAATCGCCCCGAGGTGCGCAACGCGTTCCGCCCGCACACCGTCGATGAGTTGTACCGCACCCTCGACCACGCCCGACGCAGTCCTGATATCGGGACGATTCTGCTGACGGGCAACGGCCCGAGCTCAAAAGACGGCGGCTGGGCTTTCTGTTCCGGCGGTGATCAGCGCATCCGCGGACGTTCCGGCTATCAGTACGCGACCAGCCACGACGCCGACGTGAACGCGGCCGACGCATCGAGTGTCGACGCCGCCCGCGTCGCAGCAGAGGGTGGGCGTCTGCACATCCTCGAAGTACAGCGACTCATCCGCACGATGCCCAAAGTGGTCATTGCGGTCGTGAACGGCTGGGCCGCGGGCGGCGGACATTCCCTGCATGTAGTCGCCGACCTCACCCTGGCCTCAGCCGAGCACGCGCGTTTCAAGCAGACCGACGCCGATGTCGGATCCTTCGACGCCGGATATGGCAGCGCATACCTGGCCAAACAGGTCGGCCAGAAATTCGCGCGGGAGATCTTCTTCCTCGGCGAGGCATATGACGCGGCGACCATGTATCAGATGGGAGCGGTGAATCGTGTTGTGCCCCATGCCGATTTGGAGAACACCGCCATCGAGTGGGCACGCAAGATCAACGGCAAGTCGCCGACCGCGCAGCGCATGCTGAAATTCGCATTCAACCTCACCGACGACGGGCTGATGGGGCAGCAGGTATTCGCCGGCGAAGCTACGCGACTGGCGTATATGACCGACGAGGCGGTCGAGGGACGCGATGCCTTCCTGGAGAAACGCGACCCGAACTGGGACTCGTTCCCGTACTACTACTGAGCGGCACCGGATTGGTCGAATACCGCCGCGCGAGCCCGCGGGGTCTCGATACACCCGCCTCGGCTAACGCCTCACCGGGCACTCGACCAGCGACAACGGTCCCCAACCGACAGTCGAGTAACTGTCCGCACTGATGGTCGAGTGCCGCCGCGGGCCCTGCGAGCACGACGGCACAACCCACAGCCCAGCGGGCACTCGGACAGCGATAACGCCTTAGTCGAAATACTCCTGCAAGGTGGCCATCGTGTCGACGCGCTCGGCATGGGTGCCGGCGATCGGCGAGGCCAGCACTACTGTCGTCCCGGCTCCCTTGAATGCCGCAACTCGTTCTGCGACATAGGATTTCGGTCCGATCAATGACATCGCGCGTACCAGGTCGTCTGGCACGGCAGCGGCGGCCTCGGCCTTTTTACCGTCGAGGTAGAGGTCCTGGATGAGTTTTGCCTCGTCGGCGTAGCCGTATCGAACCACCAGCGAGTTGTAGAAGTTCTTGCCGCGCGCACCCATACCGCCGATATAGAGCGCGGCGTGGTGGCGGACGCCAGCGAGGGCGTTGTCGATAGCCGTCTGATCCTCGGTAACCAGGGCGGCCGCCTGCACCACGATGCCGAGTTCACCCAACGCCGGATCGCGTTTGGCTTTACCTGCTGCCAGCGACTCGCCGAATGCCGCGTCGACATACTCAGGATGGAACAGGAATGGCTGGAACTCCTCGAACAACTCGGCCGCGAGTTCCACATTCTTCGGCCCGATCGCGGCAAGCAGCATCGGAATGCGCTCGCGTACAGGGTGATTGATGATCTTGAGCGACTTGCCCAGTCCACTTCCACCGTGCTCCTCGTCGAGCGGGAGGGTGTAATGCTTTCCGGCGAACTCCACTTTCTCGCGACGCCACACCTTGCGACAGATTTCGGCATTCTCTCGGGCGCGGCCCAACGGGAAGTCGTATTTGACGCCGTGGAAACCCTCGATCACCTGCGGCCCCGACGCTCCGATCCCGAGGATCGCACGACCGCCGGAAATGTAGTCGAGACCGGCCGCGGTCATCGCAAGGTTCGTCGGGGTACGCGAATACATCGGCAGAATCGCGGTCTGCAGTTCCATCTTCTCGGTCTTCGCGGCGATGTAGCCGAGTTGGCTGACGGCGTCGAAACTGTATGCCTCGGGAACGGCGATCCGGCCGACTCCCACCCCTTCGAAGTCGGCGAGATTGGCGATGGTTTCACGGAAGTCGCCCGCGTAATTGATTGGCATGCCGAGCTTGATGGAGGTCATGGTTGCCGATTGTTCCACGGGACCATCGCGCGCGGTGTCGGCCACGTCACACCGCCTGTGGTTGCATCTCGCAGTCGACTAGATGAACAGTTGGTGAACTCAGCGAATCCTCAGGCAAAGACGCTGGTCACCGTGTCAACCAATCCGCGCATTAGTTAGGCGAATCGATAGGCCGCACATCATGATTTAAACCATGAGCGCAGAGATGCTGATCCTGGTACTGCTGGTGATCACCGCACTTGGTTTCGACTTCACCAACGGATTCCACGACACCGGAAACGCGATGGCTACCTCCATCGCCACCGGAGCCCTTAAACCCAAAGTCGCCGTTGGCCTTTCGGCCATCCTGAATCTGGTCGGAGCTTTCCTCTCCGTCGAGGTCGCGGCGACCATCACCAAAGACGTCCTCAACATTCAAGCCAAGGACGGCGGCCTCGCCGGCGGCTTGGACACCACCACCGCGCTCCTGATCATTTTCGCCGGTCTCGTCGGCGGTATTCTCTGGAACCTCTTCACCTGGCTCTTCGGCCTCCCGTCGAGTTCTTCACACGCCTTGTTCGGCGGGCTGATCGGTGCCGGTATCGCCGCTGCGGTCAGCATCAACTGGCACGGCATCTCCGCGAAGATCATCGTCCCGGCGCTGTTCGCGCCGGTTATCGCATGTGCCGTCGCCGCCGCTGGCACCTGGATGATCTACGCACTCACCAAGCGCCTCACCAACAACCAGAAGGATGACGGCTTCCGCTACGGGCAGATCGCCACCGCATCGCTGGTCTCATTGGCGCACGGCACCGGCGACGCTCAGAAGACGATGGGCGTTATCGCGATGGCGCTGATCGCTTCCGGCCACCTCGACGCCGGCAGCGTAAAACACGGTCTGCCGTTCTGGGTGGTCTTCAGCTGCGCGGCGGCCATCGCCCTCGGCACCTACCTCGGCGGCTGGCGCATCATCCGCACCCTGGGTAAGGGCCTCGTCGAGATCGCTCCCCCGCAGGGTCTGGCCGCCGAGGCCAGCTCCGCCGCAATCATCCTGACCTCCTCGGCCGCTGGTATGGCGCTGTCGACCACCCATGTGGCAACCGGTTCGATCCTCGGTTCGGGTGTTGGCAAGAAGGGCGCCCAGGTCCGGTGGCAGGTCGCCGGTCGCATGGTCGTCGCATGGGTCACCACCCTCCCGGCAGCCGGCGTCGTAGGCGCCCTCTGCTACTTCGGCGCGCACCTGCTCGGTGATCTCGCTGGCGCGATCACCATCTTCGGAGTCCTCATCGCTCTGTCGGGCTACATGTACTGGCGCGCCCAGCAGAACAAGGTCGATGCCGGAAACGTCAACGCCGAATGGGATGACGAGAACGGCCTCATCCCGGCCGATGACGCCGACACCAAGAACACGACGACTGTCGCCTGAACGCCAAGAATCGACAAGGACTGAAGACTCATGGATATCGCTGAATCGATCCTCAAGGTGTTGGCCATCGGCTTATTGCTCGGCGCCGGTCTGCCTGCCCTGTTCGCGGTGGGCCTGCGCTGGTACGCGGACGGCTCAGGCACCGTCCACGACGACGGCACCGTCTCCGCCCCCAACCCACTCTTGAAATATCTCGGCATAGTGCTCTTCGCCATCGTCGCGCTGGTCATCATCACCGGCATCCTGTGGATCACGCGACAGACGATCTACTACTACACCGACGTCAAGATCTTCCCGTTCGGCTACAAATAACCGAGAGCGAGCGCATACATGACTAACCAGTCGACATTCGAGTCCATCGTTTCGTGGGTTCGCAAGGGATATCCCGAAGGCATTGATCCAACCGAGTTTCCGCCGCTTCTGGCCCTGCTGACGCGTGTCCTCGACGAGGAACAGGTCACCAATGTGGCGCTGACCCTCGCCCGCGAATACGGCACCGACACCCCGTTGACCGAAGAGCGTATCCACGCCGCGATCGCTCAGGTCACCGAACAGGAGCCGAACGCCGAGGAGATCAATCAGGTCGCCAGCCGCCTCGCAGCGGCCGGTTGGCCGCTCACCACCGAGGTCACCGTCGGTTAACCGCTTCCGTTCTTCCCCCGGAATCCCGTAGCGAGAGCGCTGCGGGATTCCTGGTTTCGATACTCTTGCGACAAAGGAGGTACCGCATGGATCGCCCAACGTTCTTGAAGAGTGTCATCGACTGGCTGCGTGCCGGGTACCCCAACGGTGTACCTCAGGGTGACTACATCCCGCTGGTGGCGCTCCTGCGCCGCCAACTCACCGAGGATGAGGTCCAGGATGTGGCTGTGTCGCTGATCAAGGAAGCGCGTCCGCCGTCCGACGAGATCTCCAAAATCGACGCCGGCGTGGAGATCACGAAAGTCACCGAAGATCTACCGAATGACACCGATCTCAACCGGGTCCGCAGAGTTCTCGAAGGCGCCGGATGGCCGTTCGACGATCACCCACTGGGTCCTCCCCCGAGTGAGTAATACTCGCGGACGCCGATTGACCCCGCTCCCCATGCCAATGGGTCCCGCGGTACTCGACGTCGCCGATGACCTGACCGCCCTACTCGACGGCGACGCGGCCTACCTACCTCTGCCACCTGCCCCCGACGATCCGGCCGCGATCCTCCTGACTGATGCACTCGGTGCCGGCCAACCCATCGCCGACGACGCCGCACTGGTGATCGCGACGTCGGGTACCACCGGGATTCCCAAGGGAGCGGTACACACCGCCGCGACGCTGCGGGCGTCTGCCCGCGCTACCGCCAGCCGGCTCGGCGGCGACGGCAACTGGCTACTCGCCCTGCCCGCCCACCACATCGCGGGGTTCCAAGTACTTCTACGAGCGTTGGCCGCCGGACATAAACCGGCAGTACTCGACGTATCGCACGGCTTCGACGTCAATGAGTTCGTCGTTATGGCCGCTGCCCTACGGGCAGCCCGTCGGTACACCTCACTGGTACCGACGCAATTGCTGAAGGTTCTCCAATCACCTTCAGCGACAAAGACTCTCAGTGAATTCGACGCCGTCCTCGTCGGCGGCGCGGCAACTCCGGCACCGTTGCGTCGGCGAGCCGAGCAGTCCGGCGTGCCCATCGTCGCAACCTACGGCATGAGCGAGACCGCGGGCGGCTGCGTATACGACGGCAAACCGCTCGATGGCGTGCGGGTGCGGATCACCGAATCCGGACGTGTCGCACTAGGGGGACCGACCGTCGCGCACGGTTACCGCAATCATCCCGACCATCCGTCTTTCGCGGAGCCCGGCTGGTTCCTCACCGACGACCTCGGCCGCATCGACGACGGCGTGCTGTCGATCATCGGGCGGGCCGACGAGGCGATCTGCACCGGCGGTTTGACCGTCGTGCCGCAGGCGGTTGAAGCGGTGCTGCTGGAGGATCCGCTCGTCGCGCAGTGCGCCGTCGTCGGGGTCCGCGACGGTCGGCTCGGTCAGCGGGTAGTCGCGGTCGTCGTCGCGGCGGGCGATGTCGAGCCGACGTTGGACTCCCTGGCCGGCCGCGTCGGTGAACAACTCGACCGCTTCGCCGCGCCACGTGAGTTGTTTGTCGTCGATGCGTTGCCGATGCGCGGACCGGGCAAGGTCGACCGGCGCGCACTGCGTACTCAGCTGGAGGGCTGAGGATCTACCGCAGGTGACGCATGGAAGGATCGGTGCGTGGCTTCGGTGAAACAGTGGATCGACGGTGCGCGACCCCGCACGCTCCCCAACGCAATCGCCCCGGTGATCGCCGGGACGGGTGCTGCGCTGCATCTCGCGGCCGACGGCGTCGGTGACCGCTTCGGCGGTATTGAATGGTGGAAAGCGGCGCTGGCCCTTGCGGTTTCGCTGTCCCTGATCATCGGCGTCAACTACGCCAATGACTACTCCGACGGCGTTCGCGGCACCGATGATGATCGCGTCGGACCGATGCGGCTGGTGGGGTCGGGCGCCGCGAGCGCGCAGGCGGTGAAGTTGGCGGCGTTCGGATGCCTTGGCCTCGGCGCGGTATGCGGTTTGGTGCTGGCGTTGGTCACCGCGTGGTGGTTGGTGGTAGTCGGCGCCGTCTGCATTGCGGGAGCCTGGTTCTACACGGGCGGCAAAAAGCCCTACGGCTACTTGGGATTCGGCGAGGTCGCGGTCTTCGTCTTCTTCGGCCTGGTCGCTGTGTGCGGTACGCAGTATGTGCTCGTCGAACGCGTCGATTGGGTCGGTGTGCTCACCGCCGTCGCGGTGGGTTCGCTGTCGTCGGCCGTACTCGTGGTCAACAACTTGCGCGATATCCCGACCGACACCGAATCCGGCAAGATCACCGTCGCCGTACGTCTCGGCGATGCCAAGACGCGAGTGCTATTCGCGACGCTGACAGTTGTGCCGTTCGTCGTTTCGCTTGCACTCATCGCCGCGACGCCGTGGGCACTGGCCGGTTTGCTGGCCGCGCCACTGGTCTACGTCGCGAATAAGCCGGTCACAGGCGGCGCGAAGGGAATGGGTTTGATCCCCACGCTGGGTGCAACCGGCCAGGCGATGCTGGCGTGGTCGGCGCTGACGGCGGTGGCCCTGGCGGTCGGGTGAGCGCAGCTCTGAATCGTGCCATGGCTATGTCGACAACCTGCGCTAGAAACAACTCCTTGTCAGGCCTAAATCGCGGTTTCGCAGACCTTTGTGCCGCATCGCACATTCCCTGATAAATGTGTTCGCGGACGCAGTTCGCCAACACATATAAATCGCCAAGCTTTCGGTGCGACGAATTCGTCACCCATTCGCACTGAAGGGTATGCCAATTAATCCGGTGACAATAAATCATCGAGATTGGGATCTTGACGGGCATAAGCGCGCGCGAATTATGCTGCAGGTATCACCTAGCTAGGAGTATGCGACGTTGACATATCTACCGTCTCAACCGCACCGGAAGCTCATAGGACAGCCGTGACGAACCAGCCGCGAAGTCCGCGTCGCAACTCGTCGAGCGATGTCGAATACTGGACGAGCAGCTATGCACTGCCGGGCGTCGCCGCGGTCAACGCCGCCACTTTGGAGGCAGAGGGCTGGTCGGGGATGGGGATCGTCGACTCGCAGTGCACCTCCGGAGATACCTTCGTGGCCGCCACTGTCGCGTCGGTGGCAACCAGCGTCCTGCGCCTGGGCACCTCGGTGACAAATTCCATCACCCGCCACCCCGCCACCCTGGCCTCCGCTGCTGCCGCATTACAGGAGGAATCCGGCGGACGATTCGTCCTCGGGATCGGGCGAGGAGATTCCGCGCTCGCCCACCTTGGACTCGCACCAGCACCCGTTGCTCAGTTCGAACGCTTTCTCGAACGACTCCAGGGGTATCTCGCCGGTGATGATGTCCCCTTCGATCTCGCGACGGATGCGGTCGGTGGGCTGCGCTCAGTCGAATCCCTCGGTCTGGCCGGTGCCCCCGACGCGAGTCGTTTGCGCTGGCTCGAACGGAACGCCACGCAGCCGAAGGTGCCGGTCGACGTCGCCGCGACCGGACCCCGGATGATCAAGATCGCCGCCCGCCTCGGCGACGCGATCACGCTCGGTGTCGGCGTCGATGACGACCGGGTGGCATGGGCCATCGACTTGGCTCGCCAGACCCGAGAGGCAGCCGGCCTCGACCCCGACACGCTGGGAATCGGAGCCTATGTGCCACTGATGATCGACGACGATCGCGTTGCGGCACGTGAGGCGTTGCGGGGGCATGTCGGCTCCTACGCCCGTTTTTCGGTGATGCAGAATGGCACTGCGGGCCCGATCGCCCGATCCCAATCCGCTTCACTCGCCGCTGTCAAACAAAGTTATGACATGCGTGCACATTTCAAACATGGCTCGCCGCAGAGTCAAGCGGTTACCACCGAAGTATTCGACGCATTCTCAATCGCCGGACCCAGCGATTATTGTCTCGACCGCCTCGGCAAATTGTATGAAATGGGTATCCGGCGATTCCAGCTCATGGGTCCGGGCGCGGGCGCCCCTGACTCCCTGGTCGCCGACTGGCGCGCTCGGATTGTCGCGGAAATCCTGCCGGCGTCCGTTAACTGAATTGAGAACTGTCGACGCGGAAAATTCGTATTTTCCACTCGGCGGGTCATCGAAGCTGCTGCCAAAACACCAACGCTTCATCGTCGCCGACATTGCGGCAACTCGCAATGCCACCGCGATCCACGGTGAGTACGTCACCCTCGCGGAGTAGAGGTCGGGCAGATTTCAAGATGGCCTGAACCATTCCGCGGCCGACTATCAGCACCTGGGTGAGGTCGGAATCGAAGCCGGGTGAGGATGATCCGCGGGGCAATATTCGGCTGACCGCAGTGGATAGCGCCGGACGACCGCCCTGTCCACCACGACCGTGGGTGATGATTCGCGGCGTCTGGTGGCTATCGGAGAATCCGGCCCGGTCGATGCCGTAGTCGGGGGTGCGGCCACGAACGAGCTGATCGACGGTGGTACCGAGTTTATCCGCGAGGTCGAGGACGGTTTCCAATGACATCGCGTGGTGGCCGCGCTCGGCCTGCGAGATCGCGCTGCCAGACACCCCGACCATCCATGCGAGATGCGCCTGACTCCAGCCGCGTTCGCGGCGGACCGCACGCAGCCCACGACCCAGCAGGGACGCGGTCGAAGTCGCCTCCACACGGATACCCTCTGGGCCCAGGCGATACGGCAGGATCGCCCCGCGCACCTCCGCGCCGCGGGCGTCAGCGCGTTCGACGCGAATATTCGTCGCGTCGACTTCGAGAATCACCGGAGCCAGCGTCGACAATCCTTTGTTCGCATCACCTGAGCCATCGAACCAATATCCGACCGCACCGGTCCGCGCTATCAGAATGGCGAGCCCGCCGGACCGGTCGGGTGCCGGGGCGTTCGCCGGCCGGGCGACGACGACTAGGGTTTTTCTTCCCAGTGCTTTCAAAGCTTCCGCAGCCGATGAGACATCATCGACCGATGTGATATCGACCCCGGAAATACGGTCGCTGATCCCCCGCTCATCCACCTCTCCGACGAGGAGTAAACCGGCGAATCGCTTGCCCGACAACGCCGCGACCACGAGTTCTTGCTCGAGACCCTCGTCAATCGACGTCGCGGCCTTCTTCGTCCAGAGTATGTTCTCGCCCCAGTCCATCCCCTGAAGCAATTGATCGAGAGGCGGCAACCCGAACAGTGGACCGGTCATACTCGGCGGCCGTCCAAAGCTATGCGCTCCATTCCGAAGACCGTACACTTTGGTCCCATGGGCACACAGGTGAACCACGATGAGGGCACCGTCAACGGTATTTCCGGTGAAGACCGCACCGTCCTCGTGGAACTGTTGAGCGATGCACGCAGGGTGAAGGAATTCTCCGGCCCATGGAGCGTGGAGTGTGCCTGGACCGAGGGGTTCAAGAGTTCAGCGTCAGTACGCGGTCACTCCATCTCATTCGATCAACCGGGAGATGTGCGGGCCGACGATACGGCTCCGACACCACACGAGTACATGTTGTCGGCAGTCGGTAGTTGTGTGCTGGCAGGGGTGGTGTTGCACGCGACTGTCGTCGGAGTCCAGCTTCACAGCCTGCGGGTTTCGGTGTCCGGCACTTTTGAGAACACCCTCAAGTGGGCCGGGCTCGAATCTTCCGGAAGTCCCGGGTATCGGTCGCTCGAAGTTCACGGCGCCATTTCCGGGGACGCCGAAGACAGTGTCTTACAAGACATCTGGGATCGCGCACTGTCCGGATCACCGGTAGCGCACACGGTACATCAGGCCACTCCGGTGAGTACCGCACTATCTATTGACTGACAGCGCTCGCCGACTCGACCGACGCGATCACATTTCGCGCCTTTGGTGACCGTGCCTTTGGTGACCGCGCCTTTGGTGACCGTGCCTTTGGTGACCACACGGGCACGACGCGTCTGAGCCACCGCTTTTCGGGTGACGCCGCCGCGCGGTCGCTCCCTTAGCGGGGTTCTACTCAGCCGACTTGCCTGGTCGGACGATCGCCGTAGTCGCGGCGCCGCGCCAATCCCGCCCCTTCGGCCGTACCCGCTTGGCCATATCCACCCATTCCGGGCCAATTTGTCATACCCGCGGCCGGGGGGAAACGCGGGCCGGCGGAGCATCCTTCGCCGCTCAGTCGCGAGAGTGCACGGCCGATTTCAAGTACCGACACCGACGGCATCGAAGCCTGGCTACGCGCCCGGAAAACCTCACCCTGCTTACCAAAACAGAAGTAGAGATTATTAAATTTCTAGAAATAGCGCTGATTTTAAAGTGGCGCTTAAGTTGCCCTGCCCCCATACTTGGGTCGTGCGGCACCTGATCGCATCAGACAGCACCTGCACGTGAACGCACAGAGTTCACCACCAACGATCGACGGAGCATTGTGGAAATGACGAACACACTGGTCGATGTCATCCAGCAACACGCTGCCGAGAACCCCGAGAAGCTCGCGTTCAGATTTCTCGAATCCGGAGACGTGGACGGCGACATCTCGTATCTGACCTACGGTGACCTGATCGCGCGAGCGCGGGCGCTGGCTTCCGAACTCGATGAACACGCGGGCCGACGGGCTCTGCTGCTCTACCCGCCGGGACTGGATTTCGTCGTCGCCTTCACCGCCTGCCTGCTCTCGGGTACGACGGCGATCCCGATGCCACTGCCGGAGCGCAGCGAATGGGATCGCGGATTGCGGCGACTCCGTCAGATCATCACCGATGCCGGTGTCTCCGTTGCGCTTTCGACCTCTCCGGTGGTTGCGAGATTCAGCCGGGAGGCAGATGATCTGGACCTGACGTCACTCACCTGGATCGCCGGGGATGTCATCGGCGATACGCCGCGTCGGGGCTGGGCGGCACCGACCGTCGATCCCGACGGCCTCGCCTTCCTGCAGTACACAAGTGGTTCCACCTCCACTCCCCGGGGCGTTGAGGTCACCCACAAAAACCTCATGCATAACCAACTCGCCCTCGCGGAAGGATTCGGCCACACCGCCGAGGTCATTCGCGACTGGGAGGGGGACCTCTTCGCCAGCTGGCTGCCGGTCTATCACGACATGGGGTTGATAGCTCCCCTGCTGCAGACTCTGTTCTTCGGCAAAACCAGCACCTTGATGTCCCCACTGCACTTCGTGGCGAAACCCGAACGCTGGCTTACGGCGATTTCCACGTATCGGGCGCATACCGCGGGGGCGCCGAACTTCGGGTACGAGCTCAGCTTGCGTCGAGCGACCCCGGAGCTGACCCGCGGCCTGGATCTCAGCTATTGGCGGACAGCATTCAACGGTGCCGAGCCGGTACGTCCGACGACGCTGCGCGCCTTTGCGAAAGCGTTCGCCCCCAGCGGTTTTCGCGCCGAGTCACTACTACCGGTCTACGGCCTCGCAGAAGCCACACTGATGGTGACCGCATCGAATCGCGACGAACTGTTCACCACCCACCGACTGCCGGGGGACAACACCGAGTGGGTCAACTCCGGACGTCCTCCGGCAGGTATCGGTGTGCGGATCGCCGATCCGGACAACGGCGTCGAAGTCGCTGACGAAACCGTCGGCGAGATCTGGGTTTCGGGCGACAGCGTCGCGAAAGGCTATCTCGATTCCCCAGAGAAGACCGCAGAAGTATTCCGAGCCGAACTCGGTGGTATTCCCCACCTACGCACCGGTGATCTCGGCTTCCTGCACAACGGGAACCTTCATGTGACAGGACGAAGCAAAGACCTGATCGTGATCGACGGGAAGAACCACTATCCGCAGGATATCGAGCTGACCATCGAGCAGGCGACTGCGGGAGTCCGCCCCGGCTGCATCGCGGCCTTCTCCTATGACGACGGAACAAGCGAGTCGGTTGTCGTGGTAGCCGAGATCAGAAAGTCGGACTCATCGGCGATCGACGCGCCCGGCCTGTCGGAAACCATCCGCCGCGCCGTCAGTGGCGCACACGGAATCGCCGTCGCCGATGTCGTGTTGGTCGAACCTCGCACCATCTACAAAACCAGCAGCGGCAAGATTCAACGGCAAGCGTGCCGGACCGCCTATCTCGAAGGCTCGCTCGCGATTGCCGCGCGGGCACCCGAGCAGACCACCATCAAGACTCCCACCGATCCCCCGGCAAGAAGGCGCCCGAGACTGTCCAAGGGCACGATCGAGTTCTGGCTCCAGGATGTGATCGCCGAACGTGTTGCGGCCGAACCCGATTCGATCGGTACACAGCAGCAGTTGACGGATCTCGGTTTGGGATCCAAGGGGATGGTCGAACTATCGGTGGAGCTCGGCGGATTCCTCGGCCGGGAACTAGAGCCGACTTTCTTGTTCACCCACACCACCATCGCGGAGGCCGCGGCCGCCGCAGCCGGTGCCGTCACGAATGAAGTGCCATGACGACTAAAGCCCAGCCGCCCAACGCAATTCCCACCCCAGGACACGGTTCGGACGACGACATCGTCGTCGTATCAATGGCCTGCGATTTCCCCGGCGGCAGCAAGAGCCCCGAACAGTTCTGGACTCTCCTGCGCGAGGGAAATCGCGTAACCGGCGACCCGCCCGTCGAACGGTGGCCCGATCAGCCGGATCTGTTCGACGATGACCCCGACGCCACGGGTAAGGCGTACTCCCTCACCGGCGGCTACCTCTCCCGAATCGATCGGTTCGACGCCGGGTTCTTCGGCATCGGTGAGACCGAAGCCGAATCGATGGATCCGCAACAACGCGTTCTGCTGCAGACCGCGTGGGAGGCAATCGAACGATCGGGTAAACGCGCCGAGGATCTGCGTTCGGTACGGACCGGTGTCTACATCGGCGCCTACGGCAGCGGATATTCGTCCACGTCATCCCTCGACGACCTCGACGGCTATGTCGGCACCGGTTCGGCCGGCAGCGTAGCCTCGGGCCGGATCGCCTATTCCTTAGGACTCACCGGTCCCGCGATGACAATCGATACGGCTTGCTCGTCATCACTGGTCGCGTTGCACCTCGCGACACAGGGGCTACAGTCGCGCGATTGCGACATCGCCTTGGTCGGTGGAGTCAGTCTGCTGGTGACGCCGACCAACCATGTCGAGTTCAGCAGAATGCGCGGGCTTTCCCCGTCTGGGGTGTGCAGCCCCTTCTCCCCCGAAGCCGACGGTGTCGTCTGGGCCGAGGGCGCCGGCGTACTCATGGTCCGACGGCGGGGCGACGCGGTACGCGACGGAGACCCGATCCTGGCGGTAGTGGCAGGGTCGGCCATCAATCAGGACGGCCGGAGCCAAGGGCTGACAGCGCCGAGCGAATCCGCTCAGGTGACAGTTGTGACGTCGGCATTGGCATCGGCGGGAGTCGCACCGGCAGATGTCGACTACGTCGAAGCACATGGCACCGGAACACCGCTGGGTGACCGGATCGAACTCGGGGCTCTGGACGCCGTGTACGGCCAGCCGACCGATACCCGCCAGCCCCCGCTGGTCGTGGGTTCGGTGAAGTCGAACCTTGGTCATATGCAGGCTGCGGCGGGGATCGCGGGGATCGTGAAAGTTGTTCTGGCCTTGCACCATGAGTGGATTCCGGCAACGGTTGGTTCGCGAACCGGACCGCTACGCGAGCGGATCGTCGGCTCCGGCGAAGGACGGCCGTGGCGACGCAGCGCGAATCGGCCTCGCCGAGCCGGTGTCAGCGCCTTCGGAATCAGCGGCACCAATGCCCATGTCCTGATCGAGGAACCGCCGGTCCCGGCGACGACGCCCGCCGATGGGCGGGTGTCAACGCATATCGTCCTCTCCGCCAGGAGCGAGGGCGCCTTGCGGGGTAACGCGGCACAGCTAGGGCGGATGATCGAAGAACTCCACCGCCAGCCGGGAGTGTCCCTCGCCGACGTCGCCGACGCACTCACCCAGCGCCGCACTCATTTCGAATACCGCGCGGTGGTGCTGGCCGACCGGACCGAGCAGGTGGTCGACGGATTACGACTCATCGGCACCGGGGAACCAGTCGATCAGCCGACTGTGGTGCGGGGTGACCGGCTCGGAGCAATCGACGGCAAAACCGTATTCGTATTTCCCGGCCAAGGGTCGCAGTGGGCAGGTATGGCCGTTGACCTACTCGAACACTCCGAGGCGTTCGCCGCAGAACTGGCTCGGTGCGACATCGAGATCCGCAAGATCACCGGGTGGAGTGTCATCGATGTCCTTCACGGGCAGGGCTCCGCGCCGGCCTTAGCCGCCGATGATGTCGTCCAGCCGGCATTGTTCGCGGTCATGGTCTCGCTCGCGGCGCACTGGCAGGCACAAGGCATCTATCCCGACGCTGTCGTCGGACATTCCCAGGGGGAGATCGCCGCCGCCTATGTCGCAGGCGCGCTGACCCTGTCGGCAGCGGTGAAGGTGGTGACCACCAGAAGCAGTGCACTCGGCCAGATCTCCGGGTCCGGCGCGATGGCCTTGGTCGGCCTGAGCGCCGATGACACCGAGGCGGAACTGGCGGCACGGTCGGGTGATCTCAGCATCGCGGCGACTAACGGCGTGCGGACGACCGTAGTCGCGGGGAACGAGCGCGACGTCGCGGACTTCGTGGAATCGCTGGACCGGGACGGGGTGTTCGTTCGTCGTCTGGCTGTGAACTACGCGTCACACAGCGTCCAGGTTGAGCCACTGAAAGACGTTCTGCTCCAGAGCCTTTCAGATATTCATAGCGCCGCCACCGACATCGCGTGGTACTCGACCGTCGATGCCGAGGTGGTGACCGACAATATCGACGCGGAGTACTGGTTCGACAATCTGCGCGAACCTGTTCGCTTCGTCGAGACCACCGAACAGCTGATCCGCGACGGCCACCGTCATTTCGTCGAGATGAGTCCGCATCCGTCCCTGGTCACCTCGATCGAGAGTGTGGCCGATTCACTTCGGCGACGAGTCTCCATAATCACGTCGTTGCGACGCGACGACGACGGCCACGCACTCCTCGACCGCGCCCGGGCGGAGTATTTCGTTGCGGGCGGCGACATCTCGTGGCAGCCGACCGACGACGCGAGGCGGGGCGGCGGCGTCGTGTTGCCGACCTACGCGTGGGATGAACGGTCGTACTGGAAACGGGCACCGGCGTATTCCGCCCCAGCCTCACTCTCCGCCGGCAGTCCGGGCGCGCCGCTACTCGACAGCGCCGTGCATCTCGCGTATTCGAACGCGACGCTCTTCAGTGGCCGAATCTCGCCGGACCGTCAGACCTGGATCGCCGATCATGCCGTCTCGGGTATCGCGGTCCTACCCGGAACCGCGTATATCGACATCGCGCTCGCCGCGCTGCGGGAGAGCGGGGCCACCGCGATCAGCGAACTGACCCTGCACTCCCCCCTCGCATTCGGGACCGATAACCGTGAACGGGAAATACAGGCACATGTGGCCGACGTCGACGGGCTCGGCCAGCGGTTGCTGAGAATCCATTCCAGAACGATCGGCTCGCAGTGGGAACTCTGCGCCGAGGGCGTACTCGATCACTCCGCTGCCACCGTCGTCGATCCAGCGCCCCGCGAATTCGCGATCTGGCCGCCCATCGGCGCGCGATCAGTCGACCTGACCGACGCCTACGACATCCTGTGGAACCGCGGCTACGAATACGGTCAGCGGTTTCGCGGACTAAGTGCCCTGTGGCAGCGCGGTGAAACCCTCTACGCCGAACTTCGGGTCCCGGAAGGACTCTCGGAAACCGACTATTCGACTCTTCATCCCGCGATCCTTGATTCGGCCCTACACGCGCTGGCGCTGGTATCGGAAGGCAAGATCGACGTCCCCTACAGCTGGAGCGGGGTCCGATACCTCGGGCCGGACGACAATCGGCTGGCGGCGGGTGACCGGCTGCGGGTGATTCTGCACCGGACCACTGACGAGAATTCGGTCCGGCTCATCCTCGGGGACAGTGCCGGCCGCGTCGTCGCCGATGTGGATTCACTGGTAGTGAGGGCGATATCGGCTCACGCGTTACTCGAGTCCATCGGCGAGACCGCCGTGTTCGAGACGCGCTGGCGCGAGGCCGACTCGACCGCGCCGCAGGAACCGGTCGCATTGACACCGGTCGAGGTCATCGCCATACCCGCGGTTGACCCAGCACAGTCGCCCGAACGCGCCATCAAGAACACGCGCGAGGTCCTGGAGAAGCTGAACTCCTCTCTGGCACAGAGTGATTCGAATATCGTGGTGGTAACTGCGAACGCGGTCGGTACCGGAGGCGATGCCGGGGCGGATGGCATCAATCCGAACGCGGCGGCGGTCTGGGGCCTGATCCGCAGCGCGCAGAACGAATATCCCGGGCGTATCACGTTGGTCGATACGGACGGCTCGGTATCTGACCAGTCGGTAGTTCAAGGGGCCAGCCGGTATGGAGGTGGAGCGCAACTCGCGGCCCACGCCGGGACCTGGTTGATCCCGGAGGTCGTTCGCGCGCCGCGGTCGAATGACGCACGCGACCGACTGGCACCACTTGGCGGCACCGCTGTGGTGACCGGTGGTACCGGCGGTCTCGGACGACTGTTCTCGCGACACCTGGTCGAGCGGCATGGAGTGGAACGGGTGATCTCGCTGAGCCGGCGGGGCCCGGACGCCCCAGCCGCCGCCGATTTGCGAAAGGAACTGGAAGCGCTGGGCGCCCAGGTGGAGATCGTGTCCTGCGATATCGCCGACAGTGGACAGTTGAGCGCTGTCCTGCGCGGTATTTCCGGGGACCGCCCGCTCACCGCCGTCGTACATACCGCGGGAGGACTGGCCGACGCGGTGGTCACCGACATCGACGATGACGACCTTGAGCAGGCATTTCGCGCGAAGGCCGTGGGCGCGTGGAATCTCCATGAACTCACCAGGGAGATCGCGACGCTGCGAGAATTCGTCCTGTTCTCGTCATTCGCGGGGGTGATCGGTTCAGCCGGCCAGGCAGCTTATGCCGCGGCGAACACCTATCTCGACGCGTTGGCGGAACGACGCGTCCAGATCGGCTTACCCGCCCGGTCACTCGCCTGGGGACTGTGGGATGCGCCATCCGATCTGACCGGCGGCCTCAGCGACGCTGACACCGCCCGACTGGCGCGGATCGGGATCGGAACGATCTCACCGGAGACGGGCACGTTCCTCTTCGACGAAGTCATCAAAGGTGAGCAGACCTCGGCGATCCCCGCCCTGATCGATCCGTCAACGATCCTCGCCAGCGGGACCTATCACTCGGTTCTCTTCGATCGGTGGGACCGTCGAACGCCGGCTCACGCTGCCGGCGCCCCACCGGCACAGGCCGCCAGCACATCGCCCACATCGGTCGAGGACACGGTCGATCTGGTCTCCGAATTGTTGGGCTCGGTTCTTAACCTGCGCGGTGGGCATACCTCGATCGGGACCGAGGAAGTGCTACCCGACTTGGGACTCGACTCCCTCGGTGCAATCGAATTGCGCAACAAGATTCATGCCCGAACCGGCGTTCGGCTCTCGGCCACCGCCGCATTCGAATACCGGACGGTCGCCGACCTCGCCGACCATCTCTACTCCAAGATCGCCGCCGCGGCCTGACCGGCCGCCTGTCACCACCACGAATTCCCTATCCGCAGCTCGCCAATCGAGAGGACAGCCCGTGGGCAACAGTCGAGATCCATTCGCCGATGACGATCGCGCCGCATTGCGCGAACTCGCCAGAAAATTCACCGAGAAGGAGATTCAGCCGCATATCGACCAATGGGAAGCCGATGGGGCCATTCCATTGGAAATCCACAAGAAGGCCGCAGATGTAGGCCTATTGGGCCTGGAATTCGACGAGACCATCGGCGGAAGCGGCGGCGACAGCCTCGACTTCTACACCGCGGCCGAGGAAATCGTCCACGCCGGGCGGTCCAGCGGACTGCTGATGGCGCTCTATACCCATCGGGTCGCACTGGTTCCGCTCGTTTCTCATGGGACGCCCAAACAGATCGACAATTTCGTGCGCCCGACGCTCGCCGGCGAGAAGATCGTCGCACTGGGAATTACCGAGCCGGGCGGCGGATCCGATGTCGCGGCACTCAAGACCACCGCACGCCTCGACGGTGATCACTATGTCGTCAATGGGTCCAAGACATTCATCAGTTCCGGCGCGCGCGCTGATCATGTCGTTGCCGCGGTACGAACCGGCGGCCCCGGCTACAAGGGGATCTCACTGTTGGTCCTCGAGTCGGATCAGCCGGGATTCGATGTCATTCGGCGGCTCGACAAAATCGGCTGGGCCTGCTCGGATACCGCGGAACTGGCTTTCACCGACCTCCGAGTTCCTGCCGAAAATCTGATCGGTGAAGAGAATCAGGGCTTCCGGATCATCATGGAATTGTTTCAGCACGAACGGCTGAGCCAGGCCGCGATGGCATACACGATCGCGCAACGCAGCCTCGACCTGGCCGTCGAATGGTGCCGGACTCGAAGCACCTTCGGGCAACCACTGATCAAGCGGCAACTCGTTCAGCACAAACTCACCGAGATGACGCAGGCGGTCGAAGTCGCCCGCGAATATGCGCATTCGGTGATGGTGCAGGTCAACGACGGTGGCAACGTGCCGATAAAGGTGTGCATCGCCAAGCGGCAGGCCACCGAAGCGTGCTCCTTCGTCGTCGACGCCGCACTCCAGCTCCACGGCGGCACCGGCTATATGAACGAATCCGAGATCAGCCGACATTACCGGGACGCCCGCGTGATGTCGATCGCTGGCGGTACTGACGAGATGTTGTCCGAAATCGTAGCGAAAGGCTTGAGTTATGCCTGACCAAGACGCACTTGACCGAATCGACCCGGATGCCGCGACGTTGACACCGAGTCAGGTCAACGAACTGAACGCCAACGGACTCGATGCCCTGCTCGGACTCACGGTGACCGAGGTATCGCCGGATCGAGTCGTCGGAACGCTCACCGTGACGCCGCGTATCTTCCAGGCGTTCGGCCTGGTCCACGGCGGCGTCTACACCTCTGCCATCGAATCAATCGCCAGTACCGCCGCATGGTCGTGGCTGAACCGGCCGGACGGCCCCAAAGGCGGGGTTGTCGGCGTCAACAACAACACGAATTTCATTCGTGCCGTCCGCTCCGGAGAACTGAAGATGGTGGCCGCCCCGCTACACCGCGGACGAACCCAGCAGATCTGGCATGTCGCGGTGACCGACGACGCCGGCAAACTCGCCGCGCACGGTGAAGTGCGACTACAGAACATCGCGGGCAACTGAGCCACGCGAGACCCATCCGACCCGACACAAGGCAGTGACATGACTATTCATACCGACCAATCCGTCGTCGACGTCGACAGCACCCTCGATCCACCCGGCCCCCCGCGGGTGGCGATCATCGGCGCCGGCTACGGCGGCCTCGGCGCGGCCATCGAACTCAGCAGATCCGGGATCGACTCATATGAAGTCTTCGAGAGGAGTTCGGGTCTCGGCGGCGTCTGGCGAGCGAATGTCTACCCGGGGGCCGCGTGTGACATCCCGTCCTCGATCTACTCGTTCTCCCACTCGCTATCGGCCGACTGGACGAGAACCTACGCCGAGCAGCGCGAAATCCTGGACTATCTGCAGCGGACTGCGGACGAATTCGGAGTGACTCCGAAGATCAACTTCAACACCGAGGTCGTCGGGGCGTCATTCGTCGACGGCCGCTGGAACGTCGAAACCGCCGACGGCGCGAATCGGATATTCGATGCGGTGATCACCGCATCGGGTGTTCTATCGAATCCGTATATTCCCGACGCCGATATCGCGGAGTTCACCGGCACCCACTTCCATTCCGCCGAGTGGGACGAGACCGTCGATTTGGTCGGTAAAAGCGTGGTCATCGTGGGTAGCGGCGCGAGTGCCATCCAGATCGTTCCGCGGATCGCCGGTACCGTCGCACATCTGTCGATCGTGCAGAGAACCCCGAAATGGGTCATCAACCGGAAGCATGACACTCCCCGGCATCGACTACCCGCCGCGGTACGGCGAACGAAGTGGTATCTCCGGTTCCAGCACGCGGTGGAATTCCTTCATCACGAACTGAAGGCCCCCCTGATCTATCGTCGGTTCGACGCGGTACGCGGACTGTTCGAGGCGCGCATGCTCAACGACATCCGCCGGGAGATCGCCGATCCCGAACTCCGGGAAAAGGTCACCCCACGATACAAGGCGATGTGCAATCGGATCCTCATCTCGAGCGACTGGTATTCGACGCTGGTCAAGAAGAACGTGTCGGTTCACACCGCATCCGTCAAACGTCTGGTCGGCCGCACGGTCGAGTTGACCGACGGCACCAGCCTCGACGCCGACGTCGTCGTCTGGTGCACGGGTTTTCAGGCCGACCGGTATCTCGCGCCGATCCGGATCCGCGGCATCGACGGGCGGGATCTACACGAGGAATGGGAGTCCTCGGCCGCGACCTCATACCTGGGCGTCGCTCTCACGGGTTACCCCAATCTGTTCACTATCTTCGGTCCGGGGACCGGCGGCACCACAGTCAACTCCGCAGTGTTCCTGTTGGAGCGGCAGGCCGAGTACATCCGGAAGGCACTCAGCTCGATCAAATCCGGGGAATCACTCGACGTGCGTAAAGAGGTACAGGACACCTATAACGACAAATTGGCCAAACGTTTCCAGACCACCGTCTACGCATCGGACTGCTCGGGGTGGTACTCGTCGAAGGACGGTCGGGAATTCGTCGCCTGGCCGGGGTCGCATCTCGCCTATGCCCGCGCGCTCAAAACCTTCGACAAATCGGAGTACAACGCGCTGGCCGCGACGCGATCCGCAGGGGCACTCGCCACTGAGACGGGCACCGCTGGGTCCGCAGGGACCCGTGGTCCACGAGCAGTCGAAACGGATCGGTGACGGTCGGGGTATGACCGGACGACTCGACGCCGGGCATCACTCAACCGACCACCGCCGCGGTGAGCTGGTCGAGGACTTCGGCTACCAGCTCAGCTTGGTTCCGGATCAGACCGTGGTCGGCGGTCAACTCGTAGGTCTCCCATTCGGCGCTCTTCTCCAGCGCGGCGAAAGTTCCCCGGAACGGGCTGCCGGCCCACTGGTTAGCGAACAGGTAGATCTTGCGCGCACCGGAGAAGGTGGAACCGACCCGCGAGGGCTGCATCAGCGACGCGACCGGGTGATCACTCGAGCGGTGATCAGATCCGGGCAACGGCCGGAGGTATCTGCCGTCGGCGGAGATCTGACTGACGAATGTTTCCCGGAGCGCGTCGGTCAGCAATGTCCAGCACGAGTCGCCCTGACCGGGCAGAAAAGCATCGATGAACACCACGCCGGCGAATCGATCAGGAAGTCGTTCATACACTCCGGGCAACGTCATTCCGCCGTAACTGTGGGCCGCGAGAATGAGATCGGCACCCTCGGGAATCGCGTCGACTACCGCAGAAATATGGTCGTCGAGATTAGGGGGAATCTCCCGATCGATATCGAAGTCGGACTCAAGCCCAGGCAAGGTCAGCGTGACCGTGGAATGTCCCCGGTCGGCAAGTTCGCGCTCAAGTTCGGCAAACGTCCAACTGCCCTCGAAGCTGCCCGGAACCAAAACAAATGTCGCCATCGCGCCATCTCCTCATCGCCTGCTTCGTCGGGGTTGATACACGGCCCGGCGAAGAATCGGTTATCGATTTTCGAGAGCCAGTCTAACAGCATTCAGCCATACCGCGACAAGATCGAAAATTACCTGAGCGACATTACCTTGTGATTTACAACATAGCTCCGAAAATAGTTCGAACCAATAGCTGAAGATCTGCATAGATCGACCTCAACAAACAAGAATAGGAGTCAGAAATGACCGACCACTATCAAGCTTTGATCGATTCCGCCAAGTCCAGGCATTCATGCCGACAATTCGCTGCCAAGCCAGTACCCGACGAAATAGTCTCGAAGATTCTTACCTACGCCGCGCTGACGCCATCCTGGTCTAACACTCAACCGTGGCGGGTGGATCTAGTTGTCGGAGACGCGGTGACTCCACTGGCGTCGGCGCTTCACGACACCGCCAGTACGACGATTCCCAATCCCGATTTCGCCTTCCCCGAGAAATTCCCCGGAGAGTACCGCGACCGCCGCCGGGCGTCCGGGCTCGCCCTGTACGGAGCACTGGGGATCGGCAAGGACGACAAGGCCGGGGCCGCCGCTCAGATGCTGCGGAACTTCTCCTTCTTCGGTGCGCCGCAGGCAGCGATTATTTCGACCCCGGCCGACCTAGGAGTGTACGGCGCAATCGACAGCGGCCTGTACATCCAGGCGTTCCTAACCGCGGCGCACAGCCTCGGCGTCTCGGCCGTCCCGCAGGCGTCACTGGCCAGCGTCGCCGACGAACTGCGGCGCCACCTGGACATCCCGCAGGACCGCCGGATCGTGGCGGGGATTTCCTTCGGCTGGGAGGACACGACCAGTCCGGCCAATCAGTTCCGGACCGAACGCGCCCCGGTCGAGGACTCGGTGGTCCGGCACGGCCGAGTCGCCCCGGCATCGACCGATCAGGAGAACCAATGATCGACTACAACACCATGCAGGACGGCGAGTTGCTGATTTCCCGACTCGTTGATTTCGCTCGCACCGCGCATCCACATTCGACCGTGTCGACATGGACCGGCGAGGGGGTGCGCGAGATCGACTTCCCGACTCTGTCGGCGGACGCTTCCCGGCTCGCCAACGCGCTCGCGGGTCTGGGTGTCGGCGTGCACGGTTGCGTTGGCACATTCATGTGGAATAACGCCGAACATGCCGTCGTCTACGGTGCCGTACCCAGCATGGGCGCGGTACTCCACACCATCAATCTGCGCCTATCCGCCGATCAGGCGGTGTATTCGATAAACAGCGCACAGGACATCGTGTTGATTATCGACGCATCTCTGGGCCCACTGGTCTCGTCCTACCTGCCCCGGACCCCGACCATCGAACATGTGGTGGTCGCGAACGGCCCGGTCGACAGCGTGCAGGTACCGGCCGGGGTCACCGTCCATTCATTCGCCGACCTGCTCACCGGCCAGCCGGATACCTACCGCTGGCCCGCGATCGACGAGCGCAGTCCGGCCGTGGTCTGCTATACATCGGGCACCACCGGTGACCCGAAAGGTGTGGTGTATTCGCATCGATCGATCTGGTTACATTCAATGGCCATCTGCCAGCCGAATGCGATGAACCTGTCGGATCGGGATTCGGCGTTGGCCATCGTCCCGATGTTTCATGTGATGTCCTGGGGACTTCCCTACGCCGCGATGATCTCGGGGATGTCCCTGGTTATGCCCGACCGGTTTCTGCAGCCCGAGCCGTTGTTGCGATTGATGGCTAAGACCCGGCCGACTTTCGCCGCGGCGGTGCCGACGATCTGGCAAGCGGTGATGGTGCAGCTCGAATCGGCGCCGCAAGATATTTCCCATCTCCGCGAGGTTCTCGTCGGCGGTGCCACCGTGTCACCGAATATCATCCGCAAATTCGATGAGGACTTTGGTGTGGCAATCGTGCACGCCTGGGGAATGACGGAAACCTCCCCGATGGGTGCCGTCGCCCGGGCTCCGCGGAATGTCACCGATCCCGACGAGATCTTCGCCTATCGATGCACTCAGGGAAAATTCTCGGCGTTGGTCGAAGCCCGGCTGACCCGAGAAGACGGGGCCATCGTTCCTCATGACGGCGTCTCGGCCGGTGAGCTGGAGGTACGCGGCCCCTGGGTGGCGGGAAGCTACTTCAGCCGCGATGACGGCGCGAATATCAACGACGGGAAATTCCGGGATGGCTGGCTCCGGACCGGCGATGTCGGCACGATCAGCGGGGATGGATACCTCACCATTGTCGATCGCACCAAAGATCTGATCAAAACCGGCGGCGAATGGATCTCCTCGGTTGACCTCGAGAATAAGATCATGTCACATCACGGAATTCGTGAAGCAGCTGTTATCGGCGTACCCGACGAACAGTGGGATGAGCGGCCATTCGTGCTTTTTGTGGCCCGGGACACCGGGACCGATGCACAAGCGTTGCGCCGCCATTTAGTCGATCTCGTACCGAAATGGCAACTACCCGAGAAGTGGGCAGTCGCCGATGAGATTCCCAAGACGAGTGTCGGGAAATTCGACAAGAAGCTCATCCGGGAATCCTACCGAAGTAGCGAATACGCGGTAATCGACGTTCGCGGCTAGATCCGGTCCGGCTTTCCCTCGAAATACTCCCCGGCCGACCTCCGGCCCGCGCCAATCCGACGAAATATCAAGAATCGTCGCGGTTTAAACGGTGTCCCGAACGCTATTTTGGGCCCATCGTTGAGGGTAATAATATCGCCCTCACTTTGAACGCGATTAATTCGTTCCCAATTCACATCGACGAACGGAGTCTGTCTTGTCTTACGCCGACGGCACCCCGCACGTTCCGATCCGCGAATACCGCGACTCGACCCGAAGGTGGTGCAGATGACTGAGATTCGTGAACTCGTCACCCCGGAGGAGATCCGTTCGGCATTCGGCGTCTTTAGGCGGTCGCTGCTCGGCGTCGACTTGCGAGCCATCGATCCGGCCGCCTCCGCCGAGCCGGGCAGGTATATCGGGGCGCTCGACGACACCGGCATCGTCGGCGGCACCTATTCCGCCAGTGGAACGCTGGTGGTACCGGGCGGCGCCCAGGTGCCGCATGCGGCGGTCACCGCGGTCGGCGTACTGCCGTCGCACCGGCGACGGGGTATCGCGCGGGCCATGCTGACCAGCCAGCTGTCCGGGTTGGCCCGGCGCGGCGACGTGGTGGCCACTCTCCGCGCGTCGGAGGCCCTGATCTACGGCCGATTCGGCTACGGCATCGCCAATTCGGTGCGATCGGCGACGATCGATCGGACTCGCGGAAAGCTGCGATCCGGGCTGCCCGCCGGTGGTGAGATCCGGATCGCCGATACCGCCTGGTCCGAACTCCTCGACCCCATCCACCGGCGGGCGACGTGGACCGGTGCCATCACCCGGCATCCGGGCTGGTGGGTCTCACGCGCTCCCAGTGACAGCGGCCCGTTGCGCTATACCGCGGTACACCGCACCGAAGGAGTGGACGACGGTTATGTGCACTACCGGCCGGTCGATCCATCGACCTGGTTCGCCAGTCGCGCACGGACCATCGTGATCACCGACTTCGTGGCACTCACCGATGCGGCGCGGGCCGGATTGTGGCGACATCTATTCGATCTGGACCTGGTGAACACCATCGAGGTCGAGACGCTGCCGCTCGATGATCCCCTGCCGTTATTCGTCGAAGACGAACGTGCGGTGACGCTCGGCCCGGCCCGGGACGAGACCTGGTTGCGCTTGATCGACGTACCCGCCGCCCTGTCGGCCCGCACCTTCGCGGCGACGGCACCGGCGACGATCGCCGTCATCGATGAGGAGCTGCCGGCCAACGGCGGCACCTACCGCATCAGCGGTGACGGTGTCGCGCCGACCGATTCCGTGCCAGACGTCACGGTCCCGGTCGCCGAGCTGGCGACGACCTATCTCGGCGGCACCCGCTGGTGGCAACTCGCCGCCGCCGGGCGTCTGGAAGTCCGCGACCCGGCCGCGCTCGCGCGCCTCGACGCGCTCTTTGCAACCGACCGCCTGCCCTATTCAGGCACCTTTTTCTGACCTTCTACCCCACGATTCGTGAAGGGAACCAACCTATGACGATCGCCCCCGACGCCGCAGTCGCAACCGGACTCCGGGTGTCGACCACCACCGAGGCCGCCTTAGAAGAGCGTTTCGCCCCCATATTCGCCAGGATCGCCCGCGACAATGTCGAGCGCGAACGCACGCGCGCCTTTCCCTATGACGAGGTGACCGACCTGAAGGACGCGGGATTCGGCAGATTGCGGATCCCGGAGAACCACGGTGGTCTCGGCGCCTCGCTCGAACAGACCTTCGTGTTGCTGGCCCGCCTCGCGGAGGCAGATCCCAATGTCGCGCATGTGTTCCGAAATCATCTGGCATTCGTCGAAGATCGACTGAACGCCCCCGCGTCACAGTCGGTTCGGTGGCTAGAACGCTTCCGCGACGGGGACTTCGTCGGCGGCGGCTGGACCGAAGCCGGCAACGGCACCCTGGCGAATATCGCGACCAGAGTGGAGCGGGACGGCAACCGGCACCGGGTGACCGGCGCCAAGTTCTACGCGACCGGGAGTCTCTACGCGGATTGGCTCGATGTCCTCGGAAAGACCGACGACGGCGCCTACCTCACTCTGCTCGTGCGCCGGGACGACGCCGGTGTGACACTCACCGACGACTGGGACGGCTTCGGTCAGCAGACAACTGCTAGTGGTAGCGCGACATATGAAGGAGCACAAGCTGATTCATCCGATGTCTTCGATATCGGTGAACGGTTCGTTTACCAGGGTCCGTTCTATCAGGTGGCGATCCTGTCGGTCCTCACCGGAATCATCCGCGCGGCACTGCGCGACGGTGTGGCCGCCCTTCGCGAGCGCGGCCGCAACTATCCGCAGGGACTCGATCCGGTACCCGCACGCGATCCCCAATTGCTGCAGGTGATCGGCGAGGTCTCCCAAGCGGGTTTTGCCGCGGAAGCCGCGCTGCGACACGTCGCACGATCCCTTGACCGACTGGCCGCCGCGATCGCGGATAGGGGCCGGGACGCGGTCGACGACATCATCACCGAGGCGCAGGTGGCGACGGATCAGGCGCAAGCCGTCGTCGTGCGCAACGCGCTGGAAGCCACCACCCATATCTTCGACGCCCTCGGTTCGTCGGGAGTGTCGAAGACCCGACTGCTCGATCGTCACTGGCGCAACGCACGGACCCTCTCCTCACACAATCCGGTGGTCTACAAGTCGAGGATCATCGGCGACTGGCTGGTGAACGGAACCGATCCGGTTCCGCGTCTTACCTCCTCCGGTCGCGGCGGACAGGGGAACTGACCCATGGCTTCCTATCTGGCGCTGGCGCTCACGGGATCCCAGGTCGTCGAATTGGCCGCCGACCGCGACCTGATCGATCACTGGGATCAGATCGACCTCGCCTTCACCGTGCTGGGCGTGGACCGCATCGAATCGGGACCGGCCGGCCGGCCGACGATTGAGCCGAGCGTCGCCGCGGCCTTCTTCGCCGCTCACACCACTCGTGCCCGAACGTTGTTCGCCGCGAGGGCTGGTCGCGATCACCCCTACAACCTCGCCCGGCGCGCGGCGTCAGCGGGTTTGCTGTCCGACGGTCGCACCGGTCTGATCTTCCGCGGCGGCACTTATCTACCGCCGGTCGGCTCATGGCCCGTACATGGTCCGACCAACCGCCTGCGGGGTGACGCTATCCACGCCGTACGCGCACTCGAGGCGAGCTGGCCGTTCGACGCGGTGATCGGCGACCGGGACACCGGGATCTTCGTGCTATCCGACCGGATCCGCCGGGTGGATCTGGTCGGTTCGTATGCGATCACCGGACCACTCACCGTGCCCGAACCGCGGACCGGACCGTCGATCCTCGCTTGGTATGACACCCACGGCACAGGCGAGAAACCCGCTCCCGACATCGACCTCGTGATCGGGGGTCCGCACGGACTGCCGATCGTCCGCGCCGCCGATTATCCGGGTTCCGGTCCCGGTGTCGTCGTGGCCGATCGGCAGCTGCCGGTCCGGGTGCTACTCGAACAGGTGTCGCCACTGGCCGGGCTCGTGGCATCAGCGGAACCTCCGATCGATCTGCGCGGCGCTCTCGGGCTGGCCCCGCATGCCTCACCGCCGCTCGGGACCCCGGCATTCGACGCCCCCCGACCAGATCTGGCCCGCGCGTCCGAGCAGGCGGTGCGCTGATGCCGTCCCGTTCCGGGCAGGTGTCCCTGGGGGTGAATGCCCTTGTCACCGGTTACCTTCCCGCCTCCTGGCAGGCCGATGGACTCACCGCGACCTCCTTCGTCGACCCCGAGTATTGGACCAGAATCGGCCGGATCGCCGAGCGCGGAACACTCGATGCCGTGTTCCTGGCGGACGGTCCCGCGCTGACCGACCCCGCATACGACGCGAATCCGGCACATCTTGAACCAACGATCACCTGGGCGCATGTCGCTGCTGCCACCGAGCGCATCGGGTTGGTGGCCACGGCGTCGACGACCTATAACGACCCGGTCGAGCTGGCCGAACGTCTACTTTCCCTCGACATTCTCTCCGGTGGACGTGCGGCATGGAATATTGTCACCACCGTCGCGGCGGCTCCCGCGCGCAATTTCGGGCTGCCGGAAGTGCCGCACCGCGACGACCGTTACGCACGCGCCGCCGAATTCGTCGACCTGGTACGCGCGCTCTGGGCATCAGCCGCGACCGGACAGCGGGTCGCATATGAGAGCGAACGTTTCGTCGTCGCCGAAGGACTCTCGACGCCGCCCTCGCCACAGGGCGGACCGGTGTTGTTCCAGGCCGGCGGCTCGCCGCAGGGGCGCCGGCTCGCGGCTCGTCTGGCCGACGGCGTCTTCACCGCCGAACTCACCAAAGACAAGGCGATTGAGCATTACGACCTGGTGAAACGTCTCGCCGAACAGCAGGGCCGGCGCGCCGGCGATATCCGCATCCTGCCCGGACTGCTGCTATCACTCGGCAGTACCGAGGAGGAAGCGCGGCGCCGAAACGATGAACTCCACGATGCCGGTCCGCCGTCATACTCCCTGGGATGGCTCTCCCATGCCATCGGCTACGACGCCACCACCCTGGACCTGGACGCACCATTTCCCGATGAGGTACTGGAACCGCCGAAGGATCCGGGACGGCATCCGGGCAGCCTGGGATTCCGCGAATCGGTGATCGCGCGGATCCGACTGACAAATCCGACGGTGCGCGAGTACCTGCACGAAACCCGGTACACCGGGTCCGGCCATCGCGGATTCACCGGCACCCCCGAACAACTCGCGGATTTCATCGAGGACTGGTTTCACTCCGGAGCCGCCGACGGATTCAACCTGCAACCCGATGTTCTGGCGGAGGGACTTGAGGTCATCGTTGACGAACTCGTACCCATCCTCCGCCGCCGGGGACTATTCCGACATGACTACGCAGAAACCACGCTGCGCGGAAATCTGTTGGGCACCAACACATATGACGAAACTCTTCAGACAACCACTTCCCCTTGAAGGATCGACATGACATCCACAATCACCCCGCCGGACGCCGACGTCGCGGACCCGACGCCGTCCCGAGAGCTTCACCGCGACGGCCTCGGTCCGTGGGAGGTATTCGCCCAGGGCCTCGCCGCTGCGGCACCGAGCGTAGCCATCGCGGGTGTGCCCATCTCGCTCTACACGGCCACCGGGAAGGGTGCGGTGTGGGCCGGCATCATCGGCCTGGTAATTGTCGTCCTGATCGCGATCACCATCAGCTACCAAGCCAAACGCACGGTCACGTCGGGGTCCCTCGGAACCTACACCGGCAATGGACTCGGGCCCGGCGCAGCATTCGCCGCCGGACTGTCACTGTTGATCGGCTACATCGGCTTCGCCACGGTCGGCGCACTCGGCGGCGTGCTGTACTTCGAGTCCTTCCTCTCCTCGATCGGCATCCACGCCGAGTCCACCGCGTTCAAGCTGGTGATCGCTGTGATCGTCGTGCTGGTGGCGTCCTACCTCCCGTTTCGGGGTGCGTCGCTAGCGGCGAAATATGAACTCGCGTTTGAGATAGCCGCGATCGCTTGCATCGCGGTGATAATCGGCGCGTCCTACACCACCTACGGCCTGCACTTCGACGCTGAGCAGTTCAGTCTCTCCCACCTCGGTCAAAACTCCACCTTCGTAGCAGCGGTGACCGCGGTGGGAGCATATGCCGGATTCGAGAGTGTCGCCTCACTGGGCGGCGAGGCGAGGGACGCGCACCGCAGCATCTCGCGATCGCTGCTGCGAGTGGTGCTGGTGATCGGTGTGCTCTACCTGATCGCGACATATCCCCAGGTGCTGAATATCGGGGGCGTGGACCCCGACGAAGCCGTCTTGCCGCAGCTCGCCGACCGTACCGACGTCGTATGGATCAACCCGATCGTGAGCCTCACACTAACTGTCGCGTTCCTGGTGTTCGTGACGGCGGTGACCAATTCCGCTGCCCGAACACTGCTGACCCTGTCGCGGGAAGGCGCACTGCCGAAGGTGCTCGCAAAGGTCCACCCGGTACATCGCACACCGTGGGTGGGAATCGCGTTCGTCGGTGTTCTGGCCCTGGCCTTCGCGGTGGCGGCGACACTGAGCACGACCGGGCGTCTCCTGTTCGACGTCTACGGCATCTACGTCGCCAACTGGGGCTTCTTGGTGAGTTATTTGCTGGTCGTGGCGGCCACCCCGATCTGGCTGTACCGGATCAAGGCGCTGACCGTCGGGCGTGCGATCGTCTCGGGGACCGCCTTCGTCGCGGTGGGCTATGTGATCGTCGGCAACATCTATCCCAGCCCTAAATGGCCGTACAACATTCTGCCGTTCGTATTCCTCGGTCTTCTCGCCGCGGGACTCCTCTGGTACCTGTTTCTGCGCCTGCGCCGCCCCGAGGTCGCCCGGCGAATCGGCACCATCCAAACGCTTTCACCGCAGGAACAGGAGCGTCTGGCCGAGTTGGGCATAGCGGCCGGCGCGAGCGCGGCACACCGCTCGTAACGCAGTGCAGCTACCGATCCCAGCCGGTATCAACCGGCGTCTGACCCCGACAACAGATCCCGACCGATCCCGAAAGGCACCGCAGATGATTCGACGACGACACCGGCTGACCAGCGGACTATTCGCACTGCTCGTCGGCATCACCGCATGTGGCGGTGGTGGTTCGGTCGGCGGCTCGGATGGTGAACCCCAGCGGGGCGGCTCTTTCATCAGCGGGCTCTATCTCGAACCGCTCGCTCTTGACCCGCACCGGCAGGGATTCTGGGAAACCTACCGCGTAAGCCGCAATATCTTCGACGGACTGACCTCGGAAGATCTTTCAGATCCGAAAGGACCGGTCAAGATCGTGCCGGCGCTCGCGACATCGTGGAACGCCAGTCCCGACGCCAAGAACTGGACCTTTCACCTCCGCAAGGGCGTCACATTCCACGACGGTTCCCCATTCAACGCCGAGGCGCTGGATAAGAATGTTCGTCGCGTCGCCGACCCCTCCTATCGGTTCTTCGACACCCAGAGCCGGTCCAGACTCGCCGCGTGGTTCAACCATTTCACCGGCGGGAAGATCATCGACGAGTTCACCTACACATTCTCCTTCAGCAAACCGGAACTCGGTTTCCCTCGCGGCCTCGCCCAGTCGATGGGCACACTGGCCATCGGCAATCCCGCGGTGTGGGAGAAGTACGGTAACGACGGTTTCGCCGAGCACCCCGAAGGAACCGGGCCATACACTTTCGTCTCCCGCAAAATCGGCGATCGAATCACGTTGCGGCGCAACCCGAAGTACTGGGGCGGCCGCCCCAACCTAGATGAGCTCATCTTCCGCGTCATCCCCAATAACCAGACTCGGCTCGCCGCTCTGCTGAGCGGTGAGGTCGATCAAATCAGCTACGTACAGCCCGACGACATCGAGACGCTGACCAAGCAGGGCTTCCAGGTACCGGATGGCACTGGCGCGTCATATATCTACTTCAGCTACAACTTCACCAATCCCGCCCTGCGGGATGAGCGGGTCCGAAAGGCGCTCATCTACGGCCTCGACCGGCAGAAACTGATCAATGAGGTCTACGACGGCTACGGCGTCCCCGACTATTCGACATTTCACCCGGGAAATGAGGCTTACCAGCCCGGCGTCAAGGATTTTGCCTTCGATACCGCCAAAGCCACCGGACTTCTTGCTCAATCGGGATACGGCGCGGGTAAACCCCTCCGGCTCAATCTCGTCGTCGACGTCGCCAACACCAACCTGGCCCAGTGGCTGCAGAACCAGTACAAGAAGATCGGCGTCGATTTCACGATCGTCTCACTCGATCGGCCGAGTTATGTGGCGCGTATCGGTTCACCACAGCCCGACGACGGATTCGACATCTCCGAATACGGCGGCTCATACGCCGAATGGCTCGACTATGTGGTCAACAGCGGCATCAACGGCCGCAAGGGCGGCGCCGACGTCGTCAAGACCTATCCGGATCTCAGCGGCGCTATCGACAAAGCTGACAACACCACCGACCCCGGGACCAGGATTGCGCGCTGGCGCGATGCCGACGCGATTCTGCGGCAAAAAGCATTGACCATTCCGGTATTCACCTACACCAAGTACTACGCGTACAGTCCTCGAGTCCACGGCTTCGTCTGGCCGGCCACCAACGGCTACGACCTCACCAAGGTCTGGCTGTCGGACTGACCGATGGCGACGCTCAAACATATCGGCTGGCGGGTCCTCAACATGTTTCCGCTTGTCTTCATCGTGTCGGTCCTGACATTCCTGCTCGGCCACCTGACCCCCGGTGATCCGATCACCGCTCAGTTCAAGCGCGTCATGACTCCCGAGCAGATCGAGGGTGTCAAACATTCTTACGGACTCGACCTGCCGCTGTGGCGGCAGTACCTCAACTGGGTCGGTGACTTGTTCACCGACGGCGGTGGCATCTCGATCAGCCAGAACCAGAAGGTCTTCGACATCCTCTGGCCGAATTTCGTCAACACGCTGATACTCACGGTCGCCGGAATCACGATCTGTGTCGTCGTCGGGGTTGGCATCGGAATCATCGCCGGGATCAACCACGGAAATATCGTCGACCGCCTGTCCATGCTGGTGGTGCAGGTGGGCAGCAACCTGTCGATCTACTGGCTCGGTCTGGTCCTCGTTTGGGTCTTCGCGCTGACCCTACGGTGGCTACCGGTCAGCGGGATGGAATCACGTAACGGCGGCGGTCCCGGCGACCTTCTCCAGCATCTCATCCTGCCCGGCCTGGCCGCGGCACTGATCTCCATGCTGGTACTCGCGCGATTCGTACGGATCGGCATTATCAACGAATCACATGCCGATTATGTGCGGACTCTCGAATCACAGGGAATGCCGAAACATCGCATCCTCGGCAAACATATTGGCCGCAATATTCTGCCGACCATCGTCAATATCATCGGGCTGGAGATCGGCACTCTGCTCACCGGAGTGATTTTCGTCGAGTCCGTATTCAACTGGCCGGGCATCGGAACACAGCTGCTCAACGCCGTCTATGGCAAGGATTATGTCCTTATCCAGGGTGGCGTCGTCCTCGTCGCCCTGTGTTATCTGGTTGTCAACCTGACGACCGATGTACTGGTCGACCTGCTGAATCCCCGACTGCGGAGGACCTGACATGGCCATCCTGACGAGCAGCAGGGGCGACGAACTCCATCGGCTTCGCGGGTCGCGCCAGCGGCGGGGCCGCACCAACGGTCGAGTACAGATATTCATTGGCTTCGCACTGCTGGCAGTCCTTGCGCTGGTATGCGTGCTGGCCCCGTGGATCGCCCCCTACGACCCCATCAGCGGTGACGCCGCCCAGAAATATCTGTCCCCTGGCTCCCCCGGTCACCTTCTCGGCACCGACGATCAGGGCCGCGACACCCTGAGCCGACTGCTCTACGGCGGTCGTACCTCGCTCATCGTCGCCGTACTCGCGTCCACCGCGGCCACCGTTATCGGTAGCACCACCGCGCTGATCGCAGGATTCTCCGGCGACAAGGTGGCCGGATTGATCATGCGCACGATCGACATAATGTTCGCTTTTCCGGTCATCATCATCGCGGTCGCCCTGGCACTCGTCTTCGACCCCGGCATCACGGTCTTGGTGCTCGCCATTGTATTCGCGGCGGTGCCCTATGTGGCTCGGGTGATCTTCGCCGAGGTCAAACAACAGCGGGGTCACGAGTATGTCGAATCCGCGGTCTCACTCGGCGCCGGATTCTGGTCGATTCTCACGCGTGAGGTTCTTCCCAACGTCATCGGGCAGATCGTTGTATACGGCACAAGTCTGGTCGGTGCCATGGTCGTGTTCTCCTCCAGTCTCAGCGCACTGGGCATCGGGGTTCAACCGCCCGACGCCGACTGGGGCCGCATGATCGCCGACGGTGCCAAGGTGATTATCTCGGGCAACTTCTGGCTGGCGCTGCTACCGGGATTGGCGATCCTCGTCGTCGCTCTCACCTTCAACTGGCTTGGCGACGGGCTGCGCGACGCCGCCGACCCGCACCGGCGGAGGCATAACTCATGACCGAGCAGCTAGCTACCATCGCACCCGCCGCCGCGAATTCCGCGGCACCGCTGCTCGCGGTCGACGACCTGGTGGTCGAGTTCGGCTCGCGTGAGCCACACCGCGCCGTCGACGGTGTCACATTCGAGATCGCACGAGGTGAGACCTTCGCGGTCGTCGGTGAATCGGGGTCCGGAAAGAGCATCACAGCCGCCGCGATCCTCGGCCTGCTACCCGACTCGGCCCGGATAGCCAACGGGAGCGTCGCTCTGGACGGCCGCGACCTGTTACCGCTGCGCGGCGCCGACGCGCGCAGCTATCGCGGTTCGCAGATCGGGATGATCTTCCAGAATCCACTCGCGTCGCTGGACCCATCTTTCAAGATCGGGTCCCAACTCCGCGAGATCATCGGATTGCACCGGCCCGCCACGAGACGGCGTCATCAGCAGCAGATCGCACAGACCTGGCTCCAGAACGTCGGGATCACCGACACCGAACGCGTACTGGGTGCTTATCCACACGAGCTGAGTGGCGGGATGCGCCAGCGGGTGATGATCGCAATCGCAAGCCTTTCACAACCCACCTTGCTGATCGCCGACGAGCCGACCACTGCTCTCGACGCGGTTACGCAAAAGCAGATCCTCGACCTGCTCAAGAGCGTGATCGATGAGAACGGCAGCTCTTTACTACTGATCACCCATGATTTCGGAGTCGTGTCATACCTCGCCGACCGGGTAGCCGTAATGCGCACCGGTCGCATCGTCGAGACAAGTACTCGGTCAGAGGTGCTCAGCCGGCCCTCGCACGACTACACCCGCGCGCTCATCGCCGCGGTGCCCGAACTCGGGTCACGCGCGAAACTCTCCGCCGGACATCGGCGGCACCGCCTCGGGTCCGTCGACCAGCGACCCGGTGAACCGGCCGGACCGAATCGGAATACATCCGCCGAAGCCACCTCGATCGAGGTGATGGTCGAGGTGTCACGGGTCACCAAGGAGTATGTCGTCGGCGGACTGGGTACCGGCCAGCCCCGGACACATATCACCGCCGTCGACGACGTCTCATTGCGCATCGATGTCGGGCAGAGTTTCGGTCTGATCGGTGAATCCGGTTCCGGGAAGTCGACGCTCGCCCGCCTCATCGGAGGTTTGCAGCCGGTCACCGCGGGGCACGTGGTGGTGGCCGGTAACGACATCGGTGCGCTGCCCCCGCGCCGTGTCAAAGAATTGCGCCCGCGTTTCCAGTTCGTGTTCCAGGACGCCACCAGCTCACTCAACCCACGAATCCCGGTCGGCGAGCAGATCAGCAGACCTTTGCGGCGGTTCGGTAGGGCAACGTCGAGGAAGTCCGCCGCCGCTCAGGTCAAGACCGTATTCGACTTGGTTTCCCTACCCGATTCATATGTCAACCGCTACCCCCATGAGTTATCCGGTGGTCAGCGTCAACGCATCGGTATCGCCCGGGCGATCGCCCTGCGGCCCGACCTGCTCATCCTCGACGAGCCGACATCGGCCCTCGACGTCTCCACCCAGGCGCAGATCCTCAATCTCCTACTCGACCTCAAGGACGAACTCGGACTCACCTACGTCTTCATCGGGCATAACCTCGCGATCATCGAATACTTCTGTGATCGGATCGGCGTACTTCAGGCCGGTCGTCTGATCGAGACATTCGGTGTTGATCAGCTCTTCGCCGCGGACCGCCACGCGATCACGCGCGGATTGCTCGACGCCGTCCTACCCCTGGACGCGCACGCAGGCTGACATCTGCCCGGCCGGAATTTCCGGCCGGGCAGATGTGGGTGGGTTATGCGCTCTGCGGCAATGATGCCTCGACGGCTGCCTTCAACTCGTCGACGCTCGACGTACCCGACCGCAGCACAGCTTGCGACGCCGGGTCTTCGATGGCGATGATGCCGAGCAGCAGGTGCTCGGGACGAAGCCGGTCGTCGTCGGCATCCCGCGCGATCTGCACGGCCGCGGCGAAGGCATCCCTGGCCGCCACGCTGAACCGTGGCCGGTTACCCCGGCCGCGCGGTCCACGACGTCCGCGTCCCTGCGCCCATGGGCCTTCGGGACCGAATGGACCTTCCGGACCGAACGGCCCTTCGGGGCCGAACGGGCCGCGCTCGCCGAATGGTCCGTCAGGACCGAATCGACCCTCTGGCCCTTCGGGACCGCGTGGGCCTTCGGGACCGCGTGGGCCTTCGGGACCGCGCGGCCCGAAGTCGCCGGGCCGGAACTGACCGGGATGTCCTCGATGTCCGCGACCTCGGCCTCCGCCACGGGGACCCCATTCGCCTTCGCCGCGCGGGCCGCAGTCCCGGCCGCGTCCACGACCTCGGCCGCGTCCACCGCGGTCACCGCGTTCGCCCCAGCCGAAGGCCAGGTCATCGCCGAAGCGGTCACTGACTGCCTCGCGAATCTTGTCGAGGTCAATACCGATGCTGCGCAAGGCATTCCGGTCTTCCTCGTAACGTTCCTCGGCGGTCTTGTCCGCCGAGTCGTCTGGATGCTCATCGTGATAAGTCTTGACGACCTCACGAGCTCCCGCCAGTGTCAGTCCGTTTTCGCCGAGCAGGCTGAACAACGGGCTGCGGGCATTGCAGAGCATGCCCAGGATGAGATGGTCTGCGCCAAGTCGCGGTTGCGACAGATCGGCGGCTTCTTGTGTTGCAAAGGTCAGGATCATCTTGCCTTCGCGAGTGAGTCGGCCAAACATGGTCGTCTCCTTCCTCTGCCCGGGGTTAGCCCTGGGCGTCGCGTTGTGAATGTTTCTGGTGCACGGCCTGCCGACTGACTTGTAGTACGTCGGCGATCGCCTGCCAGCTCCAACCCTCAGCGCGAGCGCTGGCGACGTGTACGTCTTCGAGCCGGTCGGCAAGTGTTCGCAGGGCGCGTACCGCGGCCAGCCCCTCGGCGGGATCTTGGCTAGCGGCAGCGTTCTCGGTTTCATGCACAACGTCAGGTTATCTTGACACTCGATGCATGTCAAGAATTATTGACGAACAAATTTGAGCGGTCACGCACAGACGCGATTCACGCCTGCGAAATCACGTCGTCGAGCAGTCGCAACGCTGGCACTGCCGCGGCGATCTCGACCTGACGCTCGGGCGGGAGTTTGGACATATACTCACCGACTCGCTGGGCATACTCACCCCGACGTCGCGCCACGAACTCATATCCCTGCTCGGTGAGTTCGATCAGCATCGCGCGGCCATCATCGGGATCTTGTTTCCGGGACACCAGCCCGTCGCGCTCAAGGGAGCCGATGAGTACCGTCATCGACGGCTGCGTAACCTTCTGCGCCGCGGCAAGCGCGGTGATTCGACGGGGACCGCCGTGTCGCAGGGTCGCCAGCGTCGATGTCGCGGTCATGCTGATCTCGCGCGGTTGCCGACGCAACAGATTCGACAACAACGAATAGAGCGCTTCGGCGACGGCTTCGGTGTCGAGATCGGGCAGCGCGGCGTCGAGCGAGTTGGCGGACATGCGCCGAGTCTATTCGCTACCGCCGGCACCCCTCCCAAAACTCTGGACCGCGCCGAGATCCGTTCCAGCAGGCTCAGTCCGCACGGACAGGTTGTTCTCGGCACACAACCCAAGCCCAGATTTCAGGAAGGACAGGCGACCAACTACAGGAGCGCCAGGATCTGCGTCACGATCTCTTCGATATCGGCACCGGTCGTGTCGACCGCCAAGTCCGGATTCTGCGGCGTCTCATAGGGCGCATCCCAACCGGTGAGACCGGTCAACTCGCCAGCCTTCGCCTTGGCATAAAGCCCTTTGGGATCTCTACGCGCGCACTCTTCGACCGGTGTCGAGATATGAATCTCGATGAACGGCAATTCGGCGGCCTTGTTAAGAGTGCGGGCGATCTCCCGATCCGATTCCAACGGCGAGACCAGCGAAGCGATCGCGACGATGCCCGAATCGGCGAACAGTCGCGTCAGGTGACCGACGCGTCGCACGTTCTCGGCTCGATCACCGGGCGAGAACCCAAGATCGTCCGATAGTCCGTGCCGCACATTGTCACCGTCGAGAAGATAAGCGGCACGGCCGGATTCGACAAGGGCACGCTCCAGCGCGACCGCGACTGTCGACTTACCCGACGCCGGCAATCCGGTGAGCCACACTGTCGCACCCCGCTGCCCGACCGACGTCCATCGATGCCCACGATCCAACGACGACGGATGCCAGCGAATATCGGTGCGGACCCGCTCACCGGCCTTGACCTCGCGCGCGGTCAGAATTGTTCCGGCGCCGACGGTTTCATTCGAATTCTCGTCGATGAGGATGAATGAACCGCCATCGCGGTTGTCCCCGTACGCATCTGCGACGACGACCGAACTGGTTCGCAACGTCACCACACCGATGTCGTTGAGCGCCAACTCAACCGGATACTCGTCGGAGTTCAAAGTCTCCGGATCCAGTTTCGACACCAGTTCGCCCACGGTGCCGCGCACCGTACGAGTGGTGTGTTTGACCGCGATCCGGTCACCGGCCCGCAGCGGAGTGTCGGCGAACCAGCAGATCGTCGCTTCCAACTCGCGCGCCAGCACCGGATGATGCTCGAGCGGATCTTCACCGTCGGGCACTGCTCCGCTGACCAGCACGTCGCCGCGCGCCACATCGATATCATCGGCGAGTTCCACTGAAACCGACAGTGGCGCAACGGCGAGGTCCCGTTCGGGATCGAGGGTATCGAGCGCGGTGATGGTCGACGACGAACCCGACGGCAGCGCGGTGACCACATCGCCGACCCGCAGCGTCCCGGCCGACAGTCGGCCGGTGTAACGCCGACGCGTCGATGCGTCCGGCCGCGACACCCACTGGATCGGCAGCCGCAGATCCTCGGGAGTCGCTGCGGGGGCGGATAATTCGACGCTCTCGAGGTATTCGAGCAGAGTCGGACCGGTGTACCACGGTGTTTTCGGCGACCGGTGGACCACGTTGTCGCCGTCCTTGGCTGCCAGCGGCACGACCACCAGATCTTTAACACCAAGCCGCTCGGCGAGCACCACGAGTTCCTGCTCGACTTCACGCAGGCGCGCCTCGTCATAGTCGACCAAGTCGATCTTATTGACCGCTGCGACAAGATGATTCACTCCGAGCAAGGACGCGATGCGTGCATGCCGACGGGTCTGGCGCACCACCCCGGCGCGCGCGTCGACCAGTAGAACGGCCACATGAGCGTTCGATGCTCCGGTGAACATATTGCGGGTGTACCGCTCATGCCCCGGAGTGTCAGCGAGGATGTAGCTGCGCGTGGGAGTGGAGAAGAAGCGGTACGCGACGTCGATGGTGATGCCCTGCTCCCGCTCGGCGCGCAGACCGTCGGACAATGCGGCGAGATCGGGTACACCGGCGGCATCGACCACCGATTCCAGATGATCGGACGGCAGGCTGTCGGTATCGAATAGCAGGCGTCCGATCAATGTGCTCTTACCGTCGTCGACTGAGCCGGCCGTCGCCAGCCGAAGCAGTTGGCGGGGTGCGTGATTCACGGTGCCGGTGGATTCGGTGACCGCATCGGTTGTCGTCGACATCAGAAGTATCCTTCTCGTTTGCGGTCTTCCATCGCGGCAGCCGACGTCCGATCGTCGGCGCGAGTGGCGCCGCGTTCGGAAACCGTTGCGGCCGAAACCTCTTCAATAATCCCGGTCAGGTCCGTCGCTCGTGACCGGACCGCGCCGGTGATCGTGAGATCGCCCACGGTACGGTACCGAATCCATTCACGGTTGACCGGCTCATCAGGACCCGGTGAGGTGAATTCCGAAGGGGTGAGCAAGATTCCGTCTCGTTCGAATACTTCGCGCTCATGAGCGAAGTAGATCGACGGCAGTTCGAGGTCTTCGAGTTGGATATAGCGCCAGATATCGACTTCTGTCCAGTTCGACAACGGAAATACTCGAACCTGCTCGCCCCGTCGGATTCGACCGTTGTACAACGACCACGGTTCGGGCCGCTGCGCACGCGGATCCCATTGACCGAATTCGTCACGGAAACTAAGCACACGTTCCTTGGCCCGCGCCCGCTCCTCGTCACGGCGGGCACCGCCGAACGCCGCGTCGAAGCCCCCCGCATCCAGCGCGTCCAGCAATGTCCTGGTCTGCAGCCGATTTCGCGAGGCGTTGGGGCCACCTTCCTCGACCACCCGCCCGTCATCGATCGCGTCCTGCACCTTCGCCACGATCAGCTGATGTCCCCGCTCAGCAGCACTCGGCCCGCTCGCTGCGCTCCCGGCGCCGGTGGTCCGGCGGTCACGGAATTCGATAACCTCGGGGAAGTTGTGGCCGGTGTCCACATGCAACACCGGAAATGGCAGCTTCTGCCCGTCGCCAAAAGCCTTCTCCGCCAAGCGAAGAAGGACTATCGAGTCCTTGCCGGCGGAGAACAGTAGAACCGGCCGTTCCAGTTCAGCCACAACCTCGCGAATGATGTGCACGGCCTCGGCTTCGAGGATGCGCAACTCATCGACGTGGAATGGATCGGTGTGTGCGTCGGCAACCGCGGTCATACCAGTAGCTCCTGTCCGTCAGCACTTTCCCGGAATCGTTCAACCCATTCGTCCGATCGGCGGTCCGCCTGGCGTTTCAACGCCGGCGGCGGCACTTCGGTATCCAGCCCGATCGCGTCGAGGACGCGGCGGAGAACGGCCGATGTGTTGGCAGCCAGATCGGCGTAGGTCACCTCGACCGGCTCAATCCCATGATCAGCGAAGTAGGTGCGCCACCCGCGTTCTTGGTCCTGCAGCAGTCTTACCAAATGTGCGATGCCGCCCTGGTGGTACTGCGCGACGTCGTCACCTTCGGCCGGTTTACCCTGCCACGTGTTGGTTTGGACCGCCCGCCAAAACGAAACTGCCTGTGACACAACGTCTTCGCGCGTCACCTTGATATAAAGCACATCCCCCAGGATGTCGCCGAGCGCGGAATGCAAGTCACTGCCGCGACGACCGGTCAGTCCGGCGGCCCGGTCTACGACCAGCGGCGTCTGATTCCACATTATTTTTCCGCCCCACACGCCATTCTCGGTGGTCCCCTCGCTGGCGATCCGCGCCCGCCACTCGTCGGACGTCTCCGTCGTCGGCAATCCGGGTCGATCGGCGGCGAGCAGACTCAAAATCGATTCATCGGCCACCCCCACAAACCAATCGCTCGGCTGCGGCGCTAGCGACGTCTCCGGCAGGTACTGGAAGAACTCCTGTGGATGACCGGCGACGCCGGTGGATCGCAGCGACTCCACCAACAAGGTGGAGCCGCTGCGTTGCGAGGCGCAAACGAGATATGAGCGCGGGCTAGACGCCCCAGATGACACTGGCATGGCGAAAATCCTAAACGCGGCCAAGGCTATTCGCCTGATCGCCCGGCCTTGGGAATCACACATCGCCTATTCATTGACAGTGCGTCTGATCAGCTGTAGTCGTAGAAACCGCGACCGGTCTTGCGGCCCAACAGGCCTGCCTCGACCATCCGGCGCAGTCGCGGCGGCGGCGCGTAATGCGGTTCGGCGAACTCGGCGTAGAGCGACTCGGCGGCAGCCAGCGCAATATCGAGGCCAACTGTGTCGAGCAGCGTCAGTGGCCCCATCGGGTATCCGCAGCCGCCCTTCATCGCGGCGTCAATATCTTCCTTCGACGCGTAGCCGGAATCGAGCATGCGAACCGCCTGGCACAGGTACGGAATCAATAGGGCATTGACGATGAACCCGGACTGATCACCCGCCCGCACTGGCGTCTTACCGAGCGTGTCTGCGACGTAGTCGGTAACCGCGGCCGCGGTCTCCGGGGCGGTCAGCAGCGTCGAGATAATCTCGACCAGCGGCATCACCGGCACTGGATTGAAGAAATGGACGCCGACCACGCGCGCCGGGTTTTGCGTGGCGGTCGCCACCTTGATCACCGGGATCGACGATGTATTGGTCGCCAGGATCGCCTCCGGCTTCACAATCTTGTCGAGCTTGGCGAAGATCTCAGCCTTGAGCGATTCGATCTCCGGAGCAGCCTCGATAACCAGGTCCCGATCGGCAAATTCTTCGATGTTCAGGGTGACCCGAACTCGGGCTACCGCCGCGTCGGCATCCTCTTGCGAGATCTTGCCTTTCGCCACACCCCGCGAGATCGACTTCGCGATACGTTCGCTGGCGGCGTCGGCGAATTCCTGCTTGGTCTCCAGGACCAGCACCTCGCTGCCGGCCTTCGCGCATACCTCGGCGATGCCGGCACCCATGGTGCCGCCACCGATCACTCCGATCAACTTCACAACACGTCTCCAAAACTTGGGGATACGCGATGCCTGAGCGGCACCGCGACGGCCCCGAGTCTACTGCGCGGCCCCACTCACGACGTCGTCGACATAGTTGCGGTCCGCGCCGCGCGGGGAGCGTGGGATGGTGTCGGTGCGTTCAGCCAGCGTCGCGCGATACCGCGCCATGAATTCGTCGGCGCGGGCACTGCCCTGCTCGTCGGAGGCCACCACATCACCGGTATTGGCCCGCCAACTCTGGAGACGACGGGCCAATTCGGCGCGCAGTTGCGCATACGCCGGGTCGTCGGCCAGATTGTTCCGTTCGTCCGGATCCTGCGCCAGCGCATACAATTCGACGGCCGGCCTCGGCCTGGTATGGGCGTCGTCAAGGGCGCGACCCGAGTCACTGTCGGCGATATCCAGCGGCAGTTCCAACGCGGCGCGCGGCGCGAAATTCTCGATGTAGCTGTAGTCGCGAGTACGCACGGCGCGAATCGGATCGTAGGTGTCGTGGTAGTCCTTCTCGGTGAAAACCACCTCACGTACGGGCACGCTCGGAACGCTGCCGGTCAGCACCGCCGCATGCGAAAGGCCCTGAATCTCTTCGGGGATCTCAACGCCAAGGGCATCAAGGAGCGTCGGCACCAGATCGACACCGGAGAACAGTCCGTCGTAGGCGCCGGTAGCGACCCGCAGAGATTTCGGCGGCCGGACGATGAAGGAGATGCCGGTGCCCCGCGCATAGAGGGTCGACTTCGCGCCCGGAAATGCCTCACCGTGATCGGTGAAGAACACTATCCAGGTGTCCTCACCGAAACCGCTGGCGTCGATGTGTTCGGCGAGCCGGCCGGTGGCGGCATCGGCGATATTGATGGAACTGTGGAACGACGCCAGATCGCCTCGAACCTCAGGGGTATCGGGCAGATAGGAAGGGACGTCGAAGGCGTCGGGATCGCCGGGCGGGTAGCGATGAGCCGGATAGGGCCGATGAACCTCGAAGAAGCCCGCGTTGAGCAGGAACGGCACCGTGCCGCCGGCATCCCGTTCGGCTGCCCGAGCGTCGAGCCACTCCACCGCGCGATCCACGACGTAGTCGCAATCCGAATCGGCGACATCGACGTCGTCGTAGCCGAGGCTGCCCGGCGCGGTCGACTCATGCTGCATACCGATCAACGCCGTACGCCAACCGGCGTCGCGCAGAATCGCGGGCAGGGTCTGCACACCGTCGCGATAGGCGAATCCGTGGTGGGCCAGGCCCACGATCCCGTTGTCGTGTGGGTAGCGGCCGGTCAGCAGCGCGCCGCGCGACGGCGAGCACAATGGCGACGCGGCGTGCGCATTGGCGAATAGAAATCCTTGTGCGGCAAGGGCTTCCAGATTTGGACTCACGGCGCCCGATGCACCGTACACTTCGAGGTGACGCCCCAGATCATGCCAATGAACCAGGACGACGTTATTGCGTGCAGTTGAACTCATCTGCGCTGGGAACTCCTCAAATTGCTCGGCCGTGCGAACGTAGTACGCCGCCCCGAAGGCGGCCACGGGTTTAACTCATCAAGATTGAAATCGGCCGGTTTGCCACATCGTCGAGAACACCGACGACGGTTCGTCCAGATTCAGGCCGGCCTCGGCGAGCCAACTGTCGTCGTAGTAGGTGTCGGCGTATCGGTCGCCCGAATCGCAGAGCAGGGTCACCACACTGCCCGGCCGCCTCCGCGCCACCATCTCTTCGACAACGGTGAGCGCACCCCACATATTGGTGCCTGTCGACGCTCCGACTCTGCGCCCCAACACATCTGACGTGGCTCGCATCGCGGCGATCGACGCTGCGTCGGGGATACCGATCATCCGGTCAATAACCTGCGAAACGAATGACGGTTCCACCCGAGGTCGACCGATACCCTCGATTCGCGAACCTTTGATTCCGGTGATCTCGCCGTCACCGCTCTCATAGGCGGGGAGGAATACCGAATTCTCCGGATCGACGACGCAAAGCCAGGTCGGGTGCCGACGGTAGCGCAGGTAGCGACCCAGTGTCGCCGAGGTGCCGCCGGTACCAGCGCCGACGACGATCCACGTCGGGATCGGATACTGCTCCTGCTCCAATTGGGCGAAGATGGACTCGGCGATATTGTTGTTCCCTCGCCAGTCGGTCGCGCGTTCAGCCATCGTGAACTGATCGATGAAATGGCCGTCGGTCTGCAAAGCGAGATCTGCCGCCACCGCGTAAACGTCGGCCGGGTTGTCGACGAAATGACAACGGCCGCCTTGCCTTTCGATCAATGCGGTCTTGGCCGGTGACGTGCTGCGGGCCATCACCGCGACGAACGGCACTCCGATCAGCTTCGCGAAATATGCTTCGGAGACGGCCGTCGAGCCAGACGATGCCTCGATCACGGTAGTGCCCTCGCTGATCCAGCCGTTGCACAGCGCGTAGAGGAATAGGGATCGGGCCAGCCGGTGTTTCAGCGATCCGGTCGGATGGGTTGACTCGTCTTTCAGGTACAGATCCACCCCGGCGCGATTGCCATCGTCGCCGACCCAATGCGACCAGTCCGGCAACGGAAAACGCAGGAGGTGAGTGTCGGCGCTGCGGCGGGCGTCGGCGTCAATCAATCGGACCGCGGTCTCCGACCAGGCGCGGTCACGCCGTCGGTCGATGTCGGTCACTTGCCGCGCAACCGCGACTGGAGTTCGTCGCGTCGCTTGGCGCGGTCGGCGTCGATCGCGGCGACCTGAGCGTTCACCCGAAGGCGCAACGGCTTGAATAGGAACATTCCCAGCGGAAGGGCGATCAGGACACCGAACATCGCGGCTACGATCACTGGAACTTCGACGAAGATCCTGCCAACGAAGAAGATCACCGTCGCGATGACGATCACCAGAATGATCCGCGCCAGCGTGTACAGGACAAGCGAGCCGATCATCGTCGCGACACTCGGAGCGGGCTGGTCGGTGCTGGTCTTCTCGCTACTCACGATGCCCAGTCTACGTGTTAGCCCACGTCAGGCCGCTTCGGCCGGGAGGATGAGTACGGATCGTCCGATATTTACTGTTTCTTTACTGGTTACTGACTGTTCGAGTAACCAGGGGTCGGGCGTGTATTGCTTAATACGGTCGGTTCGGACAACAAGTGACCCACTTCGTCGTCCGAGACGAATCAGAGCCTGTCTCCATCCCATCAACAGAAGGGTCCGCATCGTGACCATCACCGACGCACCAATCCAGGCAACAGCCACCATCACCCCCAAGTTGGCCAGCCAGCACACGCTGACCCCTGGACAGGTCGCCTCGATGTTCAATGTGAATCCGAAGACCGTCGCCCGCTGGGCCAGCTCGGGCCTGCTCGGCTCCATCCGCACACCTGGTGGCCACCGTCGCTTCCGCGAAGCCGACGTCGTCGAACTTCTCAATCGCCGGGTCAACTGACCCATACCCACCACCGACTGACACCACGCGGGAACCTCACGCTTCCGGTTCACACTCACGTATCGTGGGTGCTACCGGAGGTCTTCGAACTGTTCGGTCAGAGGGCTAGCTGGGCCCGGCAGTTCGAAGAATCCACGAGGAGGTTGCCGTGTACTTCGCACTGACGTTCGTCGGATTGTGCGCCATCGCCTATCTACTATGGCGAGCATTCGGTCCCGTTGCCCGCGACGACCATTCGAACGCACCAGCCGAATCTCGTCGCACCCCGCCACCCATCGGCCCGGATGACGACGCCGAATTTCTCTTTGAGCTGGACCGCCGCGAGAAGCGCGGAGACGATTCGGCCTGATTGGGCCGAACCGGGTCTAAGCAATTTAGTCCTACAGCCCCGCGTATGAATGCAGGCCCGAAACCACCAGGTTGATCGCGAATAGGTTGAATACCAATGTCGCGAATCCGGCTACATTGACCCACGCGGCCGCCCGGTTACGCCAGCCGGCGGTCGCGCGGGCGTGCAGGTAGGCCGCATAGATCACCCAGGCGATGAATGAGACCGTCTCTTTGGGGTCCCAGCCCCAGAACCGCCCCCATGCCGACTCGGCCCAGATGGCACCACAGATGACGCCGAGCCCGAACAGCGGGAAGCCGAATACCACTGACTTGTACGCCACGCGATCGAGCGACTGAGCCGACGGAATGTGATCGACGATCCGGCGCAACACATTTCGCGACGGCACTCCGGTCGATGACCCCGAATCACCGCCACCCCAGTGCATTTTCGCTAGATACAACAAGCTCGCCACACCGGATACCAGCAGCACACCGGAACTGATTGAGATGATCGAGACGTGGATCGCCAGCCAATATGACTTCAGGGCTGGCACCACCGGCGCAGCCTGCGTGTAGAGCCACTTGCCGCCGATGAACATCAACAGCACCACCGGCAACAGCACGAAGGACAGCAGCGGGCGGTTGGTCGGCTTACGCAGCACCACGACGCCGGCTACCACGCAGGCCGCGCAGGTCAGCGAGATGAACTCGTACATATTGCCCCACGGGGCACGGTCGGTTGCCACGCCGCGCAGCACGATCGACGCGATATGTGCCAGCGCGCCGACGATGACCACCGGGTACGCCATGTCGCCCAGTCGGTCACCGAAGGTTCGCACCGGCGTCTGCGCGACTTTGCCCGGTGCGCGGTCATCGGTGGGAGTCGCACCACCCGCCGCGCCGACGCCCACGAGTTTCTTGACCGACACCGCGGCGTCGACCACCTGGCGGCTACGCGCGGTGGCCAGCGAGACCAGGAACATGAACATCGCGAGCACATAGACGGTGATCGCGGTGGTGTAGAGGAGGTCGGAGTATCGGGACAGATTCTCGTCGATATGCACGGTCACTTCGCCCGATGCGAGCTGCCACGCGTTCCCGGTCACCACGTTGTTCATTCGTCCTGCGCTCCTACCAGGCCGGCCGCCTGCTTCTCGAATCCCTCGCCCCAGCCGGCCTGATCTGTGCGGGCCAACCCGGCAATCTCTACTACAGTACGTCGTTGCTCACCATCAGCGGTAGCCACTGGCACCAGCCGCGCCCAAATGCGACGCCGCCGGATCAGTAGGGAAACCAGCAGACCGGCCAACATCGCGACGGCCGACACCAGCACCCACTTCTGCGCCGGGTCATGGGAAATCTGCACCGAGACCCACCGTTGGTAACCGTCGAAACTCACTCTGGTGCCGTCGGGCAATTGAGAGGTCTGCCCGACGCCAAGGTTCGCCTGCGCCTGCTGTTTCAGCTGCCCGTTATGCATCATGATCGGGTCCAGCGAGTACACGTTCTGCGGCGCGCCACTGTCCAAGCCGGTATTGCCCTTGAATATCCGGATCGCGACATACGGATTCTTAGCCACCGGGGACGACGACATCAGCAATGTTCCGTCAAACGCCGCCGTCGGCGCGAACAAGCCTTGGAGTGCGATCTGATTCTGATTGCGAACCTTCTGATCGGGATACATACCGCCCGGCGTATCGAATCGCACTGCCCCCGACGACAACATCGTAGTCATCTGGTCGGGAATGAATGGCACAGTCTGCGTCCGCTTCTCGCCGTTCGGGAAAGTCACGGTGAACGTCGGCGCATAGCCATTGCCCAGTACGTACACCCGGTCACCGGCCAGCCGCAGCGGTTCGTTCACGCGCACGGTGGATTCACGCCACGACGATGGATCGGCGCCAAGGTCTTCGGTGTGGGCGATCTTCGCGGTGTACATATCGGGCTGACCGTTGGGAAGGAAAGTCGCGGTGAACTCATCAACGCGAATACAGAAGGGCGCCAAGTCAGTTCCGTCGACCATGCTGCCGCCGCGGAATGAGTCATATACGGCGGTCGAGGTATTGCACAGGCCCTGCTCGCCGTCGGCGACGAGAGAGCGGGTCCCTTCGTATCCGTAGAGTTTGCCGATCGCGATGGATACCAACAACGCCAGCAACGCGAAATGGAAGACTAAGTTACCGAATTCGCGCAGATAGCCTTTCTCCGCGGAGACCTCGACCACGCCATCGGGATAGTTCTTGGTGGATTCGCGGACCACCACCTCGCGGCGCCAGCCTCGGAGATTGCGGTCGATTCGCTGGGCGATCTGCTCCGGGGAGCCCTCGACCTCGTAGGTGAGATGTCGTGGCATCCGGGCGAGATTGCGTGGCGCGGCAACAGGTTTGGCGCGCAGCGCCTGGAAATGTTCGACCAACCGCGGGGTCAGACACCCGACGAGAGAGACGAACAGCAGCACATAGATCGCGGTGAACCACGCACTGGCGAAGACGTCGAACAGTTGAAGTCGATCCATCAACTCGCCGAGTTTGCCGTGCGCGTCGATATAACTCTGCGTCTTCTGCTCGTTGAGCGGACGTTGTGGCAACAGCGCGCCGGGTATCGCGGCGAGCGCCAATAGGAACAGCAGCGCCAGCGCGGTCCGCATCGAGGTCAGCGACCGCCAGAGATTGCGCAGTGGCCACAGCAGATAACGCTTGGCCCAATGCGGTGCGACGGTATCCGTACTCAAACCGGTAACTCCGTGTCGGTGATGAAGGCATCGCGCACCCACATGATGAATTGGTCCCACATACCGGTGACCAACGCGACACCGACCGCGACGAGCATGATTCCGCCGAACACCTGGATGGCACGGGCATGCCGCCGGATCCAGCCGAGCGAACGCAACGCCCAGGCCGACGAAAAGGCCAGCACCACAAAGGGAATGCCTAGGCCAAGACAATACGCGATGATCAGCGCGATTCCCTTGGCCGCGGTAGCACCCTGGGTTCCGCTGGCGGTCGCGATTACCGCGGCCAGGGTCGGCCCGAGACAGGGCGTCCAGCCGAGCGCGAAGACCGCGCCGAGCAGCGGCGCGCCGACGATATTGGAAATACGTCGCGGCGCGAATCGATGCTCGCGCTGCATAATCGGCACCAGTCCGACGAACACCAGTCCCATCAGGATGGTCACCACACCGCCGATGCGTTGCAGCAGTTCACGATTGACGATGAAGGTGGTAGTGATACCGAGGACGGTAGCGGTCGCCAGCACGAAGACCACCGTGAAGCCGAGCACGAAGAGCAGGGCCGCACCGGCAACCCTGGTTCGCCCCTTGGCTTTTGGCTCGTCGGCGGTGACCGCGGGGGCCTCGGCTCCGACGACGCCGGCCAGATAGGACAGGTAGCCGGGGACCAACGGCACCACACACGGCGAGGCGAACGACAGCAGCCCAGCGATCGCACAGGCCGCCAGGGCAAGCACCAGCGGCCCCGACGTCACCGTGTCGGCAAAGGTTTGCCCGATGCTCATGGCGTATCCGGTTCGGCGACAATCCTATTCACCGTCGCACGCAGTTCCTCACCGGAAACCGACCGCAGATACACCACGGCCGGACGATGCTTCTTGTCAAGCACGACGGTCGTCGGCACCACCGACGTCGGGGTGGTTAGGGCTGCCAGCGTCGCGCCCGGATAGTCGTACAGCGACGGATAGGTGATTTTCCGGTCGGTGACGAAATCCTTCGCCGACGACCGGTCGTCGCGAAAGTTGATACCCACGAATGCGACTCCGGCGTCCTTCGTTTGTGCGTAAACACGCTGAAGAGCGTCGGCCTCGCCGCGGCACGGGCCACACCATGATCCCCACACGTTGATGACGACTGCTTTACCCGCGAAGTCGTCGAGGGTGACACGCTTGTCGGTGAACAGGTCTTTGCCCGCCACCGGTGCGACCGGCTTGCGCCCCGCAGCGTCGTAGGTGATTTCCGTCTTGCCGCCCGGCGACACGAACTGGAAGGTATCCCCTTGCGCCACCGCGTCCTTACCCGTGGAACAGCTGGTGGCGAGGATCACCACGACTGTCGCGAGCGCGACCAGAACCAGGGCACGCATGACGAGGTGTTTAGGCCAGACCACGAGTAACGATCACGCTCCCATGGTCAGTGGGTCCGAAGTTCCGGCCGGTTCGGAGTAGATGATGTCGATCAACGCGTCGTCGTCGTAGATAAGGCTGGTCAACGACGCCAGCGAGCACTGGCGACGGCGCGGATCGTGCCAGAGCCGTTGCCCCTCGAGGAATCGGCGCAGGGTGTAGACCGGCAACTGGTGGGAGACGCAGACAACCTCGTGACCACGCGCGGTATCGCGTGCCTTGGTTGCCGCCGCGAGCATTCGGTGCGCGAGCTGGATATACGGCTCACCCCACGACGGAGTGAACGGATCACGCAGTTTGGACCAGTGTCGAGGTTTGGACAGCGCACCGTCGCCGACCGAAACCTTCAGACCTTCGAAGACGTTGTCTGCCTCGATGAGGTCATCGTTGGTGGCGATATCGAGGCCATGCGCCGAGGCGATCGGCGTCGCGGTCTCCTGCGCGCGTTGCAGCGGTGACGCGAAAACCGCGGCGATGTCGTGGTCGGCGAGCATATCGGCGACGGACTGCGCTTGCCCGCGTCCAGCGTCGGAGAGTCGAAAACCGGGCAACCGTCCGTAGAGAATTTGGTCCGGATTGAATACTTCACCGTGTCGCATCATGTGCACAATGGTCGTCGTCACTGGTCATCCCCCTGGTTAGCGGAAGCCGCGGCGCGCGCAGCGGCCGGTAGAGCGGTAGCGATGGTCTCGAAAGCCGTGTCGTCGAGGGCAGCCGAGACGAACCACGCCTCGAAAGCGCTCGGCGGCGGGTACACCCCGGCGTCGAGCAGAGCGTGGAAGAACGGCGCGAATCGCCAGGTCTGGGTGGCTTTGACACCGGCATAGTCGCGAATCCGCTGCTCCGGCGTCTCGGTGAAGAAGACACTGAACAGGTTGCCCGCATATTGAACGCGGTGGCTAACCCCGGCGGCGGTTAGCGCTTCGCCGATCATCGACCCGATGCGCTCGGCGTTGCGGTCGAGGGTGAGATAGGTATCGGCATCGGCATGGCGCAGCGTGGCCAGTCCGGCGGCGACCGCGACGGGGTTACCCGAGAGCGTGCCGGCCTGATACACCGGCCCGGTCGGCGCGAGGGCCGCCATCACATCGGCTCGTCCGCCGAAGGCTGCGGCCGGAAGTCCGCCGCTCATCACCTTGCCGAAGGTGTAGAGGTCGCCGCTGACCCCTTCGATGCCGAACCACCCGGCCGGACTGACCCGGAAGCCGGTCATCACCTCATCGATGATCAACAGCGAACCGTGCCGTGCGGTCACCTCACGCAACGCGGCGTTGAAGCCCGCGTCGGGTGCGACAGCGCCCATATTGCCAGCGGCAGCCTCGGTGATCACGGCCGCGATCTCGCCGTCGTGATTCTCGAATGCCTGAGCGACGGCGTCAATATCGTTGTAGGGCAACACAATTGTGTCGTGCGCGGCGGCTCCGGTCACTCCCGGCGATGTCGGCAGACCGAGTGTCGCGACACCCGAGCCGGCGTCGGCGAGCAGCGCGTCGACATGCCCGTGATAGCAACCGGAGAATTTGATGATCTTGGCGCGGCCGGTGAATCCACGCGCCAGACGCACCGCCGACATGGTGGCCTCGGTTCCCGAGTTGACCAGACGGACGCGCTCGACCGGATCCACGCGGGCGATGAGCTCTTCGGCCAACTCGACCTCAGCCTCGGTCGGCGCGCCGAAGGACAGGCCGCTGGTGGCCGCGTGCCGCACCGCTTCGACGACCGCCGGGTGCGCATGGCCCAGGATCATCGGACCCCACGAGCTGACCAGATCGACGTAGCGATTGTCGTCGGCGTCGACTAATTCATAGCCGCGCGCCGAGGTGATGAACCGGGGCGTTCCGCCTACCGCAGAGAACGCCCGAACCGGAGAATTGACCCCACCCGGAATGGCCGCCGCGGCGCGAGTGAAAAGTTCTGCGGATCGCTCGGTGGAGGCGGCGGGGTGGGTCACGGCCTCCAGTGTTCCAAATCAAGCTGCCAAGACCCAATTCGGACTGGTCAACGCTCCAGCACTCGGAGTGTCGCAGCCGCGAGCGCCTGCTGCCCCGCGGCGTTGGGATGCAGCGTAATGGTGGTTCGCGCGCCGACCATCGGCTCAATCCACCGCGTCTGTGGCGCTGCACACGCGTCATGGCCCGACGACGCCGCGGCCATACTCACGAACGCCGCCCCGGTCTGCTGCGCGGCCCGCCGCACAACGGTGTTGAGGGTGGCCTGCACGCCCCTTAGGTAAGGCACATCACCCGAGGCGATTCGCATGGTCGGGTAACACCCCCGCGCGGCCGGCAGCAACCACGGATACCCGACGACGATTACCCGCGCAGACGGTGCCCTGCTCCTTATCGCGTCGAGACCACGCACCATCGCCGGGGCGGTGGTGCCAGTGATGTAGTCGGCGAATCGCGATCCGTAGCGCGTCCGGCACGGCGCGCCGGTGGGATCCGCCGCAGCGACATCCGAACACGCCGTGATGGCCGATCCAAAGGTGCCGCCATCGTTGCCGCCGAGGGTCATGGTGACGAGCTTCGTCGCCGACCCCAGCGCATCGAGTTGCGGCGCGATACCCGGATACTGCTCGCCGAACAGGTCTTTGGTCGCCGCCCCGGCGCAGCTGACGTCGAGGTACGTTGGATACTGCGTTTTCCGTTGCGCGGCAACAATTTCCCCGAAGTTTCGCTGGGACCGCAAACACTGCAGGTCCGAGTCCTCGACCAGCGGCCGCACCCCAGAGCCAGCCGCATAGCTGTCGCCAAGATGGACGTAACTCGGCGACGGTGGCTGTGCCGCAGTCGTCGATGCCGGTGCCGATGCCGATGGTTGGCCGGGCCCGGACGATGCGCAGCCGATCACGGCCATCCCGACCCCGGTGAGGATGGCCAGCATCGCCAACTGACATCTGCGCATATCTCGACGGTACCGACGTGGCGATCAGATGCGCGAGAACATGCCAACCCCTCTTGGCACGTGTCCGTTTACCAACCGCCACGCCGACACCGCTCTATTGGACGCAGCGTGATCCCCGGAAGGTTCCCTCGATTCGCAACTTTTTCCCGGCGGGGTCGCAACCTGGCATGGTCCGGTTTGCGTACGGTTAGAACCATGGCCGCATCCGCAGACACCGCAGGACCTTCGACCACCATTTCCCCCAACGAGGCGCCGCCCACCGACGAGAGTGTGATCGCCGACGGGCTTCGCGCCGCGCTCGACGGCCGCTGGCGGGCCACCCGAGACGATTTGCGCGCCGGACTGGACCGCGCCGATCTACTACCCGACCCGTCGCGCACCTTGGAGCAGGCACGCACCAATATCCTCGGCGAGATGCGCGAACTGTCGTCGTTGAACTTCGCCGCAGCCGGATTCCGCACCGAACACGGCGGCACCGGCGACGTCGGGGCGTCGATCTCCGCGATCGAGATGCTCGGCTATGCCGACCTGTCGCTGATGGTGAAATCCGGTGTGCAGTGGGGACTGTTCGGCGGGGCCATCGAGAATCTGGGAACCAAACGTCACCACGATCGCTACGTCGCCGACCTGATCAGTCTGGACCTGCTCGGTTGTTTCGCGATGACCGAGACCGGGCACGGTTCAAATGTCCAGGCGCTGGAGACCACGGCTACCTACGACGCCGACACCGGCGAGTTTGTGATTCACTCGCCGTCGCCGTCGGCGCGTAAGGATTACATCGGCGGCGCGGCCGAACATGCCCGGCTCGCAGCCGTTTTCGCGCAACTCATCACCGGCGGTCCGGGTGAGGAACCGTCCGGGCGCGGAGTTCACTGTTTCGTCGTGCCGATCCGCGACGAAGCCGGCGCGGACCTGCCGGGTGTGACAACCGGCGACTGCGGCTACAAGGGCGGGCTGAGCGCCGTCGACAACGGCCGCATCAGCTTTGACCAGGTGCGAATCCCGGCGGAGAATCTACTCAATAAATACGGCGACGTCGCCGCTGACGGAACCTATTCCTCACCGATCGAGAACACCAACCGGCGCTTCTTCACGATGTTGGGCACCTTGATCCGCGGACGCGTCAGCGTCGGCGCGACCGGCGGTGCGGCCGGCCGCAAGGCACTCACCCTCGCGACCCGATATGCCTTGCTACGCAAGCAATTCGATGCGCCGGGCGAAGAAGACGAGGTAACCATCCTCGACTATCGGGCACACCAGCGTAAGCTGCTCCCACTGATCGCCAAGTCCTACGCGGTCACCTTCGCCCAGAACGATCTCACCGAAGAACTACACGACGTCCAGACCGAAAACCTTGCCGTCGCCGAGTTGACCGATGAAGACGCGAAACGCCAACGGCACCTGGAAGGTTGGGCCGCCGGACTTAAGGCGTATGCCACCTGGCATGCGAGCCACGCCATCAACGTCAGCCGCGAAGCTTGTGGCGGCGCAGGCTATTTGGACGAGAATCAGCTGTCAATCATCCGCGGTGACATCGACGTGTTCACCACATTCGAGGGCGACAACACGGTTCTGACCCAACTCGTCGGCAAGGAGTTGTTGACCGCGTACGGCGACGACGTCCGCGGTCTCAACGCGGCCGGCTGGGTACGATTCGTCGCGGGTATGGCACGCGACGTCGTCGCGGAGAAAACCGCTGTGCGACAGGTGATTCAGACGATTCTCGACGACTCCGGCGAGGAGACGGAGGATTCCGCGCTCACCGATCGTGCGACGCAGATCCGGTTGTTCCGTAATCGCGAAGATCACCTGTTGAGGACCTGCGCGCAACGCCTGCGTCAGGCGACCGAGGACGACGCCGATCCGTTCGAGGTGTTCAACAATGCCCAGGACCACCTGCTCAAGGTCGGGCAGGCGCATGTGGAACGTATTGTGCTGGAGTCGTTTATCTCCGGCATCGCCGAATGCGATTCACGCTCTGCGGCCGAGCTTTTGAATAAAGTATGCGACCTGTTCGTCTACTCGGCGCTGGAGACAGACCTGTCATGGTTCCTGATGCATCGCCATGTTTCGGTTGAGCGGGCGAAGGCGATTCGACGCGGCGTCAACGACTTGTGTGAGGATCTACGCCCGCACGCGCGCACGCTGGTTGACGCCTTCGGAATTCCGGAAGCCCTGTTGAGCGCACCGATGCTGGAGCACGGGTAGGGGCGGGCTGTTCGGGTCGGTCCCCGCGGATCTACAGGCCCATCTTCACGGCTTGCCACGCCTGGGTGAGTTCTGACCGGAATCGGTCACCGTCGCGCGCCCAGGCCTGGGCGACCTTGCCGCTCTCCAGCTTTACGCCGATGCCTGTGCGGCGTCGAGGCACACCTGACAACTCACCGAGGGCGGGCGCGGACTCCCAATCCTTGTGTTCGGTGGCATTATTCGCCGGATAAATCTTGGCGATGTCGTCGAGATCAAGGGTCTTGGTTCCCTGCCGCAGCGTCCGCTCGGTGAGCTCAACACTGGTGTGCTGCCGCGCGGCATACACCTGAAGCAACGAGAATCCGGTGAGGACTACGAAGAAGATGCTCAGCACCGGCCAGTGCACCTGCCCGGGGCCACTGATCTCCATTCCGAGTACCACGCCAACCAGGATCGGCCCGATCAAGACCACCCACCAGCTCCCGCCCGGTTCGTAGAACAGGGTTTCGCCAGGGTCGGCCGGCTCGTCTTCGGTCGGTTCTAGATCGGTCGGTTCTAGTTCGGTCGGTTCTAGATCGGTCGGTTCTAGATCGTCGTCGGCGGGCTCGGTCACTATTTGCCGTCCTGCTGGGCGAACCATGCCTCGGACTCCGGCCGATAAGCCAGCAATGAACCGAACAACCCGAGCAATGCGACGACGAGGGGTACCGCGAAAACCGGGCTTTGGGAAAGCAGTGCCGCCATCAGAAGCAATACGACGACTACCAACGAGGTCACTGCGAGTGACGACCGCACTCGCAGATCGTGTGCTATGGCCAACTTACGCGCCGCGAAACAGTAACCACCGCCGATAGCGATCTCGAGTGCACCAATGCCAATCGCCTCGGCACCCTCATTGACGATCACCGTGCCCACAATCGTCACCACCCCGATAGCTACCAGTAACGCTCCCGACGTCACCCATAGTCGCAGGGCCCAGAGGACCTGCGGCGGTCGGGTCAATTCCTGCTCACCGGTCACCGGGTAACTCCTCTTGAGGCCGCGAAAACTTTGGACTGCTGACGGTACAGCGTCATCTCCGCACACCAAGTTTCGGCATCGCGGCGCACCAACGCCACCAACGCTCCGCCTGCGGCTACCCCGGCGATAATCAGCGGCACCGCGATCCATGTCGGCTCGACGCGAAAGATCACCACGTTCAGAATCGTCCAGATCACCACGAACATGCTGGCGCCCGCCAGCAGCATCCGCGCCCAGTTATGCCCCTGCCGGGCGAACCACATCACCAGCAGCGACAGACCGCCAACGAGGACCGTGCTGACGACTATCGCCGCGATCACCACACCCGTGGACGACATCGCATTCATCAAATCCACGGTCTCCTTCGAAGCACCCTCGGGCGGATTTGCGGCACTATCGGCGAACATCGACTTCACCGCCGGATATTGGGCGAAACTGGCGACCGCTCGGCCCACGATGACCACCAGCCACAACTCCAGTGCGATCGCCATCGACTCGACAATTTTGGGTCGTACAGGTGGCTCGCTGGGCGGCGGGACAAAGCCTGGTGGCGGCGTCCACGACGGCCCGGGGGCCGACGGGTACTGCGGTGAAGACATGAGGTCCAGCGTAGTGCAGAACAGGGCGCGGGAGGTGACGGGCGAAGCCTGCTGGAATCTGCATTGTGGGGCGGTGCGGGGTGGATTGTCCCCCGGCTGACTTCAGCGCGCTGATTGCAGCTCGACGTCGGGCATGACTGGACTCTGCGCCGTCAGCGGTAGCGAGGTAGATACTCCCCCAGCCAACTTCACCGCACAGGCTGCAGCCAGCACGACGTCGGGCACGACTGGACTCTGCGCCGTCAGCGGTAGCGAGGTAGATACTCCCCCAGCCAACTTCACCGCACAGGCTGCAGCCAGCACGACGTCGGGCACGACTGGACTCTGCGCCGTCAGCGGTAGCGAGGTAGATACTCCCCCAGCCAACTTCACCGCACAGGCTGCAGCCAGCACGACGTCGGGCACGGCTGGACTCTGCGCCGTCAGCGGTAGCGAGGTAGATACTCCCCCGCCTGACCCCACCACGCAGACTTCAGCCCAACCAGCCAGCTACTTCTGTTGCCCAGTAGGTCAACACGATCGACGCACCCGCACGCCGGATGGACGTCAGCGACTCCAGGATCGCCGCATCACGGTCGATCCAGCCACGCTCAGCCGCCGCTGTGATCATTGAGTACTCGCCGCTGATCTGATACGCGGCAACGGGCACATCGGCGACCTCGGCAACGTCGCGGAGGATATCGAGGTAGCTCATAGCCGGCTTGACCATCACGATGTCGGCGCCTTCGGCGAGGTCCAGCGACAACTCCCGCAATGCCTCGGTGCGGTTAGCGGCATCCTGCTGATAGGTCCGACGATCACCTTCTAACGACGACCCAACGGCCTCGCGGAACGGGCCGTAGAAGGCCGACGCGTACTTCGCCGTGTACGCGAGGATCGCGGTGTCGATGAAACCTTCGGCGTCGAGCGCCGCCCGGATGGCGCCGACCTGGCCGTCCATCATTCCGCTTGGCCCCAACATATGTGCGCCTGCGCGAGCCTGTGCCAACGACATCGACACATAACGCTCCAATGTCGCGTCGTTGTCGACAACACCCGATTCCGACAGCACACCGCAGTGCCCGTGATCGGTGAACTCGTCAAGGCAGGTATCGGCCATCAAGACAGTGGAATCGCCTAAGTCATTGCGCAACAACGACAACGCTCGATTGAGCACACCATCGGGATCATCGGCACCTGATCCGACCGCATCCTTATCGCCCGGTGTGGGAACACCGAAAAGCATCAAACCGCCGACGCCAGCCTCGACCGCCTCAGCCGCCGCGCGACGCAACGAGTCTTCGGTGTGCTGCACGACGCCGGGCATCGACGAGATCGATACAGGCTCGTCGATCCCATCGGCGACGAACATCGGCAACACCAATTCGCTTGGCGCCAAACGAGTTTCGGCCACCAGTCGGCGAACCGCCGGCGTGGAGCGCAACCGTCGGGGCCGGATGATCGGCTTACCCGTCACAGTCGCGACCTACGACCGCGACCGACGCGACTTCTTGCGCGGAGGGGGCAGCGCACCTTCGGCGCGCAGCCGAGCCGCGTGTGCCGCAAGGGCTTCCACCAGATCGGGTACCGAAGCGGTCTCCGGACGTACGTCGACGCGCAAGCCGAATTCCGTTGCGGTTTCAGCGGTCTTAGGGCCGATACACGCGACGATGGTACGCGCGTGCGGCTTTCCGGCGATGCCGACGAGGTTACGGACCGTCGAGGACGAGGTGAAGCACACGGCGTCGAATCCACCGGTCTTGATCATCTCGCGCGTCTCGGCCGGTGGCGGTGCCGCCCGGACGGTGCGGTACGCGGTGACATCGTCGATCTCCCAGCCGCGGTCGCGCAATCCCTCCGACAGGGTCTCGGTTGCGATGTCAGCACGCGGCAACAGCACCCGGTTGACCGGGTCGAAGACCTCGTCATATGGCGGAAAATCTTCGAGCAGGCCGAGCGATGACTGCTCGCCCGACGGCACCAGTTCGGGGTTGATCCCGAAGGAACGCACCTTGTCCGCGGTGGCTTCGCCAACGCAGGCGATTTTCACCCCGGAGAACGCGCGGGCGTCGAGGCCGAATTCGGCGAACTTCTCCCACACGGCGCGTACCGCGTTGGTCGAGGTGAAGACGACCCACTGGTACCGACCGTCGACCAAGCCCTTGACCGCACGTTCCATCTGCGCGGGCGAGCGCGGCGGCTCGACGGCGATGGTCGGAACTTCCTTGGGGATGGCGCCGTGGGTGATCAGCCGCTCGCTCATGTCCGCTGCCTGATCCTTGGTGCGGGGCACCAGCACCGTCCAGCCGTAGAGGGCGCGCGATTCCCACCAGGACAGCTTGCTGCGCTGCCCGACGACCTTGCCGACGGTCAGCACCATCGGCCCGGAGATGGCGTTGCCCTGCTCGTTGAGCGTGGCCAGTGTTGCCTCGATGGTGCGCTGGTTGCAGGTGGTGCCGTTGATGGTGATCGCGACCGGTGTCTGCGGCGCCAGGCCATGTTCGGTCAACGCACTGGCGGTCTCGGCCAGATGACCCGATGTCGCGTGTAGCACCAGCGGGCCCGGGGCTGCGGCCAGCGCGGCCCAGTCGACCTCGCCGCGCACATCGGCGACGGTGTACCCCGAGCCGAGCGGCATTCCCGCGTAGCTTGGCACAACCGCGCCGGCCGGCAGGCCGGGCAGTACTTCGAAGACGATCGAGGTGCGGGCCACGGCAGTGACCTCGGCCAGCACCGAATTGGTTGTCAGCGGATCGCCCGCGACGACGCGAACCACGTCATCACCGGCCTTCGCGGCCGCGACCAGAGTCTTGGCAACCTCGGCAGGGTCTCCCAACGCCGGGTGCACGGTGTAGGCGGGTTCTTCGATCGGCTCGGCCTCGGCGCCTTCGACGGCCTCGTCCTTGCGTGCTTCGGTCTTCCGGGTACTGCGACGAGACTCGGTCGGGTCTGGCCGGTAGGCCTCCCCGATCAGCTCGACGACGGCCGCTGGCACGTCTGGGTCGATGAATGCCGTAGTCGCGTGTGCGATGACGTCACGCGCCCGCACAGTCAGCAACTCCCGATCCCCCGGCCCCGCACCTACGAACAGAATCCGTCCCGGTGTGGCCTTCTTCGTCCGGCTCATGAGTCGCACTCTCCTGCCCCTTGGCGGGGCTACCGTATCCGCTACCTGTCGCCGTAGAGCTCTCCAGCTCCCAGCTCAAGTAATTCCGCGGCAAGCGCCTCACCCAGTTGTCTCGGCTGATCGACAGGTCCCACCCGGGAGGCCCGGATCAGATCTGATCCGTCCTCCGCCGCGACTACCGCACGTAGCGATAGTTCGGTGAAAACATGCCCATCGTCGTCGAGTGACTCGACCACCTCGGCGAGCGCTCCGATCGGCGCGGTACATCCGGCTTCGAGAGCCGCTAGCACTGCCCGTTCGGCATCGATCGCCGCCCTGGTGGACGGGTCGTCCAACGTGGTGAGAATACTCACCAGTTGGGCATCGTCTCCGCGGCACTCCACAGCTAGTGCGCCCTGCGCCGGTGCCGGTAGTAGTACTACCGGGTCGAACGCCTCGGCGACCTCATCGGTCCGCCCGATCCGTTCCAAACCGGCCCTGGCAATCACGACTGCGTCGAGTTCACCGCTGGCGACTTTGCCCAACCGAGAATCAAGGTTGCCTCTTAGGGGGCGGATTTCCAAACCGAGACCCAATGCTTTAAGCTGTGCCACCCGTCGCGGGGCTGATGTCCCAACCGTGGCGCCGGGCAGCAACTCGCCGAGCACCTTGTTACCCGCGCTGACCAGCGCATCTCTCGCATCCGCCCGAGGTGGGACGGCCGCGATGACCAGGTCGGGCTCGGGCGCAGTAGGTAGATCTTTGTATGAGTGCACCGCGACGTCGACTTCGTCGTTTCGCAGTGCGACGCGGATGGCGGTGGTGAACACTCCGACGCCAATTTCGGCGACCGGCGCTGCCGATACGTCGCCCGCGGTCTTGATGATCACCAACTCGGCCGGATGGCCGGCGTCGGTCAATGCTTTGGCGATGGTTCCGGCCTGCGTGGTCGCCAGCAGCGATCCACGCGTTCCGATGCGAATCACTGTTCGCCGCTTCCCTTCGTTGTTGCCCGACTCCCCGAGGGGGCACTCGAAACAGATTCTGCCGCACCGGGTTTCAGCTCGAATAGCTCCCGCAAGGCTTCGGCGTAATGGTCGCCGTTCGGCGTCGACGCCAACTGCTTGACGCGCACCGTCGGGGCGTGGAGCAGTTTGTCGACAACCCGCCGCACCGCGCGGGCGACCTCATCTCGCTGCGGATCATCGAGATCGGGCAGTCGTGAGTTGAGGCGCAAGATCTCCGCTTCGACGACGTCGGCTGCGCGTTGACGCAATGCGGCGACGGTCGGGGTGACCTCGGCCTGACGCTGACTGGTCAGGTAATCGGCCAGTTCATCGGCGACGATGGTTCGAGCTGCCTCGGTGTCTTTCTGAGCGGCCTGCGTCTCGGCGTCGCCGCGCAGCGACTCGATGTCGACGACGTGGACGCCGGGCAGCCGGGCGGCGGCCGGGTCGACGTTACGGGGCAGGCCGAGGTCGCAAAGGATGAGCGGCGTCGACTTGGTGCGACGTGCCAACGCCTTGTGCACATCGCCAACTCCGACGACCGAACCGATCGATCCCGAACAAGTCACCACGACGTCGGCGTCAGACATCGCAGCGGTGAGCCCGTCGAGTCCGACGGCATGGGTCTCGATGCCGTGATTGGTGCGGACGTTTTCGGCCAGATGTGAGGCTTTGGCGACGGTGCGATTCACCAGGGTGAGGTCGGCGACGCCCTCGCGTGCCAAATTGGCCGCGGCCAGACCGCCCATCGCGCCGGCACCGAGCACCACGGCCGACTCGTAGTCAGCTCCGGCGATCACCTTGCCGCGATGCAGCGCGACCGAGACCACTGATGCGCCCGCCCGGTCGATTCCGGTCTCCGAGTGGACCCTCTTGCCGACTCGCAGAGCCTGCTGTGCCAGTTCGTGCAGGACGCGGCCGGCGCTCTTGTTCGCATCGGCGCTGCTATAGGCGTTGCGGATCTGACCGAGGATCTGCTGTTCGCCGACGACGAGCGAATCGAGCCCGGCCGCAACGGTGAACAAATGCTCAGCTGCGGCCTCGGAGTAGCGCACGTAGGCATGTGTGGTCATGTCGTTGATGGTCATTCCGGAGTGCTCGCCGAGCACCTCGCCGACGGCCTCGAGTGCGGGGTGAAACGCGTCGACCACCGCGTAGATCTCGACGCGGTTGCAGGTGGACACCACCATCGCCTCGGAAATCGCGCGCGCGGCAAGCAGCTTGTCCACGATCTTCGGCCGATCATGATCGGAGATAGCAAGCCGCTCGAGCACGTCAACCGGTGCGCTGCGATGCGACACACCGAACAACAAAACACTCACGACGTCATCGTCTCCCTGTATTCGGCCGGCGTTGAGGCTACTGGTTCACCCGCGGCACCAGCCGCGTGCTTCGCCTGAAAAGACAACACCTGCAACTCCAAGGCTAGATCAACCTGGCGGACCGCCACGCCCGGAGTGTCATCTTGAATCGCGAGCGTCGTCGCGGTCACATTGAGTATCTGCCGCACCCCCGCGGCGATGAAGGCGTCACACGCCTCCTGAGCCCGGTCGTCGGCCGTCGCGATCACGCCGATATCCCACCCTCCGGCGGCGGTGATGGCATGCAGCGGGGCGATTACCGGCCCGTCTTCGACGAGTGACGTACCGATCAACGCGGGGTCGTCGTCGAAGAGTGCGGTAACCGTGAAACCCCGCCCGATCCCGGTATGCGCGAGCAGGGCCTGCCCCAGTCGGCTCGCCCCGGCCAGCGCGACGTTATGGGTGTCGTCGGTATGCAGGGCCATCGCGACGCGGGCGATGAGCTTGCTCACGTCGTACCCAACGCCTCGGACACCATTGGCTCCGACATAGGACAGGTCTTTACGCAGAATCGCCGGATTGACGCCCGCCGCCGTCGAGAGTTGCTGACTGGAGGTGACGGCGATACCACGTTGGTTGTAGCTGCGCAGCACGTGCAGGTACAGCGCCAGACGAGCTACCGCCGGCCCGGGGATCCGGGTCGGGGCGGTGTCGTCGGACAATGCGGTCATTGCAGGGCAGAATATCCGAGCTTGTGAATTCGTTCACTAGCGGGGTCCGCTGGCTCTATCGCAGGTCCGCGCGCAGCCGCGGCTCATCGATCTCCCAGTAACTGTGCTCGACGTCGTCGAGTAGGAGCACCGGGAGTCGATCACCGTATTCGGCGCGAAGAGTCTTGTCCCCGGTCGAGGCGGCGTCATCGACGTCGATCTCGGTGAACTCCCGGCCAACGTCGGAGCAAATCTCTCCCAGGGTCTCGCGTGCGGTGACGCACGCCGCACAACCGGAGCGGGTCAACAGGACGATCATCACGGTAATACTCTGCCATTCCGATTAGGCTGGTGTCGCCGACACCGCGGCCGGACATCCGGCTGTCATTCGCTGCCATTGGAGGTCACCCACGTGTCTGACGATCCCCGCTCCACCGACGGTGATGCCATTCCCGAAACGGCTCCCGAACCGGAGGGGTCGGATTGGGAGACCCACGCGGCGGCCGTCGAACCGAGCGTAATACACGGCGGCGACGTAGACGATGACGCCGACCTCGACGAAATCGATTCAGCCACAACGGTTTCGGGAATTCCAGTCGATGAGCTGGGTCTCGATGACGCGAATCGCGTGGCCGCCTGGCTGGCGTCGCGCGCGTCAGCGGCCGGTGGCCGATTCCGCCAGACCGCGGCCGAATTACGTCAGTCCCTCGCCGGCGAGGCCAGCGCGCGAGCGGCCTTCGAAATACTGCGGGAGCGACGTCGGGTTGCCGCGGCACTCGCCGAAGCGCGGACGCCCGAACAGTTGGCCGTCGACAAACTACTCGACGATGACGACATCGCGCCGCCGATTCCCGTCGACCTGACGGCCGCGGCATTCTTCGACGTCGACAACACGCTGGTGCAGGGTGCCTCGATTGTGCATTTCGCCCGCGGGCTGGCAGCGCACAAATACTTCTCCTACAACGACATCATGCAATTCGCCTGGACCCAGGCGAAATTCCGGATCACCGGCCGGGAGAACGCCGACGACGTCGCCGAGGGACGCGAGAAAGCGCTGTCCTTCATCGCTGGGCGGCCCACCAGTGAACTCGTCGAGTTGGGTGAGGAGATCTACGACGATTTCATCGCCGACAAGATCTGGGCCGGTACTCGCGCGCTCACCCAGAAACATCTCGACGCGGGGCAGCAGGTGTGGCTGGTCACCGCGACGCCCGTCGAATTGGCGCAGACCATCGCGACCAGACTCGGGCTGACCGGAGCGCTGGGGACCGTCGCGGAGAGTGTTGACGGCGTGTTCACCGGACGCCTCGTCGGCGACATCCTGCACGGGCCGGGAAAGGCCCACGCGGTGCGCTCGCTGGCGATCCGCGAGGGACTAAACCTCAAGCGCTGCACCGCATATTCCGACTCACACAACGACGTCCCGATGCTGTCGCTCGTCGGCAGCGCCGTCGCCATCAACCCCGACTCCGATCTGAAAGACGTCGCGAAAGTCCGTGGCTGGGAGGTCTACGACTTCCGTACCGCGCGTAAGGCGGCGAAATACGGTGTGCGGACAGCGGTCGTGCTGGGCGCCGCCGGCGCCGCGACGAGCGGCGCTGTTGCGGCGGCACGGCACTTCAGGAAGTAGTCGGCTGAGTTGCGTTGCGGCTGGCTGAAGACTGCGGCTGATGCGACGTCGAGGGAGTAGGTCCCCCGCTGGCGTCGAGGATGCAGAGTTCAGCTGCCCTCAAATATCAAGCCGCACAATGCAATCCAACCTAGGTTGCGGGTCTCGATACACCTCGTCGCTAGCGCTCCTCGACACTCGGCCAGCCAGATAACTAGCCGAAATATACGCTTCCGCGGCGGCTCAGCATCCGGAACAACGTCTGCTGAATCTCTTCGCGCACATGGTCGGTCAGGTCGAATACGACCATCGGATCGTCGGCGGCAGACTCGTCATACGAGTCGGTTTCGATCGGCTTACCGAAGTGGATATGCCACTTCGACGGCAGCGGGATCAAACCGAGCGGACCAAACCACGGGAACAACGGCGTAATCGGAAGATAGGGCAGCCCAAGGACTTTCGCGATCGGCTTGAGGTCACTGATCATCGGGTAGATCTCCTCGGACCCGACGATGGACACCGGCACGATCGGCACCGCGGTGCGCAGCGCGGTCGTGACGAAACCGCCGCGGCCAAACCGTTGCAGCTTGTACCGATCTTTGTAGAGTTTGCCGATGCCCTTGTAGCCTTCGGGCCACACCGCAGTCAGCTCGCCGGCACGCAGCAGGCGTTCGGCGTCGCTGTTGCACGCGAGGGTGGCACCGATCTTGCGTGCCAACTCGCCGACGGCAGGCGTCTCAAAAGCCATATCGGCAGCCAGCACTCGCAGATGGCGATGGTCGGGATGATTGTCGTGTACGGCCAGCGAAGTCATCAGCGCATCGACCGGAATGGCGCCGGCATGGTTTGCCACCAGCAGTGCGCCACCTTCGGTCGGCAGGTTCTCGATACCGGTGACCTCTACCCGGAACCATTTCTCGTAGACCTGACGAATCGCCGGGAACCACACCGAATCGGTGAAATGCGGATCGAATCCGAAGTCGTCGACGTCGTATTCGCCGTTCATCCGCTCCCGGATGAAACTCGCCGTCGCGGTGAGCGAATCAGCAACAGCACCGCGCAGACCGCCGAAACTGAACAGCGGGCTGGATTTGCTTGGACCAATCTGCTCGACGCCGAGCGGAGCACGATCGAGTTGCACGTCGTCGTTGATCGGCGTCACCTCGGCCGGGGGTTTGCCGAATCCGTCGGTATTCGGATGTCCGACGTTTGACGATCGAAGATCGCCGTCGCGCACCTGGACACCGCGCGATGGTTCGCGGGTCACGGCGGCCTGCTGGGAAGGATGCCGGCGTTTGACCTTGTCCCGGCCCGCGTCGCGACCGGCGACCGAATGGCCGACAGGCCCCGATCCCGGCGTCGCGTAAAGCTGAATCACCTTCGCGGTGCGTGCATCCGAAGCGCCGCTACCGGCCATGGTGTGCACCTCTAAATTCCCAGGTTGTGATGGTGTATCGCTGTGAAAACGATCTGATTACGTCTGCCGAAGAGTCTACGGTGCCACTCCGACAGGCGCAGCGTGGTACCGGTCATATTCACAATTCTCTAACATTTAGGTCGGGCTCAAACCAGCTGATGCGCCGCCGACACCAGCGAGCGCTCGATCTCGTTCCAAGTTCCGGGTGCGATAACCGGCTTGCCCGCGCCGCGCTCGATGAAATCGTCAACGGTCGCCGAGGTGGTGTATTTCGGTGCGAACCCCAATTCGCAACGCATCCGCGTGGTGTCCAGAACGCGGCCGTGGGTGAGCCAATCGGTCTGACTGGACCGCAATTTCACCGACCGCACATCCTGCAGTGCTGCCGACACCGGCGCCAGCAACCCTTTTGGTACGGGCAATTCGATATGCCCGGCCCGACGAATCGCCTGCGACAGACTGATCACGCCATCGCCCGCGATGTTGAAAGTTCCGGCCTTGCCGGCCAACGTCGCATGTTCCAGTGCGGCCAGCGCGTCCTCCTCGTGGAGGAACTGCAGCCGCGGCGAGAAGCCGAACACCGTCGGCACCACCGGCAACGACAGATATGACCCCATCCTGGTCCGAATCCGCGGGCCAAGCATCGCCTGATAGCGGACGATCGTCACGTCTATGTCGGAGCGGCGTCGAGACAGACCACGGCAGTAGCCCTCGATGTCGAGCAGGTCGCGGCCATAACCCGACGGCTCGCGGCGCGGGGCATCCCCCTCGGTGAAATGTGACGGGTCTTTGCTGCTCGCGCCGTAGACCATCGCCGTCGACCGCAGAATGAGACGTTTGACCGAGGGGCTGCGCTGACACGCCGCGACAACCTGCATCGCGCCGACGACGTTGAATTCTTTGATCGCCGCCGAATGCGGGGCGTCGTCCATGATCGATGTCGACGCGTGAACCACGGTGTCAACCTCATAGTTGGCAATTGCTTTGGCAATCGTCGGACGCCGAATGTCGAGGCGGACGAATTCCGCGCGCCCCATCCGACGCAATAGCGCCTTAGTGGGGACACGGGAGTCGACGGCCACAACGGTCTCGATCTCCGGATTGGCCGCCAGCCGTGCCACAAGATATCCACCGAGGAACGTCGACGCGCCGGTCACCAGTACCGATCGCGGCGGCATCGAGGCAGTGGTCGATGGATCAGTCATGAATCAACTCGCTCATGGGTCCTACGGTAGCCAGATAAGCGAGAACCCGCCCGGCTCCGAGAAGGGTGGGCGGGTTCTTCTTTCGTCCCTGCAGCAGTGGTTCTTCGACCAGCGCGCGCGAGACGACATGCCTACTTGCCGAGTTTGCGACGCTGCACTCGGGTACGACGAAGCAGCTTGCGGTGCTTCTTCTTCGACATGCGCTTGCGACGCTTCTTGATCACTGAACCCATTGGGGCGCTTCCTAACCGATTGTTACTAAGACTCAATGTGACCGTCGGGCCTGATCCCGGTCGGTCGAGGCTAACCACGCCAGCTTACCGGCCCGGTCCCCGACGACGAAATCGGCACCGCATAGCCGCATTCGCGGGACACAACAACTCCCCCGTGTGTGCGTTCACGCACGGGGGAGCCGACGATTCGACTACGCGGCCGCCGAACTAGCCGACGTCGAAGTAGGACGTCTCCAGGTATTCGTGGACCGCCTTCGCATGTACGCGAAATGAGCGTCCGACGCGCACTGCGGGCAATTCACCGCTGTGCACCAGTCGGTACACGGTCATCTTCGAAACACGCATTAGCGATGCGACTTCAGCAACGGTGAGGAACTGCGTGCCGTTGGCAGCATTGCTCACTGTGCCGCTTCTGTCTCCAGACTTCTCTGCAGCCATGAAACCGATACCTCTTTCGAGCACGCGTCGCGGCCGCAGGCTTCCCCTCCTGCGGACATCAGACACGCACGTGCTTCTTGCAGCTTAGCGTGGCAGATGTGAATAAAGCGACGTGAGTGGTCAGCTTTTAGTATTCACCTTGAATCAACCACCAGTAGTAACACGCCTACCTGCGGCGATGCCAAGGCTCGCTAACCGATATCAATCCGGGCACGAGTTAGCTATTGGCGCCCGAACCCTCAAGGTCAACTCGATGGCTATTGGCGGCGCTCGCCGTGGCACAGGCACGAGTTGCCTGGTAGAAGGCATGCCGAAAGCCGTTCGCCTCGAACTCACGGATCGCCTCGGCGGTTGTACCACCGGGCGAAGTGACCGCGGCACGCAGGTCGACCGGCGACAGACCCGACTCCGACAACAACAACCCCGCGCCACGGATCGTCTGCACCGCGAGCTCGGCCGCCTGCACGCGCGTCAGACCCAGTCCGACGCCCGCGTCGATCATCGCCTCGGCCATCAGAAAGACATAGGCGGGCCCGGAGCCGGAGATCGCGGTCGCCGCATCCATCAACTTCTCCGGCAATACGGTCACCTTGCCGACAGCCTCTAGAAGTGCGGTGACCTTCGCGATCTGCTCGTCGCTGACATATCGACCGGCCGAGAGCGCACACATCGCCTCATTGACCAGCATCGGCGTATTGGGCATCACCCGGATCACCGGTGAACCGGCCGGTAGGGCGGCCTCGTATACCGACGTCGGCAGTCCGGCCACCAGCGTGACCGTCACCCGCTCGTTGTCGCCGTCGTCGTCGGCGCGGCCGATCTCCCGCAATACCGCGTCGACGGCATCTGGCTTTACCGCGATCACGACAATGCTCGCCGACTCGGCTGCGGACCGCGGATCGGTCACCAGAACGCCGTATTCCTGGGCGATCTCGTTGGCGCGGTCGGTCACCTTCTCCGAGACGACCAAGTCCTTCACCGGCTTTCCCGACGAGACCAGACCGGCGAGCAGTGCCTCGCCGATCTTTCCGCCGCCGATGATTGCTACGCGTTCGGTCATGGTGAACCTTTCGATACGAATGGGATGGACGGCCGCCGCGCGGTCAACCGTTCGGGATGAGCGCAAGCTGGCGGGACTGTGCGACGACGGTACCCGCAGAGTCGATGACGAGGTGATCCTCTTCGAACATGCCCCGGCCCACTTCGGTCGACGACGACTGGTACCGCAACCAACCGGGTGCCGGATGCCGACGCAAATAGGTACTCAACTGGACCGTCGGCGCCCAGCCGAATAGGCCGAGGTTCATCACGACCGGCGGTGAGATATCGCAGATGAGGGTGGTGAAATCCAGGTCGGGCTCGGCATCTTTGGGACGAGCCCAGCCGAGAAATACCGGGTCGGCCTTCTCCCCGCGCAGCGCAGCGAATGACTCCCGGTCGAGTACGACGTCGAGCGCCGCGGACAGATGCATGATGTCGGCCATCGGCGTGTCGCCAACACGCAGGCCGTCGGCACTTGGCTCGGGCGGAAGCTCGTGCAGCCCGGTCCGAGTGGAGAAATGGGTATCGCCAGAGTCGAGCCGGCCGAGGACCACCGAGTTGGTCACCATCGTGCGATCGCCCTGCACAACGTCGACGTCGACTATCGATACGGTCCGGCCGGTCTTTCGCACCCGGGTGACCAGCGTGATCCCGGCCGGGTCGGGCGCGCTCAGATAGTTGCTCGTCACCGCAAGCGGATGTATGTCGCCGACGTCGGGCACCGCGTCGGCGAGGGCCAACGCGGCTGCCCGGGCCGACACCATCTGCAAAGTTCCGCCGTGGACTTTCGGTCCGATGGTGAATGCCGGATCAATGGTCGTGCCAAATGTCGACACACCGTCGTCGGAGTCCAGTCGGGTGAAATCGAGCAACGAAGACAGCAGCGTCGCCACCGGTCCTACCTTTTCCATAGATGTTCAGTCGTGGATCAGATTCGCGCCCGGCACCGGTTCCCGACGCAGATGGGTACGGGCGAAGTCCAACGATCGTGCCAGCATCTCGGCACGTTCGGGTTTGGTGCGGGCCGAACTCGTCGTCACCTCGAGGACCACGGCACCGTCGAAGTCGCTTTCGGCGATACGCCGGCAGACTTCGACACAGGGTTGTCCCCCGTCGCCGGGGATGAGGTGTTCGTCGGTCGCCGCGCCGTGGCCGTCGGTCAGGTGCAGATGCTGCAATCCGCCTGCCATCCGGCCAAGCATGGCGAGGGCGTCGGCTCCCGCGGTGGCGGTATGCGAGAGGTCGAGCGTGTAATTGTCGTAGCCGTCGTCTGTGGGATCGATCGACTTGCCGAACGCCGACGCGCTGGCACCCGGTCCTCCGCCTCGTGCGTTGAGTCGTTTGATCGAACGGTCGCCTGCCCCGAAGAGACGATCGGCGCGCATCGGGAACATGTTTTCGACGGCGACGGCGATGCCACTGTCAGATTCGAGTTCACCAACCAGATCGTCGAATGCCGCGACATAACTTCGCTGCCATCGGAACGGCGGATGTACGACCACCGTCGGCGCGCCCAGATCTTCGGCCGCGGCCACCGACTTGGCCAGCTTGACCATCGGGTCGCGACCCCACACCCGCTGTGAGATGAGCAGACACGGCGCGTGTACCGACAACACCGGGACCTGATACCGCTGGGAAAGGTATTCGACGTGCGCGATGTCCTGGCTGACCGCCTCGCCCCACACCATCAATTCAACGCCGTCGTAGCCGAGTTCGGCTGCATAAGCGAAGGCGGCTTCGGTGTTTTGGGGGTACACCGAGGCTGTCGACAGCCCGATAGGGATCTCTGAGCGAGGTGTCACGTAGAAGATGATGCCAGCAATACCAGCGGACCGATCGTTACGATCAGTCCAACGCCCAATGCGAGCAATGTGCTAACGAGATCATGCCTGCGTCGCACGACATGCACGATGGTGACAATGCCGAAGATCACAACGGCGGAGAGCACCACCGCGAAAATGGGACTCCACCGCCACAACTCGGTGAATCCCCAGAACATCCCGGCCCCGATGACGAGTCCGACGACGCACTGAGCGATCAACAGCAGCCACTGCACCACTGGCGAGTGTTTGCGGTTCAACGGCGCTTCGTCCGGGATAGGGCCAGCTTCGGTGTCATCGGTGATCGCTTTGCGCAGCGAGGTGCGAATGTTGTGCGCGGGCCCGGCCGGTGGCGCCGCCTCGAAATCATCGTCGGCGTGCGTCGTGCGCGACGGCGTGATAGCCGGCTCATCGAAACTATTCGACGGGGTGACCGACCGAGTCACCGAGGGCGTGACACTGCGCACGACGCTGATTTCCTGCGTGTCATCAGTCGCCAGTCCGGGTGCCTCCGACGTTGGGGCCGACGGTTGCTCGGTCACCGGTGTCCGCGCGACGACATGCGGCGTGATTGCCGGCCCGGCATCAGCGTCGACCGGCGGAGCCGAGCGACGAACACTCGGCACGATCGCGGGCTGCGACGGTGTCACGGCACTGGGGCGGACCGCGGGAATCGGCTCATCTGGCGTATCAGCTTCGGGCAGATCGACGACAGGCGTCTGCCCCTCAGGTTCGGCGGCGGCTGACTTCTTCTTACGCCCGAACAGTCCGCGCTTGGCCTTCTTCGGCTTATCTTGCTTACCTGTCGCCGCCGACTCACCGGTGTCGTAGTCGGCGAAATTGCGGTAGGCCTCGAAGTCGAGGTCATCGTCGGCTGGCGCGGAGTCGTCGACGAGCGGGATGATCCCAGTGATGGCGGTCGCGTTGAAGTCACGCGTCTGCGGGGAATCAACGACAGGGGACCCGACGACCGGGGATCCGACGACAGGGGATCCGACGACCGGGGCATCGACAGCGGGGGTCACGTCGGTTTGCGCGTCGGCCGGATTGGGAGTGTGCGGGCGTGCCGGGCCGGCGGGCATTCCGCTGGCGGTTCGCGCACCGCCCGACGTCGGTGCCGGTGCCGACGATCGGGGGAATGACGACTCGCCCTGCGACACATACGGCGACGACGATCGAGGCTGAGCCTGCGAACTCGTCGGTTCGGGTCCGGTGATCTTGGGGATCTCGCCGGTAATCTCGGCCACCGAAATCGACCCGTCGCGGCCAACCCGACGTCGGCCCGAGGCGGCGAAGGTTCCCGACTCCGTCGACGTCGAATCCCCGCCCTCGGATTCCCGACGGCTACGCGCCAAGAGTTCGGATACCGAGATCGGCCGTGATTCTGGATCCTGCGCCATCAAGCTATGTCTCCATTCACTCCTACAAGACGATCCGGGGGCTGCTGATCGAGTCGACGCAAGATCACACCCTCACGCAACGCCCACGGACAGATTTCCAGTGTATCTACATCAAGGGCCCGCATGGCCGCCTCGGCGACCAGCGCGCCCGCGACAAGTTGACCGGCGCGATCGGAGCTGACGCCTTCGAGATCGGCGCGGTCAGCGCGTGTCATCCGAGAGATGAACGCGATCAGCTGACGCAAGCCACTGGTGGTGAGCTGACGTTTCACCCGCGGGCCGGCACTCGACGGGGCCGCACCGGTCAGCCGCGCCAGGCTGCGGAAGGTTTTCGACGACCCCACGGCGAGATCCGGCCGGCCAGCCTCGGCCAGTTCTTTGGCGACTGGTTTGAGTTCGGCATCGAGCCAATCGCGCAGCACCGCGATCCGACGACGATCCGGCGGATCACCCGGCAGCCATTCGCGGGTCAGTCGGCCGGCGCCCAGGGGCAGACTCAACGCGACGTCGGGCTCTTCGTCGACGCCGTTCGACATTTCCAGCGAGCCGCCGCCGATGTCGAGGGCCAGGATGCGCCCGGCGCTCCAGCCGTACCAGCGACGCACCGCCAGCGAGGTGATCCGCGCTTCGTCGGTGCCAGTGAGCACTTCCACATCGACGCCGGTTTCCTTGGCGACCGCTGCGAGCACGGCCTCGCTGTTCGTCGCGTCGCGCACCGCCGAGGTCGCGAACGCCGTTACCTCTTCACACCCGGATGTCCGCGCGATATGAGTGAACTCACCGACCGATTCCACCAGGCGACTGGCCGCCGCGTCGGAGAGCCTGCCATTCGTTTCGATGTGTTCGGCCAGGCGCAGAACGGACTTGGTGGACGACATCGGCGTCGGGTGTCCGCCGCGGTGGGCATCCACGACTAACAGATGTACCGTGTTGCTGCCCACGTCGAGCACTCCAATACGCACGACTATGAACTTAGTGCGTGATGGCAATCTCTGGTAACGCGGCATGCGAATTGGCCCGCCGTCGTGCTGCGTTCGCCTGGCCGGTCTACCGTTGGGGGCGTGCAGTCGCCCGCGCATACCCTCACTGACCTGCCCGCTCCCGAGGTCGAACTCGACTTTCCCCGAGAGTGGTACGAATTCGCCGATCCGGCCAATGCCGACCATATGATCCGCGCCGACCTCACTTGGTTGCTCTCACACTGGACGTGTGTGTTCGGAACACCCGCGTGCCAGGGCATCCTCGACGGCCGCGACGACGACGGTTGCTGCAGTCACGGCGCGTACCTCTCGGATAAGGAGGACCGCAAGCGCCTCGCTCATGGCGTCGCTCAGTTGACCCCGTCCGACTGGCAGTTTTACGAAAAGGGCAGCAGCGCAAACCCGCTCGGCAAACGGGGCTATCTGACCGAAGACGAGTTGGACGACGAGCCTGCACTGAAGACGCGTAAACACAAGGGCGCGTGTATCTTTCTGAACCGTCCGGGTTTCCCCGCTGGCGCGGGCTGCGCCTTGCATTCGATGGCACTGCGCAAGGGTATTGAGCCGCTAACCGTGAAACCCGATGTGTGCTGGCAACTTCCGATGCGTCGCGAACAAGCGTGGATCGAACGTCCGGACGGCACCGAGGTGTTGCAGACGACGATCACCGAATACGATCGGCGCGGCTGGGGTGAGGGTGGCCACGATCTCAAGTGGTACTGCTCGGGGTCACCGGACGCGCACGTCGGGGCGAAGCAGGTGTGGGAGTCCTACGGGCCGGAACTGACCGAACTCCTCGGCGCACCGGCCTACGACGCCTTGGCGCAGGCCTGCCGCCGCCGAAATGGGCTGGGGCTCATCGCGGTTCATCCAGCGACCGCCGCCGCACGCGACCATGCCAGCGTCGACGGCAAATACGAAATCCTTACCGAGGAGAAATAGTGACGTCGACTGGTCCGCTCATCACCGTAGAAACTCGGCCGGTCGACGACGCTGATGCCCGCGGCTGCCTCGCGTCGTATATCGCCGAACTGCGCCAACGCTTTCCGGGCGGATTCGACACGAATGTGTCGCCGACCGATTTCACCGCACCGCACGGCACGCTATTCGTCGCGCATGTCGACGACGTCGCACGTGGCGTCGTCGGAGTGCGTTTTCTCGACGAGACATCGGCCGAAATCAAGCGAATGTGGGTCGACCCGCAGGCGCGCGGCCTGGGACTGGCCCGCCGATTGCTCAGTGCCGCAGAGGATTCCATCGCGGCGTCGGGCCGCACCTCGGTAGTGTTGGATACCCACGCGAGCCTCGTCGAAGCCATCGCACTCTACCGATCCTGCGGCTATCAAGAGACGACGCCGTATAACGACAATCCCTACGCCGAGTTGTGGTTTCACAAGACGTTGTAGGTGTGTCGCCCGCGTGAAACTAGCCCTCCAGCTTGTAACCCAGCCCGCGGACGGTGACGAGATGTTTGGGGTTACCCGGATCGGGTTCGATTTTCGATCGCAGTCGCTTGACGTGGACATCGAGGGTCTTGGTGTCGCCGACATAGTCCGCACCCCACACCCGATCGATCAACTGGCCCCGGGTGAGCACCCGACCAGCATTGCGCATCAAATATTCGAGTAGGTCGAATTCCTTGAGCGGCAACGTGATCGACTGTCCGTGGACCGCGACCGTGTGGCGCTCAACATCCATCCGCACCGGGCCCGCGTCGAGGACACCGATGGTCAGATCGTCGTCGAAACCGGCGTCGGCGCCGCGGCGCAACACCGCGCGGATACGTGCGATTAGCTCGCGAGCCGAATATGGCTTGGTGACGTAGTCGTCGGCGCCGAGTTCGAGTCCGACGACCTTGTCGATCTCGGTATCGCGCGCGGTCACCATGATCACCGGTACGGCCGAGCGCTGACGCAGCGCCTTGCAGACCTCGGTGCCGGACATACCCGGCAGCATCAGATCGAGTAGCACGATGTCGGGATTGACGCGGTCGAAGACAGTCAGCGCTTGCGCGCCGTCGTTGACGATGCTGGCTTCGAAACCCTCCTTACGGAGCAGGAAGGCCAGCGGATCGGCCAATGATTCCTCATCTTCGACGATCAGAACGTGGGTCACCGAGTGAGTTCCTTTGTTTGTACGTGGGTTGCCCCGGACCGACGTTCGACGACGGCCTCCTCATCGGAGAATTCGGGGTCGCCGGCAGGTCCGGCAAGGTCTTGCGGCACCGACAACGTAAACGTCGATCCGGTGCCGGGTTTACTCCACAACGAGATGGTGCCGTCGTGGTTCGCGGCCACATGTTTGACGATGGCCAGGCCGAGTCCGGTGCCGCCGGTGACACGAGAACGCGCCTTGTCGACCCGGAAGAAACGTTCGAAGACTCGCTGCTGGTCGGCCGCAGCGATACCGATGCCGCGGTCGGTGACCGCGATCGCGACCACCGGACGTCCGTCGGCGTTAGTCACTCGACGGCTGACTGACACCGTGGTGTTCTGCGGCGAGTAGGCGACCGCGTTGGCGATCAGGTTATTCAGCGCCGTGAGCAGCAACATCCGGTCGCCGATCACACTGAGCTCCGATGGCGCGTCCACCGACAGGTTGATCCCGACCGCCTCGGCGCTGATCTGCGCGTTGGCGACAGCATCGGAAATGAGGGTGTCGACGTCGACAGATTCGAAGGCCGACGTTTCACCGCCCTGAAGACGTGACAACGCGATGAGTTCAGTGACCATATTGCCCAGGCGGGTCGCTTCGGCACCTACCCGTCGGCCGAAATGGGTGACCGTCTCGGGGTCGTCGGCCGACTCGAGCAACGCCTCGGTCAATAGGCCGATCGCGCCGACCGGCGTCTTGAGTTCATGCGACACATTGGCGACGAAATCGCGTCGGGTCGCCTCGACTCGCAGATTCTCCGAGTCGTCCGAGCCGTAGACCACCGCATAACGCTCTTTGTTCTGTTCGACGAGCCGGACCAGGCAACGCACTGCTTCCACCGGGCGGCCCGGTGCCCGGCCGGTAGCCACGAATCCGCCGCTGAGCAGCGGTGGTGTGAACTCGAATCGAGCCTCGTCGCCAGAGTGCACCACATTCTCGGCATACTCCCAGACGGCATCGGCAAGTAAATGGTCGGTCACCAGGCCAAGGTCGACCGCGCGATCGTTATGCAACACGACATCGCGGTACTCGTCTACCACGGCGACCGCCGTCTCCGACTCCGCGACGATGAGATTGAGCATCGCGGCGCGGGTCATCCGGCCATCGGCAGTCTCGGTGATGATCGCATCCGACGGCGGGCACACAGGCTGCGCTGGAGCAGGAACCGGCGCGGGAGCGGACGGGGCTTCACCGACGGGCTCAATCGAATCGTCGCGCGAGCGGCCGAATACCAACCACCCGATGAGCACACCAAACAACAAAGCCGGTGCGATCGCCGCAATTACCCAAGCAACGGTCACAAAATCAGCTTACGACGTGTTGAACGCCAGATCGCACCGGTGCGACGTTGTTCGGTGACTGTTCACGAACTGTTCGACCATATTCGACGTCGGGCGAATGAAATCCTGGTAGCCATTTGACCAGGTCGAGGAAGGAAAAGCGGCTATTGCGGAACTGGGACGGCAAGGTCGGCGTACTCGGGATGACGCTTGATGAAACTGCGGACGTAGGTGCAGACCGGGACGATTCGCTTACCCGACGCGCGCACATCGTCGAGGACGAATTTCACGAGTTGCCCGGCAATGCCCTGGCCCGCATAACGTTCGGGCACGACGGTATGCGTCAGGACGATCTGCTCCACCTCGGCGACGTAGTCGACATAGCCGACTCGTTCGCCCGGCAGGCCGTCGTCATCGAGAAGATAGGCCTCATATCGCTCTTGACCTGGTGAATGTTTGACGTGCAAAGTCCCGATCTCTGCCATGCATTCCAGAGTAGCGCGCGTCACACCGAGGCTGCCACGTCAATGGAGTAAGACCAATCAACGATACGCCACCCACCAGATCAGCGGACGGCGTCAGAGCCTACTTTCCGCCCTGCGCCGCGACGGCCGCGGCACCGGCAGCCGCGGCTTCGGGATCGAGATAAGTACCGCCGGGATTCAGCGGATTCAGGTTCTCATCGAGGTCGTAGCGAAGCGGATTGCCGGTGGGAATATTCAACTCGGCGATGTCCGCGTCAGAAATACCGTCGAGATATTTCACCAGTGCCCGCAGTGAATTGCCATGGGCGGCAACGAGTACGGTCTTGCCCGCGCGTAGATCGGCGGCGATCTCGGCTTCGAAATACGGGATCAGCCGGGTCACGACGTCGAGGAGGCATTCGGTCAGCGGCACCTCTGGCAGATCGACGTAGCGCGGATCGTCGGTCTGGCTGTATTGATCGGCCGGATCGATCGCGGGCGGCGGAGTGTCGTAACTGCGGCGCCACAGCATGAACTGTTCGTCGCCGTATTTTTGCTTGGTCTCTGCCTTGTTGAGGCCCTGCAAAGCGCCGTAGTGGCGCTCGTTGAGCCGCCAATCGCGGACGACCGGGATCCAATGCCGATCGGCGGCGTCGAGCGCGATCTGAGCGGTCGAGATGGCGCGACGCAGCAACGATGTATACAGAACGTCGGGCAGCAGATCGTGCTCGACCAGCAACTCGCCGGCACGCACCGCTTCGGCCTTGCCCTTCTCGGTCAGCGCGACGTCAACCCAGCCGGTGAATTGATTCGACGCGTTCCATTCGCTTTCGCCGTGCCGCATGAGGATCAAGGTGCCGTTGCTCATGGCCAGTAGTTTCTCACAAATCCATTTGTTTGCCGCGCCCACTGCCTGTCGACGACGCCAGCGCCCAGATCGTCAGGTAGGCCAACCCGAAGAAACATGCCACCGCCACCGCGACGCCGGTCGACTGTACGTGCGTAAACGGTGATCTCACCCAGTCCATCGTCTGTGCGACAACCGAATTCGGCCGGGTGACCAGATCCCACGAATTCCAACGCTGAAACCGGCCAATCACCACACCGACCGCGCAGAGCGCAACCGAAGCCGCGACGATCCCCCAGCCCGCGATCGGCCCGAATTCCCGCTGCGCGCGCCGGTGTACCAACAGCATCGACACGACACCGAGGATGATTCCGGTCCACGCGGCGAATCCGTACTGCAGCACATGGCGCCACAGGTCATACCCCTCACGCAGATGGACGAGGTCGGTGACCAGGTAGGGCGAGTTGGGCAGGAATGCCAGCCACCCCAATCCCAACGGGACCAGCCAGCCACGAGAACGTACCGTCGCGAAGCCGACCGCGAACACCATCGGTATCCAGGCGAGGAAGAGATTCCAGATCAAGAATCGACTCGGGTAGTACAGCGGCGTCGCGGGGTCGGTGATGCCCAGGACGACGGTCAGGGCTGTGGTCGCCAACAGCGACAATCCGAGAACCGCTCGGTGAATGGTCACCCGGCCCAGTGTGCCCGACGGTGGCTGATCGGCTGCGGGAAATGTCCCGAGGCCGGAGCAGATGGCATATAGACATCTCCTCCGGCCTCGGGACATATTTCAGCGGCGTAAGTCTTTGCGCAAGATCTTTCCCGACGCCGACTTGGGAATCGCGTCGATGAATTCGACGATCCGAACCTTCTTATGCGGTGCGACCTGTGATGCCACGAAGTCGATGACCTCGTCCGCGGTCAGCTCAACTCCGGACTGTGCCACGACGAACGCCTTCGGCACCTCTTCGCCTGCCTCGTCATTGGCACCGATCACGGCAGCATCGGCGACCTTCGGGTTGGTTAGCAACAGCGCTTCCAGCTCGGCCGGCGGCACCTGGTACCCCTTGTACTTGATCAGCTCTTTGAGCCGATCGACGATGTAGACGCAACCGGTCGAGTCGACCTGCGCGAGGTCGCCGGTATGCAGATATCCGTCGGCGTCGATCGTGTCCGTGGTCGCCTGCTCGTTGCCCAGGTAGCCGAGCATTACATTGGGACCCTTTACCCACAATTCCCCCGGCTCCGACAATCCGTCGGTCGGCAGTGCCAGATCCTCGCCGGTCGCCGGATCGACGACCTTGTTCTCAGTATTCGGAATCGCCCAGCCGGTCGACGACAGCGGCGGCTCCGGCAATCCGAGCACGGACATGTCATGTGGGATGAGATGACTGACCGGCGACAGTTCGCTCATGCCGTATCCCTGCAACATGTGCAGGTCCAGGCGTTTGGCGACCGCCTTGCCCAACTCGTCGTCGAGGGGTGCCGCACCGGACATCATCACCTTGAGCGACGACAGGTCGTAATTGTCGATGATGGGGTGTTTGGCGAGTGCCACCGCGACCGGAGGTGCGATATAGGCGCTGGTTACCTTGAAATTTTGGATGTTCTCCAGGAATTCGACCAGATCGAACCGCGGCATGATGACCAGGCTCGCCCGCGCCCGCAACGCCGCGTTGAGCAGCACGGTCATGCCGTAGATATGGAAGAACGGCAGCACCGCGATAATGACGTCGTCGGGTTTCATGCCTTGCAGTTCGCGAATCTGCGCGACATTCGCCACCAGATTCGTATGACTGAGCATCACACCCTTGGGATTGCCGGTGGTACCCGAGCTGTACGGCAATGCCGCGATATGCGTCGCCGGGTCGAAACTCACTTGCGGCGCAGGATGATTGGGGCCCAGTAGGTCAATCGCGTTGGGGTGTCCCGACGCCGCGAGTCCTTCACCGTCCAGCACAATCAGGTTCTCGTCGGCGATGCCCACATCTTTGGCCGCCTCGGCGGCCTGCGCGTACATCGGCGTAATCGTCACCAGTGCAACGGCTTTGGAGTCGCGCAGCTGCTTGGCAATTTCCTTGGCGGTGAACAGGGCGTTTATCGTGGTCGCCGAAGCACCGGCCCGCAGGATGCCGTGGAACACGGTTGCGAACGCCGGGATGTTGGGCGACAGCAGACCGACGACGTCGCCGATGCCAATCCCCTTGGCCGCCAACGCTCCGGCGGCGGCATTGATCTGTCCGATCAACTGGCGATAGGTCGTCTGACCGCCCTCCCCGGCCTTCGGGTCGATCAGCGCGACCCGATCGAGGTCGTCGTCGGCGATATTCCCGAATAGAAAGTCGTAGACGCTGACGTTGGGAATCTCGACGTCGGGATAGGGACTGCGAAAACTCATGACACCTCCGGTTTGGCCCAAATGTGGCCCGGTCACTTCGGGCGCAGGAGAAATCGTACCAACACCCGTTGGGAGAGTCAGGTCACGAGGATCGGTACATTTCCGGCACCGGCTCACCCTCGGCGGGCATTGTCTCTTTGTCGATCAGATGCTCGAACGCCATCAGGTTGTGCAACGGCTCACCGCGGGAGGATCGCCACGCCCACTCGCGTCGGATCGACGTATGAAAACCCAACTCCAACAACGGATTGAAGTCACCGTCGGCCGCCTCGAGTACCTGTCCGAGCACCCGGTCGATCTCATCGGCGGTCAACGCGTCCTCGGAGATCTGTCCAACCAGATAGACGTCGCCGACGTTGTCGATCGTGTAGGCCACTCCGTACAGCCGCCGATTTCGCTTAAGCAAATAGCGGAACACGCCCTCGAAATTCTCGTCGGCGTGCCTACAGACAAACGCCTCGACTCGCACGCCATGCACGCCCGCGGTCAGCAGCACGGTGGTCTTAAGCTTTCGTTCGCCAGGCAATTCGAGCACCACGTGATCGGCTTTCCCGGCACCCGATCCTTTACGCGCGTAGTCGATGCCTCGGTCATCGAGGATCGCCACGAGAGTTTCGATAGTCGACGTCATAAAAGTTGTCTCCCAATCAAATTCGCAGGTGATGTCACACGCCGGTACGCGTGAGCCGACGTCGTAACCAACGCCGGTGGCTACGCTCTATCCCGTGGGCGGCGGCAAAACTACTCATCGCCCGGGCGTAACTGTCCAGCAGTTGATCCGCGGTGTGGTCCCACGAGAACTGTTGCGCGTGTTTGTGTGCCGCACTGCCCATCGCCGCCCGCTCGGCGGGCTGGTCGAGCAACTTCTCCAGCGCGTTCGTCCAATCTCCGATCGCGTGCCCGGCGACCAGCACGCCGGTGCGACCGTTATCGACCGCAACTCCAAGCCCACCGACGTCAGCGGCGATTACCGGAATCCCGCAGGCCTGAGCCTCGATCGCCACCAGGCCAAAACTTTCCGAATAACTGGGCACCGCAACGACATCCGAGGCCCGGTAGACCGTCGTCAGCGACGACGGTGGCTGCGGCGGCAGGAAGGTCACGGCGTCGGAGATTCCGAGTCGGTCGGCGAGATCGATCAGCGCGGTCGGCTTCTCCAGCCCGCTACCCGACGGTCCGCCGACTACGAGTACCCGCAATTTGGGCCGTTCGCCGCGGTCGGCGGCCGCGATAATCGGCGCGGCGGCCGACAGCAGGACATCGGGCGCCTTGAGCGGTTGAATACGGCCGACGAAGGTAACAACCGTCTCGTCGATGGCAATACCCAGCGCAGCCCGCGCGGCATCGCGCGAACCCGGCGAATAGCAGTCCAGATCCGCCCCGGGGGTGACGACGTCGATTCGCGAGGGGTCCGCGTGGTACAGCGAAACTAGTTGCGACGCTTCTGTTTCCGTGTTGGCCACCAACCGATCAGCTTCGTCGATGACCTGCTGCTCGCCGATCACCCGGAGCATCGGTTCGGCGGTATCCCCCTCGGCGAGCGCCGCATTCTTCACCGCGGCCAAGGTGTGGGCGGTGTGGACCAACGGCACGCCCCAGCGATCGCGCACCAGCCAGCCAACCTGTCCGGATAGCCAATAGTGCGAATGCACGAGGTCGTAGTAGCCGGGACGCTGGGTGGCCTCGGCGCGTTGCACTCCCGCGGCGAAGGCGCACAACTGAGCGGGCAGGTCTCGTTTGTCGAGCCCCTCATACGGCCCCGCCGCGATATTTCGCACCATCACGCCGGGCCGCGGATACTCGATCGGCGGCTGTGCCGACGACGTCGCGCGAGTGAAGATCTCGACGTCGATGCCACGCTTGGCCAGGCGCTGCGCTGTTTGCGCGACATATACGTTCAGTCCCCCCGCATCACCGGTACCCGGTTGCGCGAGCGGCGAGGTGTGCACCGAGATCAGTGCGACGCGACGCGGCTTGGCGGGTAGGGACATGAGTCCAGACTAGCCACGCTCCCCGCGCGTCGATCATGGCGTCGATCGAAGCCTTGACACTTTCCCCAATATGTCTCACTATCCATACATGACATCGCATCTGTCGCATGACGCCGCCTATACTTTGCGTTCCGCCCAGACCTGGCGCGATCCATACCCGATGTACGCGAGTCTGCGGGAATTCGATCCGATTCATCACGCACCTAGAACCGACGACGACGACGACTTCTGGGTGCTCACTCGACACTCGGATGTCCTCTGCGCCGCCGACGACACCGCGACCTTCTCGTCCGCGCAGGGGCTGACCGTGGTGCGCGGCGAGATCGAGGCGATCGGCATGGCCGACAACCCGCCGATGGTGATGCTCGATCCGCCCAAGCACACGCAATTCCGCAAACTAGTCGCTCGTGGATTCACCCCGCGACAGGTCGGTGAAATCGAACCCAAGGTGCGCGAGTTCGTTGTGGCACGCCTGTCCACCCTGGACGCCGACGGTCCAGCCGACATCGTCGGAGATCTCTTCAAACCATTGCCGTCGATGGTCGTCGCACACTATCTTGGTGTGCCAGAAGAAGATTGGGGACGTTTCGACGATTGGACCCAGTCGATCGTCGGCGCGACGTCGGGAACCGGCGGGCTCGCCGAGGCGATCAGCACCGCCGGTGAAGCGACGATGGAACTGCTCGCCTATTTCACCGAACTAGTCGCCTTCCGCAAAGTTCACCCCGGTGAAGACACTGTGTCCCAGCTCGTCTCCGCAGGACTGGCCGACGATCCGGCCGATCCCTCCGGCATGCTATCGATCCTGGCGTTCACCTTCACCATGGTCGCCGGCGGCAACGACACGACGACGGGCATGCTTGGCGGCAGCGTCGACCTATTACATCGCTATCCCGATCAGCGCCGACTACTGCTGGATGATCCCGAACTCCTCGGTGGTGCGATCGACGAACTCCTCCGACTGACGTCGCCGGTCCAGGGGCTGGCCCGCACCACAACCCGCGACGTCATCTATCCAGACACTCCGAATGGCCCGGCGACCATCCCGGCCGACAGCAAGGTGCTGCTCTGCTACGGTTCGGCGAACCGAGATCCACACTGGTTCGGCGCCGACGCCGAACACCTCGATATCACCCGACGCCCCCGAAACATCATGACTTTCAGCCACGGAAACCACCACTGCCTGGGCGCGGCAGCCGCTCGAATGCAGGCACGCGTCGCGTTGACCGAGGTGCTGGGACGCTATCGGGATTTCGCCGTCGACTCCGACGCCATCGAATGGGCGTCGGGCAATTACGTCCGACGCCCGCTGTACGTGCCGTTCTACCCCAACGGAAACCGATGACGGCCACATCGTCGGACCGTCCCGGCGATTGGCTTGCGGGCGAGCGAGCCGAACTCGCCGCCGGTCGCATCCTCGACGTCGCCGAGGAACTTTTCATCGCCGATGGAGTCAACGCCGTGACCATGCGGCAGGTTGCGGAGGCGGTCGGTTGCTCGCGGGCGACGCTCTATCGCTATTTCCCAAGCCGGGAAGTATTGCAGCTCGCCTATATCGATCGCGCAGCTCAGCAGGTGGTGCGCCACGTCTCGGACGCGGTCGGCGAGACAGTCGGCGAGGAGCGAACACTTCGCGCGATCACCGCCGCGCTGGCCGGAGTGCGCGCGAATCCCGCTCTGCTCGCCTGGTTCACGCCCGATGCCGCAGGTACTTCAACCGACCTCGCGCTGATTTCCCCTGCGGTCGAGAAAGTCGTCGCCGATTTCCTCGGCGCACCATCGAACACGCCAGTAACGCATCTGCGCGCCCAGTGGCTGGTCCGGGTGATCGTGTCGCTGCTTACCAGCCCGGGCGAATCTCTTTTCGTCGAAGAAGAACTGCTGCGTACCTTCGTATTGCCCGTGTTGTAACCGCTCAATTTTCGCACTGTGTCGAACTCATCTACACTTGTCGGTAACGATTTTCATTTGCGACAACGATGGAGACACACTGTGCGACGCACCCTGGTGGCGATCACCGCGATCCTGGCCTCGGCGACCCTTACCCTGACCGCATGCGGCGGGGACTCGACGTCGACGAACGGCGAACCGACCATCGTGACCTCGACCGATGTGTGGGGCTCGGTGGCCTCCGCCGTCGCGGGTGACCATGCGCAGGTGACCACCCTGTTCAACACACCGGGTGCCGATCCGCATGAATTCGAACCCTCGCCGAGCGATACCGCCAAGGTCGCCGACGCTCGCATCGTCCTCATCAATGGCGGGCATTACGACCAGTACCTGGAATCGGCCCCCAAAGCCGACGACGCCACCGTGATCAACGCCTTCGACCAGCTGCCCGAGTCGGTGCGCTCGGCGAAGGAGGGCGAGGTCAACGAACACGTCTTCTACAACCTCGTCGTCGTACACACCGTCGCGGACAAACTCGCCGAGGCGCTCGCAGCGAAGGACGAGAAGAATGCTGCGGCCTACCGCGCGAACGCCCAGAAGTTCGGCACGGCGATCGACGGACTCATCGCGAAACTCGACGCGATCAAGAAGAACCACAACGGAACAAAGGTGGCCCAGACCGAACCCCTGGCAACCTACCTACTCGCCGACGCCGGGCTCATCGATGCCGCACCAACCGGATTCACCGCAGCCGTCGAAGAGGGCCAGTCACCGTCGGCAGCCGATCGCGCGAAATTCGAGGACCTGCTGACCGGCCACGAGGTGCACGCGTTGCTGTACAACACCCAAGCGGTGGATTCGGTGACCGAAGCGGTCCTCGCCATCGCGCAGAAGACTAGTGTTCCAGTCGTGAAACTCACCGAGACCCTGCCCGACGGCATCACCGACTATGTGGCCTGGCAAACCGCGCAGATCGACGCCATCGCCAAAGCGGTCGGGGCGTGAGCACAGCTACACCTGCGGTTCGAATCCGTAACGGCCACTTGGCCTTTGGGCCCCGAACATTGTGGCGAGACCTAGCTCTGGATATCGCGCCAGGTGAATTCATCGCTGTTCTCGGGCCAAATGGCTCGGGTAAGACGTCGTTCCTGCGGACGTTGCTCGGCCAACTCCCGTTGACGGCCGGCGACCTCGACGTCGCCGATCCGGTCGGCTATATCCCGCAGCAGCACGCCGACGATTCCGATCCGATGGCCATCCGTGGCCGGGACCTGGTGGGTTTCGGCGTCGACGGCGGCACATGGGGTATCGGCTGGCGAGGACGGGCCCGGCGTCGAAAACTAGTCGACGTCGCGCTGGCCGAGGTCGGCGCAAGCCATTTCGCCGACGCACCACTCGGGCTCCTGTCCGGCGGCGAACAACAACGCCTGCGGGTAGCGCAGGCACTGACTCGCGATCCGGCGTTGCTGCTATGCGACGAGCCACTGTCGAGTTTGGATCCGGCCAACCAGCAATTGGTGGTCGAGTTGATCGATGCGCGCCGACGCACGGCTGATACCGCAGTGGTTTTCGTAACGCATGAGATCAATCCGATCCTGCCGTATGTCGATCGGGTGTTATATCTCGTCGGCGGTGTGGCCGGCGACGGCGGCGAATCGTCGGGTAGGTTCATGGTCGGTCCGCCGGACGAGGTGATGACCAGCCAGACATTGTCGGCGCTCTATGGTCGCGACATCGAGGTGGTTCGGGTGAAGGATCGGCTGCTGGTGATCGGCGGCGAGGATTCGCATCATTGCGATGATCTGAGCGGCGAGCCACTAACCGGACACAATCAAGCCACGCTTCTGCGCGCCGCGCATCGGACCGGGCAACGATGACACTGGCGGCCGCTCAGATAAGCCAATTCGGCAATCTGGAGCAGACACTTGATCTGCTCTCCCGCGATTTCGTGCAACAGGCCCTGCTGGCCATCGCGCTTCTCGGATTGCTCGGCGGCATCCTCGGCCCGATCATCGTCGCGCGGCAGATGTCCTTCGCGGTACACGGCGTGAGTGAACTTTCGATCACCGGCGCCGCCGCCGCGCTATTCATCGGAGTGAGCGTTAACGTCGGCGGCGTCGTCGGCGCGGTCATCGCGGCCGCAGTCTTCGGCTTCCTGGGAAACCGTGCGCGCGAACGAGATTCGGTCATCGGCGTGGTGATGGCTTTCGGCCTCGGCCTGGCGGTGCTGTTCATGACGCTGTACGGGCGAACCGGCACCGGCTTCGCGTTACTTGCCGGACAGGTGGTGAGCGTCGGGACCGCCGGGCTGACCGCCATTTCGATCACCACCGTCATCGTGCTGATCGGTATGGCAATCATTTACCGCCCCTTGCTGTTCGCCAGCTCCGATCCGCGCGTCGCGCAGGCGGCGGGGGTGCCGATGCAGGCGTTGTCGATAATCTTCGCGGTATTGATGGGCCTGGCCTGTGCACAGGGTGTGCAGATCATCGGCGCTCTGCTGGTGATGTCGCTGATGATCACGCCGGGCGCGGCCGCGGCCCGCTTGAGCTCCAACCCCGCTGTGGTTATAGGACTTTCGATCGTTTTCGCGGAAGTAGCGGCGGTGGGTGGCCTGGTCCTCTCGCTGGCGCCCGGCCTGCCGGTGTCGGTGTTCGTGACCACGATCTCGTTCGTGATCTACCTGATCTGCCGCTTCGCGGGCCCGCGGATCATCGCCTCGCGCAGCGGAGACCGAACGCCACGTGAGCTGAAACCTGCGGTGTGAGGGTCGGCGAGGGAACATCTCCCTCGCCACGCCCCACCGCGCAGCCTCCAGCCCGGCTCAAACCTGCAACCTGAGCCCGCCCGAGGGAACATCTCCCTCGCCACGCCCGATGGCGCAGCCTCCAGCCGAGCCCAGCCTCCGCTACGGCCACTTCGACGGCGGCTCGGCGGCCAGATATGACAGCACCAACGGATTGAAAACTTCCGGCGCCTCGATGGGCATGATGTGCGTCCCCGGCAACACCGCCAACCGACCGTTCGGCAACGCGTTCACGACGTCGATCGTGTGTTGCAACTGCACGACGTCGTTGTCGGCCTGCACCACCAGCGTCGGATGCTGAACTCGCGCGATCTGATCGAGTGCCAAATCCGGCTCGACGCTGATCAGTGTCATCGTCTTGGCGAGGATCGTGTCGAAGTGTTCGGGGCCATCGGGCGACGCCGTGTCGTAATAGGTTCGCAGCATCGCGATTGTCTCCGGGTCACGGGCGCGCACCGACTCGAACCAGGTATCCGCCATCGCCCCCGACCGGCTGAAATACTGCCCGACGAGAACTATCCGATGCACCAGATCGGGCCTGGTCATTGCGACCAACAGCCCGACCACGGCACCGTCGCTCCAGCCGACGATATGCGTTGGCTGGTCGAGTACCGCTTCGAGATAGTCGATGGTCTCGGCGGCCATGTCGAGGTAGCTGAACGGCTCGACATGGTCTGGGCTGTGCCCGTGGCCGCTGCGTTCGGGGGCGAGCACACGTAGTCCGGCCGCGCCGAAATCGGCGAATTGCGCTCCCCACGTTGCCGCGGACGCAAAGGCACCGTGCAGCAATATCACCGGATGCCCGGCGGGATCGCCACCCTCGAAATGCCAAATTCGGCGCGGACCGAGTGTCAGGTAAGTACCGCCATCGACGGTATCGTCAGGGTTCGCGTTCATACTGTTGTTCAGTCTGGCAAAAGTTGGCGGGTTTGAGGGGAACGATTGCGAATCGAAAGAACAACATCTCGTGCAGTGGCCGCGTTCGTGGCGTTACCTGCCGCAGTCGCGATGTTGACCGCGTGCGGGTCGGCAGACCCGATGCCGGTGTCAACGCCGACGTCGACCATGACGCCAACCGTCAGTAGTTCCGAACCACTCGAATCGACGCCAACCGTCCCGGTCTACCCGCCGCCGTTCATCGACCATGTGCGGTGGACGACGACTGATGTCGGCGCGAGTCTGCAGGTCTATCCAACGCCGTCGGGCCGCCGGACCAGCGCCGATACGGCGATGGCGGCGGCCTGGCGCGAGGTTGTCGCCGACGAACCATCGGCGAATACCGCGTCGATGAAGGCTCAATTCGACTGTCACTGGACCTTTGCCCGACTTGTCGATCCGGATAAGACCAGCTGGAATCTGGAACCGTCGAGGCCGGTGGTCACCGACGACGAGATGGTCTCGGCGCGTTGCAATCCGGGCGGGGCCGAGGAGGGCCCCGCCAGCTAGGTCAAACTAGCCGACCAGTTGGTGGACCTTCTGCCAAGTCTCCCGGCGAGCCGACTGTGGATTGCTCTCGACGCGAGGCGGTACGTCGAGGATCATGACGCTGCGGGTGGCTTCGTCATATGCCGGCCACTGCTTCTCCGGTGTCCCGGTCCGCGCGAATACCGACCAGTGGCGCTGCACCTGTCGGGTGATCCGTGCGGTCCTGCGCCACTCGCCCAGGGCGAGGCCGGCTCCCAGTGCCATCCGGTACGCCCCGAACACCGCGAAGAGTTCGGTCGCGTGGGTCGCGCCGAATCCCGTCCAGCGCAGCACTTTCGGGTTGAAGTCATAGCGATAGACGAAAGTCGGCGCATGCCGCATATGACCTTCGACGAATGGCATCATCGGGCCCCAGAAGACAGCATCGCCGGCCAGGCGGATATTCGCGCGGGGGTGACCGTCGTTGTAGACAGCCGAAAGCGCGGCGCGGTGCGCCGGATCTTGCACGCCGATCAGTGCCTGCTCGCCCTCGGGCAGGATATTCCATAATTTGGTGAAGAGGTTGCCCTCGTCCTTATTGCTGCCGATGATGAGCGGCACTCGGTGGGTCTCGCCGGCCAGCGCGGCCTGCACTGGACGTTTGGGTAGATATTCGCCATCTACGACCGGTCCGAACGGGATGGTCGCCCGCGCGCCCGCGCGCACCGCGAACCGAGTCAGCCGCTCGGTGGCCTCGTGAATCTCCCGTGCCGATGCCTGTGCGAGCAACTTCTGCGCATGCTCCGGGCTGATCGGCTCTTCGGTGCGCTCCATCGTTCGTGACTTACGCTGCGGGTCCTGCAGCAGACGCAGGAATTCGTCGGCGAAGACATCTGCTTCGTCTTGATCCATCACCAGATCCAGCGCGGGACTCTCGCTGATCACCTTGGCGAACAGCCCTTCCGCGGCGGGGGTGGCCATCAGCGCGGTCACCGCCGAGCCACCCGCACTTTCACCGAAGATCGTGACATTGGCCGGATCTCCGCCGAAGGCGGCGATGTTATCGCGCACCCACTCCAGTGCCGCGACCTGATCACGCAGACCGTTGTTGTTGGAGAAGGTCTTCTCCGGCGTGGAATAGGCGCTGAAGTCGAGATATCCGAAAGCACCGAACCGGTATTGCACGGTGACTACGATGACGTCGCCGTCGCGGGCCAACAGTGCGCCGTCGTATAACGGCGTCGCGGTGGTGCCCAGGATATAGGCGCCACCGTGGATGAAGACCATTACCGGCCGCGGCCCAGCCGATGTGCGTTGCGGGGCAAAGATATTGAGGGTCAGACAATCCTCGCCCATCGGCCAGAATTTGCCGGGTGCCACGGCGGTGACCTCTTTACGCTGAATCTCAGCCTTGCCGTACTCGTCCGCGTTACGGACGCCCGGCCACTTGGGCGCCGGCTCAGGCGCGGCGAAACGTCGTCCGGCGACCGGCGGTGCCGCGAACGGAATGCCTTTCCAGCTGGTGGTACCGGCACGGGTGCGTCTGCCCCGGACGCCGGCGACGACACCCTGCGTGGTGACGACATTTACATCGTTGACTGTCATGGTTACCAACATAACTCACGACTGGGCCACACAACTACGATGACCAGCATGGCTGTCATCGACCTCAATGCTGACCTTGGCGAGGAGATCGGCGACGACGACGCCATGCTCACCCTCGTGACCAGCGCGAATATCGCGTGCGGCTTTCACGCCGGAAATCCGGCGACACTGGCGGCGACTTGTCGCTCGGCGGCCACCGGTGGCATCCGGATCGGTGCGCAAGTCTCCTACCCGGACCGTTCGGGTTTCGGACGCCGCTTCATCGACGTCGCTCACGACGACCTCGTCGCCGACGTCGTCTATCAGATCGGCGCGTTGACCGCGCTCGCATATCGAGCCGGTTCGACAGTCAGCTATGTGAAACCACACGGCGCGCTGTACAACACCGTCGTCCACCACGAACATCAGTCGGCGGCGGTCGTCGAGGCGGTACGCAGTGTCGATGTGGGACTGGCCGTAATGGGTCTACCGGGTTCACGACTTCTGCGTGACGCGCGTGCCGCCGGTCTGCCGACCATCACCGAGGCCTTCGCCGATCGCGGCTATCGTCCCGACGGCACACTGGTGCCGCGCGGCGAACCCGGCGCATTGATCACCGACAGCGCCGACGTCGCACGACGAGTGGTGCGAATGGTGACGTCGGGAACGGTGACCGCGGTCGACGGCACTGACATTTCAGTTGCGGCACAGTCCATTTGCCTGCACGGTGATACACCGGGCGCGGTCCACCACGCGCAAGCGGTCCGCCTGGCATTGACCGACGCCGGGGTCACCATCGCACCGGTCGGATAACTAGGCCCGACGTTGCCGCGCGAATTCCGCCAGTACTACACCCGCGGCAACCGAAGCGTTCAGACTCTCGACGTCGCCTGCCATCGGGATCGACAGAACCGAGTCGCAGGTCTCGCGCACCAGCCGCGACAGGCCCTTACCTTCGGAGCCGACGACTACAACAGTGCCGCCGGAACCGTCATACTCGTCGAGTGTGACATCGCCGCCAGCGTCGAGGCCGACAATCTGCGTACCGTTCGCCGCCCAATCCTTCAGTGTGCGAGTCAGATTCGGCGCCTGAGCCACCGGCAACCGTGCGGCCGCACCGGCACTGGTCCGCCAGGCCACCGCGGTGACACTGGCGCTGCGACGTTGCGGAATCAACACACCGTGTCCGCCGAACGCCGCGACCGAGCGGATCACCGCGCCGAGGTTGCGCGGGTCGGTGATGTTATCGAGCGCGACGAGCAATGGCGGTTCACCACTGGCGACCGCATCACGCATCACGTCCTCGGGGTGCGCGTACTGGTACGGCGGTATCTGTAGTGCGATCCCTTGGTGCATTCCATTGGTCGACTGCCGGTCCAACTCGGCCTTGGACACTTCGAGGATCGAGATGCCGCGATCGCCGGCCATCTTGACTGCCTCGGTCACCCGCTCGTCGGGTTCGACGGTGGTCACCAAATACAGTGCTGTCGCAGGCACTTTCGCGCGCAGGCATTCGACAACAGGGTTGCGCCCGAGTACATACTCGAATGCGTCGTCGTCTTTGCGGTACCGTGGCGCAGCTCGCCCGGTCGCCGACTTCGCGGCGGCCTTCGCCTTCTTATGTGCTGGATGGTACGAGCGGTCGACGGCTTTCGGCGTCGCGCCACGTGCCTCGAGGCCGCGTCGGCGCTGGCCGCCAGAACCGGCGACCTGCCCCTTCTTGGTCCCCGACTTGCGGATCGCACCCTTACGTCGGGAATTTCCGGCCATCATGGCCTCCTTTGAGAGTTATTGGCCTTTGAGCGTCCACTGGGCGCCGTCCGGGGTATCGGTAACCTCAACACCTGCCTGCGCCAACCGATCTCGCACGGCATCGGCTGTCGGCCAGTCTTTTTCGGCCCGGGCGCGGGTACGACGCTCGAGTTCGGCGCGAACCAACACGTCGAGCGCCCCGGTCGCGGCCTCGTCCTGACCGGCGTCGGCCGCCCAGTGCGGATCGAGTGGATCGACACCGAGGATACCCATCATCGCCCGCACCGCGGACGCGTCGGTCGCCGCAGCGCTCGCATCGCCGGATTCCAGCGCCGAATTACCATGTCGCACAACGTTATGGATCACCGCGAGCGCGGCGGGCACCCCGAGGTCATCGTCGAGGGCGGCCGCGAATTCGGCCGTAACCTCGCCTACTTCGACGTCACCGGCCCGCGAATTCACCCGCTGCACAAAGGATTCCACCCGACGAAAGCCCGCGGCGGCCTCATGTAGCGCGGCCTCGGAATACTCCAGCATCGACCGGTAGTGTGCACTACCGAGGTAATACCGCAGCTCAACCGGGCGTACTCGCTTGAGCATTTCCGGTATCGCCACCACATTGCCAAGTGACTTGCTCATCTTCTCGCCACTCATGGTGACCCAGCCGTTGTGCAGCCAGTACCTGGCGAACGGATCGCCCGCGCCGTGGCTCTGCGCTATTTCATTCTCGTGATGCGGAAAGACCAGATCCATTCCGCCGCAATGAATATCGAACTCGGGGCCCAGTAGACCGGTCGCCATCGCCGAGCATTCCAGATGCCAGCCGGGGCGCCCGTCACCCCACGGTGTCGGCCACGACGGCTCACCAGGTTTCGCGGCCTTCCACAGCGTGAAGTCGCGCGGATCGCGTTTGCCCGTGCCGGCACTCTCACCCTGATGGACGTCGTCGAGTTTATGTCCGGACAACTCACCGTATGACGGCAGGCTACGCACGTCGAAGTACACATTGCCGTCAGCGGCGTACGCGTGGCCTCGTTCGATGAGCCGTTCCATATAGGTGACCATCTGCGTGATGAAGCCGGTCGCTCGCGGTTCGGCTGACGGCGGTAATACGCCGAGAGCGTCGTAGGCCGCGTTGAACGCGCGCTCGTGCGTCGCGGCCCATTCCCACCACGGTCGGCCCGCGTCGGCAGCTTTGCGTAGGATCTTGTCGTCGATGTCGGTCACATTACGCACGAACAACACATCGTCGCCGTGGTACGTGAGCCAGCGCCGCAACACGTCGAAAGCGATGCCGCTGCGTACGTGGCCGATATGCGGGATGCCCTGAACCGTTGCGCCACATAGATACACCGAAACTCGTCCGGGGTGCAGCGGAGTGAAGTCGCGCACCTCTCGGGCTGCGGTGTCATACAGTGCAAGGGTCACGACGTGCCATCTTACCTGGTGAGCTATGCCATTCCGGCGACCGGTCGGTTTGTGCGCGGTCGCCGGGCGGGAGCCTACTGATCGACGACGAGCGCGGTCGCCACCGCGGCGATCCCCTCGCCGCGACCGGTCATCCCCAGACCGTCGGTAGTCGTCGCCGATACCGACACCGGGGCACCGAGCGCTTCGCTGAGCACTCGTTGGGCCTCGTCGCGACGTGGACCGATCTTGGGCCGGTTACCGATGATTTGAACCGCTCCGTTTGCGATTCGCAGGCCCTGCCCGGCGACCAGTTCGGCCACATGCGCCAGCATCGCGGAGCCTGACACCCCGGCCCATTCGGGCCGTCCGGTACCAAAGACCGCCCCGACGTCGCCGAGACCAGCTGCCGACAGCACCGCGTCGCACAGCGCGTGCGCGCCAACGTCGCCATCGGAATGACCGGCGCAACCGTCGTCGTCGGGGAATAGGAGTCCGACCATCCAGCACTCGGTACCCGCCTCGATGGGATGTGCGTCGGTCCCGATGCCGACCCTCATGGCAATTCCTCCGGTCCGGATTCGGCGACGACGCCACGCGCTATCCGCAGATCCCACGGCGTGGTGATTTTGAATGCGAGAGCATCGCCCTCGACGACATGCACCGGGATGCCACAGCGTTCGGCCAGGCCGGCGTCGTCGGTAGCGAGTTCGGTCGGGTCCGCGTAGGCGCGTGTCAACGCATCGACGCTGAATCCCTGGGGTGTCTGAATGGCCCGCAACATCTCGCGATCAATAGTGCCGCGCACGCTGACCCGCTCACCCTCGACCACAACCTCTTTGAGTGTGTCGACTACTGGGATGCCGGGAACCACTGCGCGATGACCGCTGGTCACCGCATCGATGACGCGATTGAATACCGCGGTCGGCGTCAGCGGACGGGCGGCGTCGTGTACCAGAATTACTTCGGTTTCCGGTGCGGCGGCCATGATGTGCTCGATACCGGCACGGACCGAATCGCTTCGCTGTGCGCCGCCGGCGGTCACCTGGACGCGCGGTCTGCCGAACATCACGTCCATCCGCGCGCGGACAACGAGGCGACCGGGGACGACTACGACGATCAGATTCGCCGCGGGCAGTCTTGCGATCCGCGAGACAGCATGCTGCAAAATGGTGCGATCGTCGAGTTCGACGAATGCCTTCGGCACCGACTCGCCGAGCCGCTCGCCTGAGCCCGCGGCCACGACGATGACAGCGGTCGGTGCCGAACGTTGCACACCGGGTAAATAGTGAACGGTCACGCGGCGTGGCCCCCCGGCCGAATTATCCGGCGGCCGATCAGGATGCCGCCGCGAGCACCTCGTCGAGAATGATGGCGGCCTTCTCGTCGTCGGTGTTCTGTGCGAGCGACAATTCGTCAACCAGTACGCGTCGCGCGTGAGTCAGCATGCGCTTCTCACCTGCGGACAGACCGCGATCCTGGTCACGACGCCAGAGGTCGCGAACGATCTCGGCGACCTTGATGATGTCGCCCGACATCAGCTTCTCCTGGTTTGCCTTGAAACGGCGCGCCCAGTTGGTCGGCTCTTCGGTGTGTGGAGCCCGCAAGACCTCGAAGACCTCACCGAGCCCCTCTGCACCGACAACGTCGCGAACGCCGACGTATTCCAGCTTCGACGAGGGGATCTGAACGGTCATATCGCCGTCTTGAACCTTGAGGACAAGGTATTCGACTGCTTCACCTTTAATGGTCCGAGTGACAATGTCCTCGACCCGAGCAGCACCGTGATGTGGATAGACAACGGTGTCGCCAACTTTGAAATTCAATGTTCCGTGCCCCTTTCGAGTACAACCAGTCTAACACGGGCGCCTGACGCACTCTGAACAACGGTGCAGGTCAAGGCACTGAGGAGGCCACTAACCCCTGGCCAGGGGTCTGCTACGCCCAGTAGTAGCGTGTGGTCCAGGCCACCGAGGCGCCCACGGGCCGCCGTCAGCGTGAGTGCATTCTTCGCACCCGGGCAGACAGGGGCGGGAACCGCCCACTACGCTGCGTAGTGCAGGTTGTCACTAGGACTTTTTTCGCACACTGGGAGGAACGGTGTCCGTGCATACTCTCTCCAAACGCCGACTCACGTCGGCGTTCGCTATCGCGGCGGTCGGCGTCGGAGTTGTGCTCAGCAGCACCGCGTGTAGCGCCGGGCAGGTCTCTCAGAGCGCAAACCAGGCGGCGGCTATCAACGGCGCGTCGGTGAACTTCGGCCAACTCGCCCTGCGCGATGTACAGATTCTGTACCCGGCCAGCAAGTCCGACGAGGTATTCGGCAATGGCGGCCCCTTCAAGATCGCGTTCGTCATCAGCAATAACAGCCCTGATCACTACTTCCGCCTCGACCGGATCACCGCTCCAAAGGGAACGGTTGAAATCGAGAACTCCGTTGGCGATCGGATCATCGGACCCGGTGGTTCCATTCGCGCCGGTTCGCCGGTCGGCCTGCTGACCGCCGAAGCGGACAAACAGACGCGTCTGGTCGTTACTCTGCGCGATGCGGGCAAGACCGTCGCCGCCGGACTCACCACCAAACTCCGCTTCACGTTCTCGACCGCATCGGTGATCGACAAAGACAGCTTCACCACCGTCGAAGGCGACGTCGTAGCCGACACTCCGGTTGATGTCGGCACCTACGCCACCCGCGTGGATCAGCCGCGCCAGGCCGAGGAGCCCGAGGAAGGGCACCACTAGCGACCACTCGACGCCATAGACGCCCCATCGACAATGACTGTCGGTGGGGCGTTTTACGCTGTGGGGCATGGCCAAACCCCGCTCGACGTTCCGCTGCACCGCGTGCGGTCACCAAATTCCGAAATGGGTTGGCCGCTGCCCGGAATGCGGCGAATGGGGCACCGTCGACGAGGTGACGATGCTCGCGGCGTCCTCGGCCAAGGGGCGTTCAACCGGTGTGGTCGCGCCGGCGAGCCCGGCCAAACGACTCACCGACATCGACCCGCAAACTTCGGCCGCCTTCCCAACCGGCATCGGCGAACTCGATCGCGTGTTGGGCCGCGGGGTGGTACCCGGCTCGGTGATTCTGCTCGCCGGCGAGCCCGGCGTCGGCAAATCGACACTGCTCCTCGAGGCGGTCAAACAGTGGGCACGCCAAGGCAAGACGGCGCTGTATGTGACCGGTGAGGAGTCCGCCGGTCAGGTCCGACTGCGTGCCGAACGAACCGACGCCGTCCACGAAAATGTCTATCTCGCAGCAGAATCCGATTTGTCCACGGTGCTCGGTCACGTCGTCGAAGTGTCGCCGACGCTGCTCATCGTCGACTCGGTGCAAACGATGGTGGCCGCCGACGTCGACGGGGTCACCGGCGGTGTCACCCAGATTCGAGCGGTCACCACCGCGTTGGTGTCGTTGGCCAAGAACAACGGCATCGCGGTGATCCTCGTCGGCCATGTCACCAAGGACGGCAACGTCGCCGGGCCGCGTTCGCTTGAGCATCTGGTCGACGTGGTGCTGTCCTTCGAGGGCGACAAACATTCCAGCCTGCGGATGGTGCGCGGTATCAAGAATCGCTTCGGCGCCGCCGACGAAGTCGGTTGTTTCGAACAGCGCGACGACGGCATCCACGAGGTACCCGATCCATCCGGAATCTTCGTGCAGCACCGCGATGAATCAGCCGAGGGGTCGGCCACGCTGGTCCACATGGATGGCAAACGCGCACTGGTCGGCGAAGTCCAGGCGTTGGTCAACAAGAGCGAGATGAACAACCCCCGCCGCGCGGTATCCGGACTCGATTCAGCAAGGGTCGCAATGGTTCTCGCGGTCATCCAGGGACGGATGAACTTCACCGAACTGGGCAAATGCGAGGTCTACACTTCGACCGTCGGCGGTATGCGAGTAACCGAACCGGCAGCCGACCTGTCCATCGCACTGGCGGTCATGTCCGACTTCAGCAAACGAATGATCAAGCCGCACACCGTGATCATCGGCGAGCTCGGACTGGCAGCGGAAATCCGGCGCGTTTCCGGCGTCGGAAAACGACTTTCCGAAGCCAAGCGACTGGGTTTTCGGCACGCGATCATCCCCGCCGGAACTCCCGATGAGGAAGTGCCCAAAGGGATTTCGATCCGCCGGGTAAGCCATCTCGCCGACGCCACCGAGGCCGCGCTTGGCAGCGCGAACCGGCGTGAGAAGCGCAAGCCGGCCATCGACGATATCGGCGAAGCGCCGTTCTAGACGGTTACTCCGGCCCGCCCACAGTCGGCGCGATTTTCGAATAATGCTCTGCCACTTGAGAGTTGGCCACAAACTTGCCGTAGTGCGCGGCCCCATTGACCTGGATGAACAGTGCGCGGCCAGTCGCGACTATCGGCGATTCTGAGTTGACCTCCGGATCCTGAAGGTACGCAACAACTTCGGTATAGATCTTGCGACGCTCCTTCGCCAGAATCCGGCCGACGAAGTACAGCGTCGACCCCAGCGGGATCGGCGCGGAGAAATCGATCTCCAGGTGCGCGGTAACCGCGCCCGGACCGATCAGCAGCGGCAAATGGCCCATCACCTCGTCGAATGCCGCCGAAAGCACCCCACCGTGAATGGTCCCCGGACCACCCTCCATCCGCCGCTGCACGTCCATCTTCGCGCGCACGGTGAAACCCTGCGCCGCGTACACCTTGATACGCAATCCCTCGATCGCGTCATCGCCGCAACCGTGGCACATGCTGTGGTGAAGGTCGATCAGTTCGCCTGGGCGGCGCGCCTTCGGGTGGCGGGTCAGCACTTCTGAATCCTCGGGTACTACAAATGCACTACTCACGCCCAGATACCCTATCTGCATGCCTGACGTCGTGAAATCCGGTCTCAATCTGGAGAAGACCATGTCCGATCTGACTCGGGAGACCCTGGCACGTGTCGCACCGGGCAGCGGCCTACGCGATGGACTGGAACGAATCCTCCGCGGCGGCACCGGCGCCCTGATCGTCCTCGGCCACAATTCCGACGTCGAAAAGATCTGCGACGGCGGATTCCATCTCGACGTCGAGTTCGCCCCGACCCGACTACGTGAGCTATGCAAGATGGACGGTGCGGTCGTGCTGTCCACCGACGGCAAGCGCATTGTGCGAGCCAATGTCCAGCTTGTCCCAGATCCGTCGATCCCCACCGAAGAGTCCGGCACACGGCATCGGGCGGCGGAGCGAACCGCAATCCAGACCGGCTTCCCGGTGATCTCGGTGAGCGCGTCAATGTCGATCGTCAGCGCCTACGTCGACGGCATTCGCCGCGTTGTCGAATCCCCCGACCCCATCCTCTCCCGCGCCAACGTCGCGCTGGCCACCCTGGAGCGCTACAAGACGCGCCTGGATGAAGTGAACGCGCAACTCTCCCGCGCGGAGATCGAGGACTACGTGCTGCTGCGCGATGCGATGAGTGCGGCGCAGCGGATGGAGATGGTCCGGCGAGTTTCAGTGGAGATTGAGGAGTATGTCCTCGAATTGGGGGTCAATGGTCGGCAGGTGAGCCTGCAACTGGAAGAGCTCATCAGCGATAACGACACCATGCGCGAACTCCTTGTGCGCGACTATTATTCGACGCCGGAGCCCGCGAGCACCGAGGAAGTGCGCGTCGCACTCGAAGCACTCGAGGAGCTCTCCGACGCCGATCTCCTCGACCTGACGTTGGTCGCCGGGGCGTTCGGCTACCCGACAACCGTTGAAGCGCAGGATAATTCGATGAGCCCCCGCGGCTATCGGCTCCTTGCGCGCATTTCCCGACTGCAATTCGCACATATCGATCGGTTGGTGCGGCACTTCACCACCCTGCAGGCGCTATTGGCAAGCAGCGCAGCAGATTTGCAGGCCGTGGAGGGTATCGGCAGCATCTGGGCCCGACACATCCGCGAAGGGCTGTCGAGACTTGCTGAGACAAGTATCGAGCGGTACTAGCCCCGGTAGTCCGTTCAGTCCATTTTTCCGAATTCGCCGATTCCTCCGACCTCCGCGTTCTACGTTCGAACCTAACGTGAGAAGCGAACTCCGGAGGAAGAAATGCACAAGTCACGGATCTTCATCAGCACCTCAATGGTCGCCACCGCTGTTTCGATCGGCGGAGTCTTGATCGCCCCGGCACCGGCGTTTGCCGCGAAGTCCTACTCAAACTGCGCCGCCCTGAACGGTGACTATCCTCATGGTGTCGGCAAAGCTGGAGCGACCGATTCCACATCAGGCACGCCGGTAACCGACTTCACCGTCGACAACGATCTCTACAGTGCGAATACCGCGCGGGACCGCGACGATGATGGCATCGCCTGCGAGAAACACTAGCGCGATCGGGCGGACCTAGGCGCTGGCCAACCAGGCGACCGGGCCGCTCCCGTCCGTCCAATAGCCTTCGAGTTTCGCGACCACCTCGCGGGGTAGTGACGCCGGAATCAGGTGCGGAACAACCACTTCGACGTCGGCGACCGATTCAGCCAGCGAGCCACTACCGCGTACCTGCACTCCCGAAGGCACCGCAACACCGTGCTGATCACCGCCTGCGATCACCTGATCGGCTTCGCGACCGCGTTCAAGGATCGTCGCGGTGATGACTGCTTCGGGGTGGACCGTGGCCATCGGCCTATGGTTCCTGCGCGGGCGCTACGACGTTGAAAGTGATCGGCGCCGACTCGCGTTCACCGATCTTGCCGACCGCCTGATAAGCGCCCACCGGGATCTGCACGCGAGGCTTGTTGCACCCGGGGCTTGAGGTGGTTCCCGACCAGGTGATGTTGTCCCGAACCTGCTGAGCAGGCTGGAGAAGCTGATTATTCACCGTCTGCAGCGGCGAGCAGTCCCGCGCCGACCACAGCGTGCGAGTGCCGTCGAGCGTGCGAACCACCACGTTCTGAGCGGCCTTCCCGACGTCGCGAGTGCAGGCGGTGAGTCCCGCGTTGGTCGTGACGATGGTGAACTGCGGCTGATCACCGGTCTTGTAGGTCGGCTTGTCGGTGTAGAGCACCACCGAGATGTTCTGATCCGGGCATAGCCCCGATGCGGGAACCGGAGCGGGCGCCGATGCCGCAGCCGAACTCTGACCTGGCGTCGTGGACGCCGACGTCGGCGGTGCACCGCTGGCATTATTACCTTGCCCGGTGCCGCCTTGATCGCCACCCTGGCCGTCGGGGGTCGCCGATTCAGACGGATCCGCCTGCGTCGGCTGGGCCTGTTCACTGCTCGACGGTGTCGCGGCCGTCTGCTTCGGATCGTCGGAACCCGACGTCGTCCAGACGATCAGCGCTATCACCAAACCGACGATGGCCAATGCACCGACGCCAGCCACAACGCGTCGTCGCCAATAGATCTCCGGCGGCAATGGTCCTTGCGGTTCAATCACATTGCCCACGCTAGTGGTCGTAGCGGGCCGGGTACTTTACCTAATGCGGCGTGTCGGGACTTTATGACTCGCCGATGTCACCCACAACACCACCGAGTTCCACATGCCCGTCGCTCAGGCGATAGGTGAGTCCGACGATGGCGACCTCACCGCTGTCGATGCGATCGCGGATCAGGTTGCTGCGCTGAGTGATCAGGGTGCCGGTCTCCTTAACGTGACGCGCGACGAATTCGTCGACGGTCTTGAGCCCCTCACTCTTTCCTTCCAGCACGCTCGGGGCGATCTTCTCGACGACGGTTCGGATATGGCCGCCGGGAATCTCCAGATCGTCGATCGCATTCACCGTCGCGGTAACCGCGCCACATGAGTCGTGCCCCATCACGGCGATAAGCGGCACGCCGAGAACCTCGGTCGCGTATTCGATGGACCCGATGACCGACGAGTCGACCACATGTCCTGCGGTTCGGACCACGAACATGTCGCCAAGCCCCTGGTCGAAGATGATTTCTGCGGCGACGCGCGAATCCGAGCAGCCGAACATGACGACGCTTGGCGACTGTCCGTCGGCGAGCCGGGAGCGGTCTTCGATACCCTGGCTCGGGTGTATGGACTGGCCCGCGTAGAAGCGGTCGTTGCCGTCGCGGAGTTGCTGCCATGCCTGGGCTGGGGTGATTCTTGCCATGACTAGCAGTGTGCCATCTCGACGGTTGCTCGGCTGGTTCGACCGCGTCGAGCGCGACTTGCCGTGGCGCTCACCGGGAGTCACACCGTGGCAAATTCTCGTCAGCGAAATCATGTTGCAGCAAACTCCAGTCGCGCGTGTCCTGGAGCCGTGGGCGGCGTGGATCGAGCGCTGGCCGACACCGTCGGCGTTGGCCGCCGCACCTACCGCGGATGTCGTGCGCGCCTGGGGCAAACTTGGCTATCCGCGCCGGGCGCTACGACTACGCGAATGCGCGTCGCGATTGGCAACCGACTACGGCGACACCGTCCCCGCCGACGTCGAAACCATGCTGGGCTTACCTGGAATCGGCGACTACACCGCGCGGGCGGTTGCCTGTTTCGCATATGGACAGTCGGTGCCGGTGGTCGACACCAACGTGCGGCGCGTCATCGCCCGTGCGGTGCATGGTCGGGCGATCCCCGGCAACCCCTCGCGCATCGATCTCGATGACGCCGATGCACTGGCACCGCGCACACCGTCGGGACGGTACGCGTCGTCGGCGCCACGCTTTTCTGCCGCGTTGATGGAACTTGGCGCGCTTGTCTGCACGGCGCGGAACCCGGGTTGTGATCGCTGTCCCATCACCGCGACGTGCGCGTGGGTCGCCGCGGGGAGCCCGGCGCACGATGGTCCGCCACCACGGCGCCAACAATTCAAAGGCACCGATCGCCAAGTCCGCGGCCTCCTGTTGGATGTATTGCGCGACAACACCTCTCCAGTGCCGCGGGAACGTTTGGATATCGTGTGGCCAGACGCCGGGCAACGAAATCGTGCACTGGATTCGCTACTCGTGGACGGGCTGGTGGAGGTTTCCGAGGATCAGTTGTACGCGTTGCCGCGCTGATACGCGCGGAGATATGTCCCGACCCTCGATCAGATGTCTATATGACAGCTGACTCGCTCACGGGACATATCTCCGCAAGGTCAAGCCGGAAAGAAATGCCTCAACTGCGCCCCGATAGAAGTCGGGCGCGTCGTCGTGCACAAGGTGACCGGCGCCAGTAGCACGAATGTAGCGAGCATTCTCGTTGGCGGCCAACATATTTCGCATTTGACCGGTCGGCGTCACACTGAACTCCGCCTCGATCAACAAGGTCGGCGCCGACACCGCTCGCCACTGTACCCAGAAGTCGCGCTGACCCCATTCTTCGGCGATCGCCGCCCATACCGGCAAGGTGCCATGCAGGCGCCCGTCGTCGAAGGCCTCGTAGAAGTACTGGCCGGCGATGTCGCCGAACATCGCTTGCGCATGCGCAAGCGATTCGAACCGATCCGGCCAGGAATCGAACCACGGGGTCCACGTTTTGGTGGTCTGACCGCGAAAGTCGGGAGCCATATCTTCGACGATGACCGCTGACACCATCTCCGGGTACCGAGCGGCGGTGCACCACGCGTGCAGGCCGCCCATCGAATGCCCGATCAAGACCGCTGGCCCCTGGTCGATCCAGGTGAGGACTTCGGCGACGTCGGCGACGAATCGTTCAGTGGCGATATCGGTCGGCGGAATCAGCGTCGGATCGGCCGGCACGCCGTCCGATCCGGTATGCCACGCGGCGTCGAGTGTGAAAACCCGACCATAGTTCCGTAGCCAAGAAATTTGCCGCCGCCAGGTCCGCCCGCGGCCCATCAGACCATGCAGCAACACAATTGGGCCGACGCCGTCATCGCGCCCGCCGTAGTCACGCAACCCGGTCTCACTCACGAGACGAATCTAGCGTCTGGCCGACGCGCTCGGTGTGCCGCTAGTGTCGATGTCATGACTGTTGTGAAGATCAACGCTATTTCCGTACCCGACGGCGCCGGCCCCGAGTTGGAGAAGCGATTCGCCAATCGCGCCCATTCCGTCGATGGATCCAAGGGTTTCCTCGGCTTCCAACTGCTGCGTCCCGTCAAAGGCGACGACCGCTACTTCGTTGTAACCCAGTGGGAAACCGAAGAGGATTTCCAGGCATGGGCCAGCGGGCCAGCCCGCGAGGCCCATTCGGGTGAACGCGCCAAGCCGGTTGCCAGCGGCGCCGACCTGCTGGAATTCGAAGTCGTGCTCGACGCCCGTCCCAGCTGACTTCGGACGACCCCTAGCCTCGAAATAGAACGTGTTCTACTATTTGTCGGTAGCCCCGCGTGAGCGAATTCACAGCGGGATCGAACGCGACAAGTAACTGGAGCACACATGACTGACACCGTCGAAAGCGCCACCACCGACCTCGTCGGGGGTGGCGACCAGGCGAATCTCTACATCGGTGGCGAATGGGTCGCACCTCATTCGACGTCGGTACTTGAGGTCTTCTCCCCAGCCACCGGCGTTCGCGTCGGTTCGGTACCGGAAGCAGACTCGGTCGACGTCGACGCAGCGGTTCGCGCCGCACGCGCGTCCTTCGACTCGGGCATCTGGCGCGACAAGACGCCAGCTGAGCGCGCGGCGGTGATCAACCGCGCAGCCGAATTGATTAACGAACGCGGGGCCGATATCCAGAACCTCGTCTCGGCCGAGATGGGTGCTTCGGCCACGGACGTCGCGACATTGCAACAACTACCGGGAACCGGTGTGCTCAACGGCTATGCCGCAGCCGCGCTGGACTATCCGTGGGAGGAAAAGCGCACCGGATTATTCGGGGAGAGCATCGTCGTTCGCGAGGCGGTTGGCGTCGTCGGTGCCATCACCGCCTGGAACGTGCCGCTATTCCTGCTCTGTAACAAGCTCGGCCCATCCCTTGCCGCCGGCTGTTCGGTAGTTCTCAAGCCGGCTCCGGAAACGCCGCTCGACGCCAACTTCATCGCCGAGATCTTCGCCGAAGCCGGTGTGCCACAAGGCGTTATCTCGGTAGTTCCGGGTGGAGCCGAGACTGGAAAGGCACTTGTCGAGCATCCCGAGGTTGACAAGATCACTTTTACCGGATCGACCGCCGCCGGACGCATCATCGCGGCTCGTTGTGGCGAACTACTCAAACGATGCTCGTTGGAACTGGGTGGCAAGTCGGCTGCCATCGTCCTCGAGGACGTTGACATCGCTTCTGCCGCACCAATGCTCGCGTTCTCCGGCCTACTCAACGCCGGCCAGGCCTGCGTCGCGCAGACCAGGATCCTGGTGCCGCGATCACGCCATGACGAGATCGTCGAAGCGATTGTCACCGTAGCCAAAACCTTTGAAGCTGGCACCAACCTCGGCCCACTGATCACCGAGAAGCAGCGCGGCAAAGTCGAAGGTTATGTCGCCACGGGTAAGAACGAAGGCGCGACGGCAGTACTGGAAGGCGGCCGGCCAGAGGGGCATGACAACGGATACTTCGTCACCCCAACGGTTTTCACCGGAGTGACCAACGATATGACTATCGCCCGTGAAGAGATCTTCGGCCCCGTCCTCGGCGTCATCGCCTACGACACCGTCGAAGAAGCCATTGCCATCGCCAATGACTCCGACTACGGACTGGCCGGCTCGGTCTGGACAACCGACATCGCGCGAGGTGTCGAGATCGCCAAGCAGGTCCGCACCGGAACCTACGGAATCAACTGGTACGCAATCGATCCCGCATCTCCGTTCGGCGGCTATAAGAACTCCGGCATCGGCCGCGAAAACGGCCGGGAAGGACTCGAGTCGTACCTGGAGCACAAGTCGATCCTGATGCCGATGGGATACTCGTCGCAGGGTTAGTTCAATGCGAGAACCTAACAGCCCCAACCGATTCGGTTGGGGCTGTTTGCTGTGCTGGCTGCGGAGGACGTGGTCAGTCGCTATCGAAGTCTTGGGGCAATGGCCTCGTCGGCATACCGCGTACCCCACTCATTGAGTGCTGTCACGAATGGCTCCAACGCTCTACCTTGCTCGGTCAACGAATACTCCACCTTCGGCGGCACCTCCGGGTATGCGGTGCGGCGAACGATGCCATCGCACTCGAGTTCACGCAGCTGACGCGTGAGTACCCGAGGAGTCACCGGACCGACCGCGCGGCACAGCTCCCCATATCGCAGGGTGCCGGTTAGAAGGTTCTTGACGATCGTCATCTTCCACGAGCCACCCAACACGGCGATACTCACCTCGACCGGACACACTTCATAGGCCCGTCGCACTGGTTCACGAAGTTCGCGCACATCGTCACTGGTCATCGCCCTAAGCCTCACCTTCCCGTGGCTCATATGGACCGTACCGTCCTTATGGACGATAATGTACATACTATCGGTTCGGCCTATAACCGGCTACTCAGTAGGTATGGGTGAACTCAACAACGACCAAACGGTTGCCGACTCCCGACAGCGAACTCATCCGGCGTGGCGGATGACCGCGCTCGCTGCCGCCGCCCTGCTCGCCGCCGGTTCGTATACGACTATCGCCGGACTCATCACCGACCCCCTCGTCATGAATGAGGGCTGGGGCCGAGCAGATATCGGCATCGCGATAGCCGTCAATATGTTCCTCTACGGCGCGATCGCACCTTTCGGCGCTGCGATGATGGACCGCTACGGACTACGTATCGTCACCACCGCCGCACTGGGCCTGCTAGCCATCAGCTCGACACTCATAATCACGGCCACCCCCACGGCTGGGTGGTTCGTCCTCTGGTGGGGTGTTCTCGTGGGGACCGGCACCGGCTGCTTGACGATGGTCTTCGGTGCAGCCGTCGCGAACCGATGGTTCGTCGAACGTATCGGCCTTGCCACCGGCATACTGACGGCGGCGAGCGTCGTCGGCCAGTTCGCAATACTCCCCCTTCTGTCCGAACTAATGTCGCAGACCGACTGGCACGCACCAATCGCCGCTTGCGGCGTTTTGGCCATCGGTGCTGCCGTTCTCGTCGCGATCGGCCTACGCGACAGCCCCTCCGACGTCGGCTCATCGAGACTGGGTGAGACCGCCCCGCCGAGGAGCGTTTCCGGCTCACCCGACAACGCGGCGGCACGCACATTGCGCGTGCTCCTCACTTGCCTGCACAATCGACGGTTCTGGCTACTCGCTGGCATGTTCTTCCTTTGCGGCGCAACGACAAACGGGCTCATGTGGTCGCATTTCACGCCCGCGGCTCATGACCACGGAATGGCGCCAACGGCGGCATCGACCCTGCTCGCGCTAGTCGGTTTCGCAAACGTAATCGGAACAGTCGCCGCCGGCTGGTTCACGGATCGAATCGAACCCCGGATATTGCTTGCCGTCTTCTTTCTGATCCGAGGACTGACACTCGGCACTTTGCCGGCGATCCTGACCACTCATATCGATCCGCCGTTGATCGCCTTCGCGGTCGCATTCGGAATCCTCGACGTCGCGACCGTGCCACCTACCATCTCAATGTGCCGACACTATTTCGGTGCCGACAGTGCGCTCGCATTCGGTTGGATCAATGTATTCCACCAACTGGGTGCGGGCGCGATGTCCCTGATTGGAGGACTGATTCGGCAGAGCGACGGTTCGTACACTCTCGTCTGGATAGCTGGTGCCACACTTTGTATTGTCGCCGCTGCGCTCGGCGGAACAGTCGGATCGAAAGAGAGCGTCGACTGCCGGATGTCTCGGACTGATACGCCCGGCGACGCCCCCGAAACCGACCGCTAGCGCGATCGCGCGATACCTTTGGCACATGGTTCCCTCTTGGCGTGAAATACGGGCTCTGAATTACGGAACGATCGGGCGGACTGTGCACGGCGTCGCACAGATCAACGACGACTCCACTGAGGAATTCTGGTTCGATCCGCCGTCGCTGTGGCGAGTAGACCATGACGGCGCCCCGAAATGGATTACTACTTTAACCGACGAATGGCGCCGGTCCCCGGAAGCAATGGTCCATACATCGCTAGGCGGGAACACTTATCGAACGACGATGACCACGGGCGCCCATTGCAAGATAATCGTCGGCTCCCATATATTCTGGCCGCTGCCCAGCCGCCACCAACTAGGCTTCGCCGGCGCGGGCGACCCGATTCGAATTCAAAAAGCTACGTTGCATGACCGCCCTGGGTGGCGGGTCGAATTCGCCGAAAACAGCCAGCTGCCAGCTCAGGCTTTTGTCTTCGACGCCGAGACTGGCCTTGTGCTCGCTTGGTCATCTGGAACCGAGCACATTGAGCTAATCTCCTACACGCTTGATGAACAGTTGGATCCGGCACTTTTCACCTACACCGGCCCGGTAGTCGAAGAAGCAGATGAACGCATCGCCCTTCAAGCCGAGCACGAGGAAAAACAACGAGCCCTTGACGCCCTGCCCAAGCCGGCACCGGCCTGGTATCCCTTCTCAATCTCGGTCAATGCGACCGACGGTGATACATCAACCGGCGCACTCGACATGTCACTCAACATTTCCGGGCCATCACTTAGTGTGCGGCGCTGGCTCACGGGCACGACGCCGCCCGAACCGTCGCCATACAGCTCGTTCGACGACGCGGTAAGGACCGTAGGAAACATCTGGACCTACGAGTTGACTTCGCATTCTCCGCTCGCGGAAATCGATGCGCGCCGCATTCTGGAATCGATTCCGCCAGTCGATCCGCCGCGTCCAGCGGCGGAAATCATCGCCGAGCAACAAGCTGCCGAAGCAGCGCATGAACTTGCCCTGCGCACTCCCGGCACCGCGGAAACGACCGGCATCATCTACTCCGGGCCGGTGAATGTGAGCTATATGCAGTTCTATCTACACGCCTACAACGACGGCGAGGTTTCAGTAGGCACGCCCCAAAACTTCGGGCTAATCGGCGGAGACACCCCCGGTCAAGTCTTGTTCACGACTGGACTTCATACCGGCGATGTCGGTGTAACACTCGAAATCGCCGACATTCGCCCAGAACTGGCGCTTAATGATTGGGAAGAGGTCGGCGAAGTGCCGCTGACCGTCGACGCGCCCCTAATATTGACCGGGTGGGGTACTGGTGACCCTGGCGTGCGACTTCCTATTTCCAAAGGCACCTACCGTCTGCGCTACTGCGCCAACAATATGGACGCGGCGCGCGAAGCGGATGTCGGCGAACTTATCGACGAATACCAGATCACTATCTGGCCCAGTCCCATTCAACCCGACGAACTCATCAAACAGACATCACAAGCCGCCGGCTATTGGAACGACCTCGAACGCTGACTTCCCGCTACCGAACTCCCCGCCGATGCAGAGTGATCGCCGAGACCAGGAAGAAGATTCCGCCCAGTGTCGCGTATCCGGCGAGAATCGCAAGCGAAGGTTCCGATCCACCGGCCTGGGCGATGAAGCCGCCGCCAGCCAAGACTGAAATCGCACCACTGAGGATCATCGCCCATTGACCGCCAAGCCGACGACGCAGGACGGCGACGACTAGCTGTACGAGTCCAGCCGTGACGGCCCAGCCGCCCCAGATTCGCAGAACGGCAGGAATATCCACGCTGACCGCGATTGCCAACCCGATTCCGGTCAGCACGCTCAACGCCATGTTGATGTAGAGCGGTCCGGTCGCCCGCATACCCTTCGACGTCCGCACGTCGATCACCGCTGCAGCGACATCGAACAGCGGATAAATCACCAGCAGAGCGACACTGGCCGGATTCAGCGTCGAAGCTGTCAGCGCGAGCAGCGCCGCCCATACGACTGCGAAGCCGAAGCGGGCGTAGTAGAGGTTTCGCAGCGATAGGTTGGCGGTGCCTGTGACGTTGGGAACGGCGGCGGCGGGGACGGTGGTAGACATTGATCCTTCTTTCAGCGGGACGGTGGGCTCACGAGAGCCTGAGATAGAACGTTCGTTCTTCCGACTATCGTCTACCACCATCACCGTTGTCAAGAACGAACGTTCTATCTGATAGCCTCGAATGGCATCGAAATCGGAGCGAGGCGACATGTCAGAAGCGCGAACACGCCTGGTCAGCAAGGCCAGCGAGTTGTTCTATTCACAGGGACTTCACTCGGTGGGAGTCGATCGGATCGTTGCCGACGCCAAGGTCACCCGCGCGACGATGTACCGCCACTTCCCTAGCAAAGACGACCTCATCGTCGGCTACCTGACTGCGGCCGACGATGCCATCCGAGCCCAGATTCAGCAGGTTCGCGAGCGGCGATTATCGCCAGCGGACACCATTCGAGCCGTCGGGCGCACCATCGCCGACGGCATCGAATCACCCGGATTTCGCGGCTGCGCGTTCCTCAACGCCGCCGCCGAATACCCTGATCCGGACCATCCGGTACATCAGGTGGTGCTCAGTCACCGTGGGTGGTTTCTAGCGACGGTCACCGAGTTGTTCATCGACGCCGGGGCGACCGCCCCTGACTCGGCCGCTCGACATTTCGTCATGCTCCGCGACGGAGCGATGGCCGCCGGCTGCCTAACTGACCCGGTGCCGGTATGCGCTACGTTCCGAGACGGCATCGAGCGACTGCTCGACTGAACCCCTAACCGGTCGGCACCGGCACTGACGGCGCCGGCACTGAACTCGACGCGGGCGGCAATGGTTTTGCGCCCGACGGCGCCGTCGTCTCCTTCGAAATCAATTGGCGCAGAGTGGTATCGGTCAGCACATCGATATTCTGAATCTTCCAGGCCCCGTCGGTGCGAACCATATCGAAGGTGACCCGGCTCGGATCGACCCGTACATCTTCTTTATTGCCGCGCGACACAGACTGATTGACGAAGATCAGCACTTTCGCGGTATCGCGGGTGTTCTCGATGACGCCGGCGTCTTGCACTACCGCCGAGGACACGATGTTGTCCTTACGCACCGTGTCACCGTAGTTGGGATCGACCGTCCACTGCTTGTATTGTTTCGCGGCCTCCCCGGTCACGAACGATTGCGATCGCCGAATATGGTCATCGATATTCTTAGGCGTGTAGCCGAACATCGTTGTCGCATAATCCTTTGCCGACGACACCGCCGACTCTCGCGACTTCTCGGTGCTGTGAGCCGAGAAGTACGCGACACCGAGAACTGTTGCTACGGCGATCGCCGCAACTAGCACCGCACCGTAGATCGCCCACGCTATCTTCCCGCGGTGCAACGTATTTCGATCCGCCATTACGTCACCCACTCGAAGTTGGTCATCTTGAGCTGGCCATTGATCCGAGTCATGTCAACGCGCCACCGATATGTTTCGACCACTAACTCGTCATTCGGATTCTCCGGCTTGGAGGTCCAGCCGAATACCATGATCGCCGACCCTCGGTCCGGCTCGGCACGCGTAACAGCGGTACTCAAAACCGTTGTCTTGGTGTTCAATTTCCCCTGTTTGACCAGTTCGACGGTCTGGCCCGCGGCCTGTTCCATCTGCTGTTTGGCGTACCCGCTGGTCTGTTCAAGCAGCGTCTTCTGCAACTGGCCGGCATTCGACGGCGTCAAGGTGGTGAGGTTGACTGTCACTTGCTCGGCGAAGGCCGAGTATTCGGCGCGCAACTCGTCACGTTGATCGGCCCGATACTTGCCAATGCCGAATAGAGTGCCCAGCGCGAGGACCGCGATCAACACGACTCCTGCGAGCACCCGCGAGCCGATCTGAATTACCTTGTCGCGGTTGGCCGCAGAGCGTCGCACCTCACCCGAATGAGTCGGCGTTTTCCACAGATCGCCGTGGTCGTCGTTATCAGCGGCCTGGTTCGACTTGGCTTGTGTGCGCGATTTGCGGCGCTCCAGAAATGACTTCTGCAACGGCGATGCTTTCACCGGCACTTCGCGCTTCTTTGTCGGCACACTCTTTTCCGTTGCGGCGGTTCCGGTTTCGTCGGAGGTCGTTGTGATCTGCGCTGCCCCGTCGCCGGTCTCGGTTACGGTGTCGCTGTTACTAGGCTCTGCCATGTGGTGTCTTTCCCTTGCGAGTCGGCGCCAAGACCCGCGTTGTATTTCTTGCCGTCGGGGCCGATGTAGTCGCCCGTCTTTGGATCGTACGACGTGCCGTACACCGCCGGCGCTGAGCTGTAGCTCGACGGGTTGGCTGGCACGATCGCGCCCTGCGGCACTGTCGTGGGTTTGTTGGCCGAGCTCGGCCGATTGGCCGGGGTCGGCGTGGTCGTCTGCGGCTGCACATTGCCGGGGAGTTTCAGACCGAAGGGCAGACCGTTCGGCAGGGCGACGTTCTCGCCCTTGGACTTGTATCCGGTACGGCATTCCGCAGGCGACGGAGCACGTCGTCCGGGGTATTCCATACACGGGAAATTGCGTGCACCGCGCACCGCGAGCTGGGAGTCTTGCGGTACTCGGCACAGCATACCGGGCGGCAGGTCACGAGGGGTCTGTGCGCCGCCACCACGCCATTGCGTAAACGGCAGGAAGCCTACGGTACATGTCCCCGGATCTTGGAAGCCCAGGGCAAAATCGACGTTGGCGCCGTACCGATCACTGTCGCCGGTGTTCACCACGGTCGTCAGCGCATTGATGAGTCGCGGGTAGATCACCACGATCTGCTGCAGGTTTGGGTGATAGATCGCCAGCGTGCGCGCGGCGGTCGACAAATTGTTGACGAGCAACGGCACCGACTGATTCATCGAATCGAACAGCTGCTGCGTCTGACTCGCGACCGCGGGCCCCTTGGCGAGGATGTCGGTGATCTCCGGCTTGTTGGCACGCAACTGATCGGTCACCTTGGTGACATTCGACGTCCATGACCGGATCTCGTCCGACGTCGCGGTTTGCGTCGCCAGGATGTCGCCGGCCTGACGAACCAGATCGATGGTCACATCGGAGTTCTTATTGGCGTCGTCGACCAGCAGCACCATCGAGTCGAGAAGGCGCTGGAGCTGTTCCCCGGTCCCGTTGAACGCGGTAAACGCTTCGTCCATCAAGTCGCGCAGTTTGGTGTCGCCGACCTGGTTCAGCAGCTTGGTCGCCTGATCGAGCATCGCCGAAATCTCAACGGGCACATCTTGCGAACTCACCACCGAGCCGTCGTACAACTTAGCGCCGTCACCATCGCCATTCCTGGGACTGAACTCCACGTATTGCTCACCGACCGCCGACACACTGCGTACCGATGCCTGCGAGTCAACCGGAATCTTCGCCGACGACTCGATATCCAGCGTGGCCGCCACGCCGCCATCGGTGAGCACTACCGACGAAACCTTGCCGACATTTACACCGCGATAGCTGACGTTTGCGTTCTGGTAGAGGCCGCCCGAACTCGGCAATTCAAGTGTCACAACGTATTTGCCGATTCCCGCCATCTGCGGGACCCGAAGATAGAAGACCGCTATCGCGATCAGCGAAATCACGGTCACAATCGCGAAAATAGTCAGCTGCAAGCGGACAAACCTGGTTATCTTCATTGGCTACCGACCGCCTTGTCCGGGCGAAGTAAACGGATTCAAGCCACGTTTGGCCGCGCCGGCCGGCTTGCTGGTCAAACCTTCGGGGCCGACGACCCGGCTCGCCAAGACCGAGGAGAACAAACCGCCGCCGAGCCGCTTGAAGGTCAAATCCAGGGTCAGATCCGAATTCACGTAGTCGCCCTTGACGATCTTGGGGATGGCCGCCTCGTAGAACGGGAAGGTCAGCAGCAGGCCAAGGGACTGAGTCAGCGCCGGTCCGGTCTTCGACAGTTCATCGACAACCGGCACCAGATTCTTGATGATGACCCGCAGATCGGTGTCGTTGGCTGTCAAGATGGAATCGGTGGTGCTGGACAATCTGCCCACTGCCGCAAGTGTATTGGTGAACTGCACCCGCTGGTCGATCAGCAATTGCAGGATCTGCGGACCGTCGGTCAGCGCTCGCTCCACTGTCGGGGTCTGCGCGTTGATTGTGGCCGAGAGTCGATCAATCCCTTCCATCGCACGAATGATGTTGTCGCGCTGCGCATTTAAATCGCCAACCAAGGTGTTGAGGCGAGGAATGAGTTTGGCGATCACGTCCTGTCGCCCCGCAAAGACCGCGTTCAGTTCATGCACCACATCGCCGAACTGGGACAGGCCGCCTCCGTTGAGCACTACCGACAACGAACTGAGCACCTGCTCGGTCGTCGGGAAAGTACACGCTTGAACCTGTTGTGCCGCAGTGATATCCGGGATCGGATTCGCCGGCGTCGCCAGATTCTCCTGTTCCGGACATTTGGTGAGCGGGATCTCGTCGCCGGGTCGCATCATGCCCTGCGCCGGATTCTCCGGCTGCAAGATCGCCAGATGGGATGACCCGAGGACACTTGTCATGCCGACCATCACCTGCGAGCCGCGCGGGATACGGGTGCCCTGGTTGAGCCGCAGTACGACGTCGGCGTTCCAGTCCTTCACCTTGATTGAACCGATCGATCCGACGGTTGCGTCATCGAGCATGACCGGCGCGTTGGTCACCAGTCCCGCCGCTGAGGGGATCATTGCCGAGATCTCGTACGCACCGTCGCCGGTACCTGGGGCACCTGGGACCGAAACCGATTGTGGTCCTTCAAATCCGCAGGCGCTCGCCCCAACCGCCAATGCACCAACGGTCACAACCGCGGCAATCGTTCGCCGCCACCTCGGGGATACGCGCATCACTTCTCACCGCCGTAGGGCACCAAGAGATTGCCGAGTGGAGTGCTGCCGTTGTCTTTGCGGGTCTGCGCGTCGAGTTGGCGGATGTCAGCCTGCGCGCGCGCCTTGACACTCGGATTCTGATACTTGATCTGGTTAGGTCGCGCGTTGACTCCGGTGACCGGGTTGGTCAGGAACGGCGGGTAGTTCATGGTGAATGACGCGAACAGCGGTGCGATCGTGTCGACACACTTCTCGACATCCTTCTGATCTTGACCGGGACGATCGTTGGCCTGCATGGTGCCGCAGAGCAGTGTGACCAAATTCGATCCCATGCCAAGACCGAAGATTCCCGAGAGCGAGCCGAACAGTGGGTTGTAGATGTTGTAGAAGTTCGCCAACTGCGTCGGCCCGGAGTGCAGGAGTCCTTGTACCTGTTCATCTTTCGTGCGCAGAACGGTCGTCGCAGTCGACAGACGACGGATCGAATCCGAGAGCGTAGAGCCGTTGGTGTCGATGAACGACTTGATGTCGGTCAGCGCACTGTCCAAGTTGTGCAGGGCGCCGTTGAGTGCGGTCGTGTTATTCGCCAATACCGAACTGACAGAAGCTATCCGACCGTTGAATTGCATCAACTGTTCGTGGCTCGTGGACAGCGAATCGGTGAGTTTCTGCAGACTTCGGATGGTGGCGAACAGATCACCGCGACCCGACGACAGCGTTCCCATCACGTCGGAGAGTTCTTTGATCGACGAATTGATGGCCTTGCCGTTGCCCGCCAGGTTCTGGTAGCCAATATCGACGGCGTCCGACAGTGTGCCTGGGTCGGTCCCCTTGGGACCGACGGCGTCGGTGAGCCGGGTCAATTGCTTCTTGACGTCGTCCCACTCCATCGGCACGGCAGTGCGTTCCATCGGAATGTCCGCGCCGCCAACCAATGTCGCGCCCTCGGTGTAAACCGGGGTGAGCTGAATGAACCTTCCGGACACCAAACTCTGCGCGACGATGACCGCTTTCGCGTCCGCCGGAATCTTGACGTCCTTGTCGAGTTCCATCGTCACCTTGACCGCGCTAGGTTGCGGCGAGATGGACGTGACCCGCCCGACGTTGACTCCGACGACGCGGACCGGATCGCCGTTGTAGAGGCCTGTGACGCTGGCAAAATACGCGGTGACCTTGTTCTTGGTCGCCGCCTTGTATCCGAAGTAGCCGGCGAATAGGAGGGCGACAATCACCACGACGGCGACGATCACCAACCACGTCTTCTTACTGATAGCCATCGTCACCCTCCTGCTCTCGGCTTGGTCGTCGTCGTCAGCGGCGGGTAGGACGTTCGCGGCTTAGTCGTCTGTGGCGGACCGGCGGTCGGGTACGGCACGGTCGGCTTCGGTTTGGGTTTGTTCTCGTCGTATCCGGGGACCAGCGAATAGTTCTCCGGATTGAGAATGTTGGTGTAGCTGTAGGCCTGCCAAATCTCGGGGTACTTCTGCCGCAGAATCTTCATGAAGACCGCGGTGTAGTCGCCGAAGGTTGGGATGCCGACCAGCGAGGAGAAGTATGGCCCCGAGGCAACGGCCTCGCCCAGGGTATTCGCATACGGCCCGAGTTGGTCGATGGCCTCGCCGAGCACTTTCTGATTGTCGTTGAGTACGTTGAGCACTCGGTTCAACTTCAGCAGCACCGGTTTGAGTTGCGCGTTGTTATCCTTGATGAACCCACTGATCTGTGCGGCGACGTCGCGCGTTCCGGTGATTAGCAAGCCGATCGCTTGCTGGCGCATCTGCAACTCGCCGAACAGGGAATTGGCATCGAGCAGAAGATCATTGATCTTTTCGCTGCGATCACCGAGGATTTTCGACACCCGATTGGCCTTGGCGAGCAGTTCGCGCAGCGAGTTGTCTCGATCGGCGATGGCCTTGGACACCCTGGAGACGCCGTCAACGGCACCACGCACCGACGACGGCGTCTGCGAGAAGGCGTTAGTCATCGTTCGCAGCGCCTCGTTGAGCTGATCGACGTTGGTTTCCGACAAGGTATCGGTCGCGCCTTCGAGGGCATCGGACAGCGAATACGGCGACACCGTGTTCTCGTTGGGGATCTCGCCGCCCGGCTTGATCCGGTCGGGGCCATGCGAGATCAGCGTCAGGTTGCGTCGTCCCAGAACCGTTTCGGTCTTGATCGCAGCCTGCGTATCGATGCCGAATAGCACGTTGTCGGCGGTACGGAAATTGACCCGTGCTTTGGTGCCCTTGTCGGTCGACGCGAGCGAGATCTTCTCTACCGAACCGACATTGACACCGGACACCACCACGACGTCGCCGGGGACCAGGCCGCCGGCGTCATCGAAATACGCGCTGTAGGTACTGATCGGCGACAGATAGGGCAACTTGTCCATTTGCAATGCGACGACCACCACCATCGCGGTCACCACGAAACCGATAACACCGGCCGCCGCGCGACTGCGCACGCCGCGCTTGTCGTCACGTGCCGCATCAGCATCACCGGACGTACTCCGCCGATTCTTGAACACACCACCGAAAGGGACACTCATGTGTTGTCACACCTGTTTCCCGGTCGAGAGTTCTTCGTCGCGTCGAGAGTCACCACCGAGATCTGCGTGTTGCCCGGTCCGGTGAAAAGCAGGCGTTGCTTGCACAGCCAGATTTGCAGCCACGCTCCGTAGGAACCGAGATTCGACAGCATCTTGAAGTCATTTGGCAAGCGCGGCAACACTTCCCGAACGTAACCCTCACCCTTGTTCATCTCGTCGGCGAGTCTGCCGGTATCGGTAACCAACGACTGCAACTGCGGACGCGTGTCAGTGAGCAAGCCCGCCAAGTCGTTGGTGAGCGCCGACGTCGACGAGAGCGATTGCCCAATCGTCATTCGATCCGCCGCGAGTCCGTCGACGAGTTGATGCAGCCGGTCGAGATCGGTGGAGAAGCCCTGTTGGTCGGCGTCGAGGGTGCCGAGGGTCTTGTTCAGATTGTCGATCACCTGGCCGATCAGTTGATCCCGGTCGGCGAGACTGTTGGTGAACTGCGAGGTCGACTTCAATAGTTGAGTCAGCGCGGGACCCTGCCCCTGGAACACTTGGATCAGGGATTCGGAGAGCTCGTTGACCTCAGCCGGGTTGAGAGTGCGAAACAGCGGTTTGAACCCGCCGAGCAGCTTGTCGAGGTCGAGGGCCGGCTCGGTCTGTGAGATCGGGATCTGGCTGCCCGGACTGATCGTCGAATTAACCTCGCCGACACCGCGTTGCAGCTCGACGTACCGGTCTCCGGTGAGGTTCTCATACCGGATCAGCGCCCGCACGCTCGACGGCAGCGGGTAGTCCTCATCCACGCTGAAGTCGACTTTGGCCTCCGAGGACCGGGTGAGTTCGATCCCCGATACCGCACCGACCTCGACGCCCGCGATCTTCACCTTGGCGCCGGTCTTCATCGACGACGCACTGGTGAACATCGCCGAGTAGTCGTTGGAACTGCCCGGACGGTACCGACTGAAGACCACGACCAGCGCCACGAATACCAGGACCATCGTGATTGCGAAGATGCCCAGTTTGATCAGGGTCGCGCGGAACGCGCGGGCTCTACTATCCACGGGGCGGTGCTCCAAACAACAACTGAAAGACCTTCTTGGAATTGAACTTTGGCGTGGTACGCGGCTGATAGGGCTGCGGCGCGTTATCGCTCACGTAGAAGTCGGCCTTCTTTTTCGGCCGCGGATTACTCAGTCCCCCTTCACAAGTCGGCGGTCCATCGGCATTGTTCTCGGGAAGGTTGTACGGATACCGATACGGTTCCTTGCCAGGTAGCAGGCCGGCATTGAGTTTGAGCTGTCCGTCGTTGAGGCCGAAGATCGGCGCAGCCATCTGCCCGGCAGCCGCGGTCGCGGTAATGAAACATCGCAACCCCGGAGCCTGGTAACCCAGCAGCGTCGCCGTCGGATTCAGATTGCTCAGCATCCTGATGATCTGCGTGCGGCGCGGCGCGAGGATGCCGTCGATCGTATTCGCCATGCCGGTCGTATTCACCAGCAGCGCATCGAGATTCGAGGTGTTGTCCACCAGCGTATTGCCGAGGAAGATCGTATTGTCGACGGTGCGCAACAGATCGGGCATCACATCGGCGTAGACATTGGTCGCCGACGCCGCCTGCTCGAACAACTCGTTGAGTTCGGTCAGATGCGGGTTGGTCTTCGCCAGCAATGTCGACAGGCCGGCCAGACCTTGACCGATATTGTCACCGTTGCCATCGAGCGCGGTATTCAGCGCTCCGATGGTGGCGTTGAGTTTCTCCGGCTGCAGCTTCGCCAGCACCGACACGAGTTTCTGATAGACGGTGTTGAGTTCCACCACCACGTGGTCGGCGTCGATGACCGCGCCAGCGCTCAGCGTTCCAACCGGGCCGCTCGCAGGGACGTCGAAGTTGACCGCTTTGGCACCAAAGATGGTGTTGGACTTGATATCTGCGGTGACGTTCGCGGGAATCATATGCAATTGGTCCGACGCGATATCGAGCGTCAGAACGGCATGTCCGTCGCGTTGTTCGATGGAGTTGACGCGCCCGACCTCCACTCCGCGCAGCTTCACTTTCGCATCGGGGTTCATCACCAGGCCGGCGCGCGGCGCGACGACGGTCACCGGTTTGGTCGATTTGAATCCACCGAGGAACTGGATACTGGCTGCGGCGATCAACGCGACGAGTCCGATCACCATGCCGGCCGCGGCGAGTTTGCGAACGCCGTTGCTGCGCTCCTGTTTACGTGACATCGCTCAGCCCGCCAGGTTGAATTTGCCGTCTGCGCCATAGATGGCGAGCGAGGTCAACAGGGTGATGACAACGACCACGACCAGCGATGCCCGCACCGCGTTGCCCACCGCAATGCCGACGCCGACCGGTCCGCCGGAGGTGTTGAAGCCGTAGTAGGTGTGAATGAGCATCACGGCCACAGCCATGCAGATGGCCTGCACGAACGACCACATGATGTCGGAGGGGATCAGGAAGGTGTTGAAGTAATGGTCGTAGACGCCAGGCGACTGTCCGTAGAGAAAGACGGTGGCAAATCGGCTGGCGACGAACGACGCCAATGATGCCAGTGCGTAGAGCGGGATGATCGCGACGAGTCCGGCGATGATTCGAGTGCTGACGAGGTAGGGAATCGACGAGATGGCCATGACTTCGAGGGCGTCGATCTCCTCACTGACTCGCATCGCACCCAACTGTGCCGTCGCCCCGGCTCCGATCGTCGCCGCGAGGGCGATACCGGCGATCACGGGAACGGCGATACGCACGTTGATGAATGCCGAGAAGAATCCGGTCAGTGCCTCGACGCCGATATTGGCCAATGAGTTGTAGCCCTGTACCGCGATCGTGCCGCCGGTGAACAGCGTCAAAAAGCCAACCACGACGACCGTGCCACCGATCATCGCGAGTGCGCCGGTACCCATCGAGATTTCGGCGATCAGGCGCAGTGTTTCTTTCTTGTACAGCCGCAACGCCTTGGGGATCGACACAATGCTGTCCCAATAGAACAGCGCCTGGTCCCCGATATGATTCCAGTCTTCGCCGACGTTCTTCACAGCTACGCGGGCGCCTCGCAAACGGGTGGTGAATGGAAGAACCATATTAGCCCGCCGTCGCTTTCAGACCGACTGCGGTCACCACGACGTTGACGACGAATAGCGCCATGAATGAGTAGACGACAGTCTCGTTGACGGCGTCGCCGACACCCTTCGCGCCACCGGAGACATTCAAGCCCTGGTAACAGCCGACCATGCCGGCGAACAATCCGAACAACGCTGCCTTGACCATTGAGATCATCAACTCGCCGAGACCGGTCAGTAGGGTCAGGTTTGCCAGAAACGCACCGGGGTTCACATCCTGCAGATAGACCGAGAACACGAAGCCGCCACCGATGCCGATCGTGCAGACGAGGCTATTGAGCAGCAGAGCCACCCCGGTCGAGGCGATTATGCGCGGCACCACCAAGCGATGAATCGGGTTGATGCCGAGCACTTTCAGTGCGTCGATCTCTTCGCGAATCGTGCGCGCGCCAAGGTCCGCGCAGATTGCCGTCGCACCTGCACCGGCGACGATCAACACCGTCACAATCGGGCCGATCTGGGTGATCGTGCCCAGCGCGGCGCCTGCTCCGGACAGATCCTGTGCGCCGATCTCGCGCAGCAGGATATTGAGCGTAAAGCTCACCAGGACGGTGAACGGAATGGCGACGAGGAGCGTCGGCACCATCGAGACGCGGGCAATCGCCCACGACTGTTCAACGGTTTCCCGCCATTGAAACGGGGGCCGGAACAGCTCACGGGAAGACTCAACCCCAAGTGACACAAAGTCACCGACCGCCGAAAACGGCGTCGCGAGCTTGCGAATCACCTGCACTCCTAACGCGCGGCTGTGGCGAACCTACCATGCCCGAAACAGTCATATGTCTTAGTTCATGAGCGCACTTGCGGAGAACGACATCGACGGATCACGATCAGCAAAATAGCTGGTGAGCGATCCGCTGAGTTCTCCAGTACGCCAGGAGTCACAGTCGGCATTGAACACATGGGCTGCTTGCGGTGCCGCCATCAAAGTGACCTTCGGACCGTACACGATGAACACCTGACCGTTGATCCGGTCCGAATCGGGGCCGGCCAGGTATTTGACAAGCTCAACGACGTGTTCAGGCGAGAGTGGATCGACGCCGTCGATCGGGGCGTCGGCGAAAACATTCTCGGTCATCGCGGTGCGAGCGCGTGGGCAGATCGCATTGGACCGCACCCCAAACCGGTCCAGTGCGCGTGACGCCGACAGCGTGAGTGCGGTAATACCGGCTTTGGCTGCCGCATAGTTGGGCTGGCCGGCTCCACCGAGTAGCCCCGCCTCTGACGAGGTGTTGATCAGACGCCCGTACACCGGCGCGCCTGCCTCCTTGGACTTCGCCCGCCAGTAGGCACCGGCATTGCGGTTGAGCAGAAAATGGCCGCGCAGATGAACTCGGATCACCAGATCCCAGTCATCGTCGGACATATTGAAGAGGATTTTGTCGCGGATGACTCCGGCGTTGTTCACGACGATGTCGAGTCCGCCGAGCGTCTCGGTCGCTGCTCGCATGATTTCAGTCGCGGTCTGCGACGCGGAGATGTCGCCGGCCAATGGAATCGCGGTGCCCCCGGCTGCCTCGATAACGTCGAAGACGTCAGTGGCGTCCAGCGCGTCGGCAAGATCGTTGACGACGACCTTGGCACCCTGCGACGCCAAGCCGATCGCCTCCGCTCGACCGAGTCCGGCACCCGCGCCGGTGACTACCGCGATGCGGCCTTCAAGTGAAGCAACCACTGATTCAACCTTCCAAGCACTGCTGACAAGTTTTGCGTTCCCCCAAAACTAGAACCTGTTGCAGTACCATACAGGGAACGGCCGAATCGGCAATCATTTCCGAGTAAATGGTTCATTCGTCCAGACTGAGCGCCGACTTGGGGCAGCTCGCCACCACCTGACGCAGTTCTTCGACTCGTTCGGCGGGCACGTCCTCTTGCAAAATGACCAGGTAGTCGTCGTCATCCAGATCGAAAACGTCGGGCGCCATCCCCACGCAGATGGCATTCGACTCGCATAGATCGAAGTCGGCCTTGATTCGCATCTCACACACTCCTACTGATCGTCGGCGCCTGTTGACGCAGCCGCCGCTTTCGGGTTAGAACGTGTTACAGATTATAGGACACACACCGCCCGTTATGGAGTTCTGATGCGCATCGCCTACACCGACCAACAAGCCGAGTTGCGGCGCGAGCTCCGTGCGTATTTCGCGAAACTCATGACGCCCGAACGCCGCGCCGCCCTCACCTCGACATCCGGTGAGATCGGCGAAGGCACCGCATACCGCGACGTCGTCAAGCAGATGGGCACCGACGGCTGGCTCGCACTCGGCTGGCCCGAAGAATTCGGCGGCCAGAACCGGTCGATGATGGATCAGCTGATCTTCACCGACGAAGCGGCGATCGCGGGCGCGCCGGTACCCTTCCTGACGATCAACTCCGTTGCGCCGACCATCATGCATTACGGCACCGACGAGCAGAAGGCATTCTTCCTGCCGAAGATCGCGTCGGGTGACCTGCACTTCTCCATCGGCTACTCCGAGCCGGGCGCGGGTACCGACCTGGCGTCGCTGCGTACGAGCGCGGTCCGCGACGGCGACGACTTCGTCATCAACGGCCAAAAAATGTGGACGTCACTGATCCCGTACGCCGACTACATATGGCTCGCGTGCCGCACCGACCCCAGCGGTCTTGAACCCAACGGCCGCAAGCACAAAGGCATTTCGATGCTCATCGTGCCGACCACCGCCGAGGGGTTCAGCTACACCCCGGTGCACACGATGGCCGGCGTCGACACCAGCGCAACCTACTACTCCGACGTCCGGGTACCGACGTCGGCCTTAGTCGGCGAGCTGGGCAAAGGTTGGCCGCTGGTCACCAATCAGCTCAACAACGAGCGGGTCGCATTGTGCAGCGCCGCACCGATTCAACACGCGTTGCGTGAGACCATCGAATGGGCGCAGAACACAAAGACTTCCGCTGGTTCTCCGGTGATCGACGCGCCCTGGGTGCAGTCGAATCTCGCACAGGTGCACGCCGGCGTCGAGTTCTTGAAGTTGGTCAACTGGAAGATCGCCTCGGCCGCCTCGTCGGGCGGTGCACCGAGTCCGGCCGACGCTTCGGCCACCAAGGTCTACGGCACCGAATTCGCGCCGGAGGCATACCGATTGCTAATGCAGATCCTCGGCCCAGCGGCCACTCTCCGCCAGGGCAGCAGTGGCGCACATCTGCTCGGGCGCCTCGAGCGATTCCAGCGCTCCTCCCTGATCCTCACTTTCGGCGGCGGAACCAACGAGGTGCAGCGCGACATCATCGCGATGCTCGCCCTCGGTCAGCCGCATCAGCGACGCTGACCCGCCACCTCCCGCAAGCCCGAAAGGCCATCGATACCAATGGATTTCACTCCTGATGAAACAACTGCCGAGGTCGCCGGCCTGGCCGCCGACATCGCCGCGAAACTATCCGCACCGGACAAGGTGGCGGAGCTGGAAGCCGCTGGCGCACGGCTCGACGTCGACCTCTGGCGCGAACTCTCCCAGGCCGGATTACTCGGCCTCGAACTCCCGGAGAAGGCTACCGGCGGCGGGCTGACCGTCCTGGACACGATCGCCGTGGCTGAACAGTTGGGCCGCGCGTTGGCACTGGTGCCATACGGCCAGCACTCGATCGCCGCTCTTCCGACGCTCGCCGCCTTCGGCTCCAAGTCGCTGCGTGGCGAATGGCTCGAACGCGGCGCCGCCGGGCTCGGCGTCCTCACCGTCGCGATCGACGAGGACTTGGGGTATGACCCAACGGCACCGGCGACCACCCTGCACCGGGACGGAAAGTTGTGGAAACTTAACGGCACCAAGGTGATCGTCGCATTCGCGACGGCGGCCGATGCATTGCTGGTCACCGCGGCCGGCCCTGACGGCTCGGTCGTCGTACTGGTTCCGGCCGATGCTGACGGGGTGCGAATCGCCGCCACCCCATCGACCGGACTGATCCCGACTGAGCAGGTCGACTTCGACTCGGTAACAATCGCCGACGACGCCGTGCTGTCCGGCGGGAGCACCGCCGTTTCGGCACTCCTCGACCGCGCCGCCCTCGCCGCATGCGCCGAACAGTCCGGCATCTTGGAACGCGCGCTGGAACTGACTGCGGCCTATGCCGCCGAACGAGAGCAGTTCGGCAAGCCGATCGGAGCCAATCAGGCTGTCGCACAGCGTCTTGCCGATGGCTATATCGACGTTCAGGGGCTCAAGTTGACCACCACGCAGGCCGGCTGGCTGCTGGCTAACGGCGATCTATCCTCGCTCGCGGTATCAACGGCGAAGTACTGGGCCGCGCAGTCGGGACACCGCGTCTCACACACCGCGGTACACGTACACGGCGGCGTCGGACTGGACACCAGCCATCCGGTACATCGATACTTCCTGCGCGCCAAGCACAATGAATTCAGTCTGGGCTCATTGCCTGCGACGCTGGCGAGTATCGGGGCGGCGCTCGCGGCCGAACCGGCCTGACATGACAGACAACGAGCGCGGCACCTCGTCGGTCACCGACGCGCGCACGCTCAGCGGGCTACTCGCCGCGCTCGTCGACATCGACGACCGCGGACTCTACTTCGAAGACGAATTCGTCTCGTGGCGTTCACATTTGGCGCTCGGCATGCAGCGTGCGCGAGCGTTGGACGGGTTGCTCGACCGCGAGCGACCACCGCATGTCGGCGTGCTGCTGGGCAATGTGCCGGAATTCAGCTACTTACTGTCGGCGGCGGCGATCTCCCACGTCGTGCTGGTGGGCCTGAACACAACACGCCGCGGAGCGGCACTGGCACGCGATATCGCCGTCGCCGACTGTCAGATCGTCGTAGTCTGCAATGACACCGCGCCGCTGATAGATGGGATCGGTTGTCCAGCAACGATCCTCAATATAGACAACCCGCAGTGGGCGACACTGCTGGCGCCACACACCGGCTCCCCGGTCAGCATCATCGACCATCAGCCAGACGATCTATTGATGCTGATCTTCACATCGGGCACCAGCGGCGACCCCAAGGCAGTGCGCTGCAGTCAACGCAAATTCGCCGGCGCCGGCCTGATGCTGGCCGAGCGTTTTGGCATCGGCGCCGATGACGTCGTCTATCTGTCGATGCCCCTGTTCCACTCAAACGCGACGATCGCCGGCTGGTCGGTCGCGGTCGCCGGCAGCGCGTCAATTACGCTGCGCCGCAGCTTTTCGGCTCGAGGTTTCATCTCGGATCTCCATCGGTACCGAATCTCCTACGCGAACTACGTCGGCAAACCGCTGCACTACATCCTCGCCGTGCCACCACGTCCCGATGACGCCGCGACGTCGTTGCGGGTGGTCTACGGCAATGAGGCAGCGGCAACTGATCGCGCCGCGTTCGCCGAGCGCTTCGGCTGCGTCGTCGTCGACGGATTCGGCTCCACCGAGGGGGGTGTGTCGATCACCCGAACCGTCGACACCCCACCCGATGCACTCGGGCCACTACCAGCCAACGTCGTTGTAGTGGAACCCGATACCTCAGTGCCGGTGCCGATCGGCCAGATCGGCGAGATCGTCAACACCTCGGGTGCCGGACTTTTCGACGGCTATTACGGCGACGCTGACGCGACCGACGAACGACTGCGCGGCGGGATCTATCGCACTGGCGACCTCGGCTGGGTCGACGACGATGGCTATATCCATTTCGCGGGCCGCGTCGGCGACTGGGCGCGTATCGACGGCGAGAACATCGGCACCGCGCTCGTCGAGCAAATTCTGTTGCGGCACCCTGGGATCGCACTCGCCGCGGTGTACGGTGTGCCGACCGACATCGGCGATGACCTGTGGGCTGTACTGGTAGCGCCACATCTGACGCCGGGCGAGCTGGACGAATTCCTTTCCCGGCAAAGCGATCTAGGCCCCAAACAGTGGCCAACGCGGGTGCGGGTGGTCAGTGAGTTGCCGCAGACCGCCACGTTCAAGACGGTCAAAAGGTTATTGCGGACCGACCCGGCGCCACCGGATTGGGTGCGCGTTGGCGGACGATTCGAGGCGGCGTCGGCGACTGGTTGAGTCGGCGCAGCATTCCGCAAGGTCGAGGGATTCTTCGCCGGTCTTACTGTGAAACCGCGTGCTCCACTTCGTATTCCACCTCGCGTTCGGCCGCGTGTTTCGCCAGCACTACCGTCGCGTAGAACATCAGCAACAAGACCAGCACGACGAAGATCCCTTCGACCACACCGACTTGCGCACGCTCGCCCAGCAGCAGCACGCCCAGGATCATCGCGACCGCCGGCTCCATCACCGTCATCGCCGGGAACGAGGTCTGCAAGTCATGCGCGGCGAACGCCATCTGCTGAGCCACCACCGATCCGGTGGCAACCAAAACAATTAGGTAGATCTCCGGGTGCGTGAAAATGGTGAAGAAACCTTCACCCAACTGCTCCATCAGCCCTTTGACGAGGAACGACTGCACACCGGTCAACACACCCGACGCGGCACCGAACAGCAGCGCTCGGTAATGCAGCGATACGAATCGGGTGGTGATCACCAGCGCACCCAAGAGCACCACCAGCAGTGCGATGACGGTCGCGAGGACACCCGCACTTGCCTGGTGCTGACCGGGACTTGGCCGCGTGATGAGCACGAAGGCCGCGATGCACAGCGTAAGCGTCAGACCCCACTTCCACTCGTGCACCGTAAGACGCCGATGGTCCAGATGCGCCTCCATCGGCAGCGCGAACAGCACCGATAAGACGATCAATGGTTGTACCAACATCAGCGATCCGAGCCCCAGAGCCGCAGCTTGGAGCCCGAAACCGAACGCCGCAATCAGTACACCGAGCCACCAGCGCCGAGTGATTCCGCCACGCGCGGTCGACGCCCGCTGGCGCACCAGCGTGCCGATCGCCACCAGCAAAGCCGAGGCGACGGCCAGTGCCGCGGGCAGAAACAGATGCACTGTGCCAGGTTAGCCACTTAATGCTGAGCATCGCCCAAGTTGCAACCGCTGAAACGCATCGCTATTTTTGTGTCAAAGGGCCGACGCCGACGCACTACCAACCATTTCGATTCCAGACGAGGGCGACAATGAACTCCGTAGTGACCCTGCACCAACTCACATCCGGCGTGTCCACCACGGACGCCGCGACGCTTTTCGACTCACTGCCCGCGGTAGCCGTTCCCGACGTCGTCGGGGCCACGTGGCATGGCGGCGAAGTGCCCACCGACCACCCGATGGACGGCCTGCTGACGATCTCCGGGTGGTACGGCAAGCGTTTTGACGACGCCGATCGCGTTCATCCCCTGCTCTTCGGCGAGCGCGGCTCACTATTCCCGGTGAATCCCAAACTGGTGCCGATCGGGTTGCTGAACACACTCGGCCCGAAACTTCCCAAGCGGAAGGTCCCCGGGTTGTCCACCGGCATCAAGGCCGCCAAAACCCGCCGGCACCGCGCACGCTTGCGCGTCGTCGAATTCCAGGCTGGCGACGGCCCCGCAAAACCAAGCGCCGCAATGGTTTACGACGATCTGCCAATCATCGATCATTTCCGCTGGCTTGACACCGACATCCTGCTCGGCGCGATGGATCTGCGCGGCTCGGCGCACCCATACTTCTTCTATCTCGAACGCGACTGACCGTCGGGTCCTAGCATCGGAGACATGTCCACCTATCTACGCTGCGCATACGCCTTCGCCGAGTTGGTGGCCGCCGTCGGGGCCGACCGCTGGGACGATCCCGCACTGGGCACCTGGTCGATTCGCACGCTCGTCGGACATACCGGCCGGTCATTCGACACCGTGATCGCCTATGCCGCCCACCCTGAGCCAGAAGACATCAATACCCCGACGGCGCAGGACTACTACCTGACGCTGACCGCCGACGACGGCCCGCTAGGACCAGGCAGCGATACGTCAGCCATCGATGCCCGCGCGATCGCGGCCGGCGTCGCTCTCGGCGGCGATCCGACCTCGGCGATCGCGGCCAAGATCAGCGAAGTCACGACAGTCTTGGCTGCCCAGCCGGCGCAACGTCGGGTCGAGGTGATCTTCGGACTGACGATGCCGCTGCCGGAATACCTGCGTACGCGTGTCTTCGAACTGGTCGTACATACACTCGACCTGAGCAGCGCCATTGGCACCTCGCACGCTCTCCCGCCGGACGCCATCGCCGACATGACTCGATTGGCCGCCGCGATCGCGGCGTCATCCGATCAGGCCGAACGAGTGCTACTTGCACTAACCGGCCGCGAGCCGTTGCCAGCCGGATTCAGCGTCGTCTAGCCGGCGGAGTGTCGTCCAATCAACAGACACGAGTTGGACAGAATCATCCCGGTAACGCTGAACTGACGGAGGCATCTGAACGTCGGCAGTGTGATCGTGGAGGCGCAATGGCAGGACAGACGGGAAACCGCGTTAAGAACATACTGTGGGGTCTGTTCGTCGGCCTAATGGGTGTCGGCATGATCATCGGCGGTATCGTCTCGATCTCGGCCAAAGGAAAGCCCGAATGCAACGGTCGGACGATCACCGAAGACTACGTCTGCGTTACCGATGGCGTCGAGCGTACGGGTGCCGAGCAAGCCGCCGAGAATGAGAGCAGCTCACATAAGGGCGGCTGGATTCTCTTGGGTATCGGCGTTGTGCTGGCGGGCGGAAGTCTCGCCTTCTTCTCGGACGCGAGAGGCGCGAGTCGGCGAGCCAACCCCGCGCCCCCGCAGCAGAATCCATGGCCGGTGATCACTCCACCGGTACCTCCGCAGCCGACATATCCCCGCCCGGCCTCATATCAACCGATCTACCCGCCGCAGCAGCCGGTCACAAATCAACCACCGCCGCAACCTGATCCGCAGCAGCCGCCGGGCCCGCCGAAGATCGACTATCGCAAACGGCACTGACCACGCTGGAGCTCAACCCGAATTCTCGTCCCGCTGAGATGGTTCGAGGGACGAGAATTCACCAGGTCACCACACGGCGCGAAGTGGGGCGGCCGGGCACCGTCACAGCGTCTTGTCGAGCCGCGATGCGGCCTCCTTGTACTCGTTCACCAGGTCGGCGATCAGCTCTTCCACTGGCGTGATCGCGTTGAGGCGACCGACGATCTGACCGGCCGGCATCGCGACCACCTCGGGGTCGTCGGCTTGTGAGATTCGCGCATGCGCTTGTCCCACAAGCAGATTCTGCAAAGGCATCGGCAGCGGCTCCGGCGCGTTGGGAGCATCCCAGGCGTCAGTCCACTTGGTCTTGAGCAGGCGGGCGGGCTTACCCGAGTAGATCCGGCGTCGGACGGTGTCGCGTGACGTCGCGGCCAGCAGCGCCTGCTGAATTGTGGACGGCCCATCGCCGTGCGCACCAAGCTTGTATTCGGCGGCAGTCAGCCAATAGGTACCCATCCACACACCCTGCGCACCCAACGCGATAGCCGCTGCCATCTGCCGACCGCTGCCGACCCCGCCCGCGGCGAGTACCGGGGCCGTGTCGCCGACGGCGTCGACGAGTTCGGGCCACAGAATCATCGAAGTCACCTCGCCGGTGTGCCCACCGCCTTCGTAGCCCTGCGCGATAACGATGTCGACGCCTGCCTCGACATGGTGCAGCGCATGCTCTTTCGCGCCCGCCAATGCGGCAACGGCCACACCGTTTTGGTGCGAGATATCGATGACGTCGGCCGGCGGCGAACCGAGAGCATTGGCGATCAGCTTGATCTGCCCGTATTTGCGAGCGTGTTCCATCGCGACGTCGACATGCGACCGAGCGACTGAATGCAGCCAGCCCAGCACCCCGGTGTTGACCCGATTCTCGCCTTCGAGCTTCGGTACGCCCAACTCATCGAGGGTCCGCTCGACGAATGCCCGGTGCTCGGGCGGAATCATGGTGTCCAGATCCACCTTGGATCCCTCGGTGGGTATCTTGGCGGGCATCACGATATCGACGCCGAATGGCTTCCCATCGGTGTTCTCGTGCATCCACTCGAGTACCTTGTCGAGTTCTTCGGCTTCGTTGAAACGCACGCACCCGAGCACGCCGAGTCCGCCGGCTCGGCTGATCGCCGCCGCGACGTCTTCACTCGGAGTGAATCCGAAGATGGGGTATTCGATGCCGAAACGTTCGGTTAACTCGGTACGCATGAAAATCCTTTACTAGCAATCGGTTTCAGAGGTGTGGGTCAGCTGGTTTCATCTGCGGGTCGCGACTCGGTGATCGAGCTGCCCCATCGGTAATCGGGCTTGCCAGCGGGCGATCTCTTGAGCTCATCGACGAACCACACACTGCGAGGGCATTTGTAACCGGCGAGTCCTTGTCGCACAACTGAATTCAAATCGGCCAGCGAAGGCCGAGCGTCATCGCGCACTTCGATCACCGCGGCGACCCGCTGCCCGAATCGCTCGTCGGGCACCCCAACGACGACGGTGTCGAAGACGTCCGGATGCGCCTTGAGCGCGGCCTCCACCTCTTCCGGGAACACTTTCTCGCCGCCGGAGTTGATGGATACCGACCCGCGGCCGAGCATGGTAATGGTGCCGTCAGCCTCGAGGATCGCGTAGTCGCCCGGCATTGAATGCCGCACCCCGTTGTACTTGACGAATGTCTTGGCGGACTTGGCCGGATCGTTGTGGTAGCGCAATGGGATATTGCCGGTGCGGGCCAGCATGCCGACTTCGCCGGTACCCGGTTCGATATGACTGCCGTCGTCCCGAATCACGTGGGTCGACGGGTCGGCCTTCACCCGCGGCGCACCCATATGACTCTGCCCCTTGGCCACCACACCCATCCCACCGAAACCCGTCTCCGACGAGCCAATCGCATCGATCACGATGGCATTCGGGAAGCGTGCCAGGAACTTCTCTTTCACCGCAGGTGAAAACAGTGCTGCCGACGAGGCGATCGACACCACTGTCGAGGTGTCGTAGTCATCGTTCACGTCGAGCGCGTCAATCATGGGGCGCCCCATCGCATCTCCGGTGATGAACACGACGTTGACGCCGTGACGAGCAATTGCCTCCCAGCTATGCGGACCACTGAAGTCGGGGTAGACCACAGCCTTACCGCCGGCGAACAAGGACTGGAAGATCGCCCATTGAGACCCGCCGTGGATAAACGGCGGAATGGGGAATCGCACGAGCTGTCCGCCCGCCGCGCCGCCTTTGGCCAGTTGCCACTCATCGGCAACCGGTTCTCCTGTGTACCAATCAATCCCGCCGCCGAGAACGCGGAAAACATCCTCCTGCCGCCACACAACACCCTTCGGCTTTCCCGTGGTTCCCCCGGTGTAGATCATGTACAAATCATCGTCGGAACGCGCGGCGAAATCCCGCTCCCCCGACTGCGCGGCGATGGCCGCCTCAAATTCGACGACGCCGTCGGTCACCCCGTCACAATCGATCGGGACTTGAGTCTCATCGTCGATGACGATCCGGTACGACAGCCCAGGTGTGGACGGCAATACGTTGCATACCCGCTGCGTGTATCGCCGCTCATGGATCAGCACCTTCATACCCGAGTCGGTGAAGATATGTTCCAGCTCGTTCTCGACGTACCGGAAATTGACGTTAACCATCACGGCGCGGGCCTTGAAGATCGCGACCATGGCCTCAACCGCCTCGATGGTGTTCCTGCTGTAGAGACCCACCGAGTCTCCAGGGCGCACGCCCCGATCGATGAGTGCGTGAGCGAGGGCGTTGCTGCGTGCGTCGAGTTGTGCGTATGTACGGTTCCGGTCCCCCGATTCGAGCGCGACGCGGTCCGGCATCAGGTCGACCGCATGCTCGATCAGATCGGCAATCGTGTAAGCCATGCTACAAAATTAGAACGTGTTACTGTTTTCGGCAAGCGTTTGTATAAACCCGGAGGCCTTCATGTCCACACCAACCCAAACCGGCACCCAGACCAAGGGGCATACCCCCGAATGCCTCGTCGAGAAGCGTGGTCACACGCTTATCGTGACGATGAATCGACCGCAGGCACGCAACGCGCTTTCGAGCGAGATGATGGCCATCATGGAGCAGGCGTGGGATCAGGTCGATGCCGATCCGGAGATCCGCGTGGCAATCCTTACCGGGGCCGGTGGCTACTTCTGCGCCGGAGCAGACCTCAAGTCGATGAATCAGAAGGCGCCCGGCGACAAATTCGCCGAAGGCGGCTGGGACCTCACCAGACTGCCCGCATTGCTCAAGGGTCGCCGCCTTACCAAGCCATTGATCGCCGCGGTCGAGGGGCCGGCCATCGCCGGCGGAACTGAGATCCTGCAGGGCACCGATATTCGAGTTGCCGCGCGATCAGCCAAATTCGGTGTGTCCGAAGCGCGTTGGGGCCTGTTCCCACTCGGCGGCAGTGCCGTGCGCTTGGTCCGCCAAATCCCGTACACCGTCGCCGCCGATATCCTGCTGACCGGTCGGCATATCTCGGCCGACGAGGCGAAGGAATACGGACTGGTCGGCTACGTGGTGCCCGACGGCACCGCGCTGGACAAAGCCCTCGAGCTCGCCGACAAGATCGCCGCCAACGGTCCGCTCGCGGTCCAGGCGATCCTCAAGACAATCCGCGACACCGAAGGTATGCACGAGGAAGAGGCGTTCAAGATCGACGCCGAACTCGGCTCGAAAGTCTTTCAGTCCAAGGATGCGAAGATTGGACCAAAGGCGTTCGCCCAGAAGGAGACTCCCGCTTTCACTGGCGAGTAACGCTCGCCCGGTACCGCCGGCTCTTCAAATTAGCTTGGCGGCGTCACGGACAGCGCATACGGTCGTCGTATGTACATCGCCCGTCCCGACCGCAGTTCCGACGAACACGCCCGCGAACTTGTGTCCGCCGCGGGTGTGGCAACCGTGTTCTCAGCGGCGGGCACACTAGCCGCGACTACGCTACCCATTCTCTGGAGCGAGGACACCGTGATCGCCCACATCGCCCGGGCGAACGCACATTGGCGTGACCTCGATGGCGCCGAAGTCCTCATCGTCGCAACGGCACCCGACGCTTACATCTCACCGAACTGGTATCCCTCCAAAGCCGAACATGGCCGCGCCGTCCCTACCTGGAACTACAGTTCGGTCCACTTGCGCGGGACTGCGCGGATCGTCACCGATACTGATCGCGTACTGAACTTCGTCGAGCAGTTGACCAACACTCACGAAGCCCAGTTCGCAGAACCTTGGCAAGTTTCCGACGCACCGGATTCCTTTGTGACACAACAGCTCAAGGCAATCGTCGGGATCGAGATCAGTGTGGCCGGGGTCGAGGCCAAGGCTAAATGGAGCCGCGGGCGGAGTGCGGCTGATCAAGCCGCCGTGCTGGCGGCCCTCGACAGACGCGACGTCGAGGCAGCCGCGGAGATGCGCGGCAGCCGTACGCGGCGAGAATGACCCTATCCGGTGAGTCACCCCCGAGTCGTCGCGGATCAGTATCATCGACCGCGGACCGAACGACCATGACTGCGCAAGTTCACTCACGATCGGCGAAAACTGCGGCCAGGCTTTTATCGGGGGCAGTTGCCCCTCGACGGGCACCCAGCCGCAGTTTTCACTGTGCCAGAGCCAACTCGCCAAGCTGCCGAATGGTCCCGACGTCGCGGGCGGTGACCATCAACATCGTGACGCCTGCCGCTTCCCACTGCGCCACTTGATCTTTCACCTCGTCCAGCGTGCCGACGATCATCGTCTCGCGAACCATCTCGTCGGGCACCGCTGCCAGCGCCTCGGCTTTGCGGCCAGCCTGGAACAGCCGGCCGATCTCATCGACCGCATCGCCATATCCCATGCGGCGGTACAGATCCGCGTGGAAGTTCTTCTCTTTGGCACCCATCCCCCCGACGTACAGCGCGGTCGACGGACGGTAGCGTTCAACGGCGGCGCCGACGTCGTCGGTGATCACCACTTGAGCGTTCGCGGCAATCTCGAAGTCAGCACGCGAGCGGCGCGCGCCCGGTCGGGCAAAGCCCTCGTCGAGCCAGGCGTTGTACTGCTCGGCCAGACCGAGACTAAAGAAAACCGCGAGCCAGCCGTCGGCGATTTCCGCTGTCTGCGCGACGTTTCGCGGGCCTTCGGCACCGAGCCAGATCGGGATATCGGCCCGCAGCGGATGGGTTATCGACTTGAGCGGTTTGCCGAGTCCGGTGGCTCCGGGACGATTGCCGGGGTACGGCAGCGGGTAATGCTCACCGTCGCTGGTGACCCTGCCCTCGCGTGCCAGCACCTCCCGCACTACCCGCACATACTCCCGAGTCCGGGCCAGCGGCTTGCCGAATGGCTGGCCGTACCACCCCTCGACCACCTGCGGCCCGGAGACGCCTAGGCCGATAATATGCCGCCCGCCCGAGAGGTGATCGAGAGTCAGCGCGGCCATCGCCAACGATGTAGGGGGTCGAGCGGAGACCTGCGCGACCGCTGTGCCCAATCGAACTCGGCGTGTCTGCGCACCCCACCAAGCCAGTGGTGTGTACGCGTCCGAACCCCAGGACTCAGCGGTGAAAACCGCATCGAATCCCGAATCTTCCGCTGCGGCAACCAATTCCGGTGCGTCTGGGATCGGTCCGGCGCCCCAATAGCCGAGTTGAAGTGCCAATCGCATAGGTTCTCCGGTTCGTCGTGGGTACTTGCTTCTTGCACGTAATACTAGAACGTGTTCTAGTAGGAAAGTGACCACCACCACTGTTTCCAGCGGTGCCACCTGTCCCGTGGCACACGTACCCGAGCCATCGACGGAGATTCTCAGCGCGCCGCTGACCAATTCCTTCGACTACACGCGCTCGCTCGGCCCCGTTCTCAGCCAGTTCGCGCTCGGCCTCCGAGACGGCCGGATCGTCGGCTCCAAGAACTCCGACGGCACCGTATCGGTGCCGCCGGTGGAATTCGACCCGATCACCGGCACCCAGATCGGCGAACTCGTCGACGTCGCCAGCATCGGCACCGTGACATCCTGGTCCTGGCAGGCCGACCCCGCGCCGGCACAACCGCTCGACAAGCCATTTGCGTGGGCATTGATCACGCTCGACGGGGCCGACACCGCATTACTGCACGTCGTTGCCGTCGAATCGCCTGACGACATCCACACCGGACAACGGGTCCATGCGGTATTCGCCGCCGCCCGAACCGGCCGGATCGACGACATCGCCTACTTCGCACCGGGTGAGAACACCGAGCCGGCCACACCGAACACCACCGACGTCCCCGAGGGCGACCGCGTTGTCATCGTCACGCCGATCGCGACCTCCAACACCCACTCGGCGAGCCCGGCGGAATCGGAGTTCCTCTATGGCCTCAAGGCAGGCAAGCTGATCGGCAATCGGATGGCATCGGGCGTCGACGAAGGCCGCGTGTACTTCCCGCCGCGCGATGTAAGTCCGGCCGACGGCGCACCACCCGCAGAGTTCCTGGAACTCCCGCATACCGGCATTGTGACGACCTTTTGCATCGTCAACGTCCCGTTCCAGGGACAGAAGATCAAACCGCCGTATGTCGCCGCATACGTATTACTCGATGGAACCGATATTCCCTTCCTGCACCTCATCCTCGACTGTGCCGCCGACGACGTTCGGATGGGTATGCGAGTCGAAGCAGTGTGGCTCCCCAAAGACGAATGGCAGTACTCGATGGGCAATGTGAGTCATTTCCGGCCAACCGGCGAGGCAGATGCCGATTACGAGACCTACAAGGAATACGTGTGATGACACTTCCACGCATCGCGATCGTCGGCTTCGCGCACAGTCCGAACGTCACCGCCTCACATGGCACCACCAATGGTGTCGAAATGCTCATACCCTGCTTCGACAAGCTCTACGCCGAACTCGGCATCAGCCGGACCGATATCGGCTTCTGGTGTAGCGGATCGTCGGATTACCTTGCCGGCCGCGCCTTTTCATTCATTTCCGCGATCGACTCGATCGGTGCGATGCCACCGATCAACGAGTCGCATGTGGAGATGGACGGCGCCTGGGCGTTGTATGAGGCGTTCGTGAAGATCGCAACCGGCGAAGTGGATCTGGCATTAGCCTACGGCTTCGGCAAATCCAGTGCGGGTGACGCCGATCTGACGCTCGCATTGCAAACCGACCCATATAACGTTGCTCCACTGTGGCCCGGTGCAAGCGCCCTGGGCGCATTGCAGGCGCGCGCGGGCATTGATGCCGGCGTGTGGACCGAGGCCGACATGGCCGCGGTCGGAGCGCGGACCTTCGGTGGTGATCCAGCCGACCTCTTGACCACCGACTACGTCGCAAACCCGTTGCGCCGCCACGACATCGCTCCATATACCGACGCCGGTGCCGCAGTGATCATCGCAAGCGAGGGCCGCGCCCGCGAGCTGGTCGCCAACCCCGCATTCGTCACCGGATGGGACCATCGCATCGACAGTCCCAACTTCGGCGCACGCGATCTCACCATATCGCCGTCGACGAAACTAGCCGGCGACACCGCATTCGGCGACCGCAGTCGGGCGGTCGACGTCGCCGAGATCCATGCCTCCTTCTCGCATCAGGAACTGATCGTCCGCAATGCGCTGGAGTTGCCGGAATCGGTGCGTATCAACCCATCTGGCGGATCACTCGCCGGAAACTCACTCTTCTCGGCCGGTTTGCAACGTATCGGGTACGCGGCACATGAAATCCTCACCGGCAATGCCGGCACCGCGGTGGCGCATGCGTCGGGCGGACCGCTGCTGCAGCAGAACATGATTGTCACGATGGCGGGAGACGAAGCCTGATGGGATACAAGAACCGCGCTGCCGTCCTGGGCACCGGACAGACGAAATACGTCGCCAAACGTCATGACGTGACGATGGCCGGCATGGTCCGCGAGGCCATCGACGCCGCGCTACTCGACGCGAAAGTGTCGATGGACGAGATCGACGCGGTGGTGATCGGCAAGGCCCCAGATCTGTTCGAGGGCACCATGATCCCCGAATTCGCGATGGCCGAGGCCGTGGGTGCCGTCGGTAAGAGACTGATCCGCGTTCATACCGCGGGCTCGGTTGGCGGTTCGACCGCCAACGTCGGAGCCTCGCTGGTATTCGGTGGAATCCACAAACGGGTGCTCGCAGTCGCGTGGGAGAAGCAGTCGGAGTCGAATGCCATGTGGGCGTTGTCGATTCCGGTTCCGTTCACTAAGCCGGTCGGCGCTGGTGCTGGCGGCTTCTTCGCGCCGCACGTGCGCTCGTACATCCGCCGTTCCGGTGCTCCCGAACATATCGGCGCGATGGTCGCGGCGAAGGATCGCCGCAACGGTTCACTGAACCCGCTCGCACATCTACACCAGCCCGATCAGAGCGTCGAGAAGATCATGGCATCGCAAATGCTCTGGGACCCAATCCGTTACGACGAGACATGTCCGTCGTCGGATGGTGCCTGCGCCGTCGTCATCGGCGACGAGCAAGTCGCCGACGCAGCCGTCGCGGCAGGCGATCCGGTTGCCTGGATCCATGCCACCGCGATGCGAACCGAGCCGCTCAACTTCGCTCATCGCAATATGGTCAGTCCGCAGGCCGGTCGCGACGCCGCCGCCGCGTTGTGGAAAGCCGGCGGTATCACCAATCCGATCGAGGAGATCGACGCAGCGGAGATCTACGTGCCGTTCTCATGGTTCGAACCGATGTGGCTGGAGAATCTCGGTTTCGCGCCGGAGAACGAAGGCTGGAAGCTGACCGAGGCAGGCGAGACCGAAATCGGCGGACGTATTCCGTTGAACGCATCCGGCGGCGTCCTGTCGTCGAATCCCATTGGCGCCTCAGGCATGATCCGGTTCGCGGAGGCCGCGATCCAGGTGATGGGCAAAGGCGGCAACCATCAGGTGCCCGACGCCCGAAAAGCACTCGGCCACGCGTATGGCGGTGGGTCGCAATACTTTTCAATGTGGCTGGTTGGCGCGGACAAGCCGACGTCGTAGTGTCGTCTGGATTTCCCGGACTACGCTAACTCGACTTCCGCGGCTCCGGCAACGCGCAGGCCGCGCCGTCGGACATACCCGTCGGTCGTACGCCCAATCCCTGGTTGTGCCGGGCTCGTTGGTTCTCCCACGCGATAGTGGCAGCGAGTTCGGCAACCTGGCCTTTGGTGAACTGCTGCAACAACTTCTGTCGGATCGGCTCGATGTCGATGGCTGGCGTGACCGTCATCGCCTCGGCGAAGGAGATCACTAACTTCTCCTGATCGGTGTAGGCGTCACTGTCGGCGTAGACCGGCAGGTCGCGCAATTGCTGTTCGTTGATGCCGGCCGTGCGCGCGAGTGCTGATCCGATGTCGAGGCAGAACTCGCAGTTGATCAGGCCTGCCGTCTTAAGTTCGGCGAGTTCCTTGAGCCGGGGGTCGAGGCGGTTGCTGAACATGATCGCCACTTCGTAGAACATGGTGGCCAACAACAGGAGTGGCCGTCGGATCAGCCAGCTGTAGAGGTCGACGCGATTTCGCTTGGCCTGCGAGAAGACTTTGAGATAAGCCGACAGGCGATGCAGTGCCCTCATGTGTGTGCTCCTTCGTCGAAACGGGTGGGGGCTTGCTGGTTACGCTACGCGCTTAGGCGAAGCGGATGGGGCGACCTTCCTCACGTCGGGGGGAGTGTGCGGATTGGCTGAACTCTGCCTCGCCACGACGTCGAAGGGGTTTGTTCCCCCGCCCGACGTCGTCGCGCAGAAACCAGCCGACCATCCGTCATAGCGCGTCCAACTGCGCCCGCACCTTCTCGACCGCCGCCCGCGCCGACGACCTGTCCCGATCCGCCTGTGTCCGTGCCTTTTTCGCTGACTCTTCGCCCCGCTTGGCGGATTGGAGTTCGGCTTCGGTCTCGGATAGTTCACTGCGCAATTCGTCGATCCGCTCTTCACATTCAACTCGACGACGTATGACATCGTCGAGAGCTTCGTCGGCTTGCTCGACGTCATCAACCGCTTCGTCGAGTGCAGTCTGGGCCTCCGCCAAGGCTTTTCGTAGCAAGCCGCGCAACTCTTCGACGTCGGGTTTGGCCTTCTTCGACGCCCCGCCCTCGATGACTCGCAGGCTGCCGCGTCCGAAGACTTCTTCGCCGCCACTGCCGAAACCGGCGTGATGGACTGCCGCCACCACCCGGCCGAGCCGCACTTGCTCACCGAAGTCCGGATCAGCCATCGCCGCGCCAAGCGTCTGGCCTACCTCCCGAGAAGCATTCTCGCTCAACACTTGTCCCCGATCAGCGGCAAGCGATGCAGTTCGCTTGGTCAACCCTCGGAGTACCTGTTGCCGCTGTTTATCCAAGGCGCGCAATTGATCGGCCGACAACGCGTTTTGTGCCTCACGTAGCGCGTCGCCGACCTCGAGGAGCGAGGCCACATCATCCGCCGACTCACGGGCCAGAACATTCACCGCCCAGCCGACGAGTGTCGGTTTGCGCAGCAGACCGATCTCGCGAGCCAGTTCCCGAGATCCGTCGGCCTTCGCTTGCGCCGCGCGTTCCTTGCGAACTGCGACAAAATCGGCTGGATCTAACCCGTACAGTTCGTCGGCAACCTCGTCGATGTCCATATGTTCATGAAACCATCGGCGAGCGCCCGGACGGCGAACGATCGCCGAGGGGAAGGTTCCGAGTCAGGCCTTACGCACCGAGTTGATCGTCTTCTCCACTTCCCAGAACGCGCGCAGCGCGGACAACTTCCCATCGGCGTCAGCGCGATAAGTGAATACCCCGTGCGCTTCGGAAACATGACCCGCTATATGCGTCACGATCTTGCCGACGTAGGCGACCTCGTTGCCGCAGATGATCTCGTCGTCGAACACGAACTCGATACTCTCGGTGGTGGCGATCGACTTATCCCAGAATGCCGAGATCTCCTCGCGTCCGTGATGTCCCTTGCCCTCGGGGTCGAACATCGACGGTCCGACCGGATCCTCAACGCTGCCGTCGATGGCGAAATTGTCCAACCACGCCTGCTTGTCGCGAGCGGCAACGGTGTCCCGCGACCTACGGCCGGCCAATATCGCCGGATGATTCTCCCGATCGATGTTGAGGTAGGCGGGAGTCTGCTCGGTTACCTCACTTGACGCCATAGTCCACCTGCAACTCCTTGACGCCGTTGATCCAGCCGTGCCGGAGACGCCGCGGCGCCTCGATCTTAGAGATGTCGGGAACCAGATCGGCCAATGCGTTGAACATCAGGTTGATCTCCATCCGAGCCAGATTGGCGCCGACGCAGAAGTGCGCACCATTGCCGCCGAACCCGACGTGCGGATTGGGATCGCGCAAGATGTTGAAGCTGTATGGATCGTCGAAGACTTCGTCGTCGTAGTTGGCCGAGCCGTAGAACATCCCGACGCGCTGCCCCTCCTTGATCGCGACGCCACCAACCTCGGTGTCGCGCTTGGCAGTTCGCTGGAAGCAGTTCACCGGCGTCGCGAATCGGACGATTTCGTCGACAGCGGTTGCCGGCCGCTCCTTCTTGAACAGCTCCCATTGGTCGGGGTTGTCCAGGAAGGCATTCATGCCGAGGCTGATGGCGTTACGCGTGGTCTCATTCCCGGCAACCGTCAGCAGGATGAAGAAATAGCCGAACTCGATTTCGTCAAGACTCTGTCCGTCGATGTCGGCATTCACCAAGGCCGTGACGATGTCTTCGGCCGGATTCTTACGACGCTGCTCGGCCATGTTGTAGCCGTAACCCAGGATCTCGGCCGACGCCATCTGCGGGTCCTCGGTGAACTCCGGATCGTCGGCGTTCATCATTGAATTCGACCAGTCAAACAGTTTGGTGCGGTCCTCTTCGGGTACACCCAGCAAGTCGGCGATCGCCAGCAATGGCAGGTCGACGGAGATCTGATGAACGAAGTCGCCCTTGCCGGTGGCCGCAGCGTCACTGACGATCTTGCGTGCGGCGTCGTCCAGCTTCTCCTCCAGGCCATGTACGGCGCGCGGGGTGAATGCCTTCGACACGAGTTTGCGCAGGCGGGTGTGCTCTGGCGGATCGTGGTTGATGAGCAGAGCTTTGGTGATGTCGATCTGCTCCGAGGTCATGTCGTCCTCGAAGCGCATGATCACGCCGTTGGTGTTGGTGGCCCAGTCGTCGTTATTCTTGGAAATCTCTTTGATGTGAGCGTGTTTGGAGATCACCCAATAGCCGCCGTCGTGGAATCCGCCGCCCTTTCCCGGGGCCTGCGCGTTCCACCAGACCGGCGCGGTCTTGCGGAGTTCGGCGAACTCCCTCACCGGAATGCCCTCCACGAGCAGATCAGGGCTGGTGAAATCCCAGCCCTCCTGCTGCATGAACGAACCATCGACCGGGGCGTCTTGAGCCTGGGTCACGTGATCACCTCGTTCTTGAATCCGTTGATCTCATACCACCGACGGTTGATGAGAACTTGTTCTAAATTTGTTGTATCCCAGAGTGCCACACAGGATGGACATGAACAATAACCTGTTCTAGTTTTGATGAAGAGTACTTCGCTCCGGAGGTACTAGACGTGGAAAGAAGAACTCATGGGTGTGCCGGTAATCGTCGAAGCAGTGCGAACCCCGATCGGCAAACGAGCCGGATGGCTGTCGGGACTGCACGCGGCCGAGATCCTCGGAGCCGCGCAGCGTGGCGTCATCGAACGCTCGGGGATAGATCCCGAACTCGTGGAGCAGGTCATCGGCGGCTGCGTAATGCAGGTCGGCGCGCAGGGCAACAACATCACTCGCACCTCGTGGCTGCACGCCGGACTGCCGTGGCAGACCGGCGCCACCACCATCGACTGCCAGTGCGGATCGGCCCAACAGGCCAACCACCTGATCGCCGGGCTCATCGCAACCGACACCATCGACGTCGGCATCGCTTGCGGCATCGAAGCAATGACTCAAGTTCCATTGGGCGCCAACGTCGTTGAGGGCGCGGGCGCACGTCGCCCGGAATCCTGGGATATCGACATGCCCAACCAGTTCGAAGCCGCCGAGCGAATCGCCAAGCGGCGCGGCATTACTCGCGCCGACGTCGACGCGCTGGGTGAGCGCAGCCAACGACTAGCCAAGCAGGCGTGGGACGAAGGCCGATTCGATCGTGAGGTACTCACCGTAAAAGCGCCCGAACGACTCAAGGACGGCACCCTGACCGGCGAAATTCTTGAGGTGAACAAGGATCAGGGACTGCGCGAAACGACACTGGAATCCCTTGGCGCACTTAAGCCGGTCATCGAGGGCGGCATCCACACCGCGGGGACATCGTCGCAGATTTCCGACGGCGCGGCAGCCGTGTTGATCATGGATGAGGCAAAGGCGAAAGCCCTCGGCCTCACTCCACGCGCGCGGATCAAAGCTCAGGCCCTCGTCGGCGCGGAGCCGTACTACCACCTCGACGGCCCGGTTCAGGCGACCGAGCGTGTGCTCGCGAAGTCCGGCATGAGCATCAACGACATCGACCTCTTCGAGGTCAACGAGGCATTTGCCTCCGTTCTGCTCAGCTGGGCCAGCGTACATGGCCCTGATATGGAGCGGGTCAACGTGAATGGCGGCGCGATCGCGCTAGGACATCCGGTGGGCAGCACCGGATCTCGACTAATTACTACCGCGCTACACGAACTGGAGCGTAGCGATTCGTCGACCGCACTGATCACCATGTGCGCGGGCGGCGCGTTGTCAACCGGCACCATCCTCGAACGCATCTAGCCGATGGATCCCAGTTCGCGGCCTGATCAACTGGACTCCCCGGCGGTGAGCACTGTCATTCGCTGGGGTTCACGCCTGAACACCAAGGTGTACAAGGCTTCTGGCGGGAGGATCGGCGGCACGTGGCGGGTCGGCGCCGCGTTACGCAAGCCGGCTCCGGTATGCCTGTTGACCACCCGCGGCCGCAAGAGCGGCAAAGAACGTACTGTGCCACTGCTGTTCCTGCGCGACGGCGACCGTTTCGTCGTCGTCGCATCACAAGGCGGCATGGCCACCAATCCCGCGTGGTACCTGAACCTTTCAGCGGATCCACAGGTGCATATCCAAATCGGCACTCGACATCATGATCTGGTCGCGCGGACCGCGTCCGACATCGAACGAGATGAGTTGTGGCCCAGGCTAACCGAGGTCTACGCCGACTTCGACACCTACGCAGCCTGGACCGAACGGACGATTCCGGTGGTGATCTGCGAGTAGACCTGCTAGTTGCCGATCGCCCGAATCGACGCGCCGACCCATCTGTCCAGGAACCGGCGCAGCTCGTCCTCGGGTCGTTCCCGCGCACGGTCCACGATCAACGACTGCAGCGTCCGCAACAGAATTTCGATGACGTCGTCAACGTCGCGCTCGTCGAAACCCCTTGCATCCCAATCGACATCCATCTGCGTGACGACCGATCGAGCGAAGCCGTAGGCAACCTCGGAGGTCAATTCGCCCAGCCGGCTCATGTTGAGGTGGTCGACATTGAGCACCAGGCCGACATACGATTCCGTGGTCAGTTCTTCGAAGACCACCAATAGCCCGTGCACCACGGCGACGTCGGGTTGGGTGATGCCCGCCAGCTTCACGCTGACCCGGGTCAGCAGATCACCGACCGCATTCATCGCGGTGGCCTGCAACAGTTCCTCGGTGCCCTTGAAATAGCGGTAGACCGTCGGCCGGGTGACCTGCAATTCGCGTGCTACGTCAGCGAGACTCGTCGATGTTCCCTTGCGGTCGATACACGCCCGGGTGGCGGCGAGTATCCGGGCAATTGCCTCGTCGTCGTCAATAGGGACATCTCCACCCCAGCCATGCGTGCGCATGGGTGACTACCCTACCGGGCGCTGGCGATTCAGTAGCTCGCCAGCCCATTGCCAGACAATACAACTCAACATGCGATGTATAGTGTGGTGATGCAGCCCACACTACAGGCGAAATCGACGGTCCCGACCAGCGCAGATAGGTTCGGCGTCGGATTCGATTTCACCGATCCAGACGTCCTCGTCCAGGGAGTACCCCACCGGGAATTCGCCGAACTGCGGTCGACGATGCCGGTCTGGTGGAACCCACAGCCGATGGAAGGAAACATCTTCTCCGACCACGGCTACTGGGCCATCACCAAACACGCCCATATCCGCGAGATCTCCAAGAACAACCAGGCGTGGTCGACGTATCAGAAGGGTGCGGTGATGCGCCTCCCTGACGGCATCACCGTCGAACAACTCGACCTCACGCGAGCCCTGCTGATCAACCATGACCCGCCGGATCACACTCGACTACGCAAGATCATCTCGCGCCTGTTCACTCCGCGCGCGATCAGCGCTCTGACCGAGGGGTTGCGTGAATCAGCAAGGCGCATCGTCGAGACCGCGGCCGCCAAACCCGGCGGCGACTTTGTCGCCGACATCGCGATTCACCTTCCGCTGCAGGCGATTCTCGACCTAGTCGGCTTTCCAACCGAAGATCACCGGCGCATCTTCGAACTCGCCAACGCGATGATCAACACCCATGATCAGACGCCCGACCTCACCCCCGAGATGGCCAATGCCGAACTTCTCGGCTACGCATACACCCTCGCTGAGGAACGACGCAAATGCCCCACCGACGATATTCTCACCACGCTGGTCCAGGCGGACATCGACGGAGAGGCGCTCAGCGAAGCCGAATTCGGTTTCTTCATAGTGCTTTTGGTGATCGCCGGCAACGAAACGACTCGCAACGCGATTACACACGGCATGAACGCCTTCCTGGAGAATCCCGCCCAGTGGGAATTGTACAAAGCTCAACGGCCGGCCACAGCCATCGACGAGGTCATTCGGTGGGCAACTCCCGTGCACTGTTTTCAACGCACCGCGTTACACGACACCGAGGTCGGCGGCGTTGAAATCGTCACCGGGCAACGCGTCGGCCTGTTCTACAGCTCGGCGAATTTCGACGAGGAAGTCTTTGACGAACCGTTCAACTTCGATGTACTTCGAGATCCCAACCCGCACTTGAGTTTCGGCGGGAGCGGGGCACATTTCTGTGTAGGTGCGAATCTCGCCCGCCTCGAAGTGGGACTCATCTTCGACGCCATCGCCGACATGCTGCCCGATATCTCGAAAGTCGCCGATCCAGGGCGTCTGCGGGCCGGATGGCTCAACGGCGTCAAGGAATTCGACGTTCGGTATCGCTGACTTACCTGCCCAGTGCTGGTCCAAGCACCCGGAACCAGCTGTCGCGCAGCTCGGCGTAGAACAGTGACCACGTATGAGCACCACCTATAAATCGCGCGTGATAGTGCCCGATGCCGGCCTGATCGAACGCGGCCGAGGTTTTGCGCGTACACCAATCCGTGAACGCCTCCACCTGCGCCGGACCGAGGAGGAGCGTACCGGTCATCAGACCGGCTCTGTCCACCACCCCTGGCGCACCTGTCGCCGATCCAAGATAGATCGCCTTGCCACGCAATCGATTCGGGTTGGCGGCCACATCGTGATCCACCCAATCGGCGGGCGTGTACATATTGAGCGGATTGGCGCCACCGGACAGCACCGACGCCATCAACCCGGCTGCGGCCACCGGATTGGAGATGTTCGGGCAGCCGCTGAACGACGCAGCGGCGCGATAAACCGAGCCCCCGTGCGCGGCGGCGTCGAGGGCTGATCCACCGGTCAACGACAGTCCGGCTATCGCATTGCGGCCGTTGGCTTTCAAGTACTTGTGAGCAGCCGCCGGAAGCTCCCGGATCAAATATGTCTGCCACTTGTTCATCCCGCGCATCGGATCTGGCGAGCGCCAATCGGTCGACATCGAATACGCCCCACCGACGGGAGAGACCACGTTGACATTCTTGTCGGCGAAGAAGCGCTGATAGGAAGTGAAATTCCGCCAGCTGTCACCTTCGACGCCACCACCTTTGCCATTCAGTAGCACCAGCGTCGGCGAACCCGGACGCGCACGAAGCACCTGATTGGTGATCACCTTGCCCATTGACTGTGAATACACCTGTAGCAGAGTAGCTTTGGGAGTCGCGGCCTCATGTTCGGTGTGAGCGAGCGGTACCGACACATCCACTGTTCGACCGAAAAGCGCGGCAGACATCAACAGCCCAAACAGAATCGTCAACACACCGACGAATCTCATGCGCCCCACCGGCCTCATTCTTCCCATGAGTCACAAGAGTGCCCGGCCTCACGGCAACTGCACAGAGGCTGGCCCGGTATCGTTACCTAATCGAATTACTTTCGACATAGCAGCAGTAGGGACGGCAAACTCAGGCGATCATCCCACCGACCGCGCTGACGACTCCCAGTACTGAGCACGCAACGCCTTCTTATCCGGCTTGCCCAAGGCAGTCAACGGGAGCGATTGGGCGAAAATCACCTGTTTGGGCGATTGGACACCACCTTTGCGCTCCTTGACTGCGGCCTGAATCTCGATGGTGATGCGCTCCTTGGCGACGTCGGACGCATCGGCGTCGGGACGGAGCACCACCACTGCCGTCACAGCTTCGCCCCACTTTTCGTCGGGCACCCCGATCACACCAACCTGTCCCACCGAACCATGTTCTGCCACAACATCTTCCACTTCGCGCGGAAACACGTTGAAACCGCCGGTGACAATCATGTCTTTGGTCCGGTCGACGATGAACCAGAAGCCATCCTCGTCTTCACGCGCGACATCGCCGGTACGCAGCCAGCCATCACGGAAGGTCTCCGACGTCTGCTCGGGCAAACCGCGATAGCCGCCGGCCAGTAGCGGGCCGGCAACGCAGACCTCGCCCGGTTCGCCCTGCGCGACCGGCTGATCATCGGGTCCGAGCAATGCCGTGCGCAGAAAGGCCGACGGTCGGCCACAACTCGACAGGCGCGCCGGGTCATGGTCGTGTTTACCGAGGTAGCTGATCACCATCGGAGCTTCGGACTGGCCGTAATACTGCGCGAAGATCGGACCGAATCGCTCGATCGCCTCGGCCAACCGAACCGGATTGATCGGCGATGCGCCGTAGTAGACAGTTTCCAACGACGACAGATCGCGGGTCCGCGAATCCGGATGGTCGAGCAGTGCGTAGAGCATCGACGGCACCAGCATCGTCGCGGTGATCTTCTCTTCTTCGATGGTTCGCAATACCTCGGCCGGATCGAATTTGGCGAGCACCACCATCGAACCGCCCTTCATCAGAGTCGGCACAAAGAACGCCGCACCGGCATGAGAAAGCGGTGTACACATGAGGAATCGCGGCTCCTGCGGCCACTCCCACTCGGCGAGCTGAATCTGCGTCATGGTCGACATCGCCCGCGCAGTTCCGATGACCCCCTTGGGTTTTCCGGTCGTGCCGCCCGTGTAGGTGATGGATACGACGTGATCGGGGGCAAGCCGGGCAGCAACCAACGGCCGGGCATTGAATTTTTCGGCTTCGGCGATGACGTCAACTCCGACGTCGGAAAGTTCCGGTGGAACCGGCCCGAGCGTCAGGACCTGTTTGAGTGAGTCGACCTTGTCCAGCAGAACTTTCGCACGTTCGACGAACATCGGAACGGGGTCGATGACAAGTGTTTCCACACCGGCATCGGAGAGCACGTAGGCGTGGTCGTCGGCTGAGCCGAGGGGATGCAGCGCGGTTCGCCGCCACCCCTGCGTCTGTCCGGCTCCGATGACAAGCAGAACCTCGGGCCGATTCAACGCGAGCAAGCCGACCGCCGTGCCACTCCCCGCGCCAAGGGATTCGAATGCCTGCACATACCGGCTGATCGCCTCGGCCATCTCGCGGCCAGTCAGCTCGACGTCGCCGATAGTCAGCACATTGCGCCGCGCGTGACGTTTAAGAGCGGCGACCATCAGATCGCCCAGATGCGTTCCTCCCCGGAGAGCGTCGAAACCGGCATCATCGGACTGCAGTAGTTCACTCATGACTTCCAGACTAGGACGTGTTCTAGTTTTGCGGAAGTAGTACGACGCCGCAGCATAAAGATTCTGATGAAACGTGTTCTATTTTTGGTTTCGGAGAGTACTGACGGGTAGCAAGCCAACGCGGCAATGCTCGATTACGATCATCGTCATGACTGATCTGGATCAGACAACCGCCCGCCGCGACATCGCCGATGCCCTGCTCACCGCATTAGAACGACGCCACGACATCCTCGACGCGATCGTCGAGGCCGAAAATCGGGACAGCGCCATCGAGTCCGTCGCCGCCCTACTCGGCAAATCACGCCTCGGCGCCGAAGCAGTGCTGGGCATGTCCTTCTATCAGCTCACCAAAGATCAACGTCGACGCAATCAGGCCGAGCTCGACGACCTCAATTCCGAACTGACCTTCACCCTCACCGAGCGTCCCGCCGCCAGCGGGGACAGCCTGCTATTACGCCCGTTCGCAGCCGACGTCGACGCCGATCTGTTCACCGCGCGGACCTCTGATCAGGGAGTGGCCGGCGACGGTTCGGGATCACCGGCCGGTGACGTCGCCGACGAACTGGCGAAGGCCGTCAGGCGCGTCGACAACGAAGAAGCCATCTGGCTCGTCGCTCTTGAAGGTAGCGAGAAGGTCGGGTTCGTCTTCGGCGAACTCACCTCCGGCGAGGTCGATGTGCGGATCTGGGTTCACCCCGATCACCGCAAGAAGGGATACGGCACAGCCTCATTGCGTAAGGCGAGGTCGGAGATGGCGGCATATTTCCCGGGCGTACCGATGGTCGTGCGGGCGCCGAGCAGCTAGTTGGGGCGTTGGTCGGATTGGCGATTCGACTGCGAGGTTTCGATACACGCGCGCCTCGCTGCGCTCGGCGAGCGCACTCAACCAGCGGCGGGGCGCGTCTCGCTGCGCTCGGCGAGCGCACTCAACCAGCGGCGGGCGACCGCCTGCGCGGCACTCCGAACTTTGCCACGATCGCGCGGATTCGTCCCTGCTCGTCGAACTCGAATGACTCAATTACCTTGGCAGCCAACTTCAGCGGTTTGGGTTGTACGTTGACCCAAAATGTTGTGTGGACTACGCCGACGTCGTCAACAGACGCCTCGAAATCGGTGATCGCGTGAATCAGCTTGAACTGCGGCCCTTTTGCCAGACTTCGCGCGATGTGGTCGCCGTTGCGGCCGGTCCGCACGCCCAGTTCAGTTCGGATGCAGTCGGGATGTAGCGGCACCGACGACGGGTCATGACTGACTAACGCGTTGACGTAGGCACGCGCCGCTTCGATCCGAGCATCGTCGACAGCCATCTCAGCGCGCCCCGTAGGCTTTTACCGGCTCCGGTGACTTGGTCAGCAATTCCGACACGACGTCGCCGAGTTCACTTGGTTCCCAACGTGATCCCTTGTCATGCGAGGCCGCGCGCTGCCACGCGTCGAGCACCGTGATGGTGCCGCCTTCCACCTCGAAGACCCGGCCGGTAACGTCACCCGATTCCGGGGAGCCGAGCCACACCACTAACGGGGAGATATTCGCGGGATCCATCGCGTCGAAGGAACCATCTGCCGGAGCGGCCATCTGCGCGGCCATCGCTTCGCCCGCACCCAAGGTCATTTGGGTCCGTGCGGCAGGCGCGATGGCGTTGACAGTGATGCCGTAGCCGCCGAGTTCCGCCGCCGCCTGGATCGTCAGTTCGGCGATAGCTGCCTTCGCGGCCGCGTAGTTGCCTTGCCCGACAGAGCCGAAAATCCCTGCACCAGAAGAGGTATTGATAATTCGGGCCTGCGGGGCCTGCCCCGCCTTGGCTTTGCTTCGCCAATACGCTGCCGCATGACGCAGGGTGGCGAAATGACCTTTGAGATGAACACGTATCACCGAATCCCATTCCTCTTCGGAAAGAGACACCAGCATCTTGTCGCGTACGAAACCCGCGTTGTTCACCAACGTGTCCAGACGACCGAATTCGCGAACAGCAGTATCGATGAGGTCTGCCGCGCTCTCCCAATCGGCAACGTCGGCTCCGTTCGCGACGGCGGCACCACCCGACGCGACGATCTCATTGACGACGGCTTGCGCGGCGTCGGCATTGAAGTCGTTCACAACGACACTCGCGCCATCGTCGGCGAACGCAAGCGCGTGGGCTCTGCCTATCCCCTGGCCGGCGCCGGTGACGACGACCGCGCGTCCCTCATTCAGCTTGGTGCTCATGGTGTTTCGGAAATCCTCTCGGGGTTGGGAACTTCAGTCAGATCTTGTTGCCGGCATTTCCGGCATCGAGAAAGGCGGGCCGCTCCCCGCCACCGTGGACGGTTAGCGTTGAACCGCTGATATAGCCGGCGAGCGGTGACAGCAGGAAGGCTGTCGCGTTACCGACGTCTTGAGGAGATGCCAAACGCCCCAATGGAATTGTCTCGCCGACGGCAGCGATGCCCGCTTCGTTACCGTAATGTAGTTGGGACAGTTCGGTTTCCACAGGTCCGCACACCACCGAGTTGAGCCGAACCTTGGGCGCCCACTCGATTGCCAGGGTCGCGGTCAGATTGTCCAGCCCAGCCTTGGCCGCCCCGTAGGCCGCAGTCCCCGGCGACGGACGATGCCCGCTGACACTGGAGATATTGACGATCGCACCGCCGGACTCCTGTTGTCGCATAACCATATTCGCGGCGCGGGCCACAATCAGTGGCGCGAGAAGATTGAGGTCGAAGATCTTCGAGGAGAATCGGTCGGAGGCATCGGCGGCCAGCGCGAACGGCGAACCACCCGCGTTATTCACGACGCCGTCGAGCCGGCCGTGCTCGCGCACGATCGACTCGATCATCGCGGTAACCGAATTGGCATCCCGGACGTCACAGTTGTGGAACTCGAATGGAGTGTCCGCGACGTTGCGGGCGCACACGATCGGCGTCGCCCCGAAGGCTGCCAACACGCCACTGATTCCAGCCCCGACGCCGCGTACGCCGCCGGTGACCAGGACCACCTGCCCCGCCAGCCCCAGATCGGCTTCGATCTGCGCTGCTCCGGAGGTTGCTCGGTTCGACATGGGTGCTACCCTACCAAACAACCAAGCACTTGCTTGGTTGTTCCACCGCCTGTTCGCAAGGGAGCCTTGAGTGCCGATCACCATAACTCGTGACGAGCCCGGCATCGCCGTCGTCACGATGGACTTTCCGCCGGTCAACGCCCTGCCCAGTGCGGCATGGTTCGAGTTGGCCGACACCATCACCGCTGCGGGCAAAGACCTGACCACGTCGGTCGTCATCCTTCGCGCCGAGGGACGCGGTTTCAACGCGGGTGTGGATATCAAAGAAATGCAGGCGACCGAGGGATTCGATGCCCTCATCGGAGCCAACCAAGGGTGTGCCGCCGCCTTCTCCGCCGTCTACGACTGCGCGGTGCCCGTGGTCGTCGCGGTGAACGGCTTCTGCGTCGGCGGCGGCATTGGCCTGGTCGGCAATGCCGACGTCATCGTCGCCTCCGATGATGCTGTGTTTGGCCTGCCCGAGGTCGACCGCGGTGCACTCGGTGCCGCGACGCATTTGGCCCGGCTGGTCCCGCAACATCTGATGCGCACGTTGTACTACACGGCGCAGAACGCGACCGCGCAGCAATTGCACCACTTCGGTTCCGTATACCGCGTGGTCTCGCGCGCGGATCTACTTGATACCGCACTGGAAGTCGCGCGCAACATCGCCGCGAAGGACACCCGCGTGATCCGTGCTGCCAAGGCCGCCATCAACAACATCGACCCGGTCGATGTGAAGACCAGTTATCTACTCGAGCAGCGCTATACCTACGAACTGAATCTCGCAGGCGTAGCTGACGAACATCGGGATGCCTTTGTGAAGACCGGAAAGACGGCCACCGGGAGCACGAGCGAGCGGGGCCAGTCGGCAGGAGGAGACAAATGACTTCGACGGCTGTCAAAACAGACAAGACGTCCACTCTGGACCAGATCGTCGCCGAACTGTCCGACGGTATGACCATCGGCATCGGCGGCTGGGGCTCACGCCGCAAGCCGATGGCCCTGGTCCGGGCCATCGCCCGCTCTACCGTCAAGGATTTGACGGTGGTTACCTACGGCGGGCCCGACCTCGGATTGCTCTGCGCCGCAGGGAAAGTGAAGCGCGCCTACTACGGTTTCGTATCACTCGACTCAGCCCCGTTCTATGACCCGTGGTTCGCGCAGGCACGGACCTCCGGCAGTATCGAGGCCCGTGAAATGGACGAGGGCATGGTCAAATGCGGCCTGGAGGCGGCAGCCTCACGGCTCCCATTCCTGCCAATCCGCGCCGGACTGGGCTCCGATGTCCTGAATTTTTGGGAGGGTGAACTCAAAACCGTCGAATCGCCCTATGCCGATGCCGATGGTCGCACCCAGACGCTGGTCGCAATGCCAGCGCTCAACCTCGACGCCGCATTCGTACACCTCGACGTCGCCGATCAGCACGGCAATGCGGGCTACACCGGCGTCGACCCCTATATGGACGACCTGTATCTGGCCGCGGCTCAGCGCCGCTATCTGGAGACCGACAAGCTGGTATCCACCGAAGAACTCGTGGAAACCCTACCCACGCAACGCCTTCTGCTGAATCGTATGAATGTCGACCGAGTGGTCGAAACACCTAACGGCGCACATTTCACTTTTGCGGGTGCCTACGGTCGCGACGAGCGGTTCCAGCAGTTCTACGTCGAATCCGCGAAAGATCCGGCTACCTGGGAAGCCTTCAAGAGCCGGTTCCTCGACGTCGATGAGGCCACCTATCAGACCGAGATCGCCTCGTGGGCGAGCGAGCAGGAGGAGTCCAAGTGAGCACCGCCACCTCGACCGAGATCACCCGAGCCGAATACTGCGTCATCTCCTGTGCTGACATTTTTGCCGGGGCGGGTGAGATCATGGCATCGCCAATGGCACCGACCCCACTGCTCGGCGCCCGCCTGGCGCGGCTGACCACCGAACCGGATCTGCTGATCACTGACGGCGAGGCGTTGATCTTCGCCGATACACCCGCGATCGGTAAGGGCGGCCCCATCGAGGGATGGATGCCTTTTCGCAAGGTATTCGACGTCGTGGCGTCGGGCCGCCGCCATGTCGTCATGGGCGCCAATCAGATTGACCGTCACGGCAATCAGAATCTGTCGGCCTTCGGTCCGCTGCAACATCCGACGCGACAGATGTTCGGTGTGCGCGGCGCGCCGGGCAATACCATCAACCATCCGACGAGCTACTGGGTCGCACGCCACTCCGCACGCGTCTTCGGGGATGTCGATATCGTCGCGGGGGTCGGTTTCGACAAGGTCGACGCCGACAACCCGGCCTTCGACGACCTCAATATTCACCGGGTGGTGACCAACCTTGGCGTCTTCGACTTCGGCGGGCCAAGCCACACGTTCCGGGCGCTTTCTCTGCACCCCGGCGTCGACGCGGCCGAAGTCAGGGAGAATACGGGTTATGAAGTGGCCGAACTGGATTCGGCCCCCACGACTCGCACCCCGAGCGATCACGAACTTCAGTTGATACGGGAAGTACTGGATCCCAAGGGAATTCGAAATCGAGAAGTGAAATGAGCGAGGATACAACGGTCCGCGCGGCGACTCTCGCCACCCGATTCACCGACCTCGTCGGCGTCGAATACCCGATCGTGCAGACCGGCATGGGCTGGGTGTCGGGACCCTCGCTCACCGCGGCGACCGCTAATGCCGGCGGCTTGGGCATTCTGGCATCGGCGACGATGACTTTCGCCGAGCTGGAAGCGGCGATCAAGAAGACGAAATCGTTAACCGACAAGCCGTTCGGCGTGAATATGCGCGCCGATGCGACCGATGCCACGGACCGGATCGACCTGGTGATCCGGGAGAAGGTGAAGGTCGCGTCATTCGCGTTGGCTCCGAAACCAGATTTGATCGCCAAGCTGAAAGACAATGGCGTGGTGGTTATCCCATCGATCGGAGCAGCCAAACACGCGGTCAAGGTGGCTAGCTGGGGTGCCGACGCAGTCATCGTCCAAGGCGGCGAAGGCGGCGGCCATACCGGTCAGGTGGCGACAACCTTGCTGTTGCCGTCGGTGATCGACGCTATCTCCGACGGTAACGGCAGCACCACGATTCCGGTCGTCGCGGCCGGCGGATTCTTCGACGGTCGTGGTCTCGTCGCAGCGCTGGCCTATGGCGCGGAGGGAGTCGCGATGGGTACCCGTTTCCTACTCACCGCCGATAGCGCCGTGCCCGAGAGTGTCAAGCAGGAGTATTTGAAGCGCACGCTGACCGACACCGTGGTATCTACCAAAGTCGACGGGATGCCGCACCGTGTATTGCGGACGCAACTCGTCGATGCACTTGAAAGTGGCAGCAAGGCAAAGGCTTTGGTTGCCGCTGCCCGAAATGCCAACGAGTTCAAGCAGATGACCGGGATGCGCTGGACCACCATGCTTCGCGACGGTGCGTCGATGAAGAAGTCGGGCGAGCGCACCTGGCAACAGATCATTATGGCCGGCAATACCCCGATGTTGCTCAAAGCCGGTCTGGTGGAGGGAAATACCGATGCTGGAGTGCTCGCCTCCGGGCAGGTCGTCGGCATGATCGACACTCTCCCGAGTTGCGACGAACTAATTCAGTCGATTATGGCCGGAGCACATGAACGACTGGCCGCGTTGGGATCTCGCTTCGCAGTCTGATCACTCCGCGCGGCCGGGAATCGCATCCCCTGTCGGCAGTACCGATCGCACGGCATCGAGTACCTCACTCGCCTGCCCGGTAGCACCGTCGAGATTCGGGTGATACGGAATCGCGCCGCCGGCGAACGGATTGCCAAGCTGAAAGCCGGTTACCCAGGGCATCGCGTCGCAGCCAAGGTGACCGGTCGGCGCGCTGACAACCGTCGCACCCGAACGAGCGGCCGCCGCCGATGTCGCCGCCACCAGGCGCCGATACTCATCGGCCAGCTCGGCCACCCGCTGCGGCTGCAGCGGCACCGTCGGGCAGATCACGCCATCAGAATTGAGCACTGGAAGGTATTGCACCAGGAAGACTTTCGCATCGGGCGCACGATCATGAACAGCATCGACGATTCTCACCAATGCCTTTTGCACCTGACGCAGGGTCGATGATCGACGTGCCGGACGCTCGGGTTCGAGCGCGGTATGACAGGCGCGGCCGGCGACTTGCCCGACTGCTTCGCCGCCGGGGATCGGCGCGGTGACCGCGTTACGGCAACTGTCGGCCGTCATCCGGCCGATGTAGTCGATATCGTTGCCACCGATAGTGATTGTCACCAGCCGTGTGCGCGAGGTGACCGCGTCGATCTGACGGGGCAGTGAATGCTGCCCATGTCGTACTCGCTGGTGTCGCGAGATGATGTCGGCGGTTGTCGCGCCCGAACAGGTGACGTCGATCAGGTGCAGCTCCAGCGCACTGGCTACCTGATGAGGATAGTTGCGGCCCGAGCGGAGGCACGCTCGGTCGACGACCGGGGCGATCCCGGGGCCTGCGGCGTACGAGCTTCCCATCGCGACATAGGTGTCGCCCGGTGCGAGGCCCAAAGGCGTCGAAGGTCGAACTTGTCCGACAAATGCCGTAGTGACCGCCACGATGGCGAGGAATACGCAGGCGAGAACGATTCGCGTAGTCCGTGACACGGAGCCAAATCTATCAGTTCGGCCCGTGAACGCCCTGAGCGAGCCAGTGCTCAGCGAGGGTCGACTCGGCGGCGAATCTGTGCCAAGAGCTCATCGCCGAATACTTCACGTGGCCACGCAACACGTTGGCCGCGAACGATTTTCACGATCACCAATCCTCTGCTCTCTTCGACGCTGGCGACCGACGAGTAGCGGTAGAGACCTTCGGTTCGACCTTCCGCGATACGGAAGCACTGCTCGTCGGCACCCATTCCCCATTTCGCGCCGGGACGATATGGATCTCGCAAGCGCCGCGACGTCGACCAGAAAATCAACGCAATCAAGAGCGCGATATACCCGACAGCCGCGATAAGCCACCACAACTCGCGGTACGCCACGGTGAGGGCCAGTCCCGCGAGGACGACAACCACTTGGTAGATGACAAACCGCGGACGGGTCACGGAATCGGCAACGGCCGCTGTCGTCACCTTCCGCGCATCCCCCGGAGCCGTCACCCACACATGAGTAATCTCGGGTCGCGAGACTTCGTCGAACTCGGCCACGGCGATCCCCCTCTTCTCGTCCAGCAACAGTGGATCAAGCATAGTGAATCGCCGGGCGAGGCCGTCCACCCGGTAACGTCGTCGCGGTGGATCTCAGTGTGTTGCGGCGGCACCCCGACGTCGAGGGGCCCGACCTGTCTGCGTCTGATGCCGCCGATCGATTGATACTTGACGAGGCCAGCGAGTTGTTGGCGGCTGCCGGTTCGGGTGACCTGGTGGTGATCGACGATAACTACGGGGCACTGAGCCTAAGCGTGGCAACCGATGGCATTTCGGGGATTCGAGTTCATCAAGATCTAGTGACCGGCGAGCGCGCGCTTGCTGAGAATGCTGATCGGGTCGGAATGTCTGCGTCGCTGTCCTCGCGACCGTTGTCATCCGAACTCCTCGCGGGAGCACGGCTCGTGGTGATGCGCCTCCCCCGGTCACTCGACCGACTCGACGAGGTCGCCGAACTCGTCGCGCGGCACGCCGATTCGGAGGTCACCCTGGTCGCTGGCGGACGGATCAAACATATGTCTTCGACGATGAATGATGTTCTGCGCCGACACTTTTCGCGCGTCGATATCAGCCATGCCCGGCAAAAGTCGCGGGTACTCATTGCGTCGGGACCATTGCTGTCAGCCGGGTCCACGTGGCCGCGTCAACAGATCCATGACGATCTGGGTATTTCCGTCGTCGCGCACGGTGGCGTCTTCGCCGGTACCAAAGTAGACGTCGGCACGCGATTCCTACTCGACAATCTTGCCGCGGCGATGCCCAACGCCACCCGCGTGGTCGACCTGGCTTGCGGCAGTGGGATTGTCGGATCCTGGCTCGCGACAAGGCGTCCGGCGGTCCGGGTAACCGCATGCGACCGCTCAGCAGCGGCTGTCGCATCGGCTCGGCAGTCCGCACGGGCGAATGACATCGAGGATCGGATGACTACGACACAGGCAGACGGTGTCGAACATCTCGCCGACGCGAGCGTGGAGCTGGTGGTACTCAACCCACCGTTCCACAGCGATGCCACCTTGTCGACCGGAATCGCGACACATCTATTCACCGACGCCGCACGGGTTTTGGCACCCGGCGGCGAACTGTGGTGTGTCTGGAATTCGCACCTGCGCTATCGCGGGACGTTAAAACGCATCGTCGGGCCGACGCGCCAGATCGCCCGCAATTCCAAATTCACCGTTACCGCGTCGCGGCGGCTGCCGACTGGATAGTCCACCCCGCGCTGGCCCGACGTCGATCCCAGAAATCGGCGTATTGACCGCCCCGGGCCAGCAGTTCGTCATGTGTACCAACGTCTTCCACTCGGCCTTCGCCGGTAAGAACCACAATCTGATCGGCCGCCACCACCGTGGAGAGCTTATGCGCGATAACCACGACGGTGCTGCATTCGGCCAACTGCCGAATCGAAGCGGCGACGTGCGCTTCGTTCTCCGGATCGAGAGCGCTGGTCGCCTCGTCGAGCAACACGATCGGAGCGTTCTTCAACAATGCCCGGGCAATCGAAACCCGTTGCCGCTCACCGCCAGACAAAGCTGCTCCCGCCTCGCCGACCTGGCTGTCCCAGCCATCGGGCAACCTTCGTACAACACTGTCGACACCGGCAGTCGCCGCTGCCGCGCGGATTTCCTCGTCGGTGGCGTCGAGCCGTCCGATTCTGATGTTCTCCCACAACGTGTCGTTGAACAGGTACACATCCTGGAATACCAGCGACAACTGGCTCATCAGCGTCGCCGTATCCTGATCGCGCACATCGACGCCGCCCACCCGAACCGTTCCGCCATCGACGTCGTAGAACCGGGCGATGAGTCGGGTCACCGTCGTCTTGCCCGAACCAGACGGGCCGACGAGCGCGGTCATCGTGCCGCTGCGCGCGGTGAATGACACCCGCGAGAGCACCTCGCGGTCGTCGTATCCGAAGGTCACCTCGGCCAGCTCCAAATCCCCTTGCCGGGCGAGCCCTTTCGACTCTGCCGGCTCCGGCATCGACGCGGTGTTGAGAATATCGGTTATTCGGCCGATCTCGTTTGTCGCACCACGCAACGCAGAACCTAGCGTGGCCAGTTCGGCAATCGGATCGGTGAAACGTGCGGCCAACGCGATGACCGCGATGAGCAGAGCCGGCTCGATTCGATCGGAAACCGCGAGCCAGGCACCGAAGATCAAGATGCCGGTGAAGACCGCCTGTACAGCAAGGCCATTACCCATTATGCCGACAACCGAACGAGACAGGACGGTACGGCCGATCCGGTGCTGGTCCCGCAAGGATCGAGTCAGGGGTTGGTATTCCGTTCCCGACTGCCCGAATGCGCGCAGGGTCGGCTGGCATCGCGCGAACTCAAGCACTCGATTGTTGACTTCTACTGCGGCGCCGTGATTTCGGTCCTCAGATTCGGCGATCAGACGACTCGCACCGATGCCGACGGCATAGAGGATTAACCCACCGACGACGGTGGCACAGCCGAGTCGCCAATCGAAGATGAACATACCGAGCGCGACGGTAACCGATCCGACGAAATTCGTGACCACCGGCGTCATCAGATGTGCGCCAGCCGACCCGACGAACATGGTGCCTTTTACCGCAATCTGCGAAACCTGACCGACACGTTCACGGGTGAACCAACCGAGCGGCAAGGTGACCAGATGATCGCCGAGCCGGTGATGCAGGGCGCGCATGGTGTACACCGCCATATGCATGGCTTTCATCGCCTGGACATAGTACGTGCCGCAGGCGATGAGAGTGATCGGCAGCAGTATCAGCAACCACTTGCCCGCCGCGTTGAGGTCACCGTCGAATAGCGCCTGCGCGAACGGAACGAGCAGAAGCATCGCGATGCCCTGCGCCACACCGAATATCGCAGCCCAGATGATGAACACGATCAACCGGCGACGCTCAGCGTCGAGAATCGTCAGATATCCGCGGATCATCGGAGTACTCCTTCGATAGGGACTGCCACAGCGTCGGAATACTCTGCGGCATCAGAGTTTTGGTATGCGCGCCACATTCCGGCGTAAACCCCGCCCGAAGCGACCAACGCGTCATGTGTTCCCTGTTCGGCGACGCTCCCGGCGTCGAGCACCACAATGTTGTCCGCGTGGGTGATTGTGCCCAACCGATGCGCGATGACAAGGACCGTACGTCCAGTGATCAGCGTCGCCAACGCCTGCTGAATCTCCGACTCGGACTCCGGGTCGGCGAAAGCCGTTGCCTCGTCGAGGATGAGAATCGGGGTGTCGGCGAGGATCGCCCGCGCAATACTGACGCGTTGCGCCTCCCCACCGGAGAACTGCGCCTGTTCGCCGACAACCGTGTCATACCCGTCGGGCAGTTGTTCGATCCGCTCGTGAATACGCGCGGCCGTCGCGGCCCGCACTACGTCGGCGTCGGTGGCGGTGGGATCGCCGAGCCGAATATTATCGCCAACACTGATCCCCAGAAGTGAAACGTCCTGCAGCACAAAGCCGACGTGGTGATAGAGCTCGTCGGGCGCGATATCGCGGACATCGACGCCACCGATTCGCACGGAACCTTCGTCCACGTCGTGAAAACGCGGCACCATCGTCGCGAGGGTCGACTTGCCACTGCCCGACGGACCGACGAGGGCGGTGAGCGAACCGGACGGCAGGGATAGTGAGATATCCTGCAAGGCAAGCACTTCGGAACGGTAGGAGAAGGAGACGGCATCGAACTCCACCTGATTGCCTTGTGGCACTTGTGGATTGTCGGCAACCGGAAGTTCCCGCTCGTCGAACAGGGCGAGTAATCGTTGCGCCGCAGCGGCAGCCTCCTTACGGCTGTGCATCGACATACTGACGGTGATCAGCGCTGCCGGCAGGACCATTGCGATCAGTGTCGCGCCGATCGACTCGATCGGGGTGACCCATCCGCTGCGCACAAACCAGTAGCCGCCGGACAGGTTGACCAACAGGACGAGAGGTGCCGAGAGGATCATCGCGGAGATGGCTTCCAGCCGGAGCATCGGACCGACATAGCCGGAGAAGTCATCGTTGAATTGATCTGCGGCGTCGGCGAATTGGCGATGTGACCGGCCCGCCTGGCCGAAGGTTTTGACCACTGCCACACCGGAAACGAACTCGACGATAGTGGCCGAGATTTTCGCGATCCCCGCGTTCATCTTCGCCATTTGCGCCATCGCGCCGCGCATCATCCACGCATATGCCAACGCATAGAAGGGAAGCGTCGCGATGGCCAGTAGACCGAGTCGCCAGTCGAGCGCGAAACAGTAGACCAGAGCGAAGATTGGCGTCGTAATAGCCGCAGTGGTCTCCACGTCCGCATGCGCGACGAGATAGTGCAACTCTCCGACGTCATGTTGGGCGGCCTTACGCACCTCGCCCGAGGTGGTCCGGGTGAACCAGCCGAGCGGCAGTCGTCCGAGCTTTTCGACGATGCGGCATCGAAGTATCGATTGAAGGTCGACGTCGGCGTAGTGGGTGACAGTCAGGGCCGCGCCACTGAAGACTGCGCGCGCGATCAGTCCGGCGGCGACAATCAATACGATCGCCCAGACACGGTCGGTGTTCAGTGGCCCGTCGGCGAGGAGGGTACGGCCGAGCTCGACGACGCCAACGAACGGAACAACGGTCGCCGCCGATGCTGCTATCTGCAACAGCATCGCGACTCGGGTGCGAGTGCGAACCGGCTGCAACATGTGCGCGAGAGCCAGCGACTGCGCTTTGGCCTCGGCTCGGGCATCCTCATCGGGCGTTGTCATACGCGTACGATAACTGTCTCTCGGATAGTTGGCAAGGGCACCCTAAGTTCGACCGGGCGCGGGAGTTGGGTGGTCTCGATACACCCGCCTCGGCTAGCGCCTCGCCGGGCACTCGACCAGCGGCGGGGCCATTGCGCTGGTCGAGTGGGCACGACGAGCGCCAGCGAGACGCGCCCGTATCGAGACCTCCGCAAGATGAAAGCCATTGTCCGGCAGGTGATCTCGATACACCCGCCTCGGCTAGCGCCTCGCCGGGCACTCGACCAGCGGTGGGGGGCTGCCGCAGCGCCTCGCCGGGCACTCGACCAGCGGCGGGTGGGCTATCTGGGCAGGATGCCGTCTAGCACCACCGACAGGTACTGATCGGCTATCTGTTCGACCGACATCGCACCGCCCGGCCGATACCAGCGCACCGCAACCCACACGGTGTCGCGCATGAAGCGATAGACCAATTCGATATTCAGATCCGATCGGAACTCGCCGTCGGCGACCCCACGCTCGAGAACCGAATGCCATAGCCGTCGGAACTCACGGTTGCGTTCGTCGATATAGGCGAAACGTTCTTGTCCGGCAAGACGTTTCGCTTCGTCTTGGTAGATCGCGACGGCGTGGTGATCGACGTCGATCGACTCGAACGAGGCGATCACCAACTGGCGCAACGTATCCGCCGCCGAAGCCCCGGCAGCGGCGATCTCCTGATAGCGCGCGAATAACGAATCGAGGAAACGTCGGAGTAATTCGTCGACGATCGCTTCCTTGGAATCGAAATGGTGATACAGACTGCCGGACAGGATTCCCGCGGAGTCGGCGATATCGCGTACCGTCGTCGAGCGGAGGCCTTGTTCGGCAAACATCTTGCCGGCCATCACCAACAGCTCGTCGCGACGGCTCGATCCAGCCGATGTCTTGCTAACCATGCCGGCAGTCTACCAAGCACTTGCTTGGTGGACTGCCGGCACGCAGGTGTCAGCGCTTGGCGTTGCGCTTGAACGACTTCGCGTTCCAGCGCCGCCACAACTTCATCTGGACCTCGGTCATCTTCTTGTCACGCGAGGTGTACGGCGGCGCCATCAACTCGGCGAAGCTCAGCGGCATCGACGATACGGTGACCGCGCGGGCGTGGCTGAAGGTTTCGAAACCGAATTCGCCGTGGTAATTACCCATGCCGCTGCGGCCGACTCCACCGAACGGCAGATGGCCGCTGACCAGGTGCAACGCGAAGTCGTTGCCGCTGATCGAGCCACTGCGCGTGTTGTCGGCGACGCGGGCCAGATTATCGTTGTCGTCGCCGACCCAGTACAGCGTCAACGGGTGCGGGTGGGCATTGATCTGGTCGATCGCTTCGGAGATATCGCGGTACGGGTACACGGTGAGGACCGGACCGAATACCTCGTCTTCCTCGATCTTCATACCGGCTTTGACGCCGGTGAGCAGCGTCGGCGGAATTTTGCGCGCCTGCGCATCGGGCAGCGATTCTCCCGCCGGGATTACCTGTCGCTTGGTGGCGCCGAGTTCAACCGCGTCGTCGATCAGACCGACAATGCGGGTGTAGTTCTTCTCGTTGACCGTCGAGGTGTACTCGGGATTGCGCGCGACCGTCGGGAAACTTGTGCGCCAACGCTCGATGACCTTGTCGGAGAACTCTCCGACCTTCGACTCCGGAACGAAGACATAGTCCGGGCAGAGACAAACCTGACCACCGTTGACCATGCGTGCGTCGGCGAGGAATTTCGCTGCTTTAGAGATGTCGGTATCGGGGTCGACGATGGCCGGATTCTTACCGCCGAGTTCGAGTGTGACCGGGACCAGGTTCTTTGCCGCTTCCTGCGCGACCGACGACCCGACCTCTGGCGAACCGGTGAAGAACAAATGATCGACCTTGAGTTTCGCGAAATCCGAGCCACCGCCGTGCTTACTGGTGACAACCGCGAGTTCCTCGATGGAGAAGTAGTCGGGTGCGTGTTTCGCGATGACCGCGGTGGTCTTGGCCGTGACCGACGACGGACGCATGAGTACCCGGTTACCGGCGGCAAAGGCCGATCCGGCCGGCACGATGGTCAACTGCAATGGGAAATTCCACGGCCCAACGATGCCGACGACGCCGAGCGGGTCGTGACGCAACCGCTGCTTGAACCCGAGCAGACCCTGGATCTTGGCGACGTTGGTCTCCTTGACCCACTTCTCCACTGAACGACGCTGGTGAGTGAGGTCAATCATGCAGCCCGCGATGTCGGCGGCGATCGACAGGTCAGCGGGCCGAGTGCCGAAGTCGGCGTTGAGCGCTTCGGTGATCTCGTCGGCATTGTCGAGCAACAGCGCCTGCAGCCGGTTGATGCGATCGATTCGGGTACGAACGTCGGGGATGCCGTCGCGCAGGAACGCGGCCTGCTGGATCTCCAGCAGTTCGTTCAGCGTGCGGTCTTCCGAGGACACCCGCCCTGTCGTTGCGGTGCCAACTTCGGCTGGTTTGGTCATGGGCGTTCCCCTTGCTCGACGATTTGGAACAGTTTTCTACAGATGTCTCATCATAGTATGCGCTAAGTCACGTCGATGTGGTGACAGCTGTTGTCAGTTTAGGACGTTGACGTCGGGTTGACCAGGTCGTCGGCTGAAGTCGGTGGTAGCGACCGAAGGTCGGGTCGCCGGGTCTCGATACCCGCCGACTGCACTCGACCAGCGCGGGGGACACTCGAGCGGCGGAGGGGCGGCATTCGACCAGTCGGTTACACCTCCGCCGACACCGACTCGATCACCCGCCCGGAATGCACCTGCACGAATCGGTGCGCGACGTCGGCCGCCACTGTCAGATTGTGGGTGATGAATACATATGACGTGCCGTGGGTCGCCTGCAGTTGTTCGAGAATGTCGAGTACCCGCGCCTGCGATACGACGTCGAGTGCCGAGACAGCCTCGTCGAGTACGACGACAGCAGGCCGCGCGGCCAAGGCACGCGCGATCGCCACTCGCTGACTCTGCCCGCCGGACAATTCATGCGGTCGACGCTGAGCGAATGCCGGACCGAGACCAACCTCGTCGAGTGTCTCGAACACGCGCGCGCGCCGATCCGAACCAGACAAACCGAGCGAGGGATGCAGCGACTCCGCGACAATCCGCTCGACGGTCCACCTGGGGTCGAGGGCGGAGAACGGATTCTGCGACACCAATTGCACGCGGCCGGTTCGCCGCACCGTTCCCGTCGTCGGCTCGGTGAGACCGGTAAGAACTCGCGCCAATGTTGACTTACCCGATCCAGACGGTCCGACGACGGCCAGCGTCTCGCCGCGGTGAACCGCAACGTCGACGTCGGCGAGAATGTCAATGCCGCCAAGGCGCACCGACACCGTCGACGCCGAGAGAACCAGCTCGCGCGGATCCGGAACCGGTTGCGGCACACGGTGTCCCGGCATCGCGGACTTCAGCGCCTTGGCCGCCGAGCTGGAGGGAGAACTAAGCAAACGAGCCGATGGAGCCTCCTCCACCACCCGCCCGCCGTCGAGCACCACCACCCGATCGGCGCGATCGGCGACCAACGCGAGGTCGTGGGTGATCAGCAGCAGGCCGGTGCCCGCGCCGGTCAGTACGTCGAGGACCTGGTGAGCAACGTCGGCGTCCAGGGCGCTCGTCGGCTCGTCGGCCACTACCAATCCCGGGCGTCCGGCAAGAGCGATGGCGACGAGCACCCGCTGTCGTTGCCCGCCGGACAGTTCGTGTGGGTAGCGGGCGGAGATCGACGAATCGGCTAGGCCGGCCTCGGCGAGGCGAACGCCAACCTCGTGGTCGGAGAACGGTTGTCCGGTCAGCCGAAGCGCCTCGCGCACTTGGCTTTTGATGCGTCGGACCGGATTGAGCGAGCTGCCCGGGTCCTGCGGAACATAGCCGACTCGCCGACCCCGCACCGATCGCCAGCCGCGTGCTCGGGGAGCGGGCAGATCAGTTCCGTCGATGCGCAGCACCTTTGCATCTACTCGAACTCTGCCGTTATGCAGGCCGAGAATCGTGCGCGCCAGCGTCGACTTCCCACTGCCCGACGCCCCGACCACCGCAACTTTCTCCCCCGCCCCGACCGACAGACTCACCTCGTGCAGGATCGCGGCGTCGCCGATCGACAAGTTCAACGCCTCGATCTCAAGCACGATGGTTCTCTCCGATCACACGGGACAGTCGATATGCGGCCAATACGACCACGGTGATAACCAGGGCAGGAGCCGCGGTGAGCCACCACGCACCGGCGACGAAGGCCCGGCCATCGGCCACCATCGCACCCCATTCCGGTGCTGGCGGCGGCGGCCCGAAACCGAGGAAGCCGAGGGCGGCAACCGCCAAGACGGCCTGGCCGAATTCCACCGACGCGACCGCCGCCGTCGTCGGCCACAGGTGCGGAAGTACATGCCTGCGCACCACCGTCGGCCGACTCCAGCCACTGACGAGAGCGGCCTCGACGAACGGCATCGCGCGGAGTTGCATTGTCCGAGAACGGATTACGCGAGACGCCCCGGCAATCCCGGCAACCCCGACGGCCACTCCCAACTCGACGGTCCCGCCGCCAGTCGCCGCGATGACCGTCATCGAAATCAGCAACGCCGGGACCGCGAGCAGAACGTCGACGAATCGCATCCCAATCCGATCGGTCCACCCGCCGAGGTACCCGGCGCCAACACCGATCAACGCTCCGCCGACCACCGCGATCGTCACCGCGACCAACGCGGCCGACAACGACGCCCCGGTCCCGTGAACGACGCGAGTCAGAACGTCACGTCCGAGCTGATCAGTCCCGAACAGGTGCGACAGACTGGGTGCACGCAAACGGTTACGCGGCGTGACGTCGAGCGGATCACCACTGACCAGCAGCCCCGGGGCCAGCGCGGCGATGACCACCAACGCCAAGACCACGGCGGCGAGGATCGTTCCCGCATTCCGCGGTCGTCCGATATGTACCCATAGTCGTCGTGCGCCTGATAACTGGCCCACCGCGATCCCGGTCATGCGGCCACCCGCGAGCGTGGATCGACAAGCGGACTGATCAGGTCGACGGCGAGTGTCACGACGACGAAGACCGCCGCCGATACGACAACGGTCGCGAGCATCACCGGACCGTCATGCGCTGCCACCGCCTGTTGGGTGAGACGCCCCAACCCGGCGCGCGAAAACACTGTTTCCACGACGACCGCTCCGGCGAGCGCGGAGCCGACGAGGACTCCCAACGCGGAGAGAGCGGGCAGCACCGCGGCGGGTGCCACGTGGCGCAGATGCACCAGGACTTCGGACGCCCCTTTGGCGCGGGCCACGTCGACATACGGCTCGGCCGCCGCCTCCCGCATCCCCGACATCATGATCTGCGCCAGATAACCCGCGACCGGCACCGCCAAGGTGACCGCGGGCAGCACCAGAGATGCCGATCCGTTGTCGCCGAAGGCCGGCACAAGATGAAACCCGAAGGCGAATACCTGAATCAAGACCAGCCCAACCGCGAAGGTCGGCAACGAGACCAGGACTGACGGGATCTGGCTGATCGCGCGGGCGACGGCGCCCGCTGGGCGGTATGTCGCGACGAAGGCGAGAACGAAGGCGGTAACCGCTCCGAGCACCAGTGCCGATAACGCCAGTTCCGCGGTCGATGGCAGAGCATCGAACAGCGTTGTCGTGACCGGCTGGCCGGTTACCACCGACGTTCCCCAGTCACCGCGGACGAAGTCGCCGAGTGCGGAAAAGTACTGCTGCCACAGCGGGCGGTCGAGTCCGTACTGGGCCCGCAGTGCCGCGATCGTCGCCTGTGACGGCGCGCCGCCGCCCGCATCGGCGTTGGCGGCGAGGGACACCGGGTCCCCCGGCAGCACCCGCAACACCGCGAAAACAAGGGTGAACACCGCGACCACCACACCGACGCCGGACGTCAGCCGGAGCGATATCCGACGAATCATGACTCGTCGGGATACTGCAACCGCAGGACGCCCGAGGCGTCGAAGCCAATCCCGCCGAAGCCGCCCGCGACGGCGGCCACCTGCGACAATTCCACCACCGGAATCGCGTATCCCGCTTCGATGATGCGTGTTTGCAAGGTGTCGACAATCCGGAGACGCTGCCCCTGATCGCCGACGCCGGCCTGTTCGGTGAGCAGCGGATCGACGTTGGCGTCGAATCCGCGCCGCGAATAGTTCGTTCCGTCGAAGCCGAGTCGTGAGCGCAGGATGTCGGGATCTGCACGCGTCACGTTGTAATACACGGCGTCGAAATCACCCGATGACCGGCGTGACAGGAAATCGTCGTTGGCGAGCGCGCTGATTTTCAGGTCGATGCCGACTTGGGCCAGTTGCCGCTGAACCAGCTCCAGGATCGGCTTATTGCCGTAGAACTCCGGTGAATAGATGACGTCGAATGACAACTTGGTGCCGTTCTTGCTACGCGTCCCGGCCCCCTCGGCCCGCCACCCAGCGGCATCGAGCGCCTTCTTCGCGGCATCGGGGTCGTATTTGATCAGTGGGTCGGTTCGGTAGCCCGGCGTCGTCGACGCCAGCACGCTTGTTGCCGGCTTGAAGGCATCGCCGAGAACGGTTTGAACCAGCTCTGGCCGATCAAGTGCCCAGGTAACCGCGTTGCGGACGGTTCGGTCGGCGAGGACACCGCGCGAGACATTCGACTGGAAAACATATGGCAGCCCCGGATTGGACCTCGACGTGATCGATGCGCCCGCGGCCGTCAGATCCTCTCGGTCCTGGGGCTGGGGATCAGCGATGGCATCGAGTTGACCCGATCCGACACTGCCGGCCCGGACCCCGGATTCGGGGACGACGCTGAATTCGACGGTGCGATAGCGCGCCTTGGGCGCGAACCCGACGTCGGCCGCCCAGGTGTAGTCGTCGCGTCGAGTCAGGCTGGCCGACCGGTTCTGCTCCCAGCCGGAATAGGTGTACGGCCCGCTGCCGACCACATTGGCGGCGGTGCAGCGCTCGTCGAAGGTCCGGGCGACGGTCGAGGGTGCGAGGATGCCGAGTTGGGTTGTGGCCGTCGCCTGCAGGAACTGCACATTGGGTTCGGCGAATCGGACGATCACCGTGCGCTTGTCGGGGGTATCGGTCCGCTGATAGCCGAGCAGAAAACCCGACGCTTGCAGAGTGCGCGTCGACGTCTTCTTGTCAGAGGTGAGTGCGTCGAAATTCTTCTTCACGACGTCGGCGGTGAGCGGAGTACCGTCGCTGAACGTGACGTCGTCGCGCAGAATGAAGGTGAAGCTACGGCCGTCGGGAGAGACCTGATACTTCTGCGCGAGCCATCCGGTCAGTTCGCCGGTCTTTCGATTCTGGTCGAGGAGTGAGTCGACAACCTGTCGGGAGACGTTTACGGTCTGGTTGGTACTCGACTGCGCGGGATCGGCGCAGGTCGGCGCCGACGACAATCCATAACGGAGTACATCGGGCGCGCTAGCGTCGGAGCCGCAGGCCGCTAACGGGATGACTGCGGACACGGCGATGGCCGCGACGGCCACGCGGGTGGTGGTCTTCATCGGATCTTCTCTGCTTTCGGGGTGCGGTCACGCCAGGCGTCCGCTATCAGTCGATGGGATCGGACACGGTCGTCGTGCCGATGGGTGAGGGTGGTGAGGATCAGTTCGTCGGCCTCGGTCAACGCGGCGAGCGCTGCCAGCCTGCCGACGACGTCGTCGGGGTCTCCGACGAACCGGGTCGCGACGCGTGCCGAATGTCGTGCGGTCAGCCGCTCGACTTCCGATGCCGCGACGTCGTCGGCATCGGGTATCTCGATGGCACCAACGCCACGCGATACCGAGTCGAGCCAGGGGAGAAACGATCGGGCCAGGCGGTGTGCGTCACCGCTGGACTCGGCCGCTAAGACGTCGGCCGAGACCACAAGATACGGCGTGTCGAGGACACCGGGCTCGAAAGCCTCGCGATAGGCCGCCACAGTCTGCACCGTATGCCCCGGCGCGAGATGATAATTCGCGACGAACGGCAGTCCGAGCCGACCGGCGAGCTGGGCGCTGGCCCCCGGCGAATTGCCGAGAATCCACGGCAACAGGTCCGATCCTTCACCCGGTGTCAGATGCAGTGGTGAATCCAGCCCCTCGGGGGTGAATCGCCCCGCGAGCAGCGCGAGAATCTCCCGCACCTGAGTCGCGTAGTCGGGCACATCGCCGGGCGGTGTGATCACCGCGAGCCCGGTCTTTATCCGCGCGGAGTCAACCAATTCACGCAGGTCACGAGGTTTCGGAAGGACCACGCCGTCGACGACGGGATGGTCGGCGACTGGCACCACGGCTGGCGTCGGGGTGCGCGTCAATGCTTCGCGATACTGATCGGCTCGCCCGGAGCTGCGCCCGAGGCCAAGGTCAACCCGGCCAGGATGCAACGTGGCGAGCGTGCCCCATTCTTCGGCGACACGGGCCGCGACTCGCTGGCTCAGTTGAACAGCACCCGCGCCGACGCGGATGGTCGACGTCGCGGACAGTACATGTGCCGCGACCACGGCCGGCGCCGACGACGCGAGAGACGCGAAGTGATGTTCGGCCAGCCAATACCGGCGGTAGCCGGACTGCTCCGCGGATCGCGCGAGGTCCGCCGCATTCTCCAACGCCTCCCGGGCGGTGCCACCCGCGCGGATCGGCACCAGGTCGAGAATGCCGAGTTCGGTCATTCGACGGCCTCGACGTCGTCGGAGATCAGCAGGTTCGCGGCCAATGCCACGAGCGCGGCAGCGAGCAGGAAAACACCCACGGAGAGCAGGCCGTCGTCGGCGCTACTCGACGCGTAGAGCGCGGCCGCCACGGCAGCTCCCAGCGCGCCGCCGAAGTTGTGGGCGGTCCACGACGCTCCGATCGCGAAACCCGACTCTGACGACGGCACCGCCGACAACGCGGCGAGCGTCGCGGGAGCCAGAATCAACGCCCACCCGACACCGAAGAACACGAACCCGATGAGAAGCGCCACGACGGAGTCGGTGATCGCTCCGATCAGGATGGTTCCCGCGGTCACCGCGAAAGCCGCGAACCCGTACCGCAGCGGAGTGTTCGGACCGCTACGGTCGACCCACCGGCCAACGCGCGGCGAGGTGATCGCCATCGTGCCGCTGACCAGCAATAACGACAGTCCGATTATCCGCTCACTGAGGTTGTGCCATTCCGATAGGTACTGCGGGAGGATCAACAGCGCCGATGCGTAGAACGCCGCCAGGAAGAAATCCGACGACAGTGCCGCGCGGAATCTGGGATGGCTGAGCAGTTCGACGCGCAGCAGCGGATCGTTGGCGCGACGTTCGACCGCGACCAAAGCCACCGCTGCGGCGAGTGCGATCACCGCCGACACGATTACCGGTGCACTGACCCATCCGGTACTTGCCGGGAGGGACAGGACCGCGACGGTCGCTGCGACGGCAAGGGCCAAGAACACCTGGCCGGGTATGTCTAGGCCGACCTTCGGGCTGGGTGGCGGCGACGGGACGGCCGCGATGATCAAGGCGAGCGCGATGAGACCGAACGGCACGTTGATCCAGAACACTGACGGCCAGCCGAAGGTCGGGACCAGCAGTCCGCCGAGGACTGGGCCGATGGCCAGGCCGACGCCGTTGACGGCGTACAGCCAGCCGACCGCCCGACCCCGCTCTCCCTCCGGAAATAGCTGCTCCACCAGCGTCGAAGTTCCGGTATAGAGAACGGCACACGCCGCTCCCTGGACGAATCGGGCGGCGATCAGAGCGCCGATGGTCGGCGCGAGACCAGCTCCGATCGACGCGACGACGAACAATCCGAGACCGGCGAGCAGTACCGGACGCCGCCCCTTCTGATCGCCGAGCCGGCCGGCGGTGACCATGAACATCGCGAGCGCGGTGAGGAAGCCGCTGAGTACGAGTTGGGAGACCCCGATCGAGGTGTGCAGTTCTCGCGTGATGGTCGGCAACGCGGTCGAGACGATAGTCAGGTCGATACAGCCGAGGAAGGACGCTGTCGCCAGGCCGATGAAACCAGCGGTCCGACGCTTCGTCGGAGCCACCGTGGTCACTTCGCCGACTTCCGTTTCTTGAAACGCAGCGGGAGCCACGCGGCGCCGTCAGTGACAAACAGATCGCGGGTGGCCTGCATCGCGTTCGAGATCTGCTGTGGGTAGACGACGAAGTCGTAACCCTGCCGCGCCCACAGCGGCTGGATGATCGGCACTTCCTCGAGAAGGTAAGTGCGGCAACCGTTCCGAATCCGGTCGACATCGGGCAGGTTCTCGCCGCGACGGGCTACGAAGCGATCGATGGTGGATTCGATCGCCCCCGCGTACTCCCGGTTGGTCCGGTACACCGTGCGGATTTCGTCGAGTGCACGCGGATAATTCGGGTCGCTTAGCGCGTCATCCCACCGGAGAACGTCGACGTCGGCGGTCAACAGGTCCAGTAGCGGTTGATTTCGCGCAAGCCATTGGTCACCCCGACGTCGAGTCTGCTGATAGGCCCGCGCGGGTGTCGCGTCAACGTTGTGCCGTTGCAGGGTGTCGGCGACGGCGACGGTCACGCGGGCGAATCCACTGCGGTTCAGCAGGTCGATGGTCGCACCCAGTTTCTCGCCCTCGTGATAGTCGGCACCGACGCTGACCAGCAGGATCGTCGAGCGATCGGTGTAGTCGTATTGAAAGCCCTTGAGGTCGAAGGCTGCCTTGTGGGAGACCGAGCCGACGGGTGCGGCAAGTGTGAGTGTCATCAGCTCCACACCGCCAGTGCCTGATCCTGGTTTCGGACGCCGATGAACAGGCCGATGGTCACGCGCGGTCGATCATGCGACGGCGCGACCGCATGTACGCGGCGCGGGTCGATGAAGATCGCCTCGCCCACCTCGGGGCGAATGGTGAGTACGGGATCGCCAACCGCGTCGCGGTTCACTCCCCAAACTCGTTCGCCGGACAATTCTTGGTACTCGTCCTCGGTTGGGTAGACATCCCAGATCTCGAGTTCGCCGCCGCTGTCGGGAACGTCGAGGTAGACATTCACCGACAACTGCCTGCGGATATCGAGGTCGTTTTCGGGGAGGTTTCGCCTCACATTGTCGGTATGCGGCTCCAGGTCAACACCGGCCTGCTGGTATCGCACGACGCCAGCGAAGAATTTCCGACTCTCCGAGGTCAGCAGGGTGGCACCGGTCGGCCAGGCTTCGTCGAGCAGGATGCGCAGAGTGTCGGCCGGGTACTGGTACGGAGCGGCGAGTTCCCGTAGTCGGCCGCGATGATGCGCGGCCTCGTCGAAGTAGTTTTCCTGCCCATCGACCCCGACCTCGGAGAAGGCCTGGCCGATCCGCCGGAATTGTGGGTCCGTCGCGAGCGGACCGTGATCGTCACGTCCGACGAACCGGTCGCGAAGCCCTTGCAGAGCGACCCCGGTTGCCGCACCTGCGACACGGACCGCGAATACGTCGCCTTTCAGTAGCTGGAGCAGATGGTCCGCCGAGAATTCGTCGACGGTCGTGCCGACGATCAGTCCGCTCGCACTTCTCGACGCCGGGGAATCAGACGCAAGGTAATCAGCTGGCGAAGCGGTGGACGTGGTCTCGGTCAAGGTCGTTGTCATCGTCTTCCTCCCGCGGCCGGGCTGGGCCGCTTCAAATGGCAATGGACCCCGCGCGGTGACGCGGGTCGCACAGGAAACGATCACGAACGCCCAGCAAGACACGACAAACAGACGTCGAGCCGCCGATCTCCCCCAAGACATGGTCGAAGTTCGCGATTCGTTCATCGGTCTGGCATTAGCACCTTGTGGTTGCCCACGGTTGCTGCGGCGTCAAAGAGCCAGTCTCTCGGCCGCTCGTGATGATCTGTACGAAACGAAAGATAAGCCGGTCCCGCAAAGCGCACAATCCCGCGAACGGGACTGTCACCGCATCGCTGCCGGTCAGAAGTAAAACTCTTAGCGCCCAAAACTATCGAGTGGTACCCCGACTACCCAAGCCGTTCGACAATCGTCACATTCGCGGTGCCGCCGCCCTCGCACATCGTCTGCAGGCCGTAGCGGCCTTCGGTGCGCTCCAATTCGTTGAGCAGGGTCGCGAACAGTTTTGCGCCGGTTGCACCCAGCGGGTGGCCCAATGCGATACCGCCGCCATTCGGGTTGACTGTGGCCGGATCGGCGCCGGTCTCCTTGAGCCACGCGAGAACAACCGGCGCGAATGCCTCGTTGATCTCCACGACGTCGATGTCGTGGATGCTCAGGCCGGTCTTCTCTAGCGCGTACTTGGTCGCCGGAATAGGAGCCGAAAGCATCATCACCGGATCATCTCCGCGCACCGAGAGGTGGTGGATCCGCGCCCGAGGAGTCAACCCGTATTCCTTGAGCGCGCGCTCGGACACGACCAGCGTCGCCGACGCTCCGTCACAGATCTGCGATGCCACTGCGGCGGTCAGCGACGATCCTTCGGCGAGCACATTTAACGACGCCATCTTCTCCAGCGAGGTCTCCCGCGGGCATTCGTCGACGACGCAATCACCAAGCGGCACATACTCTTTGTCGAAACGCCCGGCCGCGATGGCGGCCTTGGCTCGCTGATGCGACTGCAGCGCCCACGCTTCCATATCCGGCCGGGAAATATCCCACCGCTTCGCCATCATGTCGGCGCCGACGAACTGAGAGATCTCGGTATCGCCGAAGCGCGCGCGCCAGCCTGGGGATTCGGCTGTGGGAGTGGTAAATCCGAGCTCTTGCCCGGCAATCATGGCCTGCGAGATGGGGATTGCGCTCATATTCTGCACACCACCGGCCAACACGACGTCCTGCGTTCCACTCATCACGCCCTGCGCTGCGAAATGTATTGCCTGCTGCGATGATCCGCATTGCCGGTCCACCGTCGTGCCGGGTACGCCGAGCGGCTGCCCGGCGGTCAACCACGCCGTGCGGGCGATATTTCCCGCCTGCGGCCCGACGGTGTCCACACACCCGAAGACCACGTCATCGACCACGTTGGGGTCAATGCCGGTGCGGTCCAGGATCGCGTTGATGACATGCGCGCCGAGATCGGCTGAGTGAACTTTGGCCAGCGAGCCGTTACGTTTGCCGACCGGGGTGCGCACGGCATCGACGATATAGGCCTGTGGGGTGGACATATGTTGACTCCCTTGATATTTCGGCGGTCAGGCGCGCTGGGAAGAGATCGAGACGATCTCGCCGGTGAGGTAGGTTGTGTAGTCGCTGGCGAGCATCGCGATGGTGGCGGCGATCTCCCAGACCTCCGCCGCACGACCGTATGCTTCGCGCGACGCGAGTTCGTCGAGAAGTTCGTCGCTGGTGACTTTCGCCAGAAACGGATGCCGGGCGATAGACGGTGCGACGGCGTTGATTCGGACGCCGAACTCGGCGGCTTCGATCGCCGAACATCGTGTAAGTGCCATCACACCGGCTTTCGCTGCGGCGTAATGGGATTGGCTGTGCTGCGCCCGCCAGCCCAGGACCGAGGCGTTGTTCACCAGCACACCGCCGTGCCCCGCATCGCGGAAATATCGCAGCGCGGCGCGGGTGGCGCGGAATGTGCTGTTGAGGGTGATGTCGATGACGCGATCCCACTGCTCGTCGGTCATGTCGACGACTGGTGTCTCACCGCCAAGCCCGGCGTTGTTGACCAACACGTCGATCCGACCGAGTTCGCTTGCGGCACCGTCGATCAGCGCATCCACCTGCGCCGTACTCGAGACATCACACACGATCGCCGACACCTTCTGCTCCGGGAACTCGACGGTCAGTTTCTCGACGGTCTCGTTCAGGCGACGTTCGTGGAAGTCCGAGACCACCACCTCGCCACCCTCCAGGAGCACGCGGCGGGCCGAGGCGAACCCGATCCCGGTGCCCGCGGCAGCGGTGACCACAACTTTCTTGCCCGCGAGCAGGTTGTGTCCGGCGACTTCGTCAGGAATCCGCGCGAGCGGCGAAACGGGGGTCATGCACGAGCCTCTCTCGGTAAGCCGAGCACTCGCTCGGCGATAATGTTGCGCTGCACCTCGTTTGAGCCGCCGTAGATGGTGTCGGCACGGGTGAACAGCAGAAGGCGCTGCCATTCGTCCAGTTCGACGGTGCCCGGCGCGTAGATATCGTTCGGCTGTCCCTCGGTGGTTTCGCTCGGGCCGATCAGCGACGGCGCTCCGACAACGTCGATCGCCAACTGTCCAAGGTCGCGATGCCAGTTGGCCCACAACAGTTTTGCCACCGAAGCTGCGCCCGTCTCGTTGACGATTTCGCCGGACAGAGTTCGCTGTGCGTGGGCACGCATGACCCGTAGGCCAATGCGGGCGCGAATCAGGCGCGAGGCGATCTCCGGATTCCGCACCGAGCCATTGGCTTTCGCCTCGGCGTTGACGGCGTCGAGTTCACGGGCGAAACCTACCTGCTGCCCGAGCGTCGACACGCCGCGCTCGAACTGAAGCAACCCCATCGCGACTTTCCAGCCAGCACCCGGCGATCCGACGATGAGGTCGGCGTCGGTGACCGCATCGTCGAAGAAGACTTCGTTGAATTCCGAAGTGCCGGTGAGCTGTTGGATTGGCCGCACGGTGACGCCCGATTGGTCGATCGGCACCAATAGGAAGCTGAGCCCCGTATGTCGCGATGACCCCTTCTCGGTACGCGCCACGACGAAGACCCACTGCGCCACATGCGCGAGCGACGTCCACACCTTCTGACCGTTGACAATCCACTTGCCGCCGTCGAGCGCCGCCGTCGTTGCGACGGCAGCGAGATCGGAGCCGGCGCCCGGCTCTGAATAACCTTGTGCCCAAAGCTCTGTCACGTTGACAATGCCCGGCAGGAAGCGGCGCTTCTGCTCCTCGGTCCCGTACTCAATGAGCGTCGGACCGAGAAGTTCTTCGCCCAAATGATTGACGCGCGCGGGCGCGTTCGCCCTGGCGTATTCCTCGTGGAAGATGATGCGCTGTTCCAGGGTCGCGCCGCGTCCGCCGTACTTCGCCGGCCACCCCAGACACGTCCAGCCCGACGCCGCGAGATGCCGGTCCCACCTCAGCCGCTGTTCGAAGAACTCGTGTTCACTACCCGGCCCGCCGCGACCTTTGAGCTCGGTGAACTCGCCGGCGAGATGCTCGACGAGCCAGGCCCGAACCGCCTCGGCGAACAGGCCGGACGCATTCGGAGTCTGTGCGGCCCATTCGCCGAGATCGACGGCGCGATCGGCGAGATTGATCAGGGTCATGACAGCTAGCATAAACTACCAAGCGCTTGCTAGGTTAGTGTGATGGAGGAGTACCCGACCACGACGCCTGCCGCGCTAATCCGCGCGGCGAGCCGCTGGCCCGACACCGAAGCCATCGTCGATGACCAATGGGGCGAGCGGGTCACGCTGACCTGGGCCGACCTACTCGAACGGGTACGCGGGTTCGCCGCCGCACTGATCGACCACGGCGTCGAACACGGTGATCGGGTGGCCATCTGGGCACCCAATAGCTACCACTGGCCCATCGCGGCACTGGGCACGCACTATGCGGGCGGTGTCCTCGTCCCACTCAATTCGCGATATACCGTCACCGAGGCGCTCGATATCCTCGACCGTTCCGACGCGCGGACGGTCGTGGTGTCCGGCGCCTTCCTCGGCGGCGATCACCTGGCAGATCTGGTCGCGGCGGATACCGGTCGCACACTGATCCGCGTCCCACTCGACGACGCTCCGGCCGGACCACCGGTGATCGACTGGTCGACATTCGCCGGTTCGGCATCAGCGGCTCAACTGGCTATCGCCGACGAGCGAGCGCTGGCCGTCGCGCCAACCGATCTATCGGACATCCTGTTCACGTCCGGCACCACCGGCCGCGCGAAAGGTGTTCTCGCCGAACATCAGCAGACCATGGCGGGTTCATTCGGCTGGGCATCGAACGGACAGATGACCCCCGCCGATCGCTACCTGATGGTGAACCCGTATTTCCACACCTTCGGCTACAAGGCCGGTATTCTGCCGTGTGTCCTATTCGGGTCGACGATGCTGCCCCTGGCGGTCTACTCCCCCACCGAGGCGATGAAACTCGTTGCGGCACAACGCGCGACTATCTTTCCCGGCGCACCGACCATTTTTCAGACCATCCTCGACGATCCCGCCCGCGCGCACCACGACCTATCGTCACTCCGACTGGTCGTCACCGGCGCCACCATCGTGCCAGTGGTCTTGGTGGAACGGTTGCAGGGCGACCTCGGCGTCGAGACAGTCGTCACCGCCTACGGCCAAACCGAGACAAGCGGATTCATCACCACCTGCCGTCCCGACGACGACAACGAGACCGTCGCGACCACCTGCGGGCGCGCGTATCCGGGGATGGAAGTACGGATCGGCGAACAAGGCGAGGTACTCGCGCGCGGTGCGATGGTGATGCGCGGCTATCTCGACGACCCAGAAGCCACCGCGGCAACCATCGATCCCGAGGGCTGGCTGCACACCGGCGACGTCGGCAACCTCGATGAGCGCGGCAACCTCAAGATCACCGACCGTCTCAAAGACATGTATATCTGCGGCGGATTCAACGTCTATCCCGCCGAGGTGGAACAAGCCCTGAGCCGTATCCCCGGCGTAACCGAGGTCGCGGTGATCGGCGTCGATGACGCACGGCTCGGCGAGGTCGGGCGGGCGTTTCTCACCGTACTCGACGGCGCCGACGTCACCGAGGACAGTGTCATCGACTACGCCAAGGAGCGGTTGGCGAATTTCAAGGTGCCGCGTTCGGTTGTTGTCGTCGACACGCTGCCACGTAACGCATCAGGCAAGATTCTCAAACGCGACCTGAAGTAGCGCCGACGATACGGGTCGGTACCGTTGATAGTCATGAGCGATCCGACCCGTCCCAACTTCTGGCAGTACGTAACCTACTGCTACGGCCGCACGCTGCCGGCGTCGATGCACGACTGGGTTCGGAACGATCTCGCCGGACCGGGCGCCGCCCGACGCACGGTGATCCGGGTAACGATCCCGGTGCTGATCATTCTCGCCCCGTTGCTACTGTTTCCGGCCGACGCCTTGGTACGGGCAAGTATGACCCTGCCAATCCTGCTGCCGTTCATCTACTTCGCGGTAGTGCTCAACAAGTTCTATCGCAAGTCGCGGCTCAAGAAACACGGCCTGGACACCGAATTGGTCCACGAGATAGAACTTGCGAAGACGGCCGACGCCCGAGCGGAATATGAGGCGCGGCACGGTCGGCGGCTGAACAAGTAGGGCTCACCACGCCCGATCGGAATCAGCTACCCCAATCCCGGTACGCACTTCCAGTCACTGTGCCATTTGCCAATGGCACAGTTTCGACTGTAGCGTTTCCGGCACGCCAACGAAAGGGGTTAGCACGTGGAATCACCGTCGACTCGGTCGCATTCGCTCGAAGTCATCGACGTGATCGAGGAGACCGCAGAGGCCGTGTCGGTAGTCTTCTCGCGCCCCGAGGGCGAGACCTTCGCCTACCTCCCCGGACAATTCCTCACCCTGCGCGTGCCCGGAACACCCGAGGACGGCACGTCGTGGGCACCTCGGTGCTACTCGTTGTCCAGCACGCCCGCCGTGGACCCCCACCTGCAAGTCACCATCAAGCGCACTGCCGGAGGCTACGCGTCAAACTGGCTGTGCGACAACGCAAAACCCGGGTTGGTACTCGAATCACTCACGCCCGGTGGCCGATTCATCGTCAGCGACGACCCCGACGAGCTGGTCTTGCTTGCCGCTGGCAGCGGAATCACCCCCGTGCTGTCGATACTCCGCTCGGAACTCACCGGGTCGTCCGCATCAATCACGCTCATCTACGCAAACAGGGACCGCAATTCCATCATCTTCGATTCCGCGCTCGCACAGCTCGAGGCCACCTACCCCAATCGCCTACGAGTGACACATTGGCTCGAATCCGAGCGTGGCCTACCCGACGCCGCAGGATTGCGTTCAGCCTTCCCCGCATCGACGATCACGACCTCCGCATACCTTTGTGGGCCAACAGGTTTCATGGACGCAGCAGTTGCGGCCGCCGTAGCCGCTGGGATAGACCGGGCCCGAATCCACCGAGAGGCATTCGCGTCGCTCACCACTGACCCATTCGACGAACCCTCACTCGCGCCGGATTCGTCGAACGATGTGGCGACGGTAACCGTGACTCTCGACGGCACGACAGCAACGCTGCCTTGGCCAACGGAGCAAGTGTTGTTAGATACATTGCTCGCCGCAGGTCTGGATGCGCCCTATGTCTGTCGCGAGGGCAATTGCGGCGGCTGCGCCTTCAAACTGCTGGACGGCGAGGTGCGTATGTTGATCAACGACGCTCTCGACGACTACGAGATTGGCAGCGGAGTCCGATTGGCCTGTCAATCCGTCCCCTGCGTAGACGAGATCACCGTCGAATTCGACTGAGCGCAACGCGCTCAGCCTCCCTCGCTGGAGCACCGCGGCGCACCAGCGCCGGCCGGGTTAAACCTGCGGCTTGACCAGTGGGAACAGAATCGTCTCACGGATACCCAACCCGGTGAGCGCCATCAGCAGCCGGTCGATCCCCATCCCGGTGCCCGCGGTCGGCGGCATGCCGTACTCCATCGCGGCCAGGAATTCCTCATCGAGCGCCATCGCCTCGTCGTCGCCGGCCGCGGCAAGCCGTGCCTGGTCGACAAAACGCTCACGCTGGATGATCGGGTCAACCAATTCCGAGTAGCCGGTGGCTAATTCGAACCCACGGACATAAAGATCCCACTTCTCGACGACGCCCGGCACCGACCGATGCGACCGCACCAACGGCGAAGTCTCGACCGGGAAGTCACGTACGAACACCGGCTGTGTCAGCCCGTGCCCGACGGTGTGCTCCCACAATTCTTCGACCAGCTTGCCGTGCCCGTAACCCTTGTCTTTCGGCACTTCCAGGCCGACCTTCGCGGCCAGGGCCAACAACTCCTCGATGCCGGTCTGCGGCGTGATCTCCTCGCCGACAGCCTCGGACAATGACGGGTACATCGATACCGACAACCACTCACCGGACAGATCGTATTCACTGCCGTCCGGCATGATCGGGGTCTGCGTACCTAGTGCCCCCTGTGAAACCTCTTGCACCAGTTCGCGAATCATTACGGCGGCATCGTCGTAGGTGCCGTAGGCCTGGTAGGTCTCCAGCATCGCGAATTCCGGCGAATGCGTTGAGTCCGCACCCTCGTTGCGGAAGTTGCGGTTGACCTCGAAGACCTTGTCGATGCCACCGACAACCGCCCGCTTGAGGAACAACTCCGGCGCAATACGCAGATAGAGGTCGATGTCGAAGGCGTTGGAATGCGTGACGAATGGCCGCGCGGCAGCGCCACCATGCAGTGTCTGCAGCATAGGCGTCTCGATTTCCAGGAAACCTCTGTCCGACAACGACTTTCGCAGCTCACTCATCACCGCGATGCGAGTGCGCGCGATCGAACGAGCTTCGGGGCGCACGATGAGGTCGACGTAACGCTGCCGAACGCGCGACTCCTCATTCATCTCCTTATGTGCAACGGGCAACGGGCGCAACGCCTTCGACGCCATCTCCCAGCGGTCGGCCAATACCGACAGCTCACCGGTGCGGGAGCTGATCACCTGTCCGTGCACAAATACGATGTCGCCCAGATCGACGTCGGCCTTCCACTGCGCAAGAGCGCCCTCGCCGACACCGTTGAAGCTGACCATCGCCTGCAATTGGGTGCCGTCACCGTCTTGCAGGGTCGCGAAACACAGTTTTCCCTTATTGCGTAAGAAGATGATGCGGCCCGCGACGCCGACCTGTACGCCCGTCTCGGTGCCTGCTTCCAGATCGGGATACTCAGCGCGGATCTCCGCGAGACTATGGGTGCGCTCGATCGCGACCGGGTATGCCTGACGGCCGTCGGCAAGGATTCGTTCCCGCTTCTCCCGGCGGATGCGTAACTGCTCTGGGGTGTCGTCCGCGGTGTCACGAGTCGGGTCAGTCTGGTTACTCACGACTTGCCACAATACCGGTGGCTCCGCACGCCACGCGCGCGGAGCATCCCGTCATCAGTGCGCGGAGATCATCGCCAGTTCAGCCGACGAGACCGGGCCGTTGATTCCTTCGCCGCGCATTCGACGGTAACCGCCAACGACGAACCGCGTCCCGACAACGCCACGGGCCTGCAGGTGCCAGGCCAGCCATTCGGCGTCGTGACCGTCTTCGCTGATCAACAGCCAACGGCCGTCAGGTCCAGCGCCACGCAGAGCTTCGACGCCGCCCGGAGTCAGCCGGTCGAGCACGACGTCGGCGGAAATAGCGATCGCGCCGAACAGGACACCGTCGCGGTCGCGCGTCTGTTGGCTACGAATGTCGACGGCGACGGCACCGGCAGCGATATGCCGGTGGTAGTCGCCGGCCGGAACTGAAAGAGGTGCCAGCGCACCCGTCGTCTCGGCGGGGCGGAAGGTTTGCAAGGGAGCCGCAAAAGTGGCGGTCATGGGAGATACCTCGGGGAAGATCGAAGAAACTGGGGGCGTCGAAGAGGGCCGCCGCATAAGCGGACTAGCCCTGACAACACTCCTGACAGCTCTTGATCACGGTCTGGAGTTTGCCATATCAATTCTCGTCGCGCCAGAGTTAAGCGCAGACGCGAGCGAAAACCCCGTCATCGTTTGCGTTCCTTGCTGCGCTCATGCACCCGGCGCAGGCCGTCGAGGGTCAGCTCGGGTACGTGGTCGGTGAGCGTTTCGCACTCGTCATACATCAGCGGTGCCAAAAAGCCCGTCGCGACCACATGCACATCGTCGCCGTCGAAGCCCGCGATCTCGTCGCGCACTCGATCAACCAGGGCGTCGACCTGCCCGGCAAAGCCGTAGACGATGCCCGACTGCAAGGCCTCGGTGGTGTTCTTCCCGATCACGCTGCGCGGTGCGCGTAACTCAGTGCGACGCAACGTCACCGTATGCTCGGCCAGGGCGTCGACAGCGAGATTCACCCCCGGAGCGATCGCACCGCCGAGGAATTCTCCTTTTGCCGATACCGCATCGACGAGCGTCGCGGTACCAAAGGCGACGGTGATACACGGCCCGCCGAATCTGCCATAAGCCGCAAGGGCATTCGCGACACGGTCCCCACCGACCTCCTTGGGATTGTCGACGAGCAGCGGAACTCCGGTACGCACTCCCGGCTCCAGCAGGGCATGCGGCCCGTTGCCGAAGTACTTGCCGACCATCACTCGCATCTCACGCATCAGCGAAGGCACCGTCGACAGTCCCGCGACCGCGGTTACCTGCTCGATGTCGGCACCGAGCAGCCCACGGACAGTCAACGCCAACTCGTCCGCGGTGTAATGCGGGTCGGTGTGAATTCGCCAGTCCCGCACTAACTTCGCATGGTCACCCGTCCCGGCGAATATACCGAGATGGATGTTGGTGTTGCCGATATCGACGGTGAGCAGCATGGCGGCAACTAGACGCTAATCGGTGAGCGCGGATCAAGCAGACCCGATCCGTCGGGAACGTCGGCCGGGTCGGTCCCCTCGGTGAGTACCTTGTTCTCGGCATCGACGAAAACAACATGCGGCGCGTAATCGCGCACCTCCTGCTCATTCATGACGCCGTAGGCGATGATGATCACCAGGTCGCCGGGATGCACGAGATGCGCTGCGGCGCCGTTGATTCCGATGACACCGGTACCCCGCTCGCCAGCAATCGCATAGGTTTCCAGACGTGCACCGTTGTCGATGTCGACGATGGTCACCTGCTCACCTTCGCGGAGGTCGGCAGCGTCGAGCAGATCGGCGTCGATGGTCACCGAGCCCACGTAGTGCAGGTCGGCCTGGGTGACCGTTGCGCGGTGAATCTTCGACGTCATCATGGTGCGAAACATCTTCTATCCCTTTCGTTTTGGTCGGCGGTCCCAGCGAGATCGGCGCTATGGTGTGCGCTGTTCGTCGCGAAGTGAGATCCCGATTGCGACGCCGACATTGTCGAGCAAGCGGGTGGCACCGAACCGTGCCGCGATCAGCAGGCGACCGTCGCCCTGCTTGGGTGGATCTTCAAGTTGGCGGCCGCGAACGACGAGATACTCGACCTCGACCTGCGGATGAGTGTCTAAAACCTGTTGCGCTGCAGCGATAATCGCCGCTTCACCGCCTTGGGCGGCATAGGCGCCCGCGACGAGTGCTGCCGACAGGACTGTTGCTAGCTCTCGCTGCTCGGCATCGAGATTGCGGTTACGCGAAGACATCGCGAGCCCGTCGGACTCACGAACGGTCGGCACGCCCACGATATCGACGGTGAGGTCGAGGTCGGTCACCATCTGCCGAACCAGCACCAACTGCTGGTAATCCTTCTCACCGAAATACGCGGCGTCGGGTGCGGTGATGTTGAGCAGTTTGAGGACCACGGTAAGCATGCCCGCGAAATGTGTTGGGCGCGAAGCTGCTTCGAGAAAGGTCCCGGCCGGTCCGGCATGCACCGTGGTACGCGGGCCGTTGGGATACATGGCCGTGGCTGTCGGCGCGAATACCAACTCGACGCCGAGCGGACGCAACATCGCCAAGTCGTCGTCGAAGGTTCGGGGATAGGCTTCAAGGTCTTCGTTGGCGCCGAATTGCAGGGGGTTCACGAAGATCGACACGATGACCACGGTGTTGCCCTGAGCCTTCGCGGCCCGAACCAGCTCGAGGTGCCCGCTATGCAGCGCACCCATCGTCGGCACCAGGACGACACGTTTGCCGGTCGCCCGTAGCGCCCGGCTCACCTTGTTCAGCTGTGCGGGATCGCGATGGACGGTGAGTTGTCCCGGTGTGAAGGCGCGTTCGGGTGCGGTATTCGTCATGGCTTCTCCGTCAACAGGTTTCGCAGTTCCTCCGGCGCATCGGCATAGACGGCAGCTCGCTCGGCGAGCGCAACATACGCGGCCGGGATGCCGGCGGTGATGCCGGTGTCGGGCAGGCCGCGCAGTGCGTCCAGATGCGCGGCAACCGCCGCGGTATCGCCACGCGCGACCGGCCCGGTCAGTGCTTCGGGGCCCAGATCCAACACATTGCCCAGCGCCGCCGTAACGAGCGGACCGAGAATGCTCTGCGCCACGCGGATCGGCGGTTCGTCGCCATCGGCGACACCGCGACGGACGGCGACGTCGAGCGTGGCGATGGCATCGCTGATAAGTGCCACAAGGTGATTCGAACCATGCGCGAGAGCAGCGTGGTAAAGCGTTCGGTCCGCCTCGGCGATGCGGACCGGCTGACCACCCATCTCGTAGACCAGTGATTGCGCGATGGTGTAGCCCACCTCGTCGGCCGCGGTGATACCGAAACAGGTCGAAGACAGCCGATTGGTGTCCTCGGCCCCGCCGACGAAAGTCATCGCGGGGTGAACCGCCAGGGTCAACGCCCCGAGTTCGGTCAGTGGCGCCATGATCGCCACCCCATGCGCTCCCGCCGTATGCAATACGACGGTACCGCGACGCAGCCGGCCGGTAGCGGCGATCTCGTCGATCACCGTCGATAGCGCGGCGTCGGGCACGGCGATGATCAGGAGTTCAGAACGAGCGACGACTTGGTCAGTCGGCAGGATCTGCGATTCGGCCAATCGCTGTTGCGCGCGGGCGCGGGACGCGCTCGAACCGGCGACTACCGAGCCAACGACATGTCCAGCCCGTTCAAGAGCCTCGGCGATAGCCGTACCGACCCGGCCGGCGGAGACGACACCGACGGCTAAGCGCGCAGGCGCCAGTCCTTCGGCCCGCATGCCAACAGAAAATTGGTCCGGCGAAGTCACCGTGATCCCTTCGTATTCGCGTTCCAGTCCCGCGCTGCGGGTACCAGACGTCCACGACGAGGATAGGCGGTGGGAGCGGCCCGTGGCCAACGGTGTGATCGGCTTCACGTGCCACCGGGTCCCGAGGACGCTCGAAGGTCGGGTGTATCGAGACCACGTACGGCAACTCACCGGGGTCTCGATACACCAGGCACCTCGCAAGCTCGGTACCTGGCACTCGACCAGCGGGAACGCGTTGGTCGAGCGGTCATCTCCGATGGTCGGGTGTATCGAGACCACGCACGCCCCACACGATGGTCGAGTGCCAGTCGGCGAGCCTGCGAGACGAATGGTGTATCGAGACCACGCACGCCCCACGCGATGGTCGAGTGCCAGTCGGCGAGCTGGCGAGACGAATGGTGTATCGAGACCACGCACGCCCCACGCGATGGTCGAGTGCCAGTCGGCGAGCTGGCGAGACGAATGGTGTATCGAGACCACGCACGCCCCACGCGATGGTCGAGTGCCAGTCGGCGAGCTGGCGAGACGAATGGTGTATCGAGACCACGCACGCCCCACGCGATGGTCGAGTGCCAGTCGGCGAGCTGGCGAGACGAATGGTGTATCGAGACCACGCAAGACGAGAGACCAACCCGGCCCTCGTGAACTAGCTACAACTAGTCTTCGCGACGGCGACGACCGCCTGGTGTTGTCTGTTGCAGTTGGCTCAACAGCTGCGAGAACGGAACTCCCGCACCATCGTCGTGTCGCCCGACCGAGTCCTCGAGTTCGGCCTCAGTGGGCTCCTCGGCCTCTGCCTCAGCGACGACCTCGGGTTCCGGTTCGGTCTGCCATGCGTCGGTCGGGGCATCTTCGGTGAACTGCGGCTGATTGGGATCAGCCTGCTCGTACGCCGAATACGCCTGAGCAAACGGATGCGACTCCGATTCGGCCGGGACCTGCTCGAACTGGGTGCTGATGATCTCGTCATCGTCGGTGACCACCGGGATGATTTCAGTCATGTCATTGGCGTCGGAACGCGGAATATCGTAGCGCGGACCGCCCGACGGTTGGTGTCGGCCGTCTGCTGCCGCTGGTGCGGTCGACGCGAAGTCGTGCGCCGCCATCACCCGATCGTCCGGCTCGTAAAGGTTCGTACCGATCCCCGAGGCCAGCTCGCGCAACTTCTCATTCGGCAACGCGACGCGATCTTCCGGTAGCGGCTCGCCGATCAGCACTTCCAGACTTGCCCGCAAAGCAGCGACCTGTGCCTGCAATTCGAGCAATTCGTGGCCGGACTCGGCTGCGACTTCCTTGCGGATGGTCGTTTCGACGTCGAGCTCGTACTGACGGCGAGCGGTGATCTCTCGCTCGAGCTGCAACTCGTAGACCAACCGCAGATCGCGGCTCTTGGCTTCGGCTGAATCTGCCTGTCGACGGAACTTCGTTACCAGGATCGCTCCGATGACCGCCGCCCACAGGGCTGCGATGACCGCGATCGATCCCGGGATCGACACAGTGTCGACAAAGACCATGAGAACGCTCGCCACCAACGCGAGCAGGATCAGCAAGCCCAGCAACCACTGGGAGACCGATCGGGAGGACCGGCGAGTTTCTGCGGCACGGCCGCTCGATGACGCCATGATCGAGAAGATACCTTTCCGCGAAGTAAATATGGGCGAAGGTGACCGGAGAGTTGCGAATTCGTCAGGCAGATCCGGGGTGTTCGCCGAGCAGATCGGGAGTTGGATCGTCGGGGGCGCGACAACAATACTCCAACCACAGTGCCGCAGCGGCCAGGACGACCGCGCCGATAACTGCGACGATCACCGATGGTTTGTCGTGATCGGCCTGTGCCAGATCATTCTGTTCAAGCAAGAACACCAGCATCCCGGCCCACACCCCGACCATGATGGCGCCGAGAATGGCAGATGCCTTGGCTAGAGCCACTATCCGCGCGGCAGTCAACGGATGTAATTGTCCGCGGGCCCGACCGACCTGTCGGGCGCCGACCCGCGACCGCACGATCAACGCGACGACAACCTCAACGGCGGCAAGGACATACAGTGCGATTCCGGCGAGTAGCGGGATCGACGGGAGGTCGCCGTAGTTGTATCCAACCAATACCCAACTGGCCACGCCAACGATCACCGCGACGAGGGTCAGATCTCGAATTCTGGTGGGCCCCATGCCCCGCTCGTCGTCATCGGGCTGCCCGTGTTGCTGCGTCACCAGTTCCCGTCCAGTTCTCCGAGGCACCGAACCCCGGCGAGTTCGGCGGAATCGATTTGCGCGACAAGCGCATCCACACGTTCGACGCCGGAACTCGTATGCAGCACCGCGTCCGGCTCAACGTCAAGCCAAGGCACCAGGACGAATGCACGCTGCGCTGCCCGCGGATGCGGAAGGATCAAATTCGGGTCACCGTCCCGCACCACGACGCCGCCCAAATCTTCGACGCTGATCACATCGACATCGAGAGTTCTTGGCCCCCAACGTATTTCCCGCGTCCGGTCGGCGGCTTGCTCAAGTTCCGCACCGGCACGCAACCATGACTCCGGGGATCGGGGTCCGTCGACGATCAGGGTGATATTGAAGAAGTCGTCCTGTTCGACACCGCCCCACGGCGCCGTCGAGAAGACTCGCGACACCGCGATCACTTCATCGGCGAAACCTGCCACGACGCTGCGGAGATGCGCGCGCCGATCGCCGACATTACTACCGGCCGACAGGACTGCTCGACTCATCGGTCGACCTTGGCCGCCATCGACTTTCGGGACCGCCGAGTCACTACCAGTACGTCGGCGAAGGTCAGTGGAATCGGCGCGGACGGTTTGTGAACCGTCACCTCGACCGCTGCGAGCCGTTCGTCCACCATCAATGACTCGGCGATTTCGGCGCCGACGGTCTCGATGAGATTGCGCGGTTCGCCGGAGACGATGTCGTGCACCTGCTGCGCCAGCACCCCATAATCGACGGTGTCAGCGAGATCATCGGACTCGGCGGCTCGCGCCAGATCCAGCCACAATGTCACGTCGATGAGAAAGTCTTGGCCATCAATTCGCTCATGCTCGAAGACACCATGAAATCCACGGACTTGTAAGCCACGCAACTCAATTCGATCAGCCACTGGTGATTCTCCTCATCTGCGGACCCGGCCCTGCTGCCAAGCATCGGCAACGGCGATTGCATCGCGGCTCGACGCGACGTCGTGTACGCGAACGCCCCAGGCCCCGGCTGCGGCGGCCAACGCCGAGATCGCGGCCGTGGCGACCTCGCGTCCGGCCGGTGGTCGGTCGGCGGCGTCAGCGGCCAACAGCGAACCGAGGAATCGCTTCCGCGAGGCGCCGACCAGAATCGGGAATCCCAGCCCAACCAAGGTTGGCAACGCATGCAATAGTGCCCAGTTGTGGTCGGCGTCTTTCGCGAAACCCAGCCCCGGATCGAGGATGATGTTGTCGGGGTCGACGCCCGCGGAAACCGCGGTATCGACTTGCGCGAGCAATTCGCCGCTCACCTCGGCGACGACGTCGCGGTATCCGTCGGAGACCGCGACGCGATGGGTGAAGTCGGCTGGCGAGAACGGGCCACCTCGGCCCGCATCGGAAAGTGGACGCCAGTGCATCAGGATCCACGGCACCCCGGCATCGGCGACCACGTTGGCCATCCGCGTGTCGGCGCGTCCGCCGGATACGTCGTTGACGAGTTGCGCGCCGGCGGCTATCGCTGCCTGCGCGACCGATGCGCGCATCGTGTCCACCGAGATCGTGACTCCCTCGGCGGAGAGTTGCTCGATTACCGGCACCACCCTCGATGCTTCGACTGCGGCGTCGATGCGATGCGCGCCCGGACGTGTCGATTCGCCACCGACGTCGACGATATCGGCACCGTCAGCGGCCAGCAGGCGGCCGTGTTCGACCGCGGCATCGACAGCGAGAAAACGGCCGCCGTCGGAGAACGAGTCGGCAGTCACATTGAGCACTCCGAGCAAGCGGGTCATCGCTAGCGGGTGATCAGGTCGAGCGCCTCGCCGCGAGACACCGCGCTGGTCTTGAAGAGGCCGCGCACCGCCGAGGTGGTGGTCCGGGCTCCCGGCTTGCGAATTCCGCGCATCGCCATGCACAGATGCTCGGCCTCGATCACGACGATCACACCGCGTGGATCCAGTCGGCGCACGATCGCATCGGCGATCTGTGAGGTGAGTCGTTCCTGGACCTGCGGTCGTTTGGCATAGAGATCGACCAGTCGGGCCAGCTTCGACAAACCGGTCACTCGACCCGAGGTACCCGGTATGTAGCCGACGTGAGCCACGCCGTGGAAGGACACCAGGTGATGTTCGCAGGTGGAGTACAGCGGTATGTCTTTAACGAGGACGAGTTCGTCGTGGTTCTCGTCGAAGGTGGTCGCGAGCACGTCGTCGGGATCGGTGTAGAGCCCGGCGAAAACCTCGCGATAGGCGTTGGCGACGCGAGTTGGCGTGCGCTGCAAGCCTTCTCGGTCGGGGTCTTCGCCGACCGCGATCAGCAGTTCGCGAACTGCGGCCTCGGCACGCGCCTGGTCGAATTCACCGCGCTCAGTGCGCTCAGGCTCCCCCACGACCGTCTCCTCACTGATCGTCATCGTGCCGCTTCGCCTCACCGGACGTATCGACACCCGAATTCTCCTGCGGCGCGGCACCATTGGCGTTACCATTCACGCCGCCGGTGGCCGCACCATCGCCATTGACGGCACCTTTCGGCGGCCAGCCAGGTGCCGACCAGTCCGCGGGTGCGCCGTAGTCGGGGCGTGAACCGGCCTGACCTGGCGATGGTGCCGTTGGGTACGGCTGTTGCCCATTCTGCGCTGGATAACTCGGCCCGCTTCCGGTGCCGGGATAACCCGGCCCGCTCGCGCCGGGATACGGCTGAGTCGGATACGGCTGGGTCGGATACGGCTGGGGCGGATACGGCTGACCTGGATGCTGCTGCTGACCCGGGTGTGGCTGGCCGGGGAAAGGTTGCGTCGGATACGGCTGAGGCGGGTACGGCTGGCCGGGATATGGCTGGCCGTGTTGCTGGCCCGGATAACCCTGCTGCGGCGCATAGCCCGGGGCGTAACTCGGAGCCTGCGCGGGCACCGGCTCGGCCTTCTGTTCGGGCTCGGGCGGCCACGGCTCGCCGCGCTCGATCGCCAATTCACCCGGCGTCTTCACCGGTGGCTTATTACTTGGGATACGTGCGCCGAATTCGTTGAATTCGGTTATCCGCGGCCGCTTTTCGACCTCGGAGAAGATCTTCTGCAGATCCTTGCGAGTCAGTGTCTCCCGTTCTAGCAGTTCGGTTGCCAGCACATCGAGCGTGTCGCGGTACTCGTTGAGGATCGCCCACGCCTCGGTGTGAGCTGCCTCGATGAGACGACGCACCTCGTCGTCGATTTCCCGGGCGATGTCGGCGGAATAGTCCGACTGAGTGCCCATCGATCGGCCCAGGAACGGATCACCCTGCTCCTGCCCGTAGCGCACCGCACCGAGTTTGGCGCTCATGCCGTATTCGGTGACCATCGCGCGTGCGATCTTGGTTGCCTGGTCGATATCGGACGACGCACCCGTCGTCGGCTCGCTGAAGACCAATTCCTCGGCGGCGCGGCCACCCATGGCCATCACCAACCGAGCGATCATCTCCGAGCGAGTCATCACATCTTTGTCCTGCTCGGGAACGGCCAGCGCGTGGCCACCGGTGCGACCGCGAGCAAGGATGGTGACCTTGTAGATCGGGTCGAGGTCGGGCATCGCCCAGGCCGCGAGTGTGTGGCCACCCTCGTGATAGGCCACCACTTTTCGTTCATGTTCGCTGATGACCCGACTCTTACGGCGCGGACCGCCGATCACCCGGTCGACTGCCTCTTCGAGGGCTTCGCCAGTGATCACGTTCTTATTCTCGCGCGCGGTGAGCAGCGCCGCCTCGTTGAGGACGTTCTCCAGATCGGCACCGGACATACCCGGAGTGCGCTTGGCCAATCCGTCGAGATCGGCGTCGGGGGCGATCGGCTTGCCCTGCGCATGGACCTTGAGGATCGCCTTGCGGCCGGCCATATCCGGATTGCCAACCGGAATCTGCCGGTCGAACCGGCCCGGACGCAGCAGCGCGGGGTCAAGGATGTCCGGACGGTTGGTCGCGGCGATGAGGATCACGCCGGACCGTTCACCGAAACCGTCCATCTCGACGAGCAACTGGTTGAGGGTTTGTTCGCGTTCGTCGTGACCGCCACCGAGTCCCGCGCCACGCTGGCGGCCGACGGCGTCGATCTCGTCGACGAAGATGATGCAGGGACTGTTGGCCTTGGCCTGCTCGAACAGGTCGCGGACACGTGAGGCGCCGACGCCGACAAACATCTCGACGAAATCCGAACCGGAGATGGTGAAAAACGGCACTCCGGCCTCACCGGCGACCGCTCGTGCCAGCAGCGTCTTACCCGTTCCGGGTGGACCGTAGAGCAGCACACCCTTTGGAATATTGGCGCCGAGCGCTTGGTACCGCGCAGGGTTCTGTAGGAAATCCTTGATCTCGTACAGCTCTTCGACAGCCTCGTCGGCGCCGGCCACGTCGGCGAACGTAGTCTTCGGCATGTCTTTGGTGAGCTGCTTGGCGCGGGACTTGCCAAAGCCCATCACGCCGCCCTTGCCGCCACCTTGCATGCGGCTCATCACGAATAGGAACAGGCCGAACAGAATCAGCATCGGGAGTAGGAAGATGAGCAACTGCCCGAGGATCGAATTCTGACTCACATTGGTCTGGTAGCCGGCCCCGGTCGCGTCGACCCGGTCGAAGACTTCGCGTGCGCTGGCAGCGGGGTACTGCGTGGTGATCTTGTCGGACTTCTCGCCCTTGTTGTTGACGACGACCGCCTTCTTGAGGCTGATGCGCAGCCGCTGCTCTCGATCGTCGATCTGCACGAATTCGACATTGCTCTTGGTGTTGAGCTGCGTGAGCGCGACGTAGGTGTCGACTGTCTTGTATTCGCGGTTGGAGTCGCGCATCGCGCTCCAGCCCCAGATGGCCAAGATGATCAGCAGCACAATCGCCAGATTGCGGAAGACGGTCTTTCGATTCATTCGCGCTGGTGCGGCGCCCACGAGGTTCGCGAGACGCCATCGTCCTTCCCATTTACTTGCTCTTTAGGCTACTCGTAACGTCGCTGGGAATTCCCTGAGGCCAGCGAGTCCGCGGCATCGCCGCAGAGCCGAGATCGCACAATCAGTCGTATAACGCCGAGTGCGGACCAATCGTTCCCTCGAGTCAGTCGCTGTACACCGACGGATTGAGACGGCCGATGTAAGGGAGATCACGATAGCGCTCCGCGTAGTCGAGGCCGTAGCCGACGACGAATTCGTTGGGGATGTCGAAACCGATGTCGTTCACGTCCAGCGTGGCCCGCACGGCGTCGGGTTTACGCAATAGCGTGCAAATGTTGAGCGACCGCGGTGAGCGGGTCGCCAGATTCTTCAGCAGCCAGCTCAACGTCAGGCCGGAGTCGATGATGTCCTCGACGATCAGCACGTCGCGGTCGGCGATGTCGCGGTCGAGGTCTTTGAGGATGCGCACCACCCCCGACGACGACGTCGACGAGCCATAACTCGACACCGCCATAAACTCCAGTTGCGAGGGGATCGGAAGGGCACGGGCGAAGTCGGTCATAAACATGATCGCGCCCTTGAGCACGCCGATGAGGACCAGGTCATCGGGGGCGTCGCGATAGCGCGCCGCTACCGACTCGGCCAGTTCCTTAGTGCGCGTACGGATCTGCTCTTCGGTGATCAGAACCGCTTCGATGTCATCGCCGTACGGGTTCTCGTGGCTGCTCACGACCCTTAGCTTGTCATGTCGGCGCCACGGCGCGAAACGCGGCTTCTGCAATAGGCCGTTCAGCTTAGAAAATGGCCCGAAAATGGCTAGGCGTCAACCACTCTTCGACTACCTATTGAGTTGCTAATTAGGTGTGGTCACAATTCTCGGGGAATGGAACTCTATGAAGCTTCTCGTCATCATCATATGCACTCTTGCAATCGTCTCCACTGGAACACATCTCGGCGTCGCGAGCGCGGCACCCACAGTCGACGGACCCGTCAACTATCGAATTTCCGCAGTTGGGCACAGCATGCGGATCTCGGTGAGCAATGGCTCGATAACCACGTCTGGGCAGTCGGTATCACTGCGCAGCCGGGCAGGCGCGGAGCGGCTGCGCATCCCACTTGCGTTCCGGCTCAACGGTATTCGATATCGCCTCACCGCCGTGGCCAACCGGACGTCGGCGACACTCACACCGATGATCGGCCAGGTTCGCAAACCTGCCGCGTCGAACGGCGAACGACTCGGCACACCGCGGACCAGACAGGAACGCGATCGGATGGCGTTGGCGCTATTCAACGAGCAGGTCAGCGCGGCGATGACGGTTTCCACCATTCTCGGCATGGCGCTCGGCGCCGTCGTCGGGGGCGTCACCGGTTGCGTACTCGGCCTGCCGATCTTCGGCGTCGGCTGTATTCCCGGATTCATCGGCGGTACGTCAGTAGGCTCAATCCTCGGCGGTCTGGCCGGCGGCGGAGGCGGCCTCATCGTCTTCGGTCTGGAGTATTGGCGAACCATCAACTCGCCATTTACCCCACCCAACGGGGCAAAGTAGCGCCGGGCCGGGGTTTTGACCGATCGGCTAGCGCGCGAGCCGATCGGTCGTCAACACCCCGGCGCGGCGCACGACAACCAGCCGGTACTCCGCATCGCCACCGATCGCGACCGGCCCCTGGCCCCGCCACCGCACCACCAGGGCGTCGGCAGCATCCACCACCCGGGCCGTCGGCTCGGTCGCTCCAATGTCCATAAGCCAGCGATGCAAGACTCGGCGACGAAGCGCGGGGTGTTGCGCAGCAAGGGTTTTCGTGTTCAGTCCACCGCCGGTCACACTGTCGACAAATGCGTCAGCCGCCAACCGCTCGAGCAGGTCGACATCGTCTCGCAAGACGTCAGCGGTCCGGGCCAACGCCGCGGTCACCCCACCGGAGAGCACATCGTCGAGCAGGGGTAGTACCTCGTTGCGTACCCGCACCCGGGTGAACCTCGGGTCGTCGTTATGCCGATCACGGTATGGCGTCAGCCCCCACTGCTCGCAGGCGGCGTGTGTGGTGGCCCGAGTGACACCGAGGAGGGGGCGCCCCCACGGCGCTCGCCACGACGCCATTCCCGCGATCGAACGCGGGCCGGATCCTCGTGCGAGACCGAGTATTACGGTCTCTGCCTGGTCGTCGACAGTGTGACCGATCAACACCGGCCGGTCCGAGCGGGCAGCGTTCAGCGCTTGGTAGCGCGCGACGCGGGCTGCGGCTTCCAGGCCACCATCGCCCCCAACGGTCACCGTCAGCACCTGAGCCGACGCCCCGAGATCTCGGGCCAAACTCGCTGCCGCCGAAGCGGTTTGGGCGGAGTCTGACTGTAGTCCATGATCGACGACGAGGGCGTGCACTTCCAATCCCGCAGCCACCGCACCCGCCGTCAGCGCAAGCGAGTCCGGTCCACCCGACAACGCGACGCACGCCCGCCCATCGGGCACATACTTTGTCGCGAAATCGGCGACCGCCCTAGTCACAGCACGCGTTTGATCCATTTAGCCGGTTCGTCGATCTCTTCGGGCAACGGCATCGTCGACTCATTGGTCCAGATGGCGTTGAACGGCTCCATCCCGACTGTCCCGACGACCTCATCGACAAACGCCTTGCCGCGAATGTATTGCGCCATCTTGGCATCCATCCCGATCAGCGCACGAATGATGCGCTGCACGGGATTTCGAGGTCCGGTCCGGCGAGCGTCGAAGGCGGCGCGGATCGACGCGACGGTCGGAACCTGCGCCGGACCCACCGCATCCATCACATGATCGGCGTGACCTTCGAGCAGCGTGCCGAGCATCATCATGCGGCTGAACGCCTCGTACTGTTCGGGGCTCTGCAGTAATTGCATCGCACCGATCACGCCCTTCTCCCGAGGCTTGTCCGACCGTAGCGCCGACGTAATCCTGGTGATCAATTCGCTTGCGGATTCACTACTTTCGCTTGTCAGGGTGGATACGTTGTCGACCATGTATTGCCGCAGCCACGGGTTAGCCGAGAACTGCACACGGTGGGTGACCTCGTGCAGACATACCCAGAGGCGGAAGTCCGACGGCACCACTTTGAGCGCGCGTTCAACGGCGATGATGTTGGGAGTCACCAACATCAGTACACCCGCGTCGCCAGTCTCCGGGTCGGGTGTGAACGGGTCGTACTGACCGAGGATCGCGCCCGACAAGAAGGCCAGCAATCCCCCCGCCTGTACGCCACTCACTTTGCCCGCGACCGTCCCACTGATCCCGGACAGACCAAGTCGCTTATCGGTTGACTCCGGCACGTCGACCGGCCCCAGCATCGACCGCATGGACTGAGCCGCGGCGGCGATCCACTCGCCGCGTTCGAAGATCCGCGCAGTCGGCACGCGGAGCCCGTCGGCCAGGCCGGTTACTTCGCGAACCGGGCCTTCCGCACGTACCGCGGCGTCTGCGAGCTCGGCTCGCGCTTGATCGAGCGTGTATGCGGTGACCCGCGGACCGGGGCGCGCCAGCCGTCGGCCGGTAGCCGCCGCGAGTTTCCAGTCGATACGGTCGCCGATACTCACCTCGCGCGTATCGACTTCTGGGCTATTCACTTCGGTCATCGGCATCCACATTCTCGGAGGGCACCGGCCACCGCGTCGAGCGCCGGGCGGGCGTCGGCTGGTGAGGTGCCGTTGGACATCAACGCGAACGACAGCACGCGGCCATCGACGGTCAGCACTGTGCCTGTCAACGAACTGACACCGGTCAAGGTTCCGGTCTTGGCGCGAACCCAGCCGGCGCCCGCGGTGAGTTTCGGATCGAAGCGGTCGGCGAGAGTGCCGGTTCCGCCCGCGATCGGCAGTCCGTCGAGCATCGGCCGGAGCTTGGGCTGCGCAGTTCCGGTGTTCGATTGGCCCGCTCGCTCCGCTCCCGGCGCCGCTGTCCCCGCCATTATTTTGTCGAGCAATGCCGCCGGAACCCGGTTCGCGTAGGAGAGACCCGAGGTGTCGTGCAGGGTTACTCCGGTGAGGTCAAAACCCTTGGTCTCAAGTGTCTGCTGGACAGCTCGCGCACCACCTTCCAGCGATGCCTCACCGCCGATGACCTGAGACAATTCAATCGACAACGCCTCGGCGAGGACATTGTCGCTGTAACGCATCATGTCGTTGACGCGGGTGACCAGCGGAGCGGAGGTGACCTTCGCGACGACCTTCGCCCCGGCGTCGGCGGACTCCTTGGTGACCTTCGAATCGACACCAAGCGCCTCGGCGAGCGCTTGCCCCGCGGTTATCGCGGGGTCGTCGACGCGGGGTGAGAATTCATCGAGCGGTTTGATCCGCCCGGCGTCGGCCATCAGCGGTTCGATCGGCGTGATGTCGCCGCCCGCGATATCGCGGCGGTCCCAGGTGGAGTCCATCGTCGGGCCGGTATACGCGTCGGTGTCGACCGCGACCGACGTCACGTTGATCCCGGCCTTGCGAATCTGCGCGGCGAGTGCGGCGATCCGCGGCGCGTCGGTGAAGAAGGTCTCCGCGCCGATCGGTTGGGCCGACAGCGTCGGGTCACCGGCACCCACCAGAATCACCTGACCGCCAGCCCCGGCAACCACCTTGGTTGTGAGCCGCTTGTCCTGGGGCGCCCCCAGCAGCACCGCGGCGGCGGTGAGAACCTTCGTATTCGACGCCGGGATCAGCGGCTGGTCGGGATTACGCGACCACAAGGTTGCGCCGGTAAGCGGATCGGTGACTTCACCGGTCAGTTTGCCCAGAGCGGGGTCGGCGATGACCTTGGCGAGCGCTTTGCGGACCCCGGCCCGCGTCGGCTCCGGAGCGTCGGCCGATACCGGGTTGATCGTCGGCGATGCCGCGACGAGCGCGGGTCGGGCGGGGGTACCCGGCGGAACGTCGGGGCCTGCGTTGAGCTGTCGCACGATGACAATCGACGCCGCCGCGATCACCGCGACGATGACCACGGACGTGAGGACCCACAACGCGATCCGAGTGCCTTTTCGAGCGCTCACACAACCTCCGCAATCTCGCACATGAGTCCAACAGTATCGTTGAGGCGATTCATACGCCCCGCCCACACATCGGCAGAGTAAGTAGGAGAACGACCGTGGCATTCGACGTCATCATCGAAATCCCCAAAGGCGCACGTAACAAGTACGAGGTCGACCACGAAACGGGTCGGGTATTTCTCGACCGTTACCTCTACACCGCCTTCGGATATCCCGCCGACTACGGCTTTATCGATAACACCCTCGGTGAGGATGGCGACCCGCTCGACGCGTTGGTCCTGCTGCCCGAGTCGGTCTACCCGGGCGTCACCGTCAAGGCGCGTGCGGTCGGCATGTACACGATGACCGACGAAGCCGGCGGCGACGACAAGTTGCTCTGCGTGCCAGCCAAGGACGTTCGCTGGGACCACATTCAGGACCTCGCCGACGTCAGCGAGTTCGAGTTGCAGGCGATCAGCCACTTCTTCGAGCACTACAAGGATCTCGAGCCCGGTAAAGAGGTTACCCCGGGCGGCTGGGTCGGCAAAGAGCAGGCCGAGAAGGTGCTGGCCGAGGCCATCGAGCGCCTGAAGACGCAGGGCCACTAGCCGCAAACCTCGAGGCTAGTCCAGCATCTCCTCGGACTCCTGCTCGGTCTCCTTCGCCTGCCGCAAGGGCAACTCCTTCCACGTCACGGTTGCCAGCACCGCCAGCAACGATGTGATCGACACGATCAGGAACACATAGTCCATCGAGTCGGCAAAGCCATCCTTGATCGGGTTGGCGATGGCGTCGGGCAGTTTTTCGATAATCGAGGTGTCATCCAGAACGCTGCCGGTGTCGTCGCCGCCGCCCTGACCCTGGCTCTTCGCGATGAGCGCCTTACCGAATGCCTGCACCTGCGGATCCGGGCTCTGCGCCGCTTGCACCACTGCGGTCTGGAATTCCGGTGTCGACGCCGCCTCTTCGGTCGACGTCGCGATATTGGGCCCCATCGTCGAGAACAGCAGCGAGAAGAACACCGCGACGCCGAGTGTGCCGCCCATCTGCCGGAAGAAGGTCGCCGTTCCCGTCGACATTCCCATGTCGCGCGGCGGCAGAATGTTCTGCATGGCAAGAGTGATGGGCTGCATCAGATTGCCGAGACCGAAGCCAAGACCGAAAGCCGCCAGCATTACCAGCCCCGTCGACGTCGAGTTGCTGACCAGATGCAGCAGGAAGGTCATCGCGGTGATCATGATCGAGCCGAGGATCGTGAATATCTTGTAGCGGCCGGTCCGGGAAATCATCTGTCCCGACGCCACCGAACCGATCATCAGGCCCAACACCATCGGCAGCATCTGCAATCCAGCCACCATCGGCGACGACCCGCGAAGCACCTGAAAGTACTGGGGCAGCATCGAGATCCCGCCGAACATCACCATGCCGACGATCACCGAAACGACAATGCCCTGCGCGAAGACGCGATTCTGGAATACCCGCAACGGGATCAGCGCATTGTCACCCATTCGATGTTCGATGAGCACGAAGGCTGCGACGCCGACCGCACCGATGACATAACAAAGCCACGAGTTGACCGATGTCCACCCCCACTTATAGCCCTGTTCGGCGACGATTAGCAGCGGTGCGACCGCGACGGCAAGTGCCGCCGCACCCCAGTAATCGGTGCGCTGCCCCTTGTTCTTCTCCTGGTTGTAATTCAGTACCCGGTACACGACGAATAGCGCGACGATGCCGATCGGCACGTTCACCAGGAACACCCAACGCCAGCCCGACACCCACAGGATCGAAGCCTGGCCGGCGAATAGTCCACCGAGTACCGGTCCGAGCACACTCGAAGTGCCGAATACCGCGAGGAAGTAGCCCTGGTACTTGGCCCGCTCACGCGGCGGCACGATGTCGCCAATCGTGGTGAGCGCCAAGGTGAATAGCCCACCAGCACCAAGCCCCTGCAGGGCGCGGAACGCCGCGAGCTCGTACATCGACGTGGCCAGGCTGCACAACAACGACCCAACGATGAAGATCGAGATGGCGACCATGAAGAACGGCTTGCGTCCGTAGATGTCGGAGAGTTTGCCGTAGAGCGGGGTGACAATGGTCGAGGTCACCAGGTACGCGGTGGTGACCCAGGCCTGCATCGAATAGCCCTGCAGATCATCGGCGATGGTGCGGATTGCGGTCGATACGATCGTCTGATCCAGCGCGGCCAGGAACATACCCATCATGAGTCCGCCCAGGATGGTCAGGATTTGACGATGAGTCAGACCCGCTCCCGCCTGGTCGGTAGTAGTCGACGGATCAGTTGTCATGTGGCACTTCCCTTTTCAAAGCTGATAAGTTCCTCGGCCGCGTCAACGAACCGGGTGAGTAGAGCGACGAGGGTGTCCAACTCGACGTCGGACCAACCGTCGAGAAGCTTGTGCAGTCGCGCCCGACGATGTGCGCGGATCTCCCCCGCACGAGCAACTCCGGCGTCGGTCGCGACAAGTAGGGTGGCCCGACCGTCGTCGGGGTCGGCCTCCCGGCGGACGTATCCCAGGTCGACGAGCGAGCCGACGTGGCGACTGACCGTCGACGGATCGGCCACCATGATTTCGGCGAGACGACTGGTTCGCATCGGTTCCCCGGCCAGATGAAATAGGCACTTGTACGCTGCGGTTTCCAAGGCGCCGTCGTCGGCGGTGCGGACGGTCAGATGTGCCGCGCGTTCGCGTAGGCGCACGTATTTGGAGAGAACGCCGAAGAGGTCGTCGATGGTCGCATCGTCCAGGTCTTCCACCCGACATTCTCCTCGGCGCGTAGTTACTTGCGGCCCCCAACTAGTTGGCGACCGCAAGTATGCGCCGAGATTGTGATGTATACAACTGCGACAATGCGCCCAGAACACACCAAAGCGGCGATAGCGGGTCGCGATCGCCGTATCGATCCCGTTGGGCGCGTTGGCTTTTGGTTCGCTTGGGTAACGATAGTGTGCTGTATGCGGCAGGCCTTGTGTCCGGGTTAGTCTGACTTTCTATTCGGGAGGCGAAATGGCGGATACGCATCGCAAGGTCGAGGTGACCGCAATCGTTATTGCGACAGTCGTGGCAGTCGCGGCGTTGGTCGTGTCGGGGGTCTCGTTGTACATGGGCAAGGAGCGAGCGGACGAGGCGAATCGGATCGCGTCTTCGGCGCTGAGGGTGGCCGAGGATCAGCGATACACCAACTTCACGATTAGCGCGTTCGTGAAGGACAACTACCCTTCGCAAGGGTTGTCATCGAAGACGACGCGGCTGCATTTGAACCCGAAGAACCGTGCGCCCGCGGTTTGGCGACAGTCGCAGATCAGGAGTTGGTACTTCTGGCTTGGCATTCAGGTCATCAATACGTCGAACGTCCCACTGATCTTGAACGACATCGGAATAATGTCGAGCCCCCACACGAATGAAGTTGGGCTGTGGATCTACAGCCGGAGCTTCGCCACTCCAGACTGCAAGGACGGCAGCACCGACGTGCGGTGCTACCGGTTTCCGGTCCAGATCCAGCCCGCCGAGAAGAAGACATTCTTCTGGCCGATCTGGGAGGATGTCAACACTCTTCGACGGAATGGCGCGGCCGACCCCGTGCGTATCGGGATCTCAGCTACTCCAATGAGGAAGAGCAGTTACCACTTCCGAACCAACATGCGGATCACCGACTGAACGGCGCGGCGAAAGTCCTATTGTTGCAACGAGGTCGTAACCCGCTGGCGTATTAGGGTTGCTGGCCGCACGAGATGCAGAACACACCAAAGCCGCCCCGGAGTGGACTCCGAGGCGACTCTGTGGCGATACGTTGCTAGGCCGCGGCCTTCGCGAACAGTGGTAAGACCTGCTCACGCACCCGTGCGGCGGTCGGCGAACCGTCGATCGGAGTGATGATGACCGCATCCGCGACCTCTGCCGCGTAGATATCTCGAATAAGTGTGTACAGACCGTGCACAGTCCCGACGTAACGAACAGTCTCTTCCTCACCGGTAGCAACCCCCACCGACGCACGAGCCGAATCGGCGAGCGGCGCGATCGCAGCCTGCACCTCCAGCGCGACAACGTAATTGGCCTGGTCGCGCACACCCGCGCGCAGCACCGAACGGGAACGCTGGGCATCGCGCAAATTCGCCTGCCGCACGACAATGCCGAAGGTGTTCGCGAGATCGTCGCCTGCCAATGCGACCTGTAATAGTGGCCGCCCGACGGTGATCGCATTCGAGCCCGGGGCGGTAAGTGTGGCGGTCATGCGAGTGGTCCTTTCACGTCGTCGGTTCGCACATAGTCGGAATCGGTCAGCCAGTCGGCACGGCCGATGAGTACTGCGCCCGTCGGTCCAACGGGTAGCGCTTCGGCGCCACAGATCACATAGTCGACACCATGCGAAACTGTCGAAAATGGTTGGCGCGCAATGATTTCAGTCGCGTCGACTGCGACCCGCGCACCATACCGGTGGACGTGATTGGTCAGCGCGATGATCGAGGCGACGTCAGCGGCACCGGTGATAACCACCGCGGAAACTCCGCCGGCCCGCAGCTCCGACGTCAACTCGTCCACGCTGCCGAGATTGTCGGCCGCACAGTGCACGACACGTCCGAACTCCGCGGCGATCAAGGCCAGGGCCGCACGCGCTTCGTCTCGACTCGCGGTCGCCAACACCACATCGTTGATACGCCCCCGCACGGCGGTGCGAATCGATTCCCGGTACACGCCGGTCAGCGTGCGCGTGGCCGGGATCGCGATAGTCGGTCGGTTCAGAACTGCGGTGCTCATCGATATTCCTCCAGGGTTGCCGTGCGAATGAAGGGGATCGGCCCCCTAGTGGCATTCGCCTGGCCGGGTCGTCACCCGGAGCACCCCGCCGCTGCGACTTATCGTCGCGCTGTTCGCCATGGAGGGTTGCCGACCAGCAAGCCGGGGCTATTTCCACCCGAAGGTGAATCGCTGGTACTCGTGACCTTGCTGGCCACTATGCCCACTTGTTCCCTCGTGCGCGAGATTTGCGATCACCGTGAATGTAAGGGCACCCAAACTTCTTCTGTACGGTTGTCTCGTGTCCGACATCTCCACTTTTGTATTATCTCGCCCTCACCACAGCATTACCGCCGCCGGCATCGACCGCGCCTTCCCCGATTCCGCCGACGCCGCGAGGGCCGCGCGCGACGGAGTTCTCGTCGTCGGAGCCATCGGCTTCGACCCCACCGCGCCGGCGGCGCTGTTCTCGCCGCGATCGGTACGGCGGACCAATGCTTCGATATCCGCGATCGCGCCGGTCGACCGGAGGTTCACGACCGTCGCGGCGACACCGGAACCGAAGGTGCATCGCGACCGAGTCGCCGCCGTCGTCGACATGATCGACGCGGGCGACGCACAGAAAGTCGTTCTGGCCAGGTCGGTGACCCTGCGCTCGGAAACTCCACTCGACCCGACCGAGCTGGTCGCCAATTTCGCAGCCGGAAATCCCGATGGCAACGCATTCGGTGTCGACCTGTCGGCCTGCGGTGACGCTGAGTTCGCCGATCATTGGTTTATCGGCTCATCACCAGAGTTGTTGATACGCAAGCAAGGCCGCACGATAACTTGCCACCCGTACGCCGGATCGACTCCGCGCCAACAGGATCCGGCCGTAGATCGGGCAGCAGGCCAGGCCCTGCTCAAGTCAGCGAAAGACCTAGCCGAACACGCGTTCGTCGTCGACTATCTACGCGACGCACTCGCCGAATTCTGCTCCGAACTCGACGCACCCTATACGCCAGACTTGTTGTCCACTAAGGAGATCTGGCATTTGGCGACACCGATCTCCGGCACACTTCGGGACGAAGATACAACGGCACTGGATCTCGCGCTCGCGTTAACCCCGACACCAGCGGTCGGCGGCACCCCGAAGGACATCGCCGCCGCGATCATCGCCAAACTTGAAGAGCCACGGGGCTTCTACGCCGGCGCCGTCGGTTGGTGCGACGAGAATGGCGACGGCGAGTGGATGGTTTCGATTCGATGCCTTCAACTCGAAGCCGACCGCGTCACCGTCCGAACCTGGGCCGGTGGCGGCATCGTGGCGGCATCCGACCCACAGGCCGAACTCGATGAGACCAGCGCGAAACTACGGACTGTCCTGCGGGCACTGGGCGCGCCGCCCGCGGCAGGGGCCGTTCAGCCCAACGCGTGATCGAGGTCGCCCAATAGGTCGTCCACGCCTTCGAGGCCAACGGACAACCGGACCGCGGCGTCGGTCAGACCGATCGACGCGCGACCGTCCGGACCCATCGCGCGGTGCGTGGTGGTGGCCGGATGGGTGATCAACGATTTAGAGTCGCCGAGATTATTGGAGATATCGACGATCTGCAATCCGTTGAGGACTTCGAACGCACGCTCCTTACCGTGTACGCCGGCGCGATCATTGAGCTCAAAGGTGATCACGGTGCCACCGCCGGCCATCTGCCGCTTGGCCAATTCATACTGCGGATGTGATTGCAGGAAGGGGTATTTCACCCAACGGACCCGCGAATCATTCTCCAGGAATTCGGCGACGCGCAGCGCGGAGGCCACCGAGGCGTCAACTCGCAGCCGCATCGTCTCCAATCCCTTGACCAGGGTCCACGCGTTGAACGGACTGAGCGCGGGACCGGTATGCCGCATCAGCTGCTGCACCGGACCCTCGATGTACTCCTGCTCACCGAGTATGGCGCCACCCATCACCCGACCCTGGCCGTCGATATGTTTGGTGCCCGAATACACGATGACATCGGCGCCCAAGTCCAGCCCGCGTTGGAGCAACGGGGTGGCAAATACGTTGTCCAACACCACTTTCGCACCGGCGGCATGAGCCAGATCGGTGACGGCGGTTACGTCGACGAGAGTCTGCATCGGATTCGACGGTGTCTCGAAGAACACCGCCGTGGTCGGCACCGAAAGCGCCTGCTCCCACTGCCCTAGATCCTCACCGTCGACGAAGACGGTCTCGACACCCCAGCGCGGCAAGATCTCGTTGCACACCACGAAACATGAGCCGAAGAGACTGCGCGCGGCGACGAGGCGATCGCCCGCCTTGAGTAACGCCCCCAAGGCTACGAAGACCGCTGCCATGCCACTCGCGGTGGCGAAACATGCTTCAGCGCCGTCGAGCAGGCGTAACCGTTCCTGGAACATCGCTACGGTCGGATTGCCGTACCGCGAGTAGACGAACCGCTCGTCTTCGCCGGTGAAGGCGCGTTCTGCCGCCTCGGCCGACTCGTAGACATAGCCGCTGTTGAGGTAAAGCGCCTCGGAAGTCTCGTGGAAGTTCGAGCGGGCCAGGCCACCCCGGACTCCGATGGTTTCCGGTGACACGCCGTCGGGCAATTGGTTGAAGATGCTCACCACTGCCTACCTTGCGAAGTCTCGATATGGGACCGCCAAGAAGTCACGACTGCCTCCAGGGCAGATTGGCGGCGCGCCAGCCGACCGACCCACGGTGATCACTGTCGTCGAGGCCGCCTTCAAATCCGTCAACGATGTTGTAGGCCTTGGCGATTCCGGCGGCGGAGGCCGCATGGGCGGCACCGATCGAACGATGACCGGACCGGCAGATGAACAACACCTCGTTGTTCTCGGTGATGCCTGCCTCACGTAACTGCTCAACGAAACCCGCATTGGGCTGACCATCGGGAAAATTCACCCACTCGACGAATACCGTTGCCTTACCGAGGATTTCGAGGTCGGGTACGCCGACGAAATTCCACTCCGCCTGGGTACGACAGTCGACCAGTACGGCGTCGGGGTTGGTCTCGAGCTGCTTCCACGCCTGCTCGGGGGACACATCACCTGCGTAGGTCATTTGCATACCTTCCACTCATCGCCTTCGCGGATCACCGTCGTCGGTGTCACCGTCTTGGCGTCGGAACCCTTGTTTTCGAAATGCCAGTGAACTTGGGCTGTTGCCCGGTTTCCGTCGATCATCACGTCGGCGATCTCCGGTATCAAGATTTTGCCGAATGTATCTCGCGATCGTTGATTCTCGTCGACGAATATCTGCTCAGTCGGGAAATCTGTGGAGCGAACGACTTCTGCGCACATCACCGAGCGATATTTGGAATAGTCGAGGCTGTTGCGCGCGGTATAGCTGTCGTTGATCGCGTACTGGATCTGAGCCGAGTCGGACACTCGGTCATCACTTGGCCGCAATACATTGGACAGCAACACCCCGCCGACGGCCAGCACGATCACGATGACGGCGGCAGCGAACGGCCAGATGTTGGTCTTGCGTGGAGACTGGTCATCAGCGGTTTGCGCCATGCGCCCAAGTTTAACGAGCTACGGCGAGCCGCCGACACGCGGCAACCGTCGAGCATGATTAGGTGAGGTAAGCCTCACACCGAATTTTCTCTAGGCGACTCGAAGCCTTAACGTAGAGATGTTCGCGAAACAAATCGCAGGATAACGAGCCGAAAGTACACCCACTCCTATGAGCGACTCCAGCCGTCCATTACGCGTGGCCATCGTCGGTGCCGGCCCCGCCGGAATCTACGCCGCCGACGCGTTGATGAAACACGATTCATTGACCGATCGCGGTGTCAGCATCGATCTCTACGAGCGCATGCCTGCCCCGTTCGGATTGATCCGCTACGGCGTCGCACCTGATCATCCCCGCATCAAGGGCATCATCACCGCCCTGCATAAGGTTCTGGACAAGCCACAAGTCCGTCTGCTCGGCAATGTCGACTACGGCACCGACATCACCCTGGAAGAACTGCACGATCACTACGACGCCGTGATCTTCTCCACCGGCGCCACCGACGACCGTGGGCTCGATATCCCCGGTGTCGAACTTGACGGCAGCTATGGCGCCGCACAATTCGTCGCCTGGTACGACGGCCACCCGGACTTCCCGCGAACCTGGCCCCTCGAGCAGGAGAAGGTCGCAGTTATCGGCGTCGGAAACGTCGCGCTCGACGTCGCGCGTGTGCTGGCCAAGACCGGCGATGAGCTGCTGCCGACCGAGATCCCGGCCAATGTCTACGAGGGCCTTAAGGCCAACAAGGCCGTCGAAGTGCACGTATTCGGACGCCGCGGACCCGCTCAGGCCAAGTTCACGCCGCTCGAACTCAAAGAACTCGACCACTCGCCGACCATCGAGGTCATCGTCAGCCCCGAGGACATCGAATACGACGAGGGTTCAGCCGTCGCACGACGCAGCTCGAAGATCACCGACCAGGTCGCCACGATCATCGAGAACTACGCGATCCGCGAGCCCAAGCAGGGCGCGATCCACAAACTGTTCCTGCACTTCTTCGAGAACCCGACCGAGATTCTGGGTGAAGACGGCAAGGTCGTTGGCTTGCGTACCGAGCGGACCGAACTCGACGGCACCGGCAATGTGCGCGCGACCGGCAAGACCACCGATTGGGAGTTGGGTGCGGTCTACCGGGCCGTCGGCTACCTGTCGGACAACTTGCCGCGGATTCCGTTCGACCAGCAGGCCGGCGTGATCCCAAATGAGGCCGGACGCATCTTCGATGAGGGCAAGCACCTGCCCGGAATGTATGCCACGGGTTGGATCAAGCGCGGACCGGTCGGACTCATCGGCCACACCAAGGGCGATGCCAACGAGACCGTCCAGTGTGTGGTCGAGGACTTGACCAACGGTGCACTTCCGGAACCGGCGAACCCCACCGAGGACGCTGTCATCGCGCTACTCGAGGGCAAGGGCGTTCCGTTCACCACCTGGGACGGTTGGTACCGACTCGACGAGCATGAGCGCAAGCTCGGTGCTGCCGAGGGCCGCGAGCGTGTGAAAGTCGTTGAGCGCGAAGAGATGCTGGCCGCTTCCGAACCTGACAAGGTTCACAAGGGCTAACGCACCCCCTGCATAACAATCATCCCCGACAGCGATTCGCTGTCGGGGATGATTGTTATGCAGGGGGTGCGGAGGGTGACTCCTACTTGCCCGGACGCTGAATGTCGCTGCGCCAGTAACCGAAGTTGTCCAGGACGTTATCGATGGTCGCACCCCAGGTGTAACCACTGATCGACGTCGGGATGCAGCCGAACCAGCGTGTCTCGATCGGGCGCTGCCAACGCTTGGTCTTCGTGTTGTAGGTCGACATCGACTGACCGGGCTTGATCGACTTGGCGAATCGTGTCGCACCGCCGACTTCCTGCAGGGTCACGTTGTACATCGTCGAGCCGCCGACGTTGACGACGGTCATCCAGCGGTACTGGTACCAGAAGTTGTTCCAAGGCTGACCGGGCTGTCCAAAGTGACATTCCACTCCGCCCCGAATCTGCAGTTCGCCGGGTGTGGCGGCGGCGGCCTGGCCGGTGCCCGCCAGCATACCGACGGCGAGTGCGACTGCCGCCAATACTGCGACGACCATTCTCTTAGTTGTTGCGACCATGTCGAAATTCCTTCCGGTAGAACTTCCGTTAAGCCCAGGTAGAGCTATCTGCGGTCCCCGACCGAGTAGTCTTTGTTGCTATTGGTACATCTGGGTATTCCTGGTTGCATTATCGGCGGAACCTAACCTGTTCGTTACACGAGTCTGGGAATTTGTTGTGCGAAAGAGACCCATCACGCCTCAGGTAAGGTAATCCTTTGTGTCTAACCGTGGCGTACGCCGAATAGCGGGGATCGGCGTATTACTGCTGGTCCTCGCGCTGGCCATGGTGGCGTCGGTCGCCATCGGAAACAGATTCCTGGCCCCCGGATTCGTCTGGCACACACTGATCGATCACCCAGGCCTGGTGTGGGATTCGATTGTCGGCAATCCGCTACCGAGGGGCTATTCCGAGACCGAAGGCATCGTCATCGGGATTCGGCTGCCTCGTACTCTGCTTGGGCTGGTCGTTGGCCTGGCAATCGGAGCCGCAGGCGCCTTGACTCAGGGCCACACTCGCAATCCGCTCGCCGACCCGGGGATCCTCGGCGTCAATGCCGGAGCCGCATGCGCTGTGGTGCTGGGCGTTTTCTGGCTCGGCATCTCCACCCCGCTGGCGTTCATGGGTTTCGGAATGCTCGGAGCGGTCATCGCCGCCGCGGTCGTGTTCGGGCTGGCGTCGTTGTCCGGCGCCAGTCCGTTGACCCTCGTCCTCGCCGGCACAGGCGTCTCGGCACTGCTGATGGCGATCTCGTCGGGCATCGTATTATCGGACGGCGCAAGTCTCGACACCTGGCGGTTCTGGAATGTCGGCTCGACGGCCGGGCGGAGCTTCGACGTCTTCCGGGCCAGTGTGCCATTCATCGTGATCGGCCTGGTACTGGCTCTGGCAAGCGGATTCTTCCTCAACCTGCTCAGCCTCGGCGACGATATGTCGAAGTCGTTGGGCGGACGAGTTGTGTTGATCCGCATCGCGGGCGTCGTTGCCATCACGCTGTTGATCGGTGCGGCCACCGCGGCTTGCGGGCCGATCGTCTTCCTCGGCCTGGTCGTCCCGCATATCGCGAGAGCCTTCACCGGACCCGACTATCGATGGGTAATCCCCTATTCAGCCCTGCTCGGCGCCATCTTGATGTTGGTCGCCGACGTCATCGGGCGGATCATCGCACGGCCGGAGGACGTTCAAGTCGCCGTCGTGCTCGCGATGATCGGCGCGCCCTTCCTCATCGCGATGGTGCGTCGACAGAAACTGGCCACAGTATGACCCAAACACTTCCCCCACGCCTGCCCAAGTCGATTCACGCGACGCGCCAGATCCGGCGATTCCGCGGCACATCGTGGGTTATTCGCCCGCGCGCGGTCGTCACCGGTCTGATTCTGGTGGTGGTCTGCATCGTGCTGTTCATCATCGGGATCAAGGTCAACGACTACCCGCTCAGTTTCGCCGACGTCGGACGGATTCTGTTCGGTGGTGGCCGTCGCGCCGAGAATTTCGTCGTCTTCGACGCTGCGTTGCCGCGTGAGTTAGTCGCGCTCCTGGTCGGATTCGGACTGGCCCTATCTGGAGCGCTCACCCAGACCCTGACCCGAAATCCATTGGCTACACCCGACATTCTCGGCATCACCGCAGGAGCAGGCGCCGCCGCCGTACTCGCGATTGCCTTCAGCACCAGTTGGGGTGCGTGGCTCGCCGACGTCGGAACGCCGATCGCCGCACTCATTGGCGGTCTGACAACTGCGGCCGTGATGTATGTCCTGGCGTGGCCCGGGCGTTCCCACAACAGTGGTCTTGATCCGTTTCGGATCGTGCTCGTCGGCGTCGGCATCACCTGGCTCTTGCAGGCACTGACCAGCTATTTGCTGACCCGCGCCGATGTCACCGACGTCGCCCAGGCACAGCACTGGTTGGTCGGTTCGGTGTCGCAAGCGGTCTGGGCCGACGTCTGGCCAGCGCTGATCGCGGTGGTAGTCGGTATCGGCGTTGTCGCCTGTCTGTCGCGCATCATCGGCGTGTACAGCCTGGGCACCGACGTCGCTCGGGGGCTTGGGGTGTCAACAAGCCGGACGACCGCGATCATCCTGCTGACGGCCGTCGTCGTTGCGGCACTGAGTGTTTCGGCCGCCGGACCGATCGCCTTCGTCGCCTTGCTCGCACCACAGGTGACGATGCGGTTGGCCCGAACTCCGACACCGGGACCGATCATCTCCGGACTGACCGGAGCGGTACTGGTGCTCGCCTCGGATCTGCTGTGCCGCACCGTACTTCCCAACGGCCTGCCGGTAGGCATCGTCACCGCAGCCATCGGCGGCCCCTTCCTCGTCTATCTGATGATCCGTATGTCCAGGAGGACGATCGCGTGACCACCACTGACAAATCGACTCCCACCGATCTGGCCGCCAAGTCAGGAGCGCACCAAAACCGCTTGGCCGCAACCGGTCTCACCGTCGGATACGACGGGCCCCCAATCATCTCCGACCTCGACATCGCTATCGCCGACAAAGCGATCACTACCGTCATCGGCCCCAACGGCTGCGGAAAGTCGACGCTATTGCGCACGATGGCCCGGCTACTGCGGCCATCGGCAGGCACGGTATGGCTCGACGGCGCCGATATCACCACCATCAAACCGCGCACGGTTGCCCGCACCCTGGGCCTACTACCCCAGAATCCCATTGCGCCAGATGGACTTACGGTATTCGACCTCGTCGCACGCGGTCGCCATCCACATCAGCACTGGTATCAGCAGGCTTCGGTTCAAGATGAGCGAGCGATTGTCAACGCACTGCAACTGACCGATACCCTCGACCTCGCCGACCGCCACGTCGGCGCACTCTCCGGCGGGCAGCGCCAACGCGTATGGATCGCACTGACCCTCGCGCAGGAGACCGATCTTCTGTTGCTCGACGAACCGACCACCTTCCTCGACCTCGCCCACTCGATAGAGGTCCTCGACCTTGTACAAACACTGCGCACCGAACACGGCAAAACTGTCATCATGGTCCTGCATGACCTGAATCTCGCAGCACGATACAGTGATTCGCTATTCGTGATGCGCTCGGGCGAGATCGTCGCACACGGCTCACCGGCCGAAGTCTTGACCACCCAACTGCTGAACGACGCCTTCGGCCTGCGCTCACAGATCATCGAAGATCCGGTGTCGGGCGGTCCGCTGATAGTCCCGGTCGGGTCGCGACGCTAGAAGTAGAACGCCGCGCCGAGCCAGATCCCCGACGCCACCAACGCCCCGAGCAACTCAATCAACATACTGGTCCCCACGGCCTTCAATGCCGCAACCGCCCCCTGCCAGGCATGCGAGAAAGTTCGGTTCCGCACCAACTCAGACACGTACGCGCCCAGTACGAATCCCAGAAACAGGCCGACGACAGGCACCACGAAGAAGCCGACGATTCCGGCGATACCGCCCACGACGATCGTCATATTCGGCACACCCGCGGATTTCAAACCGCGTCCGGCAACCAAATACTTCACGACTTCCCCGGCCACCATAATCGCGGCAGCCACCGCAAAGACCGCCCACGCCCAGCCGCCGATAATGATGGCCCACACCAGGATTGACGCCGCGACGAGCAGCGTCCCCGGCAAGATCGGCAGCACGATGCCGACAAGTCCGACACAGATGGCCAGTGCGACCACCAACTCACCGTAGAAAGGCATCTGTCGGTACGGGTTTCGCTAGCGCGGGCCGGCGTTGGGCGGCACCGGCCGTCGTGGACCTGACGGCCCCGGAGCGGCCTGCGCACCGCCGTTGGGTCCACGTCCCGCCGGACCCGCCGGTGGTCCGGGGCGATGCGGCTGCACCATCGGAGTACGGCCGTTCGGCGGTGGCATATTGGGCGGTGGCATATTGGGCTGGGGCATATTCGGCGGGGGGCCCGCCTGGCGCGGCGGATTCGGCTGTTGACCGCCCTGCGGAGGCCGACGCTGAACGGCTGGTCGCTGCACCGGCGCAACCGACGGCTCCGTCGTGTGCGTCTTCGGAGCGGCCGTACTCACCGGATTCACCAGCGAGGCGGCCGCGACGGCTCGCTTGCGTGCGGCCGCGACGTCGTCGGCGGTTGCTGTCACCACCCCCATCCGGCGTCGGTGAAAGCTCTCCGGCTTTCCGAACAGTCTGATATCAGTCTCCGGAATCGCCAGTGCCGCTGCGACATTGGTGAACCCAATCCCCTTCTCGTCCAGCTGGCCGTAGATCACCGCCGAAGCGCCCGGCGAGGCCAGCGTGACGTCGACCGGTAGCCCGAGGATTGCCCGGGCGTGCATCTCGAACTCGGAAAGTCGTTGGGTGGCAAGGGTGACCAGGCCGGTGTCATGCGGGCGGGGGCTGACTTCGGAGAAGTAGACGTCGTCACCCTTGACGAATAGCTCAACGCCGAAAATACCCCGGCCACCGAGTTTCCCGTCGCCCAACGCGGTTGCGATGCGCGCCGCGATCGACGTCGCGGCACCCAGTGCAAACGAACTCATCTCGTGCGGCTGCCAGCTCTCGACATAATCACCGCCGACCTGGAAATGCCCGATGGGTGCGCAGAAATGGGTCGCGAGCTCGCCGGTCTGCGGATCCACCGCGCGCACGGTGAGCAGCGTGATCTCGTAGTCGAATTCGATATAGCCCTCGACGATCAGCCTGGTATTGGCGACTCGCGCACCGGTCGTAGCCGTCTCCCAGGCCGCGGTCACCTCGTCGGCGCTCCGAACGACGCTCTGCCCCTTACCCGATGACGACATCACCGGCTTCACCACGCAGGGGAAACCGATCTCCGTCGCCGCCTCGGCAAGTTCTTCGAGAGAGTCGACGAACAGATAGGGCGACACCGGTAGCCCGAGTTCCTCGTCGGCCAGGCGTCGAATTCCTTCCCGGTTCATCGTCGTGACCACCGCATGCGCGGTCGGAATAACCTCGGCCAAGCCACGTCGTTCGACGTCGACAAGTGCCTCGGTGGCGATGGCCTCGATCTCCGGCACCACGAAATCGGGCGCGAATTTCTCGATGACCTCGATGACGGCTGCCGGATCGGTCATGTCGATGACAGCGCTGTGATGGGCCACCTGTTGAGCCGGCGCATCGGCATAGCGATCGACGGCGATCACTTCGACGCCGAGTCGCTGGAAGGCAATAGCAACTTCCTTGCCGAGTTCTCCGGAGCCGAGCAGCAGCACTTTGGTGGCAGCGGGAGTCAGGGGCGTTCCGAGCACGGCGGGCGGCGTAGCGTCGCGGCGGGGTGCGGTCATTCCTCGATCCTACTGGCCGCTTTCACGACCGATACCCAGGTCCGTCGTCGGCGGGATTATCCCGTCAGCGCGTCGACATAACACCAGCGCCAGTTCTCACCGGGTTCGGCTGATCGCATGACCGGATGGCCGGTCTGCTCGAAATGGGCGGTGGCGTGGCGGCGTGGGCTGGAATCGCAGCAGCCGGTATACCCGCAACTCAGACAACGGCGCAGGTGCGCCCAGTGATGTTCGCCGATGGCGACGCAGCCTGCGCATTCCAGGGCACCCGCTATCGGGTCCTCGGCGACGTCGGTACCGATGGTTCCAAGGTGATCACATGGCGCGGCCGGCTCCTGCGGCGTCGAAGAATTGTCTGTCGATGAACGTTTGAAGAAGGCCACCGCCCCATTTTGTCATCTGCCGATGGCATACCGCGACCCGCGGGCCCCGCCGATGCCATAGGGTTGCCCGGTGGAATTCGGGATTTTGATCGCCGTCGTCGTCGCATTGTCGGTCGCGGCGGTGGCACGACGATATGACTGGCCCGCGCCCCTGATCCTGGTCGGGGTCGGTCTGGCCATCGGCTGGATCCCCCGTATGCCGGAGATAGATCTGCATCCCGAAGCCGTGCTGTTCCTCATCCTGCCGCCGCTGCTCTACTCGGCGGCGATCGACAGCAGCTACCACGCCATCCGCGACAGTCGCCGCGGAATCCTGATGCTCGCGCTCGGTCTGCCCGTGTTCACCACCCTCGCCGTCGGATATGTGGCGCATCTACTCCTGCCCCAACTGCCGTTGGCGGCGGCATTCGTTCTCGGCGCCGTCGTCGCGCCACCCGATGCGGTGTCGGCGCAGGCGATCGGTCGACAGGTCGGCTTGCCGCGGCGCATTATGACCTTGCTGGGCGGGGAAAGCCTGCTCAACGACGCCACCGCCCTCACCTTGCTGCGGGTAGCGTTGGCCGCGGCGATCGGCGAGACGACATCGGCCGGCCGCGGCGTCCTCATGTTTCTGGTCGCCGCCATCGGCGGTACCGCACTCGGTTTGATCGTCGGGTATTTCATCAGTTGGGTCCGTAGCCGGCTCGTCGACCCGCCACTTGAGTCCGCAGTCGGCTTTGCTGTTCCGTTCGCGACCTATTTCGTCGCCGAGGAACTGCATTCGTCCGGCGTGATCGCGGTGGTGGTGGCCGGGCTGTTCCTCGGTCAGCGGTCGGCCCGCGACAGCTACGCGACCCGCTTGCAAGACAACGGGATTCGCAAATCTGTCGACGTCGGGCTTGAGTCCTTTGTATTCCTGTTGATCGGTCTGCAATTGCCGACGCTCATCGACGGCCTCGCCGGCGAGTCGCCCGTACGGATCGCGATCGACGCAACGGTTGTGCTTGTAGTCGTGATCGTCACCAGGTTTGTCTGGGTGTATCCGGTCACGTATCTGCCCCGGATTTTCCGGCGCGTCCGGCAGAACGAGCCGCCGCCCGACACCAAGTCCATGTTCATCGTCAGCTGGGCCGGTATGCGCGGTGTCGTCAGTCTTGCCGCAGCGTTCACCATTCCATTGACGATCGACGGCGGCGCGGCGTTCCCGGCCCGTGGCGAGATCCTGTTCCTAACTTTCGTGGTTGTGGTCGGCACACTGCTCATCCAGGGCACGACATTGGGCTGGTTTGCCCGCAAACTCGGCGTCGTGGCCGACGAAGCCGCACAAGATCGGCTCGCCTTCGCCGGCGCTCAGGACAAGGCATCACGTGCCGCCGAAGAACTACTCGACAAGCGCGCAGCCACCCTCGCCCCGGACGATCCGTATCAGCACAAGATCATGATCTTGCGCAAATGGGTTGCGACCCAACGCAATACCGCATGGGAATCGCTCGGTCGCGGCGTCGATGAGATCGGCGAATCGCCAACCGCCGCAGTCGATCGGATGCGTGGCGAGATCCTGCGGGTACAACGCACGGTGTTTATCGAGGAACGCGACGCTGGTCGGATCGATGACGAGGTGTTGCGGATGGCATTGCGGCGCCTGGACTTCGCCGAGGGTTCGGTGGATCGCGAGGGTGAATGATTTTTCGTCCCCGTGAAGGGTGCCCGAGGGCAATATGCCCTTCAATCCCCCTGAGGGGGACGAGATTTCACCGCTACCCGACGAGCGTTTCAGGTAACGCCGCGTATACCAACGTTCCCTCGCTCCGGCCACGTAGAGTGACCGTCTCCTGACGTTCCCAATTCTCCGCCTCGCCCGGCGATGCCGCGTCGATGGCCCGCGCCGAAGCGACTGGCCGCGACGGGTCGCGTTTGGCCAGCTCCGACAGTCGGGCTGCTTCATTGACCGGATCACCGATCACAGTGAATTCGAAACGTTCGATCGCTCCGACATTCCCGGCGACCACGGGGCCGTACCCAACGCCGATACCGGCAGAAATTTCCGGCACCTCCGCTGCGAGTCGTTTAGCGATCTGCCGCGAAGCGGCCAACGCGCCGCCTGCCGGATCGTCGAGGTCGATAGGTGCGCCGAAGATCGCGAGGACGGCGTCGCCCTCGAATTTGTTGACCAGTCCGCGTTGCTCCTCCACCTCGTGCACGATCACCGCGAAGAACCGGTTGAGAATGGTCACCACTTCGGTCGGTGGATGTTCGGCCGCCAGCGCCGTCGACCCGATGACGTCGACGAAGACGACCGCGACAGTGCGTTCCACACCGCCCAACTCTGGGTCGGAGGCCAGCGCCGCTTCGGCGACGTCGTGCCCGACGTGGCGCCCGAACAGGTCGCGGATACGTTCGCGTTCCCGCAGGCCATGCACCATCGTGTTGAAGCCGACCTGCAGGTCACCCAGTTCGGTACCGTCGTACACCACGACGTCGGCGTCGGTCTTTCCAGCGCGCACGCGGTTCATACCGGTTTGCACACTCCGGATCGGTCCAAGGATGCTTACCGTGTTCAGGAAAGTCAGCAGCAGACCGGTCGCGATGGCTATGCAAGCGAGCACCGTCACCGCGATCAGGTAACTCGTGCCGTCCAACGAATCGAAGATCAGCTTGAACAATCCGACGAGCAGAATTCCAGTCAACGGAATACCCGACCCGACGAGCCACGAAATCAACGCCCGCGTCCGCATACCGGCGCGTTTGCGTCCGGAGAATCCCGCGTTGATCACCTCGGCCAATACCGGCCGCATCGCGAAGTCGACGAGCAAGTAGGAGATGCCGACAACAACGGCACCGCTGAAGGTCACGATGAACAGGACCTTGGGTATGAGCCGTGGGTCGTAGATGCCATAGGCGATGGTGGCCAGCGCGGCCGCCAGCAACCAGAGGACAGCCTGGACCATCACAAGTTTCCACGGCGCCCGACGGGTCTTGCGAGCATCGCGGGCGGTTGGCTTCTCATCGCGGATCGACCAACGCAGATCGCGTACGACGACGATCGTGCCCCACAGCACGCCGAACAGCAGCGCGAAGGTCACGTACACCGGGACCGCGATGAAGTTGATCCACCACATTCTGGTCTGGAAGACATTGGGTTCGGGTATGCCGACCGACGCCAGCACCACGGCGATGACAGCGCCGATCGAGTTCGCGACGACGATCGATCCGGTGATCAGGATCTGAATGCGAACACGCTGCTTCACACCGCGTTCAGATGCGGAGCCCAGCAGGATGGATCCGTAATCCCGACTCATCCGGCCCATGATCAGAGGATGTCTCTACGCACAATCGTCTGATCGCGGCCCGGCCCGACGCCGATGCAGGAGATATGCGCGCCCGATAATTCTTCTAGCCGAAGCACATAATCTTGCGCGGTCTTCGGCAGATCGTCGAAGGTCCGCGCTCCGGAGATGTCCTCCCACCAGCCGGGCATCTCTTCGTAGATCGGCTTGGCGTGGTGGAATCCGGTCTGCGTCATCGGCATGTCTTCGACCCGCTCGCCGTCGACCTCGTAGGCGACGCAGATCGGTACCGTGTCCAGGCTCGACAGAACGTCGAGTTTGGTCAGGAAGTAGTCGGTGATGCCGTTGACCCGAGTGGCATAGCGCGCGATCACGGCGTCGAACCAGCCAGTTCGACGTGCGCGGCCGGTAGTCACACCGACCTCTCCGCCAGTCTTGGCGAGGTATTCGCCCGACTCGTCGAACAGTTCGGTCGGGAACGGACCCGAGCCGACGCGAGTGGTGTACGCCTTGAGAATGCCGAGGACGGTGGTGATCTGCGTCGGACCGATGCCGGACCCGACCGATGCGCCGCCGGCCGTCGGATTCGACGACGTGACATACGGGTAGGTGCCGTGATCGACGTCGAGCAGGGTGCCCTGCGAGCCTTCGAGTAACACGGTGTCGCCGCGCTCCAACGCCTGATTGAGCAGAAGCCGGGTGTCGGCGATCCGATGCTTGAAGCCTTCGGCCTGCGCTAACACCTCTTCGACGACGGCTTCGGGGTCGAGCGCGCGGCGATTGTAGATCTTGGTGAGGATCTGGTTCTTGACTTCGAGAGCCGCCTCGACCTTCTGGGCAAGGATCTTCTCGTCGAGAACATCGGCGACACGGACGCCGACCCGGGCGATTTTGTCCTGATAACAGGGGCCGATGCCGCGGCCGGTCGTGCCGATCTTCTTATTGCCCAGGAAACGCTCGGTGACCTTGTCGATCGCCACGTGATACGGCATCAGCAGATGCGCGTCGGCGGAAATCAGCAAGCCAGTGGTGTCGACGTCGCGGTCTTCGAGACCGGACAGTTCGGTGAGCAGAACTCCGGGATCGACGACGACGCCGTTGCCGATGACGTTGTTCACGCCAGGGGTGAGAATTCCCGACGGAATCAGGTGCAGCGCAAAGGTCTCGCCATTGGGGAGGACGACGGTGTGGCCAGCATTGTTGCCGCCCTGGTAGCGGACGACCCATTGCAGCCTGCCGCCAAGCAGATCTGTCGCCTTACCTTTTCCTTCGTCGCCCCACTGCGCGCCGATCAGCACGATCGCAGCCATGTTGTCCATGCTCCTGTTCGGTCGGTGGTCAACCTGCATAACCTTACTTGGTAAGGCCGACACCCTAACGCGGCGCTGGGCTGTTCGCGGCTTCTTATAGGCTTATCCGGTGTCATTCGCGCTGATCGAGCAGCCGCAAACCCAGCCGGATCTGGCCGCGGTAACCGCTGCCGCGAAGGCGTTGATGCGCGGGCCGCTCGCCGATCCGGGACTGTCGCGGGTTGTCGTCACGACGCTGGGCGATACCTGCGGAGACTTATTCTTTGGCGCTGTCGTCGCGCGACTGATGATCGCCGAACGGCTCGACGTCGAGGTGGGTTACGCCTCACCGATCAGTACGCCGGCCACGCACCGCTATCGACTCAAAACTGGACCGGCTGGCCGGACGATCGCCGAAACCGCTGCAGCACAATCACTTACGCTCATCCGAGACGATGCGGCCATGGTCCTGGTCGGCCGGGCCCGCCACCTCGGAGTCGACGGCGCTCCGCTCTACGGGGAGGGCATCGTCGACGACGAGCGACTCTTCGATGGTGAAGTGGGTGCGGTGGAGATCGAGGTGGCGCCGGATTTTCGCGATGTCCGGGGGCGTGTCGCGCGGCGGTTGCCCGGCGGCTGGCGCAATGGGCGCGCAGTACAGACGGGCGGGCCCGCGATCATCGTCGAACGAGAAGGCATCGCGGCGACACGGCCAGTGAAGCGAAGCACGTTCTACAAACATCACGAACCGTGGAAGTTGATAAGAGGTTAGGCCACCCACCGCTGGTCGAGTGCCCGACGAGGCGCGAGCCACCCACCGCTGGTCGAGTGCCCGACGAGGCGTTAGCCGAGGCGGGTGTATCGAGACCACCGCCCGCAAATAGTTCACGTTTGACTGAATACATCCAAATCTGTACTTTCTTCAGTCATGACAGCCGCGACGTCAACCTCAGCCTTGACCCGGTTCGGCCACGCTCTCTCGGACACGACACGGACCCGAATCCTGCTCCACCTCCGAGCGGGCGGCGCATACCCCGCTGAACTTGCCGAACACCTCGGCGTCAGCCGTCAGATCCTGTCGAATCATTTGGCCTGCTTACGCGGATGCGGACTCGTAGTGTCAGTTCCCGAGGGGCGACGTGCACGCTACGAGCTCGCCGACCAGCGGATTGGCCATGCCCTCGAAGATCTGCTCGGCCTGGTGTTGGCGATCGATCCTGGCTGTTGCCCCGACGCCGAGTCCAACGGCTGCTGCTGATGTCGCACGATCTCGACATATCCCCGACCAGCCGCCGTGGCCTGTTAAAACGGCGCATTCGCTGGTTCGTGGCCGCGACGATCTCCTACAACGTCGTCGAGGCGGCGATCGCACTGGTCGAAGGACATCGAGTCTCCTCGACGGCGTTGGTCGGGTTCGGGCTGGATTCGATTATCGAGGTGTCCTCGGCCGCAGCGCTCGCGTGGCAGTTCTCGGCGCGGGATCCGGAGACTCGCGAGAAGGCCGCCCTCCGATTCATCGCGTTCTCCTTCTTCGCGCTCGCCGCATACGTCGCAATCGATTCGATCACGTCGCTCGCCGGCGTCGGGCTCGCCGCCAACCACTCGACGATTGGCATCGCGCTGGCGACCGCGAGTCTGGCCATCATGCCGATCCTCTCCTATGCGCAACGCAGGGCTGGCCGCGAGCTAGGTTCGGCCACCGCGGTCGCAGACTCCAAACAGACTCTGTTGTGCACATATCTGTCAGCCGTACTACTCGCCGGACTGCTGTTGAACAGCCTGCTCGGATGGGGCTGGGCCGACCCGCTGGCCGGACTCGTTATCGCCGCCATCGCCGTCCGGGAAGGAATCAACGCGTGGCGGGGCGACACCTGTTGCCCCGCACCGGCAGCCACCGATTCGGCTGATTGCGACTGCTGCGACGACCAGCAGTATGGTGACTGACTGACATCAGGACGAGGAAAGCTCGAGGTGAGATGACGGCGCGAATCCGGCCAGGGATCTCGGTCACCGACGTTACGCAGGCCGCAGTATTCGCCGCGCTGATCGCAGTGCTCGGCTTACCCGGCACCATCAACATCGGATCGTCGGGAGTCCCAATCACTCTGCAAACTATGGGCGTGATGCTGGCGGGCGCCATCCTCGGGCCGCGCAAAGGCACTCTCGCGGTTGTCATCTTCATGGTTCTGGCGATAGTTGGTCTGCCGATCCTCGCGGGCGGACGCAACGGTCAGATGGCACTTAGCTCCGCCACCGCGGGCTATTTCATCGGTTTCCTGCCCGCAGTGCTATTCATCGGATTGGCGACCGCGGCGATGATGCCGCGTTATCGCATCATCTGGGGTTTCGCTATCAATGTGGTCGGCGGGATGGGCATTGCGTATCTGTGCGGCGCGATCGGTCTGATGGTCCGGACCGACGCGACATTCGGTGCGGCACTTGCGATCAATGGCACCTACGTCATCGGCGACCTGATCAAGGCGGCGGTCACAGCGATCGTCGCACAGCAGGTACATCGTGGATATCCCGGACTGATCGCACCGATTCGGTTGCGCCGCAGGACTTTCGACGCAGGCAGCTCAGAAGTCGCCGCCGAGTGACTGACGACGAGTCCGCGCCGACCGTCGAATTCGAAGGCGTCTCACACGGTTACGGCGATCGCCGGGTGCTGCGCGATATCAGCGCGACGCTGAGCGAGCGGCGGATCGGTATCGTCGGGGCGAACGGCAGCGGCAAGTCGACGCTGGCCCGGATGATCAACGGCCTCGTCGCGCCCGACGTCGGCACTGTGCGCGTCAATGGCGTGAATGTGACTGGGCGGCAACGACGCCGGGTGCGGCGCGATGTCGGCTTCATCTTCTCCGACCCCGACCGTCAGGTCATCATGCCTACCGTCATCGAAGATGTGGAACTGTCCCTGTCGCGCTCGGATCTGACCAAGGACGAGCGGGCCGCGACCGTCGCGAATGTATTGGCACGCTTCGGACTAGCCGGTCACGCCGACCACCCGTCGCACCTACTGTCCGGCGGACAGAAGCAGCTACTCGCGCTGGCGTCGGTGTTGGTGACCAGGCCGCGGATCATCGTCGCCGACGAACCGACGACGCTACTCGACCTGCGCAATACCCGCATGCTCGGTGAGGTGTTCGCCGGTCTCGACGAACAACTGATCGTCATATCGCATGACCTCGACATCCTCGTCGACTTCGATCGCGTCCTGGTTCTCGATGAGGGACAGCTGGTCTGCGACGATGCCCCCGCTCCCGCCCTCGATTATTACCGGACGCTCATGACATGACCGCGATGGGCATCTACCAACCGGGACATTCTGTGCTGCACCGGCTTCCGGTTGGGGCGAAGTTGCTCGGTTTGGCCGCACTGATCATTTTCCTCAGCGTATGGGTGAACACTGCAGCTCGCCTCGGCGTCGCAGCCGGCATTGTAGTGGCGGTATTCATACTCGGCTGGATCAAACCGAAAGTCGCGATCGCACAGCTACTTCCCTTGTTGTGGACAGTCGGATTCATCTTTGTGTTGCAGCTCATTTTCACGAATTGGCAACGCGCACTGGTTGTCTGCGGCGTACTGCTCTCGTCAGTCGCGTTGGCGATCGCGGTAACCCTCACCACTCGAACGGTCGATATGCTCGCCTGGATCAATTGGGTATTGAGCCCGCTGCGCCTAGTCGGCGTCCGCACCGAGCAGCTGGCATTGGGTTTCGCCTTGGCGATCCGCGCGATCCCGCTAATGGTCGAACTAGTACGTCAGGTCGAGGAGGCAAGGCACGCAAGAAACCTGCCACTTCGGGCGTCGACGATGGTTACGCCACTTGTTATTTCGGCGTTGCGCACGGCAGATGGGTTTGGTGAGACGCTGATCGCGCGGGGGCTGGACTAGCTGGCCGCCTACCAGGTCAGCTCGTCATGACAGCGCGCGCCGGCCCGGCAACTGTCGACCTGAATGGTCGCGTGATCCAAGCCATGTCGATGCAGGACCTGCTTTGCCGCTGCCAGCACGACGTCGTTGTCGGCATCACTCGAAACATGCACGGTCGCAACGTCCATCCCGGTGGTCAACGACCACACGTGTAAGTCGTGGACGTCCTGTACCTCGGGGATCGCGGCCAATTCGCCGCGCACGACGTCGACGTCGATATGCGCTGGTGCCTGCTGGTTGAGAATCCGCAGGGCGTCGAGCGCGAGACGCACCGCCCGCGGCACCACCCACACGGCTATCAGAACCGCGACGACGATGTCGGCGTAACCCCAGTTGGTTGTCATCGTGACGATGCCGGCAATCAATACCCCGACGCTGCCCAACGCATCGGCCAGCACCTCCATATAGGCACCGCGGACGGCGATCGACCCTTTCGAATCCGCTTTCAACAGCAGCATCACGACGACGTTGATCGCCAAACCAATCAGCGCGACGACGATCAAGGTGAGTCCGGGAACCTCCGGGTCGGTGCCGATGCGTCGGATCGCTTCGTACAACACGAATGCCGCGACGCCGATCAGTAATACCGCGTTCGCGACGGCGGTGAAGACTTCGGCACGATGCCAGCCGAAGGTCCGTTCGTCGGTAGCTTTGCCGTGTCTGGCCAGCAAGAGCGCGATCAGGCCCATGACCAGCGCGACCACGTCGGTGAGCATATGCCCGGCGTCTGCAATGAGTGCGAGGGAATTGGCGATGATGCCGAAGATCAGCTCGACGACGAAGAACCCGCCGATAAGTACCACCGACAGTGCCATCGGCCAGATTCGACGCTGTGCACCGCCCGAGGCGAGGTCCGCGGCGCTTGGCCCGTGCGAATGCCCTTCATGTGAATGTCCCACCCGGTCAATATATGCGTACTTCCGCATATATGACAAGTGTGAGGCTTACCTAACGCGCTAACCAGCCTCGGTGTCCGGCCCCCGCGAGAGTTCCCAGAGCCTTCGCAACAGGGTGTCGTCCAGGAGATCGTCGGGTGCCGCGCCGCCGCCGTCGAGGAGGCGGTCGCCGTGGATCTCGGTATGCAGTTCTTCCATCCGCCGATCGAGCTGTTCGGCGATCGCCGCGGCGTCGGCCAGCTCCCCCGCGAGATGACTGGGCACCGCGCGATCGTATTTGTAATAGATCTTGTGTTCCAGACTTGCCCAGAAGTCCATCGCGATGGTGCGGATCTGCAATTCTACTGGCACTGGCACCGGACCGGTGGAGAGGAACACCGGGATCTCGATGATCGCGTGTAAACTCTTGTAGCCGTTGGGTTTTGGATTCTCGATATAGTCCTTCACGGCGAGCACCCGAACATCATTCTGGGCAGTGATCGCCTCAAGAACACGGTACGTGTCGGCGATGAAACTACAGGTAATGCGAATCCCGGCGATATCAGTGATCTGCTCACGCACCGTCTGCAGCGACGGATCACAGCCACGCCGAACGACTTTCTCCAGGATGCTCGCCGGCTTCTTTATCCGCGACGTCACATGTTCGATCGGATTGTAGGAGTGCAGATGCATGAACTCCTGCCGCAAGATAGACACCTTGGTGAGCACCTCATCGACTGCGAACTGATACTCCATGAGGAATTTCGCGAAATCGTCACGCATCCGGCGGGCGAACGCCAGCATTTCTGGATTTGGCGGACCCTCGAACAAAGCCGACGCATGAGCGGCGACCAACTCTCGTGGGGTTTGCTCAACTTCGTCGTCGTTCACCGACGTATCACTCATCTATCGTCCTCGCACTTGCGGTCACTGGCTTCGACGGTACCGATTGCTTAGAGGTAACCGGCGTCTCACCGCAGTTGCGCTATGGCTGAGGTTCGCTTGAGCCCGCAGATCATGAACATGTCGACGACAATCGAGCGGACCTGCGCGAGCGTCGCGGCCTCGGCCATCGACGACTCCACCACCAGGTCACGGTTGGCCTTGCGGCCGATTCGACGCACCACTTTCGCGGAGTCACTCTGGTCGGGAAATTCGCCCGGATCGGCCATCATCATCGCCCGCAGGATGTCGAAGGCGTAGCCGAAGTCGGAGATGATGGACACGATGTCGTCGGACAGGGTTTCACCACGCTCGACCATCGACAATGCCCGACGCGACAGCACCCGGAAATTGCGGACCGCGTTGTCGATGGGATCGGCGGTTTCCGATATCCGCTCCACCCGTTCGCGCGAGCCCCAATACAGCGGCGACATTCGCGATACCTCCTGGCCACCGCCCATATCGGCGCGCATCAGGTTGATCGCGGTCTGCGTACCGCGCGCGTCTTCCAGGGCGTCGAAGACCTTGGCTTCGTCGGCGTCGCGTAATCCCTCAGCGAGTTTCCACGACGCGTCGCGCATGGTCGCCAACACGCCAGCGGCATCCCGACGAGCGCGGTGCGAGGGATTCACCGGCAGCAGGGCGACCACGACAATCCCGATGATGCCGCCGATCAGCGCATCGATGGCTCGGGTAAAGCCGCCGACGCCACCGGGCGGTAGCAGGGTCGCAACCAGCGTCGCCGACGACGCGGCCTGCATCGGAACTAGTGGACCGTCGTCGAGGAATACCGCGATCGACATCGCCAGAATCACCACGACGACGATCTGCCACGTACCCGAACCCACCCGTGCGACGAGCAGGTCGCCGATCAGGATACCGATAACCACACCACCGACCAGCTCGAATGAACGTCGCCAGCGTTTACCGAGGGATAAGCCAAGCGAGACCACGGCGGCGATCGGCGCGAAGAACGGTGGCTGGCCGGTGCTGCCGGTGACCAGACCGGCCACCCACCAGGCCAGCCCCGCCGCCAACGCGCACTGCAGGATCGGAACTGCCGATAGCCATAGTCGGCGCAACCGTCCCTGTAACGAGTCCGGGAAGGTCAGAAACCAGGCATGCAGCCTGGGCCGGATGGGACTAATCAATCCCGAGATGACCGATCGCGGCCGGATCACTCTCGTTAAGGAGGTCAAGGCAGCGCAGGTACTCGTCTTCCTCGCCGATGGCCTGCGCGGCGCGGGCCAGCACTCCGACGCACCTCAGGAACCCCCGATTGGGCTCGTGGCTCCACGGCACGGGACCGAATCCCTTCCAGCCGTGGCGGCGCAACTGGTCCAGGCCGCGGTGATAACCGGTCCGCGCGAAGGCGTACGCGGTGACGTAGCCCTGGTTCGATGAAGCGGAGTCGGTCGAATCATCGACACCGGCGAACGCCGCTTCAGCCAGATATGCCCACGCGATCGACGCCGTCGGATGCGCTGCGGCGACATCGGCCGGGTCCGCCTTGTTAAGCAGGTCCGATTCGGCTTCGTCATCGCCGGTAAGCAGGGTTGGGTTGGGCCCGAGAAGATCTCCGAAGGAAGTCACCCACATATACTCTCACCGATCGACCTGTAAGCCACCGCGATGTCGGGACCGCGGATCATTAGATAGGCTGGTACGACCCGGGGTGAGCGCACGCGCCACCCCGTCTCAGCGTGACCGCACCGCTGCACGGCGGGATTTCAACAGAAGGCAGGACGTGCCGTATGGCGCCATCGGACGAGACCAAGCGATTCCCCGCACCCAAAAAAGCGGTCGGACGAGCAATCGCCGCGTTCCGCAACCGCGGCGAAAACGATACTCCGGGTTCCCCGAATATCACGCGCGCCGCGCCGCCTGCGGAACCGTCATCGTCCGGCCCGGTTGAATCGACGTCGGACGCGACCGCGCCGTCGGAGCCAACAGCCCCCGCACAGAAGCCTGACACCGAGACGACCCCGGCTGAACAGCCCCAGACTGAGAAGACTCAGGCCGAGAAGACCAAGCCGGCCTTGAAACCCCGCGGTGGCCGCGGCATCGACTCGGCAACCATGGTCATCGACAAGTCGAAACTGCCCAAGGCCGAAGATCTCGAAGACCTCGACAAGATCAACGCACTCGGCAACGACTCCGATGACACCCCGACCGAATCTGTCGAGAGCGACGACGTCGCGGACGCGGCAGCCGATCCGAAAGAGGTTGTGTCGGAAGAGGTTACGTCGGACGAGACCGCATCCCCAGAAACGGATGAGGCACCTGACTCCTCGGCGGAAGATTCTGACGCCGATACAGACGTAGACACCGGGGTAGACGCCGCAGACACTGACGCCGCGGACAATGACGGCGCGGACACTGACGATTCCGATGGCAAGGCCGGCAAAGTCGCCGCGGCAACCGCCGCCGCGGGAGCTGCCGCAGTTGTAGCGACTGCCGCCGCCAAGGCCAAGTCCGACGACGACGTCGAGTCGCAGGACACCCCGGCAGACACTGATAATACCGACGAGCCTGTGGGCGAGAAGGACGCCGCTGAATCCGACGCCGCCGAGTCCGACGCCGCTGAATCCGACGAGACTGGTTCCGACGCCGCCGAGTCCGACTCCACTGAGTCCGACGCCGCCGAATCCGAAGACGGCGAGACGGACCAGGCTGAGTCGGAGGACACTGCGGCAGACGAGGTTGAGTCGAAGGACGCTGAGTCGGAGGACGCCGAGCCGGAGGACACCGAGTCGAACGATGCTGGGGCCGATTCCGAGGATTCTGCCGAGACCGAGACGGAAACCAACTCGACAGACGACGCGGCAGACACCGACGCGGTCGACTCCGAAGCCAAGACCGTCGCCATCAAGAAGCCCGACACCACCTCCGACGAGGACGACGAGGACTCCGACGGTGACGAGGCCGCGAAGGACGATTCGGCCAAGGACGAGGCCGGCAGTGAAGCCCCGACGACGGCGATCCGCAAGCCGGAGATCCGCAAGTTGGAACCCTCGACGACTGTCATCAAGAAGCCGGCAGCTGCCGCCGGTGCGGCAACCGCGAGCCAGCCGCCAGCGAGTCCCGGTTGGCCGGCGACCGGGCATGAACCGCAGGTCATCACCCCGGATACACCCAAGAAGACCAAGCGGAAGTGGCCGCTGTTGGTAGCCGCCGCAGTCGTGGTCGTCGTGGCCGCCGCCGCTGTCCTCGGATTCATCTTCGGACGCTCCCCCGCCGATGCGGACCAGGCGGCCGACGTCGCCGTGAGCTACGTCAAAGCACAGAACAATGGTGATATCGCGACCCTGCGGTCGGTTACCTGCGGAGAACGCCACGACTACTACACCCGCGTATCCGACGCCGATTTCGCGAAGTTCTACGAGTCGCAGAAAACTCGCAACGAACTCGTCAACATCTCCGGGGTGAAGGCCGCGAAGGTGACCGGCGGCAATAGTGCCGTGGTGGAGGTCAACGCCTACCGGACGAGCACCCCGCAGACCACGTCGCCGGTCTCGATCAACCTGCAGAAGCAGGGCGACGACTGGAAGGTTTGCGACCCCGCGTAGCGCAGACTCGACAATAAAGCGCCCCTTGGTTTCCCAAGGGGCGCTTGTTGTTTCGCGGCTTACTTGCCGATCGAACGACCCGCTGATTTGAGGTCGTTACAGGCCTCGATGACACGCTCGGTCATCGACGCCTCGGCCTTCTTCAAGTAGCCGCGCGGGTCGTAGAACTTCTTGTTTCCGACCTCGCCATCAATCTTGAGCACACCGTCGTAGTTGGCGAACATATGTCCGGCGATTGGGCGGGTGAAAGCGTATTGGGTATCGGTGTCGACATTCATCTTCACCACTCCGTAGCTCAGCGACTCCTCGATCTCACTCTTGAGCGAGCCGGACCCACCGTGGAAGACGAAGTCGAACGGCTTCGTCGCGGCATCGACGCCGAGTTTCGACGCCGCGGCCTTCTGACCGTCGTCGAGCACCGACGGCTTGAGCTTCACGTTGCCCGGCTTGTAAACGCCGTGGACGTTGCCGAAGGTGGCGGCCAGCAGGTATTTGCCCTTTTCGCCCGCGCCGAGTGCGTCGACTGTCTTCTCGAAGTCCTCGACCGAGGTGTAGAGCTTGTCGTTGATCTCGGCCTCGACGCCGTCTTCCTCGCCGCCGACAACGCCGATCTCAACCTCGAGAATGATATTCGCCGCAGCGGTCTTGGCGAGCAGTTCCTGCGCGATCTCCAGATTCTCATCGATCGGCACGGCCGAGCCATCCCACATATGCGACTGGAAGAGAGGATTCTGACCGTTGCGAACGCGCTCGGCGGAGATCTCGATGAGGGGCCGGACAAAGCCGTCGAGCTTGTCCTTGGGGCAGTGATCGGTGTGCAGCGCGATCGTGACGTCGTATTTCGCCGCTATCACATGCGCGAACTCGGCGAGTGCGACCGCACCGGTGACCATGTCTTTCACTCCGAGGCCCGAACCGAACTCGGCGCCACCGGTGGAGAACTGAATGATGCCGTCGCTGCCGGCGTCGGCGAAACCCTTGATCGCCGCGTTGATGGTTTCCGACGACGTGCAGTTAATCGCCGGGAAGGCGTAGCCGCCCTCCTTGGCCTTGGCTAGCATCTCGGCGTACTTCTCGGGAGTTGCGATGGGCATCGGGTCAATCCTCCATACATTTCGGGCCCCGGCAGCGTTACAGGCCGCGGCACTCTATTCGGTCACAACTCGCTCGTGGCGAGTCGGAAACTCTTACGAGGAACGCGACCGCGGTCATGTCGGGTGACAATCGCCTCGGTCGTCGCGAGCATCACATAAGTATGGCAAGTGGGGTTCGGGTCCGCAGCGATGGGGATTCGATGAGGCCGATCACACTTGCCAGCGCGCACTCAGCCAGGCTTCAGGTCCCGCCGGGTAACCTGTATCCCCGTGATGACTGTGTTGACCGATTCCACCACCGCCTGGGCAACCGAAGCGGCGGGCACCGTGACCAACGTGGCCCTGATGCCCGGGTTCATGGACCCGTTCAACCTGATCGGCTACTTCGGCGCCTTCGCGTTCTGGGGACTGCTGATCGTCATCTTCATCGAATCGGGCGTGCTGTTTCCGGTCCTGCCGGGCGACTCCCTGCTATTCGTTGCCGGTCTCATCGCCGCTGGTAGCGCGAGCGCCGAACACGCTCAGCAGGTCGAGGACTCCGGTCTAAAATTGTGGGCGCTGGTCATCGGCGTACCGATCGCCGGCATACTAGGCGGACAAGTCGGGTATTGGATCGGCCGGTACGTCGGGACGTCGATGTTCAAACCCGACGCCCGCTTCCTCAAAGAGAAGTACCTCGTCGAGGCACACGAATTCTTCGAGAAGCGCGGACCGTTCACCATTTTCATCGCACGTTTCGTACCTATCGTTCGCACCCTGGCACCGATCGTCGCTGGTGCCGCGCAGATGAAGTACGCGATCTTCAGTCTGTACAACATCGTCGGAGCGATCGTCTGGGGTGCGGGAATCGTCCTGCTCGGATACTGGCTGGGTAGCTTCGAGATCATCCAGAAACTCATCGAGCCGATCTTCATCCTGATCGTGTTGGTGTCGGTGCTACCGATGGTCTGGGAGTGGTACAAGCGCCGCAAGAAGACAACGGACGAGCCGGTTTCCGACGTCGCGTAGGCCGGACGGGTTACGGCGTCTCGATACACCGGCGAACCAGGTGTGCTACCAGGCCTCATCGAGATCGGCGTGCTGACTTATCCAGGCGTGCATGGCAATTCCCGCGGCCACACCGGCGTTGATCGACCGAGTTGAACCGAACTGGGCGATCGATACCGTCATGTCCGCTGCGGCTTGGGCATCGTCACTCACGCCTGGTCCCTCCTGACCGAAAAGCAGGACACAGTCACGCGGTAGCTTCGCCGTCTCCAAACGCTCGGACCCAGGCGTATTGTCCACGGCGACAACGGCTAACCCCGCCGACCGCGCCCACGCGACGAGATCCGCGACGGTCTCATGATGTTCGATGTGCTGATAACGGTCGGTAACCATAGCGCCCCGACGATTCCAGCGTCGTCGGCCAACGATGTGTACCGCGGCTGCCGCGAAGGCGTTCGCGGTGCGGACCACGGTGCCGATGTTGGCATCGTGCGCGAAGTTCTCGATGGCGATATGAACTGGATGTCGCCGAGAGTCGATATCCGCGATGATTGCTGCTCGCGTCCAGTATCGATACGCGTCCACAACGTTGCGGGAATCGCCCTCGGCAAGCAGCTCGATGTCGTATCGCTCATCGGTCGGCAGCGGTCCGTCGCGTTCAATTGCCCACGGCCCCAACCCAACCGGCGCCGACCGCGCCTGCCACTCGGTAGGTCCCGCGTCAGATTCGGAACGGTCAGGCAAGTCCGAGGTCACTCAACCCCAGCAATGACCGGTAGGGCACGCCCAACTTGCCGATCACCGCATCGGCGCCGGTCGCCCGGTCCACAACGGTCGCCACGCCGACGACATTCGCACCGATGGCACGAGCCGCTTCGACCGCGGTACTGGGCGACGCCCCGGTGGTCGAGGTGTCTTCGACGATTAGAACGTCGCGCCCGACGATGTCGGGACCTTCGATTTGCCGTTGCATCCCATGGGCTTTCGCCGCTTTACGCACCACGAACGCATTGATCGGGCGCCCGTCGGCATGCATGATCGACGTCGCGACCGGATCGGCGCCCAGGGTCAGCCCACCGACGGAGTCGTACGACCAGTCCGCGGTCAGTTCACGCATGAGCTTGCCGATCAGCCTAGACGCCTCGTTATGCAAGGTGGCGCGCCGCAGGTCGACGTAATAGTCGGCTTCTTTACCCGACGACAGAGTGACTTTTCCGTGTACGACCGCGAGTTCGGTGACCAGCTCGGCGAGGCGGGCGCGGTCAGTGTCGGTACTTGTGGTCAACGATCATCCCGTCGTGAATGGTCGGTCGGACGCTGCACCGGCATCGGCCCGATTCGACGTCCAGCGGTATTGGTATTTGGTCCGGGAACGCGAGTGCGCGGTGCGGCATCGCCGTGTTCGCCCGGAGTACGAGGCGCTGGCCGCGAAGTGGCTGGCGGAACTGCCGCCCAGACCGTCGTCTTCTCTTCCGAAGGGGCTGGCTCACCCTCGGTGGTCTCGGCCTGCTCGTGTGCCGACTTCCGCAACGCGGCACCGCGCTGCTTGTCACGCATGTTCTCGGTTTTCTCGTCTGCGAGTTCGGCTCGTGCGGGACCGTGCGGGTCGCGGGGATCAGGCGATCCCTGCGGGTCGCGCACCGGAGGCAGCACTCGCAACAGGTCCGCGAAGCGCCGGACCACGTCGAGGGCAGTATCCAGTTTGGCATCATCGGCGGTCAGCGGCATTGAACCGATTGCCCATTTGCCCTCGGTCCACAAGATCTCGATGAACGCCGGCGCATTAGTGGCAAGCGCGATCATCCGCCGATCGCAGACCCTGCGGGCGACCTCGAGATCGTTGGCGAACATCACGCGCGGACCCATCGCCCCAAGGAGTTCGACGTCTTCTTCGGCGGGCGCCAGTACGTCTTCATGTCGCAGATCGACGATCACCGACGACGGCGCGGTGCGCCGCACCGCGACCACCGTGGCCGTTTCGACTAGATCGAAGATGACCGCCTCGGCGTCCTCGTAGCTGCCATAAGCGACGTCGCGGACCGCGACATGGTCGGGGACATCCATTGCTGCCCGACGAAACACTTTGCGCAACTTGGTATCTGACTCACGGTAAGCAAAACCGTGGCGGTCACCCCAGACTGCGCGGTGGTGTCGTTTCTCGGTCGACCGTTGCCGATCGAGCCACAGTAGAGCCCCAGCGCCGGCCAGAGCCAGGGCTGCGATCACGAAATACACGATAGCCATCGCATTACAGCTTACTATCGGCGCCGCGAACTGCTCGTCCAACACCCGACATCTGCTCGCGCCGACCTAGATGATCGTGCCGACATCACGGGCGACGATAGTGTCCAGCGCACGTTCGACGACGGCGGCGATGGTCATCGACGGATTACATGCCGCCGCTGTACCGGGGATCAACGAACCGTCGAGAATATAGAGTCCACGCTGGCCTTTCACTCTCCCGTCAAGGTCACAGACGACTCCCATCGCGGCACCGCCGAGGGGATGCCAGGTCGTCGGAAGCAGCGCGTTCGAGTCGACGAGAGTTGCGCCGGGACCAGCGATACGGCGCACCGCCGGGTCGATATGCCCGTTCTGGATCGCCGAGTCACCATTCTTGGGCCAGGACAGAATTGCCTCGTCGCGGCCAGAATCGTAGACATAGCGCCCCCGACTGCGACTGACGCCATATCCGACGAGCATCGTCGTATGGGCATCGAGGCCCATCGGCGGGATCGACGCTTGGATCACCGTGAACGCCGACGTCGGGTCCGTCCAGTTCAAGCTGCCATAAACAACCGGGCCACCCTGTTCGACACCGAACCTGTTCCGCGGATCAGTCCAGGTGTAGATGCGGTCGGCGTTGGTCCCCCATCCACCGCCGAGGCCGTCAGGTAGATCGGCGATATGCCCGAGTGCATGGGCACGCACCAGCAATCGGTTGGTATGTACCGCTCCGGCGGCCATGACCAGCGTCGATGCGGTCATCACGATCCGCTCGAGACACCGGCCCGTTTCGTCGGTGCGGTCCACGCGCACCACCCAGCGGCCGTCGGCGGCGCGTTCGACGCCGGTTACCTCGTGCATGGTTCGGATGTCGAGGTTGCCGGTCGCCTGCGCCTGGGCCAGATAGGTGACGTCGACGCTGTGCTTGCCTCCGTTGTTGACTCCGATCGAGCAATCACCATTGGTATAGGACGGCGCCATCTTTCCGCTCAATTCAGCCGTGGCGTATTGCCAGTCGATCGGCATCGGGATCTTCGACAACGGCATACCCGCCCGCCGCACGTTGCGTGCGAAGGTTCGCGGCGCCTGATAACTCCGGCTGCGGATCAGTGCATCGGGTGCGGTCTGCACCCCGAGCATGCGGGCCACTCGCGGATAGTGGATCCGATTCATCCGCCGCCAGTCCAGCGCGTTCGGCAGATACTCGTTGAATACCGACTCTGCGGGTTGCAGGGTCATACCTTGGTAGACAAGTGATCCGCCGCCGAGTCCAGCCGCGCAGATGGGCGTCATATTCTCGCCCGGCACCGCGTCGAAGAGTCCGACATAGGGGTCGAGCGTAATTGGCTCGCCGAATAGCTGCGGGGCGGAACGGTGCCATAGCGCCCGCCGATCGGGTGCTGCCGCATGCGGGAATGTTCGCGCGTTTGGGCCTGTGCGCCAACGCTTTCCACGCTCAAGTAGGGTGACCGGCACACCCGCCCGGGTAAGTCGGAGCGCCGTGACGCCGCCGCCGAACCCGGATCCGACGACCACAACGCGATGCTCTTCGCGCCGCAGCCGGACTCGCGCCGGGGCAGCACGGGCCGTGCCGGTCTGGCCGAGACCCCCCGGAGTCGCCGTCGCGGCACCCACCGTCGCGGCACCCACCGTCGCGACGCCGCCGAGAAACGATCTGCGCGAAACCTTCACCGTGAGTATCTCCATTCTCAACATAGATCTCAGTCATTTGACTGATTTGATGTACATGTTTGATTCGGGATCTGGCGTCAGATGTCCACGTTCGCAGTTGTCGATGCCGACCGATCTGCCCCAATCACCTCGACGGATCGCGCGATGGTGGAATATGTACCTCGTGGGAGGCGCACGGAGCGAACAAACAGCGGAGACTCGGCAGCGACTGTTACGCGCCGCAGAGGCTCTATTCGCGAAACAGGGGATCGCGGCAGTATCGAATAGACAGATCAGCGAGGCGGCCGGGCAGGGGAACAATTTCGCGGTCGGATACCACTTCGGCTCCAAGGCCGATTTGGTGCGCGCCCTCCTGACCCAGCATCAGGAAGCGATCGACCTGATCCGCGGGCGCATGGTGGAGCAACTCGGCTACATCGCAGAATTCCGACAATGGTTAAATTGCCTGGTCAGACCACAGTTCGAATATATCTACGAGCGGGGCAAGGACTCATATTTCGGCCGTTTTTGCGCCCACGCGTCGATCGAGCCGACGACTCTGCAACTGTTCTACGACTCGGCCGCAGCTTCGCCGCCGATGCTCAGAACGCTCGAGGGAATGTACCGAACGTTGCCGAACCTGCCGGCAACCGCGATTGACATCCGCAACACGATGACGCGTCACGCGATCGTGCACTCGCTCGCCGACTTCGAGAGCGCCCTAGCCAGTGGCGGGACCGATCAACCTGGCTGGTCCGCATTCTCCGACGGTGTGACCGATGCGCTGGTCGGGTTATGGCTCGCACCATCGACTTAGCCGCTTGATCAACCGCGCATACTGCACCTCCTACGTCATTTTCCCGACCTATCGGTCGGCGAGAATGCTTCAATAGTCAGTCACCTGCCTTATTTCCAATCAGCGGTCTCGCATTTTGTGATCCATGTCACCCGATAGTTGGTGTTCGCTGGGCCGCGAACCGGCCGGGGTCCGGATAGGCGCCGACTGCCCGCGACTGACAGGATGGTGGATATGTCGCGAGCCGAAGGGGTGTGAAATGCCAGATATCGACCAGTTCATAGCTGCCAAGGCGCTCACCGATCTGACGATCGCCCTGATCGAGGCACCCAGCGAGAATCCCGGCGGCACCGAAGAGGCCGCCGTAGCGGTACTGGCTGATGCCTGCCGCCGAGTCGGCCTGACCGTATCGACCCAAGAGGTAGAGCCTGGACGACCCAACCTGACCGCGACATTACCCGGCGGCCCCGGTCCGGGTCTGATGTTTCTCGGACACTCCGACGTCGTACCAGCCGGTCCTGGCTGGACCGGCGATGCCTTCCGGCCACGAATTGCCGCCGGACGCATCGTCGGACGAGGTTCGGCAGATATGAAAGGCGGTCTGGCCGCCATCGTGATCGCGATGGGCGCACTCGCGTCGGCGGGCGTTAAACTCACCGGTCCGGTGGAACTCGTGTGCACGGTCGACGAAGAGGACTCCGGCCTGGGTGCGCGTGATTATGTTGCGCAACAATTTAATTCGACTTACCGAGGCTGCGTCGTGGCCGAACCCACCAAGCTCCGCATCGTGCACGGCTGCCGCGGCGCTGCGTACGTCCACATCGACATCACCGGTCGCGCGGCTCACTCCGGCCGACCAAGCGACGGCCGTAGCGCGATCAACGCGGCAGCCGCCATCATCGATGTGATCACCATGGACGATCTGGCCGCGCACCCTGATCCCATCCTCGGTCCGGGCAGTTGGAATGTCGGATTGATTGAAGGGGGACAAACGATTTCGACGGTGGCACCGATGTGCTACCTCGGGGTCGACCGCCGCCTCATCCCCGGCGAGCAGATGACTGACATCGTCGACCGGCTGCGCGCGCGCATCGATGCGGCCGGAATTTCCGGCAATGGGATCGACGTGACGTTACGTCCCACCTTGGATACGCCGGCATTCGTGACCGCGCCCGACGACCCCTTGGTTGCCGACAGCGCTGCCGTATTGGCCGAGCTGAGTCTGCCGTCGGAGGTCAGCACATGGAGCGCAGCCTGCGACGGCGGCTTCATCAATCGCGAATTGGGTGTTCCCGCAATAGTTTTGGGTCCGGGAGACATCAACGGCCAGGCACACCAGGCCGACGAGTCGGTAGCGATCAGCGAATTAGTCGATGCCGCAAGGGCTTACGCGCGGATCGCGCTGCGAATGCTCGGCTAGGACTCACTCAGCGGAACGGGCGTTGTCCGCGCCGATCCGCGAACAAACTTGCCTTTCCGATGGCGCGCGCGACAAACGCCGCATCATCATTCTCATCCTCACCGACCAAGTTATTCATCAGGCGCACGCCACCGCGCATTCCCTTGTCCCAGGCCATGAATCGACTCGCAACTGTTGCGGTAGCCCTGGGATAGAAGAAGATCGTCGCCAATCGACGCAGTCCCGAGAATGCCTGACCGTAGTGCTCATCGAGCAGGTCGGGCCAAATCTCGGTGAAGTCTGGCAATCGGAGCAGATCAACGGCGAGCCGGCCCGTCTCAAGTGCGTAGTCAATACCTTCACCGGTCATCGGGTTGACGCATCCCGCGGCATCGCCGACCAGCATCCAGTTACGGCCGGCAACGTTGGACACTGCGCCGCCCAATGGAAGGAGCGCAGACTTCGCTTCCATCGGCTGGCCGATCAGCCCCCATTGGTCACGCATATCCGACACATACTTGTCGAGAAGAGAACGCAGTTGTACGCGGGCTGGACGACGCGCTGTCGAAAAGGCAGCAACACCCATATTGATCAGCGCGTCGCCATCTGTCCCCGGACCGAGCGGGAACATCCAGCCGTAGCCGGGCAACGTTACTCCCGCGTCGTCTTTCATATCGAAATGTGTTACGAGCCAATCCCATTGGGCATCAACTCGGACATAGGAGCGGACCGCGGTGCCGTATACCGTGTCGCGATGCCATACGCGTCCAAGCACCTTTCCCAGAGCCGACCGCACTCCGTCGGCGACAATGAGGACTCCGACCGCGACGTCCCAGGTGGTTTCGCCCCGTTGCAGCGTCACCGAGATCACGCGACCGTCTTCGACCACTGCATCAACCGCCTTCGCCCCACACACCATCGCGACGCCGGCATCCAGCGCGAGTCCTCTGATCTTCTCGTCGAACTCCTTTCGCACAATAGCGCTGCCGTAGGTCGGAAACGCCCCTTTGCGCGACCACTCAACTTTGTGATCGCGGCCCCAGCCATGCACATGCACCCCGACCGTGCGCGGATGTTCGTCGAGCCAGTCGACCAGGCCCAACTTCTCAAGTTCCAGCACCGCACGTGGCGTCAGTCCATCACCACACGTCTTATCCCGCGGGAACTCCGCCATGTCGATGAGCACCACGTCGTGTCCGGCACGAGCGGCCCACGTCGCCGCCGACGCTCCTGCCGGGCCGGCACCGACTACGAGAACGTCTGCGCGAGTCGGCGTTATCGGATCTGCCAGCGGTGCGGGCATGTCGGGTTCTCCCTCTATCGTCAGTCGGCCGCGTCGTCAGCCAGACTATGACACAGTAACGCACATATTGTGCCTTTAGACAAGCGGTGCCACGTCTTCCGAAAAGGCTTGGCACTCAGTTCAAATCGGCGCCACTCAACCGAGACGACATACCCCGGACGAGGTGCCCTCAGTGCGCCGAAGCCCAGTCAGCGTGATGCACTGGGCAGCCTCGCTGGGCGCCGCTGCACACATCACATATCTCGGCACCGACAGCCCCGACACCACCGCATTCGGCACATTCAGTCAGCTCGCGCTGGCATTTGCGGCAGGCCTCCCCCACCGGTGCCACCTCGACCCGCATTGGCGATTCCCCGAGCGGCCCCACCGCAGCGTCGACCCGGCATGCCCGAGCGATAGCCAGCGCTTCGCGCGCCGACTCCAGCGTGATGTCTTCCGGCCGCAATCCCTCACGCTCGAAAGCAGCCGCAGCCGCAGGGGTCAACCGATATTTCAACGGCGCCCCGGACCGCCGAAGTGCGATTCGCGTGAGCCGCAGAAAGTGAACGTAGAGCCGGAATCTGACCTCCTCGGCGCGGCTAAAATCCAACTTCAGTTCGTCGCGCAGGTTCTTCTCCAACGGCCCGACAGTGATCATCCGTAGAAATCCACTCAGCGCCGGTCTGATGACCTTCGCGGCCGAACGCGCCTTCGGTGGGATGAGTTTGCTGGGATCCGCGCCGCGCCGCGCCAATCCAACCGTGTACTGAGCCAGCTTCGAGTCGGTGAGTTCGTTACGCAGGACATTGTCGAGGTACTTTTCAAATTCGTCATAGGTCTGCGGCTGGGCCCGATCATCGACACCGAACATCGAGAACCATTCCTTCGATTCCTCGAAAATCTGCTCGCGCTCCGCGCAGGTCAACGGTCTCTCCAGAACTCCGAGATCACTGGCGCGGAGAATCCCCTCGAAGAAGGTCACATGCGCCCAGTAGAAGGTCTCGGCGTTGATGGCGTGATATTTCCGGCCGTTCGGCATGTCACCTTTGATGGATTTGTGGAAATTGCGCACCTGAATGCCGTATTTCACGGCCTCGTCGGGCGGCGCGAAGAGTATCCCATTGATGGTCATCTGACTACTGCGGGCCCGTTGGGTGAGCACATCAAAGTCTTTCGACGACACAACAACCGAATGGTCGGATACGCCCTGACCGAGTTGGGGCCACATGTTCTCGACGATGGCGGTGCGCTGTCCCGTCGCCGCCTGCAAGAAGGGATCGCCCATATATTTCCATAACAGCGAATTCGGCGGCACCGGATACTGAGCGCGTTCCTTGGGACGCAGACTGTCGTCCCCTGCCCGCTCCGGTACCCGCGTACCCGCGTAGTAGACGTTCTTTCCGACTATCTCGTCGTTGACCAGCACGTCGGGATCGGAGGTTTCGGCAGCGGATGGGTTCTCCAGCCCGGGCATGATTCTCGTCATGGCACTCCTTAGGTGTATGTGTGCCATTCAATGTAAGCGAGCGCGGCACATATTTCAATATTTGTGCCATGCATTCCCCGCAGATGCCTGCACCTGGTCGGTGGACAGTAGATAACCCCCTGGCCAGGGGGTTATTTTGCGACTGAGACCCGTGCGACACAAACCCCCGATCGGGTGTCACAATGCCTCTGGGGTCTCTCGGCCTTTCAGCACGTTAGTGAACGAGCTGCGCCAAATGAACTGTCGCGAAACGACGTACGGCACGCTCGTCGTCGACGGCGACACCGGGGATCGGAACCTCATTCATCGACCACGCGATTCGGACTAGGAGATGACTGGCCTCGGCCAGCGTGGCGTCGGGCATAGTCGCACCCGCACGACGCAACGTCGTCGCGACCCGGCCGGCGAATACCGCCATCGCCTCTTCACGTACCGACCGCAGGACCGAGAACAGTTTTCCCGCCTCGTTCAATCGCAATACAGCGGTGAAGAACGGGACCTCGTGGGCCAATCGCGCGGTAGTGCAGAACGCTTCGACGACGGCGGCCTGGGGCGGGAAGCCACGCGTCGACCGATCGAGTTCGCGGGTCATATCCCCCAGCACCTTCTCGGCGACGCCCAGGAGCAGGCTGGTCTTAGTGGGAAACCTGCGGTAAACGGTACTTCGGCTCACCCCCGCACTCGTGGCGACATTGTCGACATTCGCGCGCCGCATTCCGTCGGCCTCGAAGACCGCCTGCGCCGACGTCAGAATGGCTGACACGATGTCGGCATTCATAGCTACATCCGCTGTGGCCGTGGCTACGACATCCGCGGTCGACCTATCGCTCACTGATCCAGCCGTCAACGATCGACGCGACCTCGTCGGGCTGGCGAGCCCATCGATTATGTCCAAGTCGTCCCTGTGTACGCACCCGAGTCACTGGCGCGGACTTGAATTTCGTTGTGAGGCAATCACTTTCAGCAGGACTGAGAACCGTGTCGCCGGCGACCCTGATCGCCAGCACGGGTAGGTGGCACCGCGCGATTGCCATCTCATAATCGATATCGGCGCCGACTGGCTCGTAACGGCCAGTCATGATGACCCGGGACATATCGGTCACCATCGGCGCACTCTGGCGGCCGATCCGTGGCGCTCGGGCATAACCCGTGCGCTGCACCACTTCTGGCGCAACCCGAGCCGCCGCCACTCGCATGACGCGATGAGTGCCGCCACGAGTTCGCCGAAAATGACTTGTCCCCGAGGCCACCAATATTAGCCCCGTCGCCAGCGTATACGGTCGGCTGGCGTAGAGCGCCGCGATCTGCCCGCCAAGACTGTGCCCGAGTACATATTGCGGACTGATCGGAAAATGCCTGCGCGCCAACGCTTCCACCGCAACGTAATCCTGCGCGGCTTGCAGATGCAGACCGAATCGACTCTCCGGACCTGCCTGTGGGCGACTTTCCCCCTGTCCGCGCAGTTCCGCACACACAACGTTGAGTCCGAACTCGGTGAGCCGTCGGGCGAATGGATCGTAATACTGCGCGCCGACACCGATTCCCGGCCAGACAGCCACCACCGGGCGGCGCGCATCCGCCCGCCAGATCCGGACCGGCGTCTGAGTGCCGTCGGGAAGCTGGATCGCGTCGGATTCGGGCTTCTGCAGCAACTTATCGTTCACCATGATCAGCTCTGCGCCACGCGAGCGTCGTAATCACCGCGACGTTCGGTATCAGGACTCATAAACAGCCGGTAGTACCTACGCTGCGAGAGCAGCCGGCGTTTCAGAGTGCCGGGCATGAGACCCATGCCAGCCACACCGGCGATGTAGCCGGGCACCACCGTGTGCAGGCGACGCGTCTCGATCGCATATCGCACCCCGCGGGCAACGTTCTCCGGCGTGACTGTCGGTCCGGGGAAGTCGATTCCGTCGATCAGTGCGGTGCGGGCGAAGGACGGCTGAACCGTCGAGACCGCGACTCCCAACGGCCCGAGTTCGCCGCTGGCCGCTTCGCTGAAACCGATGACGCCGAACTTGGCCGCGTTATAGATACTCAGCCCCGGAGCGGCAAGACGACCGGCTATGGAGGCGACATTGACGATATGGCCGTCACCACGTTCAACCATTCGCTGCGCGGCCAGTTGAGTACCGTGAATTACCCCGAGCAAATCGATATCCACGGTCCTGGAAATCAACCCGGGTTGATAACCCAGCAGCGACCCGACCGGCATCACACCCGCATTGTTCACGTAGACGTCAATCGGCCCCAGTTCGGCTTCTACGAGGTCCATGAAGTCACCAACCGAGTCCCGACTGGTCACGTCGACTTGGGCACCGAGCACTTTGGCGCTCGCCGCTGATTCGTTGACTTGGGCCTCGTCGATATCGCCGATGGCGACATGCGCACCGGCATCACGGAGCTCGAGCGCCGTGGCAAGTCCGAGGCCGCGGGCACCGCCGGTTATCGCAATGACGCGCCCCACCAGCGGATATCGGGCCTGCCTGCGTGATCTTCTCGTCAATGCCACGTCGTCTACCTCTCTCGGAGCAACTTGGCACATAGATATATCACATGTGCCATACTGTGCCCAGTCATCCTCCGACCTCAAGACAAGCGAGCTGACCACATGGCCCAATCCGTTCTAGAATCCGCCGCCGTACCGCCGCGCACCTCGGCGCTCGACGAGATACTGGAATCCGCACGCGCGGCATTCATCCGCGACGGCATCCCGGACGTGAACACCCGCCTTGATCGCCTCACCAGGTTGGGCGCGATGGTCACCGACTGTTGTGACGAGCTCGCCATCGCCATCGCCCATGACTTCGGCACGCGGCCGCGATATCTCACGATGACCGGCGACATCGGGGCCGTGTTACTTGAGATCGCAGAACTCCGCCAGCAGTTGCCCAAGTGGATGAAAACCGAACGCCCGCACCGCTGGCGGCGGATCGTTGGATTGGACCAGTCCGTCCGATACGACCCACTCGGGGTCATCGGCATCGCAGCGCCGTGGAATTTTCCTATCCAGCTCTCGCTGACACCGACGGCCGGTGCGCTCGCTGCTGGTAACCGAGTGATGCTGCGACCGTCGTCGATGACTCAACGGACCTCAGCGGTCCTTGCCCGACACGTTCCGCACTACTTTGAGCCGGAGGAATTCACGATCGCCACTCGCGCCGACGGCCCGGGATCTGCATTCTCGAAACTCGATTTCGATGGCTTCTTCTTCACCGGTTCACCCGAGATCGGCCGTGAGGTGGCGAGGGACTGCGCCGCGAATCTCACGCCGGTGACCTTGGAGCTCGGCGGAAAGAACCCCGCGATCGTCGATCGCGACGCCGATCTGCGCACGGCGGCTGACCGCATCGCTCGCTCCCGGCTCACCAACAGTGGGCAAGTATGTCTGTGCCCCGACTATGTATTCGTGCCGCAGGAGAATCTGGATGAATTCGTCGCCGACGTCCTCGCAACATGGCGGTCGATGTTTCCGGCCATCGCCGCGAATGATGATTACACCTCGATCATCGACGACGACGCCTATCGGCGCATACTCGGTTTGATATCCGACGCGCGGGATCACGGCGCGCATATCGAACAACTGATTCCGGCGCGCGAACTGCTCCCCGACCCAGCGAGCAGAAAGATCCCGCCGACAGTCGTCACCCGGCTGACGGCGGCGATGGAGCTCGAACGACAGGAGGTCTTCGGGCCCGTCCTCTCGGTCTACGGCTACAACCAATTGGACGAAGCGGTCGACCATGTCAACGCACACGACCACGCGTTGACGCTCTATTGGTTCGGCCCCAAGAACACGCGCTTCGTACACGCAGTGGATCGCACTCGGTCAGGTTCGGTCAACGTCAACGACTTCTTGTTGAATATGGCACCGGGCACGCCCTTCGGAGGTGTCGGCGCTAGCGGATACGGCAGCTATCACGGCGAGTACTCCTACCGCACATTCAGCAACGCCAGGACAGTCGCTGGTTCGGCGATGCCACTGTCGAGCGCGCGGACGATCGGGCCTCCGTATTCGCGGGCGGCAACCACCGCGGCAACGCGCGGCGTATACGCGAGTAGACATCTGTTCCGATGACGCCCCGGCGTCTCGTCCAAGCTCCTGAGCTAGGATTACGCATCACCGTTGGATGCCCCGGAAAGCGATATCGTGACCGTCCGCAAGCGCAAAACCCGCACGTCTGCGGCACCTGACCATCAGCAACAGTCCCTTCTCGATGTTGCGGAATCGATGATCGAACAGCTCGGTTTCAGCAATTTGAATGTGGACCGGGTGGCCGAATCCGCTGGCATCAGCCGCCGGACTTTTTATCGTCGGTTCCCCAGTAAAGATGACCTGCTGATCGCTCTTTTCGAACGGGTGGCGAAACAGGCGATGAAGCAGATCGACCACGCCACCGCAGGATTGGATCCGCAGGAGACAGTCGTCGAAGCCTTCACAATCGCGGCGCGGTGGGCCGAGCTTTCGCCGATCAAGGCCGAGATGATCCTGCGCCGGCAACACGTGATCTCAAATATGGTCACGCATATGGAAGCGGAGGTCACCGAGTGGGTCGCCGCCGCGTTGCGCAAGTCGGGGGCGAAGATGCCTGAAGCCGATCTCATGGCGGTCTCGGAAATCCTGACCCGTCTGGTGGTGTCTTTTGCCGAGCGGCCGGATTCCTCGCAAGTGGATATTCGCAATGCGGACTCAGTTCGCGAGTACGCCAAGCGATATCTCACCCAATTGGTGTGGTGACGCTGCTACCCGCCGGTGCCTGCTGACGGCGACGGTGAGGGCTGGCCGGGTGGTTGTGTCTGGCCGGGCGCGGCGGGCGTCTTCCCTTCCGACAACGCCGTGCCAGTGCCGCCGACATCGGTGATCGTCCAGCCGCTGGCTTTGTCGAGGGTGATCGTGAAACTGCCGGTAGTGATTGTGCCGCTGGGTGATTGGGTGCTCTTGGAGGTCATCTCCACAAATGCGTCGACGACGAACTGATCACCTTCGCGACTACGCACCTTGGCAGCCAACGGTTTCACCGTCGTCACGTAACGAAGCTGCGCGAAGAGGGGCTGCACCACCGTCACCGCACCGTCGAAGCGAGTTTTGAGTTGATCGCTGACTCCTGATTTCAGGGCGGTTCGCCACGCGTCGATATCTTCGTAGTTGACTCGCGCGGTACCTACCGCGTAGTCGAGGGCCACCCGCTCTGCATTCGTGCTGTCGGTCTGTTCGGCCCGGAGTTGCGCCAACCGGTCGCCGTCGTCGTTCAGTCCCGCGACCAATACCCAGGCCACGCCAAGAGCAATCACCGCTACCGTCGCGACGATCGCCACGGCGGAAACCACCCGGTGCGTTTTGCGCGAAGGTTTGTCACCACCGCCCCGCGCGATCCGACGTCGCGCGCGCAGCCCGGTGCGGGTCGGTACCGCGTCGGCGGTCTCCTCATTGTCGGTGAGCGACATAGTTATTCTCCTTCAGCGAGCCGGGGTCGCGGATTCGATTATTGGAAAGCCTGGGGGGTGGGCCATTCATCGCGGCACCGTCACAGAAACCCGAACACTGTCACCGGGTAACGCCAGCAACGCCTGTTCCAAGAGATCCCCGATATTGAGCGACCCCAAAGCGGGGGCGGTCGCCAGCATTAACGGCTTGATTGTGGTGGCGATGGGCCCGAGTTCCGGGCCCACCTGCTGGACGAGTTTCACCAGTCGCTGTTCGATCGGCCGCCAGCGCTTGAGTTTCGTTCCGCCATCAATCTTTCGGGCAGCTTCGAATAGCGCCCGGAATCCCGCGCCACCGCGCACCCCTATTAACTCCAGCGCGGGTGCACCGGTCACCATCGCAGACTTGGCCCAGTCCGAATCATTGAGCATCGTCATCACATTGCGGAGGGATTCCTCGAGAACTCCTCGTCTATTCATCAAAGTGGTAGCCAGCAGATCGGCACCGCGTCCAATCACCGGCGTCGCGGTATCCAAACCTGTAACTGCCTCGGTCACCGTGTCGACGAGCCGGTTGAGCACTGTGGGATCGAGTTGATCTAACGCGCCCGACGTCGCCTGCAATAACTCCGCCACCGTGGTCGGAATCTGCACATTCTTCGTGGTCAGGTGGGCACCGTCGGCAAGATAGGGCCCCACCGAATTCCGCGGTGCGAAATCGACGATCGGTTCGCCAAGAACCGACACATTCCGCACTTGGATTCCAGTGGCCTGGGGAATCCGGTAGCCGGCGTCATAGGACAGTTGGACGCGAACTGCTCCGTCGATCCCGGCGACCGATGTCACCCGTCCGATCCGCTTGCCCCGGTAACTGACCTCCGAACCGCTACGCAACCCGCCGGAGGCGCTCAGGTCAATGGAGATCGTGTTCTCACGAACCCGTGGATCAATATGCAGGATTCCGACGATCAGATAGGAGGCACCCAACACGGTTACCACCAGAAACAGGGATACCGACAGCCACGTGGGAATCTTCGTCATTTCAACAACCCCGCCATTCGCAATATCACCAACGCATCCTTGGTGGAGTCACCACCATTTCCTTGGATGTGAAGCATGGAGATATTCACCGACGGGCCTCCGGTGAGATAGGGGATGACCTTGTTTCGCACCAGCGAGATCATGTCATTGACCGGCCCGTTGTATTGGTAGGCGTGAGCCGACTTGTTGCGCAGCACCGACGACGTCTTCTCCAGAAACATGTTGATTGTGGGCAGGGACGGCAGTAGCCACTCGATGCCCGAGGTGAGTGTCTCGAGGTCGATGATCAGATTCAGTACCGATTTGATGAATATCGGCATCCGCGACAGGCGTAGACCGGCTGTGTCGGAGAAGACGAATTCGATGGTCGGACGCATCGCGAGCATGGTTTGCGTCAGGTGATCCATTCCGCCGAGCATGCGTCCGATGTCTCCAGTGCGCCGCGCTGCACCGTCGAGATTCCGCGCGACCGAGGATGCCAACGCACGAGTTGTCGTAGGGTTCATCGCCACCGCGCGGCCAAGCTGATCGAGCGACCGCTGCAATCGCAGGATGGATCCGCCGCTGGCAAAGGTCGCGATCCGTTCGAGCATCTCTTCGACCTGCACTCCCGGATCGGTCTGTGCCAGTGGGATTTTCGCCCCGTCGGCGAGTTCGGCGCCACCACCAACGGGTACGAGCGCAAGGTATACATCGCCGAGCATCGTCGTTTGCCGCAGTTCCGCGCGGGTTGCGCGGGGCAGTCGCACCGAGTCGGTGATATCGGTTTCCGCGACCACCGCATCGCGCCCCAACTCGACTGACTGAACGGTCCCCACCTTGTTGCCGTTCACCATGACCGCTGCCCCGATCGGCAGGTTGAGAACCGACTCGAATTCGATATGCACGCGGTACGTCGGGCCATCGACCCCGGAGCCGGGCATGGCGTGATTGGCGGGGTTGAACGTACATCCGCCCAATGCGGCGATTGCGATCAGCATCGACACCATCGGGCTCAGCTGTCGCAGGATACGCGTGATCGGGTTCATGGCCGTCCCCCAATCGCGCCGAGCAGCACCTCGGCGAGCGGAACGGTGGCGTGCTGATCGCCATCGGCGATACAACTTCCGCGTCGCAGCCGGTTAAGCGCGGCGCATGTCGTCGCCGAATTCGCGGTGGACACCCTGGCTCGGGGCGAGCGGTATTGGATCGACACAGTGCCGGTGTTCGTCGACAAAGTGCTGCCGAGCATGAGAACGATACTGGGGACTTTGGCGAGTAGTTCGCGGGAGTCGCGAAGTTCGCTGTTGATCACCGACAACAACGGCACAGATTTCTCCAGAAGCGGTAACACCGCCGGCAGATGTTTCATGAAGATTCGGTCGAGCGGTTCGATCGCGCCGACCACGAGCCCCACGATGTCGGCCACTTTCAGCAGATTCGAGATGAAGTCCATCCCCGGCATCGATAGAAGTACCGACTTGACCATGCCCCACTCATCGGCGAACGGCTTGGTCACCTCTGCCGTGTTGTCGAGCAGTTTGCCGAACTGATCCATGAAATTGTCGGGATTGGCCATCAGTCGCGCCAGGGATTCCAATTCGCCGCGGACGGTTGGACCGAGCCCGGCAAGTTCGTCAGAGGCACTGGTGAGCAGGCTTTCGATCGGGCGTTTGCCGGCGGCGTCGGGAACCGACAGCTGCGAGACAAGTTGGGTGAAGGATTTGATCGACTCATCGACGCTGACGGGCACGTGGGTCCGCTGCTCGGGTATGCAGGAACCGGCGCCGAGCTGTGGCCCACCTGGGTTGGTCGCGTCGACCAGTTCAACGCGGCGATCGGCCACCACTGAATTGCTCACGACCGCGGCCTGAGTGTTCGCGGGAAGCCTACGCCCCCCGACACGCATGTCGACCCGGGTGTTGCCCCCCTGAGGAACGATGGAAGACACCGACCCGACCTTGACTCCCAGCACCGTCACGTCGGCGCCGTCGTACAGACCGATGGTGTTGCTCATCAGCGCGCATACGTCGTGTGCGTCCGCTGAACTGCGCATATGCACCACGGTCCCCGCGCTGGCGAGGACGACGACCCCGACGGCCGCCGCACCCACCGCAAAGGCCTTTTTGCCACGCATCCGAACCATCAGCACGACCTTCCCGGCACCGGCAGACATACCGCCGAAAGGTCGACGAGGGCGTCCTGCTGGTTGACTACCGCCTGGCCTTCCGGCCCGACCATCGCCGCCAGGGCTCGCGTCGCGGTGCGCACCTGGCCAAACAGCGCGGTCAACTTATCCCTGGTGAGGTTGAGTTGCTCGATACTGTCTTCGAGGGGCAGGATCATCGGTTCGAGCGTGGTTTGCCATGGCCCGCCGAGGAATTCGAAGACCTTTCCCAGAACGGTCAACAGGTCATCGGCGAATTGCTGGGACATCACTCGCCGGCTCATCAAGGCCGGCCCCATCGCGGCGTATCCGCGCAACAGTTCCAACAGCACCTCTTTGTTTCCGTTGATCTCGGTGACGTACTCGTTGGATAGCGAGACCATGTCCTCGATCGACTTCTTCTGCGCGGCGAATAGATCGATGACGCCGCGGGTATGCGTCAAGATGGAACGGATAGCACCGGGACTGCCCGCCATAGTCTGCGCCAGTTCGGTGGTGCTCTGACGCAGTGCGGCGGCGTCCAAGCCGGAGGACACGCGGTGACCGGACTCGATCAATGCCCCGATCGTGTACGGCAGGGCGACCCGCTGCGCCGGAATCGGTTCTCGCAGCGGCGCTGCGCCGTCGGGGAGTAGTGCGAGATAGAGCCCGCCGACGGGGGTCAGCATTCGGACCGCGATACTCGTCTGCGCGCCAATGGAATACGTATCTTTCACCGAGAAATCCAGGCGTACTCGATCGCCTGCGATGCCCACGCGCAACACTTTTCCCACCGGCACGCCAGCGATTCGCACCTCATCGCCACTCTTCACGCCACCGCTTTCAGTCATCAGTGCTGAGAAACTGGATTCGCCCGGTGGTCGCATATAGAGCGCACCGGCTCCAATCGCGACGACGATCACCATCGCGACGCCGACGACGCCCCAGATCAACTCGCCGCGCCGAGTCGGCAGTTCAGCACCCAGTCCAAGTCCGCGCGACCGTAATCGACGCCACCTCTGCGCCGGCGCAAAACTTCCTATCGCTTGCATATCGTCAGATGCCTCCCGCTTAGCAGCACAGCGACCGGAGCCGGCAACGCCGCACTCCCCCGCGCACATTTCGCATCGGTCTCCGGGATCATCGCGGCGAGACCATGTAAGGCCGCGGGCAGTGCCCGCAGGGTTCGCACCGCTTCTTGGGTATCCGGAATGACTTCATAGACGCGTTGGGTGAATTTGTCGGTGCCGCCAAGAGTCACCAGCGACAACGCATTCACCGCCCGCGCGATCTCGCGGAATTCCCGCTGCCCCAGATCGACGAGTTTGGTGGCCTGATCTATCCGGTCCGATACCGAAGTGAACGCGGCATGAAAAATCGACAACATATCGGAGAGCTTCGACGCCCGCCCGCGTACGATATTCGCCACCCCCTGCATATTGCGCAGGATGACGTCGAGTAATTCAGTCCGACTGGATGCGTAACCGGCCAGGGTATCTACATCTTTGAGCACCGCGCTGAAGTCGCCGTCGTTTCCACCGCCTTCGATGAAATCGATCATGCTGCGTGCCAACCGATTATAGATCGCCGGATCGGCTTCTTTCATTATCGGCGCGAGTCCATTGAATAGGGACGTGATATCGAATGAGCCGACCGTCTTCGCGAACTGAATGTCGGGTGCGGCATAGGGAGCCGAATCCTTACCGGGATTGATCGCCAGATATCGCTGCCCAGTGAGATTCTGGAATTTGATCGCGATCTCGTCGTCGACCCGCGGTCGATTGGCATTCTGAACGTCGAAAGTCACCAGTGCGCGACGGCTGTCGACAATCGCAATATCGGTGACTTTTCCCACCTGGACACCGCGCAACCGGACATCGGAGTTGACCCGCAAGCCGAACACATCGGTGAATTCGGCGCGATACGCGGTCGTACCACCGACGACCGGACGATTGATCGCCTGGACTATGAGGATCACGATCATCAATACCACCAGCAGAAACACGGCTAACCGCCAAGCAGAGGCGACCGGCGTCTTCATCGGCCACCTCCCGACTGCACCGATAGCACGGACAGTGCCGCGGTCACCGCCGGCATCGTCTTGATTGCCACGTCGACATCGAGTTCGACCCGATTTCCGCGGCGATGCAGCGCCCCGTTCATACCGGCGATCAAGCGCCGGACATCATGTTGAGACACTTTCGCCAGGCTCGTATTGATCGGCGAAAGCATCGCTGTGAGCCCCTCCAGCATCGGCACCGTAGGACGGAGTTCCCCAATCGCCTTACCGGCGAAGGCGAAAACCAAGTTACTGATTTCGGTGAGCAGGTCCGCCGATTTGACGGCGAGTTCCGCCGAATCGAGTAATTCCACCCGAGCGAATGAGTTCACGGATTTGAGTGCGCTCGGCGCTAATACGGATACGCCTTCGATCAATTCACCCAGCCGAGGCAGAATCTGCTCCATCGTCATATTCTGAGTACGTCGCACCGACTCCATCGCCACCAGCGCGGATGTGACGAATGGCGTTATCGCCGACATCAGGCCGGCGGAATCATCGATAGCCGACGACAGCCGGTCGGTCACAACTCCTAGAACTGTTCGCCCCGCATCCCGGAATAGTTTGGTAACCGTGTAATTATCGATCGAGTCGAGTTGGATGGTCTGCCCTGCTCGCAGTCCGACCGCCCCGGCCCGCGGAATCAGTTCGATGGCAGTAGAGCCGAAAAGATTGTCGGAAATGAACCGGGTGCGCATGGTAGAAGACAATTCGTGCATTCGATCGCTGTCCACGCTGAGAGTAGCGATCTGACGATCGCGCCCTTCGCTGACCAGTCGGGTTACCTCACCCACGGCTACCCCTCGCAGACGTACATTCGAACCCACCTCGAGACCGTCACCAAAAGAAGTAGCCACCAATTCGAATTCCGCACACCCGCAGCCGCGTACTTTCGGAACTCCCCAAAATGCGAGCCCGCTGACGACCAGCGCCAGGATCACACCTATTCCCAACACCCGCAATTGTGCGGGCGTCACGTCACGCCTCATCGCAATACCGCCTTGACTCGTCGCCGCACGGTCACCCCGCGAAGCTGATTTCTGAGCGCAGTCCCCACATCACGATGGTGAGCAGCATGTCGAGAAAAATCACTAGAACCAGACTGGCGCGCACCGCGCGACCGGAGGCGACTCCGACACCCTCCGGTCCGCCCGACGCGTAAAAGCCCTGATACGAATGCGCAATGGTCACCGCGACTACGAATATGACCACTTTGATCAACGAAAAGACAACATCGCGCGCACTGACGAATTGATCGAAGTAGTGCTCATAACCACCCGACGCCTCACCGTGAATCAAGGTGACCGTCGCCCAGGTGGTCAGGTAGCTTAGCGCGAGGGCGATCACATAGACCGGCGCTATCGATATGATCGCCGCGACAATACGGGTGGAGACCACAAACGGAATAGGACGGATCGCCTGCGCTTCGAGCGCGTCGATTTCCTCGGAAACCCGCATCGCGCCGATCTCCGCCGTGATCCGGCAGCCGGCCTGCGCCGCGAAGCCGATTGCGGCGATCATCGGTGCAAGTTCTCGGGTGTTGGCGAGCGCGGACATCATTCCGGTGAGCGGCCCCATGCCCAGCATGCTGAGCGTCGAATAGCCGACGATCCCGATCATGCCGCCGGCCGCGACTCCCATGATCACGATCACCGGAGCAACACCACCTCCGATGATCACCGCACGTCCATTCCCCCACGTGAGATCGGTGAATGCGATCATCGTCTGCGAGCGGTATGCCCGCACCGCGCGTGCGATGCCCGCTGCTGCCATCAACGTGAAATGGAGTTGGCGGCCAAGATTCTGCAGGAAGTTATCCAGCCGCACGGCCAGCCGCGCCGGCAGCCGGACCCCTTTCGGCCGATAAGCGGCCGGTTGCGCACTTCTGATCACTGTCATCAGAAGAACCTCGGGGGGATGAACATCGTGATCAGTTGGGTGATGATCAGATTGGCGATCATGCAGGTCAGAACACCGATGACCACGGCGGCGTTAACGCTGGTGGCAACACCTTTCGGCCCGCCACGGGCATCTAGCCCGCGCTGTCCCGCTATCACCGCGACGAGAAATCCGAACAGAGCTGCCTTGGCGATGCAGATGGCCAGGTCAGTCACGCTCGCGAAACTGCCGAACGCCGACCAATACGATCCCGAAGCCACGCCCTGTCCCATGATCGCCACCAGGAAGCTGGCCAATACACTCATCAGGATGACGACGACGGCCAGCATCGGCGCGACTATGGTCATCGCGACCACTCGAGGCGCGATGAGACGAAGTCCAGGGTCGACGCCCATGATCCGCATCGCGTCGATCTCTTCGCGAACGGTGCGCGCTGCGAGATCAGATGCGATCGCCGATGCCCCGGCACCGCCGACCAAGAGCGCGGCGGCCATCGGCGCCGCCTGTTGCATCACGCCCATCCCACCGACCGCTCCGACCAGCGAGGTCGCGCCGAGATCTTTAGTGATACTGCCGACCTGCACCGCGATGACCACACCGAACGGGACTGACAGGAGGATCGCCGGCCATACGCAGACTGAGACGAAAAACCATCCCTGAGTGAGGCCTTCTCGAACTGGGAAACGGCCGCTAATCGCTCCCGCTGCGACGAGCCCTATCGTCCGAAAACCGAGTCGCACGGTCCGGCCAAAGGTATGTAATCCATCTACAGCTATAGACGACATAGTGGTCCTACCAAGACAGTTATCCTAACGATCCTAAACTGGTACGAATATCCGAAATAGAGCGGAGAATCCCGGCGGGAATCGAGGAATCAGCTCCCGTACATATACTCAGTGGTCGACCGGGCAGGAACTACTCGGTCGTTCCCTATTCACTCCGAGATTCAGCCGCTTGACTAGTTTTGGCCGGATTCCCCATTGGATATCCACATTCGGACCGGATAAATCACCATCGCTCGCGGTTGGCGAATAGCGTCTAACCTCGGCCGGAAAACCATTCGAGAATACTAGTGAGTTGGCCAACGTTGGGAGCACGAAATCGTCCTCGACCGACCATTCGTATTTCCGTAGCAGCTGATGGAAGAGGGAGAACACTTCCATCCGCGCGAAATGCATTCCCACACATTTATGTGCTCCTCCGCCGAATGGCATCCACAGTCCGGGGTGGCGCTTGTCTTCAGCGCGCTCAACGGCGAACCGATCCGGATCGAACCGAGTGGGATTTTCCCAGACATCGGGGTTCGTGTGGTGCCCCCAGGTCAGGGTGGCGATCAGTGTGTTGCGTCTGATCTGATAGCCGACCAGACTCGTTCTGCGCACCGCCGTACGCTGCATCATCGGTACCGGCGTGCGAAAACGTAACGTCTCGCGCAGAATCTTGTCGAGTTCGGGCAGTCGCTTCAGATCCGCGTACGACAATGTGTCGCCGAGTGCCAGCGACTCCCGCCTCGCCTTCGACTGCCATTTGCGATTGAGCCCGATGTAGTAGGCCATGTTGGTCATCGTGATGGTCGTCGTGTCGTGTGCGGCGAAGAGAAAGAACATCATATGTCGCATCACATCGTCGTCGGTGAATCGATCGCCGTTCACCGCGGACGCATGACAGAGCTGGGACATTAGGTCGGGGGTGAGGGCCGCCCGCCTGGTCGGAATCCACGAGCGGATGGTGCGGTGCAGATAACGCCGCGCCCGCGCCTGCGCCAATGGATTCGCCGAGACGAGGTCGTCGAACGCCTTGCCGATGCGGTAGATGTCATCCTCGGTGAACTCCAGGCCGACGAAGTTCGCCAGCGCGGCCTCCATCGCCACCCGCTTGAACAGTTTCCGAAGCTGAACGCCGCGCCCAACCGCGAGTGAATCCACATGGGTGGTGACGGTGGCCGCCATACCGTCCATATAGCCCGCGATCTTCTCCGGGGTCAGCGATCTCTGGATAATCAGGCGGTCATGCCGGTGTTCGGCGAATTCCTTCTGCAGCAATGCTTTTCGAAACATTCCAGTCAGAGTCAAACCCCACGCGCGTTCCGCGGAGAACGATTCGCCGGAATTCAGCGCGATCGCCTGGGCGACCTCCGGGTCAGCGGCCAGAACTATATCCATCAGCACGAGTGGAACACGGACCATCTTGGTGCCACGCCGACGCTGCATCTCACCGATCGCCTCGCCGGGCCCCTGTCCGCGCACCATGCCGACGGTCATCTGGGCGATGTCACGCACGCTTACCCGAGGCACTAATCCGCGCTCCATTGCGAACGCTCGGTCGGTGGTGTCGACGCCAGTTTGCTGCGCAGGATGTGTCATGCAACACAGTGTGGCACACTTGCTATCAATTGTGCCACCCTCTTGTGCAGGCATTTTGCAGACAGATGGCACACTTGCTTGCTTGAGTGCCACTTAGCTGCGGGTTTTCGCAGGAGAACGGAGCTGACGACATGAACACTGGATCGTTGTCACGACACCTCGCAGCGGCGACGTTGCTCGGCGCCGTCGCCATCGCGACAGCGGGGTGCAGCGTGGACGCACTCACCGGTGGTGCGGTAAGCGCCAGCTCATACCCGCCGGTCGCCGCGCTGCCCACTCCGGCGATCGGATCATCCACTCTCCCAGCAGATTTCCCGACAGACATACCGGTCGTCGCGGGAAGTTATCGGCTCTCACGAAATGCCGACACCACACGGCTAGAGGTCGCGGAGGTGACTGAGTCCGACCTCACCAGAGCGCGGAAAGCGCTATCGGACGCCGGATACCGCCATGAATCGGTGTTGGGACAGGACATGTACTTCAACGCCGCTCACACGGTGACGGTGAGCGGCACCGACATCGGCTACGGCTACACGCTGATCTACCGAGTGAGCCCACTGCCCAGCATTGCGGGTATGCCATCGCTGCCGAACACCACGCTGCCCACCTTCGGATGATCTACCGACTACCTCACCGCGGATGAAAGGCCTTCTGTGGCACATCAATACAGCCCGGGTTTCGAACGTCTCGGCCGAACGGTCACCCGCCACTCCGTCCTGGCGATACTCATCTGGGTAGGCATCGCGGCGGCGACCAACCTCCTCTGGCCGCAATTGGAATCGGTGGCCAATGAGCACTCGGTCTCCCCTTTTCCACAGGACGCACCATCGATCACCGATATGCACGAAATGGCCAAAGCCTTCAAGCAGGCGGGTGCCGACAATTCGCTCATCATCGCGATGAGCAACCCCGGCGGATTCACGCTTGAAGCGCGGGCGCGCTATACCGCGCTGGTTGAGCGGCTCGAATCCAACGAGGCGGTCACTTTTGTGCAGGACACCCTGACCAGCCCGCAAGCCCGTGACAACCCAGCGATTCAAAAGCAGGCGTTGAGCCCCGACGGTAAAGCGTGGTTCCTGCTGGTGGGCCTGACCGGCTCGCTCGGATCCCCCGAATCGATGCAGGCACTCAAAGTGGTCAAGAATGTCGTCTCGCAGACGTTCGCCGGATCGCCCACCACCGCACTGGTGACCGGCAGTAGCGCAACTCTGGGTGACCTTGCGCTACAGGCCATCTCGGATACCAAGGTGATCGGCGTGATCACCTTCATCCTCATCACGGTGCTACTGCTGTTGATCTACCGATCGGTGTTCACAGCGGCTTTACCCTTGTTGGTAATGGGGATAAGTATCGTCGTGGCTCGCGGTACCGTTGCGGGCCTCAGTTCGCTCGGCATGCCGATCTCCAGCAGTTCCTCTGCCCTGATGGTCGTCATCGTCGCGGGTGCCTGCGTGAACTACACCGTATTCTTCATCAGCCGATATCACGAGAACATCCGGGCCGGATCATCACCCGACGTCGCAATCGCCCAGGCCAGCGGCTCCATGACGCGCGTCATCCTGGCGACAGCGGCCACCGTCGCCATCGCCAACCTCGCGCAGCTGACGTTGCGCCTCAAGGCGTTAGCCGCCTCCGGGCCAGCGGTCGCAGTGGCAATCGCGATCGGATTCCTAGTCACCGCAACCATGTTGCCGGCGATCTTGCATCTCGCGGCGCGGCGGGGAATCGGATTGCCGCGCAAGGAGGCCGGCGTCAAACACTGGCGGCGAATGGCCGTAATGGTAGTCCGGCGACCGAAGACGACACTAGCGGTGAGCGTTGCGATACTCGCCGCCTTCGCCGCTCTGGCTCCGTTCATGCGTTTCAGCTACGACGACCGGGCCGCACAGCCCGCGGATACCGAGAGTTCAGCCGGCTATCGCTTGCTCGATGCCCACTTTCCACCGGATTCGCTTATGCCGCAATATCTTACGGTTCGTTCGAGTAGGGATCTGCGAACCCCGCAGGGACTTGCCGATCTCGACCAGATGGCGCAACGGATCTCCCAGATACCGGGTGTCACCCGCGTGGTCGGGATCACCCGGCCCGACGGACAAAAACTGACCCAGGCGACTCTGGCCTGGCAGATAGCCGCCATGGGCCGAGAGTTGGGCCGTACCAAAGGAATTGTGGACGGCTACGCGCCGCAGATGGACAAGATGCAACAACTCGCCGACCTCATCTCGGGGATGGCCAAAGACGTCAGCCCAGCGGAGTTGGCTCAACTGCAACGCACCATCGCCGACGGTTTCCGGCAAGCCAGCACTGCGTCCGCGCAAATAGCACAGTTTCAGCAGCTGGTGGATCAAGCGGCCCAATCGGGACCGATGCTGGACCGGCTTATTACTCTCGCGCCGACCTTGACCACCACCGTCGATGCCCTCAACCGTGCCATCGGAGTGATCGAGCCGGCGCAGCAGGCGTTGCTGAACTGGAAGCCGTGCGACGCCAACACTACTTGCGTCGAACTGCGCACACAGCTTGCGACACTGGTCTCCGCCAAAAACGATGGTGCGCTGGCGACCCTCACCGCTGCGGCGGCCACGATCAATCAGCTATCGGCCGAGGGCACCAGACCGTCCACGCTGATCGGCACGGTGCGTTCCCAACTGTCGCAAGCTCGGACCTATCTCAGTCAACTCGACACCTTCAAAGCCCAGTACGACAAGATGACCGACACCCTCGACCGGGTCCGTGCTCTGGGCATCAGTACCTCAGACGCCGCGGCGATGGGGGACCGCGTCCGCCAGTTGCGGCAACAGGCAACCGACGCCATGGGTACCGTCACTGAATTATCAGCTTTCCTGCAAACCGTAGGCAAAGACGCCGGTGCCCCCGCGGCGTCGGGCTTCTACCTGCCCTCGGGTCTACTTACGATGGGCGACTTCGCCTCTGCCGCTGCGCTATTCGTATCCGGAGACGGAAAGATGGTCCGATATCTCGTACAGACATCGACGGATCCGTACAGCGAGGAAGCGATGACACTCGCCGACCGGATGAGGGAGGTGGCGCAACAGGCGACACCTAATACTTCGCTGGCCGCCGATACCGTCGGGATCGGTGGCCTCCCAGCGATCCTGTCCGACCTGCAGCATGTTTTCCGCCTCGACTTCATCGAGATCATCGTCGTGACACTGCTCATCATCCTGGCCGTGATGTGTCTGCTGCTGAGATCCCTCGTGGCGCCGCTCTACCTCCTCGCAACGGTGCTGCTGACCTATCTGTCCGCGCTCGGGGTGGGAGTCCTTGTCTTCCAAGTAATCCTGGGACAGGACCTGTACTGGGCGGTGCCCGCGATGACCTTCGTGTTAGTCGTCGCGGTCGGCGCCGACTACAACATGCTGTTCATGTCCAGGCTCAGGGAGGAGGCGCATACCGGTTTCCGGCTCGGAGTGATGCGCGCGGTTCGGTCTACCGGCTCCATCATCACCTCGGCGGGCATGATCTTCGCGGCGGCGATGTTCGGCATGCTCGCCAGTGGTGTGTCGACGATGTACCAGATGGGCCTGATCATCGGCGTCGGCGTCCTCATCGACACGCTGATCGTTCGCTCGCTCGTCGTGCCGGCGATCGCGGTACTCGTAGGCACCAGGAGTTGGTGGCCCTCGAAGCTCACCGAATGAGAAAGGTGCCCGGCCTGTAGCGGGGTAGGCCGGGCACCCTGAATGTTTCGGATCGAACCGCTTACCGGGTAACTCCCTCGGCGACCTCGAGCATGTCAGGGATCGACACGAGCTTTGCACGACGCCGTCCACTCGCCCGGCCAGCGGCCTGCTCCCCGGCGTCGATTTGAGCCCAGCCCGCCTTGTCCACCACCTGCACATTTCGCGACCGCAGAAGGGAGCTGATCGAGGATCCGCGTTGACGCGGTTCGCCCAGATCCCCTGCCGCATAGTCGGAGAGCACCGCACGCGCCGTCTCCTGACCGCACCGACGATTGACACCGACTCCGCCGGTTGCGCCTCGCTTTATCCACCCGGTCACATAGACGCCCGTCTGGACCCGCCCGCTGTCATTGGGCACCACTCCCCGTACCGAATCAAATGGCAGCCCGGGCACCGGTTGCCCACGGTAGCCGATCGCCGAAATAACCAGTCCGGCAGGCAATTCCGTTGCGTCACCGGTCGACGCTACTCTGACCTGCCCAGCGTCGGGGAGATAGGCGGTGCGAATAGTGCGAACGGCGCGAACACCAGCATCTCCGACGATCTCGGTGGGTGTTCGCATGAATCGCAGTACCAGCCGCTTGTTGCCCGCCACCGGCGGGCGAGCCGAAAGTTCTTCCGCCAGAGATATTTTCGCCGCGATAACACTATCGAGCGTGCCGGCTTCCCGGGCGGTCCGCGTCTGTTCATCGAGAATCAGCTCCGCGGGGTCGATAATCACGTCAATTCCCGGCATCGCGGCCAGCGCGACCAGTTCGGGCAAAGTGTACGCCGCCTGCGCAACCCCCCTGCGTCCCAACAACACGACCTCCCGGATCTGACTGTTTCGCAATGCCTCGACCGCATGGTCGGCGGCATCTGTCAGCGCCAGGTCATCCGGGGATCGCAACATCACGCGGGCGATATCGATAGCGACATTGCCGTTGCCGATCACCACTGCGCGCTCGTGGTCGAAACGATAGTTGTCACTCGCGCGGTCAGGGTGGCCGTTGTACCAACCGACGAAATTGACTCCCGACACCGATCCGGGCAGTTCCTCACCGGGGATTCCCAGACTCTTCTCCGTAGCGGCTCCAACCGCGTAAATCACCGCATGGTAGTTGTCGGCGAGTTCCTGATGGGTCACGTCACGTCCGACGGTGACGTTGAGCAAATAGTTGAAGTTCGAGTGAGTAGCGATCTCGGCGAGCGTCTGTTCCACCGCTTTTGTCTGCGGATGATCCGGCGCGATGCCACCGCGGACGAGTCCATACGGCGTCGGCAGGCGATCGAACATGTCCACGCGAATACGTCCGTGCCGCAACAGTTCCTCGGCCGCGTAGAAACCCGCGGGCCCGGCACCGACGATCGCCACCCGCAGTTGGTGATCGGGAGGCAGCGGGACCAGGTCGTCGGTAAACGCCGCGGGACCGTCCACTCGATGATCCCGGTAGTAGTCAACGCTGACTTCAAGGAATCGTCGATCGCGCTCTGCGAGTTGATGTTCGGGAACGATCGCCGACACCGGGCAGGCGACCAGACACAATCCGCAGTCGACACAACTGTCCGGATCGATATAGAGCATGTCGGCGGTCGCGAACTCGGGTTCGCCCGGTGTGGGATGAATGCAGTTCACCGGGCAGACCGTGGCACACGACGCGTCATTGCAACATGGTGCGGTGATGACGAAAGTCATTGACGGTTCTCCTTCCGCACGTCAGGCGTAGATCTCGGCCAGAGTCTCCAGCGTCGCTTTGGTGACCTTGCCGGTGGCCGTACGTGGAAGTTCGGGAACCTCGATGACATCTCGCGGCACGCGGGACCGAGAAAGCTCCTGTGAGACATAATCTTTCAAGACCTCCGCCGAGATGGTGGCTCCACTGGCGGCAACCACGAATACGCGTAAACGCTGGCCGAAATCGGCATCGGGCACGGCTACCACCTTCGCATCGGCGACATCGGGATGCGCGGCGAGCACGAGTTCGAGTTCCTCGGGAAACACATTCTCGCCACCGGAGACGATCATTCCGTCGGATCTACCTTCGATGAAAAGCCGCCCCGCGGCGTCCAGTCGCCCGACGTCACCGGTCTTGATCATCCCGTCAACTGATTCCTTGGACGTCGAATCCGTATACGTCGCAATGGTTCCGGCGCTTCCAACATAAATGTCCCCGCGTTCGCCCGCGGCGACCGACTGACCGTTGGCCAGGATCTTCACCCGAACACCGATCGGCGCACTTCCCGAACAGGCCGGTTCGGCGAGAAGATCCTGCGGTGTTGCGATGGTAATGAACGACGCTTCGGTCGCACCGTAGAGGTTGTACATCACCGGGCCGAACTCATCGAGGACGTTGCGCACCAAGGCGGTATCAAGTTTGGCGCCTCCCGAACCTACGATCCGCAACGCGGATCGATCGATCCGCGCAAGCTGTTCGCTCGGCAACGACATCAGTCGACGTAGCATCGTCGGCACCGTGATGACAGCCGAACATCGATGGCGCACAATGAGTTCCAGGGCTTGTTGCGGATCGAATCGGCGATCGAACACGATCGTCGCGCCGAGCATCAGCGCCGAGCCAGCCACGATCGCACCCCAGCCGTGGAAGACCGGCGGCGCCAGGAAGATTCGGTCCTCCCCGCGTAGCGGGATCTTCTGCAAGAATCCGGCGACCATCGCCAGCGATGGACGTTCGGAAGCACTGTTCGAGTCGCGGCTCGCCCCCTTCGGGGTGCCCGAACTGCCACTGGTCAGCATCACGATGCTGGGTGAGCCCGCCGGACGCGGCGGCAGTCGGCTCGGGTTGCTGTCGATGAGCCGATCGATGTCGCTGGTTTCGCCGTCGGCGGGCCACGCGATCAATCTGTCCACAGCTTCCGGCAGACCAGCGAAGGCTGGAGCGAACTCGGCATCGTAGATGACGATGTCGATCTTCTCCCGGCGACAGACCTCGGCCATCTGCTTAGGGCCCATATCGGTATTGAGCAGCACCAGTTTCGCGCCGACTCCCAAGACCGCGAACAGACACAGCAGGCTATACCTGCTGTTGCGGCACATCAGGCCGACGGTCGGACGCGGCGCCGGCGCCAGATGTGTTCGCAGCCCGTTTATCAGAGAATTCGACGCCGCGCCAAGTTGACGGTAGGTCAACGCGCCACGCGGATCGATCAACGCGACCGCGTCCCCGTGACGTATCCCGAGCAATTCGCCGGCCGCCGCTACCCCGCCCCGAATTCCGGCCCAGCCGAGCGCGGGAATCGCACGCACCGACGGGATTGCTCCGGCGCCTCGCAAAATCTTCAGCGACTCCGATTCCTGTTTCCAGACAGCCCTCAACTGAGTTACGTCCATTCGCCTACTTTCTATTCGAGGGCCGTCGGGCCCGATAGTTCATCCGGAGCACCTTCCCCGGATTTCGTTCTAGATCCGCATTTCAGTGCGGCGACCGGCTTCCCGATCCGGCCGCACGAAGATCAGAATGCGTAGCGCAATTTGGTCAACTGTTCCGAATCCACCCAAAGCTGTTCTGCGACTTGGCGGTTTCGCGAAAGGCCACTAGACGGATTCGAACGCACTCGTCGGCCACGGACCATCAGGCCCGGGCCGTAGAACGCCCCCGATTTCGCGTGCGGATCCACCGCCGCGTGGGTGATCGGTGCCGCGCCATCGGACACCGAGCCGCCGAGTCTCGCGGCCTGCCCAAAGATCCCGAACGTCGTCGACTCAGAGTGGTCGTACAGCCCCGTGGCCACCACCCCGGGATGGGCGGCATATGACCGCACCGGACTGCCGCTCGTACGCAGCCGCCGATCCAGTTCACGCGCGAACACCAGATTCGCGAGTTTTGAATTCCCGTATGCCGCAGTACGATTGAAGGGTCGGTGCTCGAAGTTCGGGTCACGCAGACCCGCCGCCCGACCCCGCCAATGTGCGACGCTGCTTACCGTGACGACGCGGCGTCGCACCTTGTCGAGTAACAGACCCGTCAAAGCAAAATGACCGAGATGGTTGGTCCCGAAGGCTCGCTCGAATCCATCCTCAGTCGTCCCCTCCGGCACGAACATGATCCCCGCGTTATTCACGAGGACGTCGACCGGGTCACGCCATCGAGCCGCGAAGTCACGCACCGATTCGAGACTCGACAGGTCAAGCTCTTCGACAACCGTCTCGCAGTCAAGAGACGCCGCAACTTCTTTCGCAGTCACGAGGTTCCGGCAAGCGAGTACCACCCGCGCTCCACCCGCTCCCAACATTCGCGCGACTTCCGCCCCTAGGCCCCCGTTGGCACCCGTGACGATTACCGTCTGGCCATTCAGATCCGCAATCGGCTCCACACCTTGCATACCTTCTCCTCCGCAACGACATCAGGCGCCGCCAGTCCATCAATTGGCACACCATTGACTGTATTGTGCCACAAATGGCACAGTGAATGAATAGCATGCCAACCACGACCCGCCCCACGCCGAGGAGAACCGATGACTGAAGTAGCCGATAACGACGCCGCATCGGGCGCCACCCCTGACGATCCGGATCTCGTCACCAGCACGGTGAAGATCGGCAACAACAAGTTCCATGCCGGGACCCGAATTCCCAACCGCCCCAACGACGACAGCCTGCGCCCCAAACAACGCCAGCAGCGGCCCGTCCCGCCGGACTCATTGTTGTGGAAGTACATGGGCGACCTCGGCACGCTGGGCGCAACCGGCCAACGCGCGGCGATAACCGAGAATATGTGGCCGCAACTCGGCCAAGGCGTTTCTGATCACTCAGTCCTAGTTTCCCGGGGTGACTTGAAGTCTCTGCGCGAGAGGGCGGCGAACACCATGAAGACCATCGGAGGGGTGCTCTACGGCCCACCGGATGCCGCGTCGAAATACGGTGTCCAGATCCGCAATTTCCACAAATCGATCAAGGGCGATATGCCCAACGGCCGCAAATACCATGCCATCGATTCCGAAACCTTCTATTGGGCCCACGTCACCTTCTTCGAATTGATCTATCGCACAGCAGAACTCGGTGTATACGACCTATCACGCGACGAGAAGGAACAGATCTTCGAGGAGAGCAAGTTTTGGTTCTCCATGTACGGAGTGGACGACCGAGCACAACCGGAGACCTACGCGGAGTTCGAAACCTATCTCGCCGACGTCAAAGCGAATCAGCTGATCGACATGGGGATCGCCCAGTACACCGCGGGTTCCGCCAAGACACCGGACTACATGTTCCGCGCGGTCCCCGCAAGATATCGCCGGGCGGCCAAGCTGACCGCGCCCGCCCTGGCAGCGATACTTCGAATCACCACCATGGGACATCTCGAACCCGAACTGCTGGAACGACTTCGACTGACCGACTATTGGACCCTCAGGGACCGCAAACGTTACCGGCGCCTGCTTACGATGCTCCGGTTCTATCGGACCACCGCAGCGCGGTTACACCTCCCCATCTCACTTCGCTACGCGCCGTTCGCTGTCACGGCATTCCGTCGCGAAGGGATCAATCCAGACGACATCACCCTCGACTCGGCACGTGCCGCGCTCGCGAAAGCGCGCCGGACCTACGCCGATGGGATAGCAGCCGACCAGATCGCGATTACCGGATCGCAGGTGGCGCCCACTGGCGCGTCCTGCGCCAAATGCGAACGTACACTTGAGAATTGCGAAGAATGCGATGCGGCCGGAACCGTCGAGGGGGAGCCTTGCGATGTCTGCAACGGCGCCCAGCGAGGCTGTCCGGTCCACCATGCCGACTGGCGCGAAGCCGCTGTCATCTAGTCAAGGCCGAGTCGACGGTGAGTGACGCAGCGCGCCACTCGCCGTCGGCGCGCGGCGGAACCGCGTCGAGATGCTGGTACGGAGCACCCTACGCTGGGGCCGGCGATCGACTCACCCTCGCTGCGCCACAATTACCTCGCACGTTCGGCTTGCGCGCGTATGTCAGCGAGGGATTGACGCCGAGGTTGGCATTATCTGCACTGCCATCTGCGAAGTGGAGAATGGGATAGCCCCAGACTCGTTGATAGGGGTCCAACACGCCGCTGTCAGGATCGGCTGAAATCGCCACTCCACCAAGACAATGCGCCGTCACTATGACCTCGATCATCACTGTCATGATGACGCACAGCAATGTTTTGGCGTCAAAGTTTGAAGAGTCGAGCGGCCTCACGTCCGGCCGGTCTGTACTAGGCGCTACTTCTTAACCATCGCCATCAACGGGAATCGATGGTGGCCCGCCACAGTGCGCCGGCACGCTCATCGGCGCCGGCAACTGACCCGTTGAGCGCCATCAGCGACAGCACAGCGTCCGCCGCGGCATCGGCCGCGGTGTCGACATCGACGCCCAGCTCACCGTCGGCCCAACGTCGGCCGAACTCCACTACCGCGCCTTCGATCATCGTCGCGAGAACCTCGTTGCGCGACTTCACTTCTGAACTGACCTGATCCTCAGGTGCCGAAACCAGACTCCGAAACGCAGCCAATGCGTCAACCCGCTTTTCCTGCAATGCGGGCTCGGTATCCCTGCCGACCATCAATGCGGCATGCGCGTTGCGCTGCCGCAGGTGGGTCAGTCCCGCTCTGATGAACACGCGCAAAGTTGCTTGCGTGGAGTCGGGCCGGGCGGCTCGGATAGCGTCCAGCACTTCCGACACCAACCCGACCGCCGCTTCATCGAACATCGCCGAGAGCAGCGAGTCACGCGAGGAGAAACTCTCATGGAAGTAGCGCCGATGGACACCGGCATCACGAGACACCGCCCGGATAGTCACATCACCGATATCACCGCCAGCGTCCAGCAGAGCGAAAGCCGCATCGAGAATCAACCGGCGCCGTTCGCCAGTGCGCTGCTCCAATGACAATCCGGCCCACCGGGTCCGCGGTTCGTCAACAGCCATGGGTCCATCCTTCACCATCGGTGAAACCCCTCTTTCACCGTGTACCGAAGTCACGGGACACATCGCCGATCGGTCGCGTCTCAGCGCGCTATGCCTGCACCCGACAGACTCCCGTCGTGGGCGACGTAGTCGCTTCGGTTACCGGCAGCCAATCGCTGCCGGAGTACTCGAGTCGCGGCACTCAAGATGGCGCCGATAGCCAGTCGACGCTGTCGAACCGAGCCAATACCAGGTATCCGATCGCGGAGGCCCGCTGTTCGTGTGAGTGGCCACGCCGCGACCCGCAGAGTCACGGCACCGGCCTTGATTCGGAGTCGCCGCTCCCAATAAGTATCGGCGAACATCTGACCGGCGAGTGCGTCGCCGAGAAGTACTGCTGCGCACGCGGCGTAGACGCGTGCTACGAAAAGTGTTGCGGGACTGGCGCAACCAGAAACTGGCGTGCCGATCAGCGCGTCGAGCAATTCGGCGCGCCATTTCGACGGTTTGCCGTTACGCGCCAACAAATAGTCCAGATTCTTCAGAGCATCGATACCTGTTCGTGGCAGGATCTCGTCGGAGACACCCATCAACCACGACCAGTAGGACAGAAAATGCCAGGCGTCGTCGAGATCGCCTGTTGAGCACGGTCTGCCAAGGGAATGGTCGACGAGCAGGGTCAGCAGGATCGACTCGAAGAATCCACACAGCGACGCATTGGATATCGGGTTGCCATTCGTCGCGAAATGCTCTGGCCCCCATGCGAATCGCAGGCCACGACGCGCCTGTGCATGCATTAGTCTTACTCGCAGCGCGGCACTGTACGCGTGCGAGCCCGGACCTGGCCGGGAGGTCGTAAGGATTTCGGTGAAGAATAATGCGGTCTCCACCAAGCGCCGGTTTCCGTCGTGACGGAAACGTCCCGTCGCGCCGGTCGCCGTCGAGACATCACCGTTCATGACGGTATCGATGACCGCGAAGGTCCCGGTGATCAGCAGACTAGGGATCGTCGATGCCTGAATGCGGTCGAGTCCCCGAGTGCCCTGGCCACGGTCGTACCAGTGCGGGATGGCTTCGACAGTGACGAAGAATTCGACGAGTTCCGAGGGTGCGTCCGACACGGAATCGATACCTTCGGCGACGGCCTGCTCGAATAGGGCCCGCCCCTTTTCGGCCCCGACCCGCACGAACATATCGACCACCGCATCGGCCAATTCGTCGCCCTGCCACATATGGTCGTCGAACATTCGCGTCTGCGCGGTAGCCACGACCTCATTGCCGACCTCGAACCACGGACCGAATACGAACCGCCGGCACTGCAGCCACTCGTCGGCGAATTCATCTTTGTCAGAAGGAATTTCACGCAGCGTCTGACCAGGCCGATAGTAGTAGTCATACGCATGCACGGAACTCGATTCCTCGATTGCGCACGTCGCATCCCCGGCCGCTATCTGGGCGGTCGAAGCCGCCGCCACTTCGGTCCCGACTGAATCCGTCGCAGTCATTCCAACCTCCCGGCCCGCACGGACGATCCGTGCCTGGCATCCCCGACGGTATTGGAATGGACCCACCTGGGTCAATAAATCATCCAAGTTATTGCCCCACATGGACCCAATATGGCTAGTGGCGTCTGAACGCCTCCGCGCGTCGATTGAGGTGGACCGCGCGATCGACGAGCATCCCGATGTCGTCGAGTACTCCGAGCGACTGGGAATCCCAGTCCCGCATCACTTCTGCAGTGCCGCCAATTCCGGTTCAACGCCCTGCTCCGGAATTCCGGTGCCGCGCAACGACGCGCCGACCGTCTCCTTCAAAAATGCCAACGCGATCATGCCGACCACACACGCGGCCATCATGTAGGCGGCTGGAAAGAGATTCCAGCCGGTGTTGTCGACAACGGCCTCGTTCACCAACGGAGCGGTACCACCGAACGCGGCGGTCGCGACGTTGTACGAGATGGCGAAACCCGCGTAGCGAACCTGTGTCGGGAACATCGCGGGGAAGGTCGCCGAAATGGTTGCGAGCTGCGGGATATAGAGCACGCCCAGGACGACGAATCCGACGATGGCCCAGCCAAACCCTTGTCCCATAAGCCAATACATCGGCAACGCTAGTACAAACAACCCGATCAGCGACGACCACCACATCGGTTTTCGCCCGGTGGAATCGGACCAGCGACCGAAGAATGGGATCAGCAACATCATCACGACTTGCCCGATCAATACGACGATCGACCCGCTGTCCTCATCGAGTCCGATGGTGTTCTTCAAGTAGTCGGGCTGATAAGCGAGCAGTGTGTAGTTGGCGACATTCAGCGCGACCACCATGCCGAACATGATGAGAATCGGTTGCCAGTAATTGCGGACGAGGTCGGTCAGCCGCGACCACGCGGAGCCTTCGATGACGTCGGCTTGCTCCAACTCGGTGAACACCGGCGGGTCTTCGAGTTGACTACGCAGATACAGACCGACCGCGCCGAGCGGCAAGGCAAGCAGGAACGGGATACGCCAGCCCCACGAGTTCATTTGATCGTCGTTGAGCATCAGATTGAACAGCAGTACGAGAGCGGTGCCGCCGGCGAAACCCGCCAGCGTGCCGAATTCCAGGAAGCTTCCGAACCGACCTCGTTGTTTATCCGGGGCATATTCAGCCATGAACGTTGCCGCTCCGCCGTATTCACCGCCGGTGGAGAAACCTTGCACGACGCGGAGCAAGATCAGTAAGACCGGCGCCCAGACACCGGCGACGGCGTGCGATGGCAATACACCGATCAGCGCGGTCGCACCTGAAATGAGAAGAATCGTCATCGCCAGTACGCGTTTGCGGCCTAGTCGATCACCCAGCGGCCCCCACACCATGCCGCCCAACGGTCGAAGCACGAAAGAGATCGCGAAGCCGATCATGGTGCCGACTCCGCCCCAGGAACCGGGGAAGAATGTGTGCGTCAGATAGGTGGTTGTCGCGGCGTAAACGCCGTAGTCGTACCACTCTGTCGCGTTGCCGATCGCCGATGCTCCGATCGCGCGGCGTAGTACCCGCTGATCGGGCGTGACAGTCTTTGTTGCCTGGTCAGTCATCTGCGCCTTCCGAATCCCGGACTCGGCGAATCTCCATCGGCCCAGGTTGCGTGTCGTCTCGAGTTATGTGCGTTCAATTAGGCAAATTAAGTAGCTGCTCTTAGGTGTCTACCCGATCAACTCGGGCAAGGCCAGCCGCGACGCGGGCGGGAACACCACAACTCACCCCGTTGACCTGCGGTGTTATCAATAGGTCACGATGAGGCAACGGACACTGCCAGCCAATCCACAGGTTTCGGTTAGGCCATTCCCACGAATGGCTATTACGATGCAAAAGGTTGTGCATGCACAACTAACGTTGTTGTGAGATCGGAGATGCGCTTGTCCGGGTTAGTCGAAAAGGACACCGAATCGCCCCCCGCGCCAGCTCCGCCTAAATCCGACAGTCCGCCCAAAAGGCGCGATAGGCACCTCTACCAACTAGACCTGGTGCGGCTGGTTACCTTCGCCGCGGTCATTCTCGACCATGTGATGCTCGGCGTCATTCCGCTGACTAACGTGGCGGCCGGCGGTATTGAGATCTTCCTACGGTATTCGCGATACTCGTTCTTCGCTCTCACCGGTTTCGTGCTTGGCTACCAGTACCGAAACCGCGACCTCGACACCCTGGCCTTCTGGCGCCGTCGGTTCAAATTGATCGGCATCCCCTATGTCGCATGGACGCTCTTCTACTGGGTCTATTCGCGCTACCGAGTCGGCGGCTGGGACGACGTCTGGAACACAATCGATTCCGGCGAACACCTACTGGTCACCGCCAAGTCGCTTGCCTACGATCTGGTCACCGGCAACGCCTGGTACCACCTCTATTTCCTTTTCGTGAGCATGCAGATCTATCTCGTGTTCCCGGCGGTGCTGTGGGTCCTCAAGCGAACCTGGGGATACCACCGCTACTTGCTGCTCGCCAGCGGAGCGTTCCACGCGGTACTACTGTTCGGCATGCTGCGGCCACCGCTCGGCGTCTTACAGCACGGACCGCAGGGCGAAGTCTGGTCGCACCTGCTGGTGACGATCCTCCCCTACCAGTTCTTCGTCTTGTCGGGATGCATTGCGGCACTTCACTTCGAGGCATTTCACGCGTTCCTCAAGCGCTACCGGGTCGCGAGTTTCGCCATCGGCATCGCGGTGATGGCGGCGACCCTCGGCTACTACCTGTACCGGATCGACTCGGGCGAAGAAATGTTCCGTGCGACCAATGTGTTCGTGTTGCACAACGCATTTGCCTATGTCGCGATCATCGTGATCCTGTACGGCCTGGGCTCAATCTGGCAGGAGCGTCGTAATCCGGGGTCGGTCGCTGATCGCTTCCTGAAGACCGCAGCCGACCGTTCGTTTGGCATCTATCTGGCACACGGCCTCGCTCTCGAAGAGCTGATGGATATCGTGCACGCCCACCCGACCTGGGCGGTCTGGCCAACTATGCTCCTCACCTATCTGGGTACCGCGGTACTGACGGTGTTCATCGTAGAAGTGTTGCGGCGCAGTCCAATCAGCCTGATGACGACCGGGCGAGACGCCCTCCCCGCCGCGGGTCAGCGACCGTGGCGCTTGGTCGGCGTCGGCCTTACCGGGATGGTCGTCGGGTCGGCCATCCGACTGGTTTTCGACCTTCGCGTCGGTGATCTGACCGCACTCGTCGGTGCGGTGTTGATCGCGACCGCGGCGTGGGTCGCGGTGCGGCAGCGCACGGCAGCGTCGATAGACGGCGCCGGTGCGGCCGACAGTGAGCTGACAGTCGCCGAGAAAGTTGTCGCGGAAAGCTGACTCACCCCACACGGAAATCGGGGTTCACGTCAATAGTTGACGTGAACCCCGATCTTTCTGCGGCCTACCGCTAACCGACGCTCAGCGACTCACCGTCGGCACCGACATCGACCGGCACCGTGTCACCGTCGCGGACCTCCCCGGCGAGCAATGCTTTGGCGAGCTGGTCACCGATAGCCTGCTGTACCAGCCGCCGCAGCGGACGAGCGCCGTAGAGCGGGTCGAATCCGCGCTCGCCGAGCCATTGTTTAGCCTTCGGCGAGACGTCGAGGGTCAACCGTCGTTGTGCCAGACGCTTATTCAGCGCCTTGAGCTGAATGTCGACGATCGACGTCAGCTGTTCGGGCGTCAATACGTGGAAGATGATCACATCGTCGAGTCGGTTGATGAACTCGGGCTTGAACCGCGCCCGTACCGCCGACATCACCTGCTCGGCGTTGCCGCCCGCGCCCAAATTGGACGTCAGGATCAGGATGGTGTTGCGAAAGTCCACCGTGCGGCCCTGACCGTCGGTCAACCGCCCCTCATCGAGCACCTGCAGGAGCACGTCGAAGACATCCGGGTGAGCCTTCTCAACCTCGTCGAACAGGATCACCGAATACGGACGGCGTCGAACGGCTTCAGTCAGCTGACCGCCGGCGTCGTAACCGACATAGCCGGGTGGCGCCCCGACAAGCCTTGCCACACTGTGCTTTTCGCCGTACTCACTCATATCGATCCGAACCATCGCCCGTTCGTCGTCGAACATGAACTCTGCCAACGCTTTCGCCAGCTCGGTCTTGCCGACACCGGTGGGCCCGAGGAATAGGAACGAGCCAAGCGGACGGTTCGGATCGGCGACGCCGGCCCGGGCCCGACGCACGGCGTCGGAAACAGCTTGCACCGCTTCGGATTGCCCGATGACGCGTGCACCGATTTCATCTTCCATCCGCAGCAATTTGGCGGTCTCGCCTTCCAGCATCCGGCCGGCGGGAACTCCAGTCCACGCCGAGACGACGTCGGCGACATCGTTCGGTCCGACCTCTTCCTGCAGCATGACATCCTCGCTGGGATCGGCCCCGGTCTTTTCCAGGGCCGCGGTCAGCTGCTTCTCCACTGTCGGGATCTGGCCGTAACGAAGTTCGGCCGCCCTGCCGAGATCACCGTCGCGCTCGGCGCGATCCGCTGCGCCGCGCAGTGTTTCGAGCTGTTCCTTGAGTTCGCGGACAGCATCAATGGCCGACTTCTCGGACTGCCAGCGAGCCGACAGCTCACTGAGCTTCTCCTTGTTGTCGGCGAGTTCAACGCGCAACTTCTCCAGGCGATCCTTCGAAGCCGTGTCCGTTTCCTTTTGCAGCGCAAGTTCTTCCACTTCGAGACGACGGACGATGCGCTCCACCTCATCGATCTCCACCGGTCGGGAGTCGATCTCCATCCGCAGCCGTGAAGCTGCCTCGTCGACCAGGTCGATTGCCTTGTCAGGCAGGAAGCGCGAAGTGATGTATCGGTCGGAAAGTGTTGCGGCAGCGACCAATGCGGAGTCGGTGATGCGGACGCCGTGGTGCACCTCGTAGCGATCTTTAAGGCCACGCAGGATGCCGATGGTGTCTTCCACCGACGGCTCACCGACGTAGACCTGCTGGAAGCGACGTTCTAGCGCGGCGTCTTTCTCGATGTACTTGCGGTACTCCTCGAGGGTCGTCGCACCGACCAGCCGCAGCTCACCGCGAGCGAGTAGCGGCTTGATCATATTGCCGGCGTCCATCGCGGAATCGCCGGTCGCACCGGCACCGACGATGGTGTGCAACTCGTCGATGAAGGTAATGATCTGGCCGTCGGCGGCCTTTATCTCATCCAGTACGGCCTTGAGCCGCTCTTCGAATTCACCGCGATACTTGGCACCGGCGACCATCGAACCGAGGTCGAGGGAGACAACAGTCTTACCGCGCAACGACTCTGGGACATCGCCTTCGACGACACGCTGAGCGAGTCCTTCGACGATGGCAGTCTTGCCGACGCCGGGCTCGCCGATCAAGACCGGGTTGTTCTTGGTCCGTCGACTGAGCACCTGCACGACACGACGGATCTCGGTATCGCGACCGATGACCGGATCGAGCTTGCCTTCACGTGCCCGCGCCGTCAGATCGGTCGAGTACTTCTCCAGGGCCTGATACGACGATTCCGGGTCCGGGCTGGTGACCCGCGCGGCTCCGCGGACCGATACGAACGCCTCCCGCAGTGCCTGCGGCGACGCACCGCTGTTGCCCAGGAGTTTGGCTATGTCGGTGTCTCCGGTCGCCAAGCCGACGGTCAGGTGTTCGGTCGAGACGTAGTCGTCACCGAGTTCGGTCGCCAATTGCTGAGCTGCGGTGACCGCGGCGATCGACTCGCGGGACAGTTGCGGCTGAGCACTCGTGGAAGCCACCGTCGGCATCCGGTCGACCAGACCGTGGGCCTGACGCCTGATGTCGGCGGGATCGGTGCCGACTGCCTTGAGCAGCGGCGATGCGATTCCGTCGGTCTGGTCGAGTAGGGCGACCAGGATATGTGCGGGCCGAACGTCGGGGTTACCATTCGACGCCGCGCTTTGTACGGCAGCCTGCAACGCAGCCTGCGTCTTGGTGGTTGGGGTGAAACTGTCCACTCTCGCTACCTCTCGTAGAACTGGGCCTGGGCACAGAAGTGTCTGAGTCCAGGATGCCAGAGTTAAGTGTTCTAGGCTCATGTTTGAACCTTCGAGTGGTGTAACGCGAGAAGAGTTGAGTTTGTTCCGCTCAAGTTTGAGGTGACTCATAGGTCACGCCAACTGGGGCGAGGTGAATTTCAGCGGGCACCTACCCCGTCTGCCGGTTATCCCCGGCCCCCAGACCCCGATAAGCGATAATTGCCCGGATGCCTAAATCGACTACACCTCGCAGGCGGCGCTCCGCGCAGGAAGTCCGCGAAAAGCTCCTAGCGGCCGCCGTAGCCGAACTCGACGACGCCGGTCCCGACAGGGCGAGTCTGCGAGCCATCGCTCGCCGCGTGGGCATCACCCACCAATCGGTCGCCCATCATTTCGCCGATCGCCGCGCACTGTTCACCGCGGTCGCGGTCCGGGGATTCGATGATCTTTACGCCGAATCCGTGGCCGCCCTCGACGAACTGCCCGACGCCATCGCACTCGGCGAATCCGTTGCGACGCTTGGCCAGGTTTTCGTGCGCTTCGCGCGAGCCAACCGCTCCAAGATCGCGTTGATGTTCGGCTCCCGGCTGGTAGACAACGACGACCCCGGTCTCTCCGAAGCGCGCGCGCGGAGCTGGAATCAGCACGCGGGTACCGTGGCCGCCGACGTCGAGAACGGTTGGGGCGGAACGGTACCCGCCGAGTCAATCGCCGTCGCGACTTTTGCGATGGCCCACGGCATGGCAACCCTCGACGCCGACCTCCCCGACGTCTTCTCGGCCGAGATGCAGTTCGAAGAACTGATCCACCTGGTCAACGCCGCGATCGTCACTCCACCGAGGAGCTAAGACACACTCTCCGATTCGACGGCACGCTTGGCGGGCATCCGCACGAATGCCGTCGGCCACCAGAACCACCGTCCAGATAGCCGAGCGATCGCGGGCATGACGAGGGTGCGGACGATGAGGGTATCGATGAGAAGGCCGAGTGCCACCGTCGTACCGATCTGCGCGACGTTGTGCGCATAACTGGCGAGCATGGCGAACATCGTTATGCCGAAGGTAAGGCCGGCCTGGGTCACGACGCTGCCGGTGCCAACCATCGCGCGGATCAGGCCAACTCCGGGTCCCGCCCCGTATTCCTCCCGGAATCTGCTAACCAGCAGCATGTTGTAGTCGGCACCGACTGCGACGAGGAAGGTGAACGCGATGGGCGCGACCGACCAGTGCAGTGGGTTGCCGATGACGTCTTGCCAAAGGAATACGGCAACACCCATCGCGGACAGATATGACAACCCGACGGTGCCGATGACCGCTATCGCCGCGACGAGGCTGCGCAGCAACACGAGTACAACGCAGAACACGAAAGCGAAAGCCGCGACGATTATCGCGATGAAGTCCTCATGTGCGAAGGACTCGATATTCAGCAATGTTCCGCCCGGTCCGCCGATACTCACGGTGGAGCCGGCAAGGGAAGTATTCTTCATCGCCGATGTCGCGGTCGGGATGATGTGGGCGCTGACATCCATGGCGTCGCGGCTGAACCCCTCACGTTCGGGGGTCACGACCATTCGGGTGGCTTTGCCGTCGGGCGAGAAATAGTAGGGCATCCCGCTCTGAAACAGCGGACTCTCCAAAGCCTGGCTGGGCAAGAAGAACGCGCCGGCAGCGGGATTACCCGCCGCGTACGCCGTGCTGACTTCGTCGAGGAAGTCGGTGATTTCACCGGTTTGCGGTATCAGCGCGCCCAAGGTGGTTTTTAGCGGGCCGATCAACTGACGTATCTGTGTGATCGTCGACCGCAGCGCGGGGATCTGGTTCGCCGCCATCGGCAGCGCTGTGCCGAGTGTCGTGGTTCCCGCGGCGAGCGAACGAACCGATTGCTGGAGACCGGGTAGATCATCGAGTACCGACAACCCGGTCAGGGCAGTCTTACACGCGTTAACCGTCGAACATTGCGGGATCGAACTCACCAAGCCACGAACCGGGGCCATCGCCGTCGAAAGCTGTTGAACCTTCTTCAGGGTGGAATTGCTGGTGGCCTCCAAGGTCGACGTCGCGTCGGCGAGCGACTTCGCCCCCGCTGCTCCTTGCCGAAGGGCGGCATCAACTCCGTTGATGGCGGTATCGAGATCATCGATGGTCTTCGAGACCGAGTCGACGTCGTCGATTCGATCTTGCAGCAGGGTCGTCATCTGACTGAATCGATTGCCTATGTAGCCGGCCTGGCTGGTAAGGGTGCCTTGGTTCAAGGTCTGCCCCAATGGGCGGGTGATGCCTTGTACCGCGTTGACCCCATCGATCCCCGCGACCGCGTCGGTAAGTTTGGCCAGAGCGATCAGATCAGCCGAGTTGCGCATATCGTGGTCGGATTCGACGATCAACACGCTCGGAGCCATGATGTTCGGCGGCAGATGCCGATCAGCAGCCGCGAACCCGATATTGGCTGGCGAATCCGACGGTTGCGCTTTGCGTTCGTTGAAGCTGGGCGCGTAGAAGGCGAGCGGCGCGATCATCACGGCCAATACGGCCAGTGCTGCGGCCAGAACCGGGCCGGGCCACCGCGCAACGGTGGTTCCAATCCGCCGCCAGCGCCGAGGGGACGACGACTCACGGGGTTCGGCGAACCCCATCCGAGTGATGACCGCGAGCACGGCCGGTCCGAGCGTCAGCGCGGCGGCCAATGTGATCAAGATGGCGATCGTACAGGGCAGACCCGATGTACTGAACATGGCCAACCGGGTGGCCGCCAAACATGCCATCGCCCCGGCGACGGTCAGCGCGGACGCGATCACGATATGTTGTACCCCGGCCAGTGCGGCGTAATACGCATCCTCACGGCTCAGACCCGCGCGCCGCGATTCTTGATATCGCCCTAGTAGGAATATCCCGTAATTGGTACCGGCGCCGAGTACAACCACCGCCGATAGCGCGGCGGCGAAGATCGACACCTTGATGACGCCGTTGTCGGCCAGCAGTGAGATCGTCGCGCGAGCCACCGCGAGTGCCAGGCCGACTCCCAGCAGTGGAACCAGCGCGGTGATCAGCGATCGGTAGACCAGTAGCAACACCACCGACACCAACAAGGCGCTGATCACCACGAGCAACACGATCGAATCGTTGATCGCCACCATCTCGTCGTTGACCACCGCTGACGGACCGGTGAGGTGCACAGTGACGCCGGCGGGAGGCTTCGACGCGGCGATGGTGTCACGAGCGGACTGTGTCGAGTCCATCGCCAATGCGGTGCCCATGTTGCCGGCGAGATTCACCAACACGTAAGCGACGTTTCCGTCGTGACTCTGCGCCGCGGAGGCAAGATCGGGATTCGACCACAGATCCATCGCGGAATGGACATGTGTGGTGTCCGCGGTCAACGTGCCGAGCAGTTGTTTGTAGTAGGCGTGCGCCTCGGATCCCAGCGGCTTATCGCCCTCCAATAGCACGTAGACGAAGTTGTTACTGCCGCCACCGCCGAAGTATTTGCCCATCTTCACCAACGCCTGCACCGAGGAGGCCTCGTCGGGCAGGAATGATTGAGCGTGCGATGTGACCGTCGATTCTAATTGCGGGACAACAAGATTCATTCCTCCCGCGATGAGTAGCCATAGCCCGATGACGGGCAACGAGCATGCGTACAGGAACCGAGCCAGGCGAGGACGGCCAGCGCTACGATCACGCAGGATCCCAAGACGCACCGGTCGCCGAATCTCGTCTGCCATCCCTCGCATCAGCCGAACCGACTGTGCCCGTGCGTTTTCCACGAATCTCTTCCTCATCGCCATCGTTTCCTACGCCACCGGAACCAGACAATTGGCGACCGAACTGCCATCGGCGCCTGCCCCAACCTGACGAGACCGCTCAAATCCGTTGACCCGCACCGAACATGACACCGAACGCTGACCTCGCGCCTGCGTCAACACCCCGGCAGCCGTCGTCAATTCCCGCGATCGCAGGATCATTCGCCACGGAACTCGGACCGTCTCGTCTACCGTGCGGCCGCCCGGCACGAGATACGACACCCGTGCCGTCGAACCGGACGGGCCGGTGACCGCATACTCGATCGACTTCTCGCCCGGAACGCCCGCCTGGGGAGCCGCAGGAGCGTGACCGATGGCGCGATCCGGTATTTCACTGAGCCGCAGTCGACCGACGTATACCGCCGAAACGACCATCACGACGATGACCACTCCTGCGATCCACCATGAGTGCCCCCGACCGGATCGCGCGCTCGAGCGCCGAGAAATCGCGCGCCCGGTGTCGCCGCTCCCGCTACCACCAACCATCGAGTCAACTCTTCCCATCGGAACAACACTTCCCTAAACTGCCAGTGGCAGGTAGGTTATACGTGACATCAGTCATTGACAAGATCTACGGGACTTGGGTTGCGAAACGCAACTCTTGACCTCAGGGCGCTATGTATGTCAACATATCTACCGCGCATACGACAATGTGAACTGTGCCACTACGCAATGGCATTGTTGGTTCCGCCGCCGCCCCGGCAGCACGCGCACCCCGACCTCGACCGGACAGCACGCTTGGCGTGCGCGTAAAGACAGGCGCTGCGAGTGATTCGATCAGGCAACAGAGATAGGGCGTGGCGGTGCCCGCGATGACATCAGCTCCACCCACCAACTCCAGCCGCGTCGAGGATTACGCCCTCAACCATCCGGTCGTCTCGATCAATACCTTCGGCCGACAATTGGTGCTGCTGACCCGAACGCTGCGTGCGCTCGTTCGAAGTGTCATCCGGCGCGATTTCTCGGCGTCGGAGTTCATCCGGCAATGCGCGTTCATGGCGAGCGCGGTCGCGATACCCACGGTTCTCGTCGCCATCCCGATCGGCGTCATCGTGTCGATTCAGGTCGGAACAATCGCCAATCAGGTTGGCGCCAATGCCTTTACCGGCGCGGCGAATGGTCTCGGCATCGTCCGCCAGGGCGCACCCCTGGTTACGGCGATGTTGATCGCCGGTGCGGTCGGATCTGCGGTCTGCGCCGACCTCGGCACTCGGACCGTCCGCGAAGAAATCGACGCACTTAAAGTGCTCGGCCTCTCGCCGGTCGACCGACTCGTCGTCCCTCGGTTCGTCGCGGCATTGGTGGTCAGCGGATTACTCTGCGGATTCGTCTGCTTCGTCGGATTTCTCACCGGCTATGTCTTCAATGTCTACGTCCAAAACGGCACCGCCGGAAGCTATTTGGCTTCATTCGCGGCCTTCACTTCGGTCAGCGATCTAGTCCTGGCGTTGATCAAAGCGGTCACCTACGGAGCCATTGTCGCGATCGTCGCATGCGACAAAGGACTCAACACCCGCGGCGGACCCGCGGGTGTGGCCAACTCGGTGAATTCGGCCGTCGTGAGTTCAGTGATTCTCCTATTCGGCGTGAACGTGTTGTTTACTCAGCTCGCCCAAGTTCTGATACCGGCTCAGCCGTTATGACGTTGAAAACCAGCCAGCCGTCGTATTCGACGGCGCTCTACCGCATGCGACTCGGACTGTCAGCGAGTGGCGCACTCGGCCAAAACCTGGGCCACCAAGCCACTTTCGTCATCAATGCACTCCGCTGGATGCCTCGCGCGGTGCGGCGGTACCCGGCTGAGACTGCCCGGCTCGTCCGCGACGTGACCTGGGGAAACGGGTCACTGGTGACCGGCGGCGGCACCGTCGGGGTGGTATTGCTGCTCAGCGCGTTCGCCGGCATCACCCTGGGTATCGAAGGACTTTCGGCCCTTCGACTGCTTGGGATGAGCCCTCTCACCGGCATCGTCTCCGCATTCGGCTCCACCCGTGAACTGGCGCCGCTGATCGCCGCGATCGCCTTTGCGGCGCAAGCGGGCTGCCGATTCACCGCCCAGCTCGGCGCGATGCGCGTCTCGGAAGAAATCGACGCCCTGGAAGTCCAGGCAGTACCGCCCATTCCCTATCTAGTGTCGACTCGACTATTCGCCGCCATAGTGGCGATCATTCCGCTCTATTGCGTCGGTCTGGGATTGTGTTATCTCAGCTCCCGCGCCGTGTATCTATTGCAGGGCGGCGGCGTATCCGTTGGAACATTCGACCATTACTTCACCATGTTCCTCTCCCCGATGGATGTTGTGTATAGCGTGGTCAAAGCACTGGTATTCGTCATAATCGCCACCTTGCTCCAGTGTTATTACGGCTTCTACGCCAGCGGCGGACCTCAGGGCGTCGGCGTCGCCGCCGGCCGCGCGATACGCGCATCGATCGTCGTCGTGGTCATCGTCAACACTCTGCTGACGATGGCGATGTGGGGCACCGACCCCGGTGTACGGATATCGGGATAGGGCGGGACAGCCATGGTTCACGATCTATCCGGACGCAGCGCAAGTCCGACCGCCCTATTGGTGCGCGGTTGCATTAGCGTCGTCATAGTCGCGGTGGTCGCGACGCTGCTCTGGGGCCGCTACACCGGCGAATACACCGCGACCACCGAAGTCGGTGCGACGGTGACCAGCCTCGGCGACGGCCTTGGTCCCGACGCCGACGTCAAGTATCGCGGAATGTTGATCGGGACCGCTGACACCGCCTCGACCACGCTCCAGCAGGCCGGCACAACCTCGACGTTGACCTTGAAACTCGACCCGAGCGTCGCGACCCGGATACCCCGCGACGTCGTCGCCCGCGTCGTACCGACGAACCTGTTCGGCGTCACCGCCATCGAGTTGCGCGGCGGCTCGACGACTGCGGGAATAGGACTGTCCGACGGCGACCAGATCCGTCCCGACACCTCGCCGCAGACGCGCCAACTCCAAGAGGCGATGTCGGCTCTGCATCGGGTGCTGGCCAGGATCGACATCGGCGCGCTCAGTCGCGTTCTCGCCGCGGTCGATGACGGTGTTTCCGGTCGGTCTGGCAAGGCCGCGACCACCATCGAGCGGTTGACGACGATGCTGTCGCAGCTGCGCGAGGCGGTGCCCGATCTCCGCTCAGACCTGTCCCGACTCGATCGTTCGACCAAGAGTCTCGCGGTGAGCGCTCCGCGTCTGGTCGACGCCGTTGCTGCGGCACTTCCGACTCTGCGCACGATCAGCGCGAACCGCGTTGGCCTAATCAGTCTCTACACGACCGCCGGCGGTGCGCTCGACGCCACCACCGGGGCGTTGCGCCCCAATATGAGCGGCGCGATCCGCCTGATCACCAACCTCAACGCAACCGTCGGAGCGCTGGAGTCGACGGGCTCGTCCATCGGACCAGCGGTCGACACGATTCGCCGTTTCGCCATTGCGACGTCGGGGATTTTCACCTCACCAGATGGGAAAGTCGTGCTCGACGCCGCCATCAACGCAACGCCGTACACGCCCTATACCGCAGCCGACTGCCCTCGATATGGCGCGATGGCGGGGCCCAACTGTCCCGCCGGTGTCGCGCCGGCAATGAGCAGCGGCCAGGGCGGAAATCTCGGCGGAGTGGGGAGCCGCCGGGAAGCTGAGATATTGCAGGCACTATTCGGTCGCCCACTGACTCCGATCGAACGTCTACAGATCGGGCCGGCATTGCGCGGCCATACCTTCACCGTCGCCGAGGTCGGGCGATGAGGGGCGGCAGTCTCGTCCGGCCACTGCTGGGATTCGGCATATTCGTGGTCATTTCATTGCTCGCGACGATGTCAATCTGGTCGACGCTGGCCAAGCCCGTCAATGGACGCACGATCTCGATGCGCGCCTATTTCGTCGATGCCACTGGGTTGCGCGCGGGCGACGATGTGCGAATCGCCGGGGTACGCGTCGGCCGGGTATCGCAGCTAAAGGTGGACAACGGACTGGCATTGGTGGAGTTCGACCTCTCGTCCGAGCAAGCGGTATATCCCGAAACCACCGCCAGCGTCCGATATCAAGATCTCACCGGCCGCCGATATCTGGGCCTCTCCCTTCCAGGCGCTAGCCACGCCGTCGCAACTGGGAAAAAGACGTTGTCCCAGAACACAATCGGCGTCGAACGCACCATTCCCAGCTTCGATGTCACCAGCTTGCTCAACGGTTTCGCACCGCTATTCGGCGAATTGGACCCGGCGGCGGTCAACACGCTCAGCGCCAATATCGTCGATGCGCTGCAGGGCAATGACGTATCGATCTCGACGCTCCTCGCCCAGACCACCGCACTCGCGCGAACCGTCGCCGACGATGACGCCGTCATCGGCTCGATCGTCACCAATCTCAATGCCGTGGTGGCGACAGTCGATCGACAACTCACGAACACCGACCGCCTCGTCGATGAAATGCCCCGCTTCCTCGACGCGGTGAATCGGCACCGCGGCGAGATCGGCACCTCGGTGCGTTCGGTATCGAAGATGGCCGGCGATCTCAGCGCCACGCTGGCCCAACTGCGTTCCGACGTCACGGGTTCCGCCCAAAACACCGTCGCGATTACCAGCTTCCTCAATCGCGACGGCGCGAAACTCTCGCTGGCGATCCCGGGAATCGGGCGAATGGCGAATATTTGGAGCAAATCGACGGGTAATGGCAGCTATTGGAATATCTACTCGTGCAACCTTGATATCAGCCTTTACGGAGTTCTTTTTCCGCCCAATGTGATATCCAGCATTGGCGGCAGCCAACATTCGGAGACATGCCGACGATGACTCGAACCACACATTTCCGCGCGCGAGTAACCCAATCCTATCGGCATTTCAAGATTGGCCTGATCGCCACGATTTGTCTTGCGGTGATGGTAAGTGCCGCGCTGCTGATTCCCCGGGTAGGTATCGGCACCGAGACTATTCGCGCCGAATTCGCCCAAGCCGCCGGGGTTCGTTCCGGCGACGCGGTACGGGTGGCCGGCGTTCCGGTCGGCTCAGTCGATAGCGTGCGGCTGCGGGGCGATCACGTCGATGTCACGCTGCGGATCGACAACCCCGTTCCACTCGGAGCGACCACCACGGCATCGATCCGACTGGCTACCATTCTCGGCACTCGATACATCTCCCTGAAGCCGCAGGGAACCGGCGAACTCCGCGACAATGTCATCGAGCAAAATCGCACGTCGGTGCCCTTTGATCTGGCCGCGTTGATCGATACCGGCACGCCGAAACTCGCCGCCATCGACGAGGAAAAGTTGCGACTGTCCTTGGATACCTTGGACAGCCAATTCGCGCGGACACCCACACTGCTGCCGCAGGCTCTCGATCAGATCACGCGACTGTCCGACGTCGTCAACTCCCGCAATAGCCAGGTGACGGAGTTGGTGAAGCGGTCGGCAGGTGTTGCGGCACTATTTCAGCGCAACACCCACTCACTACGACAATTGGTGACGACCGGAACCGACGTCGCGAACACCGTCGTACGACAACGTCAATTGATCGCTTCGGTTCTGGCCGACATACGCGCGGTGACCCGACAAATGACCGGAGTGGTCACCGACAACGCCGGCGACATCGGCCGGCTGCTCAGGCAACTTGACCGACTCTCGGCCGGCTTGAACCGCTCCGATCGCGATATCGGCAATACGCTTGAGGCGATACCGGTATTTGCGCGGCATCTGGGCACCGCGACCGGCAATGGACCGTATATGGACGGTTTCCTGGGTGCTTCAATCGTCAGCGACAATCTCCTCTGCTTGCTCGGACTCGTCGGGGGCTGCCGATGACTACCCGGCGGATCCCGCGAATTCCCATGCGCTGGTTGGTAACCGCCCTTGTGCTGGTCATCATCGCGATCGCCGTCGTGGCGACGATCAATGCCAAGGCCGACAACCGGCTCACGATCCATGCGCAGTTCACCGACGCCGCGGGCCTCTACGTCGGGAACGAGGTCACCATCCTCGGAGCGCCGATCGGCCGGATCGACGAAATCTCCCCCGGTCCCGGCACCGTGACAGTCACCTTGTCGCTGCCAACTGGCACTGCCCTGCCCGCCGACGTCTCCGCAGTTGCGCTCGCACCATCGGTGATCGCCGACCGCCATATCGAACTGACGCCCGCCTACACGACCGGGCCGCAATTCGACGATGACGGCACCATTCCGATCGCCCGGACTCGAACACCGGTGTCCATCGACAGTCTGGTGAACTCGATAGACGATTTGGCCACCGCGTTCGCGACAGCGCCGGGTGACACCCCGATCAATGACTACCTGACCACCGCCGAACGCAATCTCGCTGGGAACGGCAATCGGATCAGCACGACGCTGCATGCCTTGTCCAACGCCCTCCAAACCGGATCGACCAGTGCCGCCGACCTCAAATCTCTGGTCAGCAGCCTCAATTCACTTTCCGGTGCTGCCGCGAAGAATTCGAGCGCGATCACCACCTTCAGCGATCAGCTCGCAGACGCGTCACAGATCTTGGCCGCAAACGGTCCGGCGATCACCGACTCCCTCGCTGGTATCAACAGCACGGTCAGCGAGTTGAGCAAGTTGCTGAAGAACAATCGAAACCCGTTGAACCACACCGCGACACAGCTCAACAAGACGTTGTCGACGCTCAAGGCGCATAGCCGCGACATCACGGAATTCGTCGACGTCGCGCCGCTGCTGTTCGACAATTTGGATCGCTCAGTCGATAGGAAGACGCGACGCCTTCGGGTGCATTTCCTCACCGATAAGTCGTTGGTGGACACCGATCTGCTTAATACCGTCTGCCAGCGTCTGCAGATGCGCAGTCAAGGCTGCCGGACCGGCAAAGTCGCGGATATGGGCCCCGATATGGGCTTGGCGACCCTACTGCTCGGATTGGGCAACCTATGAATGGCCGTCGATTCATCGCCGTACCGGTCGTGCTGCTCTGCGCCAGCGTCATAGCCGGCTGCGCGGTGACCGTCGAAGAATTGCCGCTCCCGCGTAAAGGCGTCGGCGGCGATCACATCAGCGTGCGGGCCGAATTCGCCGATGCGTTGAACTTGCCGATCAAAGCACCCGTCAAACTCAACGGGGTCAAGGTCGGTGAAGTGACCGATATCGCCACCGCCAACTACCGCGCGCGGGTGACATTCGAGCTCAGCGACGCGATCGACGTTCCGGCCAACAGCACAGCGGAACTGCGCCAGGCAACGCCCCTTGGCGATGTCTTCGTCGCCCTCCAGCGACCGGCGAGCAATCCGTCACCACAACGATTGGTCGACGGCTCGGTCATCGAAATCGATGACACCGCAGCGGCACCAAGCGTCGAGCAGATCATGGCAGCCGCATCGACGGTCATCAACGGCGGCGGGCTGGCGCGAGTGGGTTCGATACTCAGCGAACTCAACACCATGCTCGACGGTCAACCCTCGGATGTGGCCTCGATGCTGAGCCAGCTGACCGCGGTCACGAGCCGCCTGGCCGCGAATTCTGACGAGATCACCTCGGTCCTCGGTTCGCTCAACGCACTCTCGCAGCGTTCGGCAGTCCGCGCGAATGCCATCAACGACGTAATCGCTTCGGCGACACCGGCATTGACTGTCCTGACCGACACAACCGATCAACTCGTCACGACCCTGGACAGTGCCCGCCGAACCTCCGACCAGATCAGCAAACTGGTCAACGGCTCGCGCGCCGAACTGACCCAACTATTGGCAGGGGTGAATCTGCTGACCAAGCGCATCGGTGCACTCGACACTCGACTCGAACCCGCTCTGAGTGCGCTATCCCGGTTCGGCAGCTTGCTCGCGCCCAGTATTCGGGGCGACTACGTCGCCTCCCATATCCGCGTCAGCTCGATCGCCATTCCGGCCACCTACGATCCGAACAGCCACTGGTGGCAGTTATCCGATCTCGGGCTCATCGGCGCCTCACTGGTCGACACCTTGAATCGGGTCTGGACTCGATTGCGCGGACCCAACACGGCCATCCCGCGCAGGGGTACGCGATGAGCAGCTTTCTCCGGGCCCATCGAAACGCCCTATCCACGGTCGCGCTGCTGGCATTGCTCTGTCTCGGTATCGCGAATCTGGCTTTCGGGTCCCTCGGGCTCAACCCATTGCAGCGGACCTTCCGGGTGAACATCGAGTTGCCGCTGACCGGTGGTTTGCACGAGTCGAGCGACGTGACCTACCGGGGAGCACGCATCGGCACCGTCGATGCGATTCGACTTTCCGCCGACGGCGTCATCGCCGAAGCCACCCTTGATGCCGACAATCGCCCACCCGCGTCGGTACGTGCGCAGGTGGCGAACCTATCCGCGGCGGGTGAGCAGTACCTGAATCTCATCCCAACCGACGGTTCGCCGAGCCTGTTGCCGGATGGTGCCATTATCGGTGCCGAACGAACGGCCACACCGCGAAACTTCGCCGATGTCTTGTCGCGGGTATCGCAGACGATGGAACAACTCGACCCCGCCAAACTCAACCGTGTTCTCGCCGAACTGGACGGCGCGTTCGCCGGCGGTGCTCGCGAGATCTCCACCATCATCGATTCGATCGACACCCTGGTCGCCGCGCTCTATGACGTCCTGCCCGAAACCCGCGCCCTCGTCACATCTGGACGTCGAACCCTGGAGCTCATCTCGTCGATTGAGCCGGCGACCAACCGTTTCAGCGACGCCGCCACGGCACTGTTTACCCGCCTAGCGCGCTCCAACGCCGAATTGAAGAAGCTGTTCGCAATCACTCCGACCGGCCTGTCCGACACGCGACAAGTCATCGGCGAGAATCGCGACGAACTCGGTGACCTCCTCAAGACCCTGGACATCATCGCGATCCAAGCCCAATTACGCACCCCCGCACTGCGGCTACTCGCCCCCAATCTGGTGCGAGGACTCGGCGCCTGGGCCCTGGTCTCCCATCACGGAGCATTCAACGTCGCAGCGGATCTTCTACCTCGACCCACCTGCGAATACGACAATCCGGCGACCGCCCCGGCTACGTCGACCAACCCGCTGCCCCTGAAGTACATGTACTGCACTTCCCGCAACCCGCTCGTCGGTCAGCGTGGCGCTCAGAATGCGCCTCGCCCACCCGGCGACGACACAGCGGGCCCACCTCCCGGGGCGAACCTACGTGAACGAGTCAGCGGTTAACTCCCCGCTCGAAAGGAATAACGATGTCCGATTCTCGACCTTCCCCCTCCGAAAAACCCACCAGCGCCGACGCCGCGGCGAGCGAACTAAGTGCCGAAGTCACTGACGTAGGTGCCGGGACCGAGCCCGAAACCTCGACAGACGCGGCCGCCGCGGATAAGGCCTCCGACGAGGACTCGTCGGAAGCGACCCGCACGACGTTGCGGCAACGCCCGGCCGTGGTGATCGCTGGCGCCGTCATTCTCGTCATCGCTCTGGGCGCTGCGATGTTTGCAATAGGTCGATCAACCGCGCCGCAATCGCGCGCAGACACCGCGCCGATCATCGAAGCTGCCGGCGCCTACGGCGCGATGGTCGCCAACTACGACGCGAACAATGTCGACAACTATCTCGACGACATGCGCCGGTCCGCGACCGGCAACGCAGAGCGTCAAATAAGTTGCTCAGTCGGCACGATGAAACAAGCGATCACCACCCTGCAGCTCTCGTCCCGCGGCAAAGTCGTCAGCAGCGGCGTCATCGAGAATTCCGGTGATGCCGCCAAGGTGCTCGTCGTGATCGAGCAGACGTCTCGGTGGACTGACGCGGCTGCGCCGGGCGGAAACGGAACCGAGAATAACGCGGCCAATGTGCTGACATTGTCGATGCAGAAAGTCGGCGATAGCTGGAAGGTCGCCGACATCGCCTCCCCCCTCGCTCCCGGTCTTGGGACCAACGTTCCCGGAACCACCAATTCCGGTTGTTCGACCTCGTCACCGAATCCGACGCCCAGTACCTCCCCCGCACCTCGCTGAGCCTCTGCGACAAGCGAAGTCATCTATGAAAGGGGCGACAACCGATGCCACCACTTGGTGCTCTTAAGCGTGTGCAGATAGTCATGCTGATTGTGCTCGGTATTGCCGCGACGGTGTTCGCTGGCGTGCGGTACGTACACGTGGACCGAATGCTCGGGGCGAATTCCTACAATGTGACGGCGCATCTGCCCGATTCGGGTGGCATATTCACCAACGCCGAAGTGACCTATCAGGGCGTGCCCGCCGGTCGCGTCAAGGATGTACGTCTGGTGCGCGACGGCGTCGACGTCGCATTGACACTCGACGGTGGCGAAGGGCGAATTCCAGCGAATGCTGTTGCGGTAGTTGCCAATCGATCAGCTATCGGCGAGCAGTTTCTGGATTTGCAGCCGACGTCACCGGCTGGTCCATATCTCGTCGAAGGGTCGCGCATCACAAAGGGATCGGTGCCGCCGCCACTCGACGACGTAGTGAACAGTGCGCTCGACTTGGCCGAGTCGGTGCCAGTCGAGGACTTACATACCGTCATCGTCGAACTGGGCAAAGCGTTCAACGGACAGGGCGAGAACCTCGCCCGGCTGGTCACCTCATTGGGCAACCTATCCAAGGCGGGGGTCGAGAGTCTTCCGGAAACCATTGCGCTGCTGCGCAACTCGAATATTGCCCTCGCGACGCAGGCCGACCAATCCGATGCCATTATGGACTGGGCCCGCAATCTCGATCTAATCACGGCCACGCTGGCGTCGGCCGATCCCGACGTGCGCCGCCTCCTTACCACCGGCACGGCTACCGCGACGCAGTTGTCGACGCTGTTGCAGCAACAAGGTGCCGACATCACCAAAGTCGTCCACGACCTGGGCAGCACCGCGAAAACCATCGAACCTGCTGGCTGGGCAACGAATTCCGCGTTGGCGATGCTCTCGGCATTGTCTGTTAAGGGTTACGGCTACACCCACAACGACGGCCAGATTCACTTCGGCATCGTGCTGGAGACAAATAATCCCGCAGCGTGTACGCAAGGCTACGAGAGTACGACAGCGATGATCGCGAAGATCAAACGCACCAACCCACGCTTTGACATCAACTACGATGACTTCCCTTTCAACACAGATGCCAGATGCACTGTGCCGCAAGGGAGTCCAACGAGCGTGCGCGGCGCGAACCGCGCCGCGCTAGCCAATCCCGCCTACCCACAACCCTGGGACAACAAACCCAAGAAAGATCCTGACCGCCTCAATCTAAACCCGCTGGCACAGCAGATCGCCACACTGATGGGTGTACACGCCAAATAGAACGTCACATACTTTCAGGCCGAACGCGCGGCGCCCGGACCCGGACGTAGTGCGAGTGCGCCAAGGTGCAGGACCTCGCCGCAATGACTGCACGTCGGCGTGATCGTCGCTTGATGGTCACAAGCGCTGTGCTCCAGCACGACTGGCGGACCATTAGGCGCCGACCATTTGTCGCCCCATTGCGCCATCGCGCCAAGCACATGCCACAGGTCCATCCCTTTTTCGGTCAGCACATATTCACGCCGGATGGGCTTGTCGGCGTACTGCACACGAGTGAGAATTCCATTGGCGACCAGGTCATCGAGCCGTTTGCTCAGGATATTGCGGGCGATCCCTGTCCTGGATCGAAAGTCCTCGAAGCGCGTGATGCCCATCATGGCGTCACGGATCAGCAGGACGCTCCACCGCTCACCGATGATGTGAGCACACTGCGCGACCGAGCAGTTCATCTCGGTAAATGAGGTCCGTGGCACGTTCGCGAGCGTACGCCTGTGACCTGCTTCATTCGGTCGCAACCGGATGAAACCGCCGTTGACGGCCATCGCGAGGTCAGGGCGTCGACAACCTCCGGCCCCATCGTTATTCGATCGTAATAATTCACCCCCATAGACGTTCGCATCGTCGTGAGCATTAGGCCAATATCGACTCGGATAAGTCTGAATATCTCTGCGCGACACCAGATCGCATTTCGTCGGTAGATCCATATTGGGGCGCTTAGCCTGCACGTTATACGGCGTCCGCTATGTCCACTGTGTCCGATATCGCAGGGTTGCATGTCCATGACGTCGTGCGTTTACTCGCTAATGAGTGCGGATAGCGAATCCGCACTTCCCAGAAGCCAAATATTCGCGTCGAAAGGTGAAGACTGATTATGACTCGTACACCCGAACTAGACGCCGTTGCCCACTCGACCGTTTATGACAATGCTGGCGAAAAGGTCGGCAAGGTCGAGCAGGTATATATTGACGACCGCAATAGCCTTCCCACCTGGATCGCAGTCAAAACCGGGTGGTTCGGATCATCCTCGCTGGTCCCGCTTGCCGGTGCGAAGCACCAAGGTGATCGCGTTGACGTCGTCACGACCAAGGATAAAATCAAGAGCGCCCCACATCTGGACGCAGCCGACGGAATTTCGACCCAGCAGGGCAAAGAGTTGCTCGATCACTACGGATTGACCGAAAAGTCGTCGGGTTGGGATAACTACGGCGAGCACAACGGCCGCTCGCAAGACGAGCGGCCGACACCTACCAGAACGGGCGTCACCAGCGAAGATGCTGCGGGTGAAAGTCTAGTGCGGTCCGAAGAACAGTTGAATGTGGGCACCGAGAAGGTCGCAACGGGCAAGGCCCGCCTGCATAAGTATGTAGTTACCGAGGAACAGTCCGTGACCGTGCCGGTGACCCATGAAGAGGTTCGCGTAGTCCGCGAACCGGTCAACTCCGACGTGCCGGTTGGTGAGATCGGCGAAGCCGAGACCGAAGTCACCCTCCACGAAGAACAGGTCGTCGCCGAAAAGAAGACCGTGCCCGTCGAACGTGTCGGCCTGGCGGTCGACGAGGTAACCGACAAGGAATCAGTTTCCGGCACGGTCCGCAAGGAACGTATCGAAACCGAAGGCGTCGACACCAAGTAGCCGACGCTGGATTGCCCGCGGTATCAGAATCGATGCCGCGGGCATACCCCGCGTTGATGCCAACCAATCCCCATAACTATTACCTAATATAGAATGGAATAGCCATGATCTGGACCATAATCAGCGCGATTGTTATCGGCCTCATTATCGGCGGGCTAGCCCGGTTGATAATGCCAGGTGATCAGAAAATCGGGCTCATCATGACGATCGTATTGGGGGCGGCCGGATCATTTCTTGGATCTTGGCTCACCTACCAGCTTGGCTATAAGAACTCGAACGGTGGCTGGGAGGTCATCCCGTTCATCGTCGGGATAGTCATCGCGATCATCCTCATCGGCATCTATGTGCGCATATCGGGTGGTCGGCAGCTCAAGCGAGCGGGCCGGTAGGTCCGCTTACCAGCCACAGGGCGAGCCGGCGGCTCCGTGGCCCGTCAGTCGCTCGCGCGTCTCCGGAACCGGATTCCACTGCCCTTCGTCGGATCGATAGTCCCAACCGGGCCCCGACTCGACTAGAGCCGCCACTGCGGCGATCAATCGATCGACATCGACCACCGAAGTTCCCAGTCCGACGCTGGCCCGAAGCGCGCCGTCGTCGACACCGAGACGCGCGAGAAGCGGATGTGCACAGAATCGTCCGTCCCGTACGCCGATGCCGTATTCGGCCGACAAGTATGCCGCGACGTGGCCAGGTTCGAAACCCGCGAGGGTGAACGCCACGATCCCGACGCCGTCGGCGCTGTCTGACCAGATACGCAGAAACCGCACCCCGGCAATGCCTTCAAGGCCGGCTCGAAGTCGCTCGGTGAGATACGACTCCTGCTCCCGGACTGTGGCCTCGTCGAGCGATCCGATTGCATCGCAGGCGGCCGCAAGTGCCACCGCGCCAAGCACATTCGGCGAGCCGGCCTCGTGCCGCTGCGGAGAAGGTGCCCATTCGACGTTGGCGACAGTCACTTCTCGTACGGCACCGCCGCCGGCGAGGTAAGGTTCGGCGGCGTCGAGCCAGTCCCGTCGCCCGATCAGCACCCCCGCACCGAATGGTGCGTAGAGCTTGTGACCGGAGAAGGCCAGGTAGTCGATTCCGCTGGCGCACAGATCAATTCGTCGATGAGGCGCCAGCTGCGCGGCGTCGACCAAGATCCGGGCGCCGAAGCGATGCGCCAGCGTTGCCAGCCTTTTCAGTGGCAACACTTCGCCAGTCACATTCGATGCCCCGGTAATGGCTAGCAGCGCAGCAGGTTTGGCCCTCAACTCGTCGGCGAGACGATCTATCGTCGTCTCGATTGACTCCGCGGTAGTTACCACGCGCCGCCCTCGGTGACGCCACGGCAAGAAGTTTGCGTGGTGCTCCACGTCGAGCACCACCGTGTCGCCCGGCACGCAGGCGGCCAAGAGATTCAGGGAATCGGTTGTGTTCCGGGTGAATACGACAGTCTGATCGTCGGCGCAGTTCACGAATCGGGCAACCGAGCCTCGGGCCGACTCATAGCAGTCAGTCGACACCCTCGAGGCGTAGCCAGCCCCGCGATGCACACTCGCGTAGAAGGGCAGCAGTTCGGCCACCCGATCGGTCACCTGCGCCAGCGCCGGGGCGCTGGCCGCGTAGTCGAAATTGGCGTAGACGCGAGATCCGCCTTGTACCAGCGGAACTGAGAGATCACACCCGGAGACCCGAGCAATGGGGGCACATGGGCGATCGAGAGTAGCGGTCATCAAGTAACCCTTCGGTCAGGGACCTCGGGTACGACAGTCGAAGTCCGCGCTTGCCGCGCCCAATCGGACGACAGCCCGGTCGTCACCCGGAGCACCCCGCCGCGGTGGAGGGTTGCCGACCAGCAAGCCGGGGCTTGACGCTGGTACTCATGACCTTTGCCGAGGTTGGCAGACCGCGTGCCCACTTGTCAACCCCGTGTCTGACGAACGAAACAGATCGCCGCCGAATGTCATGCGAAGGACGGAGCCGGCCCGATCAGTGGCACGCTTTTATACGGACCTGGTCAAGGAAGGGATTCCACGCTCATCGCGGCGGCCGTGCGGTCACCTGCCACCAGCCAAGCGTAGAGCGTCTGCCCGGCGCGGTAAGCGAGCAACTGAGGCGCGTCTTCGATCTGCAACGGTGAGTTATGTTCGACGACGCCGCGCATCGGAAGTCGTTCGCGGAGATCGGGTTGTGTCGCGAGCACCTCTTCCAACGCGGTCCAGTACACGGCGTTGTTGACGTGCTGAATGATGTCGAGGTCGGCAGCGCGCAGCAGGAACGGCACCTCGAACGCATCGACATGCGGGGCGGGATCGAGCCACTTCTTCCATCGGAGCACTCCCGGCTCCGCTGCGGAGCCGACGGTGTTGACGAAACTGTCACTCAACGCCGACGGCGTGACGGTCTCGACGTTGAAGTTGATCCAGAACGCCTCGGTCTCGACCCGTGTCCCGCGATGCCCGTCGAGGTCGATCCGCACATTGCACCACCGCGAACCGATCTTCGACCCCCACCGCTCGATGTCGAGCACGTCCGGCTGTTCGCCACCGGCAAGGATCTCGATCACCGTTCGGCGCACAACCCAGTGCGGATGGATCTCGTCATGTCGGATATGAAGCAGGTGGTCTTGACCCGCGTCTTGCAGATAACGGGCGACACCGTCGAATTTGAGCCGATGATCCTGGCTGACGGCGTCCCCTCGCACGGTCCGCTGTGCGGTAAAGATCGCGCCGCTGTCCAGCAACTCTCGACGTCGTTGCGGATCGCTGATGCGTCGGGGTAAAGGCTCACCAATCACGTCAAGAGTCTTCCACACCGATGTGTCTACGGCGACGCCGGAATCTGGTCTGTGAACAATCCTGCCGGGCGCGTCGGCCCGCCGCCGTTACTGACTCGGTTCGGGCAGTTTGACGTCGCAATCGGTGACCTTCGGATTGACTCCGAAGTAGTTCAGCGGGCCTGCGACAACGGTGAGCGCGATCGTTCCCGCAGTGGCGCAGTTGGTTTGAGCGTTACTGAAGTAGTCCCGCTGAAATGCGGCCAGCAGACCGATCAGCAACCAGACCACAATGAGGAAGCTTAGTATTCCGCCACCACGCCGCATCTCATGCCTCCGTCTCGGGTACACATCCAATCGATGTCATACGTATTCCCCGGTTAGGCGTCGATCAAACATCGGCCGCTCCAACGTAGGCCCTCGTCGTCGACGGCTACCTGATAATTCGCTATCGCAACGCGGCCGTTAGCTGATGGCAACCACGCGGACTCGCGAGGACTGACCGAACCCCGCTATTTCGATCGATATTCCCCCAGATACCGCCCTGCCACCCCCATTGACAGATAACCCGATCCCGGACGGTGGGGCCACAACAATCAACCGCGAACCGAAACTACCCACGCCACAAGGCTTCCTGGCTCGTCGATGCGATCAACTCGCCATCATTGGCGACAATCGCGCCGCGTACCAACCCCCGCGCACCGGCGGTGGTCACCGGAGTGATGTCGTAGCAATGCCACTCGTGCGGGTCGAATGTGCGATGAAACCATATCGAATGATCAAGGCTGGCAGCGAGATTCGGCGTCATCAGCGCCTTGAGCGATGCACCGGGCGGCCGGGCGGCCGGTACCGGCCCGATGTCGGATAGCAGCGTTAACACGCAGGCCCGCAGCAGTGGGTTGTCGGCTACGGGTCGGCGGGTCCGGATCCAGAACGGCGCCAGAACAAATGGTTCCGGGTCGCCGGCACGACCGCGCATTTCAAAGTCCTTCGATAGGGCCATCGTGGTACCCACCTCTACCGAATCCTCAAGCGCGAGAGCGGGAACCGGCGGGGTGTAGCCATCTGTTCCCGGCTCAGGACGATGGAAGGACGTGATCATCTCGAAGATGGCGACGTCATTCTGTTCTACGGTTACCCGACGGGTCGCGAATGATCGGCCATCGCGAACTCGCTCGACCCGCAATACGATATCCACCCCATACTGCCCGCCGCGAATGAAATACGCGTGCAGTGAGTGCGGCAGTTTGTTGCCATCGACGGTCGCCCCTGCTGCGGCGAGGGCGCGTGCGGCGATGAATCCGCCGAACAGTCGGCCGTCCTCACTCCCGCCGGGGCTGCGCCCGACAAACGTGTCTCCGTCGCGCGTGAAACTCAGCAGCGCGGCCATTCGGGCGTCTTCGGCCACTGGTTCTTTATCGGTCACCAATTGAGCTTGGCAGATGGTGATGTTTCCCCGTGAATCAACCCGACAAGATCGTCAACGCCCGCTCGGCCAGCAGACCCGGCCGACGGGTCAGCAGGTCAAAGTCGACGTCCACTGCCTCACCCATCGCACCAGCGCGATACCGAACCAGCACCCCCTCCGCAATACAGGCCAAGCGCCACAGGGCAAACGCGTGGTAGTAGTCGATATCGGACGCATCGTATCCGGTCGCGTATTCGTATCGGCTAACCAGCTCATCAGGGGCGAGGAAACCTGACCCGGCACTTGGTGCCCACCCGACGACATCCGGCGACGACCACGTCGAGACCATCCACCCGACATCGGCGAGTACATCACCGACGGACCAGAGCTCCCAGTCGAGGATTCCGCGGACTGCTCCCGCGTCGTCGATCAGCAGATTCCCGAGTCGATAGTCACCGTGCACCACGCCCACATACCTCTCCGCTGGCCGGCGATCCACCAGTAGCTGGTACGCCTGCGACCATTCGGCTGTGGCGCCGCGGGAGCCTTCGATCTGTACCGACCAACGCCGCAATTGACGTTCGAGATACGTACCCGAGCGTCTGAATTCATCGAACTCGGTTGTCTCACAAGGGATGAGGTGGAGTGCGGCTAGGGCATCGATGGCCCCTTCGGACAATTTGCGCTGCATCGCGGCGCTGAATTGCTCCGCGTCGTCGTCGCATTCCACAACAATGCCGGGCAGGTACTCCATCACGTAGAACTGCGCGCCGGTGACCGCGGGCTCGCTACAGAACGCGATCGGTGTGGGAGTGGGAGCCACCGATGGCTGCAACAAGCTCAGAATCGACCACTCCCGCGTCATGTTGTGTGCTGTCGGCGCGGTCGACGTGAGGGGCGGCCGCCGCAGCACCCAGCGTCCGCCGCGCGCATCATCGACAAGGTAGGTCAGATTCGATCGACCGCCAGCCAGCTGGGTAAAGTCCAGCGGCAGAACCGAATCAGGCACGTTAACAGCGAACCAGTCCGAGACCGCCTCGACGTCAATTCCAGCTGGCGAGTGCGTTGACATACAAACCTCGACAAATCCTAGTTTTGCCTCTCCTGGCGACGAGGTCACGAAAAGCGCTCTGCCGCAAAGGTCACCCTGTCACATCAGCCGGTCGATATCTGCGTTACTGCGATCGTTGCGTTTGCTTCGATGACCGACGCGGCTACCGTAACCACATGCAAACGATCCGTCCCCGCGAACTGGTCTTGGCTGTCATATTGACCGGCACCGCCGGCTTTCTCGACGCGGTGGGATTCTTGAATCTCGGCGGCTATTTCGTTTCATTTATGAGCGGCAATACCACTCGCATGTCTGCCGAGTTCGTCCACGGTTCGTGGACTTCAGTCGGCAAGGCCTTCGGCATCATCGGGCTATTCATCGCCGGCGCCGTGCTCGGCTCGGTGCTCGCACGATTCGGCGATGGCCGAGTGACTGTTCTGGCCAGCACGACCGGCGTCGTCGGGCTGTCCGCGCTCGCAACTGCGGCGCACTGGTTTCCGGTGCCGCCGATTTTGATCGTCGCAGTCGCAATGGGGATACTCAACGCCACCTTCCTGTCGAATGGCGAAGTCTCCGTCGGCCTCACCTACATGACAGGCACCCTGGTCAAGGCAAGTCAGCGCCTCGTCGACGCCTTCTACGGCGGCCCACGTTGGTTATGGCTGCGCTATTTCGGCCTCTGGCTCGCCCTCGCTTTAGGCGCACTGCTGGGAGCATGGGCATATACCCAGATCGGACTCGACGTCCTGTGGTTCGTATTCGCCGCGCTGGGACTGATCACGGTGGTCACCTGGCGAATCCGCACACAATCAGCCATCAGCGACGCTGACTAGCTCCATTGTGCGCGGAGCACAACGGACCGAACAAAGTCTGGCCTCACAGACCGTTTCCCATCACATTTCTGGGCCATAGTGTCGTAGCTCACAACCAGTTCCTCACAATCAGTTCCTGTTGGAAGGCTCCGCACCGTGACCCGATCTTCTTACTTCGCCTGGGATGCCGTCGACAATCCCGATGCACCCTGCGTCCGCGACGATTCCGAAGCTCTGAGCTACGCCGACTTCGCCGACCGCGTCGAGGCGTGCGCGGAACAGCTGGGCGTACTGGGCGTAGAACGCGGCGACGTCGTTGCCACCTTCCTCGCCAATAGAGTCGAACTACTGGTCGTCCTGATGGCAGCCTGGCGATTGGGGGCGATTGGCACACCGGTCAATCCGGCGTTCACCGCCGACGAGGCCGAGTATCAACTGGCCGATGCGCAGGTGCGCGTCGTCGTCGGCGATACCGCCGGAACACCCGACCCAGATCGAATCATTCTGCAGACCAACGACATTTCCCAACTGCCGAGCGCCAAATGGCGGGCACCGCGAGCGCCGCACCCCGACGAAGACGCACTACTCATCTATACGTCGGGATCCACCGGACGTCCCAAAGGAGTTCGCCTCACTCATTCGAACTTGCATTTCATGGCGGCGTCGATGGTGACTCATTGCCGCCTCACCGCACAGGATCACGCACTACTCATCCTGCCTCTGTTTCACGTCAATGCCATCTGCGTGAGTTTCCTCGCGCCGATGCTCGCCGGCGCCCAACTGTCAGTGACCGGAAAGTTCTCGGTCAGTAGATTCTTCGATGATGTGAGCCGCCTTCGACCTACGTATTTCTCCGCTGTCCCAACCATTTACGCACTACTGTCCTCCCAACACGACGCTCCGCCGGCTCCGCTCGAATCAATTCGCTTCGCGATCTGCGGTGCCGCCCCGATCTCCCGGGAACTTCTCGACAGGGCAGAGTCATTCTTCGGTTTTCCCATCGTCGAGGGATACGGATTGACCGAGGGAACGTGTGCGTCGGCCTGCAATCCTGTTGCGGGCGTTCGCAAATTGGGTACCGTCGGGCCCGCCCTGCCCGGCCAGGTGATACGCATCGTCGACGCCGAGGGGCGCGATGTTCCCGTCGGGCAGACCGGCGAAGTCATCATCGGGGGCCCAAATGTCATGCGCGGCTATCTCAATCGCCCCAAGGCCACGGCCGATACTGTCATCGACGGCTGGCTCCACACCGGCGATATCGGGCTGCTCGACGACGACGGCTACCTGTCCATCGTCGACCGCATCAAGGACATGATCATCCGGGGCGGCGAGAACGTTTATCCCAAGGAAATCGAGAACGCTCTCGCCACCCACCCGGCAATCCTCGAATGCGCCGTCGTCGGTGTGCCCGATGACCTTCATGGTGAAGTTCCTGTCGCGTACGCCGTGGCCTATCCCAACCACGAAGTCACCGTTGCCGAACTGATCGCACACCTCGACGCACGGCTTGCCCGGATCAAACGTCCGGTCGCCATCCACCTACGGCCCGACCTCCCCCGCAACCCGGTCGGCAAAATCGACAAGCCCACCTTGCGGTTGAAATCACCTACCCCCCAAACGATTTAGTCCCTCGCACGCTGAGCGACCTCGCGATCGAGAAGCGGTCGGCGAGCAGATACCTCATGCGCCAGTCACCCGGCGGGCGCACCATCCTCCGCATATCCGTGATTGGAGAAAACCATGGGATTCACCCAGCCCGACTTCCCGCCGGTGGAGCCGGAAACCTTCCTTGAGAAGCCGTTCTTCGAGCGCATTCGCATCCTTGGCACGCATTGGGCCGAATATGGTTTCGGCACACCGAAGATGGTGCATGTCATATACTTGCTGAAGGTGTTCGTACTCTATATCGGCATCGGATTGTCCATTGCCACTTTTACTTCCGGGCTCAACGTCCTGCAGGTGACCGACTGGTGGAATGAGCCGATTGTCTACCAGAAGGCCGTGCTGTGGACGATCCTCCTCGAGTCCATCGGACTTGGCGGATCCTGGGGACCGCTGGCCGGGCACTTCAAGCCGATGACCGGCGGAGTTACCTTCTGGGCTCGCCCCAGAACGCTTCGCTGCCCACCGTGGCCGGGCAAAGTGCCCTTCACCGCCGGTGACTCGCGCACTATCTTCGATGTTGTCGTCTATCTGGCAATCTTGTCCAATCTCATTGTTGCGCTGGCACTTCCGGGCAAAGACACGTCATCGCTCAATGCTGTCGTCGCCGACAACCACGGCCTAGTGAACCCACTTCTATTGATCCCGTTGCTGGTGCTATTCGCGGTCATCGGCCTGCGCGACAAAATCATGTTCATCGCCGCGCGCTCCGAGCAGTATCTTCCAGCGGTGTTCTTCTTCAGTGTGCTGCCATTCGTCGACATGATCATCGCGCTCAAGCTGCTCATCGTGACAGTGTGGGTCGGAGCGGGAATCTCCAAGCTGGGCAAGCATTTTTCGATGGTTATTCCACCGATGATCTCGAATACACCGTGGCTCGCCAACAAGGCGATCAAGAGAATGCACTACCGGTCATTCCCCAACGACATGCGGCCGTCGAAGCTGGCCGGCACTGTTGGTCATGTGCTCGGCACCCTCGTAGAGGTGATCACCCCGCTGGTATTGCTGTTCTCCACCAACAAATGGCTGACGCTCGCCGCGGTGATACTGATGGTCGCCTTCCACATCTTCATCTTCTCCACCTTCCCGCTCGCCGTGCCGCTTGAATGGAACATCCTGTTCGCGTGGGCCGCTGTCTTCCTATTTTGGGGTTTCCCCGCGTGGGGCGGTTACGCGCTAACCGACACCTCGATGCCGTGGGCGATCGGCGCGATCGGCGCAGCGCTCGTCTTCTTCCCGATACTCGGCAACCTGCGTCCGGATCTGGTGTCCTTCTTGCCGTCGATGCGTCAGTACGCGGGCAACTGGGCCTCTGCCACTTGGGCTTTCGCACCGGGTGCCGAGGAGAAGCTCAACGATTTCGTGGTGCGCTCCTCGCCGAATACTCGAACTCAACTGCTGGCTTCGTATCCGCCCGAGGTCGCCGACGTTGTCATGCATCAGATGCTTGCGTGGCGTTCGCTACACAGTCAGGGCCGTGCGCTGTACTCACTGATGAGCCGCCACCTCGGCGATGACATCAACACGTACACGCTGCGCGAGGCAGAGTTCGCCTTCAACTCGTTGGCAGCGTTCAACTTCGGTGACGGCCACTTCCACGACGCGAAGTTCATCGCGGCCCTCCAGCGCCGATGTGGCTTCGCTCCCGGCGAGTTCATCGTCGCCTGGATCGAGTCCCAGCCGATCCATAAGTCAACCCAGGCATACAAAGTCATCGACGCCGCGCTGGGGGTGATCGAGACCGGCACCTATCGGGTGGCCGACGCCGTAGCTGAACAGCCGTGGTTGCCCAATGGGCCGATTCCGTTCGAGGTGGACTGGACTCTCCCCGTTGACGCTGGCCGCGCCGTGACGGACCCTGGTGTGGTGCACGAACCACAGTTGCGGACCACTGACCGCGAGCAGAATGAGGTCAGGCGGTGACCACTGCCGTCGTTGTCGGCGGCGGGCCCAACGGGCTCGCCGCCGCACTGCACCTCGCCCGAAACGGTGTCGACGTGCAAGTCCTGGAAGCTTCCGACGAAGTCGGCGGCGGTGCCCGCTCAGGTGAACTGACCGTCCCGGGCGTCATCCACGACTACTGTTCGGCTTTCCATCCGCTCGGTGTCGGCTCGCCGTTCTGGGCCGCCGTCGGACTCGAACGCTACGGCCTGGAATGGAAGTGGCCGGAAATAGACTGCGCGCATCCGCTCGACTCAGGTGATGCCGGTTTGCTCTACCAGTCGATCGATCGGACCGCTGACGGCCTGGGCGCCGACGCCAAGCGATGGCGGATGGCATTTGGCGACCTGGCCCGCGGATTCGACGACCTCGCGCACGACCTACTTCGTCCAATCGTCAACGTGCCATCGCATCCCCTGCGGCTGGCGGCATTTGGCCCGCGCGCCCTGCTACCAGCAACCGCCCTCGCCAAATGGTTTCGAACCGAACCAGCTCGCGCACTCTACGGCGGCATCGCAGCGCACGCGTTTACCCGGCTCGACCGCCCGCTCACCGCATCACTTGGATTGATGATCGGCGCGAGCGGGCATCGGTTCGGCTGGCCCGTCGCTCGGGGCGGATCAGGTTCTATCACTTCGGCTTTGGTCGCAGCGCTCGACGACGCAGGCGTGAAAATAGCAACGGGTATTCGGGTCAGCAGCCGGGCCGATATTCCTCCCGCCGATCTGGTCCTGTTGGATCTCACGCCAGCACAGGCACTTTCGATCTATGAAGGCGACATGCCCGCTCGCATTTCGCGCTCCTACCGCAACTACCGGATCGGATCGTCGGCCTACAAGGTCGATTACGCGATCGAGGGCGACATCCCCTGGACTAATCCCGCCTGCGGCCATGCCGGCACCGTTCACCTCGGCGGAGACTTCGCCGAGGTCGCAGCTTCCGAACGACAACGCGCCCAAGGGATCATGGCCGACCGTCCCTTCGTGCTACTCGGACAGCAGTACCTCGCCGATCGAACTCGGAGCAACGGATCGATCAACCCGATATACGCCTACGCTCATGTACCGCGCGGTTTCGACGGCGACGCAACCGAAGCGGTCACCGCTCAGATCGAACGGTTCGCACCCGGATTCCGCGACCGGATAGTCGCGACTCATTCCACAAGCACCCGCCAACTACACACGCATAACCCGAATTTCGCCGGCGGTGACATCATCGGCGGCTCCAACGATGGCCTTCAGATTGTCCTTCGACCGCGAATCGCGTTAAATCCCTATGCGATCGGTGTCGACGGCGTCTTCCTTTGCTCACAATCAGCGCCGCCCGGCGCAGGCATTCACGGGCTGTGTGGCTACAACGCCGCACAGTCGGCGCTGCGGTATCTGAGCCACCGCGACCGCCGATGACATCGGCACGGGTAGGCGACGAGGGCGATGCCGCCCGACGTCGCCTTGCGCGCGTCCCGGCGATGGCCGATCAAGAAGTCCTCGCCTGTGCCGCCACCGTGGCGCGACAACTCCGCACGGACTATCCCGAGGTTGTGAGTGACGTGACCACCACCCTGGCCCGCGAAATCGACTATCTAGATGCCGATCCGATAATCCACGAATTACTCGATGCCAGTGTGCAGGGCAATATCTCGACGATCATTCACGTGCTAGCCAACGATATCCCGGTAGACCATCTCCAGCCGACCACCGCAGCGGTCGAATACGCTTTGCGTCTCGCCCAACGCGACGTCCCGTCGAATTCCCTTGTGCGGGCCTACCATATGGGGCAAAGCGTGGTGATGCGACGCTGCTACCGACTCGTCGACGAGCTCATGCTGCCCGCGCCCGCCGCGATGGCGGTGACCCTGCACATCTCCGACGTCATCTTCTCCTACATCGACTGGATCACGCTTTATGTGTTCCAGGCCTACGAGGACGAACGTCGACGTTGGCTCGGGGCGGAGGGAAATGTGCTGTCTTCCACTGTCCACCAACTACTTTCCGCCGCCGACGCCGACACTGCCCTATTTGAGCGTGAGACCGGTTACCCGGTCGACCAGTTTCACCTGGCTGTGATCGCATGGTCCGCCGACGAGGCGTCCGACCTCACCGACCTCGATCGTTCGGTACGGACCCTGGCCGCGAAACTCAATTCCGATGGACCGCCAATCGTCACCGCGATCGATCGGAGGACCGTCTGGGGCTGGATCCCGCTGGGTGCTCGCAACCGCGTCGTCGATACCTCGGCTGTCGCCGGGCTGATGAGCACCGACGCGAGAACTCGGATAGCCCTTGGACTCCCAGCCGACGGCACGCGAGGGTTTCGGCGATCGCATGCGCAGGCTCAGGCCGCATTCTCGGTTGCCACGGCCCCGAACTCGCCAACCGGCGCTGTCATCGGCTTCGGCGACCGTGGCATTGCGGTGGTCTCATTGCTTGCCCGCGACCTCGACTCCACGCGCGCCTGGGTTCGCGAAGTTCTTGGAGATTTGGCCGACGACACTCCTACGGCCGGCGACCTGCGTCAGACCCTGTCGGTCTTCTTCGCCAACCGTGACAGTCATCTCCGCACCGCTGAGCAACTGAACCTGCACCGAAACACGGTGAAATACCGCGTCGACAAGGCGATGGGCGAAACGTCCGCCAACGGTGACCGGCTAGATCTGGCGTTGGCACTCGCGGTCTGCGAGTTTCTGGGATCGACGGTTATCGGTTCGGATCGAAACTAATTCTCGCCGACCTGTCACACATTCTCCCCGAGCGGTGTCTCATGTACGACCCACCGAACTAGGAGGAACAATGACCACCACTCGTCTCCCTAAGAAAGAGCTCACCGGCGTCTACGGCAAGCTGGTGAAAATCATCGGCACCAAGATGGTCGGCGCGGTTCCCGAACCAGCCGAAGTCATGTGGCACAGCCCCCGAGTTGTCAAGTCACTCAATGCTTTTGGCGGCAAGGTCCGCAAGTGGAACGACTGTGACGAAGCCCTGAAGACCTTTGCGCACATGGCGGTCGCCTCACTGGTTGGCTGCTCGTGGTGTCTCGACCTAAACTACTTTCTGGCCCACACCGAAGGACTCGACGAGCGCAAGGCGAGTCAGGTCCCGCGTTGGCGCGACTCCGATGTCTTCACGCCGCTCGAACGCGACGTATTGGAGTACGCCGAAGCGATGACGCAGACGCCCCCAACGGTAACTGACCAGATGGTCGATGGGTTGACCACACAGCTCGGCCCGGCCGCTGTCGTCGAATTGACGGCGGCGATCGGCTTCGCAAACGCGACCACGCGGGGAAACAATGCTCTCGGCATCGAGTCCCAAGGGTTCTCTGCCGCTTGTGAATTCACGCTCGCCCAGCCGTCCCGGCCCGGTGCCAGCGCACAACCGTTAGCCTCGAAAGCGTGAGTGTCGATCCCTTTGTGGACCATCGCAGCCTGCTCTTCACGGTCGCCTACGAAATGCTTGGCTCGGCGGCCGACGCTGAAGACATCGTGCAGGAGGCTTGGCTGCGGTGGTCCGCCGTCGATCAGGCGACTATCAGCGAACCGAGAGCCTATCTGGTCTCCATCGCTACCCGGCAGTCACTCAATCGACTACGCAGCCTGGCGCGACGCCGCGAAGACTACGTCGGCGAATGGCTGCCCGAGCCACTATTGACCACACCCGACGTCGCCGAAGATGTGGAACTCGCCGAAAGCGTGTCGATCGCGATGCTCACAGTGCTCGAGACGCTCACGCCAACCGAGCGAGCGGTCTTCGTACTGCGTGAGGTCTTCGACCTCCCCTATGACGAAATTGCCACCGCGATTGGTAAGTCGACAGCCGCTGTACGGCAGATCGCGCATCGCGCACGCAACCACGTGACAGCCAGACGACCTCGAGTGCGGGTCGACCCGGCCGAGCAGCGGCAGGTCACCGAGCAATTTCTGGCGGCTGTTTCCGGCGGCGACATGCAAGCGTTGCTGGCGGTATTGGCGCCGGACGTGGTGCTGGTCGCCGATGGCGGCGGGGTCGTCAACGCCGCGCGACGCCCAATCACGGGCGCGGGCGCCGTCGCAAAACTGCTCGGCGGTTTGGCCACCGTCGCGCCCGATGCCGTCGTCGAAGCGGGTCCGGTCAACGGAGCACCGGGCGGACGAGTCATCGTCGGCGGTCAGCTTGACACAGTGGTCAGCGTGACCATCGAAGGCGGCGTGATTACCCATATCTATGCGATTCGCAACCCAGAGAAGCTAATTCGCTTCAATGACGCGGTATCACTCGATCGGTGAGCGGGTCTCAACAGCGGATATAGCCAGTCCGCGAACGTAGCGGCTCTTCGATAATTCGAGGCCGGTATCCAGCGAGCGCATCAGCGGAAACCGCGACATAGGTCCGATAAATCCCCGGGTAGTCACCCTTGAGGCAGATGCCGCTTACGGTCGTGCGAAAGTTTCGGCCGGTGCTGTTGACTGGGGCCGCGTAGCCCAGCGGGATGATGCCGTTGTAGAGCACCACACTGATGGCAGCCGCCTTGAGCGGCGCGTTACACCGATAGCTGACAGTGGAATAGACCCTGTCGCCAACCTTCTTCGGCGTGGTAACCGTGTGTTTGCAGGTGATCGTCTTGGCTGCTTCGGCTGGTCCCGCCGTGATGATTCCGCCGAGAACCAAGCTGAGCGCCAACGTCGTCGCGGTGATTGCCTTACGCATGATGTGGGTCCTCCCCCCCAAATTACGAACAGCTGTTCGCGCCTCAGCGTACCCACAATTCGAGATCGGACACGATAGATCGCCAATCCCCCACATCACCGAATGCTCAGCACCGAATATTGACCGGCCGAGAACGCAAACCGCGAGTAAAGGACTGCGGGCGATATCCGGCGGGCGGGTTGGCCGAGAGGCCCGAGATCGCCGTATAGGTGCCCGGAATACATACGCCGAGATTCACCGATACCGAAAGGCTCGGCCGGGCCGGGTGGCCGGCGCGGCGTACCCGATCGGGACGGAGCCGTTGTAGAGCATCACGTTGATGCTGACCATTTTGAGCGGCGCGTTACAGCGGAAGCTGGCGGTCGCGCGAATACTGCCGCCCGCCTTCTTAGGTGGCCTGATCGGCGCGCTGTCGGTCGCGCGACCGACGGGCCAGAAGATTTGATGACGGCCAATCATAGTGCTGAATGGGCGATTCAGCATCACCGACATCTGGCCGCATCGGCCCAGTTCATGCGGAGTTCGCTCACCGATTTGTCGCCAGACGCACAGATTCCCCTACACTGGCCGGGACGACAGCAAACAACACCGCGCCGCAGGCGCTGGAAAGGCAGATGACATGAGCCGGCTAACCTCACGTTTCACCAAACGCGCCCTGGTTGCGGGCATCGCGGGCCTCGGCCTCGCCGGTGCACTCGGCTTGGCCGCCGCACCGGCCAGCGCCGCGCCGACCAAGCCGCCGTCAAAGTCCGACATCCAGAACTCACCGACCACCGACAACATTCGGCTGGCACTGGACAAACTCGCGGAAGACAACCCGAGCCTGGCCCCCGCGATCGAACTCGCCAAGGGCGCACTGGGCGCCAAGTAGAAATTCCACCAAAACGGGCCGTCCCACCTGAGTGGGGCGGCTTGTTTGCGTTCTGCAGTCACTCAAACCGACAATTGACAACAAGCGTTTTCAGATTTACCGTCAGTTCATGAGGACACCGTTTCGCCAGCGGGACGTACCGCCGACGACCATTCCGCAAGCAACCACAGCGCTGTTCTTCGGGATGGGGGTGGCCAACATCATCATGCAGTTGTCGATGCCTGCCGTGGGACGCGGAGTATTCGAAAGCCGCGTCGACTCAGGCAGTGCGTATCGACGCGTGATCAAGCGTCAGCGCACCACCGGCCAGTATCTCGCCGTTGCGATCGTCGGTTCCACCTCCGACAAACTCGCGTATCACACCGCGGTGCGTGAAGTGCACCGTCACGTGCATTCGACGGCCGATTCTCCGGTTCGCTACAGCGCCAACGACCCGGCCCTTCAACAATGGGTCGCCATGTGCCTTTTCAAGGGTTTCCTCGATTCTTGGGAACTCACCTACGGCGTCCTCGACGCAACCGCGCGCAATCATCTTCTCGCGCAAGGCAAGTCACTCGGCACCACCTTGGAGATGCGCGGACATGACTGGCCGGCCACGTACGAAGAGTTCGAACGACGTTGGGCAGCAACCCTTCCCAAACTATCTATCGACGACGACGTGCGCGGCCACCTCACTTCCCTCGCCGATCTTTCCTTCCTGCACTCGCAATGGGGCCTGGCCGGACGCATCGTATCGCGGGCACTGGGACCGCAGCTCAAGTTCATGACACGAGCAACGCTGCCAACAGAGTTTCGCGCGATGATGGGATGGACGTGGTCCGAACGTGATCAACGGAAGTTCGAGCGTATAGTCGCGCTACACCGGGCCGTCGACTTCCTCGCCCCCTGGTTAAGTCCGGCATCGCTCCGGGTCTACATCGTCGACCTCCGGGTCCGCCAGGCCTTCGGATTGCCGACGCTCGGCAAACTTAAGGTCCGCCCCGCCGCCTGAGTTCACTTGTAAACTCGGGCAACATGAATCGCCAGTCAGATCACCTCGCCGATGCCCTCGCGGTATTCACCGAGGAGCGGCCACGATTGTTCGGCATTGCCTACCGGATGCTCGGCAGCATTGTTGAAGCCGAAGATGTAGTCTCCGACACCTGGCTGCGCTGGCAACAGGCCGACCGCGCCGGGATTCGTAATCCGCTCTGACCACGGTGACTACCCGGCTGGCCACCAACGCACTGGAATCCGCCCGACTCACGCGCGAATCGTATCTCGGCCCTTGGCTACCGGAACCCGTTGACACTAGCGCGGATCCGACGCTCGGCGCCGAGACAACAGAAGCTCTCGATCAAGCGGTTCTACTACTTCTCGAGAACCCGATCGGCGGCACGATTGAGATCGGCGGGCCGGAGAAGCTACCGATGCACGAGTTCATCCCGGCGGTGCTGGCACAGCACGACGACCAACGGCCGATCATCGTCGACGAACACGCGACCTACTTCGGAACCGAGCTGACCGATGACAGCCTCGTGCCCGGACCGAATGCGGAATTGGGCCAATTTGCCTACGAAAAATGGAGTACTTCAGTGTGATTCGGATTTCGTCAAGCTACGGAAGGTGTCGACGACGGCATAAATCACGCTGATCACGGCAAGGGCCATCATTGAGCCGTAGACGGTCAGTGCGGTATCACCGCGACCCGAGGTGTAGCCACCGCTTCCGCCGCCGGGACCGCCCAGGCCACCACCGGGACGGCTGCCGGGACCGTGTCCACCGCCCGATCCCGGATGTCCGCCAGGCGTTTGGCCGCCGCGATGGCCTTGCCCGCCACCGAACCCTCCCATCGCGTGCCCCTGATCGCCACTCAGCGACGAGTGGTAGACGCCGATCGCGCTGGCCTGCACCAGGATCGGAACAATCATGTACCGCACTGGCAAGAAGAACGCGAGCAGCACGGTAAGGATCTCGGCGATGTAGAAGTATCGATCGTGCATAGCGGGCAGCAGAAAGGGCACAATCACCGCGCTGGCCGTGGACACCAACAGAATCGTCATGGCTGTCACGGGGGGCTTGCTCCACACCGACCATCCGAGGAAGGCCACGATCATCGCTGCCGCACAGGCTATTCCAGCGTGAGCGAGCCAGGTGGCATCACCGCTGATCGGTATCAGTTGGTAGAGATTCGCCGCACCAAGGGTGAGCTGTTTGTACGAGTCGGTCTGATCCAGGTATACCGACAACACGGTTCGCCAGGGCGCTCCGACGACCAGAGCGGGAACGTCGAGCAGCAGATACACGGCCGGAATGGCGAGCAATGAGTACCACGGCAGCTTTCGACGCAGCAGCAGGAATGCCAGGACCGGCAGCACGAAGATTGCCTGAAGTTTGAAGGCCAGTGCGAGACCGAAGAATACGCACGCCCAGAATGGGTTCCGGCGCCACTCGTCACGCGCGTGAGCTCGCATTAGGAAATAGACTCCGCCGACCGCGCAGGCGGAGTAGACGGCATCGGCCTGACCCCAGATCGAGCCGTTCGCGACCACCGAGGGCAGAAGAAGCATGAGTCCGAAGGCTAAGGCGCGCAACCAGAATCGCTCGGTTTTCAGCGCGACGATCCGATAGGCGAAGACTGCCAGCACCACCTCGAAGATGACTGAAATCAGCTTCACGCCAAGTAATGCCGGGATGTGCAGGTAGGTCAGGATCGCCAGCAGATACAGATAGGGATAGTTGTAGTCGGCGAATTTCTCCTTGAAGGCGGAGAAGCCACCCGCGTCGGCGATCTGCTGGTACCAGCGACTGAGGAACGCGCGATAGTCCATCGTCTCGAAGTCGACGAACTGGTAGCGGATCATCAGTGCGACCAGAACGATCAGGGACAGTGCGCCCCACCGGACCCACCGCGGTGGCATATGCGGTACCGATCCGCGCGAGTCTTCGTCGACCCCGGCCGTTGGGGAGTCGAGCAGCATTGTGGCCATGACGCCACTATGGCGATCGAGACTGTGAAGTCAGTGGGAGCGGACTGTGGGGTCATTGCCCCTTCCCAAACGCACCCCGGCGTTCTACTATCGGCTGTAGTAGAAGCCGCAATCTGCACGTTGGGAGCAGGCCATGGCCATCTCTACCCACATTTCCAGACAGGCTGGCGAAGTCGATTCGCGGTATCACCTGGCGGCCGGGCTACGGCGCCAGATCAACAAGGTCTTTCCGACCCATTGGTCATTCCTACTCGGTGAAATCGCCCTCTACGCGTTCGTCATCCTGTTGATCTCCGGCGTCTATCTGACCCTGTTCTTCGATCCATCGATGGCCGAGGTCGTTTATCGTGGCTCATACCAGCCGCTCAACGGCGTGATGATGACCAAGGCATACGAGACCACCTTGAACATCTCCTTCGAGGTACGCGGTGGGCTGTTCGTACGTCAGGTACATCATTGGGCCGCGTTGCTATTCGCGGCGGCGATCGTCACCCACATGCTTCGCATCTTCTTCACCGGAGCATTCCGTAGACCGCGTGAGGCGAACTGGGTCATCGGTTGCATACTGCTCATCCTCGCCCTTTTCGAGGGCTTCTTCGGATACTCACTGCCCGATGATCTGTTGTCCGGCACCGGAGTTCGCGCCCTCACCGCAGGCGCGCTAGGACTGCCGGTGGTGGGCACCTGGGTTCACTGGGCACTATTCGGCGGCGATTTCCCCGGCGACATCATCATCCCGCGCATGTACGTCATCCACGTCCTGTTGTTCCCCGCCATCATCCTCGCACTGATCGGCGCGCACCTCGCCCTGGTCTGGTACCAGAAGCACACCCAATTCCCCGGGCCGGGCCGCACCGAGAAAAACGTTGTGGGAGTGCGGATTATGCCGATCTTCGCCGCCAAGGCCGGCGCTCTGTTCGCCATCGCCTTCGGAGTGGTGGCCATTATGGCCGGCATCTTCCAGATCAATCCGGTCTGGGTGCTAGGGCCGTACAACCCGGCTCACGTCTCGGCCGGATCTCAGCCCGATATCTACATGATGTGGACTGACGGGCTGCTCAGATTGATGCCCGCATGGGAGGTGTACCTGGGCGATTACACTGTGCCGGCATCGAATTGGGGCGTCCTGGTGATCGGCCTGATCTTCACCTCGATGCTGACCTACCCGTGGATCGAGAAACGATTATCCGGCGACCGCGCTCATCACAATCTGTTGCAGCGGCCACGGGATGTGCCGGTGCGGACCGGCATCGGCGCGATGGCGGTGTCGTTCTATCTCATCCTCACCCTTGCTTGTATGAACGACGTCATCGCACTGAAGTTCCACGTATCCCTGAACGCGACTACCTGGGCCGGCCGGATCGGGCTGATCGTTGTTCCGCCGCTTGCCTACTTCGTCGCGTATCGCTGGGCACTGGCACTGCAACGCGCGGACCGCGCGGTGCTCGAACACGGCATCGAGACCGGCATCATCAAACGTCTGCCGCAAGGTGAGTACGTCGAGATCCATCAACCCCTCGGCCCGGTCGACGACCGCGGCCACCCGATCCCACTCCCCTATCAGGGGACGGCTCTACCCAAACGAATGAACAAACTCGGATCGGCTGGTTCTCCGGGAGCCGGGACATTGCTGCTGGCCGACCCACCAGCCGAACAACGGCTGGCAGAAATTCAGCAACGCGAGCATACTCGATCTGAAAAGGCTGTGCTGCAAGAACTTTCCGAGCGACAGGATGCACCATGACTACGCTAGGGTGGATCGTCGCGGCGATAGCCGTAACGGCGTGGGCCGTGTCCTATCGTCGATCCACCGCGCCCGTGCGCGATCCACATTTCTTCATCGCGGTCTCACACCTCGACGCCGGAATCCGCCGGCCGTCGATAGCCGAGGCTGAATTGATCGACGAGAAGCATCACCTGGAGACTCGGGCGATGTGGCCCGCCGCGATTGTCGGCGTCCTATCCGCCGTCGGCGCATTATTTCTGGTTCTCGGCAATTTCTACGCAAAGGATATCGTCGAGATCCGTTGGATCGCTTGTGAATTGGTGGCAATCTCACTCGTGTCCGCGGTAGTAGCCACCTCCTGCGCGGCTCGCACCGGCCGGCGTGCCGCCAGCCAGTCTCAGCTCTATCGCCACGCACGCTAGAACAAGTTCTAATATCGACCCATGACAAGACCGGCGGATAGATCCGCTCTATTGGCCACGGCGCTCCGATCACCCGACGCGACCGCGGCCCACGATCGCACCGCATGGCTGAACCTGTTCACCGACGACGGCACCGTGATCGACCCGGTCGGGTCGCGTCCGCACCGGGGCCGAGACGCACTCGGCAAGTTCTACGACACGTTCATCGCCCCTCGCGAAATCGCCTTCTCCTCTGACGCAGACGTCGTATCCGGCCAGTCGGTGTACCGCGACGTCACGCTCGCGGTGCGACTAGCTACGTCGGTGACGATCGACGTCCCGGCGATCCTGCGCTACGACATCGCCGTCGACCAAGATGCCCTGCGAGTGTCGCAACTCCGCGCCTACTGGGAGTTGTCGCCAATGATCGGAGCACTTGTCCGCAATGGCCTCGCGGCGGTTCCGGTCGCCGTCGCACTCTCCGCGGCGATGCTGCGTAACCAGGGTGTCGCTGGCACCGGAGGCTTCCTCACCGCGTTCCGACGTCCCGGACATCACGCCGTCGACACACTTCGCGAACTAATCGAGGGCGCGTCAACGTCCGAACACCAAATCGCCGGCCGCACCGTCGAGTCATCCGTCCCCACCACAGTCAACGGCCGTCTACTCGACTCAGCGACGGAACTCGTTGCCGCCCTTGATAATGCGCGCGGCCGAAAATACATCGCCGCCGGCACCACAGTCGCTGCGGTACTCGACCACGACCAGTGGACGGGATTCATCTTCGCCGAATTCAATCGGTCAACGCCAACCTCGCTGGCGGTCGTCACCGAGCCACGCCGAACACCTACTTCTTAGGCGCCCGGCCAGCCTCATCGAGCGCTCGACGGAGCGCGTATTCGATCTGCGCATTGACGCTGCGCAGATCGTCGGCCGCCCATTTGGCGAGTGCTTCATGGACGGCCGGATCAAGCCGCAGCAAAACCTTTTTCGGCTCTCGTTTTCGACGGCGCGGCGGTGGCTGCGCTGTGCGCTCGGGCGTCATCAGGCGTAGAGCGTACCCGCGTTGACCACCGGTTGAGTGGCACGGTCACCGCAGAGCACCACCAGTAGGTTCGAGACCATCGCGGCACGCCGCTCCTCGTCGAGTTCGACGACTCCCTGCTCGGACAGCCGGTCCAGCGCCAACCCGACCATTCCGACCGCGCCCTCGACAATCTGTGCGCGCGCGGCCACCACCTGGGCGGCCTGCTGGCGAACCAGCATTGCCTGTGCGATCTCGGGGGCGTACGCGAGATGCGTGATACGCGCTTCAATGACCTCGATACCGGCGGATTGGGTACGTTCGCGAAGTTCGTCGGTCATTTCCTCGGCAACCTGAGCGCCGTCGCGCAGACTCATTCGCTCTTCGTTATGCGAGTCGTAGGGACGGGTGGTCGCCAGATGCCGCACCGCAGCCTCGGACTGGGTCTCGACGAACTCCTCGTAATCGTCGACGCTGAACGCGGCCTTGAAGCTATCGGTCACGCGGTAGACCACCACTGCGGCGATCTCCACCGGGTTCCCGTCGGCATCGTTAACTTTGAGTTTCTGCGTCTCGAAGTTGCGCACACGCAGCGAGATACTGCGCCGATCGGTTAGCGGGAGAACCGCGAAGAAGCCTGGCTCGCTTACCGATCCGACGTAGCGACCGAAGAACTGGATCACTTTGGCTTCGTTGGGGTTGACGATCGTGAGTCCAGTCGCCACGGCGAGGATGACAAGCGCGACGATGCCAGCGACGATGGCGCCGACCAACGAACCGACCGCGTCATTGTTGGCGAAGTCGACAATGCCCAGCACTAATCCGGCAACCGCTGCCACCAGCACCACAAACCCTGGCAACAGCACCGCGAATCCGTTCCAGCGAACGGCCTGACGGAGTTCCATGTGTACCTCCCAAGTTTCGGCCGCCGTTTGGCGACCTATCAAAGTGATATCACATTGATAGTTTCGACGCCAAGTTGATCGGCCGGTGTAGATTTCACCTTCACCGCACTTGAAGGGACGCTGGGTATGAACCTCGATGACGCCATCGCCGCCGGGCGCCGAGCATATGAGCTGGACCGCAAGCACGTCTTTCACTCGTGGTCCGCGCAGAAGCAGATCGAGCCGATGACAATCATCGCCGCCGCCGGCTCATACGTGTGGGACGGCGAAGGACGCAAACTGCTCGACTTCTCCTCACAACTTGTCAACACCAACATCGGACATCAGCACCCCACGGTGACCGCGGCCATCGCCGCCCAGGCCGCGAAGTTGGCAACCATCGCGCCGCAGTATGTCAACGACGCGCGTTCGGAGGCCGCGCGTTTGATCAGCGAGCGCACCCCCGGCGACCTCAATCGGGTGTTCTTCACCAACGCCGGCGCCGATGCCGTCGAGCACGCGGTGCGGATGGCCCGGCTGCATACCGGCCGATACAAGGTGATGGCGCGTTACCGCTCGTATCACGGAGGCACCGACACCGCGATCAATCTGACCGGCGATCCTCGACGCTGGCGCAACGACTACGGAAATAGCGGCGTGGTCCGCTTCGACGGACCGTTCTTGTACCGCAGCGTCTTTCATGCCGAGAACGAGGCACAGGAGTGCGAGCGAGCACTTGAGCACCTCGAGCGAACAGTCGCGATGGAGGGACCCGACACCATCGCGGCGATAATCCTCGAGTCGGTCCCCGGCACTGCGGGCATCATGGTTCCGCCACCGGGGTATCTGGCCGGCGTTCGCCGGATCTGCGACCGCTACGGCATCGTCTTCATCGCCGACGAAGTAATGGCCGGATTCGGGCGGACCGGAAAGTGGTTTGCCATCAACAACTTTGATACGGCAGACGGCCCGGTGATACCCGACCTCATCACCTTCGCCAAGGGAGTGAACTCGGGTTACGTTCCGCTCGGCGGTGTCGCCATCAGCGACGCCATCGCGGCGACGTTCGCCGATACCGCATATCCGGGCGGGTTGACCTACTCCGGTCATCCCCTGGCGACCGCAGCCGCCGTGGCCACCATCGAGGCGATGGCGTCCGAAGGCATCGTCGAGAACGCCGCGCGTATCGGTCGCGACGTACTCGGTCCTGGATTACGCGAACTCGCGCAGCGACATCGCAGCGTCGGCGATATCCGCGGGATAGGCGTGTTCTGGGCGATCGAACTCGTGACCGACCGAGTAACCAAAACGCCGCTCGCACCCTACGGGGCATCGAGTCCGGCGATGACTGCCGTGGTCGGCGCGTGTAAGGACAATGGGCTGCTGCCCTTCGCCAACTACAATCGGATTCATGCGGTGCCACCCTGCAACGTATCCGAAGACGAAGTGCGCGAAGGACTTTCAATCCTGGACCGAGCACTCGACGTAGCCGATGGCTACGTCGTCTGAACGACTACGCCAACCCATCCATCAGCCGGTGCGGCCCGGGGCCCTGTTTCGCCATCTCGTCATGTGGGTTGAGTAGTCGGCAGTCGGTCATCGACAGACAGCCGCAGCCGACGCACGAGCCCATCAGGTCGCGCATTCGCTCAAGCAATTCGATCCGCCGGTTGAGATCGGCTACCCATCGTCGCGAGGCCTGCTCCCACATCTTTGGCGTGGGGGATTCGCGAGATCCCAATGCACTCAACACTTCTGAAATCTCCGACAGTGGGATGCCAGCGGCTTGCGAGGCTTTGATGAACGCGACGCGACGCAGCATCGCGCGGTGGTACCGACGCTGATTGCCCGACGTGCGGCGGCTGAAGATGAGCCCCAAATCGTCGTAGTAGCGGATCGCCGACGTCGCAACACCGGAGCGGTCGGCGAGTTCACCGACCGTCAGTTCCAAATGCTGCGCGGTCACCCGATCACTGTACCGCCAAATCAACGCTTGACTTCAAGTGAACTTTAACTTGAATGATCGTTCCCATGACCACCACCGCACGCAAAATGGCATTCGTCGTCGCCCTCGGGTCACTCATGGTGATGTTCGACGTCACGGTGACCGCCATTGCCATCCCAACCCTGACAACCACATTCGGCACAACGTTGAGCACGGTTCAGTGGGTGATGACCGGCTATACGCTCGCGCTGGTCGCGGTAATGCCCACCTCTGCCTGGCTAGTCGGCCGGTTCGGCGATAAGCGCACCTACTTGACCGCGCTGGTGTTCTTCGTCGGGGGATCGGTGCTCGCCGGATTGGCGTGGAATATCGGCAGTCTCATCGCATTCCGCGCGGTGCAGGGCTTCGGCGGCGGTCTGCTCGCACCGGTTGGCATGACCATCGTCATCCGCTCGGTCGAGATAGCCAACCGTGGCAAAGTGATGGCAATCCTCGGCTTACCGCTCTTCGTCGGCCCTGTCCTGGGACCAACACTTGGTGGCGTCATCGTCGATTCGGTCGGCTGGCGGGCGCTATTCCTGATCAACCTGCCGATCGGGCTGGTCGCCATCCTGTGCGCCGCGCGACTGTTTCCCAGCGGACAAACCGCCGAGGTCACCGTCATCGATTGGCGGGGCCTTCTAACCCTGCCACCTGGCGCGGTTCTCGTCGTCGCCGGAGTTTCTCGCCTCGGCGAAACCGGTGATATCACCGACCCGATCGGGCTGGCCGCAGCCGCCGGCGGCATCGCCCTGATCCTCAGATTTGTTCAACGCGCACAACGTATCTCAACTCCACTGCTGAATACCCGACTGTTGCGCCGTCGGCCGATGTGGTCCGCTTTGGCGACGCTGGCTCCGTTCACCGCGGCATACTTCGGATCGATGATCGCTTTGCCGATTTACGTACAACAGGTGCGCGGCGACACCGCGACGGTTGCTGGCACGTTGACCATCGCGCAGGCCCTCGTCTCAGCCATCACCCTGCAGATCGCAACCCGACTCGTCGATCGCATCGATCCGCGCCGTATCGCCCTGCTGGGGATAACGGCAGCACTCGCCGGGTACGTCGCCGTTGCCCTGTGCATCGCCACCGACGCACCGTATCCCGTTCTGGCGACGGTGAGCGTGTTGATCGGCCTCGGCGCCGGAGCAACGATGATGCCGCTGATGACGGCTTCCACCCGGAAGCTTCCCGACGCCGACGTGCCGTCGGGCTCGACGCTTCTCAATACCAACAGTCAGCTCTTCTCAGCGGTGGGCGCAGCAGCGCTCGCGACGACACTGTCGATCACCACGACCGGCGGCGCATCGACCGGCCAATGGGTCGCGCTGGCCTATTTGGTGCCGATATCGCTGGTGAGCATCGCGCTCGTCGTCGCGGTCAGCACATTGCCTCGCGAACCTAGGGCGAATCGATCTGATAAATGCGGCGCGCATTGTCCCGAAAAACCCTGCGCAACAGAGCATCTCCATGTGGAGCAAGTATCTCGGCCAGCCCGGCGATGATATTCGCCAGTGACGCGTTTGGCTTGTCGATCGGAAAGTTGCTACCGAATATGAGCCGCTCGGCACCAAAATGCAGTAGAAGATGGTCGACGATCGGAGTGATCATCTCCTGCAATGTCGCCTGACTGCCGATATTCCCCGACGGCATTCGGCCGTAGCCGAGGAGGGGAAAAGCCAACCCGGACAACTTCATCACCACGTTGCGATTCTGTGCCAGTGTCGCGGTCCGCTCCCGCCACAGTCGCAGCACATCCGCCCGCGCGGCGGCGGTCACTCCAGTTCGAGAGCCGACTGGACCGAACACGCCGACCGGGACCCCAAGATGATCAACCACGATCGGCGTGTCCGGAAATTCTCGGGCAAGACTGACCACGTCGTAGAGCTGATGCGAATACACGAAGGTCTCAAATACCAAGTCCCGCTCCGCGATCCGCTGAAAACCGTCGAGGAAGTCCGGTGAGATCAGCACAGCGTCGGCGTCGATCCAATCACGCACCTTGGGGTCGGAATGTCGCGCGCCCATCAGCCGCACTCCGCGCAGTTGCGGAACGGCAGCGCCGATCAGATCCAGTTGTGCGGTGACGTTGTGGTGTCGCGGGTCCACGTGAGCGACAAAGGCTCCCAGTTTTGGCGCACCGTCGCGACCAAAAGGCAATTGCGCGACATAGCGCGCTTCGTCAACGCCACTGTGATCGCCTGCGCGCCAATGGGATTCCACGAACACCACCGACTCCACCGGCACTCCGACAGCTTGCCGCACCGAATGCGCATCGTGTTCGTATTGTGTCGGCTCATACGTGCGAGCGACGTTGCGCGGGGTGAGCGCGAACTCTCGATCGGCTTGCGGCACCGCCGCGGCGAAGACCAGATCACCCACCGCACTCGGCATGAACCGATAGGCGCGGGACAGGCGGTTTGCGGCCCACGGGGTGCGCGCCGGATTCCAGAAATGGGCATGTGCGTCGACCACTCCCGACACAACCCCCTCCAACACCTGCATTGTTTGAGCGTGCCACATCTGCCATCGGACCGCCTCATATCGGTCATTACGCGGCTTTGGACGTGGCTCGGCAAGGCAGACTAAAGTCGAGACGGCATGCACGCCACGAACTGGAAGGAGGGCTTTTGGAAATGTCGAATCCTGAAGGCAATCCCATTGAATATCTACGCCAGCGCATTGCTGATGACCCCGCGACTTTCACGCGCCACTTCTTCGCCCGCCTCTTCGCGATACGTCCAGATCTCCGGGAGCTCTACCCGGCGTCGATGACACATCAGCGCGCGTCCTTCCACAAGATGATCAATCACATTCTCGCGGTGGTGCCACAGCCCGCCGGGCACGCCGACCTGATTGAGGTCCTCGGCCAGCTCGGCCGCGATCACCGCAAGTTCGACGTCCTGCCCGAGTACTACCCGCTCGCGGCCAAAGTCGTCGTCGATGAATTCGCGGACATCCTGGGCGAAGCCTGGACCCCCGACACCGCAGCATCGATCACCGAAGCAGTGAACCTGGCGACCGGCGTGATGCGCGGCGCGGCCGAATACGTCGACGGCCCCGCGGTGTGGACCGCGCGCGTCGAGGAGAAATTCCGGGTGTCTCGGGGCGTCGCGGTGATCCGGCTGCTCGCCGATTCCCCGCTGCCACACAAATCCGGCCAGTACCTCGAGGTTCAGATTCCCCAGTGGCGACGCGTCTGGCGCAACTTCTCGCCTGCCATCCCGCCGAATGCACAGGGCGAGTTAGAGTTTCATATCCGCAGCGTCGAAGGTGGCACGGTGAGTAAGTCCATCATTCTGGAGACCCGCGTCGGCGACGTCTGGGCGCTCGCCCAGGCGCACGGCACATTGCAGGTGGAGTACAACGGCCCCGAGGTATTGATGATCGCCGGTGGCACTGGCCTCGCGCCGTTGCGCGCCATCCTGACCGATATGTCGCGACGGGTCGACGCGCCGCGAACTACCCTCTACTACGGCACTAGATATCCCGGCGAACTATACGAACTCGGGGTGCTGCGCCGAATGGTCGCTACCAATCCGTGGCTGCGCGTCGTCGTTGCGTCGGAGGAGAAAGACGACCCGTGGTGGCTGAATGCTTCTGCGCTGCCACAAGATTCGACGATCGAGCACCGGTACGGCACAGCCGTCGAGGTCGCCCTCGCCGACGGTCGATGGACCGAACATCAGGTCTTGGTCGCCGGGTCGCCGGATATGGTCCAGAACACCCGCCGACAATTGCTGATCGCCGGCGTTCGCGCCAGTTCCATCCAGCACGACCCGGTCTAACGTCAGGGCACGCTCGGAGCCGCCGGTGCGGTCTCAGTGACCGTCTCCGTCTCGGTGACCGTCTCGGCCTCCCCCTGAACAGTCCGGGTGACTGTGGTGCGCGGTGGCGTGACGGTCCGCGTGCGAACCGTTGTATCCCCTTGTTGCACTTCGGTTGTCGTGACCGTTCGAGCTGGCGGCGTATCGGTCACCGTCTCGGTGGTCACCGACAGCGTCGGCCCCTCCACAACGCGCTGAGCGGTGCCGGTTCCAAACAGAACCGCGATTCCTGCGATCGCCGCAACAAAGAAGGCGCCCGCGACCGCGGCGATGATCATCACCCAGCGTCGACGGTTGGCGCGCTCGTAATCGTCTGGCGCAGTGGAGGTTTGCGCGGGCAACTGAGTGGAAACCACCGCCGCCCCCGACGCGATGGAGTACAGCGGCTGACTGGCGATCTGGACAGGACGCTGCATCGCGTACTCGAACGCGGGCGCGACACCCGGCAGCGCCGCTCCCGGACCGGTGAAGATGACCGAGGTAACCGCCTCGGCGCCAGGGAGCGATGCGACGGCGTCAGCGACAGTGTTGGCTCCGACCGGGTCGATCACGGCGGACGGCTGATCCGCCTTATGCGCGGCGTCGAAATCAGACTGGGCGGTGATCGCGCCAGTAGCGGTATCGACGGTCACGATCGACAGGCCGGGCGCAGGGGCGCTGTTCTCGTCGAGATTGACGATGGCGACCGTCCCCGCGCGATGCGATTCGGCGACGGCGACTTGCGCCAGAGCCGGCGCGACGTCAGTCACCGTCACCAGGTCGTACCAGCCCGGACGACCGGGACTCAGGACGAATCGCTGGGACAGGGTCTCCATCAGGTGTGGATCAGCACAAGCCAGACCGATCGACTCGACCTCGTAAGGGACCGACTCCACCAGATCATTGATGGCGGCCTCAACCGCCGACGGTGACTCGACGTCGAGTTCTACCAGATTGCTGGCGAGGAGCGCGCCGTCCGCGTCGTGCACAACAGACGCGATCTGTCGATCGACGACTGCAATACCCAACACGTGGCCCATGCCCACCTCCGGCTGTCCAGGTTATCAGTGCGCTATTGGTCGGCTTTCGAGTGCGCGACCATCGGATGCCGGAATCCCATACCGCGCATCACGGTAGTGACATGAGCCTCGAAAAGGGTGGCCGTATCAGCCACCAGCGGACTCAGGCTGCCGAACACTTCACCCGAAATGAAACCCAGAATCGATGCCCACGCATTGAGCACGATGCCGGTGACAGCAGTCTCCGGTATGGATTCACCGGCGAGATACGTCAGCAAAGGACCCGCGGTAAGCGGGGGAACGTCAGTGGTCGCGGGGTCGGCGTCGCCAGTCTCCACCGCGTTGAGATAGGCCGAACTGACGATCAGCAAGATGCGCCGACCGACTGTCTCGGTAGCTTGTGGGTCCATTGAGTAGCCGGGAATCGGGGTTCCGGCAATAAGAGTGAATGCGGCCGGTTGGTCCAACGCCCACTGACGGACTGCATGGCATAGCGCTCGCCACTGCGCGACAGGCCCTGGCGCGGTTGCGATAGCTTCCTGCAGCGCGTCGGCCTGCGCATCGTAGGCATCCACACATAACGCGGTAATCAGCGCTGCCTGACCGTCGAAATAGTGGAACAGGGCACCGGGCGAGATCTTCATGTCGCGCGCGATTCCTCGTAGCGATAGACCACCAGCCCCCTTGATTTCCAGCTGGTTCCACGCATGCTCTTTGATCTCGGCGATCGTGTCGGCTCGGCGCCCGTCGCGTCTACTCGGAACTTGTTCATCGGCCGTCATCGGTTGCCGCCCCTCCTTGAAAGTGGCTGCTTAACCTTACCTGTCCGCGCGAATACAGCCGACTGAGTCACGACGTGGCAGACCTCATAGACCGTCCCCCTTTTGCTGGTTTTTGAACAGTGTTCTAATTATGAACAGCGATCAACTTGGAACTGCGGTATCAGCCCGGGATGCATGACCGAATCCCGAGCGCCCAGGTCGGACGCGTTCGCACCGCAAACAACCTCAGGAGGACTCAGTCATGTCAGATCGTGATATTTCAACGGAAGCTTCAGGCGAGACAACTGGCGCCATAACACTCGACCAGCTGTCGCAGCTCAACTATGCGGCGCTCGACGCCCTATTCCGCAGCTCTTCGGCGCCGGCCTCGCTGGCAGCCCTGGGCAATGAGGCCGCCGGCAGAGCTCTCGCTGTTCGCGGCGCGGATCGTGGCCGAATCGCACGCGCGATTCGTGCGGTCGCGGGGAGCAGATTCTCGCCTTGGGTGGGGAAGTCACTTACCTGGGACGCCGACGGGAAGACCGGGAGCGGAACAAATCGCGTCCAATTCGGGCGACAGTGGTTTCCATACAACCTTCGCTTTGAGCGATCGATCATCGATCAACGCGAAAGCATTATTTTCGACTACGACCACTCCGGCAATTCGGCATTGGGGCGCAAACTGTACAACGAGCTGCGCGAAGTCTCACCAGGAGTATTCCTCGGACCGGTGACCTGGCGGAAGCGAGATGGCAGTCGTCGGCAGCTCGCATGGTTCGCCGTCAAGGCGCCCGGCGATTCACGATGAGCACCCCGGTCAATACCTGATGCGAACCGCAGCTCGTGCTAGCCGCGACGCTTGCCGGTGCGCGGTTGCCACACCACCAGCGCATTGGTGCGTGGCACAGGGACCAGATCGCCCCGGGGGCGGCTGCGCGCGGTGTCGAGCGCATCGGCCAACTCAGCGACCTGGATGCGCAGTCGCTCGACTTCATGACTGAGGTCGATAATGCGTTTGATCCCCGCCAGGTTGACACCTTCATCCTGCGAGAGTCGCTGGATCTCGCGGAGGAGCTCGACGTCGCGCGAGGAGTAGCGACGGCCACCTCCGCTCGTACGCTGCGGAGTGACCAACCCTAGCCGGTCATAGGTCCGCAGCGTCTGAGCGTGCATGCCCGCGAGCTCGGCGGCCACCGAAATCAGAAAGGTGGCCGCCTCGTGGGATTGCGAGTCCATCTATCACGCACCCCATCCCGCTCGTGGATCAAAGCCGGAGGCCTTCTCGGCCTCGGCATACTTCTTCATTGCTTCGACTGCTTCGTCATCGAGTTTAGGCGGCACGGCCACTTTGACGGTGACCAATAGGTCGCCCGCTCCACCAGACCTCTTCGGCACGCCCCGACCACGCACCCGCAGGGTACGACCGTCGGATGTGTTGGCCGGAATCTTCACCCCGACCGTCCCGTCGAGTGTCGGAACTGAGATCGTCGCGCCCAACACCATCTCTGAAATAGTCAGCGGCAGCTGAACTTTCAGGTCATTGCCGGTACGAGTGAAGATCTTGTCCGGCCGCACGTGCACGACCACATAGAGGTCACCCGACGGTGCGCCACGCATACCGGCCTCGCCCTGACCGGCCAGGCGGATACGCTGACCGTCCTCGACGCCTGCGGGTACGCGCACATTGATGGTGCGGGTACGAACCAGCACACCGCTGCCTGAGCAGTCATCACACGGATCGTCGATCCGCGATCCGGTGCCCTGGCAGTCCTGGCACGGCTCACTGAACCCGAAGGCCCCTTGGTTGCGACTGACGAATCCGGAGCCGTTACAGGTAGGGCATACCCGTGGACTGGTACCCGGTTTCGCGCCACTGCCATGACATTTCGTACACGGCGACGGACTTGTCAGCGCAAGACTGACCGTGGTGCCCAACGCGGCGTCGCGGAACGAGAGAGTGGTTTCGCTCTCCAGGTCGTTACCGCGACGCGGCCTGCTCGTCGACGTCGACGGACGCGAACCGCGCCCGCCGCCACCGCCGAAGAGGTCACCGAACAGATCGCCGAGGCCACCACCGGCGTCGCCTGCCCCGGCATTGCCGAATAGGTCGCCGATATTGAAATCGCCACCGCCGCCGGAGGTGTACGTGGTACCACCGCCGCCGAATCCGCTCCCTCCGCGGAATCGGCCGCCAGCAAATGCCGCGCGCGTCTCGTCGTACTCTTTGCGCTTTTCCGGATCGGACAGCACGCTGTGTGCTTCGGATACGCGTTTGAAACGATCCTCTGCCGCGCTGTCATTCGGGTTGGCATCGGGATGCAATTCGCGCGCCAGTTTGCGATAGGACTTGCGGATCTCATCGGACGAAGCGTCAGAAGCGACGCCCAGGTCCTTGTAGAAGTCTTTCTCCAGCCATTCACGCTGTGGTGCCATCAGACGTCACCTCCTTCACTTTCTTGTTGTCACATACTCTTGTTGGATCAATCACCTTGCCCGGCACCGGTTTCCGGAGCGGGGTCGGTGACGGTGACCATCGCGGTACGAATCACCTTGTCGCCCAGTCGGTATCCGTTACGGTAGACCGCACCGATCACCGGGTTAGCCCCGTCTCCGTCATGCTGCACCGCCTCGTGCAGATCGGCGTCGAACGGTTCACCCGGCGCACCGAAGGACGAGAGCCCTTGCCCAGTAAGCGTTTGCACGAGCTTATCCGCCACGCCGCGCAGTGGGGACCCTTCTTGGAGATCACCGTGGGCCCGGGCCCGATCGAGATCATCGAGTACCGGGAGCAGCTTCTCCAGCAAGACCTGCTTGCCGAACGCCGCCGCACTTTCCTTCTCCTTCGCCGCACGGCGTCGGAAATTGGCGAAATCCGCCTGGAGCCGCTGCAGATCCGCGGTCAGTTCGACGACCGGGTCGGCTTGGTCCTCGGGAGCGGGCCCCGCCGTCGATACATCAGCATCGACGGCCAGAGCCTCCGCCAGCGGATCGGCCGGCACGCTGACGGTCTCGTCAGGTGTCGTCGGATCTACCGATTGGGTCGACTCGTTCGCTGTGCTCCCGGCCTCGGAGGTCACTTGTTGTCTCCGGGCTCGTCGACCACCTCGGCGTCGACGACATCGTCGGCGCCATCTGCTGTTCCCGCGTCGGCTGCGCCATCCGCATTGGCCTCAGCCTGGCTGGCGGCGTAGATCTCCTGGCCGAGGGCCTGGGACTCCGTTGACAACTTCTCGATGGCGGTCTTGATGGCAGCGGTGTCGGTGCCCTTCAGCGCTTCCTTTGCGTCGGCAACAGCAGCTTCGACCTTGCCCTTGACCTCTGCCGAGACCTTGTCCTCGTTGTCGGCGAGGAACTTTTCGGTCTGGTGCACCAGCGACTCGGCCTGGTTGCGGGTCTCGGCCTCTTCGCGACGCGTGCGGTCTTCCTCAGCGTGCGCTTCGGCGTCCTTGATCATCCGGTCGATCTCGTCCTTGCTCAGGCCCGAACCATCCTGGATGCGGATGCTGTTCTCCTTGCCGGTGCCCTTGTCCTTCGCGGTGACATGCACGATGCCGTTGGCGTCGATGTCGAAGGTCACCTCGATCTGCGGAACACCTTGCGGCGCAGGCGCAATGCCACCGAGTTCGAAGGAACCGAGCAGCTTGTTATGCGACGCGATCTCACGCTCACCCTGGAACACCTGGATCTGCACGGACGGCTGATTGTCGTCGGCGGTGGTGTAGGTCTCCGACCGCTTGGTCGGGATGGTGGTGTTGCGCTCGATCAGCTTGTGCATCACGCCGCCCTTGGTCTCGATGCCAAGGGAAAGTGGAGTGACGTCGAGCAGGAGCACGTCCTTGACCTCGCCGCGCAACACGCCAGCCTGCAATGCGGCGCCGACGGCCACGACCTCGTCCGGGTTGACGCCCTTGTTGGGCTCCTGTCCACCGGTCAGTTCCTTCACCAATTCGGTGACTGCCGGCATACGGGTCGAGCCACCGACGAGCACGACGTGGTCGATGTCGCCGACCGCGATACCCGCATCCTTGATGACAGCCTGGAACGGTGCGCGAGTGCGCTCGAGTAGATCAGAGGTGATCTTCTGGAATTCGCTGCGCGAGAGCTGCTCGTCGAGGAACAGCGGGTTCTTGTCGGCGTCGACGGTGATGTACGGCAGGTTGATCGACGTCGACTGCGATGCCGACAGCTCGATCTTGGCCTTCTCGGCCGCCTCACGCAGACGCTGCATGGCCATCTTGTCCTTGGTCAGGTCGATGCCGTTCTGCGCCTTGAACTTATCGGCGAGCCAGTCGACGACCCGCTGGTCCCAGTCGTCGCCACCGAGTTCGTTGTCACCCGAGGTGGCCCGAACCTCGACGACGCCGTCGCCGATTTCCAGGAGCGAAACGTCGAAGGTACCGCCACCGAGGTCGAAGACCAGAATGGTCTGTTCCTTCTCACCCTTGTCCAGGCCGTAGGCCAGGGCTGCGGCAGTTGGCTCGTTCACGATGCGCAGGACGTTGAGGCCGGCAATCTGGCCAGCTTCCTTGGTGGCCTGACGCTGCGAGTCGTTGAAGTAGGCAGGCACGGTGATGACCGCATCGCTGACATCCTCGCCCAGGTAGGACTCGGCGTCGCGCTTCAGCTTCATCAGCGTGCGGGCGCTGATCTCCTGGGGGGTGTACTTCTTATCGTCGATCTCCACGGTCCATTCGCCGTCGCCCATGTGGCGCTTGACGGACCGGATGGTGCGGTCGACGTTGGTGACCGCCTGGTTCTTGGCGGGCTGTCCGACGAGGACTTCGCCGTTACGAGCGAAGGCGACGACGGATGGGGTGGTGCGGGAGCCTTCAGCGTTCGCTACGACGACGGCCTCGCCGCCTTCGAGAACGGAGACCACCGAGTTGGTGGTGCCGAGGTCGATTCCGACAGCACGTGACATGTGTTTCCTCCTTGTTGTGGCCGACCGACAAGCGGCGGCCAGGTGTGTCTGTAGGTCTTTGGTACGACTGAAACCTCAGTGCAACGGACTCAAGTTCTATCGGACGGTTTGTCTGTCGTCAAGCTTACTTGAGTGCCCCACGCTCAGGTCTCTCGATAGGTGTAACTAGCGGGCGTCGGGGATTGTTCCCAGTCTCCGGAAAAAGTTGAGCCGACTTCACTCAGGTCCGCCCGGCCCCTTTGGGAAAATCGTCCGATAATTGTGCCAGCAAGGGCATATTGCCCTTGCTCGGCCAACCATTTCCCGATTTTCACCGACAAAACCGGCCGCGACCGACGTCGGGCTGCCGTAACGTGACACGCGGTGCCATAACGACCCCCATCCCGAAAGTCTCACTCCCCCATCGACATTGGAGAGATATGTACCGCCTGACCGTGCTCTACAACCAGCCGACCGACCCCGCCGCGTTCGACGACTACTACCACAACACCCACATCCCGCTCGCCCGCGACATCCCCGGCCTGCGCGGAGTGTCCATATCGAAAAGTGAGTCGCTAGACGGATCGGAGCCGCATATCTACCTCATCACGACGTTGGATTTCGACTCTAAGGAAGCACTTGGCGCCGGTCTGGGCTCGGAAGCGGGCAAGGCGACGGCAGCCGATGTCGCCAACTTCGCCACCGGCGGAGTGACGATGCTCGGCGCCGAGGTCATCATCGAAAATTTCGCCTGATACCCAGTCCCCCACTTGACTATTGGTAACTTATCAGTTACCAATAGTGACATGGATGCGTTCGAAGCTCTGGCAGATCCGGTTCGCCGCGATTTGTTGCGGCGACTCGCGGCCAGCCCCGCGAGGGTCGTTGACCTCGCGGCGGAGTATCCGATTAGCCGACCGGCGATCAGCAAACATCTTCGGCTGCTCACCGAAGCCGACCTGGTCATCGCAACCGCGCGGGGCCGCGAGCGACACTACGAACTCGCCCGCGATGGCATGGCTCCGGTTCACGAGTATCTCGACGGCCTCCGCGTCAGCGGACCGCCGATTCCCGAGCACTTGCTCGACGGTCTCGATCTCGAAGTGCGACGCACCACGAGGGAACGTCGCACCGAACGCACCGACCATCAGGAGGACACCGCATGAGCAAGCCAACCCCCACCGGCCACCGACGGGATCACGCCGACGGCACCTACTGCGAATGGAAGCGCACTTTCGCGGCGGCGATCGACGATGTCTGGTCCGCCGTCACCGAACCTGAACGACTGGCCCGCTGGATCGGGACGTGGACCGGCGATCCCGCCGACGGCCACGTGAAATTCCAGATGCTCTTCGAGGGTGACGACATCCCGTCTGAGCATTTCCGTATCGATGAATGCGAGCGGCCACACCGGCTGAGAATCACGACGTCGATGCCGTACGACGGCGAGAACCCCGAACATTGGCTACTCCGCCTGCACCTTGAAGAACATGAGGGCATCACCACATTGACGTTCGCACAGAACGTCCCCGACCTAAAGATGGCCGAGGGCGTCGGCCCCGGCTGGGATTACTACCTCGATCGGATGGTCGCGGCCGAGCGCGGCGACGATGTGAAAGCCATTGTGTTCGAAGACTATTCGCCCGCGATGACCCGGTACTACGTTGCCGAGTTCACCGATACCGGCGCTGAGTCTTAGCCCACCAGGCCCAGATCGGAAAGGCTCCGCGCTGAGTCGAGCATCGTGTCCTCCCACGGACGCGGCGACCAGCCAAGGACGCGCCGCGCCTTATCTCCGGTAGCTTCACGACGCTGACCCAACAGTGGTACCAGGTCTCCCACTTCGGTGTTGAACCTTCCCACGATGCGAACGAGCCAGTTCGGCAGGCGTCGGTGCGGGACATTCGCGGCGAGCGGACCGAGCCGGTCGCGGAACAGAGCCGCGATATCCACCATCGACACTGGCCCCCGCGACCACGCGATAAACCGCTCCCCGGCCGCCTCTGGCGCCTCCATCGCCCGGATATGTAAGTCGGCGACGTCGCGGACATCGACGATGCCCATCCATAGATCTGGGATACCGGGCATCCCACCGAGCAACTGGCGGATCAGCCCCAGCGACGACGTCGCGTCCGAACTCAAGGCTGGTCCGAAGATGCCCGCGGGATTCACGACCGCCAATTCCAGTTCGCCGCCCTGTGCCGAGTGCCAGTCCCAGGCGGCTCGCTCGGCCAGCGCCTTCGACTTCACGTAGGCACTCATCGGACCGACGCCGACGACGGTCCAATCCGACTCGTCGAATACCGAATCCCGTTGCGGGTGGCCGTAATACACCGCGCCACAGCTCGATGTGTAGACCACGCGACGCACGCCGCCATCGCGGGCCGCTGTCAATACCCGCAGCGTTCCATCCACAGCCGGCCGGATGACGGCATCCTCGTCGCGGGTGGCAACCAAGGGCGATGCGACGTGCAGTACGGCGTCACAGTCGGCCACCGCCTCGGACCAGCCGTCGTCGGAGAGAAGGTCGGCGACGACGATTTCCAAGCCGGCCGCGTTGACGCCAGCACGGCTGACAGCGGCCCGCACGGCATCGCTTTTCGACGCGCTGCGCGCGGTGGTGCGCACGCGGTAACCCTTCTCGACGAGCTGGGCGATGCACCACTGGGCCAGATAGCCGGTGCCACCGGTCACCAACACGCGGTCAGACATTAACGCCTCCATTTCATTAGCCATACGGCTAATGAGTTACGATACCAGCGATGCAAACTTCACGCAGCAAGCAGGCCGAACGCACCAGGCAGGCGATACTCGACACCGCTCGACGACTGTTTGCCGAGCGCGGTTTCGATGCGACGTCACTCCAGGTGATCGCCGACGACATGGGTGTACGCAAGGCGAATGTGTACTACTACTTCAAGACCAAGGGTGCGATTCTGACCGCATTGCTGACGTCGGTCACCGCGCCGATGGCCGCGCTGATCGACTCGTTGGCCGCGATCGAGGATCCAGGCCAGCGGAAACGCTTGCTCGCCAAGGGGTTCGCGTCGCAGACCGTGCGGTCATATCGCGAGTCCGGAAGTATGAACCTCGGCGACCCCGGGCTATTCCGAGAACCGGAAGCAGCAGCCGTACTCGAAGACCTTGGGAACCGAGCGTTACGAATATTGTTCGGCGACAATCCAACTCCCGATCAGCGCGCCGCATTCTGGCTCGTTTTCGACCTTGCGCCGGCACTGCGACGGCTCGATGACCTGTCCGACGAACAGTTGCGAGATACCGTCGAAGGTTTGTTGCTGCGGGTAGTCGGCGAGGCGTAGGGACAACAGCAGGCCCGACCGATTCCGGTCGGGCCTGCTGTCGGGCCGGGGCTGCCGACCCAAATCACTATGCCGCTGTTGCCTTTTCGTCGGCGACCGCCGCCTCCAAAGCTTGCGCCACGATCTCCGCGACGTCGGTCATTGGCTTAACCTCCAGTCGGTCAAGGACTTCGGCGGGTACGTCGTCGAGGTCGGGTTCATTCCGTTGTGGGATGAAGACCGTCTTCAGCCCATTACGCTGCGCGGCAAGCAGTTTCTGTTTGACGCCACCGATCGGCAGGACCCGCCCGTTCAGCGTGACCTCACCGGTCATACCGACCTCGGAGCGGACTCGACGTCCGGTCAACATCGACACTAGCGCGGTCACCATCGTCACGCCCGCCGATGGCCCATCCTTGGGAACGGCGCCGGCCGGGAAGTGGATATGCACCGTCCCGTTGAGCGCCGCCGGGTCGATGCCGAAGTCGGCGGCATGAGCCTGCACATAACTCAACGCGATCTGCGCTGATTCCTTCATGACGTCGCCGAGCTGGCCGGTGAGTTTCAGCTGCGGGCCTTGGCCCTTCTCATCAGCGCCCGCAGCCTTCAGCACCTCGATGAACAGGACGTCGCCGCCCATTCCGGTGACCGCCAAACCCGTTGCGACACCGGGCACTTCGGTCCGCTCGGCGGACTCCGGGGTGAACCGCGGCCGGCCGAGGTAGTCGGTCAGCGAGTCGACGTCGACGGTGATCGGCTCATCGGTCTCTGCCTGCTTTACCGCCACCTTGCGCAGCGCTTTGGCGAGCAGCCGCTCGAACTGGCGCACACCCGGTTCGCGCGTGTAATTGGCCGCAACCTCGCGTAGAGCGTCGTCGGTGATCGTCACTTCGTCGGCGGTTAACGCCGTCCGCTCCAGTTGACGCGGGACCAGATAGTCGCGCGCGATTGCCACCTTGTCATCCTCGGTGTAGCCGTCGATGGTCACCAGTTCCATTCGGTCCAGCAACGCGGACGGAATGTTCTCGACGACGTTGGCCGTCGCGAGGAATACGACGTCGGATAGGTCCAGGTCAATGTCGAGGTAGTGGTCGCGGAAGGTGTGGTTCTGCGCCGGGTCCAGCACCTCAAGCAACGCCGCTGCGGGATCGCCGCGGTAGTCGGAGCCAACCTTGTCAATTTCATCAAGCAGCACAACAGGATTCATCGAACCCGCTTCGCCGATCGCGCGGACTATACGTCCCGGCAATGCGCCGACATAGGTGCGTCGGTGACCGCGGATCTCGGCCTCGTCGCGGACGCCACCGAGGGCGACACGAACGAACTTTCGGCCGAGAGCACGCGCTACGGACTCACCCAAGGACGTCTTGCCAACTCCGGGAGGGCCAGCGAGCACCATGACGGCACCCGAACCACGCCCGCCGACAACGGACATTCCACGCTCGGAACGTCGGGCACGTACTGCCAGGTATTCGACGATGCGATCTTTCACGTCGTCGAGGCCGTGGTGGTCGGCGTCGAGAATTTCACGAGCGCCCTTGATGTCGGCGGAATCCTCGGAGGTCACCGACCACGGCAGGTCAAGGACGGTGTCGAGCCACGTGCGGATCCAGCCCGTTTCAGGTGACTGATCGCTGGCGCGTTCCAGTTTGCCGACCTCACGGAGTGCTGCTTTGCGTACCTCGTCTGGCAGGTCGGCGGCTTCGACGCGGCCGCGATAGTCGTCGGCGCCGTCGGGCTCGTCTTCGCCGAGTTCCTTGCGAATGGCGTTGAGCTGCTGGCGAAGCAGGAATTCCTTCTGTTGCTTCTCCATACCGTCGCGCACATCGTTGGCGATCTTCTCGCTGACCTCAGTCTCGGCCAGGTGCTCGTTGGTCTGCTCGATGAGTTGGCGCAGTCGGGTGTCGACGTCGGGGGTCTCCAGCAGGTCACGCTTCTGCTCGTCGGACATCCAGGTCGCATAGCCGGCGGTGTCGGCCAGGGCCGACGGGTCAGTCAACCGGTTGACGACGTCGATGGCCTGCCACGCCTCGCGACGCTGAAGCATCGCCAGGACGACCTTTTTGTACTCAGACGCGAGTTCGCGGGTCTCGTCGGTGACGGTCGATTCGTCGACCGCCTCCACCTCGACCCACAGCGCGGCGCCCGGCCCGGTGGTTCCAGTGCCGATATGGGCGCGCTGCTCGCCCTTGACCACTGCGACGTATTCGTCTTGGCCGGGCATGCGTCCCACCTGCACGATCGAGGCGATGACCCCGTAGGTCGGGTAGCGGTCGTCGAGACGCGGGGCAATCAGCAACTTTCCGTTCTCGCTGGCCCGAGCGACGTCGACGGCTGCCTGTGCGGTGTCGTCAAGCGGCACCGGCACGACCATTCCGGGAAGAACGACCAGGTCAGGGACGAAGAGGACGGGAACTGAAAATATGTCAGACATCAAACCTCCAAAGTTAAGTCTGATGGACTCAACCTAGGTGGCTGGATATTTGTTCCCGAGGATATTTCGCCAGGGGCGAACGGGACGGGGTGGGATTTCGCCGTTGAGACGAGAGACCATCTCCGCGAGGGCGCCGAGTGCCGCACTAACGGAAGTGCTAATTCCGGAAGGCGCGCCATTAACTTCAAGAATGACCGCCCGTGACTCGCACTCGCCACAACCGCCAGCCGCATCTCCGGCGGCTAGCGCCCTAAGAAGTACGCGCGCCAGCAATGTTCTCGATGAGTACTTTGACGCCAATGAACGGTACCCTCCAAAGGGTGAGTAGTTCTGATTTGCGGCCCTATCACCACGGCAACCTGCGCGATGCCTTACTGGACAGCGCTGACCGAGTGCTCCGGGCGGAAGGTGTCGAGGGACTATCGCTGCGACAGGTCGCCCGGGACTGCGGGGTCAGCAGCGCTGCTCCCCGCCGCCACTTTCCTACCAAGCAGGCGCTCCTGGATGAACTGGCGGTCGGAGGATTTCGCCAGTTGGCGCGTTCGATGACCGATGTCGCTCAAAACGGAACCGTCGAGGAGCGCCTTCGCGCCATCGCGGCGGCCTACCTCGACTTCGCCGCGAACAATGGCGAACTTCTCGAGTTGATGTTCACCCGCAAACATGTCGACTCTCAGGACCCGCGCGTGGTGTCCGCGGCGGGCGACACGATGGCCGTGATTAGAAAAGTCATCCAAGAAGGTCAGCGTGACGGCAGTATCGCGCAGCGTGATCCCGATGAGCTTGTGCTGACCTTCTTCACTGTCACGCACGGACTCGTTTCCCTTGCGGCAACGGGTGTCTCGGAACCCGCCGCTGTCTCTGCCCAGATGTCGGCCGTGATCGACCTGATCTTTGAAGGCATCCGGCCCCGGTGAGGTAGCGGCAACGTTTCCCGCTCATTCGGCTCGGAAAGACACCAATTGGTGGCCGGTCACCAGCAAGGTCGAATCATCGGACCACAGGCGAAGAGTCTGATCGCAGAGGCCTGACCCGAAATGGTGTGCACGGGCAGTCGCCAGGACCGGCCGATCTGCTTGCTTCGCAACCTGTGTGCTCTCCGCGTGGAAATACACCGTCAGCGATATCGTGGCCGCTGGTACAAATCTCCCCAAACGCTGCATGACGCGAGGAACACATGCGTCACTCAATGCTGTCAAGGACAGATAATCCACTGCTCGCGGACGCTTGTCATTGATCCAGAATGTAGTGCCTGAATTCTCCTGCGGCCCTTGGGTAATGGAGAGGTCACCGCTAACAAACCGTGTTTCGTAACTGCCCATCCAACCAACAAGCTCCGAGAATTCAGCAGGCGCGATCGACTGTGCGCTCGGCACAACGGGTGGAGTAATTTCGGTAACAGTCCAACTTTGCCTCCGCGTGCCAAAAATCGCCGTAGCCGTCGTCGCGACCACTGCGTTCTGCCTAAGCGCAAGATTCCAATGCTGGGTGCTGCGATTCGTCCGAACCAGTTGCGCCGCAACGTCAAACGTTCCCGGGGTGATCGGGCCCGCGTAATTCACCGTCAATGTCAACGGCCCACCGAGGCAGCCAGGGTGCTGCATTACAGCGTTTAGCAGCGTTGCGGCGGTGATCCCACCGAACGGTCCGACGACGTTGCCGTAGGCCGGGGTCGTGCTCCCCAAATACGTGCCAGCCCCGGTATTCCGCAACTCGATCGCGGCGTCGAAACAATGCGGCGAACCTGGGCCTTCCGCAGGTTCATCGTAAGGCTCAGCCATCGGTCGCGGAATCAAGAATTGCCCGCCGACCGCGCGTGCCTGCTTGGAGTGAGAACAACCACCGGAATCGGTCGCGTCGTGGACTTCTCGTAGCCGCGGAAGCGTTGCTTGTTGGCGGCATTAACGATTTCCCAGAGCTCGGCGAAAGTCGGTTCGCCGGGGTAGACGAAAGAGGCGTCAACCTCCACGGTTCGGGTACCGACTTGAATCGAGGCATGCGGATGCGCGGCCAAGTTGTGAGACCAGCCCGGTGCCGTTGGTGCGCCGCCATTGGAGGCGACGACTAGATAATCGCCTCCGTTCCGGCCGTAGACAAGGGCCGAAACCCGTTGTTGTCCTGACCTGCGCCCAGTTGCGGTCAACAACAGCGTGGGGATGCCGAGCAAGCGATGGCCGAGTAGGCCGCGCGAGGCGACGTAGAGTTTCTGGTGCAGCGCAAGAACATTCACCTAGCCCTCCACAGTCTGTTGCGGAGAGACGGCGGCGCTGGCCTCAACGTTTGGAAAGTCAGTATCAGTCAACGATGCCGATAGGTCCCAGAGCCGGGCGGCGAGTACGGCATCGCGGGCAGCCGCGCTCATCGCGGCGGAATGCGGGTATCCGCGAAGGCCACCCCGCCCATTCGGCCCAATATAACTTCCACCGGAAAGTTCCTGACTGATCGCGAATAGTGCTGGCAGCGCACCCATCTGGGCACTCTGAGAGATGAATCGATTGCCTATTCCCATCAGAGCGCCGCCGAGTGCACTCCCTGAGTGACTCTGGAGATTGGTAGCAGCCCAACCAGGATGTGCGGCAACGGATCGGACCACCGATCCCGATTCGAGCAATCGCCGCTGCAGCTCATTCGAGAACAAGAGATTCGCAAGCTTCGACTGAGCGTAAGCGCCCGACCGGCTGTACTTGCGGCGGTTCCAAGTCAGGTCGTCGAGGTCGATACCACCACGCTGGTGCGCATTGGATGAGACGGTGACGACTCGGTCGGTGATGTACTCAAGCAGCAGATTCGTCAGAGCGAAATGCCCGAGATGATTGGTCCCGATCTGGCGCTCGAAACCATCGGCCGTCCGGCCTAGCGGAGTCATCATGACCCCGGCGTTATTAACCAGGACATCGATGGGTTCGTTCTGCTGTGCGGCGAAAGCACGCACGGACGACAAGTCCGCTAGATCCAATTCTCGTACGCGCACGACGCCACTCATCTTCGCAGCCGCCCGCGACCCCTTGTCCACGTCTCGGACCGCGAGAGTCACTGAGGCGCCAGCCCGCGCAAGTTCGGAGGCCACAACGAGCCCCAGACCGCTATTGCCCCCGGTCACCACAACTGAACGTCCAGTGAACTCGGGGAGGTCCGACTCGGACCATTGTTTGGAAGTATTCATACAAGCAATGTACCCACTGGGTACAATGTTTGCAATGGGAACATCGCGGTCTGTGGCGACGCCCCCTACCCGACGATATCGGCCACCAAAACACCCGCACGCTTGTTGACCCGACGAGTGGCCGCGGTCAGCGCGGGATCACCCTGCCCCTGCTCGACGTACCGAGGATTGGTGACACGCACCGTCTTGCCACCGAAGAGTTTGATCTCCGCCCCACCGGCGGCTACGACATTCTTGCTCCAGTTCGTCTTGCCGTGGATCAAGCCGATGGAGATGGAATCGCCCTTGCGGAAGGCGTTGACGGTGGCTTCGTATGCCACGCCGGACTTCCGCCCGTAGTGAGTCACGCGCGCGAAAGAAGGCAAGAATCGGGCGATCGGCGCCATCACCGGGTTGATGTACTTGATCTGAAACCGCTCTAGCTTCTCCGGAACGAGCATGGGTACGCCGGGCTGGTGGTTATGCGATGAACTCATCGTGTTCTGTTCCTTCCGTGAACAAACGTCAGCCCGCATACTGCCCTACTCCGTAGCCAACCGCACCCCAAAACCAACCAACGCCAGCCCCGCGACCCCATCGATCCGACGACGGATCCGCGGCGTCGCCATCCACGCGGAGATCTTGCCAGCCGCAACGACCAGCGCCGCGAAGTACGCGATCGTCAACAGCAAGTAGACCAGGCCGAGCCCAAAGGTGGTCAGCGCCACCGGATATCCTTCGGGAACAAAGCCGGGCAGCAGCGTGATGAACAGGATTCCGATCTTCGGGTTGAGCAGATCGGTAAGAAAACCGGCCGCGAATCCGCTCGACCAGCGCGATGCCGACGCCGACGCCGACTCCAGATCCGTTGCCGCCCGACGCACGGTCCGCAGCGACTGAAAGCCCATCCACACCAGGTAGCAACCGCCGACGACCTTCAGCACTTCAAAGCCAACCTCGCTGGCCTGTAGCAGCGCCGACAGCCCCAACACCGCCGCCACGATCCAGACCAGCAGCCCGCAGAGCACCCCGACCGACGTACGAATCCCGCCACTTCGACCACCATTGCTCAAGCCACGGATTACCACCAGCGAATCCGGTCCGGGCAGCAGGACCAACAGCACCGCCGCCACCATGAATGACGCAACCTCAACGAGCATGTCGGTCATCGTAAGACTCGACCGGCGATGTCACCAGTTCCCATGTCACTCAACCCAACTCATGCAGTCGCGCGGCCTGGCGCGTCAGATGCTCCCGCTCACGAAGATTCGTCGCCTTCTCTCCGCCGCCTCGACATACAACCGCGACGCCACCTCAAGAGCGCCAGCCCGTTCCTGTAGATAGGCTTCAACAGCGGTATACCTAGGCACCGTCGAATCCACCTCTCCCATCGCCGCCAGACCGGCCTGAGCACCGTCTGCCTCACCAACCGCAACGGCGCGATTGAGCCTCGCGACCGGACTATCGGTCAGCGCCAATAACTCGTCATACCACTCGACGATCTGCACCCAATCCGTCTCCGCAGCCGTGCGTGCGTCGGCATGCAACGCCGCGATAGCGGCTTGAGTTTGATACTCGCCCAACCGATCTCGCGCCAATGCCGCCTGCAGGAGTCCAACACCTTCGGCAATCGCATCGATATCCCATCGACTCCGATCCTGCTGCGCCAAGGGCACCAACGACCCGTCGTCGTCGACGCGCGCAGCTCGCCTCGCATGATGCAACAACATCAGTGCGAGCAGCCCGGCGACCTCCGGATGATCGATCAGCGAGGCGAGTTGGCGGGTCAGCCGCACCGCCTCCGACGCCAGGTCGACGTCGCCTGAGTATCCCTCGTTGAAGACCAGATAGAGCACCCGCAGCACAGTGTCGACGTCGCCCGGACGGCCGATCCCGTCACCCGCGACGGTGCGTTTCGCACGGCTGATCCGTTGCGCCATCGTCGTTTCCGGCACCAGATACGCCTGTGCGATCTGTCGCGTCGTCAGTCCGCCGACGGCACGCAGCGTCAGCGCGACTGCCGATGCCGACGTCAACGATGGGTGCGCGCACAAGAAATACAGGTGCAAGGTGTCGTCGGCGCCCGACGCCGCGTCGGGCGCCGGTTCGATGGCGATGACCTCCTCCCGACGACGCCGCGTGGATTCGGAACGGATCGCATCGAGGAACCGTCGCCAGGCGACCGCAACCAACCACGCTTTGGGGTCACGTGGTGGGTCGTCAGGCCACGACCGCAGCGCTTCGATCAGCGCCTCCTGGACGGCGTCCTCGGCCGCCGCGAAGTCAGCTCCGCGGCGGACGAGCACACCGATCACCTCTGGAATGAGATGGCGGACAAGGGATTCGTCCACGAGTGTGTCAGCCCTCGACGGTCGGCGCCGCGGTCATGAACGGCCGTAACTCCAACCATTCGTGGATCGGCTTCCCACCCGCGCCAGGTGCTGCGGACAGTTCGCCGGCCAATTCGATGGCACGGTCACGGGACTCGACGTCGATGATCATCCAGCCGGCGATCAAATCCTTGGTCTCGGCGAAGGGGCCATCGGTCACCGCCGCGCGCCCGTCACCGCCGTACTGAACCCACATCCCTTCGGGCATCAGTGCCTGCTCGCTGACGAACTCGCCGGTGGTAGCCAGTTTGTCGGCGAAATCCCGCATGTACTGGATATGGGCGGTGATCTCGTCGGACGTCCACTGGTCCATCGGCGCATCGTTCACAGATGCCGGGGCGCCACGGTAGTGCTTGAGCAATAGGTATTTCGCCATGATTTCCTCCTCGTCGCGGCACGGCCATTGTGTCCGTACTCAGACCTGGGTCGGAGCCGTCTGAAGTTTCTCGACATCTGCCCCTCGATTGCTGCTGCGACATGCGCTACTGTTCACATCATGATCTCGCAGGGGGAATTCAAATTGATTAACAATCGTGCTGCGCTGTCGCTCACTGCCGTGTTCGCGGCAGCCGCCTTGACCGCATGCGGTTCCGACGCACCTGCGTCCGACGCCGACTCACAACTCACCCTGACCGCCAACGATGGCGCGGTGATCACCATCCCGACTAGTGCACTAACCACCACAGCCACGCCATCGACCTCTACGACGACCGAAGAGCACGAACCGTCTGTCGTCTCGGTCGGTGCGTACCAGCAACTCGTCGGTACCGAGAATGGCGGTTACGAGGCCAGCGTCGTCGTGACCGAAGTCTGGCAGTCCTCGCCGACCGTCATCGAGGCCGACGTCGAAGTCGATGTGACGCGTGGCAGCCTTCCCGCGTCGCTTCGATGGTCGCTGCTCGACCGCAACAATGGAACACATGTCGGGCGCACCGACGACGGCGAGATTGTCGGACACTACGAAGAAACCATCACTTTCGCGGTCACCTCCAGCGTTCAAGGCCGTTCTATTCGCCTTGGTTCCGATGCCGGCCCGACACTGACCTGGTCAATACCCACGCCGAGCAATGGATTTCTTCCGCACACCAGGTATGCCACTCCGCACAGAACTACCACGACACGGACAACGACCCGCACCAAGACCACAACACGGACAAAGACCACAACCCGACGAACAACAACGCGGCACCGGTAGACATCGACATTTCTTGTCACCGACATCTGGTTTCCTAGAACATCGTGAACACCAGCCGAGACTCCGGACGCTTCGTCATGGGTATGCGAGTGGCCCGCGACGCTCCACGGGATCGATACCCGTTCGGCCTCCCCGCGGTCGCCCGGGTCGCACGTTCGGGTCTCGCATTTCCCGCTGGTGTCACCTTTCTGATCGGCGAGAATGGCAGCGGCAAATCGACCTTGATTGAGGCTCTTGCCGTCGCAGCCGGTTTGAACCCGGAAGGCGGCAGTCAGCACAACCGATTCGCCACGCGCTCAACGGAATCCGAGTTGGGAACGCATGTCGATCTCACCTGGGGCGCTCTTAAGCCACTCTATCGCCGCGCGGATGTCTGGCGGTTATGGCGATGCTTGCCGAATTGACCGACGACGGATGCCAATTCATCATTGCCACTCACTCTCCGATCCTGCTCGCACTCCCCGGCGCCACCATCCTGGAGATCTCCGAGGACGGCGAAATAGACGAAGTCTCCTACGACGACGCCTCACCGGTCCGTATCACTCGTGACTTTCTCGACGAGCCGAATCGGTACCTACGACACCTACTCACCTCGGACTGAAGCCCCGATGACACTTCAACCGGACCCCAGTTAGCCTGGCCAGATGCGACCTCTCCTGATCGTTGACGCGGCCAACGTCGTTGGGTCAAAGCCCGACGGCTGGTGGCGCGACCGGCGAGGTGCGGCAGAACGATTGCGCGACAGACTCATTGACGCTTCGGCCCGGGGAGCAGCCGGGCTGAACCCACCGATCGACGTCATTATGATCGTCGAAGGTAAGGCGAAAGGGGTCACCTCGACACCGACCGTCAGCGTCCTCGACGCACCCGGCTCCGGCGACGACGAGATCGTCCAAGTCGTCGCAGACAACGCGAATCGGAAAGTCCTCGTGGTTACCGCCGACCGTGAATTGCGACGACGAGTAGAAGAATTGGGTGCACAGACAACGGGTCCACGAAGCCTCGACCCATAGCCACAGACCAGCCCGGTTACCGCACGGCGGCGATAAGCCGTGCCAAGTCAGCGAATGTCTCGGGTCCCGGTGCGATCACGGTGAAGTAGGTGACTCCGAACTCCTCGCGCAATCGCGTGACTTTGGCGACGATCTCGTCGAAGCTGCCGCATAACGCATTCATCGAGTTGCGGAGTTCTTCGTCGGTCGCGCCGGGTCGCATCTGCCGCAGGCCAGCGAGATCCGGCTCGCGATCGGCGGCCAGTTCGAAAATGATCAAGTTCAATTCCAGCTGATCAAATCGGTCACCGGCGGCTGCGCGGACAAAGTCGATACGTTCGGCCAGGAACTCCTCGTCGGGCACCGCGGACAATGCCACGATGTCGGCCTGGTGCGCAGCGAGCGTCAATACCTTGTCGCCGACACCCGCGACCATGATCGGCGGCGGGGATTGCAGCGGCGCTGGCGAGTACGCCTCATCCGACAACGTCGTGCGCAGGTACTCGACCGTCTCAACTAGACGGGCCACCCGCTTACCTGCCGACGGGAACGGCAGTCCCGCAGCGGCAAATTCGTCGGCGACATAGCCTGCGCCCAAACCGATTTCGAGCCTGCCGCCGGTGAGAGTATCGGTGGTCGCACAGTCACGCGCCAGTAGCGCGTGATTGTAGAAACCAGCATTGAGCACGAAATGTCCCAGTCGCATCCGACTAGAGACCTGCCCGGCCGCGGCCAGCGCCGGGAACGGTGCGATCAGCCTCAGGTGATCAGGAACCATGAGGACATCGACGCCCGCGTCATCAGCGGTACGGACCTGCTCGAAGAAATCTCCCTGAATACCGAGCAGATTGACGCCGAACCGAAACTGCCGCATGGGCTGTGCCTCCTACGAATTCAATGGATCCTGGTCGCCAACCCAGGATAGTCGACGACGAGTCCGGTCTGGTCGTAGCGCAATCTCGCGGCAAAATCGAATGATGGTGCCGCATAGTCGTATACGGCACCATCGGCGTCGCTGCCACCGAAGGTATAGGTCTGGTCGAGAACGCCAACGGTCGGACTGATCGCCGAAACATAGACCGCGGGTGTGCGATGAATACCGGGTGCAGCTGAAATCCGATGTACCGGAAAGGTATTGGTCACAACAGATGCTTCAAGATCAATATCGACACAGCCACTCAGGTCTGGCCGGGCGGCACCGTCGACTGTCCACTCACCGTCGCCGTCGGACCATACGGTCAGCGTCCACGACTCGTCCCTCAACGTCGTATTGATATCCGCGGACCTGGTCGACCAACGTTCATCCACGACGATGTCGTAAGACACCGAGAAGGTGATGCCAGCTTCGACGGCGATCGTTTGACCCCACAGATGCGTCGACCTATCGACGCCGGGCTCGAAGTGTGCGACTTCAAAGCCGTCCCGTGAACCCACGTGCCGCCACGCGGCCGTTCGCGGCAGCCCCATTCGTGTCACGCCTCCATCCGGCCAGAATTCGCTATCTGGACCCAACTGTATCGGCACCCTCGCTCAACTCACCCTAGTCTGGTCAGATGCTCCATCGCGGGGATTGCGTATCCGGCTACACCGTCACCGACTATCTCGGCAGTGGTGGCAGTTCCGACGTCTTCCGAGTCCTCGACACAGCCGGTCAAGTCGGCGCACTCAAGATCCTGCGCGCCGACGTCGCTCGACGTCCAGTCATCCGCGAACGTTTCGACAATGAATATCGGCTGGCATCGCTCCTTACCCATCCGCATATCGTCGCCACCTACGATCACGGCGAGACTCCCGACGGGCGCCTGTGGATGCTGATGCAGTATGTCGACGGAAACTCCGCTGCCACAATGATTCCCGCCCGTAGGTCGGAGCCGGATCTCGCAACTACCACCGAAGTCGCCCGCCAGATCGCCGATGCCCTCGACTACGCACACTCGCGCCTGGTCCTGCACCGGGACGTCAAACCTACCAACATTCTGGTGGCCGCCGGCAAGTCGCGACCCTGGGCAGGCCTGGCCGACTTCGGCATCGCTCAACTACTGGACGACCCACCACCGGCCACCACCGGCTGGGTACGCGGCTCATTGAGCTACGCGGCACCGGAACTGCTTCAAGATCAACGACTTTCGCCAGCAACCGACGAATACGCGTTGGCGTGCACGCTATTCGAGTTACTCACCGGCGCTCCGCCGCATCTGGGCGCTACCCCGTTCGCGATCATCCACGCGCATATTCACAACCCACCCCCGCGGCTCGATCGTCGCCGCGTCTGGCTCCCATCCGCGCTCAACGCGGTATTCGCGAAGGCATTGGCGAAAAACCCCCAGCGGCGTTACCCAAGCTGCACCGAATTCGTGCGCGTCGTCGCCGCGGTGCTTCGCGGGATCGAGCCACCGACTCAGTGAATTTCCGTCAGGTTACCAATCTTTCAACTTAGTAACGCGCCGGATCGCGCCTCGTCACATCATCTCAACACGTCTCGCGTTTGCTCGGAGGACTGTGTTTCGTTGAGATCGAGGACTTTATATGACAGTCGAATACGACAATTCCGCCCTTGCGCATGAGGATGAGGGATACCACAAGAGCCTCAAACCTCGCCAGATCCAGATGATCGCCATCGGCGGCGCGATCGGCACCGGCCTGTTCATGGGAGCCGGCAGTCGACTACACGACGCCGGGCCAGGCCTATTCATCGTCTACGCGGTCTGTGGACTCTTCGTCTTCTTCATTCTCCGAGCTCTCGGCGAGTTGGTCTTGCATCGTCCTTCGTCGGGGTCGTTCGTCTCCTATGCCCGTGAATTCTTCGGCGAGAAAACAGCTTTCGTCACCGGGTGGCTCTACTTTTTCAACTGGGCTGCCACCGCTATCGTCGATGTGACGGCCGTCGCGCTATATGTGCACTACTGGGGCATGTTCGAGTCGATTCCGCAATGGACGATCGCCCTCATCGCGCTGGTGATCGTGATGACAATGAACATCATCTCGGTGAAACTCTTCGGCGAGATGGAATTCTGGGCATCGATCATCAAGGTCGTGGCGTTGATGACCTTCCTCATCGTCGGCATCATCTTCCTCGCTGGCCGTTTCAAGGTCGAAGGACAACCGACGGGCATATCGGTGATCACCGACAATGGCGGAATCCTGCCCGAAGGCGCGATGTCGTTGATCATCGTGGCCTCAGGGGTCATATTCGCCTATGCCGCAGTGGAATTGGTTGGCATCGCAGCGGGCGAGACCGCGGAGCCGGCCAAAGTCATGCCGCGAGCCATCAATTCAGTGATTGTGCGAATCGCATTGTTCTACGTCGGATCGCTGATCCTGCTCGCACTCCTGCTGCCCTATACCCAGTACAAGGACGGCGAGAGTCCGTTCGTCACATTCTTCTCCAAGATCGGCGTTCCGGCGGCTGGCGGAATCATGAATCTGGTGGTTCTGACCGCAGCGATGTCGAGCCTGAACGCCGGCCTGTACTCCACCGGACGAATCCTACGATCGATGGCGATGAATGGCAGCGGCCCGGCGTTCACCGCGAAGATGAACCGAAATGGCGTGCCGTTCGGCGGTATTGCCCTGACTGGAGCGCTGACGCTGCTCGGCGTAATACTCAACCTGTTCGTACCGAAGGACGCGTTCAACATCGCGCTTGATCTCTCCGCGCTAGGCATCATCGCTACGTGGGCAATGATTCTGGCCTGTCAGATTCAGTTGCACCGTTGGGCCGCAAAGGGAATAGTGACACGGCCGTCGTTCAGACAGCCGTGGTCGCCGTGGACAAGTTACGCATCGCTGGTCTTCCTATTCGCCGTCATAGTGCTCATGTGTTACGAGAGCAAGTGGAATCTGATCGCGATCATCGCGCTCGTGCCCATTCTCATCGGCGGCTGGTATGCCGTCCGGTCCAAGGTCACCGCGATAGCCCAGGAGCGACTGGGGTACACCGGAGAGTATCCCGTTGTGCCGCAACCACCTTTCCCGGAGGGACCCGGTGACCACAAGGAATGATCATGCCCATACGTTCCCATCGGGATCGGTGAAATCTCCCGCGTCGGAGTTGATTACCAATCGGCGGGGCCCGCTCCCCTCGGCGGGCACGCCAGCGTTCTTGGCCGCGGCCTTGCGCGGATTGAGGGCCAGTCTTATACGGCTATCGCCGCCGTCGAACTCAACGTATTTGCGGCCGAAGGATTTTGCCACGGTCATACCTTTGTCGACATAGAACTGTTTACTCTCGGCGACGTCGTCGGCACCGATCAGCACAACGAGATCATCGACCACCCGTAGGGGCGCACCGGTTGGCTTCTTCGACGACGAGGCGATGGTCCATACTGTGCCGTCCGGCGCCTGAAGAGAGGCGCCATAACCCCAGAGTGACTTCTTAGCCGGCTTGATCTCGGTGGCGCCCGCCGCGATCGCGGGTTCGAATAGCGAGTCGACCACCGCCGGGTCTGCCACGACAAGCGAGAGGACGACTCCGCGGAAACCGTTGGTCGGAGCATCGGACTGCGCGAACCGCAGCAGGCCGTCGAGCCCAAAAGCTTTCTCGTAGAACCTCTTAGCAGCGTCGACGTCGGAAACTTCAAGGGTAAGAGCATTGATTGTTGTCATACGAATGACGATAGTCGGCGGGCTCGTCAGGCTGCTTCTCGAAAACTGCTCGATCGAATCGCCCCCGGCCGGGCACAATCTGACAGATGAGCAACGATGAAATCACCCTGTGCTGCATGCTGTGGGCGTACCCCGGCCACGAAGCGGCACTCACCGAATACGAAGACACCGTTCTCGCGCTGCTGCCGGAGTTCGGCGGGCGGGTATATCAGCGGGTGATCGGCTCCGGCGAGCATGACCATCCACACGAGGTCCAAATCCTCGGCTGCCCAACGCAAGCCGCTTTGGACACGTACCTCACCGATCCCCGACGGATGGCACTGGCATCCGTCCGGGATGCGACGATCGCACGCACCGAGCTATTCCCGGTGCGCCTTCATCGGTAGGCCATCGGCACCGCCTACGTGCCCTTCTTGGCGATCACACCTTCCTTGATCCGGGCTCCGACAGTGGCGTCGATGTTGCTCCAATACTCATAGGCGCGCTGCAACACTGGATCGGTAACTCCATCGAGTAGGTGGCCAACCACGTTGTCTACCAACCGATCTCGTGCGGCATCGTCGAGTACATCCCGCACCAGCGTGCCCGGCTGACTCCAATCGTCATCCTCGGCGTGATCGACATACGCGCTCCGTACGATGTCGCCGTCAGCAGCCCATTGCGGTTCGCGTTGACCCGGATAGGACGCCGCCGGACCACCCTTCGAGTTAGGTGCATATACCGGATCGCTCACCGGAGTTATTCGCATCGCGCCGTCCTTGGAGTAACTGTGCACCGGGTTTCGAGGGGCGTTCACCGGGATCTGTTTGTAGTTCACCCCGAGGCGCGCACGATGCGCGTCGGAGTAGGAGAACACGCGGCCCAGCAGCATCCGGTCCGGGCTGAAGCCGATCCCCGGCACCACATTGCTCGGCTCGAACGCCGCCTGCTCGATCTGCGCGTGATTGTCGGTTGGGTTGGTATGCAACGTCATTCGGCCAACCTCGTGCAGCGGGTAATCGGCATGCGGCCACACTTTGGTGAGGTCGAACGGGTTGTACCGATAGTCTGCGGCCTCGTCGTATGGCATCAGCTGAACCTTGAGAGTCCAGCTGGGATGATCGCCCGACGCTATCGAATCAAATAGATCACGGGTGTGATAATCACCGTCGGCGCCGGCCATTTCGTCGGCATCGGCCTGAGTGAAGAAGTCGATGCCCTGGTCGGTGACGAAGTGGTACTTCACCCAGTGCTTCACGCCGTCGGCGTTGACCCACAGATATGTGTGCGAGCTGTACCCGTTCATATTCCGCCAGGTCTTTGGGATCCCGCGGTCACCCATCAGCCAGGTGACCTGGTGCGCCGACTCCGGCGACAGCGTCCAGAAGTCCCACTGCATGTCGTGATCACGAAGGTTGTTGTCCGCGCGACGTTTCTGGGAGCGAATGAAGTGCTGGAACTTGAGCGGATCCTTAATGAAGAAGACCGGCGTGTTGTTGCCGACCATGTCGTAGATGCCGTCGTCGGTGTAGAACTTGAGCGCGAACCCACGCGGGTCACGCCAGGTATCCGGGCTACCGCGCTCACCGGCGACCGTCGAGAACCGCGCCATCATTTCGGTTTTGGCACCTGGTGCGAATAGTGAGGCGCACGTGTAACTCGAGACGTCCGCGGTGGTCTCGAAAGTGCCAAACGCGCCGCTGCCCTTGGCATGTGGTTGACGCTCGGGGATGCGTTCGCGGTTGAACTGCGCCATCTGTTCGATCAGGTAGTGATCGTGCAGAACAATGGGGCCACCCGCGCCGACGGTGAGTGAATGCTCGTCACTACCGGCCGGAGCACCAGAATCGGTTGTGGTGTAGAAGTCGCTTTCCTTTGACATTTCGCCCTCCCAGGAGGTGATCTGCGGTGAGTTGTTCGACTAGTCGGACTCCAGGGCTGATTGGAGACCTGGTTTCGAGGGTAGCCCTCATGCGAAGATGAGCCCATGCCCCCCGATCTTGACGAATTACGTCGCCTGCGTCGTGCCCGCGACCGGATGGATCGGGACTACAGTCAGCCTCTCGACGTCCCAGCGCTGGCCCGCGATGCCCTGATGTCACCGGCCCATTTTTCCCGCCGGTTCCGAGCGGCCTACTCCGAGACGCCATACTCGTACCTGATGACCCGGCGCATCGAGCGCGCAAAGACGTTGCTGCGCAACACAGATCAGAGTGTCACCGAGGTGTGCTTTGCGGTCGGATGTACTAGCCTCGGATCATTCTCTACGAGATTCACCGAACTCGTCGGCGAAACCCCATCGGCCTATCGATCCCGCAGCCACGATGAGCTGCGGACGTTGTCGGCGTGCCATGTGATGTCGCTGACCCGCCCGCGCAAGACGAATTGAAGTTGAGCAGTTTTCGAGAAGTATTCGCGGCAGCGCGAAACTAGAGTCAGTGGCATGACCGTTTCACTGAGCCAATCACATATCCTCGTCGACGATCCGGATGCAGCCCTCGGTTTCTATCGAGATGCGTTGGGACTCAACGTCGTAAACGAAGTCGACAATGGCGGCTTCCGATACATCACCCTGACTGCCGCCGGCCATCCCGAGTTGGGTGTGGTGCTCATGCAGCCACACGCGGGCCGCTCGCAGGAAAACGGTGACGCCGTAGCGCAACTACTCGCCAAGGGTGAGTTGCCGTCCGTGCACTTCCGCTCGGAGAACCTCGACGAGACCTTCGAGAAGGTCGCCGCGACTCCGGGTGCCGAGGTCCTTCAAGAGCCGACCGATCAGTTCTGGGGCGTTCGCGACGCCGCCGTTCGCGATCCCGCGGGCAATATGATCCGCATCGAGCAGGCCTGATCTAGTTCGCAAACCCCACTCGCCCGGACGTTCCCGACCCACTTTTCGGGTGGGGTTTGTCCGGGCGAGTGGGGTTTGCGAGACGATGACTGGTCTGACCACTTGACAACCGGACCTCCGATCAGCAATCTATAGCGCATGACCTTTCAGCCCGTCGTTCGACGCTCTGTCCCCGAGGACGTCTACGACCAAATCGTTGAACGCGTTGTCGGTGGCGAGCTGCCCGCGGGCGAAGCACTTCCAAGCGAGCGAGACTTAGCCACGGCGCTCGGCGTCTCCCGGCCTGCTGTCCGCGAAGCCCTCAAACGTCTCGACGCAGTCGGCCTCATCCGGGTAAAACAGGGCGGCACCACAACGGTTCGCGATATACGACGCGACGGTGGACTCGACCTTCTGCCAATGCTGTTGGTACACAACGGCGAACTCGACGTGACAGTGGCCCGGTCGATCGTCGAAGCTCGCGCTCAGATCGCGCCGATCGTCGCGGAGCTGGCAGCACAGCGGGCCGACGACGAGACGGTCGGTATCCTTCGGCAACTCGCCGAAGCTGTTGCCGCTGAGTCTGATCCACTTGAGCTCCAGCGGATCGCCTTGCACTTTTGGGACGTCGTCGTCGACGGCGCCCAGTCCATCGCCTACCGGCTGATGTTCAACACGATGCGCGCCGCATACGAGCCAGCCCTTCCCGCGCTCTCGTTCGCGATGGCCGGTGAGGTGGGGAAGATCGAGGGCTATTTCGCACTTATCGATGCCATCGCCGCGCGTGACGGTGCGCGCGCTCGCCAAGCAGCCGACACACTCCTATCCCCAAGCACCACCGCCCTGTTCAGTGCGCTCGACGCTTTAGACACCACCGGGATCGACTCATGACCACCACTCGCCCCGCCCGTAGTAATCGGCGAAATATCACTCTGCGCAACGCTTTTGCCGAGTTCGTCAAACATCCGACACCCTGGATGATCGCGACTTTCGTCGTCGGGTCGCTGATCGCCCGAATCGTCGTTGGCGGATGGTCGTGGGTTGACGCCGCTGTGCCCGCCGGCCTGCTTGCGATCTCGCCACTGGTCGAGTGGTTGATTCACGTTGGCATCCTGCACTGGCGGCCCCGGCGAATCGGCAAGCTGACCATCGATTCGCTTCTCGCACGCGAACATCGAGCCCACCACCACAATCCACGCGACATTCCGTTGATCTTCATTCCGTGGCCGGTACTTGTCTGGCTGCTGCCGTTACTCACTGCCATCGGGCTATTCGCGTTCGGCCGCGTCGGCCTGGGATTGACGTTCCTGTTCACGGTCACTGCATTCCTGCTCATGTACGAGTGGACTCATTACCTGATCCACACCGATTACAAGCCGCGGTCCCGGCTATACCGAGCCACCTGGCGCAACCACCGATTCCACCATTACAAAAACGAGCACTACTGGTTCACCGTGACCACCACCGGCACCGCCGACCGGGTTCTACATACCTACCCCGACCCCGATCGCGTCGAAAAGTCGCCAACCGCAAAGGACTTGCACGCGAAGGTGTGACACACCAGATATTCTGCGGGGCATGCTGACCTGGAATCCAGTCCCCGCCGACGCGGCCGTCGTCGCCCCAGACGAACGGCTGTCGTGGCCACGCACACTTGGCATCGGCGCCCAGCACGTGGTGGCGATGTTCGGCGCGACCTTTTTGGTGCCAGTACTCACCGGCTTCCCTCCGTCGACAACGCTGCTGTTCTCCGGTGTCGGCACCATCGCATTCCTGATCATCACCGGCAACAAGGTGCCGAGCTATCTTGGCTCAAGTTTTGCTGTTATCGCACCCGTGACAGCCGCGGTCGGATCACACGGAACCGGAAGCGCGCTAGGCGGTTTGGTGGTCCTGGGTGCGGTGCTGGTCGTTATCGGCGGCGTTGTGCATGTGATCGGCACTCACTGGCTCGACGCCGTATTGCCGCCGGTGGTGACCGGTGCGATCGTGGCCCTCATCGGTTTCAACCTGGCCCCGGCGGCGAAAACCAACTTCGAGAAAGGGCCTGTCGTCGGACTGGTCACGTTGGTCCTGATGGTTGCGGTGCTTGCGTTCTTTCGCGGTTTGATCGGTCGGTTGGCCATCTTCCTGGCGGTTGTCATCGGCTATCTTCTGGCACTAGCGATGGGCGATGTGGACACTGCCGCCATCACTTCGGCATCGTGGATCGGCTTGCCCGACTTCGAAACTCCTACATTTCATCTTTCGGTCCTACCGCTGTTCCTGCCTGCCGTCATCGCACTCGTCGCCGAGAACATCGGCCACGTGAAATCCGTGGCGCAGATGACCGACCGCGATCTCGATCCGGTTACCGGACGCGCGCTGATGGCCGACGGTGTAGCCACCGTGTTCGCCGGAGCCGGCGGCGGATCAGCGACAACAACCTACGCCGAGAATATCGGCGTAATGGCGGCGACGCGCGTCTACTCAACTGCGGCCTATTGGGTCGCGGCAGCCGTCGCGGTCGCATTGTCGTTATGCCCCAAGGTCGGAGCCGTAATCTCCGCCATTCCACCTGGCGTCCTGGGCGGTGCCACCGTCGTGCTGTACGGACTGGTCGGCATCCTGGGTGTGCGAATCTGGCTGACCAATCACGTCGACTTCTCGAAGCCGATCAACCAGATGACTGCGGCGATCCCGCTGATCATCGGAATCGCCGACTTCACTTGGCAGATAGGCGATCTCACCTTCACTGGAATCTCCCTCGGCGCTATCGCTGCGCTGGCGGTCTACCACGGGATGCGTGCGCTAACGCTGGCGCGGGGAGCGGTTGGATAGACTATTCCGATTCTGTTGATTTGCAAGATAATTGGGATTTGGTCGAACACATCAACTGCTAGACCCGAACGTCGGCGGTGACAGATCAGCTGGCTCCACTGCACTCACCTTAGTTTCACCGAATAGCCGCGCCTAAGTCGTTTCCGAGCCCTTCGAGGGCAAGCATTAGCAGGCGCTCCCAGTTTGGAAGGTTGAGGGTGTCGGCTGCTGCGATGATCCCGAAGTGGAGCGCCCCTAAGTCTTCGACCGTGACGTCGGCGCGGAGTGTGCCCTGTGCGTGCGCCCGTTGAACCAGCTCAGTAAAGCCCAGCACTGTCGCAGTTTTTGCCTCGGCGATTGGTGAGCCTGGCTCGAATGCCAGTGTGCACACTTGGCGAAACCCGAGATCGGCGACCTGCAGTCGCCCCAACTCGATCAAATACCACACCAATCCATCCCACGCGGAGGTCGATCGACGCGCTTTCGCCAGCAGGGCATTACCCTCGTCGATCCGGGGGATGAAGGTCTCTGCGATCAGGCCGTTCCGGTCGCCGAAGCGGTTGTAGATCGTGCCGACGCTGACTCCGGCGGCACGGGCAATCTGCTCCAGTCCTGCATGTACTCCTTGACTGGCGAAGACGGTCAGCGCCGCTTCGGTGATTGCGTGCCGGTTGCGCCTTGCGTCGCTGCGCACTACTGGCTCACCTCCAGGATCGACGCCGGAAGTGCAATTAACTCGATTGGCACAGGGTGGAGTTTATCCGTATCTAAGTTGACGGTTGCCTCAACTTAGGATAAGTTGAGGCAACCGTCAATTTACAAGAGGGGAACGCGCGTGCCATCCATCGCGATCTTCGGGGCTGGCCCCGCAACCGGACTGTCCGCAGCCCACCGCTTCGGCGCGGAGGGATTTGAACTGCACCTTTACGCACGCAACCCGCAACGCCTTGAAGAACTGGGCCGCGACCTGACAGGAACCGGCTACCGCACTCACACGACGCGGCTCGACCTCACCGACATCGAAGGGGTTCGCGCCGCAGCCGATGATTTGCTATCCAAATACGGCGTGCCCGACGTGGTTCTTTACAGCCCTGGCGACACCAGCCGACTACCGACTGGGGTACTGACCCTAGATGCGGCAACGGTGACAAGCTGGTCGGCGCTAAACCTGCTCTCACCAGTTGAGTTGGGAAATGCATTCGTCCCGGCAATGAGGCAGCGCGGGTCAGGCACCTTCGTAGTCACACAGGGGCCGGCGGCAACCGCCGTCCACCCGGACCTGGCGAGCACCGCCATCGCGCAGGCGGCCACACTCCACTATCTCCGCAGTCTGCATAGCGCGGTGCGAGCAAACGGAGTTCACATAGCCGCGTTGCAGATCTCAGGTTTAATCGACAGAAGTGACGCGGCGAGACTATTCGGCGGTGGAACATTCGACGGAATCGAGTTCGGAGAACTGCACTACAGCGACCCAGACCGGATCGCGCAGGAAATTTGGGACCTCAGCCACCGCGATGTGCGAGAGGATGCACTCGTCGTCATCTGAGCTGCTGAAGCCATGCGAATTATATTGGGCAACAATGATATTCGATGACAAATTACCTGTCGGCAACAGCCCCGACGCCGACTGACCGTTTTGACGTCATCTCACCGGGTCTCGATACACGCGCGTCTCGCTAGCGCTCGGCGAGCGCACTCGACCAACGGGTAATGGCTGGTCGAGTGCCGAGGAGCGTTAGCGACGAGGCGTATCCAGACTCCGCAACGACCCCGCTGGTCGAGTGCCGAGGCGCGTTAGCGACGAGGCGTATCCAGACCCCGCGACCACCCCGCTGGTCGAGTGCCGAGGGGCGTTAGCGACGAGGTGTATCCAGACCCCGCGACCACCCCGCTGGTCGAGTGCCGAGGAGCGTTAGCGACGACGTGTATCGAGACCCCGCGACCCGACATGCCACCCCCCACTCGACCAACCACTAGCGCGACCTACGTGAAGGTGATTCGCACCGACACCGGATCACTTTGCAGCGCACGGAAAGTCGACGCCGTTAGCGCCGAGAACACTCGATTCGTGCCGAAGGTTCTGGCCCGAGCCACCACATCATCCTCGGGGACAAACTTCGCAGTGCCGTCGTACCAGGTATCGCCGCGCCTGATCCGAACCCGTGGGTCGGCCGCGATATTGATCGCCCATCCCGACCGCGGCCCGTGTTGCGAAATCACCCAAGCGCCGGTGCCGTCGAATGACGCGGCGACCGGAACCACTCGTGCCAGACCGGATTTGCGTCCGGTCGTCTCAAGTTCGGTCGCAAGGTCGGTCCGGATTCCGAGTTTGGCCAAACCCTTAACCGTCGGATTGGCGACGTAGCGTCCGACGATCCGTTCGAAGCGGAACTTGCGCACCGCTTTGGCGTTTGGCGCAGTGGCATACGAACCGCGGCCAGATCGGAAGGCGTCCAACCCATTTCGCTTCAAGATCGTTACTCCGGTTCGCCACGCCTTACGCTGTGGGTCGGGGTCCGCGCCGGCACCCATCCGATGCAGCTGATCGGTATGCCACTGAAGATCCAGCAGACCGTCGAGCATCTTCACCTGCGGCACCCTGGTAGCAAGCGCGGATGACCCACCAAGCCGCACGTCACCCGCACTGATCCGTGGCGTCCCGGAAATGATGCGTCCAGCCGTTTCCGGATCAACGGCGGCCGGTCGGCCCAGCCCGATTACGTCGCAATCGCCGGCCGCCAACGCGTCGACCATCGCCACGCGACTGCGGAATCCGCCGGTCACGGCCAACGGAATGTCGCTGGCTGCTTGTCGCGCCGACCTCGCGTAGTCGAGGAAATAGGCCTCGCGGGCCTTGGTGCTCGCCGACCGTTCATCCGACCGGCCCATCATTGCCGGACTCTCGTAACTGCCGCCGCTGATCTCGAACAAGTCGATGCCCTCGACCGACAAGCGTTCAATCACCTGGCGCGACTCGTCCTCGGTAAACCCGCCGCGCTGAAAGTCCGCCGAATTCAGCTTGATTCCCACCGCGAACGACGGCCGGACCGCGGCCCTGATGCGACGCACCACCTCGGTGACGAATCGCATGCGGCCGTCCAAGTCGCCACCCCACCGGTCGGTGCGAGTGTTGGCGAGCGGCGAAAGGAATTGCGACACAAGGTAACCGTGGGCGCCGTGGATCTGCACACCGTCGAAACCCGCCGCCTCGGTGACAATCGCGGCCTGTGCGAAGCGTTCGATGATCTCATCGATCTCGTGATCGGCCAGTTCTCGCGGTTGCGGCAGTCCCGGCACCGCCAACCCGATCGCCGACGGCGCCACCGGACGTTCGCGGGTCACCAACGGATTGGCTTGTCGGCCAGGATGATTGAGTTGCGCCCAAATGCGGCCACCACCGTCTTGAGCGGTCTTTGCCCAGCGAGTCAGCTCGTCGAGATGCCGGTCGTCTTCCACGGCGACGTTGCCCGGCTCACCGAGGTGTCGCCGGTCGACCATCACATTGCCGGTCACGATGAGGCCGAATCCGCCTTGCCCCCACCGTTCGTAGAGACGTTCGATCCGGACGTCGGGTGCGTTTTCGGGGGTACCGAGACCTTCGCTCAGCGCGGCCTTCATGAGGCGGTTGGGCAGGACCTGCCCGCACGCGAGCGTCAGCTGGTCGTTCAATGCGGCCATCGTCGAACTCCTTCGCGGTCCGCCTCACGACTAGACCGATCGGTGTAGTGCATTTGGTCGAACCGTAGTACACCGATCGGTATAGTGGCAACATCATCATTCAACTCGAGGAGGTCCGCGCATGTCAGCACGTGAATCGCTCATCACCGGCGCCATCGACCTGACTCGCGAACGCGGCGTAGCCGGAACCGGGATCGCACAGTTGTTGGAGCGCAGCGGCGTGTCGCGCCGAGCGCTCTACCTGAATTTTCCCGGCGGCAAGAACGAACTCATGACCGCAGCCGCGCATGCCGCCGGAGCCGCGATCAGCGAAGCCGTCGCCTTCGTCACGCAGACTTCTCGGCCGGCCGACGCCGTTCGCGGCTTCGTCACGTGGTGGAAGCAGAGCCTCGCGGCCGGGGACCTGCAACTCGGCTGCCCATTGGTCGCGACGGTGTTGGGCCGGGCCGACGCTCCCGGTGCTGCTGCCGCTGCCGGCGCGGAGATCGAATCGTGGATCACCACGATCCGGGAACGATTGATTGCCAACGGCACCGACCCCTCGGCCGCCGCCAGCCTCGCGACCACAATCGTGGCTACGGTTGAGGGCGCCGTATTACTCTCTCTCGCAAAGGGATCCACGGATCCGATGGATGACGTGGAGAAGCATCTGATCGAACTCGCGGAGATGCATGTCCCCGGCTGAGGCCGGGAAGAACGTCAGAGCGCGCAGGGCGCGATCAGCAAGTCACCGACACCAATGTCGACTGGAAGGTCGACGACGACCGGCTCGCGTCCCGCGAGACTAAAGACGCCGACCTTAGCCGTCGACACACGGTGGATCATGCGCACCTCATGCCAGTCGGCAGCCACCCGACCGGGCTCGGCGTCGAGAATGAGCTCGGACCTCGCATAAGACGGCATCGACTCATCGACGCAGCCCACGGCGAGCACACGCACGATCACTACGCCACGTGCATCATGATCGCCGGCCCACGGAAATACTTCTCCAGCGTCGAACACGCACGGCGTACCACGTTGCCCCGCAACCGAACTGGCCGACTGACCGTCGATCACGATGTCAGACACCGTCGCGCGCGTCCCTGCCGGCCACCGTTTGAGGTCGATCGGATCAGGAATACTTGCGCGCAATGTCGGCAAGATGGTGGTTAGCGTCATCGAACAGACCTCCGGGTTTTCGGTGGCCGGGATTCGGCCTACGTCCGGTCTAACCGGAGAGTCTGCGCCACCGTCACTTCTTTACGTCGTTCATACGTATTGGGAGACGATCCGAACGCGTCATATACGCGGCTCTCGATAGAGCCGTGTGATCGGACGTCCGACAACCGCGATCATGCCGATCAGGAATACAACCAAAACTGTTGGGAAGTACCACATCTGGTCGCGAACCCACATCCCGGCGATGTTGATCATCGCGAATAGCAGTAAGACCAGTGCACCCATTCCGACCAGCATCGACGCCATCAACGCGTCGAATCGGCCCCGATGTTCTGCGCCAAGCCAATAGTCGCGATGCGGCGTGTTGATGATTCGACTCGGCAACCGCTTCGCGTTGAGACCGAGGGCTAGGAATATCGATGCGAGGACAGCGCCGATCGCACTCATCGCCAAAAAGCTTCCGCGCGAACCCCATTCATCGACACCGCCCGATCCGTAGTGCATCGGCAGCACCTCCGGACCGCCGACAGCGACCACGAGCCAGGTCACGAGATAGACAATCGCGGCAGCCGCGAATGTGAATACAGCTCCCCTCACGCGCATACTCCCGCAATGACGGCATCGACGGTGCGCCGGGCCAATTCCATCACCTCATCTCGATCATGCGACCGTAGTGGACCCCGCAGCGCAATCTCGGCAAAGCCGTGAACCGCTGACCAACAGAGCCATTGAGTACCAGCGCGTCGATCCGCCGGCAGGTCACCGTCGGCGACCATCCGGTCCAACGCGTATATCAGTGCGAGATAGGCAGGCGAATTCTCGATGGTTGCCGGATCATCGTCAAGTGCCGCGAAGAAGGCGACCGCGAACCAGCCGGGCTCGCTGAGCGCGAATTCGATATAGCCCAAGCCAACGGAACGAAGCAGTTCGGTGCCCCGCGCATGCTCCGACAGTGCGTTGGATTCGACCATTCGTGTTGCCATCGCCGCTTCGATTTCGCGCGACACCGCCGACAACACGGCATCGCGACTCGCGAAGTGTCGATAGGCGGCATTGGGTGAGACGCCAACCCGGCGCGCGATCTCCCTGAGCGACAACGCATCCGGCCCACCGGTTTTCGTCAGCTCCAGTCCGGCAGCCACCATCGCCGCGGGCAGATCACCGTGGTGATAGCGAGCCTCCGACACCTATTGACCCTCTCCGATGCGCGTGTGTACGCTGTGAACATTACCATGTGGACAGCGTGAACTTTACTCGGAGGCTCCCATGAGCACTAACCTTCCGCCCATCGTCGACACCGAGACCTGGCAGGCCGAGCTCGACTCACTTCGCACTAGAGAAAAGGCCGCGACCCGAGAGCTCGACGCCGTCGCCGCCGCGCGCCGACGACTCCCGATGGTGAAGATGCCCGCGTACACCCTCGTCGGCGACGACGGACCGGCCGCACTGGCAGACATCTTCGCCGGACACTCTCAGTTGATCGTCTACAACCACATGTGGTTCGACGACGAGCCGTGGCAATGCGGCGGCTGCACCGGCTATACCTCGCAGTTCACTCGACTCGAAGTCCTCGACAACTACGACGCCAGGTTCGTCATCGTGACCCAGGGACCGATAGATCAGGCGCTGGCCTACAAGCGCAAGGTCGGCAACGCGATGCCGTGGTACTCGACCGCGGATAGCCCCTTCGGCGCGGACGTCGGCGCACCACCTCATGCGGGCTTCGCGATAAACGTGTTCTTACGCAACGGGTCTGATGTGTATCGCACTTGGCATACCACCGGCCGGGGCACCGAACAGCTCGGCTTCACCTTCGGCCTCCTCGACGTTTTGCCCTACGGACGTCAGGAAGAATGGCAGGATTCCCCCGACGGCTGGCCGCAATCACCGACTTATAGTCGATGGCCGTCTTCGGAGGAGATCGCAGCGGCATACGGACCGGGAGAAAGTCCGACGTAAGCCCACACAACAGACGAATCGCCTATTCACGATCTTCTTCACTGTGGGCGACATTTCGAGCCATCCTTGCGAACATGTGGGAATGCGCACCACTAAACTCTCGCCATTGAAGTTGCTTACCGCACTGCTCGCGATGACGCTCGTACTCCTCGTCGGCGGATGCAAGAGCGACGACGCCGCTTCGAGCAGCACCGGTGCCACCAACTCGGCCTCAGCCGATAGCGCGTCGGGCGATTTCACCTGCCCCGAGAAGAACACCATCAAATTCGCCAAGACCAAGTTCGTGACACATGCCGGACTGGGATTCGGGGCCTTCCATCGGTGGATCTACAAGCCGGCGCGCAACAGCGGATTCAAGAAGGGTGCCGACGGTCGAATTAAGGCATTCGTCAAGGCGGGCGCAGCGGCCCTCTTCGTCAAACGTGAAGTGCGCCTGGCATCGGAAGACGCCAAAGCCAATCCGACCCTATGCAAGGCAGTCGTCAGTCCGCTGAAGTCGATCTCGGACAAGATCTCCGGAGCGGTCACCAAGGCCAAGAGCGGAGACGCCAGCGCGATCAACTCATTGGAGAGTGACGTCAAGAACGTCATGTCCTCGTCGCAAAAGCAGGGCGACACCATCACGCCGGACGAGAATGCGAATATCTACGGCAAGTAGAAATTTGCCCTAGTAGTCGCTCTCCTCGTATACGACCATGCCGCGAATATTGTTGCCTTCCAACATGTCGTCGTATGCCTTGTTGATGTCTTCGAGTCGGTAGGTCTGCGTGACCAGATCAGCGAGATTCAGCTTCCCCGACCGATACGCGTCGAGCAGTTTAGGGATCTGAGTACGCGGACCCGCCCCACCGAAGATCGCGCCCTGGACGCGCTTCTGCAGCAGGGTCAGCTCGAAGAGGTTGAGTTTCACGTCCATCGCGGTGTAGTCACCCATGCCGGTGACGATCACCTGACCGCCTTTGCCGGTCAGCGAAAGACCTTCGGCGACATACTCTCCCTTCATCTCACCGTGAGTGAGTACGACGACGTTGGCCATCTTCCCCCAGGTGATCTCGCCGACAACAGGCAGAGCCGCCTCGACCGAATCGAAAGTATGTGTGGCACCGAGCTTTTCAGCCATATCGAGTTTGAACTTAACCGGATCGATCGCGACTACGAACCGCGCCCCGGCCGCCTTGGCACCCTGCACAGCGTTGATGCCGACGCCGCCAATGCCGATTACCACGACGGTGTCGCCGGGTTTGGTGTCGCCGATCTCTACTGCCGAACCCCAGCCGGTCGCCACCCCGCAGCCAAGCAGCGCGGCTTGCTGCAGCGGAATATCTTCCTCGATCTTGACCAATGACGCCTGGTTGACGGTGATATATGGCGAGAAGGTGCCCAGCAGACACATCTGAGTCAAACCCTCGCCGTTGAGTGTCACGCGATGAGTCTTGTCAGAGATGGACAGACCGGTCAGCAGGCCGGCTCCTTCGTCGCAAATATTCTGCGCGCCCCGGGAACAGGGCTCGCAGGTACCGCAGGCCGGGATGAACGCGGTGACAACATGATCGCCTTCTTGGAACCGGGTGACGCCTTCGCCCACCTTGACTACGACACCCGCGCCCTCATGACCGCCGACGATCGGCATCGGAGCAGGGCTCTGCCCGGTGCGTAGATGGTGATCGGAATGGCACAGCCCCGAGCTCACGAGTTTGACTTGTACTTCGCCAGCAACCGGGTCGCCGAGTTCGACCTCCTCGATCTTCCATTCTTCATTGACACCGTGCAACACCGCAGCCTTCGTCTTCATAGGAAGATTCATACGCCTGCATAGATGCACATGTGGCCATACCGCGAAAGTTGTTCCCGGATAGCGCTTTTCGGCTCCTACTCAGACGAGCGACCAAATACGCCCCCGATCAGAAGAACTTGTAGAGCAGGTGTTGATATACGACGGCTCTGGGTTGTCACTTGTCGTGACGTAGCCGAAATCGGCGTCGACATGGCGCCGTGGTCTTCACCTTGACGCCCAGGTAGTAGGGCACGTCACCCAGGAACTTGTCGCCGGTAGCCGTAGTGCAGCCACACATTATGGGCCGTGCCACCGCCAAGTGTCCCGACAAAGAATCCGGGGTTCACGACAGTCACGTCGTGAACCCCGGAATCAAGGTTGGAACTACCGGCGCAGCGCCTTGGGCTAGACCGCGGCCACCGGCTCCGCCGCGCTGAACTCACCGGCTGGCGCGAACTTGCCCAGCACGTCGTCGGCCGACTCGCCGGCTACCGCACCGATGAAGCCGAGCACGTCGTCTCGGGTCTCCAAGGTGAGCAACGGATTGGGATCGGACAGCAGACCGAACAACGCCGACGCGACATTCGCGTTGACCGCGGCGGCCGGGAACGACAGTTCCAGATGCGTGGCGTAGTCGGGATCGCCGAGGTACAGGCGCGTCACCTCGACGGCCGCCCGCCCGCGCAGCTCCCAGTACTTCTCGAACTGCTCGGTAAGCCATTCTGCGGTAAATGGCTGTCCCGCATGCTCTTTCGCTGCCTTGACCAACTCGGACGCCTGGATCAGCGCACCCTGAGCACCCTGACCGGCTACCGGATCAACCGAGATGACGGTGTCGCCCAGACCAGCGACCACATGCCCGCCACTGGTCGTGGCGACTGGCTTGCGGACGGTCGGAGTCACCGCACCCTTGAGCCACGAATACGGATCGGATTCGATGTTCTGCAACTGCGCGACGACCGGCGCATCCTCGGGGAAGAATTCGGCGAAGATATCGATGACGGCCGCTCGCGCGGACGCCGCGTCGTCGACCGCGTCGAATTTCGGCGCCCAGGCCCCGTCGGGCTTGGCGAAGACGATGAACGACCACGTCGCCCCCGCATCCTTGTGCGCAAACGGTCCGAGGTAGATCTCACCGTTCTCCGAATCGAGGTTGAAGATGGCGTTCTGGGCACCGTCACGATTGCGATAGGCGAATGCCTCCGGAGAATGATCGACACCCTGCAGGGTCACCTGAAGCAGACGCCGCTGCGGCTCGTCGTAATGAGTGCGGTCCCGGTCGACCTCGAACAGCGACGCCAACCCACCCTTTCCGGTTGCGACAAACGTGGCGTCGTGGCCCGCAGCGATACCGTCGAGAGTCTCGACGTCGACCGCCGTGACCTCGAATTGTCCGCCCCGCTCGAGGAACCGGCCGATCCGGTCGTCGGCGCGCAACCGCACATCCACCGATTGCGAGACGTAGTTGTAGTCGGGATTGAATTCGAGGACGCGAGCGCGATCATCGCCCGCACCCGAATACAGGCGAGTGCTGATGCCGGTGGTGTTGCCGATCGAGTACAGGTCTTCGATGACGTCGGCATCCCAGTCACGCGACCGCCCAAACAACACGGCCACCCCGGTCGGCGGCACCTCGTCCCGCAACGACGAGCGCGACTTGTCGCTGTACAGCGTGACGTCGAAGCCCGCATCGCGCAGGCCCAGCGCGGCGGTTGCCCCCGCGATGCCGGCACCGACGATCGCGATCGATTGGGTGGTCTTCTCTGACATGGAAAGTCCTCACTTTGCGGTTCGGCGGTGTGCTTGCTGCCAGTGAGCGTGCCGGGACAACGCCACGCCGAGAAGGGTTAGGAGCAGCGCGAACGAATCGGCGTGAAGAAAACCTATTACCCTGACGTCCTGTGAGTTCTTCTCAGACCGCGGTGCCCGACGCTGCGCGAACGACCGACAAGCGGTCGTCGCCGGAGTATCGCCTCGACCTCGACGGTCTGCGCGGGATCGCGATCGCCCTGGTCGCGATCTTTCACGTGTGGTTCGGACGCGTATCCGGCGGCGTCGATGTCTTCTTGACATTGTCGGGTTACTTCTTTGTCGCATCGCTGCTCAAACACGTTCTCGCGACGCAGACACCCGCGGCTTCGTGGGCGATGGCGATCAACCCCGGACCCCGGCTGTGGCGCCTGGCGCGACGCCTCCTACCTGCCCTCCTGTTGGTTCTGGTGGTTATCGTCGCGCTGATCGTCGTCGTAATGCCGAAGACGCGATGGGGATCGCTGGCGTCGGAGGTGATCGCGAGCGCGTTCTACTACCAGAATTACGAGTTGGCCTTCGCCTCGCAGGACTATCAGGCCGCCGGATCGGCTAACAGTCCGATGCAGCATCTGTGGTCGATGTCTATGCAGGGCCAGTTCTTCGTGATGACGCTGGTCGCCGGCCTCCTGCTGGGCGGAATACTCAAATTCCTTGGGGGGCGGTTCGCCTTTTTTGCTGACCCGAAGGTCGTGCGGAATATCGTCGGCGGCGCACTGGCCGCGGTCGCACTGGTCTCCTTCGCGTGGGCCAACTACCGGCATTCGGTAAATCAGCCATTCAACTACTACGACACCGTCGCCCGTTTGTGGGAACCGCTGGCCGGTGGTCTACTCGCGGTGTGGATGCCCCGACTAGCGCTGCCGCGTTGGTTGCGGAACTCGCTGGCCGTCGTAGCGCTTGCGCTGATCACCTGCTCGGGCTGGCTCATCCAGGGTGTTCAGGAGTACCCAGGAATCCTCGCGCTGGTTCCCGCCGGTTCGACGTTGTTGTTGATTTGGGTCGGTAGCGCGCAGGCACGGGCGGTCGAGCCTCGCGAGCCGAGGGATGTCGACGCGTGGCTCGCGCACCCGTCGATCGTATGGCTCGGTTCGGTGGCATATTCGCTCTACCTGATCCATTGGCCGCTGCTGATCTTCTATCTGACCTGGCGCTATCAGGATCAGACATCGTTCGTCGAAGGTACTGCGATCCTGGCATTGTCGTTGCTATTAGCTTGGGCGACAACGAAATTCGTCGAAGTCCCCCTGCGTGCGGGCCGTTCCGCGTTTTCCCGCGCCTACCGCGTCACGCTGGTCATCGTGTTGGCGGTCGCGACGATAGTTGCCGGCACCACGGTCTCGATCTGGAAATACAACGCCGACCACGCCACGGTGAACACCGCGAACCTCGACCCGCGGCTGTACCCCGGCGCCCGCGCATTACTCAACGACGCGCCAGTTCCGCATCTCGACCCGCAGCCCAGCCCCGAGGTCGTCGAGAAGGACTGGCCGATCACCTCTTACGACTCGATCATCAGCGGGTGGCGAGATGAGTCGATCAAGGTCGGCGTCTACGGCGACAAGAAGGCAAAGCGAACCATCGCCCTCGTCGGCGGATCGCATGCCGAGCAATGGATCACCGCGCTCGACGCCATCGGCAAGAAACGCAACTTCCGTGTCACGACGTATCTGAAAGTCGGTTGCGCACTGACTACCAGCCATGTGTTCACCTGGTTCGGCAAGAAGTACTACCAATGCAACGACTGGTCGAAACGCGTGATGGACCGGCTCGCCGTCGACAAACCCGACTACGTCTTCACCAACAGCACCCGGCCGGTCGAAGACCAGGGCACGGGTGACTTCGTCCCACAGGATTACCTGGACATCTTCGCCCAGTTCCGCGACCGGGGACAGAAGGTCATCGCCATCCGCGACAATCCGTGGTCGACCGGGAAACTCAAACCGCCGGAATGTTTGGCACAGGGTCGCAAACCGCAGGTCTGCGGTGTCACCCGGAAGCAGGCGATGGCGCCGGAGGATCCGTCGAAGGCGATCGCCGCCAAGTTCCCTAATATGTCGTTCCTGGACTACACCGACGGCATGTGTTCGCCGACCTATTGTTCAGCGGTCGTCGGGAACATTCTGCTGTGGCACGACTTTCACCACTTGTCAGCGACCTTCGTGCGGTCGCTAATCCCGGCGATGGATGCCGACCTGCGCAAGTCGCTCGGCTGGTGGTGACACATCCCAACGACTGACAGCCCGTTGCCAGGTTCGGCTGATAGCGTTGCACACCGTCCGCACTGAGGCTGCGGACACGCCCGTACCCGATCGAAAGTTCTGAGTTCGCAGATATGCCGTCAGTTGTCCCAAGCGGTGTCGACGCAGTTCGCGACAGCACCCGCAAGGCATATCTGCACCATCTCGATCTCATTCGAGCGACCACCTTCTCGCTGGTCATCTTCGTTCACTGTCTTACCCAGACGACTGACGAAGACCTCAGTGTCGGAATCAATTCCGCTTCACTGTTGCTGCATTTCACCCGGAACACGTTCTTCGCTCTTACCGGGTTCGTGCTGATGTATCAGAACTTCGACAAACGAGATTTCAGCACGATCGACTTCTGGCGACGCCGGATCAAACTGGTCATCTTCCCGTATCTGATCTGGTCGACGATCTATTTCGTGATCACCGTGATGTGGGCGTCCGGCCGCATCGGCGAATTGCCGTTTAGCCTGCGCGAATACGTATGGAACTTATCCTGGGGATTAGCCGGTTTCCAGATGTATTTCTTGTTCGTGATGCTGCAGGTCTATCTACTCTTCCCGCTGGTGCTGTGGCTGATCCGCAAGACCGCCGGCCATCACGGCGCGGTACTCGCGGTGAGTTTCACCGTCCAGGTCGCGCTGACGGCGGCGTTCACGCATTGGACCCCGCCCGGGTATCTCGGCACCATCTGGTGGCATCTGTACGCGATATTCCTGCCGTATCAGCTATTCATCCTCTACGGCGCCATCGCCGCCGTACATCGCGAACGCATCAAACAGTGGCTCGCCGGACGCGCCTGGGTGCTCACCACCGCGCTCCTCGTCACCGCTGCCCTGGCCGTCGGGACCTACCTCATCCGGGTCTTCGTCGACAATCAGAAACCGCTGGAGGCCTCTAGCGCCTTCCAGCCGACCCTGATCCCATTCCTAGTCGTCGCGATCGCCTGCCTCTACGCCGTTGCCCTGCGGTGGAATGATCTGTGGCGTGCGAACACTCCCCGCTTCGCCGCCGCGGTCTCATGGGCTTCGAATCGTTCTTTCGGCGTATTTCTCGCTCATGTTCTGGTGCTATTCTTCATCCTTCGTCCGACCGATTCGTCGGGCGAGCCGTGGATCATGGCGCATATTCCGCAGCCCCTGGGCACCTTGGCGACCTACGTGCTGACCCTCGCCGGATCACTGATTGTCGTCGAAATTCTGCGCCGACTCCCCGGTTCGCTCTATCTGACCGGACGAGCGCGGATGCCGCTGCCTTCCATTCGCACCTTGCTGCGGCGCGATCATGCGCCCGATACCGTCCCGGACTCGCTTCAGGACGCCAACGCCGACAACAGTGCTCGCGGATTGGCCAGCACCGGCTCGCGCACATGATTGCGGATTAGGGTCCACACCGGACAGTCACATCTCGCTTCGACGCCGATCGCGTCGACGTCAGCGGCGCGACACAGGGCGATAGCCCGGTCGAGATGGAAATCCTGCGTCACGATGAGTACTGCTGTGGCGTCGTAGACAGTCCGCGCCCGATGGCAACTCGCCGCGGTGTCGAAACCCTCGGGGTCGTCGACGATGACGTCGGCACGAACCCCACGCGCCACCAGGTAGCCGCGCATGACCAGCGGCTCATTGCCCGCGGCGGCGGAACCATTGCCGGACAATATGATTCGTTGAAGATCGCCACGATTCCACAGCTCGACAGTGGTGTCGAGACGACCTCGAACGTAGTCGCCGGGCCAGCCGTCGGAGACCAATGACCCCAGGACCAGTGCCGTGTGCGGGGGCGGCGGCAACTGTGCTGGGTCGTAGGTACGTCCGGACGCCGCCGCGCCAACCCAAGTCAACGCGACAGTCATCACCAATTCGACGCCGATGAACAGCGCCATAGTCACTCGTGTGGTTAGCCGAGACGACGACATAACCGCAGGATATCGCAGCTGCCCAACGCCGAATTCACCAATCTAACGGAGTTGCACCGGCCGTCGACGCGCCGACGTAGGGTTAGGTCCTCGCACTGGTTCGCCACAGCATCTCGGAGGCACATTAATGCAGTACATGCCGGTCACATCGTCAATGTTCCTGATCGCCGAAACACGTGAACTCCCTATGCATGTCGGCGGCTTGCAGCTGTTCATTCCGCGCGAAGGGCAGTCGGCGGGACAGTTGGCAGACGACATGATGGAAGCATTCCTCACTGCCACCGAGATCCAGCCCGATTTCCGCAAACGCCCGACACAGCCGTTCAGTCTGCTCGGTTCACTGTCGTGGTCATATGACGACGAGATCGACTACGACTACCACATCCGCCGCATCGCACTGCCCAAGCCGGGCCGCATTCGCGAACTCCTGCACTATGTTTCGCTCAATCACTCGACATTGCTGGACCGCTCCAAGCCGATGTGGGAAGCGCATCTGATCGAAGGACTCGCCGACGGTCGAGTCGCGCTGTATACCAAGATTCACCATTCCGTCGTCGACGGCGTGACCGCACTGCGTATCCTCGGGCGATCTCTGTCCGCCGATCCCGACGACCGTACGGGTAGGGCACCGTGGGATGCCTCCCTCAAGCGTAAGCGGACACCGAAACCGAAACCCGGTCTGTCCCAACGTGTTTTCGGCGGAATCTCCGAGGCCGCCGGTGTCGCCAATCAGCTCGCAGGTCTGGTCCCGGCCAGCGCGCAGATCGCGTTACGCTCGATCAGGGACCCCGACTATCTCGCCCCGATCCACGGCGCACCCAAGACCATCCTCGATGTCCCCATCGGCGGCGCACGACGATTCGCCGCCCAGCAGTGGGAAACCGAGCGGCTGCGGGCCGTCGCCGCGGCGCTCAATCTCACCCTCAACGACGTCGTACTCGCGATGTGTGGCGGCGCGCTCCGCAACTATTTGATCGATCAGGACGCCCTGCCCGATGCCCCGCTGCTGGCGATGGTGCCGGTCTCAATGCATGTCGGCGAGGAGAAGGACGGCAACGCGGTGACCGCCATCCTCGCCAACCTGGCGACGGACCAAGCCGATCCAGAGAAGCGGCTGGCTCAGCTCACGGCGTCGACGCGAGCGAGCAAAGAGGTCGTCCGCGGCCTTACTCCGCTGCAGGCACTCGCGCTCGGCGCCGCGAACGCCAGCTCAATGGTTTTCATGAGCGTGCCGGGATTCGTGTCATATGCGCCGTCGCAGTTCAACGTGATCATCTCCAACGTTCCTGGGCCGCAACACGACCTCTACTGGAATGGCGCTCAGCTCGACGGTCTTTATCCGGTATCCATCCCAGCATCGGGATGTGCGCTGAATATCACAATCACCTCGACCGGCCGATATATGGGTTTCGGCCTGATCGGCGCTCGAGCCCAGGTCCCGAGCCTGCAGCGGCTACTCACCCATTTGGATACCGCGCTAGGCGAACTGGAAAAAGTCGCCGATATCACATGAAATCCGACATGACTTGCGAGTAAGTTACTGGTGAGTACGGTAGTTACATAGTGCAGCGCCCGTCTTAGGGTGAAGTTAGGTCAGCCTTGGGAGCGTCAAACTCACGCCAGGCCTTACGGTTACCTGTGACGACGTTGCGTCGTAGCAACGTGGCATTGGGGAATGTCCGCGCCGATCAGCTCTCGGCCGCCAGCCTCAGATGCCCGACGACCTAATAGAAAGGCCGGGTAGACCGAAGTGAACTCCACGACGATTGCCCTGGGAACCATCGGCGCGCTTCTCAGCGTGATCTGCTGGGCATTCTTCTTCCGCGGCGTAACCGGCATCGTTCGGACAATCGCGCAGGGACAACCGGCACCTGGCCGCGCATTCCCCATCATGCCGCGCTTCAAGACGATGATGAAGGAATTCATCGCCCACACCCGGATGGTCAAATTCCGGACCGTCGGCATCGCCCACTGGCTGGTAATGATCGGCTTCCTGGGCGGATTCGTCCTATTCTTCGAGGCATACGGACAGGCGATCGACCCGGAGTTCCACTGGCCGGTCTTCGGCGACACCTTCGGCTGGCATCTGTGGGATGAGCTGCTCGGCATCGGCACTGTCATCGGCATCGTGACCCTGATCGTCATTCGGCAGCTGAACCATCCCCGCGTACCCGAGCGGCTATCGCGATTCTCCGGTTCACGCTTCGTTCCCGCGTACACGATTGAAGGCATCGTCCTCGTCGAGGGCTTGGGCATGATCTTCGTGAAGGCCGGCAAGATCGCGACCTTCCATCACAGCAACGTCGGGTCCGACTTCTTCACCATGCAGGTGGCGAAGTTGCTGCCGGCAAGTCCGGTGATGGTGTCAGTGTTCGCGCTCGTAAAACTACTTTCGGGCAGCTTGTTCCTGCTCCTGGTCGGCACGCACCTCAACTGGGGTGTTGCATGGCACCGCTTCTCGGCATTCTTCAATATCTACCTCAAGCGTGAGGCCGACGGCGGCGTCGCACTCGGTGCGCTCAAGCCGATGATGTCCGGCGGCAAAGTGCTGGAGATGGAGACCGCCGACCCCGACAACGATGCGTTCGGTGCGGGCAAGATAGAGGACTTCAGCTGGAAGGGCTGGCTGGACTTCACCACATGTACCGAATGTGGTCGCTGCCAGAGTCAGTGTCCCGCGTGGAACACCGGAAAGCCGCTGTCGCCCAAGCTGTTGATCATGTCGCTGCGCGACCACGGCTATGCCAAGGCCCCCTACCTGCTCGCCGGCGGCAGCAAAGACATGGGCGGCGACGAGGTCGGTCTCGTCGATGCCGACGGAAATGTCTTGTCGGACAAGCTCGATGCCATTCCGGCCACGGCTCGCGCCGAAGCCGAGCGCAAGCTGGTCGGCGAAAGTGCCGGCACCGGAACCATCGACGAGGACATGCTGGGTGCCGTCATCGACACCGAAACGCTGTGGAGCTGCACCACCTGCGGCGCGTGCGTTGAGCAATGTCCGGTGGATATCGAACATGTCGACCACATCGTCGACATGCGCCGCTACCAGGTCCTCATCGAATCCGATTTCCCGTCCGAACTCGCCGGATTGTTCAAAAACCTTGAGAACAAGGGCAATCCGTGGGGGCAATCGACCGCGAACCGCACCGCGTGGATCGACGAGATGGATATCGAGATCCCGGTCTACGGGCAGGACGTCGAATCCTTCGAGGGCTTTGAATACCTATTCTGGGTCGGTTGCGCCGGCGCGTACGAAGACCGGGCGAAGAAGACCACCAAGGCTGTCGCCGAACTGCTCGACACCGCAGCGGTCAATTTCCTGGTCCTCGGTCAGGGCGAGACCTGTACCGGCGACTCAGCTCGCCGTGCGGGTAACGAATTCCTGTTCCAGATGTTGGCGCAGCAGAATATCGAGCAATTCGACGACCTGTTCGCGACTGCCCCGCTACAGCGGAAGAAGATCGTCGTCACCTGCGCACACTGCTTCAACGCGCTGAGTAATGAATACCCACAAGTCGACGCCGAACGCGGAACCTTCGAAGTGGTGCACCACACACAGCTGCTCAACCGGCTCGTGCGTGAGAAGCGTCTGGTGCCCGTGGCACCGGTCGACGGCCAGAAGGTCACCTACCACGACCCCTGCTACTTGGGCCGCCACAACAAGATCTACGACGCGCCACGCGAACTCATGGAAGCGTCGGGTTCGACACTGACCGAGATGCCGCGACACGGCGAACGGTCGATGTGCTGTGGCGCCGGTGGGGCGCGGATGTGGATGGAAGAGCAGATCGGCAAGCGGATCAACATCGATCGCGTCGACGAAGCGCTCGATACCCTTGGCGCACAAAGTGGTCCGGCCGGAGCTACCGGCGAGGCCGCCGCGGGTACCAAGATCGCGACGGGTTGTCCGTTCTGTCGCGTGATGCTCACCGACGGTGTGACGGCGCGTATCAGTGGCACCGAGTTGGAAGACAAGGTCGAGGTCATCGACGTCGCGCAGATGCTCCTCGAAGGTGTCCGGCGCGGGCAGCCAACCGAGGTCACGCGTGGCGGCAAGGTGCTCGGACCGGCATCGGTCGCGGTCGCTGCCCCAGCTCCCGTACCGGTGAAGGAAGAAAAGGCGGCACCCGCCAAGGCCGCGCCAGCCGCAGCCGGAGGCGCTCCGAAGGCCAAGGTCGGGATGGCGATGAAGGGCGGCTTGAAGAAGCCTGGTGGTGCCGCTCCGGCCGCCTCGAGTGCTGCCCCCGCAGCCGCACCGGCTGAAAAGAAGCCCGCCGCAAAGGGATTCGGGATGGGAGCGGGTAAGAAGCCGGGTGGTGCTCCGGGCGCCGCAGCGACGGCGCCCGCGACAGAGGCCGCTCCCGCTGAAAAGAAGCCCGCCGCAAAGGGATTCGGCATGGCTGCCGGCAAGAAGCCGGGTGCGGCGGGCGCTAAGCCCGCTGCTGCGACCCCGAGTGCTGACGCTCCGGCCCCGGAGGCTCCGGCCGCTGAAGCCACGCCAGCCGCCGCCCCGGCCGCACCCAAGGCCAAGGGCTTCGGCCTGGCAGCGGGCAAAAAGCCGGGCGTCGGGGCAAAAGCCCCGGGCGGGGGTGCGCCGACCGCCGAAGCCGCTCCTGCCCCGGAGGCTCCGGCCGCTGAGGCCACGCCAGCCGCCGCCCCGGCCGCACCCAAGGCCAAGGGCTTCGGCCTGGCAGCGGGCAAAAAGCCGGGCGTCGGGGCAAAAGCCCCGGGCGGGGGTGCGCCGACCGCCGAAGCCGCTCCTGCCCCGGAGGCTCCGGCCGCTGAGGCCACGCCAGCCGCCGCCCCGGCCGCACCCAAGGCCAAGGGCTTCGGCCTGGCAGCGGGCAAAAAGCCGGGCGTCGGGGCAAAGGCTCCGGCTCCTGCCCCGGCGGCGGCCGCCGTTGAGGAAGCCGCCGAGCCGGTTGAGGAAGTGGCGACAGAGGCACCGGTCGATGCCACCCCGGCTAACACCGCGCCTGCGACTACCGAGGCGACCACTCCCAAAGCCAAGGGCTTCGGCATGGCGGCCGGAAAGCGGCGGCCGGGTGTCGCCGCTCCGGCCGGACCGACTGAACCGGCCGGACCGACTGAACCGGCCGGACCGACTGAGGAAGCTGAGCCGGTCGGAGGAGAACCGTCTGAGCCGGAGACTAGCGATGCTGACGTCGTTGAAGCCCAGGCCCCAGTCGAGGAGTCCCCAGTCGAGGAGTCCCCGACCGACGGCGCGCAGACCTCGGATGCCCCGAGCCAGGGCGTGACCGAAGCGACCGAAGCCAAAGCCAAGGGCTTCGGCTTGGCAGCCGGAAAGAAGCGGCCCGGGCAGCGCTGATCTATAGCTGGTCGTGTCGTTTGGGGCCACGACGAACTTTGCGGACGTTGTTGCGGCGACACGCCGCCGGGCAATCGCAGCAACGTCCAGAAGGTTCAGCCAGTCCAACCTCGGCGACGAAGGGCGCCACGCACTTGTTGTAAGAGCACATCGTGCCGCTCGTCAATCGAGCGTCTGCAGGCCAGGATGATCTCCCAGTTCGCCTCCTGCTGGATGGCATTCCAGCGCTCAACGTCGCGGGCGTGTTGCCTACCATCCCGGTGATGCGCGCCGTCATACTCGACGGCAATCCCGTACTCACGCGCACCTAGATCCAACCGGTATCGACCGCCGAACACTGGCACTTGCGGTTCAAACATCGTCAACCCATTGCGGTGTAACAGAAGGCGAACGTATGTCTCCCAGTGGGATTCGGCACGGCCGTCGACTTCGCCCAAAACTTCGCGCACTATCGCTCCGCGATGGAAGTACCGGGAATTGTCGAGGAATCTGATGATCGCATCCACCGTCGTGACTTGCCGGTCATCACGCGATCGCCGAACACATTGGTCGACCGCCGCGATAGCAGGATCGAATGGCAGATGTCGCGCGAGATCGGCAGCGGTACGCTCCGGCGACGTGCATCGATATCCGCGCAAGTCGATGACATCGGAGTCGGGGATAGCCTCATGCCGCATCACGACACCCGCTCGTGGCCGACGGCGCGGCACTATGATCTCTGGTCGGTGGCCCGTTGAATACGGCACCCGCAACAACCTCGCCGCGGTCCACCCACCGAGAACCGCATCCGGGAACATCATCAGCAGCGCGTCGACCTGCTCCTTCAATTCCACCGTCATCCCTGACGGGGCACGTACGCCTCGAAAGATCGGCGTGAACCGGGTCCGGACCTCGTGTGAGGTGTAACCGGCGGCCAGATCCTTCGACAACTCCATCATCGACATTGGACGCAGCAGCCGGTCCCGACGGTTCCACCGGACTTTGTCGACGTTGGTGCGCCGACACGCCGTCGAGTAATCGCAAGAACGACAACAAAGTCCAACCACCTGGCACTATCGCTACTCATGTCTGAAGAACTCTTCTTCCGCGCCCACGCTGGACTGCCCCGCCAGGCTCCCGGTTCCGAAGCGACTACGCGCACGCTTCTCCAGCTCGCCGGACGACTCCCCGAACGGCCCCGTATCCTCGACATCGGCTCGGGTCCCGGCTCATCGTCAATTCTGTTGGCACAGTTAGCAAATGGTCACGTTACCGCCATCGACACCCATCAGCCCTTCCTCACTGAACTGACTGAACGCGCAGCCGCAGCCGATGTCAGCGACTCGATCACCACGCTCGACGCCCCGATGGAAGACCTCCCGCTCCCTGACGGCTGCGCCGACCTCATCTGGGCCGAGGGTTCGGCGTACGTCATGGGATTCGACGCAGCTCTCGCGTTATGGCGCAGACTGCTCTCCGACGACGGTGTCATCGTGCTCACCGAGGCGGAATGGCTTACCCCATCGCCATCGGCTGGTGCTAGAGCATTTTGGGACGAGGGTTACCCCGCGATGCGTACGACCGGTGAAAATGTCACCGCCGCAATGAGATCCGGCTACCAGGTGCGTGCCGTGTACGTTCTGCCCGACGACGACTGGGCACAGTACTACGACCCGTTGACCACCCGAATCGCCGAACTGCGCACAGCCGGCGTCGACGAGTACTTCCTCACCATGCTCGGCCAAGAGATAGCCATTCGCGCCGCGCACGGCCGCGATTACGCATACACCGGATACGTACTCCGACCACGGGTAGCGTCGGACGCATGACCTCACAGCACGGCAAAACCGTATTCATCACCGGCGGAGCCCGCGGCGTCGGCGCAGAAGTTGCAAAACGCTTGCGCGCCAAGGGCGCCAACCTCGTACTCACCGACCTCGACAAGCCAGCGCTCGACGCGATCACAGCCGAACTCGGCGGCGAAGGGCACGTCCTGCCGATCGTCGCCGACGTGGGCGACCTCGCATCGATGGAGCAGGCGGCCGCCGCCGCGGTCGCGAAGTTCGGCAGTATCGACACCGTAGTGGCGAACGCTGGAATCGCAACCTACGGTTCGGTTTTGGCGGTCGACCCGGAAGCCTTCAAGCGCCTGATCGATGTGAATGTGATGGGCGTCTTCTACACGGTGCGCGCCACGTTGCCCGCGGTGATCAAAGCGAATGGCTATGTCCTGGTGGTTTCTTCACTCGCCGCGTTCACCTCCGCACCTGGTCTCGCGGCCTATCACACCTCCAAAGCTGGCGTCGAATACTTCGCGAACACTTTGCGCCTTGAGGTTGCGCACCTCGGCGTCGACGTCGGGTCCGCGCATATGAGCTGGATCGACACCCCGCTCGTCCAGGACGCCAAAGCCGACCTGCCCGCTTTCCGGGAAATGCTGAACCGACTGCCCGGCCCGCTGTCGAAGACGACGTCGGTCGACAAATGCGGCGAGGCCTTCGTCAAGGGCATCGAGGGTCGCAAGTCACGCGTGTACTGCCCGGGCTGGGTCGGAGCACTTCGCTGGCTGCGACCATTCGTCGCCACCCCGCCATTCGAGCGCGACATCCGCAAAGCGGCACCCCAATTGTTGCCCCAGATGGACGCCGAGGTCGCGGCGCTCGGCCGTTCGATGAGTGAACGCACCAAGAATCTGGATCATTGAGGTCCACGCCGAGAACAATCCATTTGCTCGCGCTGTCACAATTGAACTCGTGAGTAGACCGCATGTATCGCATCTGAACCAGAACCTCAAGCCGTTGGAGCAGTCGTTAAAGCTGCAGAACGTCTGCTATGAGATCCGCGGGCCGGTACACGCGCACGCGGCGCGACTGGAGGCTGATGGCCACCGGATCCTCAAACTCAATATCGGCAACCCCGCCCTATTCGGCTTCGAAGCCCCAGACGTCATCATGCGCGACATGATCCACGCACTGCCCTACTCGCAGGGTTATAGCGAATCGGCCGGCGTGCTCTCGGCCCGACGCGCGGTGGTCACCCGCTACGAGACCATCGACTTCCCCTATTTCGACGTCGATGACGTGCTGCTGGGCAATGGTGTGTCCGAACTGATCACCATGACTATGCAGGCATTACTCAATGACGGCGACGAAGTACTGATTCCCGCTCCGGACTACCCGCTCTGGACGGCGATGACGACCCTATCGGGCGGCACGCCGGTGTACTACAACTGCGATGAGTCCAACGACTGGAATCCCGACGTCGCCGACATCGAATCCAAAATCACGCCGCGGACCAAAGCGCTGCTGGTCATCAACCCGAATAACCCGACCGGCGCTGTCTACTCACGCGACGTGCTGGAACAAATTGCCGAGATCGCCCGCAAGCATTCCCTACTGCTGCTCGCCGACGAGATCTACGACAAGATCCTCTACGACGACGCCGAGCACATCTCCATCGCGTCGTTGGCGCCCGACCTGCTGTGCCTGACGTTCAACGGGTTGTCCAAGGCGTACCGAGTGTGCGGATACCGGGCCGGCTGGCTGGCGATTACCGGCCCGAAGGACCATGCCAAGGGATTCATCGAGGGACTCAACATACTGGCGTCGACCAGGTTGTGTTCCAACGTCCCCGGCCAGCACGCCATCCAGGTGGCCCTCGGCGGCTACCAGAGCATTGACGCCCTGGTGCAGCCGGGCGGACGGCTCCTCGAACAGCGCAATATCACGTGGGAGAAACTCAATGAGATACCCGGCGTCAACTGCGTGAAGCCGATGGGCGCGCTCTACGCCTTCCCCAGCCTCGATCCGAACATCCATGAGATACACAATGACGAGTTGTTCGTGCAGGATCTACTCCTCAAGGAGAAGATCCTGATCGTCCAGGGCACCGGCTTCAATATGCCCGATCACAATCACTTCCGGATCGTCACCTTGCCCTATGCGCGCGATCTGGAGGACGCGATCGACCGGATCGGCAATTTCCTGGCGTCCTATCGGCAATAGCCCCGAAAGATTGCCGTGGGCAAATTCTCCATCTTCCCGTTAGATGTAACCGGTGGTAACGTTTAAATCCGTCGTTAGACATCTACCGAGGAGAACCATGGCTGACTGGCGCCGACGTACCGTTTCCAACGGTGACATCGACTTGGCCGTATTCGAGCTAGGTGAGGCTACAAACCCGACTGTCGTGCTGGTCCACGGCTGGCCCGATACCCATCACCTGTGGACTCACGTCGCACCGGCGATTGCCGACGCCGGCTATCACGTCGTCGCCTATGACACCCGCGGCTACGGCGAGACCTCGTCACCCGCTGGCGACGACCCCTATCGCCTCGCCGAGCTCGCAACTGATCTCTTCGCCGTAATCGAGGCCGCCAGCGATTCCGGCGCGCACGTCGTCGCGCACGACTGGGGATCGGTGCAGACTTGGGAGGCGGTGACCACACCGGGCGCCGAGCGGCATATCAAGTCTTTCGTATCGGTCTCTGGGCCCAACCTCGATTATCTGTCGGAGTGGGCACGTAAGAATCTCGCCCGTCCAACACCGGCCAACCTCGGGAAAGCCCTTTCCCAGCTGGGTTCCTCGGCCTACACCGGGTTCTTCCAAGCCCCGGTGTTGCCAAACCTGTTCTGGCGCACCGCAGGACGCCCCGGACTGTGGCGGGAGTTCCTGCATCGCGTAGAAGGTACACCCAAGCAGAACGTCGTCCTGGCCGACTCATTCACCGCCGACACGGTCAGCGGCCTGCGTTATTACCGAGCGAATATCCGCGAAAAGCTGGCCGAGCCGAATCCTCGCCCAACGCAGGTACCGGTACTCGAGGTAGTCAACGAACGCGACGTCGCGCTGCGTCCGACGATCTACGACTACACCTACACGCATGCCGCAAAACTGTGGCGCCGCAACAGTTCTACCGGCCACTGGTTGCCGTATACCAAACCCGGCTACCTCGCGTCGATCGCTGTGGAATTCATCGATTCCATCGAGGGACGCGCCGACGACTCGCGCCCCAACACCCTCGATCGCACTCGCGTGCTCGCCGCACCCGGCAAATTCACCGGCAAACTGGCGGTCGTTACCGGAGCGGGCAGCGGGATCGGCCGGGAGACCGCGTATGCGCTGGCCGAACGCGGTTGCGAGATCGTCGTCGCCGACCTCGATTTCGACGCAGCCGAGACAACCGTTCGAGAGTGCAAAGCCAAAGGTGTACAAGCACATTCGTACGCGCTTGATGTCGCTGACGTCGCCGCGTTCAATGAATTCGCGGCCACCGTGGCGAATAAGCACGGCGTCCCCGACATTGTGGTCAACAACGCCGGAGTCGGATTGGGCGGCAGCGCTCTCGCGGCTACCGACGAACAACTCGATCGGGTCCTGTCGATCAACTTGCGCGGTGTGATGACCGGTAGCCGCGCCTTCGGCCGCCAGATGGTCGAACGCGCTATCGGTGGCAACATCGTCAACATCGCGTCGGCTGCGGCTTTCACCCCGCAACGTGATCTCGGGATCTACGCGGCGAGCAAGGCCGGAGTGCTGCTCTTCTCCGAATCATTGCGGGCCGAACTCGCCGAGCATCGCATCGGCGTGACCGCGATCTGTCCCGGCATCGTGAACACCAATATCGTGTCCAATACCCCACTGGCCGGATTCGACGATGCCGCAACGGAACAGAAGCACCGCGACAATCTCGACAAGCTCTATCAACGCCGCAACTTCGGCCCGGAAAAGGTCGCGCGGGACATCGTGGCCGCTCTCGAATCCAACAAAGCCGTCGCCCCGGTCACCCCGGAAGCAAAAATCGGATACCGCGTATATCGATTTACGCCGTGGCTAGCCCGTTTGATGGCTCGCGGCGACATTCTTCGGTGAGCTAGCCGCCGATCGCGATCGTGAATCTGCCACACACTCTTTCTAACCACGAGGAGCCATCATGACCTCAACTGACAACTCCACGCCGGACACCGATCCAGGCCCCGTCGAACTCCATGCGCGCAACGTCGCCTTCGACGTCGAGAAAGCGCCATTGCATTGGATCCCAGGCCACCCCTACGCGTCGAACCTCATCACGGCGCTCAATCTCATCCTCCCCGAGGGCGAGCGCTGGTTTGTGCAGACCTATAACGAGGCGTTGCCACTGGTACGCGACGAAGCTCTCGCAAATACGATGCGCGGCTTCATCGGCCAAGAGGCGATGCATGCGGCAGCGCATGACAAAGTTATCTGGGACTATGTTGAGGCTCACGGGATTGATCCGCTGCCGTACCACCGCCAGATGGAATGGGTGTTCCGAAAGTTGTTGGCGCCCAAGACAGATGGGACGGCCGAGCAGCAGCGTAAACATCTCATCGAGCGTCTGTGGTTGATAGCGGCCATCGAGCACTACACGGCGGTCCTGGGTGATTTCGCGTTGAACAGTTCCTGGCGTGAGGCCGGCGGCGACCCCACTATCACCGATCTCTTTATGTGGCATGGCGCTGAGGAAGTCGAACATCGTTGTGTCGCACATGAAGTCGCGGTCTATTTCGGTGACAGCTACCTGCGGCGCGCGCGTGTAATGCTCCTCGTTATGCCGTCACTGCTATTGATCGTCTTCCGCGGCGGGCGCTACATTTCGGCGCACGATCCCGCCGGCCCGATCTCCTTCCTGCAGCGGCGTCGAGAGTATCGACGTGGCGTCCGAGCCAACGTACTGCCCAGAATCGGCGGCGTCATCCGCTACTCCCTCACCTATTTCCGTCCGGGCTTCGATCCCGCCGAGGTTGGCGACACCGCTCAGGCGGTGGCTTACCTCGCATCATCGCCCGCCGCGCGGAACGCAAGCTGACGTGAACGATCGGTACGCACCCGGCCCACAGGTCACCGAGCCGCCATCGCTAAACGGTCGCTGGCAGCGCGATCCTGCTCTGCGATTCGGGACCAAACTGCTCAAGACGTGGTTTCCGTTGTGGGGCAGCATGTCTCCCCTACGCGACGGCGCGGAGAACGACAGCACCCTGTTGGTTCGGATTGTGGCCCGGACCAAAGTGGCCGAAGACGAAAACGTCATCGCCCTGACCCTGGCCGACGCCAACGGCGGACCACTACCCATGTGGCGCGCCGGAGCACACCTAGACCTACTCCTACCCTCAGGCCGCATGCGCGAATACTCCCTCTGCGGCGACCCCGCCACCAGCGACTACTACCGCATCGCCGTCCGCCGCATCCCCAACGGCGGCGGCGGCTCCACCGAAGTCCACGACACCCTCACAATCGGCGACACCGTCAAAATCAAAGGCCCCCGCAACGCCTTCCCCATCGCCCTACCCGGCTTCGGCTCCACCGCAACCCACCTACGATTCATCGCCGGCGGCATCGGCATCACCCCCATCCTCCCGATGCTCGCCTCCGCCGAACGCCTCGGCCTGAACTGGTCAATGATGTACACCGGACGCAGCCTGGACTCCATCCCCTTCCGCGACGAACTCACCCAATACGGCGACAAAATCACCATCCGCACCGACGACACCCACGGCCTGCCCACCATGGCTGAACTCACCGGCGGGAGTCCCACCACCGGCCCCGCCCCCGGCACCGCCATCTACACCTGCGGCCCCGTACCAATGCTCGAAGGACTACGCACCTACCTCCGCGACCGCCCCGACATCGAACTGCACTACGAACGATTCTCCCCACCACCAGTGGAGAACGGAAACGACTTCACCATCCGACTCACCTCCACCAACGACGAAATCACCGTCGCAGCAAACGAATCCATGCTCACCGCCCTACGACGCGTCAACCCCGCAGTCCCCTACTCCTGCCAACAAGGATTCTGCGGCACCTGCAAGATACGGGCCACCGCGGGAACCATCGACCACCGCGACATGACCCTCACCGACACCGAACGCGACCAAGGCTATCTACTCACCTGCGTCTCCCGCGCCACCGGACAACTCACCCTCGACATCTGACGAGGGTCGACAGCTAACCCCGACAGATGGTATCGAGTAGCCAAACAGATTGTGCGCGAAGGGTTTCCACTACCGAACCATCGCCGGACACGTAGCGGATGAGGCAGTTCTCGAAGAGTCCGTCGAACATCGTGTACGCAGCGAATTCATCGACGCCAGGTTCAGTGCGACGGAGACCGGCGTAGGTCTTAACCACTCGCCAGATCATGTCCTGGAGCTGGTGATCGAGGTCGATTACGGTGGGGCGCAATACTTCTTCGAAAGCTGACTGTGTCCGCAAGTCGTACCAGAGCCGGTGCATCGCGGTGTCGACCAGCAAGGTGTCAACCAGCGCCTCGCCGAAACCGGCTGCCAACTCATCCGGCGTTGTCGCGAGAGCAATCGCGGCGTCGTACCTGGTGACGCAATGCTCCTTGTAGCGACGCACGCCGAACGTGATTAGCTCAATCTTGTCTTTGAAGTAATAGTGCAGGACGCCGTGACTGAATTCAGTCTTCTGCGCTATCTCCCGCAAACTGGTGCGCGCATAGCCGAGTTCACCGAGCGTCGCGAGTGTCGCGTCGGCCAACTCGCCCCGACGACGCTCGAATTTATCGACACGCTCGAATCGGGCCGGAGATTGCACGAGGTCGGTCATGTCCAATCTCCTTTCTTTCGCGGCGGTATCGACTCGTCATTGTGCCAGACATAGCCGTCAAAACCCAGGTCAGGAAGTTCCCTTGACGGGTGTCAAGGTTTTCCTTGACAACTGTCAAGCTTTTGCGCGATGCTGATTCAGCACGTGATTCACCTCACAATCGTCGCACGTTTCGCTGTCTGCGCAAAGGAGCACAACAATGACCTCGATCGACCTCACCGGTAGAAAAGCCCTCGTCACAGGCGGCGCCCAGGGCCTGGGCGAAGGAATGGCGCGGGCGCTCGCCGGTGCCGGCGCGTCGGTCATGATCGCGGATATCTCCGATGCCGGTGCCGAGGTAGCAGCCTCTTTCGACGCCGCATTCACCAAGCTCGACGTGACCGACGACGCCAACTGGGCCTCGGCGATAGATGCCACCGTCGCGAAGTTGGGCGGACTGGACATCCTGGTGAACAATGCCGGCGTAGAGATCACCAGCCTCCTTACCGAGGTGCAGTCCGACGACATCCGCAAGATGCTCGACGTCAATATTCTGGGCACCACCCTCGGTATCAAAAACGGTCTGCGCGCCATGCGACCCGACGGCGCGGCAGGCGCGGGTGGGGTCATCATCAACATCGCATCGGTGGCCGCGACGATCGCCTTCCCCGGCATCGCGGTGTATTCGGCGACCAAATCCGCCGTCGACCGATTGACCCGGGTCGCGGCGATGGAGTCGGGCAAACTCGGCTACGGCGTACGCGTGAACTGCGTCTACCCGGGCCTGGTGCCGACCGCGATGGGTGCCGGATTGGCCAACGATGTCGCCGAACTCGGCCTGTTCGAGTCCGCCGAAGCAGCGGTGGCTGGCGTCGTAGAACTCACCCCGTCGGGCCGCCTGGGCCAAGTCGACGACATGGCCGACGCGGTTGTCTTCCTTGCCTCGGACGCAGCCAAGTTCATCACCGGCGCCGGCCTACCGGTCGACGGCGGCATGGGTATGTAACCCGAAATCGCCTCTGACTCAGACCTATTCCACCAGCAGCTTTCCCGAAAGGTTCAACACATGACCACCAAACCCGTCGTCGTCTACGGTGCTTCTGGCTACACCGGCCGCCTCGTCTGCGAGTACCTGCGCGAGTACAACATTCCGTTCGCCGCCGTGGGCCGCAGCCAGGAAAAACTCGAAGCGTCGATGAAGTCCAATGTGCCGGGTATCGAAACGGCTGACTACGAGATTGTCGCCACCGAGCATTCCGTCGAAGCCCTCACCGAGCTCTTCACCGGCGCCTCGGTCGTCTGCAATATGGTCGGACCATTCGCGACTTACGGCCACGAAGTGGTGCAGGCGTGTCTGGCCGCAGGCGTTCACTATCTCGACACCACCGGCGAGCAAGACTGGTTGATCACACTCGATGAGCAGTACGGCGCCGACTTCGCCGCCAAGGGGCTGCTGCTGTCGCCCGGCCTGGCGCAGATGTACACAACCGGTGAGATCGCCGCCCAAATCTCCTTGGAGACACCCGGGGTGGATACCCTGGATATCGCGGTGTTCTGGGGCGGCAGCCCGACCATCGCCTCGACTCAGACCATTCTGGTCAACGCCGCGATGTCGAAGGCCTATTACCTCGAGCAAAACAACTATGTCGAGTGGGACCCCGAGGCAGGTCTCTACAACCTCGCGATCCCGGGCCAGCATGAACTTGCACTCGCGCTCCCCTGGGGTGGAACCTCGCATCCGGTCTGGTTCCGCAAGGATCCACGCGTCGCAAATGTCAAAGCACTTGGCGGCGTATTCAACAAACCGCTGATGGAGGGCGTGCCGCAGATCGTCGCCGGTGCACTCGAAGCAACCAAGGACCTGCCGCCCGAAGAGCGCCTCGCCGCGCTGCAGGCAACCGCGGCGCAGGTGATGAACGAGATGCCGCCACGGGAATACACCCGGATCAACCGAACCGTGGACTCCGTGCACGCGACCGGCCCGCTCGGACGTTCCCATACCGTTCTCTACGGCAACTCCAACTACAAGCAAACCGGCCTCCTACAGGCCTACGGCGCCTTCTCACTACTCCAGAAAGCGCCCAACGCAACGGGATTGGCCTCGGGATGCCAGGCATTCGGCCATCGCGAACTCCTCGGGGTACTTCGTTCGTTCGGCCTGGTGCAGAAGCCGATCGTCACGATCGAGGACTGAGTCATGCGCATCGTCGACTTCCTCGACAAGGGCGCCTCGCTGAATCGCGAGGCGCCTTGCCTCACCACCGACGGCGAATCAATGTCGTACGCCGACGTTGTGGCGCTATCCAATTCGGTTGCGTCCGCATTGGTTGCCCACGGTGTCGCTCCCGGTGACAAGGTGGGAATTCTGTCCGCCAATGACCCGACTTCATTTACGTGCATCTTCGGTATCAGTCGCGCGGGTGCGGTCTGGTGCCCGATCAATCCACGTAATGAAGCTGCCGAGAATCAGCAGTTGCTCGATCAATTCGATTGCAGCGTATTGATTTACCAGGCATCATTCGCTCCCCTCGTCGCCAAGATCCGGCCGGCGCTCACCAAGGTGCACACCTGGGTTTGCCTCGACGACGACGATGACAGGGCGCTGAGCTTGGCGGAATTCCTCTCCGCCGGAACAGGTTCGGCACCGGATGCTCGAGCCGGAGATGATCTGGCGATGATCGCCGGGACCGGCGGCACCACCGGTACGCCCAAGGGAGTGATGCTGACCGGCACCAATCTCGAGACGATGTCGGCGATCACGCTGATGGCCTACCCATTCGTCGGACGACCGATCTACCTCGCGCTGGCGCCGCTGACGCATGCGGCGGGGGTGCTGTGTTTCCCGATTATGTGCCTCGGCGGCGAGATAGTCATCATGCGCAAGCCAGATGTCGGGGATTTCCTGACGCATCTGGAACGACACCAGGTGACGCACACCTTCCTACCGCCGACGTTGCTCTATATGGTCCTAACAAACGCTGCCCTTGATTCCACCGATCGCTCTGCGCTGCAATGCTTCTGGTACGGGGCCGCGCCGATGTCACCCGCTCGGTTGACAGAGGCGTTGAGCCGGATCGGCCCGGTTATGGCGCAATTGTTCGGGCAGACCGAAGCTCCGATGATGGTGTCGACGATGGCTCCGGCGGACCATTTCAACGACGATGGTTCGGTTGCTACGCAACGTCTTTCGTCTGCGGGTCGTCCGTCACCACTGGTGACGCTGGCGATTATGGACACCAAGGGCAACCAACTGCCGCGAGGTGAGCGAGGCGAGATCGTGGTGCGTTCGTCATTGGTGACACCCGGCTACTACCTGAATCCCACCGCGACCGCGGAGGCCTCCGAATTCGGCTGGCATCACACCGGCGACATCGGTTTCCTCGACGACGACGGCTACCTGTTCATCGTTGACCGTGCGAAAGACATGATCATCACCGGCGGCTTCAATGTGTACTCGGTAGAGGTGGAGCAAGCGCTACTGGCTCACCCAGATGTTCAGGATTGCGCCGTCATCGGCCGACCGGACGAGAAGTGGGGCGAACGAGTCGAGGCGGTGGTCCAGCCACGTGCCGGCCACACCGTAGACCCAGACGCGGTGACCGTATTCGTCAAAGAGCGGATCGGCAGTGTGAAGACGCCGAAGGTCGTACACGTGTGGCCCGATCTTCCCCGGTCCAAAGTGGGCAAAGTCGTCAAACCTGATGTGAAAGCCCAACTGGCGCAGTCTGGTTAATCTCTTCATCGGCAGAAGAAGATTCTGCCCCATTGACTCGGCCGTCGTCGGTGTCGCTGCGCGATCCCCCCAACGCCCAACCGCCGACGACGGCCGATACCACCGAAATGCCGACGGCAACCCACGTCGCCTGCTGCAAACCATCGATGAATACGTCGGCGACCGCGGCCCGGACAGCGTCCACCGCTTGTCCGGGTGACCGCAGCGCCACCTCGACGCCGGCCATCACCGACTGCTGTGCGATGTCGCGCGCCGGTGCCGGAACGCCCAGATCGGTCAGTCGCACACCGACATTCGCCACGTAGACCGATGTCAGAACCGAACCGAGCACCGCGACACCGAGCGTGCCGCCGATCTCGCGGGTCGTGTCGTTGATGGCCGAGCCGGCACCGGCCTGTTCGGGGGTCAACGCGTCCATGATCACTTGCGTGCACGGCCCGGAGATCAGCGCCAGTCCCGCCGCCATCAGCATCATCGACCAAATGATCAGCCCGAAGTACGTCGAGTCGCGATCAATGAATTCCACCAGCCCGAATCCGGTCGCCATCAGCAATGCGCCGATGACTGCGACCACCCGCGGTCCGAACCGATGCGAGGCGACCATCGCAACTGGCGACAATGCCGCCACCACCAACGCGAATGGCAAGGTGCGAACCCCAGCTTGTAACGGCGTATAGCCCATCACCGCCTGGAAGAACTGGGTGATCAGGAAGATGAACCCGAATAGTGCGAAGAAGGCGACCGCGATCATTCCGGCCGCACCGGCGAACCGGCGATTGGCGAACAGGGCGACATTGAAGATGGGATGCGCTATCCGAAGCTGGTGAACCACGAAGATGCCCAGAATTGCCACCGCCACAACAAGTCCGCCGATTGTGCGCCAGGTGAGCCAGCCGACCGTCGGGCCTTCGATCACCGAGTAGGTAAGCAAACCGAGTCCCGCGACGGAGAGGACAACGCCGGCTACGTCGAAGCGCGGCAGGGCAATTGAACGTTTCGCTGGTGCTGGGATGACGAGGAGCACCGCGCCGAGAGCCAACGCTCCAAAGGGCACGTTGACCCAGAACACCGAGGCCCAGGAAAAGTGGTTCAGCAGCCAGCCACCGAGGACCGGGCCGATAGCGACGGCCATCCCCGACGTCGCGGCCCAGACTCCCACCGCCGCCGCCCGCTCCTTCGCTTCGGTGAACGTCGCGACAATGAGGGCCAACGTTGCCGGAAAGACCAGTGCGGCAAACATTCCCAGTCCCGCGCGAGTGGTGATCAGCTGCCCGAGTGTTGTCGATAGCGCAGCCGCCACTGACACCGCCATGAATCCGACCACGCCAATGGCGAGCATCTTGCGGTGTCCGAATCGATCGCCGAGGTAGCCGCCAGCGAGCAGCAGCCCTGCGAATACCAGTGTGTAGGCATCGACGATCCACTGCAGACCTGAAATGCCGGCGTCGAGGTCGCGCCCCAGGGTCGGCAGGGCGACGTTGACGATCGTATTGTCGACCATTACCAGCAGCTCGGCGAAGCACAGGGCCACCAGCGCAATCCACTTATTCTTCATGAGTCCGCATCCAATCGACATCTAATAGAACGTTGTCCTACGTAGATAGAACACCGTTCTATTATTCGTGTCAAGGATTTGTAGAACAACGTTCTGTAACCTGAATGTATGTCCGACTCACCGTCCAAGCGCGCGACATCGCGCACCCCCGCCAGCCAGATCCGCACCTCACTCGTCGCGGCGGGTCGTCGAATCCTGGAAGACAGTGGTGAGTCGGGATTAACCATTCGCGCCGTCGCCTCGGCGGCGGGCGTGGCCCCAATGGGCGTCTACAACCACTTCGATGGCAAGGAGGGCCTACTCAACGCCGTCGTCACCGACGGCTTCCGCGAATTCGCGACGATCATCGACGCAAGCGACGACGACGCGGCACAGCGCCTGGCCAACTCCGGCCGCGGCTACCGTCGCTTCGCTCTCGCCAATCCAACGCTGTACTCGCTGATGTTCGCCCGCGATTGTCATCCGGAGACCGAAATCGCGGGTAACGCGTTCGAGGTGCTCACCGAGACCATCCGCTACGGACAGACCGGTGGGATCATCCGCGACGGAGATCCGTATTCGATCGCGTTGCAGGTGTGGTCCTGCGTGCACGGGGCGATGAGCCTGGAACTCGGCGCAGGACTCCCCGACGTCGTCGAAGCTGGCGCGAATTTCGAGAACGTGATCGAGTTGATCGCGCGGGGTCTGGCCAAGGACTAGCTACTCGGTGATGGCGCCGGTTACCCTCGTCAGTCTTCGCGCGCCCGCGCCTACCCGCCACGACTCGGCATGAATTTGCGGCGTGTTCCGTATGGTCCGATCAGCGACAAAATACCAATCCATTTGGGCCGCATCGGATGTCACCGTGAATACGCCATACCCGTGCGAGTCTGTCTCCACCCAGCGGGTGTTCCGGTTGGTAGCCATGATGGCTGCGGCGGCCGGCAGACCGAGGGTGTGCTCGGGGACGTTCACGTCGTCATCGAGATTATTCGACGTCACCGACGGAACGACGAATTCCGTTGCGATACTTCCCGATCCGGGATAGTCCGATGGCTTGCGTGGCACTTCACACGCCCACGACATGTGAATGTCGCCGGTGATGAACACCGTGTTGCGCTTGCCTGAACGGTCGATCGCGTCGAGTAGCCGCTTACGGTCAGCGGTGTAACCGTCCCAGGAATCGGCATTGAAGCGTGCGCCGTCTGCGGGCAACCCGATCAGGTCGGTGAGCACTCGCGTGCGCTCAGGGTCCAACGGCGGCAACAGGATCGGTGAGATCATCACCGGATTGCCGACGATCTGCCAACGCGTCTGCGACGTCGAGATACCGTTGGTCAGCCAGTTCATCTGGGCGCGGCCGGTGATCGTCGCACGCGGATCGTCGATCTTGGCCGATAATTGCGTCGGGGACTCGTCCCGATAGGTTCGCAAGTCCAGCATCGACAACTCCAGCAACGTTCCATAGCGCACGCGCCGGTACAGGTGCCGACCGGCGGCGTCAGCGACCGGACGGACCGGCATCCACTCGTAATATGCCTTTTCCGAGTTGGCCTTACGCGCCGACCAGGACCCCTGCGACGGCTTGTGATTCTCCGCGCCGGTCCGCCACGAATCATTCGCGGATTCGTGATCGTCCCAGGTACAGATGAACGGCACTCGCCCGTGCAGTTGCTGTAGATCAAGATCGGATTTGTACTGCGCGTGACGAATTCGATAGTCAGCGAGACTGACGATGTCGTGCCGAGGCCGGTGGTCGCGAACCGGACCGGCCTTGGCGGTGTATTCGCCGACCCCGTACTCGTAGAGATAATCACCAAGGTGGACAACGGCATCGAGATTGCGCGTGTTACTCAGGTGGCGGTACGCGGCGAAGTAGCCAGCCTCCCAGTTGGCACAACTGACTACTCCGAACCGCACCTTCGCTATTGCGTCATCATGACGTGGCGCGGTTTTGGTGCGGCCGACCGGCGAGAATCCTCGGGCCCGCGCACCGGCGCTGACGACTCGAAATCGGTACCAGTAGAAGGTCTTCGGCGACAGGCCGGTGACGTCGACCTTGACCGTGTGATCACTGGCCGGACCGGTTGTCGTCACCCCCGAGGCCGCAACCGATTCGAAAGATTCCGACGTCGATAACTCCCACGCGACGCTTACCGCGCCACCGCGGCCCGACCCCGGGGTCGCATCAGGCGTCGGGGTAACCCTGGTCCAGATGATCACCCCGTCGGCAAGCGGGTCGCCCGAGGCCACACCATGAGCGAAAATCGCTCGCGCGGCGGGAGCGGCCGACGCTGCCCCGGCCGCGAAGGAACCAGCAACTCCGGCCGCGATCGCACCGGCTCCGGCTGCGCCGAGAATCCGACGCCGGCTGACCGACGGGCCGGAATGGGGCATTTCGAAATCAGACATCGGATAGATCCTGCACCGCCCGCTTTTCGTGAATACGAACGGGGGATGAACAGCAGCCTGTCCGTACTATTCGCCGACCTGAGAAGATTGTCAGATGACCGAGTACCGCATCGACGATCTGGCCCGCGCCGCCGGCACCACGACCCGGAACGTACGCGGCTATCAGGACCGCGGCCTGTTGCCGCGACCGGTGCGGCGCGGACGGATAGCCATCTACACCGATGCGCATCTCTCCCGACTGCGGGTGATCAACAATCTGCTGCGGCGCGGCTTCACGATCCGCCACATCAGCGACTTTCTGTTAGGGATCCAACGCGGCGACGACCTCGCTGATGTTCTCGGGCTCAACGAGGTGGTGACCGAACCCTGGTCGACGTCGACGTCGACCACGATGACCGCAACCGATTTGAAAGAACTGCTCAACACCGCCAATCCCGCACAAATGGCTCGCCTCGTCGAATTCGGTCTGCTCGAACCGATTGCCGAATCCGATCCGTCCGCGTATACGGTCAACGACGCCGACACCATCTTCGCCTATTCGCGGCTGGTCAAACTCGGTATCGCGCTCGCCGATATCAGCGAAGTCCACGGGCGAGTGGACGCCGAGATGAGCGGTATCGCAGCGACGCTCATCTCGTCGGGACGACGCGCTATCACCGACCAGTATTCGGACGGCTGGTTGCCGAAGACCGACAGCGAGTCCGATTGGGCCGCTGAGCTTCTCGGCGAATTGCGCCGTGCAGGAATGGTTTCGGCGCACAATATGCTGAACCGTGCTCTTGACCGCGACATGGCCCGACAGCTGAGTCAGTATCTCGAAGCGAGCAGGAACGAACGAGTCGACTAGTCGGTCTACGGCAACACGATCGGCGGCAGGCCGGGAATCGGATTCGGCACGGTGCGTCGCTTCGGCGCCGTCCGCTGCGGCTGACGTTTGGGTCCCGACGTCGTGCGTCGTGCGTTATCCGACGACGAGCCGGGCGAGGATGATCCCGAACTCCGCGACTTCGTCGTCGGCTCCGGCGCGTCATAGGTCGCGGCGGGTCGACGCGCAAGGGCGATGTCTTGCGCCTTCGCGGTCGGCGTTGTGGTCGGAACAGTCACCGAGGTCTCATGCGTCCGGGTCTGCGCCACCGTCTGAGTGGTCTGCTCAGAATCGGGTGCCCACGCCGCGATCAGTACCGTCGCGACAGCTGCCGCGAGTATGGCCGATGCCGCCCCGAACAACATCCGCGACGCCACCGTCGGCTTGGCCCGCACACGCGGTCCACGGGGAGGGCGAAGTTCGCTCGGCAAGGGCTCCAAGTCGGCCGGAGTTGGCATGCGACCGCGGGGAATCGAACTACGCGGCGTGAATTCCGGATGCGGCAAGACGGTGAGCCGAATGGGTGCGAGAGGCTGCGTCGGAGGATCATCGGATTCGACGTCGACCGCCGTTCGATGCCGCGAGCCGCGTCGGGTCACCGACGTGATGTCGTTGCGAGTGACCCGGAACAGGCGAACGTAATCCTCACCCATGACGAAGGTCCCCTCGCAACGCGCCAGGTTGCGTCGCGCCTGGGCGATCTGAGCAAGCAACTCCGCACGCCAGGCCTCCCCTTCGGGTTCTGCCACCCGACCCGTCGCGACCAGGTAATTCATCAGTTCAACGTCGTCCTGCGCAGCCGCGCCAAACACCGCGTCACCGCGCCGCGCCGCGTCGGCGGGGTTAGGCGGAAGTACTGCGGTCATGACCTAAACTAACACGCCTGGCGATCTCGAATCACGTGTTTGCCTCATCAAACGGTCGCGTGAACTGCCCGAAACCGCCTCGGCGGCCTCATCCGGCCTACTCCCGATCGCCAAGTACCGCCATCCCGCGGCCCGCCAGGCTTCCGGATTCAGGCAGCGCCGACCATCGACGACGACCCGCCGCGCGACAATCGAAGCCAGCTCCTCCGGCGCCATATGGACGAACTCAGCCCATTCGGTAGCCACGATCACCACATCGGCGGATCGGGCCGCATCGGATGCAGACGACGCGAACCGCAACGTCGGGTACAGCTTGCGTGCGTTATCCATCGCCTTAGGATCGAAGACGCTCACCCGCGCACCGCGCAAGGAAAGCTGGCCCGCGACGTTGAGCGCCGGAGAGTCGCGCACATCATCGCTCTCAGGTTTGAACGCAGCGCCGAGTATCGCCACATTCGCGCCCAGAACTGTTCCACCACAAGCATCTTCGACGAGGTCGACCATCGCGGTGCGACGTCGCATGTTGACGGCGTCGACCTCCCGGAGAAATGCCAGGCTGTCGCCCGCTCCGAGTTCTTCAGCCCGCGCGGCGAACGCACGGATATCTTTCGGGAGGCACCCGCCGCCGAATCCCAGTCCGGCGTTGAGGAACCGGCGACCGATCCGCGCGTCGTATCCGATGGCGTCGGCCAGCGTGGAGATGTCGCCGCCGACCACCTCGCAGATCTCGCTTACCGCGTTGATGAACGAGATCTTGGTGGCCAGAAACGCATTGGCCGAGACCTTAACCAATTCCGCTGTGGGCCAATCGGTTCGGACGAATGGCACGCCTGCCTCGAAAATCTCGCGGTACAGTTCGCTGATAACGCCTTCGGCCTTGGAATCAGCACGATCGCCGTCGATACCCAATACGATCCGGTCCGGCGACAAGGTGTCCTCGACCGCGAAACCCTCGCGCAGGAACTCGGGGTTCCAGGCCAATTCGACGCTAGCGTCGACGTCGGCGGTGAGTTCGGCGATGCGCTGATTCAGTTCGGCCGAGGTTCCCACCGGCACCGTGGACTTGCCGACGATTAAGTGGCGGCCCCGAAGTCGGGAGACTAGCGCTTCGACAGCGCCGAAGACTTGACTCATATCTGCTCGCTGCGACCGCTCCTGCTGGGGAGTCCCCACCCCGAGGAAATGCACCGAGGCGTGATCAGCAGCCTCGCGATAGTCGGTAGTGAATCGCAGCCGCCCGGCATCGATGTTGCGTCGCAACACATCTGAGAGGCCCGGCTCGAAGAAGGGCACCTCGCCGCGCGACAGTCGGTCAATCTTTGCGCTGTCGGTGTCGACACCGAGAACATCGTGCCCCAACTCGGCCATACAGGCCGCATGAGTGGCACCGAGATAACCGCATCCGATAACTGTGACCTTCATACTCAAGTGACTACGGGGTCAGCCTGTCATCCGGGCTGCGACGACATGACGTGGGGGTGAATGCTCTTGGCGCGCAAGGTTGCAGTTGGCCCCCAGGCCAACTGCCGTTAACTCGGTGGTGTCGCTGGACGGGTGAAGTTCAGGTACGCCTTCGACGGCGTCGGGCCCCGTTGGCCCTGGTACTTCGAACCGACTTTATCGCTGCCGTACGGATGCTCGGCCGGTGAGGACAGGCGAATCAGGCACAGTTGGCCGATCTTCATCCCGGGCCAGAGCGTGATCGGCAGGTTCGCGACGTTGGACAGTTCCAGTGTGATGTGCCCGGAAAAGCCCGGATCGATAAAACCCGCCGTCGAATGGGTAAGCAAACCGAGGCGGCCGAGCGACGACTTACCCTCCAGGCGACCGGCCAGATTGTCGGGCAGCGTGCACACCTCAAGCGTCGAGCCAAGCACGAACTCCCCGGGATGCAGTACGAATGGCTCACCGGCCACCGGCTCGACCAGAGAGGTCAGCTCATCTTGGCGCTGCGCGGGGTCGATATGCGTATACCGGGTGTTGTTGAACACTCGGAACAGTCCGTCCAGCCGAACATCGACGCTGGACGGCTGAACCAGAGCGGCGTCGTAGGGTTCGATCGCCAGCGCACCCGCGGCGATCTCGGCGCGAATATCGCGATCTGAGAGCAGCACGTCCGTCACCCTAGCTGACGCGCCGGGCGACCCTGGCACAAGTTGGCCGGGAAGTGAACAGTTGGAAGCACCACAATCCTCGAGTCGCCGTGACCATTCCGCGCCCTTATCGTTACCCAAGCTGCTCTAATTCCGGATGGGCACCGATAAACGGTGACCACCAGCCCTCAATCAGTTCGTTTGCATAGTCACAAGGTCGGGAAACCATATGCTGCGGTCGAATCGCCGCCTGCCTTCGGTCAGGCGGGCACTCATTGCGTCGCTATCAGTCGTGCTCACCATGACGGTCGGGCTCTCGGTGACCGAACGGTCCGCCGGGGTGGCACACGCGGCTCCGACGGCGGTGATCACACCGGCCGACACTCCCAAAGAGTGTGTCGGATCTCAATTCGCGACCCTCGGCGAGGTCTTCGACTCGCTATTCGACTCGTTTGTGCCGAATCTGCCGAAGGCGGCACGTGACCAAGCCCCTGCGCTGAAAGCCAAGGCGCACAAGGATATGACCGCCGCGCGCGTCTCGACGCTGTGGGTGTCCAACCATCCAACTCAGCTCGGCGCCGACGACAAAGCCCCGATCCTGACCTACCGCGATCCCATCTCGCAGTGGATCGTCACCCAACTGATCAATGTCCGCGAAGGCCAAGCGACCAAGGCGATTTCGGTTGAGAACCTCACGCTGGCCCAGGCGGTCGAGACCGCCTGGCTCTATCTCTATGTCACGGTCATCGTGCCGCTGACCATCGCCCGGCGCAGCGTACCGCCGATCGGCACCGTGTTCGGCCCGATCAGTATCGGCACGCTGATCACGCTGCCGATCTTCCTCGGCATCTTCGCCGCGACACAGCTCTACAAGGTGATCTCGGCCAAGCTGATCGACTCCTGCATCGTCTCGGTCACCAAGGCGGAGAAGGACAATGCGGGCAAGCCGATCAAAAACCTCACCTTCACCGGCGATGTCCCGGCGATCGTCAAAGACCTCGCCGGACAGGTTCAGTTGGCCGATCCCGATCACTGCCCCTCAATCGGCACGCTGCCGCTCTCCCGTATTGCGACCCGCACCTCGAATTATCTGCGCTACCTCAACAAAGATCCGAAGGTCGATGCACAGATCGTGCGGCTGACCAAACAACTTCAGGGCGGAATGAAGCACGCGCAAGTGCCGCACAACATGATTCCGGCCGACCCCGCTGACTTCAACACCGCGGAAACAATCTTGTCGGGTCTACTGGTGCTGGTTCCCTATGTCGGCGGCGCACCTGCCGATATAGCGATCGGCCTCACGCACAACTATCACGAGGGCGCTGACTTCACCAAGACGATGCCACTGTCGGATCTGACGGTCACCAAGTCGCTGACCGCGGCCTACTACGCATATGCCATCTCGACTCACCTGCTTAGCGTCGCGTGGGACAACGCGGGTGTCGATCCGGCCGCGCAAGCTGCCAACCTACTGTTCCCCGGACTGAATATCACCGGCGACCTGATCCCGCGAAGCGGCGGAATTCTCAGCGCCCCCAATCTCTACGGACTCGTCGTGTTCCACAACGTGCTGCGGTCAATGTGCTTGTCCGAGGACTACGACGAGTCAGCCAATCGCAGCGCACCTGACGCGAAGACCCAACGGCTGCGCCGCTTCTGAGCCGACGTCGTTTCGGTCGGCGTGATCAAAACCCGTCCGTTCGCCGCGTCGAAATGGCAGACTGCCCAAATGCGACACGGGTACCGATGGCGGCTGCCCGTCGTGGTGATGATGATGGTTGGGATTGTGTGCGGTATCGACACCCCCGTGTCCAACGCCACTCCGCCGAGTTCGCCCGCGTATGACCTGGCCGGGAAATGCCTCACGCTCACAGATAGTTCCGGGCAGCGGATCGGTGGCGGTCCGCTAACGGCGAAAGCCGCGGCACTCGGAGAATTTCTGCTGTACGGCACCGATGCCAAGGTCGTCGATGCTGACGCGTCACGCGGTTTCGTTACCTCGTCGGTGCCGTCCGCACGCTCGGTCTGGTCGATTGGCCGCACCGGCAAGACTTTTCGCCTCAGCTCGGTGGCCACCTCCGTGTCGCATAACGCTGTTCGAATCTCGCCCGTCAGCGGTTGCCGAGCGTTTCCCGAAGCCGAACTCAACGTCTCCGGGACACCGTCTTCCGGTACCGACAGCGCCGGCAACGTCAGCGGATTTGTAGACTCGCATGCACACTTGATGGCCAGCCAGTACCTCGGCGGCGAGCTACTCTGCGGCAAACCGTATAGCCCGCTGGGGATTTCGGCCGCACTGCGTGACTGCCCCGACCATCAACCTGCCGGCATCCCCGCGATCGGCGAGATGGTGCTATCCCGTCCCGGTCCGCACGACACCTCGGGATGGCCATCGTTCACCGGTTGGCCCCGGTGGGATTCGTTGACCCACCAGCAGACCTACTATCGATGGATCGAGCGGGCGTGGCGATCAGGGCTGCGCATGATTCAGAATTACTACGTACAGAATCGGATTCTGTGCGAACGCTATCCGCTGCGAGACCAACCATGTGACGAGATGGAGTCAGTACGTATCCAGCACCGAATGCTGGTCGGACTGCAGAACTATGTCGATGCGCAAGCCGGCGGGCCCGGCAAGGGATTCCTGCGGATCGTCTCAACGGCTGCGGATGCGCGTCGCGTCATCGCGGCGGGCAAGGTGGCCGTCACACTTGGTATCGAGGTGTCGGAGCCGTTCGGTTGCCGGGAGAACGGCGGTTCGTGTTCAGCCGCCGACATCGACCGGAGCCTCAATGAGTTGAATGCCATGGGGATTCGCCAGATCATCCTGACCCACAAGTTCGACAATGCGCTTGGTGGCACCCGATTCGATCAGGGCACCACGGGCGTAGCGGTCAATGCCGGCGAGGTTCTCGCTACCGGACACCCATGGCAGACCGAACGGTGCCGGACCAGTCAACGGGACAATCCCGTCGTCGGATACCCCCGCGGTCAATGCAATATTCGCGGGCTGACCTCCCTCGGTGAATATACCGTCGCGGGAATCATTAAGCGCCACATGGTTATCGACGTAGACCACCTCAGTGTGAAATCCGCGACGCGAGTACTCGATCTTGTTGGCGCACAGCACTACCCCGGCGTCGTGTCGTCGCATACGTGGACCGACAAGACCAATTACCGCCGGATTCTGACGGACGGCGGAATCGTCGGGCTGTTCGCCACCCCCGCACAGGCCGATCCCGGCGAGACCGGCCGGCACGGCGATATGCCGCCGGACTTCCTGTCGGCGTGGAGAGTAGTTCGCGCACAACAGAGTTCCAACTACTACTTCGGCCTTGGCTTCGGTCCCGATATGGGCGGGCTCGGGAAGCAGGCACATCCGCGATCATCGGCGCGGACCTCGCCGGTCCGCTACCCGTATGTCAGCGCCGACGGCGGCAGTCGAATCAGTAAGCAACACACCGGGACCCGCTACTTCGATGTGAATATCGACGGGACATCGCACTACGGGCTACTGCCCGATTGGATCGAGAGTTTGCGCATCCAGGCCGGGCCGGACGGAGCCGCGGTCGTGAGTGATCTATTCCGGGCGGCTGAGGCCTATACCCGCATGTGGGAGCGCGTGGAAGCCTATCGGCGGTGAGTCAGCGCATCTCACGGCGGAGTTACCTCGGTTATGCCGCGGGTAGCGTCGGTACCGGCGGGTTCGGTGTACTTCCCGGCTTGGTGCTTGCCTTCTACCTGACCGATACCCTGGCAGTCACAGCGATTCTCGCTTCATTCGTGGTGCTGGTGCCCAAAGTCATCGACGTGCTGCTCAATCCGATCATCGGGGCGCGCAGCGATGCCGACAAGCGACTAATGGGGACGCGGCGGCGGCTCATGGTGATCGGCGCCCTCGCCATCGCGCCGCTGTTCGTGCTCACCTTCTCTGCCCCTACGGTGTGGCCATCGTGGGCCGCCGCTGGTTGGGTCCTTGTCGCGTTCTCGTTGACCGCGGTGGCGTTCAGCTGTTTTCAGGTGCCCTACGTCGCACTTCCGGCCGACCTGACCGACGACTACAACGAACGGACCCGGCTGGTATCGGGTCGTATCGCGGTTCTCGCGGCGACCATTTTGGTTGTCGGCGCAGGCGGGCCGGCGATCCGCGATGCGGTTGGCGGAGCTTCTGGATACGCGGTAATGGCGCTCGCGGCGGGGTTGTTGATAAGTGCGGGAATGCTTCTCGCTACGGTATGGGCCGCGTGGCGAGGCGGTTCGTCCGCCGGTGCGGCGTCGCCGCACGGCTCCTACCGTGCGGCATTCGGCGCGGTCACCGGAGGCGGGCGGTTTCCAATCCTGTTGTCCGTGTACGTGATTCAGGCGCTGGCGTCGGCGATTCCACTGGCTGGCGCACCGTATCTGGCCAAATACGTACTTGAGCGGGACGGCGCGGTTACTTTGCTCTTTGTCGCGTTAGTCGCGCCAGCAATCGTGGTGATGCCACTCTGGTCATTCGTCGGCCAGCGAATCGGCAAGGTGGCCGCGTTGCGTTGGGCATCAGCGATTTTCGCGGTGGCGATGCTGACGCTGCTCGCCGCCGGATGGTGGAGCGGCGCCTGGGTGTATCTATCGATCTGCGCCGCCGGAGTCGGGTACGCGGGGATGCAGATCTTTCCGTTGGCCATCCTGCCGGACGTCATCGACGAACGATCCAAGCGAGTGGGCGCCGATCAGGGCGGTTCGATGTCGGGTTTGTGGACTGCTTGCGAAGCAGTAGGTTTGGCACTGGGACCGGCCGTATTCCTGGCGGTCTTGGCGGTCACCGGGTTTGTATCGTCGCGCGGCGACGAGACTGTGACACAACCAGATAGCGCGGTGTGGGGGATCGTCGTCGGCTTCTCGGTGGTGCCCGCGGTACTTGTCCTGGTAACGCTCGCGGTGTTGCGTAGATTGACGGATACGCCAGTGAAATTGTTAGGAGACAGTCGATGACAGCTGATCCGCGCTCGGTTCGCATACTGGCGGAACTCGAATCGCTGCGGGACAACGACGCCCCGACGCACGGTGGTCGGGTGCTGTCCTACGTCTACGACTCCGGGTTAGCCGAACTCGACGAGCTTGCCGCCGCGGCGGCGCGGTTGGTTCAGCCGGTCAACGGCCTGGATCCAACGGTCTTCACCTCGGTGGCCGCGATGGAGCGCGAGGTGATCACCTTTGGCCGCAAGATCTTTCACGGCGACCAGACCGTCGGCTCGGTAACGTCGGGCGGGACGGAGAGTTGCCTGCTGGCCGTCAAAGCAGCTCGCGATCATGCGGGAATCGCAGCGGGTTCCGGATCGATCGTCGTGCCGTCAACCGCGCATGCCGCTTTCGACAAAGCAGCCAAACTGCTTGGCGTGCAGATTATTCGGGTGCCGGTTGACGTCGGGACTACCGCTGTGACGGTCGGCGCGGTCGAAGCTGCGCTACGCGACGATACTTTCTTGATCGTGGCCTCTGCGCCGAATTATCCGACCGGCACTGCGGATCCCGTCGTCGAGCTGGGAGAGCTCGCGCTGGCGCGGGAATTGCCGCTACACGTCGATGCGTGTCTCGGCGGGTTCGCGCTGGCCTGGTGGCCGGATGAGTCGTTGCCGCCGTGGGACTTTCGGGTACCTGGCGTTACCAGCCTGTCCGCGGACTTACACAAGTACGGGTACACACCGAAGGGTGCGTCGCTACTGCTGCATTCCGACCGGGACCGGCATCGTGCGCAGTATTTCGCGACGACGGACTGGCCGGGCTATCCGGTGGTTAACCCCACGCTGTTGGGTTCACGGTCGGCGGCGGGCTTGGCGGCGTCGTGGGCGATCATCGAGTACCTGGGCGAGGACGGTTTTCGTAATCTGGTTGTGCGCGTGGCCGATTCGTCACGCCGGTTGACCAAGGCCATTGACGGCATCGACGGACTGCGGGTTGTCGGGGAGCCGGTTGGACCAGTGTTCGCGGTGGCGAGTGACCCGACGTCGGGGACCGTGGTCGATACGCATCGATGGTCGGAGGCGGTTTCGAAGCGGGGATTCGCACTGCAGGTGCAGCCCGGGTATACCCAAACCGATGGCACTGTATTGCCGCCGACGACCCACCTGACCATCACGCCGGTTACCGAGCAGATCGTCGATGAACTTGTTGAGGCATTTGTCGCAGCGGCCGACGAGGTGCGGGGATTGCCTGCCCAGGAGCCACCGCAGGCGTTGGCTGAACTGGCCGAATTGCTGGCTGGTGGTTCGCTCGACATCGACACCGTGCTTGGCCTGCCCAGTGAAGCGACGGCGGCGGCGTTGGTCGCCGCAGGCGTCGACCCACACGGTGGGGGTAGCGGCGAACTCGACATGCCGGCCATAGTGGCTGCGGTGCAAGCACTTCCACGATCTGTGACGGCGAAGATGCTGGCCGAGTTCCTGGCGTCGTTTACGAACCCGGCGTAGGTGGCGGATGGATCGACCGGAGTGCCGAGGCGGTCCCTGCCTCGTCGTTTGCTAGGCTTTGCTGGCGAGCTCGCTCGCACGCCGATGTAGTTCAATGGCAGAACATCAGCTTCCCAAGCTGAATACGCGGGTTCGATTCCCGTCATCGGCTCCACGCTTGACTGCAGCGGCGATGGCCGACGAATTCGAGCACGGCCAAATCACTCCCGCCGGCACACCCGAGGCAGGCGCGTGCGCTGGCGTGCGACTGCGCGACGGCCGTCCGGTTGGCCGTAAGAGTCCCGGCGGCAACACTCCAACCACATCGGTTCGCTTGCCGGCGTCGATCCGCGGACGTCGTGATCGGCAGGCAGGGCGAGCGCCTAAGTTCCGATTGAAATCCACCTCGTTTACCCGTATCCACCTCACTCACCGAGCAAGGTGGATTCGGGTAGATGAGGTGGATTTGCTCGCGGCAACCCCAGCCGCCCCGAGTACCGTTACCCCATGACAACCGACTGGCGCGAAGCCCGAGTCTCCGAAATCCGCCGACTAATCAACGAGGCTGAGCCCGACATCGACGAAGAAGTAAAGTGGCGCAAGCCTTCTAACCCCGACGGTGTACCCACCTTCTCGCTCGACGGTCTCGTCTGCACGCTGGAAACCTACAAGGACAAGATCAAAGTCACCTTCGCGCAAGGCGCAGCACTCCCCGACCCCGCCAAGGTGTTCAACGCCAGTCTCACCGCGGGCACGCGGCGCGCGGTCGACCTCAAGGAAGCCGACACCCTCGCCGCAGCCGCCTTCGTCGACCTGATCAAAGCGGCCGTCGCGTTGAACCGAAGCTAACGGCGGCCAAACACCATAAAAACGGCATCCATGCGTCTTGTCGCACGCGTGGCTAAAGAGTGTGAGACAGTAAGCCACTGAGCCACGATTCAACATCACGTGACAACGATGGTGAAGAGTTCTGCGGCCGGGGGAAATACAAGAAGTGAGTTGCGCACGGCGGCAACACCGCTGTGCCACGCCCACTGAAGCCGGCCGAAAGGCCGACTCACACGGAGGTAGTGGTGAGAAGACGAAGTCGACTGACCGCAGCGCGAGTGATCCTCGCAATCGCGGCAACGTCGAGCCTGGTACTAGCGGGCTGCAGCATGGACGGCGCCAAAGGCGTCTACGGCAGCGGCCCCGACGCGATAATCCGGGTGAACGCCGGCGAACCCCAGAGCGGGCTATTGCCGACCGACACCAACGAGAATATGGGCGGACGTGTCGTCGACGCCCTATTCACCGGGCTCTACACATACCGCGCCGACGGCACGCCCGAGCTCGCGAACGCCGAATCTGTCGCGACCACCGACAATAAGCATTTCGTCGTCAAACTCAAACGCGACTGGACGTTCACCGACGGCACTCCGGTGAAGGCGTCGAATTACGTGCGAGCGTGGAACTTTGGCGCGTCGATCGAGAATCTGCAGAAGCAGCAGATCCTGTTCTCCCCGATCGCGGGCTACGAGGCGGTGTCCGAGAAGGGCGCGACCACCAACCAAATGAGCGGCCTGAAGGTGGTCGACGACTACACCTTCACCGTCGACCTCACCGCCCCAAACATCGACTTCAAACTGTCCCTCGGCTTCACTCCATTCAAGCCACTGCCCGACGTTTTCTTCGTCGAGGGCAAAGAGAAATTCGGGCAGAACCCGGTGAGCAATGGGCCGTACAAGTTCAAACAGTGGCGGCACAACGTACAGCTCGACGTCGTGCGCAATGACGACTACAAAGGCCCCAAACCGAAGAACGGCGGCATCGCGTTCATCATGTACGAGTCATACGACTCGGCCTACACGGACCTGCTGTCAAATAACCTCGACGCGCTGGACACCATCCCGAATAGTGCCCTGCGTTCATTCCGAAAGACGCTCGGCGACAAGGCAATTACCCAGTCGTCAGCCCAGATGCTGGCCTTCGCGATTCCAGAATATCTCGATCACTTCAAAGACGACGAAGAGGGACGTCTACGGCGGCAAGCGATTTCGATGTCGATCAACCGCCAGCAGGTGATCGACGTCGTCTTCCGAGGCCTCCGCAATCCGTCACTGGATTTCACGGCGCGATCGGTCCCGGGCTGGGACGGCAACATCCCCGGCAACGAGAACGTGAAGTACAACCCCGACAAGGCCCGCCAGAAATGGGCGCAGGCCAACGCCATTCGACCGTGGAGCGGATCCTTCGGCATCGCCTACAACTCCGACGGCGACCACAAACAGTGGATTGACGCGGTCGCCATTCAGATCAAGAACACGTTGAAAATCGACGCCGAGGGTAAGCCCTATGCCACCTTCAAACAGATCCGCGACGAGCTGACCAAACACACGCTCAAATCGGCGGGCCGCAACGGCTGGCAAGGCGATTACCCCTCGCTGATGAACTTCCTGCAGTCGCAGTACCTAACCGACGGCGGCTCGAACGACAGTGGCTACAGCAATCCCGACTTCGACGCCAAGATGACTCAGGCACAACAAGCGGTAGACCCCGCCCAATCGAGCCGGCTGGTAAACGAGGCACAGGCCCTTCTCCTCCGCGACCTCCCAGCAGTTCCGCTCTGGGACTACATCGCGGCTGCCGGTGTCGGCGACGGCATCAAGGGCGAACTGGGCTGGAGCGGCCTCTTCGACTTCCCGAACCTCACGAAAGAGTAGCGCGATGGTGAGATACATCCTCAGCCGAATCGGGCAGGCGGTGATCGTGTTCTTCGGCGCCACGCTGCTCATTTACGCCCTGGTCTTCCTGGTACCGGCCGACCCGATCGCCGCATTGGGCGGCGACCGCACGCTACCCCCCGAAGTCATCGCCGGATTACGCGCTCAGTACCACCTCGACCAGCCATTCCTGGTCCAATACTGGTACTACATCAAGGGCGTCTTCTCGCTCGACTTCGGCACTTCCTTCTCCGGACAGCCGGTGTGGGATGTGATGAAACGGGCCTTCCCGGTCACGGTGAACCTGGCGCTGATCGCGCTCGCGGTGGAAGCGATACTCGGTATCTCCTTCGGCGTGATCGCCGGTCTACGAAAAGGCAAATGGTTCGACACCTCGATCCTTTTCGTGTCGCTGATCATCATCGCCATCCCCATCTTCGTCCTGGGCTTCCTCGCTCAGTTCGTCTTCGGCGTGAAACTGGAGTGGTTCCCCGTCACCGTCGGCGGCAACCTCGACTTCTATCACCTACTGTTGCCGGGCATTGTGCTCGGCCTGGTGTCTTTCGCCTATGTCGTACGACTCACGCGTTCTCAAGTGTCGCAGAACCTTTCCGCCGACTACGTACGCACCGCGACGGCGAAAGGATTGTCCCGACCACGAGTGGTCACCGTGCACGTACTGCGCAACTCTCTGATCCCGGTGGTCACCTTCCTGGGCGCCGACATCGGCGCACTCATGGGCGGCGCGCTCGTCACCGAAGGCATCTTCAACATCCCCGGCGTCGGCGGCACCATTTACCAGGCAATCATCCGCGGTGAGGCGACTACGGTGGTCTCCTTTGTCACCGTGCTGATTTTGATCTACTTGCTCTGCAACGTGGTGGTCGACTTGCTGTACGCCGCCCTCGACCCGAGGATTCGCCATGCCTGACAAGCACATCTATCCCGGCCAAGAACGATTCGTCGCCGACGCCGAAGACGTGACAGTCGGTGCGATCGACGCCGTCGACCAAGACGTGGAACCGGCCGGCTTCTGGCTGACGGCGTGGTTGCAGCTCCGAGCCAAGCCACTGTTCTGGGTCTGCGTCGTCCTACTCACGCTGATCGTGCTGGTGGTCCTATTTCCGTCAGTCTTCGCATTCGGCAAAGATCCGCATGCCGCATCCCTCGATCGGTCGTTGCTACCCCCCAGCTCCACTTACTGGTTCGGCACCGACCTACAAGGCCACGATATTTACGCCCGCACCGTCTACGGGGCTCGAGCGTCGGTATTGGTCGGTGTGCTCACGACGCTCGCTGTGGTCGTCATCGGCGGACTGCTCGGCGCCGCGGCCGGATACTACGGCGGCAAGCTCGATTCATTGATAGCCCGGTTGGCGGATATCTTCTTCGGTGTTCCACTCATGCTGGCCGCCGTCGTAGTGATGCAAATGGTCACCTCGCGCACCGTCTATTCAGTGGTGCTGGTCCTGACAATCTTCAGCTGGCCACAGATAGCGCGAATCGCCCGATCAGCCGCGATCTCGGTTCGCAACGAGGAGTACATCACCGCATCGAAGTCGTTGGGCGCCTCCAGGTTTCGAACGCTGTTCACTCATGTGATCCCGAACTGTCTCGGCCCGGTCATCGTCGTCGCTACAGTGTCACTCGGCATCTTCATCGTCACCGAGGCGACGCTCTCCTACCTCGGAATCGGCCTGCCCGCGAGTGAAGTCTCCTGGGGTATGGATATCGCCGACGGGCAACAACTTCTCCGAGAAGGTACGCCCATCCTGTTCTTCCCCGCGACCGCGCTAGCGATCACCGTGCTCACCTTCATGATGCTCGGCGACGTACTGAGCGACGCACTCGATCCGAAGGCGAGGACCCGCTGATGTCCGAAAAACAAACGCGGCCACTTCTCGATATACGTGACCTGCTAGTCGAATTCACAGTTCAGGGCAAGCCTGTGCCCGCCGTTCGCGGCGCGAATCTCACCGTCTACCCGGGGCAGACCGTTGCCATCGTCGGCGAGTCGGGATCGGGTAAATCCACCACGGCGGCGGCCGTCATGGGGCTCCTGCAAGGCACCGGAAAGGTGGCAGGCGGCAAGATCCTATTCGACGGTCAGGACCTGTCCAAGGCATCGGAGAAAGACTTCCGCAAGATTCGCGGCGACGGCATTGGACTAGTACCGCAGGATCCCAACACGAACTTGAACCCGTTGTGGCGGGTCGGCTTTCAGATTCGCGAGACACTAAAAGCCAACGGTGCCGACAAGGGCGACGCACGCAAGCGCGCGATTGAACTACTGGCCGAAGCTGGAATGCGCGATCCGGACAAGCGAGTAAATCAATACCCGCACGAGTTCTCCGGCGGCATGAAACAACGCGCGCTGATCGCGATCGGCCTGGCCTGCCGGCCGAAACTGTTGATCGCCGACGAGCCGACGTCAGCGCTCGATGTCACGGTGCAACGCCAGATTCTCGATCACCTCGAGACACTCACCGCCGACCTCGGCACCGCCGTATTACTCATCACCCACGATCTCGGACTCGCCGCCGAGCGCGCGAGTCATCTCGTCGTAATGTACAAGGGTCGTGTCGTGGAATCCGGACCGGCACTTGAGATCATGCAAGATCCGCAGCACACCTACACCAAGCGGCTGGTGGCCGCGGCTCCATCGCTGTCGGCTCGACGGACCGATGCGCCCGTTCTCACCAAGCCGGCCACCGAACCAACCACATCGGTTGCCCACCCGCCCGTCGAGGTGGTCGTCGCGTCGAATTTGGTGAAGGACTTCCCGATCCGTGGTTCGGTCCCGTTCCAGAGCACCGACTTTCGGGCTGTCGACGACGTCAGCTTCACCATGCTGAAGGGAACTACGACGGCCGTCGTCGGCGAATCCGGCTCAGGCAAGTCCACGGTGGCCCAGATGATCCTCGGGCTCCTCGAACCAACAAGTGGCACAGTCAAATTCGATGGCATTGACGTATCAACCCTGAAAGGTGCCGAGGCAAAGAAGTTCCGGCGACGCGTACAACCGGTATTCCAGAATCCTTATGGCTCGTTGGATCCGATGTATTCGGTTTATCGAGCAGTCGCCGAACCCCTTGCGGTACACGGCGTCGGCGACAAAGCGCAGCGGGTAGCACGGGTACGCGAACTACTCGAGATGGTGGCACTTCCCGCCGACACCATGCACCGCTACCCCAACGAACTATCCGGCGGCCAACGTCAGCGCGTCGCGATCGCGCGGGCACTGGCCCTCAATCCCGAAATCGTCGTCTTGGACGAAGCAGTCTCGGCGCTTGATGTGCTGGTACAAGCTCAAATCCTCACCCTCTTAGAGAATCTGCAGCGAGAACTCGGTCTCACCTATCTATTCATCACACATGATCTAGCGGTGGTGAAACAGATCGCGCATCAGACACTGGTCATGTCGCGTGGCAAGGTGGTCGACTCCGGTCCGACCGACGAGGTATACGAGAATCCGGCCTCCGACTACACCCGCGAACTCATCGATGCGATTCCCGGCAGCTCGATCGAGCTGGCGACCGGCTGACCGATGGCACGCGCGGACGCGACAAACGTGACACAGTAACCTGGTGAGTCGCGATTCGGACAGCCCCCTTTCGTCTTCCACCTCATCGACAATCGACCGTCGGCGGTTTCTCGCTGGCGCGGCGGCAGCCACTGCTGGCGCCGCTGTCATCAGCGGAGTCGGCCCTGCCGTTGCCGCGCAACGATTTCCGCTTCCGCCAGCATCCGAGCGCGTTCGGGTGCTGGTCACCGGCGACGCTGGAACCGGTGCCGCGCCACAATTCGCGGTCACCGATCTCGCGCGAAAGATACACGCGCGCACACCTTTTGATATCGCCGTAGGCCTTGGCGACAACATCTACGAGTCGGGACCAAAAGGACCCGACGACGCTCAGTTTCACGCGAAATTCGAAAAGCCGAATGCGCAACTCGATTTTCCGTGGCTGATGGCGCTCGGCAACCATGACACCACCGCCATCTTCCCCGGCGACGGCGGTTGGCTGCTACGCGGCGACGCCGAGGTGGCCTATCACCGGCATTCACGACGCTGGTACATGCCGTCGAGGTTCTACTCGGTGTCTCTCGGTGTCGCCGACTTCTTCATCCTTGACCTGAATCCGCTCGCCGCCTATATCCCGCCATTCCTCTCGCCGTACTGGGAGCCGGGCGGGTCCTATATGACCCGGCAGGCACGCTGGCTCGACGACAGGTTGCGATCGTCAACTGCCCCATGGAAATTCGTCTGCACCCATCACCCCTATCTGAATAATGGTCCGCATGGACCGGCGGGTGGATACGACGGACTTCCCGCACCACTCAATGGCGTGGCATTGAAGACTTTCGTCGAGCGGCACGTCGCCGGACGCGCGCAGTTCCTGATGTCGGGCCATGACCACAGTCAACAGGTCTTCGACCCGACGCCCGCACTCAAAGGCACTCGGCAAATTGTCTCCGGCGCGGCGGCGAAGACAGTGCATTCACACTCGACGAAGATCAATCGAGCGCGATACGAGAACTACACGCACCGCGGATTCATGACACTCGACATCACGCCGACTTCAGTGGCGCTCGACGCCTACGAAGTCGGTGCGGCGGGGCCGGGCCGAAAGTCGTATTCCACCACATTTCGTCGGTAGGTGATTGCGGGGTTGTGCGGTATTCCATTGGTGGGGTTGGGCATTCGGCTTGCGGGGTCTCGATACCGGCGCGTCTCGCTAGCGCTCGGCGAGCCCACTCGACCAGCGGAAGGGGCGCGTCTCCTCGGCCAACGGGGCAAGCGCCGTCGCTAAACCTTGTGCCCGTCCCACTCGTGGTCGTGCATGAATGCCTCGGCCAGGCCCACTTTGTATTTGAAGCAGGTACGCAGGATTGCTGCGTAGGAGGGCACCAGCATCAGTGCCGGGCGTTCGTCTCCCTTGCGGGTGATGACATCCTGCGCACGGCGGAATTCCTTGCCGAATCCGCGCATGGAGTTATTCGGAAACGCGTCCTTGCGCCATCCGTAGAGCAGCATCCCGACACCGATCATCTTGTCGACATCGGCGTCGGGCTCGATCAGCTCCACTTCACCTGCGGCATCGACATTGGTGCCGAAGAACGCGCGGTCGATGCCGTTATGTTCACGGAACATCATGATGCCGCTCGTGGCGCGGGGATTGCATTCGATGCAGCGCAGCCCGGTCTCCGGGTTGTCGATGAAGTCGAACCCGATCTGGCCGGTGAAGTTGGTCTCCGCGACGATCTTGGTGACCCAGTCGAAGATCCCCGGGTGGGTGACCTGTTCGAAGGTGAGACAGGATTTACCGTCGATGGCATACCGGACCGGGTAGGTCGCATGCGCGTAGATCTTGCCCTCATGGCAGATCGAGTAAGTGCAGTAACTTGTGCCTGACGTCCACTCCTGGGCCAGCCACTCATTGCCCGCTTCATACTTGGGGCTCGGGAGCGGCTGACCGGGAACCACCTTGTAGATATTCTGCGAGCCTCGCGAATACGACTGTTTGAGCGCGAACGCGGTACCGAAATCGACCGCGGCCAATTCGGCGTCGTTGCTCACCGAAGCGAAACTCAAGGTCGGTAACCCCATGTCAGCGAGCTTTCGCTGAAAACTGACCTTGTTGTGCAGGGTGTCGAGAGTCGCGAAGTCGGTCAAAAACAATTTGACGGACGGGTCGAACAGGCCCACCATCATCGAGAGGATGTCTGTTTCCTCGTGGATGGGGATGACCAGGTCGATGCCTTCGTCCACGACGATCTGCGAGAGTTTCCGGCAGTAGGCCTGCGGCTCGAATTTCGGTGGTGGCACCCGTACGAACTTCGACGTCGAGTTGGAGTAGCGACTCACCGTGACCGCGATGCTGTCGACGACTGTGACTCGATGTCCGGCTGCGGCCATCAGCCGCGACAACTCCAACGTCAAGAACGAGCGCGCGAAGGTGATGAGGACGTGTTTTCCCGCAGAAGTATGCATCGCAGGGAGTGTAACGCCGCCTTGGAATCAGCGAAGAATCAGACTTTGACGGGAATATCCAGATTCGCGACCTGGTTGACAATAACTACTATTGTCAACTGCGCTGGACGCGTCCGTACCGAGATTTGGGGAGGTTAAGCGCCTATGTTCGTTATCGGCGTGATCGCAGCCAGCCTGGCCGCAGTCGCGTACGGAATGTCGACGGTGCTTCGTGCCCTCGGCGCTCGTCGTACTGCGCAGGAAGCTCGCGAGCAGGGCCGCTCCGATCAGTTGACCTCAACCGGTGGACCGTCCGTCCAATCCACCGTGTCGACATTCCTCGACCCTTCCTTTGTACTCGGCACGATGATGGTTGTGGTCGGTTTCGCCGGAGGCGCAATCGCCGCGCGATTCCTGCCGCTGTTCCTGTCCCAAACAATCGTCTCGGCCAACCTGGTGGTCACCGCACTGCTTGGCACCGTATTGCTGGGGATCGTCTTGCATACCCGCGACTGGATCGCCATCGGCATTGTCATCGTGTCGCTGTGCCTGCTCGGCGCGGCGTCATCGCATTCCACCGGCGGCGGCGAGGAGATCAGCTTCCACTGGGGACTGTTCCTCGCGACCGTCGCACTCTGCGGCGTCGCACTCTGGGCCGTCTATCGCCTCGGTACCCGCGGCGCCATCGTCGGCGGTGCGGCCGCCGGCTTGCTGTTCGGCGTCATCGCGATCGCGGTCCGTGTACTCAATGGTGTCCACCCCCTCGACGTCGGCGCGCTCCTGTTAGACCCGGCCGCGTGGACGATCGCGGTTGCCGGTGCGGTTGGCTTTTATGTGCAGACCGTCGCACTGCAACTCGGCGCGGTTAACGGAGTGACCGCGGTACTCGTCGTCGGCGAGACCGCGGGGCCCAGTCTGGTCGGCGTGGTATTTCTCGGTGACACCGCCAAGTCGGGATTCGCCTGGCTCGCCGTCGTCGGCTTCATCGGCGCTTTCATCGGTGCCGTTCTGGTGGCCTGGTACGGATCTGTCGACGCCGATCACTTCGCCGAAGAACCCCCGATGAAGGGCGGTTGGCGACGCGGACGCGAGGAGGCAGGCGAAGGATCGCGTCTCGCGGAGTTGTTCTCGGACGCGTCTTTTCGTTCCACCGCACCAAAGGAGGCCGATCGGAATCCGCCGCCTACCCAGGCAACAGGTGAATCTGATGCCCCGTCACCCGACGACACCAGCCCGCCTGCTGGCGGCAACTCGGGAAGGGTTGACAGTCGTCGGCGTTCGTGACAAACGTTGACATATGACTTCACCTGATGCGGGCCCACAGACTCCGGCAGACGTTGCCCGCCGCGCTTACGAAACGCTTGAGCCGTACCACGTTCTCGCCTATTTCAATCCGGGTCTCGGTGACGCGCAACGCGACACCGGCCTCGACGCCCACTCTTTCTACGTCGGCGCCCGCGGCGGTGTACTCGGCGAATGTTCCCCGTCGGTGGTGGCCGCGACCTTCTACAACTTTGCGCCGCAAATGATTTCGACGTCATGGGCGGCGGCACGCGAGGTTGGGCTGCCGCGCGTGATGGAGCGCCGCGAACAAATGTTGGACAGGCAGTACCGCGAAATCTTGGGTGGTCTGATCGAAGACGCCGAATTGACTGATCTCATCTCTTGGTACGGCGCAACGGTGTCGGAGCTTCCGCTGACGGGGCGGCCCCTCGCGGCCGCGTGGGCGGCGACGTCGGTGCCCGACGCCCCTCATCTAGCTCTGTGGCGCCATTTGTCTGTACTTCGGGAGTGGCGTGGCGATCACCACATCGCAGCGCTGGTGCTCTACGACGTCAACGGCATCGATGCCGGCGTCCTCCACGAGGCTGAGCTGCCCGACCCGACGGTGACGCGACGGGCCTTGGGACACAAGTTCTTCCTGATCAGTCGCGGGTGGACGGAAGACGATTGGCAAGCGTCGATAGATCGACTCGCCGACCGAGGGCTGCTTACCCGAACTGAAACCGGTCATCGACTCACCGATTCGGGGTTCGAGCTGTACCAGGCCATCGAGCGCCGCACTGACGACGCGACCGGCGCAGCGTGGTCCGCTCCGGAGGCCGGCGAAATTCTCAGTCGCACAAGACCTTATGTGAAAGCCGTGATCAAAGCCGGCGTGCTACCTGGGACACGCAAGAAGGAAGCAGCCGCGCGGTGACCGACTCGCGGGCCGACGATATCGCGGCGATCAAATCCACCAAGTACCGGTATCTGCGGGCCTTGGATACCAAGGACTGGGATACCTTCGCCGATACCCTGACCGACGACGCGACCGGCAACTACGGCGAGCTGAGTCTGAGGAGTCGCGCGGAGATCGTCGAGTTCATGCGAACGAATATGGGCCCGAACCTGATCAGCGAACACCGCGTCGCCCACCCAGAAATCGAGATAGACGGTGACAGCGCAAGCGGTCGTTGGTATTTGCAGGATAAGGTGATCGTCGCGGAGATGAACTTCATGCTCGTCGGCGCGGCCTTCTACGCCGACACCTACCGTCGCACCGACGACCGCTGGCGTATTAGTTCCACCGGCTACGATCGAACGTTCGAGTTGTCGATCCCGCTGAGCGAATTACCCGGTTTCCACCTGAAAGTCGGCCCGGCGGTTCACATCTAAGCCAGACCCTCCAAATAGGACAGCAGCATTCGACAGACCTCGTCGGGGCGATCGTTGTCGCCCAGTACCAAATGCATTGCGGCGCCGTCGATTAGCGCGTGTAGGCACATCGCCTCGGCTTCGATGACGCGGCCGTCGGCGACCAAACCGTAGTCCCGCAGGCGCTCGATCACATTGCGGCACAGCTGACGCAGCCCATCATGGGCCCGCAACGCTTCGGTGCGCAGTGCCGGGCGAGTGCCCGACTCGGCAACCAAAGCCATATTGACATGCATCTCGACGCGACGGTCGTCGTCGAACGGCAGCACCTCCGCGAGCACTGCCAGCCCGCGTTCGATCGGGTCGTCGATAGCGACATGCGCCGCCACCCGTAGCGCGGCGCGTTGATAGACAAGGCGCATCGAGAACAGCAACAACTCGTCCTTGGTGGCGAATACGTGGCGCAACGAACCCGCCGAGATGCCCGCCTCAGCGGCGACCTCCCGGATCGACACACCACCAACTCCGTCGCGGAGGACGATCCGCCATAGGGCCTCGCCGATTTCGGCGCGGCGTGCGTCGTGGTCGATCAGCTTTGGCATCTAGCTATGGTAGTCCAACTGTGCTAGCTTACGTTGTTAGCACGTTCGTGCTAACAAATCCTCGGCGAACGGAGATCCAAGTGGCCCCGACGACTCCAACCGCCGCAGCGGTCGGTAGCACCAGCGCCCGCTCGCCCGGCCGCTACGCGAGTCTGGACGTGCTGCGAGGTATCGCGATCCTTGGCACGCTGGGCACCAATATCTGGATTTTCACCAACGCCGAGGGACTCGTCGGCTACCTCAACGGCACCGGCCACGCGACGGGCGGCTGGAGTATCACCGAAGATGTCCTCAAACAACTCGTGCAGGGCAAATTCCTCGGACTACTCACCCTGATGTTCGGCATCGGGCTGGCGATTCAGCAAACCTCGGCCCATCGACGCGAGCAGCGCTGGCCGGGCCGCTACCCGTGGCGCGCAGCGCTACTCTTCCTCGACGGTCTGCTCAATTACTTCTTCTTCGCCGAATTCGACGTTCTGATGGGCTACGCGGTCACCGGGTTGATCGTCGCCTACCTGTTGTCCTGGCGGATTCGACGCCAGCGAATCGCGGTCGTCGTCGCAGTGTGCGTACACGCGGTACTACTGGCCGTTGCGGCCATCGGGCTGTGGCTGCTCGAGCACTCAACGACGCCGTCAGAGCCAAAAGCGTTGTCGCCGAATCCTTATGCGGACGGAAGCTTTGCCGACCTCATCGTGTTCCGGGCACAGAACTTCGTCATGTTCCGCTTCGAGATGGTATTCATCCTGCCCATGTCGGTCGCGCTCTTCCTTGTTGGTGCGGCCCTCTACCGGCGTGGCATCCTGACGCCTGCCGCCGCCGGTGTGCGCAGGAAGATGATGCTGATCGGATTCGGGATCGCACTGCCACTGGACTTCCTCGTCGGCATATTCGGCGGCGACGCCGGGCTACTCCTGGGCCGCTACGGAATCGCCCCGATCGTCTCGCTCGGCATACTGGCCGCGATCGCCCACGTCTACGCCGACGGACGCGACACTGGAGCGATCGGCAACGCACTGTCGCCGATCGGCCGCATGGCGCTGAGTTGCTATGTGGCACAAAATATTCTGGCCGGTCTCATCTGTTACGGCTGGGGGCTCGGCCTTTCAGCACACCTCGGCCCAGATACGGTGGTGCCGGCCACGGTTGGGTTGTTTGTCGTCGTCAGCTCGGCAATGATGGTGTTCGCTCGGTTCTGGATGCGCCGCTTTGACCGAGGTCCGCTGGAATGGCTATGGCACGAGTCGTATCTGACGCTGAGCCGGAGCCGCTGACTACTTCTGCCAGCCGACGTCTTCCACCGGGCCGACATAGAAGATGCCCGATCCGTAGTTCGCGAGGCCATGTTTGGTCGCCACCATAAGCGGGCCGTCATACAGCGGAAGATCGGAATATTGAGCAAACGCCCTGCGCTCCACCGCATTTCCGGCGGCAATCTGAGCAACCGGATCCGCGATCTGAGCGACGCGCGCGATCTCGGCATCGAGTTCGGGCGAACCCGCGCCAGCCTTGTTGAGTTCAGATCCTTCGCACCACGCCTGGCAAAGATAAGCCATGCCATACGGATCGCCGGATGAGAAGCCCATCATGAAGACATCGAATTCCTTGTTGATCACAATGCTGGAGAATTCCGAACTCGGCCGCACCGTGATCTGCAAGTCGATTCCAACTGACCTGAGCATTGACTGCATGGCCCGCCCCATGTTGGCGACCCACTCCGCATCCGAGATGAGCGGAAGCGAAAGTGTCAGTGCCTGACCGTTCTTCACTCGAATTCCGTCGGCACCGGTACGCCAGCCGGCCTGGTCGAGGAGTGCTTTCGCCCTGCCTACATCATAAGTAATCGACGCCGAGACGTTGTCTTCATATCCGGGCTGGAAGGCGAACATCGACAACGATCCCGGCGGCTCCTCGGAGTAGTTCAGACCCGCGAACTTGATGCGCGACAAGGTCTTTCGATCAATTCCGCGTAATAGTGCCTCCCGAACCCGGATGTCACCGAGCAACGGACTGTCCAGGTTCACTACGAGCAACGATCGTTGCGGAGTAGGTGCCACTCGAAAGTCAATACGTGGCATCGTGATCAGCTGCGCCCGGTCATTCTTCGAATAGTATGGCGCGACGTCGATCTCGCCGTTACGGAAAGCATTAATCGTTGCCTGGGCTTCCATCTGACGAAAGACTCGGCGGTCCAACTTTCCCGGCTTACCCCACCATTTCGGGTTGCGCGTGAAGACCACCACACCGCGATTGCGGTCATACGAGGACACGACGTACGGCCCAGCGCCCCACTCATTATGTGGATTCTGCAGGTAAGCCTTGTTGAATAGGTCCGGCGTATTGACCTTCGGGTGTATGAGTTCGTTGAACAACCCATTGGGCCAGGCCCACACCCCGTTGAAAGTCACCACCGCTTGTTTGTCGTTGACCCCGCGAGTCACCGCGGCGATCTGCGAATAGCCATCCGACGAGCTGATCACATACGCGTGGTCCGTCCCACGAGTGATCCGCCACGTGTGCTCGAAGGCGCGCCAGTCGATCGCGGTCCCGTCGTTGAACCTCGCTCGCGGATTGATCGTGTAGGTAACCCGAGTGTTTCCGCGCACCAATTCTGTTCGGACGTCAGTAAAATAGTCCCGGTTGAACGAGTAGTCACCATTCGGCGCGAAATACGCCAGCATCGGGTTGTACCAACGCCAGAGCAGCCGTGTATACAGCGTCCCATCGGCCTGTAGCGAGTTCCACTGTGCGCTTACCTCGGGGATCGCGGTAGTCAGAGTCCCGCCGTCCCGGACATTGTCGCGCGGTTGCAGATTCAACTGCGCTTCTCGCCCGCCTCCGCTGCCTTCACCACTGAGATCGACGCCGCAGCCGGCGACGACCACCATCGTCGTCATCAGTGCCACCACTAACCTCAGCCACCGTGTTCTCATACCGGAGCCTCCCGGTCCGCGTCGGTTAGGTCCGCCGCCAGTTCATGCGATGCGAAATGACAGGCGTAGGCGTGAGTTCCACTATCCACCGACAGTTCCGGCGCGTCCGCACGACACCGGGCACGTTCGGCATCGCCAAGTCGCGCAAACAGTGGACAGCGGCCGGTAAATGAACATCCGATGGCAGCGTCACCGTCTGCGGATGCCTCGCCGCGCAACAGGATTGGCCGTCGATGGCGTTGTGCCACAGGGTCGGGTACCGGCACCGCGGACAACAGCGCACGGGTGTAGGGATGGGCAGGTGCACCGAAAACCTCTGCGGTAGTACCTGTTTCGACGAATGCCCCGCGATACATCACCGCGATCCGATCGGCGATATGCGCGACGACGGCGAGGTCGTGGGCGACCAACAAGAAAGCCACCCCGCTTTCCTGCTGCAACTTCCTCAACAGATTGACCACACCGGCCTGCACGGACACATCAAGTGCCGACAGGGGCTCGTCGAGGACAACGAGTTTCGGCTCCAGAGCCAACGCGCGCGCTATCGCGATACGCTGCCGCTGTCCACCGGAGAACGCGATCGGAAAGCGATCGGCGTGTGCGGCGTCGAGGCCGACCTTCGTCATCAAGTCGCCGACCCGGCGAGACGTTTCGGTCTTGCCTATCCCCAACGCGCGCAACGGCTCCGCGATGATGTCGTAGGCGGTGAAACGCGGATCGAGTGCCTGCGCGGGATCTTGAAAAACTATCGACATGCTGCGCCGCAGGCCGCGGCGCTGCCTCCCGGTCAAGGTCGCGGGATCGATACCGTCGAGGGTCATCACGCCAGCCGACTGGTTGAGATCAACGAGTTCGGTCAGGGTAGTGGTCTTTCCGCTGCCCGACTCACCAACGATCGCAAAGGTCTCCCCCGCACGTACTTCGAAACTGACGCCGGCCACCGCGGCTACGGTCCCCACCCGCTTCTTCAGCAAACCCGCGGTGAGTGGAAACTCACGTCGCAGTCCATTGACGGTGAGGATCGGCGGCACCAGTCCATTGGCAACTTTATCCAGCACAACATCTTTCACTGGTTCGACGCCGGCCGGAAAGATCGGGTCGCCAGCTATCAAGCCCCGGCCAGCTATCTCGTTCGACCGGACACACGCCGCCAGATGCCCCTGCGTCACGGACTCAAGGACCGGCTCAGCCGCGGTACACGAGTCGACGACCAGAGGACACCGCGGCGCGAACTGGCACCGATCGGCAACGTCGACCAGTAGCGGGGGTGTTCCGTCGACCGGTGTCAAAGGCTCACTGCCGCCGATATTCTTCAGATCGACCCGCGGCATCGCCCCCAGCAGGCCAACGGTATACGGCATCCGTGGTCGCGCGAATAGGTCATCGACGGCGGCCCGTTCCACAATCCGCCCGCCATACATCACGGCCACTTCATCAGCCGTCCCGGCGACTACGCCGAGATCGTGGGTGATCAGCAGAAGTGCCGCCCCCGTCTCGGCTTGCGCCTTCTTCAGCAGTGCGAGAATCTGCGCGGCGATGGTGACGTCGAGTGCGGTGGTCGGTTCGTCGGCGATAATCACTTCGGGATCATTCGCAATAGCCATCGCGATCATCACTCGTTGCCGCATTCCACCGGACAGTTCGTGCGGATACGAACGCGCTCGCCGGCCTGAGTCGGAAATTCCGACCAGATCCAGCAATTCCTGCGCCCGTTGCCACGCCGCCGATTTGGACATCGCCTGATGAATCTGCAGAGCTTCTACCAGTTGCGCGCCGACGGTGAATACTGGTGTCAACGATGACAGCGGATCTTGGAAGACCATCGAAATCCGTTGTCCGCGGATACCAGACAAGTCCTTGTCGCTACGCTCCAGAAGCTCCTCACCGGCCAGTCGCACCGACCCCGATACCCGCGCGGTGTCGGGGAGCAATCCCATCACCGACATCGCCGTTACCGATTTGCCCGATCCGGACTCGCCGACGATCGCCAGGGTTCGTCCTACCTCCACATCGAGAGACACTCCGCGCACCGCTTGTACGACACCGGCTTCACTGTCGAAGTCGACGTGTAAGTCTCGGATAGATAGGACGGGGGTCATACCTTCCCCTTCACGCCGGTTCGGTCAGTTCGTTGCCATCGGCGACGGGGTCGTCGAGCGGTGTTCGGGTCCAATGCATCTCGTAGACCATCAGCCAGCAATGTCATCGACACCGTCAACAGGGTTAACGCTCCAGCCGGGAAGTAGAACAACCACGGTGACGCCGCCAGCGCACCGGCACCGGACTGCAGCAGTGAGCCCAACGTGACGTCGGGAATCTTGACACCCAACCCGAGGAATGACAGCCCGGTCTCGGCGAGAACGGTGGTAACCACTCCGAGCGCGAAGTTGATCACCAGGAGTGAACCAAGGTTCGGGATGATGTGCCGGATCACGATGATCCACGGTGACTCACCCAGATACCTTGCGGCAGTGACGTAATCCCGGCTGCGGATCGACTCGGCCAACGAGAATACGACTCGCGCCAGCATCATCCAGCCGGTCAGGGTGAGAACCACGATGAGCCAACGCCAGTCACCGCCGGTCTTATTCGAGATCAAGGCGAGGATCAGGAAGGTCGGCACCACGAGCAGCAGATAGCAGACACCCAGCACGACCCGCTGGATCCAGCCACCGAAGTACGCTGCCAGGCAACCGATTACGGCGGCCAGGGCGGTGGTTCCGATAGCGACGGACAGTCCGATGATCAGTGACCGGCCAAGCCCGTGCACTACTTGCGCATAGAGGTCGTTTCCAGCGTCGTTGGTGCCGAACCAGTGACCGTCACCCGGCGGGAAGCCGATCGCGAGGAAGTCGGTGTCGGTATAGCTATATCGTGTGAAGAATCCGCCGAAAATGGCGAAAAGCACCAGTGCGGAGAACACGACCAGGCCGACCAGCGCCGACCGGTTACGCGCGAAGCGGCGAGCGAAAAGTCGTAGCCGCCCCGACGGGCGGGTCGCCACCGGAGTCAGATCAACCGTCGACATCTACGACGAACCTCCTCGCGAGATGCGTACGCGCGGATCCAGATACACCACCACGACGTCGGCGAGGATCGCACCTACCGCAGTTGCCATCGCACCGAACGCGGCCACCGCAACCGCCCCGTAGACGTCGTTGCTAGCGATCGAGGTGACGAAATACCGCCCCATCCCCTCCCAACCGAAAATTGTCTCGGTGATCACCGCGCCCGTGAAGACTGCTGGCACCGCGAATGCGACACCAACCGCCACCGGGATGATCGCGGTGCGTAGCGCGTGGCGGCGGACCGCCTTGCCGCGAGTGAGGCCCTTGGCCCGAGCCGTCCGAACGAAGTCGGAATTGATGTTGTCCAGCAACAGGGTTCGCTGCAGGAAGTGCAGGCCCGCGTACTGCACGACGACGAGTGTTATCGTCGGCAAGACCAGATGGGCGGCCCGGTCACGCACTACCGGCCAGAAGCCATGCACGTCGATACTCGACGAACCCGAGACGTAGAAGATCGTATCGCCGGCCTGCTGGTTGATCGCGATACCGATCAGCACGACGGCCAGACCGGCAACCGCAACCGGCACATTGATCATCGCGATGGAGACAAGTTGCCAGGCCCGATCGGCCAATTTGTACTGTCGCAGCGCGGTATAGACACCGAGGGCGATACCTAGGGCGGTCGCGATCACGGTTGCCCCGGCCACCAACTGGACCGACGTCCAGATTCGGAACGACACCTGATCGTTGACACTCACACCGACCGGCGTTGAGCCCCAATCCCAGTGAAAGAGTATGCCCGACAACCAATTCCACCATCGTTCCAACAGCGGCGTCTTATCGTTGAGATTGTACGTACGCAGCGTGGTGTCGACGACATCCTCGGGGAGCGGCGGGCGGCGGGCGGCGTAGTTGGAGCGAGGGTCGAGGAACGCTGTCGCAAGGAAGAAGGCCAGATTCGTCGCGATGAAGACAAGCGCAGCCCACGACGCCACGCGTTTGGCGACATATGCGATCACGGCGGGCTCCTGCGGGTGCGACGAATTGACCCAACCCCTCGGCAGACGGTCGTGGGCTGTCCGTGCCGCCGCGAGATCTTGCCGCGAGAATAGCAGCGGGCGCCTGCCACCGTGTTGTGACAGGCGCCCGCTGGGCTGGCAAGTTAGATCAACTCAATGCTTTGGCCTTCAGCGCGTCGAACTCGTCCTGAGTGATCGCGCCGGAGTCGAGCAGCCCCTTGGCCTCCGAGATCTGTTGCGACGGGCTGACCCCGGCCACCGACTTGATGTAGGCATCGGACTGCTTCTTCGCGTCGTCGAACGCCGACTTCTCCCGCTCTGCCATTCCCTTGCCCTTGGCGAGTAGGTACACGATTGCCGTCAGATACGGGAAGATGATGAGGAAAATGACCCATACCGCCTTGGCCCAGCCCGAGGAAGCCTTGTCGCGGAAGAGGTCTCCGATGATGTGCCAGAGCACGATCAGGTAAGCGACGAACGCGAAAATCACGATCGTGTACCAGATGAAGTCCCAGAACGAATCCCACATGATGCATGCTCCTTAGTTCGACTCGGCAGGACGCCGCGTTGTCACCGCCAATGTTCGCATATCCGACCGGTGGCGTCCTCACCCGAATCGAACGATTGTGATCACCGTCGGGACAGGATCACGGCGAAATCTTCCTGCGAATCGGTCCACAACGCTTCTTGTGCGAGACCCGCGGAACGCAACTCCGACTCAAGCGACTCGACCTCGAATTTGGTACTGATCTCGGTCAGAATCTCGGCTCCCGCCGGAAGTCGCCAATTCCGGTCGAGCGCAGCGAAATACGCGTCGACATCGCGGCGGGTCCGCAGCCACATCTCAATGCGGTGCTCGCCAGGATTCCATCGTGCGATATGCGCGAAGTCATCTGGGTACAGCCCCGTCGCATCCAGCGCGACCCGGAGCACTTCGATCACGTTGCGGTTGAAATCCGCTGTCACACCGGCCTTATCGTCGTATGCGGCTACAAGACGCCCAGTGTCCTTGACGAGATCCGCCCCGAGCAGGAAGAAGTCGCCGGGGGCGAGTCCGTCGGCGATACGTCCGAAGAACTCCGCTCGTCCGGCAGCCTCGAAGTTGCCGATGGTTCCACCGAGGAATACCGCCAGCCGAGGCCCGTCCGATGACGGCAGGCCGAGCGGCTCGGTGAAGTCGGCGAGCAAAGGTTCGACGCTGACGGCCGGGTAGTCAAGCGACAGGTCGTGGCTTGACTGGGTCAAGATCTCGGCACTGACGTCGATCGGCACATACCGCAACGATCGGGACTGAAGCGCCGCGCGGTGTGCGAAGGCGGTCAACAGCAGCCGAGACTTCGTCGAAGTGCCAGAACCGAATTCGGCGACCAGTGCGGCGTCGGTGCGACGGGCGATATCGACACTGTGCGCGGCGAGAATCTCGGTTTCGCGCCGGGTCGGATAATACTCGGGCAGTCGGGTGATCTCGTCGAATAACTTGCTGCCGCGTTCGTCGTAGAGCCATTTGGTTGGTAGCGTCGGCGGATCGTTCCAGAGGGTCGCGGCGTCGGCGGCAAATCCGGTGTCGAGAGTGGTCATCGCGCCAACCGCAGACCGGCGAATGCCCAGCGCGACGCCGCTGGGAAGAAGTTCCGGTAGGTGATGCGCTCATGTCCTCGCGGGGTCACCGCGCCCGCGCCGCGGAGCACATGCTGATCGGACATGAACTTGCCGTTGTACTCCCCGACGGCGCCATTGGCCGGGGTAAAGCCGGGATAGGGCAGATACGCGCTGGCCGTCCACTCCCATACGTCCCCGATCATGGCCTCGGCCGCACGTCCCGGATGGCATCGCGCCGGATCAAGCAACTCACCGCGCAGTGGCTCCAAATCCCTTGCCGCGACTTCCCATTCATATTCGGTAGGTAACCGCGCGCCCGCCCAACGGGCGTAAGCGTCGGCCTCGTAGAAGGACACGTGCACCACCGGCTCATCCAGGACGATAGGTCTGCGGCCCGAGAGTGTGAAGGTAGTCGACGACGTGGGATCGGAGTTGTTCAGATCCCAGTATTCCGGTGCATTCCAACCTGATTCGTTGATGGTCGCCCAGCCGTCGGATAGCCAGAGTTCCGGGCGTCGATATCCGTCGTCGGCGATGAACTCCAGCCACTCGGAGTTCGTGACTGTGCGCGAAGCGATCTCGCCACCGGCCAGAAACACCGTATGGCGCGGACCTTCGTTGTCGTACGCGAATTCGGATCCATCCGCGCCGACCTCGGCCAGTCCGCTCGCGATAGTCCGCCATCTCAACGCCTCCGGGCCCGCACCGGCCGGCTCAATCGGACGGTCGACGTAGGCCGGCGCGAATGCGTGCCGGGACAGCAGGTGCTTGAAGTCCATGAGTAGCAGTTCTTGGTGCTGCTGCTCATGATTGCAACCCAATTCGACTAGCGCATAAGCAGATTCGTCAAGATCGCCGCGTATCAGCAGATCTGTCAGTGCCGCGTCGACATGTTCGCGATATCGAGTGATGTCCTCGATGCCAGGCCGGGTGACCAGGCCACGGTCTGGTCGAGGGTGCCGAGCACCAACAGCCTCGTAATAGCTGTTGAACAGATACCGGAAGGTGTCGTCGTAGACCGCGTAGTCCGGATGTGTCCGCAAAATGAACTCTTCGAAGAACCAAGTGACGTGTGCGCGATGCCATTTCACCGGACTGGCCGCGGTCATCGACTGCGGCGTTTGATCTTCGGCGGATAGGTTCGCGGTCAACTCGTCGGTCACTGACCGCACCGACGTAAACGTGTCGAGGAGAGATTGTGGCGGTGCAACGGTGCTCATAGGACTCCCAGCATTGTCGGCCCGGATCGACGCCAAATCCCACCGTATGCGCTTATCCGCTCGCCGACAACCGATTACGCCCCGATGGCTCCGAACATCGCGCTGATCGGCCGTAACGCCGCGGTGAACCGCTCGGGCGGATAGTCGCCCGGCTGTGTGAGTGTCATCCGGGCTGCCCACTCGAGCATGCCGACCAGCATCTCGGCCGTCAGCACGGCGTCGGCATCTGGTGCATATCGGGCGACTGCGGCGGCGAACGTGTCGACGATCCGACTCCGCACGGCGTCGCGGGCGGCGTGGAATTCGACGGGCATTCCGGGTACCTGCATGACGATGCAGAACCAGCGAGCGGGTGCGGCCCGGACCGATCGCAGGAATTGTTCGGCCAGGTCCGGGAGACCGGCCTCCAGCGCGACGGCCAGGTCGGCGATGTCAACGCCTGGACTTAGCTCAATGACCTGCTGCGCTGCGGCCGAACTTTCACGGTCAAGCAACGCGGCGAGCAATTCCTCGCGGTCGGCGAAAATGCCGTAGACGACCGGCCGGGTGACGCCCGCCTGAGTTGCCACATTGCCCATGGTCGCAGCGCCGTGGCCCCGTGAGACCACAATCGACAACGCGGCATCCAGTAGCTGGTCGCGCCGCTCGGCTTCGGGCATCCGAGCCGCGTACGGACGTCGTGTCCCAGTCTTGACAGCCATTCGTCGAGTCCCCTTCTGACGCCAACCACTTGACTGGCACGCGTCAAAGATACATGGTTGTAGTAATTTACTACAGAGATGTAGCAATACAGCCAGCAAAGGAACGACCATGAACGCACCGGCCCCGGCCGCACACGCGCGACCACCGCTCCGCGCGAACAACTACGGATTCTTCGGTCCCGACTCGCCGTCATGGAAGGTGTGGGCCGCACCGACCGCGATTGTCGGCTTCCAACGATCGGTGGTCTTGGAACATTTCGATCCGTTTCTGGCTGCGGCAGTTGCCAATTCGCAGGGCATCTACCGGAAGCCGGCGGTTCGCCTCGACCACACTTTGGCGTACTTTCTGACCGTCGCGGTCGGCGATGGCGAACGCGCATTGCTGGAATCCGAGCATTTGATGGGCATCCACGCCGCGATGACCGGCATCGAGCCGATCACCGGAAAGCGGTTCGCCGCGAATAACCCGGCGTCGCAGCTGTGGATTCACGTCACCGGCTGGCATTCGGTGCTCAAATGCTACGAAATGTTCGGCCCCGGCCCCCTGAGCGCCGACGAAGAGGCTCAGTACTGGCGGGAATGCGTCATCGCCGCGGATCTGCAGACCTGCAAGACGTCGGACGTACCGACCAACCGCGAGGAGGTTCGAGAGTATTTCGCGCAGATGCGCCCGCAGTTGTGCACCTCCGAGGCCGCGATGCGCGGGATGCACTATCTGCTGCGTACCGACTACCCCACCGCAGGACTGAAGTTCTGGCTGGCCAGCCGCCTGATGGCACCGGTCACCATCGCGACGCTGCCGTCGTGGATGCGTAAGCTCGGCGGATTCGATCAGCCCGGCGTAATCGACCGCGTGGCGATCGTCGCCGCGAAACGCGCCGTGAGAGCCACGCTCAATCCGGTCATCGAACAGCGCGTGATTGGCGCGGTCGCTCCCATGACCAGCGCGACACTGCGCGAACATCGCCTCAGTCCGATCCCGACCGATCCACGCGTGGTGACACCGGCCGAAATCCGCGCGGCCCGCACCACCGCAGCGTCAACCGCTAGTTGACGAAACGCATGCGTCAACTTAGGGTTGACGCATGACCGAAAAGAAGAACCTCACCAACGTTCGCCTCGGCGATCTCATCGACTCCATCCGCAACGTTCACGACGACCCGCTCGAGCAACTCTCTGACGCGGTCACCGCCGGTGAACATCTCGGCGAGATCGCCGATGCGCTGATCGGCCACTTCGTCGACCAGGCTCGCCGAGCCGGCGCCTCGTGGACCGCGATCGGATCAAGCATGGGCGTCAGCAAACAGGCCGCGCAAAAGCGATTTGTCGGTCAGGCACCGAGCGCGCCCGACGACGCCGCATCGAATCCCTTCGCGCGGTTCACCCCTCGCGCCCGCAACGCTGTGGTGACCGCGCACAACCTGGCGGTGCGCGAGTCGGCCGAGTTCGCCACGCCAGCACATCTCGCACGAGGAGTTCTCGCCGAGGACAAATCACTCGGCGTCCTGACGCTTATCTCGCTAGGAACCGATGTCGCCGAGCTGACACAACAACTTTCATCCGGGCCAGGCGCACGCAACGACGACGCGTCCACCGTCGTACCGTATGACGACGCAGCGAAGGCAGTCCTGGAGAACACTGTGCAGCATGCGTTGCGACTCGGTCATAACTATGTCGGAACCGAACATCTGCTGATCGCCCTGTTCAGTGATCCCGATGTCGGGAAGATTCTCGAATCGGCAGGCGCACAAGCAGATTCATTCGAGCAAGCAGTACTCGACCAGTTGCGTGAGCTGAGCTGAACTCACTCGTCCTGTTCGTCGACATAATGGACCGCGGCTTCCTCAGCTGAAGCTGCGGCTCCGTCGATTCCCACGTCGGAGGCCAATAGCTCCGATTCGGTGTCCTCGCCGACACCTTCGTCCGGCGCCACCAGCCGTCCGGCACGTGCACCGGTTGCCCCCGCGGAGGGCTCGACCGGGTCGAACTCGCTGACGTCGGGTTGTTCTTCGGCGAGACGCTGGTCCAGGTTCTCCGGACCGTCGAGTCGCCCATTGCGCGCGGCCCACGGCTCACGCTCGGGCGGCGAGTAGCCCTCGTCCAAAACGTCGTCGACGCCGGTCTCAACCAGCGTGTCCTCGGGCTGCAGTTGATCGTCGTCGTCGATGTCGTAGTCGGTGCCACCGGTGTCGTCGCTCATACAACCAAGTCTGCCACGCTTTCGGCCGGCGGGGCCGGTTGCGCAGAACCTCCTGCGAAACGTCTCGGCCAAGGCCAGAATGACACCATGATCGAAGAGATGCAGGCCGACGCCGAGGAATTCGAAGCCAACGGCGAATACGTGCACGCACTCGCCGAATACTCGGTCCTGCGCGAGATCCGCGGCCGCCGCGAGGGTCCGTATTCGCCGATGTATCTGGCGAACCTACATTCCTGTGTCCGCTGCATGTATCACCTCGAGCTGTGGCTGGACAGCACACCGCTCTGTAAAGAACTGCACGGCAAGTACATTCGTACGCACGGACGCGCCCAAGAGGACACCGTCGACGTCGCCAAATTGTGGGCGTGGGCGATGCTGCACATCGGCCAGCTGCCGCCCGCGCTGACGCTGTATCTATCGACGGCCGATGCCCTATGGGATAACGACCCGCCGGCGGCCCGCAGGCTCCTCGGCGCGGTCGCCGCACATCGTGTCGAAGTGAATCCGACACCGCTGATCGACGCTGCCGCCCTTGCCCATTCACTCGACGTCGCGACCGCCGTGCATGACCTGATCGAATCCGTCGCCGCCGACACGTCCTCGGCTAAGGCGGCATTGACGGTTGACGGCCTGGCCTTCTAGGCGGAAGCGGCGATTCCGTTTTCGTCGACTTTTTTGGGAAGCGTGAAGAGGCTCGCGATACTCACCGCGATGAGCAGGATTGCGCCGACCCACAGGAATGTCGCCAACGCGAGACCCGGCATCGCGATCATCACCACACCGGCGATTATCGAAATGATCCCGGATAGCACCAGCAGCCAAATAGGCGCATGCTTCGCACCGCTACCGATGGCGAAGAGTTCGCCGATACCCTGCATCAGCCATCCGACACCGATAAAGATCGCGAGCAAGTAGAGCGACTCCGCAGGATGGAATAGCGCGACCACACCGAGCACCAGAATGGCAAAGCCGAAGACACCCAACAGGATTCGCCAGCCAATCGACAGAAATGACGCCACCGCGGCCTGATAGATCCGCAGCAGACCGGTTGCGATCAACGAGAGCCCGAACAGCGTCGCGGCGACGATGAGAGTCGCCTTGGGCCACACCAGAATCGCTACGCCCAGTGCGATTCCCAGCACTGAGGTCACGATGATCGTGGTGCGAACCATGTTGACCAGCTCGGCCGGATACTGCCGGACGTTGATTGCAAATGTCATAGGGGACAGCATAATCCCGCGACTGTCCGCCCGCCCCGTCTACCACTACTTTGCATCGACGATGCGATGATGGCGAAATGGCTCCCACCGCTTTCTTCAACCCGTCCGACGACGGCCGGTTACATCCGACGAAGTACTCCCACAGCCTGTGGGCACCCAACACCTTGCATGGCCCGGCGGTATGCGGCGTGGCGGCCCGACGGGCCGAGTCGGAGTTCGGCCGCGACGGATTCCGTCCGGCACGTTTCACAGTCGATCTGTTCAAAGCAGCACGGACCGACCCAACCGACACCGTTGGACGGGTCATCCGCGACGGCGGGCGGATCCGCGTAGTCGAGATCGACGTCGTGCAGTACCCCGCGAACTCCCCCGATCCGGTGACCGTCGCGCGGTCGACCACCGTATTCGTGCGCGAGTCGGCCAATCCGCCGGGCGAGCGCTGGCAGCGGCCCGCGCTACAGGTGAGCGGACCGGAGGTGGCGGCCGACGATCTCATCAGCTATTTCAGCAGGGCCGACGACGTCGACCCGGTCTGGTCACATGACATGTCGCCGATGCAGGCACCGGTCCGCAAGCGGCTCTGGACGGCCGGAGTGCCCATCGTGGCAGGCGAAGCGCTCAGCCCGTTCGAGCGTGCGGTCATCGCCGCCGAATCAACCAGTTTGGTGGGAAATTGGGGCGATACCGGGATCGGCTTCATCAACTGCGACCTGACCGTCGTCCTGGCCCGCCTGCCGCGCGAGGGCCGGGTCGTCGTGGAAACTGATTCCCACGTGGAGAGTGACGGCATCTCGACAAGTACCGCAAATCTTTACGACGCCGACGGGCAGTTCGGGACCGGCGCCGTCGTCGGCGTCAATAATGCGGCGGCTGAAATTGATTTCACCACCGTGGATACGCGGGAAAGATACGCCGAGGGCTAGTCCTCGCTCGGGGCGCAGCTTTACCTGAATTTGGTCACGGCAATGTGAAGGCCGACACCATTTCTTGATATGGTCCCTCGCATGGTCTCACGATTCGCCAGGCTAAGGACGGCTTCGACTATCGCCGCGGTCAGTGCAGCGATGGTCCTCGGATTGGCGTCCGCGCCATCGGCATCAGCCGCTCCGGGTGCCGCCGGCAAGGGCACGATCGTCGCGCGACTCACCGGTCCGGGTGCAATCAACGACACCATCGGCCGGTACAACGTCTTCGGCACCGATCTTGGTGTGCTGTGGGACAACGGCCACGGCGAGATCCTGGCGGCCTTCGGCGACACCCAGTCGATCAATGGCTGGTCCTGGTTATACGGCGAAATGTTCTACTGGCGTTCCAATGTGTTGCTCAAGAGTCGTGACCACAACCTCGCCAACGGGATGACCTTCTCCGGCCACATCGGCCGCCCCGGTCACGCCAAGCGGCTGCTCAAACCAACCGCACGGGAAATCACCATCATCCCGACCGCTGGCATCGCCGCCAACGGCAAGCAGTACATGTCGATCATGGCGGTCAATCATTGGGGCGACCCGGGTACCTGGAAGACCCGCTTCTCGGGCCTCGCGGTGTCGAGCGACAACGGTCGTAATTGGAAGGCCGTCAACGCTTTCCGGCCCAATGGCGGCGGCAACCGGAAATTCCAGATGAGTGCTTTCCTAAAAGAAGGCGGCTATGTCTACATCTACGGCACACCACCCGGCCGGGCCGGCGCCGTCTATCTGGCGCGGGTCCCCGAAGCCAAGATCGAGCACCTCGGTGCCTACGAATACTTCTCGTGGGGCAAATGGGTCAAGGGCAATACTGGCGCCGCGACACCGGTGATGGCGGCGCCGACCGGCGAACTGTCGGTGGCCTACAACAAATATCTGGGCAAGTACATCTCGCTGGCGACGCGACGCGGTGTGGTGCTGCGAACGGCTGATCGCCCCGAAGGCCCGTGGACCAGCGGTCAAACCGTTGTGCCGGAGAATGATCCGTACTCCGGCTACGCGCCCTATATCCACCCGTGGTCGTTGAACAGCCCGACGCTGTACTTCACCTACTCGATCTCACTGGGCTACCAGGTGTATCTGATGCGACTGCCGTTGCGAAAGTAGTTGCCGGTCAACGACTTAACAAAGGGAGCCAACCGATTCGGTTGGCTCCCTTTGCTTTTGCCTGTTGCCTACTGCCCTAGGAGGGTGTTCATCTGCCCGATCTCGGCCTGTTGCGCGATCTTCACGGCCGATGCCAGTTCGCGGGTGGCGGGGTCGACGCCGTCGGCGAGTACGGCATCGGCCATCGCCACCGCGCCGTCATGATGAGCGATCATCATCCGCAACCACAGTCGGTCGAATTCCGCGTCGCGCGCAGATCTCAATTTCGACATCTCGTCATCGGACATCATTCCGTTCATCTGATGCCCGCCGTGTCCGTCGGCCAGTTCAGTTGGCTGTCCCCATGCCCGCAGGCGGGCGGTCATCTGATCGATCTCGGGCTGCTGCGCCTTCTTAATCGACGCCGCCAGTTGTCGAATCTGGACGTTCTGCGTCCGAGGCGCCACCAGATCGGCCATTGCCACCGCCTGCGCGTGGTGCGGGATCATCATCTGGTTGAACCTGACATCAGCCGAATTATGTTGCGCAACTGATGAAGCGGGCATCGACGTGGACGTCACCGACGTCGGCGCGGAGGCATGGTCGGGGTGTGCCGCATCCGAATCGGTGCCACAGCCGGCGATGAGGATGGTGGCGGTTCCGCTCGCGATCAGCAGGGCAGCACGAATTGAGTTGTGGGTGAAAGACATTGGATTCCTTTATCAGGGGGTTGACTATCTGCGAAGCGATCGAGCCGGTCGGACTGCACGTCAAAGCGAACGAGCACATCCACCGGTACGTCGATCAGCGCAGCAGAACCCCTAAACTCAGGTGTGTCGCGATAGCCCAGGGCGGCGGTCGGCCCAACACCACGCGACGCGGAATCACTAAGCGTACAAACAGGTTTCGTGGGGCAAAGACCACCAAGACCAGAATTGCCAGCACTACGATCGCGGCACCGCCGGGCAGGACGAACGTGCAAGAGCCGGGCATCGCACAGTCCGACGTCGGGCTGGCCTTGTCGGCCGTCTGTCCGGCAGCAGCGGACGTCATCGACGAGTGGTTATCCATCGGCGGGTCGACAGCCGTCGACGTTGCGTGGTGCATTGGCGCCGCCGTAGCGCAGTGTCCGCCGAGCGCGGAGTGCATGAGGAGCACCGCGAAGGACATCGCGACCAGCAGCAACGCGCGCCGCAACCGCGGCGCGGGTGGTCGCTGTCGACGAAACCTCACGCCGCAAGGGTAAGCGACATTAGGCTGGTGATACCGATCACACCCGCGAGAGGAGGGTCCGTGCCCAACCGGTACCTCAACTATGCGGGCCACAAGTACTTCCTCAACAAAGAGGGAGAGGCCCGGCTCAACCGAACCCTGAATACCGTCTACGGCGATCAACTGCAACGTCACCAGTGGCTCACGCTCTATCCCGACACCTCGACGCCATGCAGTCTGCTGATCGCCCCCGGAGTACCGATCAGTATTGAGACGGAATTGTGTATCGACGATTGAGTCCGCTTTAAGGTTGACGCATGCGCATTGGAGCACACCTTCGTGAAGACGCCAATCCGGTTACGACAGCCGAGGAGCTGGGAATCGACATCTATCAGATGTTCGTAACCGATCCGCAGAGCTGGAAGAAGCCCGAGCCCCATCCGCACGCCGAGGAGATTCGGAACTCGTCGATCGACGTCGTCGTGCATTCGAGCTACCAGATCAACGTCGCAAGCCTGAACAACCGTCTGCGCATGCCATCGCGTAAAGCGGTCGAACAGCAAGCGGCGGCCGCGGCTGAGCTCGGCGCCATCGGACTGGTTGTACACGGCGGGCATCTGCGCGACGGCGAAGATTCCGCGAAGGGATTTGAGAACTGGGCCAAGCTCTTCGAGCGCCAGGCCGACAAGGGCGGCTTCGGCGTTCCGATTCTGATCGAGAACACCGCGGGCGGTGATCACGCGATGGCGCGGACGCTCGAGTCGATCGAACGACTCTGGGACGCGGTCGGCCACTTCGAGGGCGTCGGATTCTGTTTGGATACCTGTCACGCCTGGGCGGGCGGCGAAGACCTGGTCGGCCTGGTCGAACGAGTACGTGGCATCACCGGACGCATCGACCTGGTGCATTTGAATAATTCGCGCGACGAATTCGACTCTGGCCGAGATCGGCACGCCAACCTGGCGTCGGGACATATCGACGCCGACGCACTCGTCGAAGTTATTCGTTCGGCGCAGGCGCCAGTTGTCTTGGAAACGCCTGCCGAAGGCGTCTCCGACGACCTCGCCTACCTCCGCGAAGTTTTGTAAACGTGACGCAGATCACCTGCTAGCGCCAGTTTGCGCAGATCACAGCGGTGCCGAGTTGTCTGATCTTTCCGCTCGGAGTATTCTGAGGTTGTTACTGGCGAGTAACATAGCTCGCCTGGACCCCAGCTGTGCATTGTCGACTTCTGCGGAGCCTTCCCGCCGTCGTCGGACAGCCCACAACGAAGCCCTCATCGAGTAAAGGAAAGCCAGACATGGGCCATTACAAGAGCAACGTACGTGATCTGCAGTTCAACCTCTTCGAACTGTTCAACCTCGACAAGGTGCTGGAGACCGGCGAGTTCGGCGACCTCGACCACGACACCGCGGTGGAGATGTTGCGCGAGGTCAAGGCTCTGGCTGAGGGTCCGATCGCTGAGCCATTCGCGGAAATCGATCGTAATCCGCCGGTCTTCGATCCGGAGACCCACTCGATCGCAATCGGCGAGGGCTTCAAGAAGGCCGTCGCGACACTGCAGGAATCCGGCTGGGCACAGACCGGCCTGCTCGAGGAGCTCGGCGGCATCCCGGTTCCCTCCAGCCTCAAGTGGGCTATCGGCGAACTGCTGCTCGGCGCCCAGCCCGCCGCGTTCATGTACATGGCCGGACCGTCGTTCGCGCAGGTCTTCTACAACAACGGCACGGATGAGCAGAAGAAGTGGGCCACCACGATCGCCGAGCGCGGCTGGGCTGCCACGATGGTCCTGACCGAACCTGACGCCGGTTCCGACGTCGGCGCGGGCCGCACCAAGGCGACCCAACAAGAAGACGGCACCTGGCATATCGAAGGTGTGAAGCGCTTCATCACTTCGGCCGACACCGATGACATGTTCGAGAACATCTTCCACCTCGTGCTGGCCCGCCCCGAGGGTGCCGGACCCGGCACCAAGGGTCTGTCGCTGTTCTACGTGCCGAAGACCCATTTCGACTTCGAGACCAACGAGTTCGGCGAGCGCAATGGCGTATTCGTGACCAACGTCGAGCACAAGATGGGCCTCAAGGCATCGGCCACCTGTGAATTGTCTTTCGGCTTGCACGGGGTACCGGCCAAGGGCTGGCTCGTCGGCGAGATCCACAACGGCATCGCGCAGATGTTCGACGTCATCGAGCACGCCCGCATGATGGTCGGCACCAAGGCGATTTCGACGCTGTCGACCGGTTACCTCAACGCACTCGAGTACGCCAAGGAGCGCGTACAGGGTGCCGACCTGACCCAGATGACCGACAAGGCCGCGCCGCGTGTCACCATCACCCATCACCCGGACGTCCGCCGTTCGCTGATGACCCAGAAGGCATATGCCGAGGGCCTGCGTGCGGTGTACCTCTACACCGCATCGCACCAGGACGCATCGGCAGCCAAGATCGTCTCAGGCGCCGACGCCGATCTCGCGTTCAAGATCAACGACCTGCTGCTCCCGATCGTCAAGGGCGTCGGCTCCGAGCGTGCCTACGAGAAGCTCACCGAGTCGCTGCAGACCCTCGGGGGTTCCGGCTTCTTGCAGGACTACCCGATCGAGCAGTACATCCGCGACTCGAAGATCGACTCGCTTTACGAGGGCACCACTGCCATCCAGGCGCAGGACTTCTTCTTCCGCAAGATCATCCGCGACAAGGGCCAGGCGCTGGCACATGTCGCCGGCGAGATCTCGACCTTCATCGAGTCCGACGCTGTCGACGGTCGCCTCAAGGGTGAGCGTGCGCTGCTCAAGACCGCGCTCGATGACGTTCAGGGCATGGCAGCGACGCTGACCGGCTTCCTGATGGGCGCCCAGGAGAACCCGAAGGAGCTGTACAAGGTCGGGTTGGGCTCGGTGCGCTTCCTGCTCTCGGTCGGCGACCTGCTCATCGGTTGGCTGCTACTGCGTCAGGCCGAGATCGCGCTCGCCGCGCTCGACGGTGGTGCATCGGGTGACGACAAGGCGTTCTACGAAGGCAAGGTCGGCGTCGCGAGCTTCTTCGCGAAGAACATGCTGCCGCTGCTGACCTCCACCCGCGGCATCGTCGAGAATATCGACAATGACGTGATGGAGCTCGACGAAGCGGCGTTCTGATCTAAATTCGCTTTAAGAGCTAAGAGCCACTTCGCGATTCGCGAGGTGGCTCTTGGTGTTTGAGGGTGTCAGTTGCCCTGCATCATCAACGTGTCCTTGACCAGGTCGGTCAGGGTGGTGCAGAACGCCCGCACCAACCGATAAGCGTTCTCATTCGACTTGATGAGCACTTGGTTTCGGATGGTGGCGATCGCGACGACCGTGGCCTGCTGCTGAGCGTCAGTCAGGTCGAGGAACGTGCCGCAGGTCATCGCCATCGGATCGGTTGCCGCGCCGTTCTGCGGTGGGATTGACGTCGGTGCTGACGATGTTGCACTCGATGTCGTTGCGCTCGATGTCGTTGCGCTCGCGGTGGTCTCAGTCGTGGTCGTGGCAACTGGCGATGACGTATCGGCGACGGGATTTCCGTCGGTCGTGCAGCCCGACACGACTGTCGCGGCCACCCCCGTTCCAACGACCAACACCGCTACCCGGATCCGAACACCCATTTTTCTGTACCTCTGTTAGCGACTACGACTGGATAAATATGTCTCTTTTCGCATGCAGAATAGCGCAGAAAGGTTCGGGCCTACGGCTTTTGCGCGCCTATCGGGTTGTCATACCGTCGCGCTAAGGTCGAGGAAAGTGATCGGTTGCAGCAGGGGGACGGTGCGACATGAGCAACCAAACCGGGTCGGAAGTCGAGAATCTATCGGGTCTGTCGGTGACCGAGCTGTATTCGCTCGCCGAGGCGGTGATCGATCAGTTGGCCGACTCGTCAACCTTGACGTTGCCGTCGAAACAGGTTGCCGGCCTTGCTGATACGCATGAGCGAGTCGCCCGCAAACTTACCGGCGTCGGCTACCAGCGGGTCCTCGACGTCGAAGAACGCAGCGCATACACCGTCGCCGGATACACCACCCTGAGCATGTTCCTGGCAACCGGACTACGACTGGGCCGAGGCGCAGCCACCCGACGGCTCACCGCAGCCCGAGCAATTGGCGAACGCCGAGGCATCACCGGTGAAACACTGCCACCCAACCGACCAGCAACCGCCGAAGCCGTCGAGCAGGGCGCCATCTCCGAAGACCACATCACCATCATCGAAACAGTCCTCGACAAACTCCCGTCCGCGGTCCCTCCGGACAAAGTCACCGCCGCCGAAACCCAACTGGCCGCCAACGCTCGCCTCCTGTCCCCCACCGACCTCGCCAAAATAGGCGACCGCATCCTCGCCCACCTCGACCCCGACGGCACCCTCACCGACAATCGCGACCGGCAACGCCAACGCGGACTTACCTTGTCGCCACAGGATCGCCAACTGATGTCGTCGATGAAGGCTCACCTCACCCCCGCCGTGCGCGCCCAATTCGACACCATCCTCAACGCCTGGGCCGCTCCCGGCATGAACAACCCCGACGACGAAACACCGTTGTACGGCGCTGTCTACGACCCCGACCTCGACCGACACGTCCTCGCCGACGCCCAAACCCGCGACACCCGCAGCCAGGCCCAACGCAACCACGACGCACTCGCCGCGATATGCCGTTTTGTGTTGGGCCACGGGGGACTCGGTGAACCACACCGATTACCCGCCGAACTGGTCATCACTACCAGTCTGTCCGAACTAGCCAGTCAGACCGGATTCGCGACCACCGCCACCGGCACCAACCTACCCATCGGAGACCTGATCGAACTCGCCGCAGACGCACACCCCTGGCTCGAAGTATTCAAAAACCACACCCACGAAATCCTCCACCTCGGGCGGGCAAACCGATACGCCTCCAAAGCCCAACGCCTCGCACTCTTCGGCCGCGACCGCGGCTGTACCGGTCCCAACTGCGACGTCCCGTTCTCCCGGACCCAAGCCCACCATGCCCCAGACTGGGCACTGGGCGGCACCACCGACATCGACCACCTCGGCGCCGCCTGCGGAAGACACAACCGTGCCGTCGGCCCCCAACCCGGACACTGGGAAACAACCATCCTCACCCACGGCCCACACACCGGACGCATGGCCTGGCGACCGACCGGCAGTCACGACACCTGGCAGATCAATCCCATCCACCACCCTCACCTACCGCCAGGCTCCAAACTTGAAGAGCCGCAACCATATTCGTCAAGGCGTCCGTCGTTCGAAGGACAGTCGCCGCCGATGGCTGGTTAGCATCTGGACATGACCGGCCAGACCGCAACTTCCCGGCTGTTCCAGCGAGCGATGGGTATCCTGCTTGTCGCCGCCATAGTCGGCGCGATCATAATCTGGGCCGCACATCGTAGCGACACCACGTTGACCCTGACGCTATTCATCATCACCGGTATCCCGACGGTCGTCGCCTGCGTTCTGCTCGCACTCTTCGTTGTTCTGCAAGCATTCGATTCGAAGTCGGTGCTGCGCGGCCGAGCGTTGGGGCCGGTGGCCGTCCTCCTGGCGTTCGTCGGCATACTCGCCGAGATCATCGCGATCTCGCAGGCCGGCCACGCTTCTGGTCCCACGTGGTATTACCCACTGCTCGCGATGGGAGTGGCTGCCGGTGCTGCGGTCCTGATCGTCATCGTCGGCGTCTTGGCTGATGGGTAGCTAGTCGCCGAAGGTCCGGACCAGACTCGCTGTTCGTATGGGTCGAAATCAACTCAGTCTGTGCGAACGACACCCGACTATTCAAGACACGCAACGAGACCTCGCGCAAACCGATGTTCAAAGCGGAACGCAGACACATCTAGCCGCGGAGGACTACATTCACTTCCGTTGATTCTGTACCCGTGCGGAATTCATTCTGGCAACCCTATGCTGACTCGCCTTAAGTGCTGAGACCACTTCAACAACTTCCATCAGCCGCCGCTCGATCACGACTCGCGAAGCACGTTGTCCGTATAGGCGCCTATCAGGCGTTTTCGCGGCGATCGCCAACGTTGCAAGGAGTGATGCTATCTATCGGTTAGATGAAGCCACTATTATTGGCTGCCAATGCTAGTTCAGCTGCTGAAACCCCTCCTGGAATATCATTCAATGTCTCCACAAGTCTCTTTACCTGATACCCGCAAAAGTGGTTGCCTGGTACGGAGTTTCGAATTCGCTCCGCATAGTGTTGAGCGAGTGCAGGTCCGCTTGTTTCCAAGACACCCTCTGGAAAGACTGGTACACGGAATCGCTCACCGAATCCAATATCACGCCCGCTCAATAATCCCAATGCCTCCCCAAGAGATGAGCCGAGATAAGGCACAGCATCGGCCCATCGCGCGAGTTCTTCGGGGCCCGGGTTCCGAGGCAGTCCATTAAGCCTCGCCGTCAGATGTTCGCGAAGCCATCGATTCCAGAGTTCAGCACCGTCGATCTTGTCGGTGCTAATCAAACGAACCACGGACTCGGCGAAGTCGACCGCATGAGCACCGCTGTCAGCGAGCACACTCTTGTTCAGGAGTTCCTGGCGCTGCGCTTGGGTAATGCCAGCGAAGGAGACGATCGAGGCAGTTAGGCCGAAGAACTGGCGCTGGAGACCAGATTGCCCGAGGTCCGGGAGTCGATCCCATTCCGCGAACACACCATCGAGGAATCCAGCCGCAAGCAGCTTGTCGTCGTATCGGGGATAGTGGAGGTACGGGTTCCAGGCGAGGTTGGCAGTGGGATCCTCGCGAAACAGCGGAAGGATGTGTTCGGTCGTAAAATCAGGGTCGGCGGAAAACATGAAATAGAGCTCACTGGCGAGCGCGGGCTGTGTTGCGTCTCTTGCCTGCGGCGGCCCGCCAATCAAATCAGACAGGCAGAGCCTTCCTCGCCATTCAGGCCTGACCATTCATCACGTTGTTTTCGCCAGCGACGATCGATTTCGGTTATCCAATACCGGGTGAGGTCGCCCGGCCAGCAATTGAGGTAAAGAGATCCCGCAGAGAGAACATCCTCCTGACGGTGGGTGAATGTGTTTCCGTGCTGGGCCCATAGGTCGTGTGCGACCTTGCGCATAGCTGTGAGAGCTGGCGTTTCGGCGCTCTCGATCTGAGATTGGACCTGCTCGAGTATGAACTTGCTGACCGATCGAGCGGAGCTTGAAGTAGACACCACAGTCCCCACTCGGGCAACGGCAGTATCGGCAACCTCGCCAAGGTCGGCCTTTGCCCACCCCTCAATGATCGCCTCATGAAGGTCAATCGCCTTCGAACCGAGGTCAGTTCGCGAATCGATATCAGTCCAGATCTGTTCGCCAAGTTCCGGACGGGTACCTGCGATACTTCTGACGAGCGACAATGCATCGCCCCAGCGAGGTTCGTCAAAATTTCGTTCCGAATAGTCGCGATGAAGAACGCCGTCCATCGCTACCTTTGGATCGTCTGCCAATGCCTGCGCAAAAACATCCGGCTCCATCGGAAGCGTTACTCTTCGTGTGCCGCTCGTCATCCAGCTGTCGAAATCAGGATGCTCGCGGGGTTCGAAGTCCGGGTTCGCTGCACGTAGCTCAGCCAACAAATCCCTTGCGTCGGCCCAGCTTGGTGCTGCCGCTACGAGCCAGACGACTAAATTGAATCTCATGTAAGCATCGTGACGCTCGCGATCAGGCAGGTCATCGGCAAGGTTCGGACCGACTCGGGCAGCTGACAGTAGCCTTTCACGGACCGCGCCGGACGCATCACTGGCCGTAGTATTAAGAACTCGGTACACCTCATGTTTAATATCGGGCTCGTAGAGCACCGAGCGGTCGAGCAGCCAATCAATCTTCTGATCCGGCGTTCGGGACTCATCCTCGTGAAGCAGATGAAGCGACAAACGCCGAAAGAGTGGTCGCTCGAAGCACCACCACCGCTCAATCAGCGTGGGCTGTTTCGATAAAGCTTTCTCTCCATATGCTCTGAGCCCGTCGATGATCGCGTCGATCGGGTTCCGAAACTGATCCTGGTCGTGGGCTTCGATTGCCGAGCGCCCTGCTCCGAGGCGGTCCCACTGCGAGGCGCCGTGGTAGACATCGAGCAAGTCATAGGCCGCATTCAGCGATTCCTCAAGCACGGCAACGATCTTCGGATCACCGCAAGGCGCTGCCACCACGGCCCTGAGGACATGGCTTGTCAGGCTTACCTCCTCGGAACTCCATGTGGCCTCTGCGTCCGGTATGTCCGTCGCGACCTGCTCGTCAACGAACCAGGGCCGCTTGAGTACCAGGAACGGCCTTACAGCCGCACGCAACACCGATATGGGCTCGGCAAGCTCACCTGCCTCGTATGACAGCTCCAGAGGATCGATCGGAGCAGAGCGACCGAGCACGGAGGTAGCGAGAATGACCTTCCATCGACGCGCTGCATCGGGGTCGGACTTGGCCAGTCGCTCAACCGCTGAGAGCGCTGCGTGAAACAGGACATCAGAAAATGTTTGCCCAAGTCGCTGAACGGTTTGCAATGCCGCTCCGTGACACTCCGACGAGGCGACGAACGTATCGGAATACCAATAGGCAAGGACCGAAGACACCTCACATTCGCTACGCCCGTCGAAGAGCGCTTTGAACTCTGGAAGACCCTCGATCCAGCGAAGCCATTCGAGCTGGCGGCTCGGGTCAACCTTTGCAGTCGCCATGGCAAACTGCCTGGCGCCGTCCACAATCTGGAGCCTGCCTGAGGCATAGTCATGGTCAACCGGCGTAAGCGTCGATCCCGCCTCCACTATTTGCGCCATCCGAGACTGTTGGTCCAGTCGCCCCATTCGGGCTCGCGCATCCCAGGCTTCCAATGAGGCGACGAGAGCCCCATGGTCATGGTCTCGCACTGGGTAAGCAATAGTCTCGACCCCAAGCCTCGTCCACTTTGGGTCACCCGCTTGATCTTCGCCCGTGAATGCGTAGCGGGGCGTTCTCGACGGCAGACCTAACGCTAGATATCGCATAATCGGATCATCGTGGCTGTACCCAATGAACAACACGGTGAACTTCTGGAACATCGGCAGCAGAAATCTTGTCGCCCACGCATACGTAAGATAGGCCCGCCCGAAATCACTGTCAGTAAGCACAAGGCCTCGCGGTTCGTTAAGCACCGAACCGTGAATATGTACGATCCCAGCGAAGTCATCGCCGAGCGGCAACGCTGGTCCGAACCATTTATTACAAACGTCCACGTTCCTTGCAGATGCTGCGGATGACAAGTGATCATCAAAATTGGTCGTCACAATGCGTAAGGGACCGGTCGCTGAGGCGAGTCGAACAAGCACGGCATGTGTTGAATTCGGCGCCGAGCCGGCCGGAGCAATCAGTTCGCGAGCGTGAGTATGCGTGTCGAAGTTCTCTGGCATCGAACCAAGGAAGAAATCGATCGGAGCTGCCTCATCGAAAGGAACGCACGCCAATTCGGCAAGCTGACGGGCCAGCGCACCGAAGAGTGGCAGGCTCGAAGGAGCATCGAACGAGGCGCCTGCGCCGACGAAAAACACGAGTTGCCCCTCAGCGTGCGCGTCGATGACAGGTTGCGGCAACTCGACATCGCTGGTAATCCACACTTTGGCCTCATTCCCCGCACCAGCGCCTAAGTTCGTTCAAATATTTGTCGCTTACCTCGCTCAATGAGCTTATGACGCCAAGCTATGAGCAGTGCGGGAAAATCTCATCTCGTGACAGACTCCGCTAAATGCAACGGGCCCGACACCTAGTAGGTGTCGGGCCCAAGTATTACGAGCGAGGTCGTGACTACTTCGGTGGCATCCGGATGCCGCCATCGACGCGGATGACCTCGGCGTTCATGTAGGAGTTGGTGATCAGCTCCTCAACCATCGACGCCAGCTCATCGGGCACACCGAGACGCTTCGGGAACAAGACACTCTCACCGAGCTTGGCCTTGAACGCCTCCGACTCTGGGCCGGTGCCGTAGATGGGGGTGTCGATCAGGCCGGGGGCGATGCAGTTGACGCGCACGCCGACGGCGGACAGGTCACGCGCGACCGGCAGCGTCATGCCGACGACGCCGCCCTTCGACGAGGAGTATGCGGCCTGGCCGATCTGACCGTCGAACGCCGCGACGCTGGCAAGGTTGACGATCGCGCCGCGTTCGCCGCTCTCGTTGGGCTCATTGCGGCTCATCGCGGTGGCAGCCAGGCGGACCGTGTCGAAGGTGCCGACCAGGTTGATCGCGATGACCTTCTTGTACAGGTCCAGGTTATGCGCGGAGGCGAATTCACCGTCTTTGCCGACGGTGCGCTGCGCCCAGCCGATGCCGGCCGAGTTGACGACGGCTTTCAGTGGGCCAAGCTCGGTGGCCTTGTTGACTGCGGCTTCGATCTGGGCGGTATCGGTCACGTCGACGGTGACGAACGTGCCACCGATCTCCTTGGCCAGGGCCTCGCCGTCTTCGGCTTTCAGGTCGGCGATGACGACCTTGGCACCACGCGCGGCCAGACGACGGGCCGACGCCGCACCGATTCCCGATGCGCCACCGGTCACAATTGCACTTGCTCCATTGATATCCATGAGACCGAGCATACGTTCGGTGCAACACGTGTCACCGCCGGACCCCTAACGGCGTTCGGATGGACTACTTACACACGACATTCGGTTCGGGGTCGTATTTGACCGTCCGAGTGTGCCGCGACCGCTCAGCGCCGGTCTTGGCATCGGTCACGACGCGCGTATTCGATGTGGTGAACCCCCGCTGTCCACTCGACGCCATACAGTCATCGCCCTTGGGTAATTCGATTTTCGACGGGTCCGTATACGCATAGCGCTCACCGGTAATCGATTGCACCTCAGTGGTTTTCGTCGACCAGAAGCGCACCAGCACCGACGACGACGTCCACTGCGTCTCGATGTAGATACCCGATTTCGTGTTGTTGCGGAATACCAGGTCAATGGCGCCTTCGAATACCGTCGCCTCACGCGCTTCGGGATAGCGCGATATGTAATAGGCATGTTCGGTGTGATCGACGTCCTCGAGGCCAGCGAAGTACGCTGCGTTGTACAAAGTCGTCGCGAACTGGGAGATACCGCCGCCGACGGCCTTCGCCGCCCGACCGTGATCGATGATCGTCGAGTCGACATAGCCCTGCGCGGTTCCGCGCGTGCCGGTGTATCCGTTGAGCGAAAAGTTCTTGCCGGGCAACACAATCGCGCCGTTGACCTCCTGCGCGACGAGCCGGATGTTCTCCCCCGAGGCTGCGCTGAATCCGCCGGTGGTGAAGTCACTGACTACTTCTTTGACGCCGAGGCCGCGTGCCTTCGCGGTGTCGAGCGCAGGTTTGCGCTGGGTGTAGGCGACCGCACCGCGTCGAGCCGATGTCTCCAGCCCGGCGACGCCGAGTTGCTGGCCGGTTTTGACCCAGTCGACACTCTGCCCCTCGCGCGACGGCACGACCTTCGGCGCACCGGCGGCGAGGGTGAATGTCGCGTTGACTGGTCGACTCTCCGTTTTGACCAGACCGGAGCCGGCAACGCGAGCCAGTTTCTTGGGGTCGACGATCGGCCGCAGTCCGCCCTTTCCGTCGGGCCCGAAGACCGCTACTTCGCCGAGTTGCGCCGGAGTCAACGCGACGCTCGATCCGCGGCCGTCCAGACGCATCGCGGACGACACATACGTCTTCGCTGGACCGTCGACCGCCCGTTGCACCGTCGCGGCACTCACCGTCGGCGAGAAGGACTCCATCGGCAGATCGATGACCTGCCCGGTGAGCCAACTCGCCACCACGGTGTCCTTGGCTGCGGCGCGATTGATCCGCAAACCAGCCGACGGCAGGTCACCGACCGGCGCGGTGACGTTGCCCGTCGTCACGAAGTGGACTCCGCCTTCGACCGCGGCCTTCTCGAGCTCCTTACGCTTTGTGTCGAGTGCGGCGTTGAACGCGACGTCGTCGACGGTGATCACGGGCCGGACCGGATGATCCCGGCCGAACAAACCATGCAGTCGGGCCCATAGGCCGCGCGGTTGTTTCATGGCCTGCTCGACGGTCGCGTCGGCGTCGAAGGACAGGCCAAGTTCTCGGGCGGTCAAGGTGGCCGAGCCTGACGTCGTGCGAAGGTGTACCGGCGCGGTGACCGCGGGCAGCAAACCGTCGACAGCCGCTCTGACTTCGGATCGCTCAGAATTGCTGATTTCGACGCCGGCGATAGATGCACCGCGCGCACTGTGTTCGTGCGTGGCGAGTAGATCGATCGATAGAACAAGGGTGAGGACGAGTACCACCGCAAGCGCGCATCGCGTGATGCGCCGACCTCGCTTTTTCCTACTCACCGTCTACACCTTCGGCGACGCGCACGGCGTCAGAGTCGTTCGGTTCTTCTGCCCAAGATATAGAGGCTCCGATCGAGCTGCCGGGTCGGGGGTCTGGCAGCTCGATCGGAGCCACCCGTTATATCTACCTGGTCGCCGCATTCGTTACACCCTTCGAGAAAGTCTTTTCATGCGATCCGAAATCGGTGGCTGAACAGCGGAAAAGCCGTTGGCGCACAATGCACTCGGCCGCCCCCGACATGCGGGAGCGGCCGACTACAGTCCTAACCGAGTGGAAGATCAGCCCTCGATGATCGCGGTGACGCCCTGGCCGCCTGCCGCACAGATCGAGATGAGCGCACGACCGCCGCCATTCTCCCGAATGCGCTTGGCAGCCTGCGCGACGATGCGACCACCGGTCGCGGCGAACGGGTGACCGGCCGCGAGCGACGAACCGTTGACGTTGAGCTTGGCGCGGTCAATCGAGCCCAGAGCTTTGTCCAAACCGAGGCGTTCCTTGCAGTATTCCTCGGACTCCCACGCCTGGAGCGTGGCGAGCACGACCGACGCGAAGGCCTCGTGGATCTCGTAGAAGTCGAAATCCTGCAGGGTCAGGCCGTTGCGCTCCAGTAGACGCGGCACCGCGTAGGTCGGAGCCATCAGCAGGCCATCGGGTCCGTTGATGTAGTCGACGGCAGCCGTCTCGCTGTCCACGAAGTAGGCGAGGACCGGTAGCTTCTTCTCAGCCGCCCATTCGTCGGTGGCCAGCAGGACAGCCGATGCGCCGTCGGTGAGCGGGGTCGAGTTGCCCGCGGTCATCGTCGCGTCGCCGAGCGACACGCCGAAGACCGGCTTGAGCGTCGCGAGCTTCTCCGCGGTGGAATCGCCACGCAGGTTCTGGTCGCGGGTCAGGCCCATGAACGGGGTGATCAGATCGTCGAAGAATCCTGAGTCGTATGCCTTGGCCATGTTCTGGTGACTCGCAGCAGCCAACGCGTCCTGTTCGTCGCGTTTGACGCCGAACTCCTTGGCGGTGATCGCGGCGTGCTCGCCCATCGACAGGCCGGTACGTGGCTCGCCGTTGCGGGGAATCTCGATGCCGAGTTTGGTGGCGAGCTTGGCTGCGGCCAAGAGCTGATCCTTAGTGCTGCGAGCGCGGTTCACCTCGAGCATCTGCCGGCGCATCGACTCCGAGACACCGATCGGGGCATCGGAGGTGGTATCGACGCCGCCGCCGATGGCGGAATCGTAGCGACCGGCGGCGATGCCGTCGGCGACGATGGTAATCGCCTGCAGGCCGGTGCCGCAGGCCTGCTGGACGTCGAGTCCCGGGGTATAGGGCGAGAGCGCCGAGCCGAGGACGCTCTCGCGGATCAGGTTGAAGTCACGCGAATGTTTGAGCACCGCGCCGCCGGCAACCATGCCGAGCCGCTCGCCCTGCAGGCTGAAGCGGCTGACCAGGCCTGACAGGGCAGCGGTGAACATGTCCTGGTTACTGGCGGTGGCGTACGCCTTGTCCTGGCGCGCGAACGGGATGCGGTTGCCACCGAGGATGGCGACGGGGCGTTGCTGACGCGCGGCGGGCTTCGCCGCCGCCTTGCGGGATGTGCTGTTTGCCACGGAAGGCTCCTTGAGGAGTTGAATGTAACTGCTATGGAGTATTCTTACTCATCAGTAAGTTCCCTGTCGACCTAACCCCCCGGTCGCTTTCATCACAGCCGACCACTCACACCAACGAAGGAGTCGCAGTGTCCGCCAAAGGCAGCACCGATCTGTACTCAACATTCGTCACCTCGGGCCCCGGTTCGTTCATCGCGAGCCGCGTCGGCCTACCCCAGCCGCCGACCCTGCGTCGGTACTCGGCGTCGAAGCCCGCATTGGGCGGACCCGTCCTGCTCGGTGGCGACGGACGCCTCGTCGAACCGCTTCGGGAAATCCTGGGCTCCGACGGCTCGGGTTACGACCTGATCAGCAATAACACCGCCGGCCGCAGTGCCGACAAACTCGGCGCGGTCGTCTTCGACGCGACCGGTATCGCCAACTCGGCCGGTCTGGCCGCGTTGTACGAGTTCTTCCAGCCCGTGCTGCGCTCCGCAGGCAACTCGGCTCGATTCGTCGTCATTGGCACCACGCCGGAACTCACCCGCAAGCCCGACGAGCAGATCGCCCAGCGCGCCCTCGAAGGCTTCACCCGCTCGCTCGGCAAGGAATTGCGCAACGGCGCGACGGCGCAACTCATGTATGTCTCCCCCAAGGCAAAGACCGGCCTGTCCGGCGTCGAGTCGACGATCCGCTTCCTGCTGTCAGGTAAATCGGCCTACGTCGACGCTCAGGTGATTCGGATCGGCGACGCCGACTCGACTGCTCCGCAAGACTGGGACAAGCCACTGGCCGGCAAGGTCGCGGTAGTGACCGGCGCCGCCCGCGGCATCGGCGCGACCATTGCCGAGGTACTGGCCCGCGATGGCGCTCACGTCATCGCCGCCGACATCCCCGCTGCGGGTGAAGCACTGTCGGAGACCGCGAACAAGGTCAACGGCACGGCGTTCCCGCTCGACGTCACCGCCGACGATGCCGGCACTAAGCTCGCTGAGCACGTCTTGGAGCGTCACGGCGGCGTCGACATCATCGTCAACAACGCGGGTATCACGCGCGACAAGCTGCTCGCCAATATGGACGATGCCCGCTGGAACTCCGTCATCGGGGTGAATCTCATTGCGCCGCAACGCCTCGTCGACGAATTGGTCGCCCGCAACGCGCTGCGCAAGGGTGGCGCCGTTGTCGACGTCTCGTCCATCGCCGGCATCGCCGGCAACCGTGGGCAGACCAACTACGGCGCATCGAAGGCCGGCGTCATCGGCCTGGTCGACGCCTACGCGCCGATCCTCGCCAAGAAGGGCATCACCATCAACGCGGTGGCGCCCGGCTTCATCGAGACCGCGATGACCGCGGCGATCCCGCTGGCCACCCGCGAGGTTGGCCGCCGGATGAACTCGCTGCAGCAGGGCGGCCAGACGATCGACGTCGCCGAGACCGTCGCCTACTTCGCCAGCCCGGCGTCGAATGCGGTGACCGGCAACGTCGTTCGCGTCTGCGGCCAGAGTCTCCTGGGTGCCTGATGAGTAAGGTCATCACACTCGACAGCACGCCGTCGACAGCCGCGCTCTATGGCCGCGCCGTACAGGCCCTGCTACCGGTGATCGGCAAGTCCGGTCCGATCAAGGCCGATGCCACCTTGCCCGACGTCGTCTACAAACTGACTAGGGCACCGTCGGACCTCAATCGGCAGCAGGAGTATTGCCGTACGACCGGGTTGCAGTTCGGCTCGCATCTTCCGCTGACCTACCCGTTCGTCCTCCAGTTCCCACTGGTGATGAAGACCCTGGTTGACCCGAAGTTCCCGTTCGGTGCGGTCGGTTCGGTCCACGCGGAGAACAAGATTCGGCGCTACCGCCTGATCGAGAACGGTGAGCCGTTGTCGATCTCAACGCAGGCGCATGACTTGCGCGAGCACCGCAAGGGCATGCTGATCGACATCACCTCGAAGTTCCACGTGGGCAACGAGTTGGTCGCCGAACAGACTGGCACCTTCCTTTCGCAGCAGCGCACCAGCCTGTCCGACGGCGAGCGGGGACCAGCTCCCAAGGAGACGACGCCACCGCCGCCGGATGCGGTGCTAGCGGTGGATCTTGGACAGATCCGCAACTATGCGGAGGCATCGGGCGATCGCAACCCGATCCACATGTCGAACCTGTCCGCCAAGGCCTTTGGCTTCCCGCAGGCCATCGCGCACGGAATGTGGAGTGCTGCGGCGGCAATCGCCAACGTCGAGGCTCAGCTGCCCGATGCAGTCGAATACAAGGTGCGCTTCGGCAAGCCGATCCTGTTGCCCGCCAAGGTGAATCTCTACACTCACCGGGCGAGTGACAGCGACGGCATCGGCTACGACATCTCGTTGTTGAACCGGCGCAAGGGATACCCGCACCTGACCGCGACGGTGCGGGCGCTGTAAGCACTGACAAGTTCACGCAGGACGCACCGAGGGTTGTTACCCTCGGTGCGTTTTTCGTCGGTGGCTAAGTTTGCGTTTTATTGGGGGCCCGGGTCTGGATACACCTTGTCGCTGGCGCTCCTCGGCACTCGACCAGCGGGGGTATTGGACGATTGGCTGGCGCAACCAGCTATTCGGCGGGTTTCATATCCCCGTGCGTCCCAACGCCTTTCAGGCCGCGCCAGGTGATGCCGACCAGCAGATCGGTCGCCGTCTCCAAATCGACGTCGCCTTCGGAAATCCGGTCGGCGACAGCCTCACCCGCGCCGACGAGCGCCACCGCGGTGAGTTCGAAGTCGATATCTTGCGCACTGCTCACCGTGGTACCGCGCTTGATAAGTTCGGCCACCATCTCAGTGATCCGCGTGCGGCTGGTGGCAACGAGATCGGCGAATGTCGTGGTGCCGACTGCCACCCGGTACAGCACCCGCCACGATTCCTGATTCTCATCGACGAACCGCAGGAATTCCTTAATCACCGTGCGAGCCTGATCACGTTGGCGCAGAGCAGGATTGAATCCCACGGCCATCGCATCCATGAATTTCGACGACTCGCGATCGATACACGCCGCGAACAGCTCATCCTTGGAGCCGTAGTACAGGTACAACATCGGCTTGGAAATCTCCGCCTTGGCGGCGATGGAATCCATCGACGTTTCCCGGAAGCCGTTGTCAGCGAAGACTGTCACCGCGGCGTCGAGCATCTGCTGCTCACGCACGGCCCGTGGCAGGCGTTTGGTTCCACCGGCCATCGGTCACCTCCAAGAGTTCTTCCGCATACGCTTCACCCAACTTACCAGTCAGTAATATTGCGCGGAGCCCGACGTCGAAGAATCAGCGCCTCAGCAGTTCAATACACCTTTGGCGCGCAGTATTCGCACCACCGAACGGTCAACTTTAGCCTCCGACAGCGTCTTACGGGCGACCGCCCGTTCCAGCGCGTCGAGCACCGTCGAGACTTTATCGGTCGAGAGCCACAATGCCACGTCACTTCCCGCGCTCAACGCCATCGGAACGGCCTGCTCGATCGGATACTTCGCGCTGATCGCGGCCATGCCGGACAGGTCATCGGAGAAGACGACGCCGTTAAAGGCCGGACCCCGATAGCCCTTACCCGTCCGCAGCATAGCGATGGCGCGTGCGTTGACACTAGCTGGCAACTCGGTCCCGGTCAGTCCCGGCACGATGAGGTGTCCGACCATCGCGCCGACGCCGGGCATCGTGAGTAGCGTCCGGTAGGGCACCAGGTCACTGGTGCGCAACTGCGCGAGGGGCGGTGTTCGGACCGTGCCGGTATGCGAATCACCTGACCCATGCCCGTGACCCGGAAAGTGTTTGAACACCGGCATGATGCCGGCATCCTGTAGACCCTGCGCGAACGCTTGCGCGTATTTGGTCACCGTCTCGGGATCGTTCGAGAACGATCGATCACCGATCACTTCGTCGTCGGACTCGTTGCTGACGTCGGCGTCGGGAGCGAAGTCGACAGTGATTCCGAGTCGCTTGAGCCGCTTACCGATTGACGCCGCGAGTACCCGAGTCTGCGCGGGCGTCCTCGTCGCGGCCAGCTCCCGCGCCGACGGACTGTCGATGCCGATCTTGTTCAGCCGTGACACCCGGCCGCCCTCTTGGTCGACGGTGACCATCAGCGGAGTCTTCGACGTGCGCGAAATACGTTCCATCGCACCGGAAGTCAGGATCGACAGGTCGGTCCAACTGCCGATGAACACGCCACCGACCTTTTCCGACTGAACTATCCGCTCGGCGTCGGCGGTACCGGTCACACCGATGACAAGCATCTGCGCGAGTTTTTCCCGCCGTGTCATCTTCGCGAGTTCGGTTGCGCCACAACCATTCGCGACAGGCACCGCCGAGGACGCCGCACTCGAACTCGATACCGCCGAGGAATACGCCGACGTGCTCGACGTCACGCTCGGCCCGGTCGAGCCACCATTGGTACACGCGACGGCAGTGGTCGCCACGGCACCGAGACTCACCGCGCATATCGCGGTACGACGCAGCGCCGCAGCGGTCATCCTGGAAAACGCCATGCCCACGAGTCTGACATGTGCCGGCGCACCACGGGTATCGGCGTCGAAACTGCCAACACCGATACCGCGCCTGCACTACCCTGGAGCCATGAGTGGCGACCACTCGCAGACAAGTCCCCGAACCGTCATGATGATCGCCTATGACGGCTCGCCCGACGCTGATCGCGCCATCGAGTACGCGGGCAAATTCCTCAACTCCAACGATGCCTTCGTGGTGACGGCCTGGGAGCCGGGGTCCGCGAGCCCAGCCCGGCTATCGAGCCTCGCCGCCGGTTTCGGGCCGCCACCGGACACGGCTTTCGATGCCGACATCGACGGAGCGATCAGAGCCGAAGCACAGACGACTAACAAGCGCGGTCTGGAATTGGCCGCCGCCAGCGGCTTGGCGGCCAAAGGTTCCCTTGTCGAAGTCGAGTCGACGGTGTGGGGAGCGTTGGTGGCGGCTGCCGATGCGCTGAACGTCGATCTGCTGGTCACCGGCACACGCGGCGCATCTGGGCTGCGCGCCCTGCTGCACAGCAGTGTCGCGCAACGCGTCCTGCAACATTGTCATCGCCCGGTCTTCGTGGTCCCCGCGCATTGTGATCAACCGCCCGCAGTTCAGCCCTGAGCCCGCGCGCATCACCGGACACACCGGGGCGAGATGGTAACTTCGTCGCCATGACCTCGAACCGACTGATTGCAGGTGCCGTCGCCGCAGTGGCAGGCGTCATCGTCGGGTTGGGTTCGGTTGTTCTGGGTGGACTGCTGAGCGCCGACAACAGCCCGGCAACAGACCTCAACAACATCAATCCCAACAACGGCTTCATCCAGGGGTCCGTCGACTACGGCTCGCGCGGCGACGGCGGCAGTAGCAACAACTGATCGATGACCCCGCCGGCACTGTCACGTCGAGGCGTGGCATGGATAGCGCTGGCGGCTCTGTTGTTGTCCTTCCTCCAGGCGCCCGGTCGCCTGGCCGCGGACACCAAACTCGACCTCACCGCCAACCCGGTCGGTTTCCTGCAACGCGCGTTACATCTGTGGACGCCGACCGCACCGATGGGACAGGTGCAGAATCAGGCCTACGGGTATTTCTTTCCGCATGGCGCCTTCTACGCGCTGGGTGAGTTATGCCATCTACCGCCTTGGGTGACGCAGCGCCTGTGGTGGGCAGTGCTGCTATTCGTCGGCTTCATCGGGATCGTGCGGCTCGCCGAACTGATCGGCGTGGGATCACCGACATCACGATTAATCGCTGCGGCCGCCTTTGTGTTGAGTCCGCGTGTCCTGACCACCCTCGGGTCAATCTCATCAGAGACATTGCCGATGATGCTGGCTCCCTGGGTGCTAATCCCCGTCATCCGAGCACTCGACACCGAGCGATCCACCGCCGATCCACCGTTGTGGCGCTTAGCTTTTCAATCCGCCGCTGCCATCGCCTTGATGGGAGCCGTCAACGCTGTCGCAACCGTCGCGGCATGCGGAGTGTCCATTCTTTGGTTCGTAATGCATCGCCCGACGGCACGCTGGGCGCGGTTCGGCGGTTGGTGGGTTGTCGGCGCGGCAGCGGCATGCGCGTGGTGGGTGGTGCCACTGCTGATCCTGTCACGGGTCAGCCCCCCATTCCTCGACTTCATCGAATCCTCCCGTGTCACAACGGAATGGACATCGTTGACCGAGGTACTGCGTGGCACCAGCTCGTGGACACCATTCGTCTCACCCGAACGGGTTGCCGGTTCAATTCTGGTAACGCAACCGGCCGCGGTGGTGGCCACCGGTGTATTGGTCGCCGCGGGGTTGGCCGGATTAGCAATGCGGCAGATGCCATTTCGACGCCGGTTCGCGGTCATCGTCACCGTCGGGATCGTGCTGATCTGCGTCGGCTATGCCGGCGGGCTCGGATCGCCGATCGCCGAGCCGATCCGGACATTCCTCGACGGTGCGGGCGCCCCGCTACGGAACGTGCATAAGGTTGAGCCGCTCATCCGGATTCCGGTCGTACTCGGCATAGCCCACCTGTTGGCGCGTGCGCCCCTGCCCGGGTCGGTGCGAATTCGGGAATCGTTGTCCGCCTTGGCACATCCGCAACGGTCGAAGACCACCGCGGCAAGCATCGTGATTCTGGTCGCGCTCCTCGGGGCCGGGTCGGTCGCGTGGACCGGCGGGTTGGCCGGCACCGACACCTACCGCGACCTGCCCGGTTACTGGCGGGATACCGCTCAGTTCTTGGCTCAGCACGCGGCAGGCGCCGATTCAGGCCACCCGGGTCGCACCCTGGTGGTACCCGGATCGCCATTCGCACAACAACTCTGGGGCCTCACGCGTGACGAACCGATACAGCCGCTCGCGACGACACCGTGGGCGGTGCGCGACGCGATACCACTGGTACCTCCCGAGGCGATCCGGGCGATGGATTCGGTTCAACGTGCCATCGCCGACGGGCGCCCCTCACCCGGCCTGGCCGCGACCCTCGCGCAACAGGGCATCGGGTACGTTGTCCTGCGAGCCGACCTCACCCCGATCGAATCTCGTTCCGCCCGACCACTACTCGCGCAGCATGCGCTGGCCGGATCACCCGGACTACACAAGATCGCCCAGTTCGGGCCCGACGTCGGTCCGGCAACGGTCGACGGGGTGGTCGTCGACGACGGACTGCGCCCGAAGATGCCCGCGATCCAGATCTTCGCTGTCACCGACGGTGTCGCTTTCGACGGCACCGGACCGATACTTACTGATCTCGACGACCTGCCCCGATTCAGTGGTGGCCCTGAATCGCTTGCCGCCCTGCAGGATTACCGCGCTCGACGCGGCTATCCGGCGCTCGGCCCGGCACTCTTCGAAGCCGACGCCCGTCGTGCGGGGCTGCCACGGGCACCGCTGACTGTCACCGACGCCCCCGTCGATCGAGAAACCGACTTCGGTCGCGTCGATGATCACAATTCATCAACCCGATCGGCGACCGAACCACGCCGAACCAAGAACGCCTCGGCGGACTACCCGGTGGTCGGCCAATCACTCGTCAGCGGGCACTGGTTGCTCAACAACGACCCCGGCCGAGTCTGGGTCACCACCTCCGGATCCGCTTCGGACGCAACCCAACCCGGACAGACATCACCCGCCGACTCACCAGCCGCGGCGTTCGACCACGATACCGACACCTCGTGGATCAGCTCGGGCCTCGATGCCGCCGTCGGCCAGTGGCTACAGCTGAACTTCGATACGCCACGATCCAATCTCGCGCTCACCCTCACCACACACAAGGCAATCGGCCCCGACGTCACGGGCATCGTGGTGACAACCGACACCGGCACCACAGTTGCCCAGGGCATCGAGCCCGGTGAGCCGGTGTCACTCACCCTCCCCGGCGGACCAACCTCGTCGATCAAGATCCGGGCGTTGCGAGTCGACGGCGGGGTGGCCGGAAATCAATTCGCGCTCAGTGAGATCGGGATACGCGATCTGGTGACCGGTATGCCGATGGATATCCGCTTTCGCGCCGACTTACCGCCGCTCCCCACTGGTTCTGCTGTCGCCCGTTGGTACCTGTCGCAGGAATTGGACGGACGCTCGGCATGCGTGCCCGATAGGACCGTGATCCGCTGCTCACCCGCTGTCGGCCGCAGCGCCGAGACCTCCGGGGTGTTCTCCCGCATGCTTTCGGTACCCGCCGCGACCAACGTCGATCCCGTCGTCGTGCTGCGCCCGAAGGCCGGGACCGATCTCAATGCGACACTGACGGTTTCGGGCGTGATAACTGCTACCGGTCCCGCCTCGGTAACTGATCCGCGCGGCAACGCGATGGCGCTGGTCGACGGCGACCCCGCCACAGTATGGACCGCGCCTGACTCGCAAGACTCGAAGAAGCACCCGACCGTCGTGCTCAATCTTCCCGCGCCGCAACGCGTTGACCGAATCCGCTTGACCGGCCCGCAGGACTATCCGGCCCGTCCCGTCGAGGTGACCGTCGATGCCGGCGACGGTAGACACACTCACCGCGTTGACAAGGATGGCTATGTCGATGTCGGAAGTGCTCGCACACAGCGTCTTTCGATTACGATCGGCAAGTCGTCGTCACTAATCGACGTCAACGGGTTGGGATTCGCACGGCCGGCTCAACCCGGGATCGGCGAGATCGAGGTGTTCCCCACGGCACCCGCGTCCGCTTCACTCGATCGTCCGGTGACAATCGGTTGCGACCGCGGACTGGGTATCACAGCAGCGGGACAGGTTGTGCGACTCAAAGTTTCGACGACGGCCCGCGCCCTGCGCAACGGCGACCCGGTACTCGCCTATCCATGTGAAGACACGCCACTCCGGCTGCCCACGGGTCGGCAGGAGATCTCGGTGAATCCGTCCGGTGTGTTCAACGTCGTGGGAGTGGATCTGTCCGCACGCGGACCCGACGCGCCAACCGACACCGCAGGCGCTTCGGTCCGGGTTCCGCGGACACTGAAATGGGATGTGACGCATCGACAGTTGAGCGTCCCGTCCGCACGCGATGCTCAGGTGATCGTCGTTCCCGAAAGCGCGAATAGCGGCTGGCGGGCCAGCATCGACGGTTCAGCTCTGACGTCGATCACGGTCAACGGATGGCAGCAAGGGTGGATCGTGCCAGCCGGCAAGTCTGGAATCGTCGACCTGACCTTCCGATTCGACAGTCGCTATCGCTGGGCACTCGGTGTGGGTCTGACCCTGATGGCACTGTTACTCGTCGCCGCATGGTGGCCGCGGCGGTGGTCTGCCGTCAAGGCGGCGTCGCAGCCGGCTGATCCCATGCCGGGAACAGCCCTTCGGATCGGCCGCGCGATCGGTGTCGGCGCGGTCTCCTGGTTGCTATGCGGCTGGTGGGGACTGGGTATCACCGCACTCGGCTGGCTCGGCTTTCACTGGTTGCGGCGGCATCGGCGAGAACAGACGGTCCCGGCGATCACGTTCATCAGCATGCTGGCGGCCACCTGGTATCTCGCCGCGGGGCCATGGCATTCGCCGAGTGGCTATCACGGATTCGATTGGCTTCCACAATTGTTCGCGCTGATCGCGTTGAACTGTGTGTGGTGGTCGGCGGGCGCGCACCGGCGTGAGCCACGAGACGTTGGCCCCTGACTCGCCAGCCCGCGCGGCGAAGTTGTGGCACCATCGGGATTGTGCCGGCGTCAATCGAAAGCAGCGACGGTGCGCGACTGCGCATCGCGGTTTCGCAGGGTCCGGCGAATGCCGCGACTGCGGAAGACAATCTGTCAGCCATTGTGGCCGCGGCGCATTCGGCTGCCGATGTCGGCGCCGATCTATTGGTCACACCCGAGATGTCGGCGACCGGGTACAACATCGGTGAACTCTCCGGTCAGCGCGCTGAACCGCCGAATGGTCCACTCGCATCAGCGATTTCCGAACTCGCGCAACGTCATGGGATCGCGATTGTGTACGGGTACCCGGAGGTCGGCGGCGACGGTAATCGCAACACCGTCGTATTGGTCGACCGGGACGGGACACCACTGGCACGCCATCACAAGACACACCTGTTCGGCGAACTCGATCACAGTCTGTTCGTCGCGGGCGACCACCTGATCACGCAGACACAGTTCGGTGGTCTCACAGTCGGTTTGGGGATTTGCTACGAAGTGGAGTTCCCCGAATTCGCTCGCGCCCACGCCGACGCCGGCACCGACCTGCTTCTCGTGCCAACCGGATTGATGACGCCATTCGACGTGATCAGTCGCATCCTCGTTCCGGCCCGCGCCTACGAGAATCAGATGTTCATCGTCTACGCGAACCGCTGCGGCTCGGAGAACGGGCTTCACTACTGCGGGCAAAGTGCCATCGTCGGTCCCGACGGTGCCGACCTCGCGCGCGCGGGACTCGGCGAGACACTTCTCGTCGCAGACATCGACCCTCGTGTCTTGCTGAGCGGGCGTCGGGAGAACACGCACCTGGCCGACCGCCGTACCGACCTCTACTAGGGAGTCATCGATGTCAATACCCATTGCTCCCGACGCTATTGGTGACGACGATTCGACACCCCTGACAATGTTCGGCCCCGATTTCCCCTTCGCCTACGACGATTACGTAACCAGCGCCGCCGGAATCGGGTCGGTCCCCGAGCACGCGCACGGCACTCGGGTCGCGGTCATCGGCGCCGGATTATCGGGCACCCTGATCGCACATGAGTTGGTCCGCATGGGTTTGCGGCCGGTCGTATACGAGGCCGACCAGATCGGCGGTCGGATGCGGTCGGTCGCATTCGACGGACATCCGGGAATCACCGCAGAGATGGGTGCGATGCGATTCCCACCGTCGTCGACGACGCTATTTCACTACCTCGACACACTGGGGCTGCAGACCACTCCGTTCCCCAACCCGCTATCGGAGGCGACGCCGAGCACGGTGATAGATCTCAAGGGCCGCAAGCATTTCGCCCGGATTCTCGACGACCTGCCCACCATCTACACCGATGTCTCCGCTGCCTGGAATCGCACCCTTGACGAGTACGCGCGCGCCTCCGAACTCGGTGCGGCCATCCGCACACGCGACGTCGCCGCAATTCGCGCCATCTGGTCCGATCTCGTTCACCGCCACGACGACACCACCTTCTACGGATTTCTCTGCCAATCCGAGGCATTCAGCAGCTTCGCGCTACGCGAGATCTTCGGGCAGGTTGGATTCGGAACCGGCGGCTGGGATACCGACTTCCCCAATTCCATCCTGGAAATCCTGCGCGTCGTGTGTACCGCCTCAGACGATCATCACCGCGGCATCGTCGGAGGCTCCAGTCAACTCCCCCAACGGCTTTGGTCGACATCCGTCGACGGCGCGGCCTACTGGCCAACGGGTACGTCGGTGCGATCACTCCACGAAGACGGCGTCACCCGACCACGCGTCGTCGAATTGCGGCGAACGCATCCGGACAAGGTCACCGTCACCGACTCCGCCGGCCGGATCGACACATTCGACGCCGCGGTATTCACCGGACAGGGCTGGATGTTGCTCAACACCATTCGGACCGATGAACGACTGCTGCCAATCGATCACTGGACCGCAATCGAGCGGACCCACTACATGGGGTCGTCGAAGGTCTTCGTTCTCGTCGACCGCCCATTCTGGAAGGATATCGACCCGCGGACCGGCCGCGAGGTGATGAGCATGACCCTCACCGACCGAATGAGCCGTGGCACTTACCTTCTCGACTTCGGCGACGATCGGCCCGGCCTGATCTGCCTGTCGTACACCTGGGCCGACGACTCGCTCAAACTCCTTCCCCTCGACGCGGTCGAACGGATGGACCTGATGCTCAAGTCACTGGCTGAGATCTATCCCGGCGTCGATATCCGCAGTCACGTCATCGCCTCCCCGGTCACGCTGTCGTGGGAGACCGAACGCGATTTCATGGGTGCGTTCAAGGCCAACCTGCCGGGCCACTACCGCTATCAACGACGCCTCTACACCCATTTCATGCAAGATCGACTGCCTGCCGAGTTCCGGGGCTTCTTCCTCGCCGGCGACGATGTGTCGTGGACGGCGGGCTGGGCCGAGGGCGCTGTCCAGACAGCCCTTAATGCGTTGTGGGGCATCATGACTCACTTCGGTGGGCATACCACCGCCGACAATCCAGGCCCCGGCGACGTCTACGACGACATCGCTCCGGTAGAACTCGACTAGCCCGCAGGAGGCATTCGCATATGAAGATTCACCATCCCGCCCTCCAGACTCCGCGCATCATCGAGGGTGGACACCTGGGGCCGATCGACTCGTCGCTGATGCCACGTTTCGCCGGCCCGGCCACCTTCGCGCGGTTGCCCCGACTCGATGAGGTCGAGCGTGTCGACGTCGCAGTGATGGGGGTCCCATTCGACAGTGGGGTTTCCTATCGGCCGGGGGCTCGCTTCGGTCCCGCTGGTATTCGCGAGGCCAGCCGACTACTGCGGCCCTACAACCCGGCTGGTGATATCTCACCCTTCGCGAATCTGCAGGTGGCCGACGCCGGCGATGCGTCGATCAACCCTTTCAACATCGTCGATGCGCTGGACACCCTGGAACAGGCATCGGGCGAATTCGCCCGCAGCGGAGTCAAACTCGTCACCATCGGTGGGGATCACACCATTGCATTGCCCCTATTGCGTTCCGCCTGCGCGGTGCACGGCCCAGTCGCGCTTATTCACTTCGATGCCCACTTAGATACCTGGGATACCTACTTCGGCGCCGAATATACCCACGGCACACCGTTTCGTCGTGCCGTGGAGGAAGGATTGCTCGACACCGAGGCCATCTGTCATGTGGGCACCCGAGGACCGCTCTACGGCCACAAAGACCTCGAGGACGATCGGCGCTTCGGTTTCGGCATCTACACCAGTGCCGACGTCTTTCGGCGTGGTGTCGACGAGATCATCGACGCTCTGCGAGAGCGCGTCGGCAACCGTCCGGTGTATGTCTCCATCGACATCGACGTACTTGATCCAGCCCACGCCCCCGGCACCGGCACTCCCGAAGCTGGCGGCCTGACCAGCCGGGAGCTGTTGGAAATCCTGCGCGGGCTGACACGCCTGAACCTCGTCGGCGCCGATGTCGTTGAGGTGGCGCCGGCATATGATCACGCGGAGATCACCAGTATCGCCGCGTCGCATATCGCGTATGAGCTGGTGTGCTGGTACGCACACCTCGCAGCTCAGTGAAAATGTCCCCCGGTGCGAGCAGGCAGCTATATAGCGCCTGCTCGCGCCACGGGGACAGTTCCAGCAGATCTCAGCCTGGCCCGCGCGGGCTCCTCGATGAATGCGTAACTCGCGGCAGCTACTCCAACACTGAGAATCACCGTCAGAACCCACACCAGCACCGTCGATCCGCCGAACGGCAGGATGCCAAATAGCCCGAAGACCACCGCCAACACCGCGACATGCCAGATGAAAATCCCATAGGACCACCGCCCGAGCGCCTGCATCACCGGCGATTCGAGGAAGCCAAAGGCGCTGTCGGCCAAGACCAATGGGGCCAAGATCGCATAACCGCACAACGCCCCGAGAACGATCTTGACGACGAACTGTCCGCTATTCACCGCGCCGAGCCCGGTCGGACCGGCCAGCGGCGTACAAGCAAGCCCGTAGGCCACGACGAGCACCGCGAACATCAGCCAGCGACGGCGACTCAGCTCGACGAGCGTGTCCAACACTCGCGGTAGCGGCTCGCCACGGTTGACCCGTCCGACGAGTTCAGCCAATAACAATCCCACCCCGAACCACGGAAGATGCCCGATCACCCAGTTCTTCGGCTCCAGCCCCGGTTGGGTCGGCAACACCGAAGCGACCGGACCCCAACTCAGGGTCAGCGCGATAAATGCGCAGAGCACCGGAATACGTTGCCGGGCAAGAGATCCCGAGAATTTGGTCATCGCCAGCCCAATGATCGGCAACAACAGGTAAAACACCACCTCAACCGACAGACTCCACATCTGAGTGAGTCCGGCGGTCAGTGAAAGCGGCACGAAGATCTGAGTGAGAGTGAGATTCGCGGCCCACACCACGACGTCGGCGTTACGCGCCTCAGGTAACAGCGTCAGCACCGCGACGACGACCACCACATACGCCGGCCAGATCCGCACAAATCGATGGGTCAGATATCGCCGCACATCCGGGCGCGGACCACCGTGCGCGGCATCGACATACGGTCGCCACAACAAGAACCCCGATAAGCCAAAGAATAGGGCGACGGCGAGGTCGAGGCGACCGAGGACCGGACCGAGCACCGGGGTCCGCACCTCGCCGGTCTGGAAGGCGACGTGCGTTGACAGCACACCAAGCGCCGCGACGGCGCGCATACCTTCGAGTTGCGGATAGAAGCGGGGCACAGACATCGTGAGCCAATCTACCCACTACCCTCGCCACTATGTCGACGCCCGCGTCCAGCCGCTTCTCCACGCGCGACCTCATCGGCCCGACACTGATCTTCCTCGCAGCGTTCCTCCTGGCCGTGACCGTCGCGGCGCCGACGTTTCTGGTGGACAGACTCCGCAAGGTGTCATTGGATACCGACTTCACCGTCGTCGCGACGTCGACCTCGGACACCAAATTCCTCGACGCCTGCGCACTCGACGCCCCGACGGCGGCGGTACGCACGGGCGATTTATTGACCGGTCAACGGGTAGTCGCGGTACGGCCGGCCGACGCCGACCGCGTGACGCTGCAAGCCGGAACGTCGGTCCGGGTGGCCGGCGACAAGGCGGCCGGCGACTGTGACAACCCAACGGTCACCGCATTCAAAGATCGCGTCACACTCGACCGTCGCACTGCTGAGCCCGTCGCCAACCCCCTCTCCGAAGTCCAATACGACAGCAACCGCGCGCCCGTGCCGCTCAGCGCGCGCGCGGGCGTGACGTACGTATTTCCCCGCGATCCGGCGTCCGGCCGGTCCTTCTACGACGTCGCGACCCGACGCTCAGTTCCGCTGCGCGCCGACGGCGACGCCAACGTCAACGGCCTCGACGCCACCCGATTCACCGCCCACGTCCCCGACACTGACCTGTCGACCCACTACGGCGTCGACAAGAGACCAGAACCGGGAACTCTGATCACTCGACCGGCACGATGGTTCGGCCCACTCGACGGCGTGGCACCATCGACGCCGTTGACGGCCGCATTACACCGCGGCGGCAGTTGGTCACTTTCGGTGGACCCCAAGACGGGCATCGTCATCGACGCCGAATTCACCGTCACGCAGGAGTACCGAATCGTCGATCCCGGCACGAATGCGGCATTGGCCAGCATCCGATTGCCAAGTCTCGTCGCGTCATTCAGGTATGACGAGCCGACCCGGAAGGAGCTCACCGACGCGGCGCGGGCACAATCACGGCCGCAGGCCGTCTGGGGCCGGATCGTCCCGTTGATCACCGGGCTGCTCGGCGTACTCGCGCTGATCGCCGGCGTCGTCTCGCTCCGCTCCCGGCGCCCAGCCGATCGGGCCCGCTCGCTCCGCTCCCGGCGCCCGGTTGGTCGGGCCCGCTCGCTCCGCTCCCGGCGCCCAGAACCTGAAGGTGACCGCGTAGGCGAACGTCGACACGGTGGCAGCGATCGCGGCGACGGTAATCAGCCCGGTGACGGAATCGACGGCCAGCAAGATCACCACGGCCTCGACGGCGATCACCAGCCACGCGATCAGTGACCAGCGCGTCCGGCGCGCCGCGATCGTCGCGAGCAGCAGCACCTGCAACAGCGAGAGCGCGACGCCGGTGTAGGTGAACAGCCACAGCACACCGACCACGGCGTCATACTTCGCGCCGACGACAAGCGGCACGACACCACTACCCGCCAATGCCGCGACGATCAGTACCGCGCCGATCGCACTCACCACGACGAGCGCCCCGCGTACCGACTGCCGCGTATGCCGGACGTCGGCCATCCTCGGATAGAAGACCACACCGACCGCCTGCGGCAACCAGAACGCGACTTTGAGAGCTACCGCGCCAACCGCGTAAACACCCGCATCGGTTTCGCTGAGCGCGGTCCGCGAGATAAGTAGATCGAGAGACGACGCCACGACCAGCGCGAGTTGTACCTGCGATGCCGCGACGACGGTCCACACCGCGGGTATACCGGCATCTGGTCCAGGGGGTACCACACTGCGACTGGCCAGCCACACGATTCCCGCCGCGATCGCCGCCCCGACCAGGCCGGCCCACAGCGCGCCGCCGACGCCCAGTCCGGCCGCGACTCCCGCGACCATCGGCGCCGACCGCAGCACTCCCGTAATAGCAAGCACGACGCCGAGCGTTCTGAACCGATAACGACCTTGCAAGATCCCCTGTCCGGTGGCGATGAGCGTGAGCATCGGCGCGATGAGCACACCGGGGAGTACCACGCCCAACCCGACGTCGGCGACGATGCTGACCAGTGGCGCCACCAGCAGCGCGGCGACTGCGACCAGCACGGTCAAACGCAGTCCGAAACGACGTAACGCAACATCCGATACTCCCCGGACCGCTTCGCGGGCGATTACCGCCTGGCAGGCCAACGCCGGCACTGCGACCACCAGCAGCCAGGCAAGAACGACGGCGAACTCGCCATACTCAGCTTCGCTGAACCATCGACTGGCCGGCAGATGCACCAGATAGGCACATGCGTTGGCGGTCATACTCCCCGCGGTGACCCAGCCCAGCGCATGCGCGGTGGTACGGGCGGTGGGAGCGGACATGACGTCAAGAGTATTGATGCCGAGCGCGGGGATATTCACCCCTGCGGGACAATCGACGATATGGCCGACCGTCGCATCGTGTTCACCGCTTGGCTGGTGTCCGCGCTGGCAACGGTCGCGATCGTCGCACCACTCTGGCGCCCGGGCTATCTGCTGTATCGCGACGCGGTGTCGACGCCGCGAACCTATTTGACCGATACGACGCTGGGCATCGGCGGCAATCCCCCGCGCGCGGTACCGCAAGACGGCACTATTGCCCTGTTGTCCACCATGTTCGACGGCGGTGCGATCGTCGTCGCGATCCTCACCGTGTCGCTGCTACTGGCCGGTGCCGGCTACGGTCTGCTTGCCGGGCGGGTGGTGCCCGGCGCAGGTCGCACCGGCGCCGCAGCCGCATCCATCATCGCGGTCTGGAATCCCTTTGTGGCAGAACGCCTCCTACAGGGGCATTGGAGTCTATTCACCGCATATGCGGCCCTGGGCTGGATTCTGCTGTCCGCGTTGCGGATCCGGGAGTCGCTGGATTCCCCCGACAATTCGCACGACACACGCCGGGCCTGGGCGATCCTCTTTACCGCTTCGCTGGTGTCGGCATTGACCCCATCGGGATGGCTGATCGCGACGGCGGGTGTACTAGTGGCACTGTCGATTCCGCTGGCAGTTCGACGGCGATGGGGCGCGACGATACTAAGCGCGATTCCGATCGCGATCGGCGCGCTGCCGCTGCTTGTTTCGACCATTGCGGGTACATCGATCACCACGGCGCAGGGAATCTCGGTGTCCACTTTCGCATTACGTGCTGAAACTGGACTCGGCCGAGTTCTGACCGCGCTGAGTCTCGGCGGTATCTGGAATGCCGACGCGGTGCCCCCGAGCCGTCAGAGCGGCTGGGCGCCGATAGCGGCCACACTGTTCATTGCCGTTGTAGCGGTGGGTATTTGGCGGCTGTGGCGGATGCGCCACACGCTAGATCCTGAGTCGAGACCTACCGTGTGGATCGCGGCGGGATTGGCCGCCGGCACACTGCTCGCCATTGTCTGTGTCGCTGGCGGGCCGGGTTCGTCGATACTGAAATGGCTGACCGAGTCAATCGGCGGCGTCGGTCTGTTGCGGGATACTACGAAGTTTTCGATGCTCGCGGTGCCGTTGGCCGCGATAGCCGCGGCGGCATTCGTCAGCTGGCTGAAGCATTGGGTACCAGCGGGTTTCGCTATATCCGCGGTGGTGTTGCTGATCGTCGCGCCATTGCCCGACCTCGCCTGGGGAGTCGGCGGACGGGTAGCACCAATTCAATACCCTGCCGAATGGCTGGCGATGGCCGATCACATCCCCGCCGACTCAGGCGCCGTAGCCATCTGGCCGGGGGATACGGTGCGCCGCTTCGATTTCACCGACGGACCGTCGTTGGATCCGACTTCGCGACTGGTGCGTGCGGCGGTGGCCGAGTCCGGCGAATTGCGCGTCGATGGAGTCGTCATCGACGAGGGATCGAGCTGGGCGGCCGATATTCACCGCGCGCTGACGAATGGCACTGATGTCAGCTCACTCGGCGTCGGCTGGGTCCTCGCGTCCCAGCCGGTACCGGGCCTACGAGATGTGGTCCCGGTATTTCGCGGCCCGACACTGACGCTCTACCGAATCGACAATCCTCACAACGATGTAGCGGCATCTATCTCGTCCCGCGTCGGGGCACTCGCCGCGCTCGCGGTGTGGATTGGCGCGGTCATCACCTCACTGGTCGCGCTGATCACTACTTCCACGCGGATGCGGCGAGCGCGGCGGCCGAAATGACGCCCCGTGCGGTCGACTGCCACGAATAGTCTTGAGCCCGACGGTAGGCCGCATCACCCAGTCGGCGCGTCTGAGCGGGGTCATCGACGAGTTTTCTGGTGGCACTGACAAGTTCATCAACACCGTCGACGAGGTACCCGGTCTCGTCGTGGCCGATCGAATCGGCCAAGCCGGCAGCCTGCCGATACCCGATGGTGGGAACGCGATGCTGGGCGGCCTCGACCACCGCGATTCCCCACCCCTCCTTCTGCGACGGCATCACATGTAGGTAGGCACCGGCCAGTAGCTCGTGTTTGCGGCGATCGGTGACATGCCCGTGAAAGACGACTCGATTGGTGACACCGAGTTCTGTTGCGCGCGTGCGCAGTTGATCATCCCACCAGCCGCTGCCGATTACGTCGAGAACCACTCTCGGATGGCTCCTGCGGAGCTCGGCGAGGACTTCCAGCGCGTGTTCGATCTGCTTATGCGGCACCAGTCTGGACAGGGTGACCAGGTGTAGGTCGTCATCGGGAACGGGTGTGGTGATCTCTGGGACGGGATCAATTCCGGCGCGTACCACCGTGATTCGAGCGGCGTCGACACCGAGTTCGGCGAGCTCAACCGCCGACGGTTGCGACACCGTGAGATAGCGATTGCGGCGATGCACCCACGGTGAGATCCGGGACTCGATGAACCAGCCCAGCCGGGCGAGTAGCGGTCCGGCGACCGGCCACTGCTCGCGGTGGCAGTGGTGAACGAGCACCAGCGTCGGAGCGGCCGAGACGAGAGTCGCGAAGAACGGCACGCCGTTCTGTGTATCGATGATCAGGTCCGGCTCGTAGCCCGCAAGCGGTCCGCGCCCCAGACGCCCGGCGAGAATGGCGGCGAGGGCGTGCGGATAAACACTGAGCCTGCCGCCCCGGCGCAAAATGCGGATACCATCGCGCTGCTCAACCGCGGCAGCACCTGGATAGGCCGCAGTCAACAATGTCACTTGGGCACCACGTGCGGCGAGGAGTTGCCCGACGCGCTGCAGATAGATTTCGCTCCCCCCGCCCTGCGGATGGCCGGTGTCTCGCCAGCACAGCAGCAGCACCTGCGCCGGAATCGGCGCTGGCGCGGGGTGTTCGGAGCTTGTCGACATCGGTGACCAGGGTACCTGCGGATAGGATCTGCAGATCATGCCCGACTACCTCGCACCGCATTGGCATCGCGCCGCACTGGTTGTCATCGACATGCAACGCGACTTCGTGGATGGGCCGTCGACAATTCCCGGTACCGCACAGGTGGTCGAGCCGCTCGACCGGCTCATCGCCGCGTTTCGCGCGGCCGGGCGGCCCATCGTGCATGTCGTTCGCCTATATCCACCCGGTGGCGCCGACGTCGATCCGGTACGTCGCGACGCTGTCGAAGGCGGTGCGCTGATCGCGGCTCCGGGAAGTACTGGCTCACAGGTCGCGCACGGATTACTTCGGCACGAAGTTGACCTCGACGTCGAATCGTTGCTGCGCGGTGAGCCGCAGGAGGTTGGCCCACGGGAGATAGTGCTGTACAAACCGCGCTGGAGCGCCTTCTACCGGACCGATTTAGAACGGTGGTTGCACGACAACGGTTGCGACACAGTAATTGTCGCCGGATGCAACCTCCCGAACTGTCCGCGCGCAACGCTTTTCGACGCCAGCGAACGTGATTTCCGTGCCGTCATCGTCTCCGATGCCGTGTCGCAGGTGACGGCGCAGCGATTGGCCGACCTCGACCTGATCGGTGTGCGAGCGTTCACCGTGGCGGACGTGGTGTCCGAGTTGAGCGCCGTGCGACATGGCATAGCGCTGTATCGGTTCGGCCCGGAGTTCGCCGCGGATTCCTTCGCCCATCTGACGCCGAGCCTGACCCGGTATATGACGTGGGACCCGCCGGCCTCGATGGCTGCGTTCGAGCCGATTTGGCGGCGGTGGGTAGACCAACGAAGTGCCGGAACGGATTTCGTGTTCGCAATCGTCGATCCGGTCAGCGGTGAGTTTCTCGGCCAAGTCGGTATCCACCAAGCGGACGAGGCAGTGCCGGAGTTCGGTATTTGGATTCGGGAGGACCGCCACGGTCGGGGTTATGGCCGCCGTGCCGTCGCCGCCGCGCGTGACTGGGCCAATGAACAGCGCAGCGACATTATCGCGTTCCGCTACCCTGTCGTCGAGGAGAACACCGCGAGCCGTCGTATCGCGGAGGGGCTTGGCGGGGTGAGTGTCGACCGCTACGCCAACGACGGGAAACAGACCGTCGTCTATCAGATTCCGGTCGACTGATGAAGGGCGCCAAGCGTTTTGCTCGCTACGCCACTATGCGCCGATCGGCCGGTCTGCTCAACGACTTCCGGTTCGAACAATCCGACCCAAGCCGTTTTTACGGCGCCCTAGCTCTCGACACCGCCGAACTGGTCGCGCGCGTGACCCCGGCAGCACTCGACGGAGCGGTCGTACTCGACGTGGGCGGTGGGCCCGGCTATTTCGCCGACGCCTTCTCGGCCATTGGCGCACACTATATTTCGGTCGAGCCGGATGCGTCCGAGATGCACGCAGCCGGCCTCGACCAACGGGCCAGCGTTCGAGGATCCGGGCAGCAGCTGCCATTCGCAACCGGTTCGATGGATATCTGCCTGTCGTCGAATGTCGTTGAGCACACCCGATATCCATGGCAAATGGCCGACGAGATGGTGCGGGTGACCAAACCGGGCGGCGTTGTCATCGTGAGCTACACCCTCTGGTGGGGCCCCTTTGGCGGCCACGAAATGGGCTTGACCCATTACTTCGGCGGCGCCCGAGCGGCACGGTGGTATACGCGCAGACACGGACATCCCCCGAAGAATCTTTACGGCACTTCGCTTTTCGCGGTCACAGCGACCTCGGGGTTGCGCTGGGCGAATGGACAGCCGGACGCCGACGTTCTCGCCGCGTTCCCGCGCTATCTACCAGGCTGGCTGTGGTGGATGCTGCGGATACCAGTGCTCCGCGAGATCGCCGCTACCAATCTCGTTGTGGTGCTTCGAAAGAAGTAGGGGCTACTCCGACGCCGGCAGCGTCGCCGAACAGCGCAGCGTGCCGCCAGCACTCGTCGAGGACGACAGGACCTCGTCACCACGGGAGATGGTGCACGACAGTTTGCCGCGGATAACGATGGCATTCAGTTCAGCACGTCCCTGCGAGACCTTGGCGGTCTGCTGCCACGGCGAACCCGCCGTGGCGACAAACTGGTTGCCACCACTGGTGCGATAGGTCAATCCGACCACATCGCCGTCGCCGGTGATCTGGTATGTGACCTGGCCGACCGGAATCGGATCGGTTGAGGTGGGAGTTTCCGACGTCGACTCGGTCGTGGACTCTGTCGTCGAGGACTCGGTAGTTTCCGACGGCGTATCGGTCGTCACCGTCGACTCCGATGGCACGGCGGCGGTATTCGGCGAGTCGCCACCGCTCGCGATGCGGTATCCGACGAATCCGATGACGATCAATGCGAGCACGATCGCCAACGACAGGCCTACGGTGCGACCAGTGTTCGTCTTACGCGGCGGCTCGGCCGGTGGTTGTCCGCCGGTATACGACTGCCCCTGCGTGTAGGGCTGGTCGTAATAGTGGCCCTGTGTCGGCGGCTGCTGATACTGCGTCGCCGCCGGTTGCTCATATGGCCGGTCGGGCTCGGAATACGCATGCGTCTGCGATTGGTCGTACGCACCCGCTCCGTCGAGCGGGTCCAGACGACGAGTCGGCTCATGTTCGTCAGGCCCCTGCGGTGGTCGCGTCATTAAGCCAGTCTCTCATCTTGTACTTAGAGGAGCGTGTGACCGGGGGGAATCACCTATCGCGACGTCCCGCGCCCGCATGGTCGGATCGGCATCGTTCAACCGGCTGACATTTGTCACGACCTGGGGCAATCCGGTAACCGATCGCCAGCTGCCGACGACGTCATCAGCATGAAACACAAAGTGATCGCAGTCATAGTCATGGCCTTCGCAATTCTGGCCGGCGGTGCACTCTCCCCGCCGGGGCAAGCCAACGCGGCGGGTTTCGGACCCGACCCGCACACCGGCGGCTACTACTTCCACTCCCCGTCCGGACAATATTCCTGCGCCATCTTCCCGGCCAACGCACGCCAGCCCGTCGGCGACGTCGGGTGTCAAGGCCGTACGAATGTATCAACGGCAGCCGAGGGTGCGTGTTTACGCAAATGGGGACCGGCCGGAATGGCGATGGCCCTCGATCGTGGGCCCGCGTACGGTCGGTTCAAATGCGTCAACCAGGGATTCTACGTCGGTGGCACTACCGCTAACGGCGGCCCCGGACGCCTCGTCAAACCGGTACTGCCCTACGGCCAATCCCTCAACGTCGGTGGCGTGACCTGCACGATGCGCACCAGCGGCATCACTTGCCGCAGAAACAGAACCGGCAACGGTTTCTTCATATCGCTGCAGTCGCATCGCGGCTTCTAACCACACAAACCGGTCCCCGTAACCAGAGCAGGCGCTCCCCAAGCAAGTTGCTCCGGTTAACGGGGGCCGGGTTTCGACCGTTACGGGTCAGACGTCCGCGATTGCCTCCAGTGGCTTGGTCCGAGCCGCACGCATCGCGGGCCACAGCGCGGCGATCACGCCGACGACCGCGGCACCGACGAGTGTCGTCACAATCAGACTCCACGGCAGCACTGGATCCCCAGCGCCCCACTCGCGCAACGTCTTTGCCAAGGTCCAGCCGATACCGCAGCCCAACAAGACGCCGAGTATCGCGCCGTAGATTGCGATGAGAACCGATTCGACGTAGATGGTCCGGCGCACCTGAGCACGCAACATACCGATCGCCCGCAGCATGCCGATCTCGCGTTTACGTTCCACCACCGATAGGGCCAGCGTGTTGATGATGCCAAGTACCGCGATCACCAGGGCCAACCCCAGCATCAGGTAGAGAATCGTCAACATCTGGTCGATCGTCGACGAGATCGAACTCTTGAACTCCTCCTTCGTCTGGATCTGCGCGGTGAGGAACGGGGTGGTCGCCTTTTCTAAGTTGGTGCGTAGCGTGTCCAGATTGGTCCCCGGCTTGGCGGTCAGGAATACGCCGATGATCATCCGGCCCGCAGCGGGCATCACCTTCTCGTAGGCGCCCTGACCCAACACCCAGTCGCCGACGGTCTGGTTGTCGTCGTAGACGGCTGCGACCTTGACCGGCACCTGCTTGCCATCGAAGGTGGTGAAAGTGACCGTGCGGCCCGGATTCCAGCCCTTCTTCTGCGCGGTCGACTGACTGACGATCATCTCATCGGCGGGAATCGCCGACGACGCACCGTCGTGCATGGTCAGCTTCACGACATCCGATAGCTGATCTCCGACGGTGCCGCTGCCGTTGACGGTCTGGTCCCCGACTTTGGCGACGACCACACCCGACGCCGTAGCCTTGTCGACGCCGTCTGTCTTGCGGACGGTGGTCAGCACAGACGGCGACAACATCGCGTTATTCGCGCCGGTGACGATGTAGTCGGCGGTCACCGTACTATCCACGGCGTCGTCGACGGTGCCCTTGAACGTTGAACCGAGTGTGCCGATGATCGCGACCAGCATGAGTCCCAGCGTTAACGCGAAAGCCGTTGCGGCAGTACGCCTCGGGTTACGGATGGCATTGATCCGAGCCAGCTTGCCGACTTTGCCGAACGGCGCCGCAAGCACTCGGCCCAAACCGCCGACCACCGGCCGCGCCAGCGCGGGCGCTCCGAGGACCACGGCGACGATCAACACCGCCGCACCGCCACCGACCAACAGCACCGGACCGACGCCCTGCCCGGTCGAGCCGCCGACGATCGCCGCGATACCGGCGACCGCGCAAATCGCACCGATGATCGTGCGTACCCGCAGTGACGCCGAACCTTCGGTCTGCGTGGCCCGCATCGCTTCGACGGGCGGCACTCGCGACGCGCGCGCCGCCGGCACCCAGGCGCTGACCATCGTCACCACCACACCGACGAAGACGGCGGCCAGAATCGCCGCGGGTGTCACCTTCAGTCCACCAGACGGCAGGCCCGACGTCGCCCCGGCGACCGCCTGTAACAACGCGGCCAGGCCGATGCCGATACCCAGGCCGACGACGCCACCGATCACTCCGACGACGAATGCCTCTAGCAACACCGATCGCGACACTTGTTTCCGTGAAGCGCCGACGGCCCGCAATAGCGCCAGCTCGCGATTTCGTTGCGCCACAATCATCGAGAAAGTGTTGTAGATGATGAACGTTCCGACGATCAAACCGATGGCCGCGAATGCCAGCAGGATGTAATTGAAAATATCGAGGAACTGATTAACCTGATCCTTTTGTTCCTGCCGAACCTGGTCGCCGGTCTGCACCTTCAACTGGTCGTTGCCGACCGCCGCGGTGACCCGTTTGGCCAATTCATCCGGCGAGACCCCGGCAACCGCGGACATACTCGCGGTACTCACATGCTCACCGTCGGAGAACAGTCCGCTGGCCGTCTCCCTATCGAACTGGATATTCACATAGCCGCCGGTTCCGTCGGTCGGTAGATCGAGCAGGCCGACAACGGTAACATCCATCGGCGCGGAATCACCCTGTCCGATAACGACTTTCGTCTTGCTGCCGACTTTGAGATGACCCTTCTCCGCTGCCGAGGCGTTGATCGCGACTTCGGTGGCGTTCTGCGGCCCCGACCCGCCGGGCATGATCTTAGAGTCATCCGGGCTGATCGCCTCCGACGGCGGCACGTAGGCCGTACCGATACTCGGCGCGCCACCGGTCTGCAATGCCTTACCCGACGCGTCGGCAATGGTCACCAGACCGGTGTACGAGGTAACGATCCGGTCGATGCCGAGCTGCTGCTTTTCCTTCGTCAGCGTCTCGACTACGGCGTTCGGCACTCCCGACGACTGGGTGTTCTTTGGCGAAACCTGTACCGCCACACCGAGAGCGGTTCGATCGAAGATGCTGCTGAAGGCTCCGGAGATCGACGAAGTGAACACGATGGATCCGGCGACGAACGACGTGCCGAGTACCACCGAGAACACTGTGAGGAACAGACGAACCTTGTGCGCGGACAGATTTCGTAGTGAAACCCGGCGCATAACCGACTTAGACATTGTATTGGCCGGCCTCATTCGAAGGCCCGACCGACTTCTGCGTATTCGGCGCGGCCGACGCCTCTGCCGGTCCGTCGTCGAGGTTCTTCATCACTTCGAAGACATCGTCTGCCGACGGTTTGAACAGCTCACGCACAATCTGTCCGTCGGCCAGGAACACCACCCGATCGGCATAGGACGCCGCGCGTGGATCGTGGGTCACGATCACCACGGTCTGTTTGAATTCATCAGTCGCCGCGCGCAGAATCGATAGCACCTCACCAGACGAACGGGAGTCGAGGTTGCCGGTTGGCTCGTCGCCGAAAATGATGTCGGGTTTGCCGACCAGTGCCCGAGCACACGCGACGCGTTGCTGCTGCCCGCCGGAAAGTTCATTCGGCCGGTGCGTGAGTCGATCGGCCAGTCCGAGCCGCCCGATAACCGTATCGAACCACTGCTGGTCGACCTCGCGGCCGGCGATGTCGAGCGGCAGGGTGATGTTCTCAGCCGCGGTGAGCGTCGGCACCAGGTTGAAGGCCTGGAAGACAAAGCCGATCCGGTCACGGCGCAGTTTGGTCATTTCCTTGTCGGACAGACCGACCAGCTCGACGTCGCCGATCCGCACCCGGCCCGACGACGCGACGTCGAGGCCGGCGAGACAATGCATCAACGTCGACTTTCCCGACCCGGACGGCCCCATGATGGCGGTGAACTCACCAGCGCCGAACTCGACGCTCACCCCAGCGAGCGCCACGACGGCTGTGTCGCCAGACCCGTATATCTTTCGTAGATCGTCGGAAGATGCGGCAACTGTCTGGGCACTCGCAGAGTGTCGTGGATTCATGTCCTCCAGAAAACCAAACCGCGGCCGGATTCGCCATCCGGGTTTTCCCCCGAATCACCCTGGCGAGAAACAAAATCCCCCCGAACTCGGTGAATCCCCTCGTCGTGACGGGGCGATTCTCCAAGTTTCGGGGGGAATTGAGTTGGGGGTCAGCTCAAACGCTGAGTGAGTCCGTCGAGTTCGTCCCGCAGGCTCGTCGGCAGTTTCTCACCGACGAAGGAGAACCACTCCTCGATCGACGGCAGTTCGGCGCGCCATTCGTCCTTGTTCACAGCCAGGGCTTCGGCGACGTCGGCGATCGGGGTGTCCAGACCGTCCAGGTCGAGTGCTTCCGGCGTCGGCACGATACCAACCGGCGTCTCGACACCTTCGGCGGAGCCCTCGATACGCTCGATGATCCACTTCAGGACGCGGCTGTTCTCACCGAATCCTGGCCACAGGAAGCGCTTATCCTCGCCGCGACGGAACCAGTTGACGTAGAACACCTTTGGAAGTTTCGACTCGTCGGCATTCTTGCCGAGGTTGATCCAGTGCTCGAAGTAGTCGCCGACGTGGTAGCCGAGGAACGGCAGCATGGCCATCGGGTCCCGACGCACGGTTCCGACTTTGCCTTCGGCCGCGGCGGTCTGCTCAGAGCCGACGGTCGCACCCATGAAGACGCCGTGCTGCCAGTCGCGCGCCTCGGTCACCAGCGGCACCGTGGTCTTGCGACGGCCGCCGAACAGGATCGCCGAGATCGGCACACCGGCCGGGTCGTCCCACTCCGGGGCGACCGACGGGCACTGCGACAGCGGGGTGCAGTAGCGCGAGTTCGGGTGTGCGGCAAGGGTTTCGGTTTCCCGAAGGAACCAGTCGTTACCCTTCCAGTCGATCAGGTGGTCGGGCTCGCCCTCCAGTCCTTCCCACCACACGTCACCGTCGTCGGTCTGCGCGACATTCGTGTAGATGGTGTTGCCGGCCTCGATGGTCTTCATCGCGTTCGGATTGGAGCTGTGGTTGGTACCCGGCGCCACGCCGAAGAAGCCGAATTCGGGGTTCACCGCGTACAGGCGACCGTCCTTGCCGAAACGCATCCAGGCGATATCGTCGCCGATGGTTTCCGCACGCCAGCCGGGAATGGTCGGCTGGATCATGGCGAGGTTCGTCTTGCCGCAGGCACTCGGGAACGCCGCGGCGACGTAGTGAGCCTTATTCTCCGGGCTGATCAACTTGAGGATCAACATATGCTCGGCCAGCCAGCCCTCGTCGTGAGCCATCGCCGAGGCGATACGCAGCGAGTAGCACTTCTTGCCCAACAGCGCGTTGCCGCCGTAACCCGAACCGTAGGACCAGATCTCGCGATCCTCGGGGAAGTGAGTGATGTACTTGTCGTCGTTGCACGGCCACGGGACGTCGGCCTGACCGGGCTCCAGCGGAGCGCCGACCGAATGCAGTGCCTTCACGAAGAAGCCGTCGTCGCCCAGTGCGGCGAGCACGTCAGGACCGACGCGAGTCATGATTCGCATCGAGAGCACAACGTATTCCGAGTCGGTGACCTCGACGCCGAGTTTGGGATCGTCACTGCCCAGCGGACCCATGCAGAACGGGATGACGAACATGGTGCGGCCGCGCATACTGCCGGCGAATAGCGGCGTCAGCTTCGCACGCATCTCTGCCGGATCGACCCAGTTGTTCGTCGGGCCCGCACCCTCCTCGGTCTTCGAACAGATGAAGGTGCGTGATTCGACACGAGCGACGTCGGCGGGATCAGACTTGGCCAGGAAGGAGTTGGGCTTCTTATCCTCGTTGAGTTTGACGATGGTGCCGGCCTCGACGAGCTGTTCAGTCAGGCGAGCCCACTCCTCGTCGCTGCCGTCGGACCAAACCACGCGGTCCGGCTGGGTCAGCTCGGCGACCTCTGCGACCCAGGCCAACAATCCTGGATGGGACGTCGGTGCACTACTCGGATCTAGACCGGGGATGGTCGCTGAGGTCATGTGATAACTCCTCGAGGTTTCTTTGCCGGTACTCACATCGGCCGCTGGTGTATCTGAAGGATACGTGGACCGAGCGCACGTTAGGTAGCCGGGTGCACAGGGTGAGCAGGGACACATCGCCCGTGGGCGTTCCGGCCATTCGCCGGTTCGCCCCGATCACTAACCGAGCCTGCCACTGTCGGTCGCGCGCCAGGGCCCACCGGCGGCGTCGCGAGAAACCGACTCGTATGTCCCGTCGGACGCTATCGACGTGACTTTATCCACCTCGCCGTCGTGGTCGCTATCGGTGAATATCACCAGCCCGTCGCCACCGGACGCGGTCAGCGTGTCTGCGATGCCGTCGTTATCACTGTCGACCAGCGCCGGACCCAGGTCCCAGACTCGCCCGGCATCGTGCAACAACAGGTGATCCGACAGTGGGCCGCCGGAATCGGTTGGCCCAGTGACGGATTCATCATTCAGATCCATACCCTCGAAATCAATCATCGAACTTCACAGCTACTTGGACGCCGTAGCCGACGATTCGGTTCCACCAATCCGGGAAAAACTTCGCTCCGAACTCACTGTCGGGCCAGGCATCCGGCGATCTCACGACCCAGCGCCACCGCCTCCGAAGCCGCCTCAGCGCGATGACGCAGACTCCGCAATCGCCCGTCGATTTCGGCGACGGCCTGCGCCGCACGCCGCCCCTCGCGCTCGTAGTGTCGCGAAATCGCCGCCACCACCATCGGCTCGACGTCGTTCGTGATCACGAATATCGCCTGCTCAATGCGTGTCCGAGCATCGGCGCAGGTATCGGCCACCCAAGAACGCATCGCAGCGCGCAGCGCACCCTGACGACGCGTGCGCACCACCCACAGGGCCATTGCCAATCCGACGACGACGGTCGCCGTCATACTCGCCCAGCCAGCCAGACCGGCGTCCACGAGCTGGGTTGCGACCAGTCGGCCGCTACCAAGGCCGGTCGAGGCACCGAACACCATGACCAGCGCGTCATCGGCGCCACGGCGTACAGCCGGCAGTGCTCGCCCGGATGCGGCCGGACCCAATACTGGCAGAACGCGCCGCTGCCGGGTATCGATCCCCAACAGGGCGACCGCGGTGAGCCGCGCGGTCGATGCCCGCAAGCCAGCGATCTCGGTCAGTTCGCATCTGCTGACCTCGCCGGTGAGCCAGTCACCGACACCCCGGGCGTCCTGCTGGGTCGAAAGTGTCTCGGTGCGCGCGAGTGCCTGCGCGGATAACGCCCGCAGCCGCGACTGCGCGCGCCCGGCAGTTGATCCACGACACGCGATCAGACCGACCCGCATCCCCGCCAGTCGATCAGCCCGACCGCGATCACGGTCGGCCACCAGCGCGGCCCGGCGTCGGCGCAGGGCAACTGCCTGCGCATCGCCGGTATCCGCATAGTCGGCGACGACAGCCGACAGTGCGGCCACGGTCGCGGTCGCTCGGGATCGCAGGTATGTATCGCCACCGGAAGTGGCGGACTGGGTATGTAACCAGTCAACCAATTCCTCAACGCCCGACGTCGGGTCGCCGGGCGCATCGACCGCCACCGCGAACAACGGACACAGGTGGTACGGGTCGAGCCTTTCCCGATAGTCGGCGAGCATCTGAGGCCACCGCCAGAAGGCGTCAATCTTGTTGCACACCAACGCGACTCGGCCAACAGATCGAAGCAGTCGGGTCATTGGCGTCCGCATGGCACCGCTGTTGTCGCAACCCGCGTCGACGACCACGACGACCGTCATCACCTCACCGATGTCGTCGGCACCACCGACTGCGACGTCGAGTGCCGTATCGAGTCGACGACAGGCCGCGGCCAATTCCGTTGCCGTACTACCGTCTCCGCCGTCGGCGAACAGGATCCGTGTCCCCGGTGCCGCAGAGGGGCCGGACCGACCCCCCAGCAGCCGCGCCGCGCGCTGAACCAAATCATCGATCTGCTGGTGCACCAGCTGCGTCATCTCCGGCCGCCGATCAAGACGTGTTCAACAGCATCGCGCAGCTGTCCCGGTGCCGCCGCCGCGAGCGTCGACAACTCAGTTCTGGCCCGTTCCTGCCGAAATATCGCGATCGGACCGGCCATCGCCGCGAAAGCCGCCGATACCTGCCGCAATCCGCTGCGCCGCCGGAGTAGCTGATCGAAGTCGCGCGGATTCCCCGCAATCCGGCCCGCGCGAACCTCCTCGACACAATCCACGACACCCTGGCGGCCGATTCTGCCGAGCAGATTCGCGCGCCGAGGGTCGACGGCGGCGAATTGTGCGGCGAACCGCGCTGGCAGCGCTTCGCCAGCCGCGATATCGCGCAGCAGGGCGGCGTCGTCGGAGGTGACCGTCACCGCACCCCACAGTCCGCTCACCGGCAGCACTTCGGTGCCCAACGCCGATCCGCATCGTTCGGCAACACCGATCACAACGTCGGGCGGGCCGCACGCGTCAGCCTTATTCAGCAGCACGAGTCGGCGGTCGCAAGGAAGTCTGGCGATTGCCTCGGCTTCGCCCGCCCGGACCCTCCCCACCAGGAGATATAGCGAGATATCGGCGTCGGCACCGAGAGTCGACGGCCCGGCGGCAACCGCCGTCACCGACAGCGACCGATGCAGTGCGCGAACAATCGTTGCACGCCCCGACGACGGCATACCGATCACCGCGACGTCGAGCGGGCGGATCAGCTTTCGATATATCGGAGCGGCCGTCGGCCATCGCCGCGCGAGGTCCTCAACTGCGTCGATCACTAGTGTTCACCCCCGATGATGCGATCATGTCCTGGTGAGTAATCCCGAATCTTCGCCGTCGGAGGCCGAACCGGCGGACCAGGCGCGCCTGTACCCGCGGGTGACCAGCTTTCGTTTTCGACGCGGCACGTTGACCACCGGTCAGCAGCGCAATTGGGTGACCCTGTGGCCAAGTATGGGCCGTGACCTGCGGATCGACGGCGGGGACGAGCCGCGGCTGAACGCGACAGAATGGTTCGGTCGAGAAGCGTCGACGGTCCTGGAAATCGGTAGCGGCACCGGTATCTCGACCGCCGCGATGGCGGCTGTCGAGCCTGAGCACAATGTGGTGGCGGTCGAGGTTTATAAACCCGGCTTGGCCCAGTTGCTCGGCCTTATCGACCGCGAGGGACTGACTAACGTACGGATGATCCGCGGTGACGCGATGATCGTGCTCACCGAATTGATCGAACCGGCGAGCCTCACCGGTATCCGAGTGTTCTTCCCAGATCCGTGGCCAAAGGCCCGGCATCACAAGCGGCGACTGCTGCAACAAGGCACCATCGAGTTGATGGCTGACCGTCTCAAGCCGGGAGGTGTATTGCATATCGCCACCGATCACGCCGATTACGCCGAATGGATTACCGAAGTCCTCGACAATCAAGACGCAGCGAAGACTCATGTGGTTCCACTCGAACCGAAATCGGCCGCACCGATTTCACTGGAACGCCCGACGACCAAGTTTGAAGGGCGTGCCGAGCGCGAGGGCCGGAGCGTAACCGAATACGTCTTCACCAGGGCAGAAGCCGTCACGACCGCTGCCGAACGGAGTTCAGAATGACCGTCGGAGAGATTATTTCGGGGCATAGCAAGGCGCGCCGCGTGTTGCTCGTCTGGGATGCGCCCAACATGGATATGGGACTGGGTGCCATTCTCGGAGGCCGCCCGACTTCGGCGCATCGACCGCGATTCGACGCGCTGGGGCGCTGGTTACTCGACCGAACCGAAGCGCTGTCCGCACAGGCGGCCGACGACGTCGTCGTCGAGCCAGAAGCGACCGTGTTCACCAACATCGTCCCCGGTAGCGCCGACGTCGTGCGACCGTGGGTCGACGCGCTGCGCAATGTCGGTTACGCGGTCTTCGCCAAGCCGAAGCTCGCCGACGACACCGACGTCGACGACGACATGCTCGATCACATCGAAATGCGCAGGCATACCGTCGGGCTGGCCGGGTTGATCGTCGCATCGGCCGATGGGCAGGCATTTCGCGAGCCGCTGTTGCAGATCGCGGCCGACGGAATTCCGGTCACGGTCATCGGATTCCACGAACACGCCAGCTGGGCCCAGACATGCGACGAGCTGGAATTTGTTGACCTGGAGGAGATCCCAGCGGTCTTCCGGGAACCGCTACCGCGGATCGGCCTGGACTCGCTGCCCGACGACGGCGCGTGGCTCGCACCATTCCGACCTCTGGCGGCATTGTTGCGGTAATCACTACCTGGGCGTTCACTAAGCTGACGCTCAGGACCGCCTGTAAGACTGAGCCGTCTGCCCTCTACTCGCGGGAGCCCGCCGGACGATCTCCACGGAGATCACCCCGGATATGCGGCGCGGCCAGAGGTTTATGAAAGGAAATCTCTCCAGTGTTCAGAGCCATCGGCACATTCGTGTACCGGATGCGATTCGCTGTCATCGCGGTACTTATCGCCCTCATGGCAGGCCTGGGCCTATACGGTCTGGACCTCAATAAACACCTGAGCCAAAGTGGTTGGTTCGATCCGACATCCGAATCGGTCAAGGGCGCTCAGCTCGCCGATCAGTCACTCGGCCGCGACCACAAGTCCGATGTCATCTTGTTGATTACGCCGCCCAAGGGGACATATGTCGACAACGAAGAATTCGGCGCGAAGATCGAGAATTTCCTCGACGACCTCGTCGCGACCCATCCCGGCTCGGTCGACCGCAACGATCCGGGCATTGTCGACCCGTTCGATCTAGGTGACCAGTCCCCCGCGACGAAAGCCGCGGTTGATCAAAAACGGGCACGTCTTTTCACCCCGGATCGTCAACACGCCTTCATCAGTATCGGCATCAAAGGCAATGACGACACCGCCGTACTGGCCAACTTCAAAGCCGTTGAGCCCGCCTTCGACGACATCGCCGGCCGTTTCGACATGCCTGGCACCACTTTTGAACTCGCCGGCCTGCAGCCGGTAGCCGGAGCCATGGCCAACGGTATGGATGAGGATATTCACCGCGCCGAAGTCATCGCCTTGCCGATCGTGGCGCTGATGCTCTTCTTCGTCTTCGGCGGTGTGGTTGCGGCCTGTCTCCCGGTGCTCATCGGCGGTCTCACCATCGCCGGCTCGCTGGGCATCATGAAATTCCTGGCGCAGACCACCGAGCTGAATATCTTCGCGCAATCGGTGGTGACCCTGATCGGTCTGGGTATCGCCATCGACTACGGACTGTTCGTCGTCAGTCGGTTCCGCGAAGAGTTAGCCGAAGGCTATTCGACAAAAGCCGCGGTCCGAAGAACCGTGATGACCTCGGGGCAGACCGTTGCCTTCTCGGCGACGATTATCGTCGCCGCCCTGGCCTGTCTCCTGATGTTCCCTCAGGGCTTTTTGAAGTCGGTCGCCTATGGCGCGATCGCCTCGGTCAGCCTGGCGGCCATCTTGTCGATCACGGTGCTGCCGGCGATCTTGTCGATTCTCGGACCACGCATCGACATGCTGAGCCTTCCGTTCCTGCGGCGTACCCGCACCAAGAAGGAAATCGAAGACGGGTTCTGGGGCAAGCTGTCCGGCTGGGTGATGCGCCATCCGGTCAAGACCGCGGCCCCGACCGTCCTCCTCCTGCTCGCGTTGATCATTCCATTCGGCAATATCGCCTTCGGCGGTATCTCGGAGGCGTACCTACCGCCGGACAATCCAAACCGCCAGGCGCAGGAACACTTCGACGAACTGTTCCCGTCGGAGCGGACCGAAGGCATCAAGCTGGTCATCGCATTCGACCCGAATAGCGACGAACAGAGCGCGGCACTCCAGCAGATCGCCGACGACGCTAACAAGATTCCCGGTTTCACCAAGCAGTTCAGCACGTCGACCGACGGTGGCGCGGAATCCGGTGAATACGGCAATTTCGGTGTGCTCCAAATGTCGGCAGGCCTGAAAGACCGCGATACCGCCGGTGAGGTGATCAAGAAGCTCCGGGAGATCAACACCCACGGCACCACCATGTTCGTCGCCGGGACTCCGGCCCTGACACAGGACTCCATCGACGCCCTGTTGAGTCGCCTTCCGGTGATGATCGTACTGTTGGTGCTGGTCACCGGCTTGCTAATGTTCCTGGCCTTCGGCTCGGTGATCCTGCCGATCAAGGCCGGGCTGATGTCGGCGCTCGGCCTTGGCGCCACCTTGGGCATCCTGACCTGGATCTTTGTCGACGGCAACGGCGCGACCATCGCCAACTTCACCCCGGGTCCACTCTTCGCGGCGATGCTCGTGCTGATTATCGCGATCGTGTTCGGCCTGTCCACCGACTACGAGATCTTCCTGCTCTCCCGCATGGTCGAAGCCAGACAGAAGGGTGCCAGCACCACCGAAGCCATCCGAACCGGCACGGCACATACCGGCCGTCTCATTACCGCTGCGGCGGCGATCCTGGTTGTCGTGACTGGCGCATTCGGCCTATCCGACATCGTGATGATGAAATACATCGCCTACGGCATGATCGCCGCGCTGATCCTCGACGCCACAATCATCCGCATGCTCCTGGTGCCTTCGGTGATGAAGCTGCTCGGCGACGATTGCTGGTGGGCACCGCGGTGGATGCAGAAATTGCAGCAGAAGATCGGTTTGGGCGAGGCCGTACTCGACGACGAACCTGACGAGCTCCGCGACGGCTCGCGCGCTCACCGACCGATGTCGGCGGGAACGATGATCGCCGAGGCTCCGACGAGGGCCTTCGCCGCGGGCGGACCTCGCTCGACGACGCCAGTCACCGACCGCCCGAAGGCATCCTCAGCTCCGCGCCGTCGCCCGGCGCCGCAAACCGGTAGTGGCCCCCAGTCGGTCGCACCGCAAAGCGGGCCGCAAGGCACTTCGCCGACCGCGTCGCCCCGTCCCCCTGGACCGGGAACCGGACCTTCGGGCCCCCTTCCCACTCCGGGCCAGCGGCCACCCGCCGCCGCCCCGGTGGTATCTCGTCGGGACAAGCGCCGGGAATCACGTCCGGACACCGGACGATGGCGTCTCGGCGAGGGGGGCATCTCCCTCGGTAACGCGAAATCGGCTGCGCCACAACAGCCGGCGCAACCACAGCCCCGGCCTCAACCACCGGCCCAGCCGGATCGTCCAGCGGCACCCCCGCAGGCACCGACTCCGCAGCCGGCAACTGGCAACTCGCCGCTACGCCGGCGGCCCACACTCGAGGAGACCGGGCGTCGACCGTTGGCCGCATCGGTCAATCCGGAGGACAAGCGTCCAGCCGCCGATGCACCCCAAGGTTCACCGATGAACCGCGGCATCGCCGACGAGGTGCGTGAACCGCAGGTCGATGACGACTCCAGCGGCAAACGCGCGGCGCGCGACGATAACGAGCAGATCAGTGTGCAGGATCTGTTGCGGCGCAGTCGAAATCAGCGGGACTGACATCTCACCTATTCCCCCCGGCCGGCATCGACGGTCGGGGGTTTGGTGTTTGGGGGTCAGTCGCGTTGTCGAGCAGGCGGGCGTACCCGGCGCCGAGCGCCAACAACACCAATCCGACGACGATGAAGGCGATCACCCGGAACAGACCGTTGAGCGTTGCCAAGTCGAAGAGGAACAATTTGCCCACAGCGCCTGCCGTCAACGCGAGGCCCGCGCTGACCAGGAGTGTCCGGTTGACGCCGTGCACTCGGGTTGCATAGGCGAGCATTCCTGCGGCCACCGCGATCCAGCCGATAGTGGCAGCCATATGGCCGCCGAGGAATCCCCCGCCGGTGCCGGCGATCAGCATTCCCGTCAGCACCGCGAACTGGGTGCACTGATATACCGCGATGACACCTGCGATAGACCAGCGCAGCCGACTGAGTTCCTCAGCCGACGTGTCGGCCGTCCGTTGATACGAAATCGCCAGCATTATCGCCGCACCAGCAGCAAGTAGGCTCGCGATAATCGCCGAAACACTTTCCCCCACAGTTAGTTTCGGTGCGGAAATCAAGTTCCACGGCGGGCAGAGCACCAGCAGCCCCAGTCCACCGAGGACGGCGGCACACGTCGCGATGACGCGCACCATCGCGCCGAACGCGACGTCGGCTCCGACCCGGCTGATCTCCGACACCGGAGCCGACGCCGCCGCCGGGCCCGGGGAAAATCGTCCGAATAAGTGTCTACCAAGGGCAGATTGCCCTTGGCCGGCGTCTATTCGGACGATTTTCTCGGATAGGGGGTGACCGGCGGCGAGACCGAGTGCCAGCGCCAACAACACCGGCACGACGACGGTCTGATCGAAGGCCAATGGCAACGCCACAAACGATGCCAGCGCTGCCGTCGCGAACCACGTGATCCGAACACCGGTTGTCGCGCCGGGAAGGCGACCGCCAATTGCGCCAAGTGTCAACAGAATAGCGGCATAGGCAGCGATCACCGCTGCGCAGATCCGCGGATCAACCACGGTGGCGGCCAGGGCCATCGGAATCGCACCAGCACCGCTTATCGCGGCAACGCCGACACGAAGGCGTATGGGGCGCAACACAATCAGAGCAGATCCGACCGCGAGTAGCGCGTTGACGGCGGTACAGCTGATCAACAGGACTGCGTGGTCGCCGACCAGTTGTCCACTCGCGGCGAGACATGCCAATGCGAGTGGCGCCGTCGATACGGCAGTACGCGCCGCGTAGAACGCAGGCCAATCCTTACCGATCGGCACCCATAGTGCGGCGGCCGAAAGCACCAGCATGAATGCGATCAGAGTGAAGTCGAGTCCGCCGGCAATAGCCGGGGCCAGGACCATCAACGGAACCATCACTAGCACACCGAGCCATTCACTATCCCACAATCGGGAAATCGCAAGCCCCGCAACGGCAATCAGCCCAGCGATGATCAGTGCGACCGCCGAAGGCAGCCAATGATAGATCGTGGTGACAGCCATGGTGTCGAGATACGCCGCTCCGATACCGGTTGCGGCCAGGGAGATTCCGCCGACGCGACCATCAGCGCGGCGATAGACGAGCACTCCGACCCCGACCAACGCCGCGGCCAATACCGCACCACCGGCTACCCGCAATTCGGGCCGTAACAGCCCGGCCTGTGCGGCGAGCACGAGCAGCAGCACCACTCCGATCAGTGTGACCGCGACGCCGACCGCCGCGAGCACCCGCCCAATGATCTGCGACGACGGCCGGCGAGGCTGGCTCGGTGGCGCCGGATATCGCGGCGGAAATTGCTGGCCGACGGCACGAGGGTCGACGCCTCGCCCGCCTGCGGTTGGAATGAAACCAAACTGCGGGTGGCCCGACGGTACTAATCCTGGCTGCGCGAAACCAGGTGGCGCCAAACCAGGCTGCGCAAAACCAGGCTGCGCGAAACCGGGCGGCGCGAAACCCGGCGGCGCGAAACCAGGGTGCGCGAAACCGGTCGGGGCAGGTGCTCCAGTCGGTATCGGGGGCGAGTCGGCAATCGCTTCCGGTTCCGACAGCATTCGCCGGACCTGCGCGAGCTCGGTGGATATCGCGGAGGCCCGACGGGAGATGTCGGCACTGTCGGCGGTCAGTCGAGTAAGGATCGCCAGCGTCGTCGGACGGGACGGGTCAGGGGCACTCATTGCTCCACGGTCGCATGCCCCGAGTCACTCCCGAGTGCGTAACTCTACCTATATCCGATGGGTAATTACCGAAATGACCTGCGGAAACTCATTCTTCGTCGAGTCCGTGCTCAATGGCGTAGCGGGTCAACTCCACCCGGTTACCCAGTTGCAGTTTCCGCAGGGTCGCCTGCACATGATTCTCCACAGTGCGGTGGCTCAGGGTCAGTTTGGTGGCGATTTGCTTGGAACTGAGCCCCTTGGCCACGTAACGCAACACCTCGGTCTCACGCGCGGTCAGCGCCGGGACATGCGGACCGGCATCCGGCGCCGCCGCGATCCGCCGGTACTCACCGAGAATCAGCCCCGCGAGCCCCGGCGTGAACACGGCTTGTCCGGCGGCGGTGGCCCGCACCGCATCGACCAACTCCGCCTTCGAGGATGACTTCACCAAGTATCCGATCGCACCGGCTTTGACCGCCTCCAGCACATCGTCGCGCTCATCGGAGGCCGACAGCACCAGAATTCGCGAATTCGGTGACACCGCAATAACTTTCGCGGTCGCTTCGGCGCCTGTGCCATCCGGAAGTTGCATATCCATCAACACGACGTCGGGTGCAACTGCCTGCGCTCGGCGGGCCGCCGCGCCTACTCCATCGGCGGTCGCGACCACATCGAATCCCTCGTCGGTGAGGTCGCGGGCCACTCCTTCGCGCCACATCGGATGATCGTCGACGACCATGATCCGCAATGTCTGTCCCGTTTCTTCACTCATTACCTCTCCTGCCCTCGCTCAGCGGAACGGTCAACTCCCACTCGGTTCCGATGCCGGGCCCAGAGTCGAGAACGGCAGTGCCACCGAGACTTTCGATGCGTTTCACGATGGATTGCGCGACGCCCAGCCGCCCCTGGAGTCTCGCCTGCGCCAGTCGACCGTCCGGGATGCCCACGCCGTCGTCGCGGATGCTGACCACCACCTGTTCACCGAGGTTCTCGACGAGAACGAAGGCACGGGCCTGCTCCCCAGCGTGTTTGACCACATTGTCGAGCACATTGGTTACCGCTGCGTCGATTTCGGCGGCTAAGCCTGCGTCGACGACGACTGAATCGAGTGGAGCGCTCACTGAAACTCGCTCTGCCGCATGCCTTCTGAGCAGCACGGCAAGGTCGGCCTGATCTGGCGCGGCAACGTCGGACGATGCCAGATCTACCTCGGTAGCTGCCAGCAGCTGACGTAGGGACCGCTCTTGCTCACTGGCCAGGGTCGCCAATTTTGTAGTGTCACCACCTATTTCGCGGCCACGCTTGGCGATCAGGGCGAGTACCTGCAAAACACCGTCGTGCACCTCACGAGACAACCGTTCACGTTCTTCTGTGGCGGCCGCCAATCTCATCGCCACGACGAGTGCGCGATGCGAACGGCGAGCACTCACCGCAGCCAGCCCAACCACCACGCCGACGGCCAGCAGCACGATCAACGTCGCGTTGCGACCGAAGTTGAAACTGACGGTGCCTTTTATGAAAAGGCTTGTGCCGGCGACCATCGCGGCGAATACGCCGCCGGACACCGGTCCGGCGAAAATCGCCGCGGAGATGACCACATTGGTCGCCCACAGAGTTGTCGGCCAGGTCTGATTATTGGCAACCCAGTGGTCGCTGGCCACCAGCCAGGTGGACATCAACAGGGCGCAGGTGACGACGAGTTCGGCGATGATCCAGTACCAATTGCGACCGAAGCCGACGAGATAGGCCACCGCGAATAGCGCCGACGACACGATCAATCCAGCGAAAAGCGCCCACGTGGTCCCCGGATGCAGCAGATCGCCGTTGACCGCGATCTGAAAGCCGAGCGCGTAGAGCACCGACAGCAGCCGAAACACCTGCGCCGCATTCCACAACGGACCTACCGGATCGGAGTCGTCGTCGGCCGCTGTGCGTCGGCCGCGGAGATCGCCGTTACCCACCGATAAACCGGAAACCACACTCACGGTGCCGCGCCCGGATTCTCGCCGAACTCATCCCAGCGCGGCTCGTCCGGGTCGGCGACATACATTCGCTTGTCCGAAAGGGTCTTTTCCGGTGCCACGACCGCTTTCTCGCCGCCCGACGCCGTCGAATCAGCATCGGATGCCTCACCATCGGACTCACTGTCCGAACGTGAACTGGCATAGAGACTTCGAATCGCGGTGTTCAAAAATGCGATTATCGGCACGGCCAACAGGCCGCCGACAATTCCGGCCGACACCAGTCCAGCCGCGATCGCCAGCACCACCGCCACCGGATGCAGCCGGACCGAACGGCCGAGGAGAAATGGTTGCAGCACATGACTTTCCAGCTGCATTACGCCGACGACAATTGCCGCCGAGATAACTGCCGCGATCCATCCCTTGGTCACCAGCGCCACGAGCACCGCAAGCGAGCCGGTCACCAATGCGCCGACGATCGGTACAAACGCACCGAGAAAGACCAGCGAGGCAAGTGGAAGAGCAAGGGGCACATTGAGAATCGCGAGTCCCGTGCCAATACCCACGGCGTCGACCAGAGCGACCGCTACCGTCGCGCGGACGTAGCCGACGAGTGTGCCGAATCCCGCGACACCGGCTACCCGAACCTTCTCTCTGGTTCCGGTGGGCACGGCGCGGGTCATGAACTGCCACATCTGCCCGCCGCCATAGAGGAAGAAAATAACGAGAAACAGGGTCAGGAGGGCCCCGGTGACGATCTCCGACGCGGTGGTCGCCGTAGCCAGTGCACCGCTGGTCACCTTGTCTTGATTGTTATGCAGGAACTCGGTGAAGTCGTTGCCGACATTGCCGACTTGTTTGTCACCGAGCCCCAGCGGCCCCTCGGTAAGCCAGCCCTTGACGTCATTGACCGTCGCGGTGACCTGATCAACCAGTGCCGGAACACCTTTGATGAATTCTTCGACCACAAAGGTCATCACCGCGGCGAGGGCCCCGATCGCGCCGACGAGGGCCAGCAATACCGCGAGCGACCGCGGCAGACCGGCCCGGTCCAGCGCGTCGACGATCGGCACGAGCATCGCACTGACCAGGATCGCGAGTGCGACCGGCACGATGACCGTCTCGAATCGATCGAAGAACATCACCAGTACCGCGCCAGCCGCGGCAATCACCAGCAGTCGCCAACTCCACTCCGCGGTGGCTCTGACCAGCGGATGAACCTTCTCGCGGTCGATCTCACGGAGACCGGCCGACCGGTCCGGCAATTGGTGTGAACCGAGTCCTGTGTCTGACACAAAGCCAAGCGTAGCGGGGTGTTCATCGGTAAGAATGCCGCGACGCCGTGCGAGTTGACCTACCGCGGAGTAATGTTCACAGCCCGCCAAACGCTATGGTGAACAGCATGGCCGATTCCCCGAGCGCCGCGCGGCGGCAGCGGCTTTGGTGGCTTCGGTGGGTTTTGCTCGCCATCGTCGTCGTGATTCTCTCTGTCGAGGGCATCCTCATCTGGCCGAAACTCGAAGACGCGTGGGCGCGTATCGGCGAACTGCAATGGGGCTGGATAGCCGCCTGTATCGTCGCGTCACTGCTCTCGATGGACAGTTTCGCGCAGGTCCAGCGAGCACTGCTGCGGTCGGCAGGCGTGATTGTTCAGCAGTGGAAATCGCTCGCCGTCATTCTTGCCGCGAACTCGGTGAGTCAGACAATGCCCGGCGGGCAGGTGCTGTCCCCGGCATTCACCTATCGAGAGACCCGCAAGTGGGGTGCCTCGCCGGTGGTCGCCTCCTGGCAAGTCGTCATGTCGGGACTGCTGGCCGGCGTCGGACTGGCGGTGCTCGGTCTGGGCGGCGCCATCATGGCCGGCGCAAAAACCAGTCCCTTCTCCATCATTTTCTCTATCGTCGGGTTCGTCGCGGTCGCGGTCATCATGCAATACCTCGCTACTCACCCGGAGTCGGTGCAGTCCGGGGGTACGCGGGCCCTGGGGTGGTTCAATCAGATCCGCAACAAACCGACCGACCACGGCGTCCAGAAGATGCACGAGACTCTCGAGCAGTTGCGTGCGGTGAAGTTGAACAAACGCGACGCGACGGTCGCCTTCGGGTGGAGCTTTTTCAACTGGGTCGCCGACGTCGCGTGTCTGGCATTCGCATGCTGGTCGATCGGCGCGCACCCGAGTATTTCCGGTCTGATGGTCGCCTACGCCGCCGGCAAGGCAGTCGGGTCTGCCATTCCCCTGCTCCCCGGCGGTATCGGTGTCGTCGACGCCGTGTTGGTGCCCGCGCTGACTTCGTCCGGTATGCCCGCGACGGACGCCATCACAGCAGTGCTGATTTACCGTCTGATCAGTTATGTGTTCATCGCGGTCATTGGCTGGATCGTGATCATGGTGATGTTCCGCCGCACCATCAAACCCGACGACGCGGCCGAGGATCTCAAGTCCGTCGAAAAAGCGATCGACGCCGAACTAGCCTCCGAGGACTCACCCCGGCGCAACGGCGAGGACCAACCGCCGGCGACAGCCTGAGAATCTCGGCCCCCTCGCGGGTTTCGAAGGGCATATTGCCCTTCGAGTCCAGTCACGGGGATGACATTTTCACGCTCCGCCCGATCCGCCACGTCGCTACCTCGTACCGCCCGACCACTCGTCGTACAAAAGACGCTATTCTGACGCAACCATGTCCAAGATCGGAAGCGCACCAACGTCCGGCGGGGAATCGACCCTCCCGCTGTTGGCTACCGCCTTCGCTGACATCATCGCCGTGACGGTATTCATGGCGATCGGCCGGATGAACCATCACCACGGATTCGATCCACTGAGCTTTCTACAATCCTGGTGGCCATTCGCGGTTGGTGCCGCGGCCGGATGGTCGATCTGCTACCTCTACTCACACGTGCGCTCCAGCGAGATGCTCCGCAGCGATTTTCATCCCGAGCGGATGCCAACCGGAATCGTCGTCTGGATCGTGACGGTCGCGGTCGGGATGATGTTGCGCTGGATTCTGCACCAGGGCACCGAAGTCAGCTTCATCATCGTCGCGACCTGCGCGCTGGGATTGTTCCTACTCGGTTGGCGACTCGTCGCACGGCTGGTTCGAGTACGGCAGCGCGGAGCACTTCCGACTACTTGATGGTGAAGTACTTCTGCGCGACTTGCAGCGCCGCCGTTCCTGACTGAGCACCTTCGGTGTAGATCACGATCACCTTGCGGTCCTGGATTCCGACGAACCAACCGGGTCCCTGCGGGCCGTTGGTACCGACCAGCGCTTTGAGGCCCTGCGCTCGACGCAGATCGCTCGCATCGCCTGATTTCGCCGTGGTGGTCATCGCCGTCAGGATCTGCTTGCTCAACGTCGGATCAAGCGCTCCGAGTTCACCGTCGGACACCTTGGTCGGAGTTCCGGTGATCACGAACGGTGCCACCGACGACGGTGCGTTATTCGCGCTGCGCGCCATCGCAACACCCAGCGCCCCCATGTTGAGCATTGAAGCGTTGAAATCCGACGGCTTGAAGTCAATCGTGCCGATGCCGTTGCTCTTCGCCGGTGTCGCGGCACCCGGGACGGTGAATTTCACACCGAGGCCAAGACGGTCGAGCAGAGTCTCGTCGGTGTTCTGCGCCGACGCCGTGCGCTGGACCGCAGCGAACACCTGATTCAGCGTGGTGCCTACCGGATAGGTCTGGTCGAGGTTGATTCCCCGCGCAGCGGCAGCGTCGTTCTGCGCCATGCCCAGAATGCCGCCGCTGCTGGCGTCGAGGGCGAGAATCGTAGCGGGCTGGGCGACCTCGACGGCCGCGTCACCGAGACTGAGCTGCAATTGCTGATTGATCGACGTCGGAACGCTCTTACCAGCTGGGCCCTGCTCACCGGCCAGCTTGGTCGGGCGTTGACCCGGCTGAACCAGCTGCACCTGCCACCCCGACGTCGCATCGCGAATGGCTTGCCAATAGTTCGTCAACCCGACTTCGAGTGGGGAGTTGAGGCGACGGTCAGCCATCACCAACATGTCGGTGCGATTCACCGAGACGCCCGCAACCTTGCCTGGATTGCCCGCGAGCACTTCCATATCCGAATTACGCAAGGTCACCGCGGTGATCGGCGCTCCGGGTTGTTTGGCGATCATCCCGTCGATGACGTCGGCGGTGATCAGGGGCGCGATCGGCTTGATAGTGCGAACCAGCCCGGCGATGGATGCCTTGAGATTGGTGGTCTTGGACGGGTCGAACACGATTTCATTGACCGGCTGCAAGTTCATGAAACTCCGGCCCGACGCACTGCGCACCGACGGTGCTGGTGTTGCATCGGTCCGGACTTCTCGCAGTTGCGCGTCACGAGTCAGCCCGGTGTAGAGCAGTCCGGGCTCCCACTGAATCTTCCAGCCGGACGACAGTTTGCGCAGTGTGCCAGCGGTTTTGGTCTCGAAGTTCCGATCCTTCGACCAGGTGTATTTGGTGGTCAGCGAAAACGAGGCGGTGCCGTCGCTGTACTCGACGGGCTTGTGCACCGAAATATCGATGCGCTGGGCATGCATCGCGTTCAGGGTGCCGGCAAGCAATTCCGAAGCCTGGCCGGGCGCTGTCGTGTTGTCGGCGGCAGCGGAAGCATCCTGACGGGATAGTGCCCCGGCGAAATCATTGACCACACCGGCGGCGCTGGTGGGTGAATCCTGGGTTCCACACGACGTTATTGCGAGACCGCACGCCACCGCCGCGGTCAGCGCCACCGGCGCACGCTTCACCCAGATCTTCATGATCACAATCTTCACTCGTGTCACATGAACTTGTCGACCGAGATCACTCTCGATCTGCTACCAACGTAGTCACAATCGGGTCACATTGCGGTTATCGAAGTGAGGATTGTGACCTGCGATACCGATGTTGCGCATGATTCGGGTGGCGGAGTAGTTGGCCATTCCCCCACCCACGCTGGGACAATGTCGAGGTGACCTACACAGTCCACTACTCAAGCGACCGCGCCACGACGACGACCGAGTGGTTGCGGTCACGGCACAGCTTCTCCTTTGGCGACCACTACGATCCCGCCAACACACACCACGGGATGTTGCTCGCGGTCAACGAAGAAACCGTGGCCGCACAGCAGGGTTTCGACACCCATCCACACCGCGAAACTGAAATCGTCACCTGGGTGCTCGACGGTTCGTTGGTACATCAGGACTCAGCGGGACACTCCGGAGTCATCTATCCCGGACTGGCTCAGCGAATGAGCGCAGGAACCGGCGTCGAACACTCCGAACGCAACGACACTTGGTCGTCGCGACCGGATTCGGGACATACCCCGGTCCGGTTCGTGCAAATGTGGCTGATGCCAGACGAATACGGCCTTGCTCCGTCCTATGGCCAGTCAGACGTCGACGGCGACCTCGCCGACGGCGAACTCATCGCCGTCGCATCGGGTTCACCCTCGATCGACTCAGCCATCCGCGTCGCCAATAGGAACGCGACGATGTACGCCGCCCGTCCGACCACTGGCCAGCAGATCGTCATCCCGCCGACCCGGTTCACGATGGCACTGGTGACCCGGGGCAGCGTCGTATTCGACGCCGGTCCTTTAGGAGCCGGCGACGCGATCCGCGGCACCGACCTCGGCGGCGAACCGATCACCGCAGTCTCCGACGCCGAGATCCTTATCTGGTCGATGAATCGCGCGCTTGGCGAGCAGTAGCCGAACGAGGCTGACGGATCTCGACAACGGTGGAAGGATGGTCGCCGTGACTGCTACTGAACCCGTCTCCGACCAAAAACCCGCCTCCGGCATCGACCTTTCGTTCGTCGACGACTCCATCCGCATCCAGGACGATCTGTTCAGCCACGTCAACGGCAAATGGCTGGACAGTCATGTCATCCCCGACGACCGCTCGGTCGATGGCGCCTTTCACGTCCTACGTGACCGCGCCGAGGAGAATGTCCGCGACATCATCATCGCCGCCTCACAAGCCGACGCAGCCAGCGGCTCGGACGAATGCAAAATCGGCGACCTTTATGCATCGTTCATGGATACTTCGCATATCGACGCGCTCGGAATCGGGCCGATCACCGAAGAACTGGAAAAGATCGCCGCGATCGATTCGACGTCGGCACTGGCTACCCGGATCGGCCGACTGCAGCGCCACGGCGTCGGCGGTCTACTCGGCTTCTACGTCGACACCGACGCGCGCAATTCCGATCGCTACCTCGTTCATGTGGTGCAGTCCGGCATCGGACTGCCCGACGAGTCCTACTATCGCGAAGAGAAACACGGACAGACCCGCGAGGCCTATCGGGAGCACATCGCCGCCGTATTCGCACTGGCCGACATCGACGATCCGGCCGCCGCCGCGACGACGATTCTCGATCTGGAGACCGCTATCGCCGCCACCCACTGGGATGTCGTTCGGCGCCGCGACGCCGAGCTCAGCTACAACCTGCTGACCTATGGTGAATTCACTTCTACCGCAAATGGTTTCGATCTCGACGCGTGGATCGGCGGACTTGGCACGGCAGCCGAGCCTACCTTCGCCGAGGTTGTCGTCGGACAGCCTTCCTTCGTCAGCGGTGTCGCCGAACTCGTCGCCGGGCGCCCGCTCGACGAATGGAAGACCTGGCTGACCTGGCGCCTGCTTCGATCAGCAGCACCGTACCTGTCGCAACCGTTTGTCGACACCAACTTCGACTTCTACGGACGCACGCTGACCGGCGCCGAAGCCAACCGTGACCGGTGGAAGCGCGGCGTCGGTTTCGTCGAAGGCGCAGTGGGCTTCGCGGTGGCAAAACTCTATGTCGCACAACACTTCCCGCCTGCGGCAAAGGAGCGGATGGATGAGCTGATCGCCAATCTCATCGAGGCCTACCGTCGCAATATCTCCGATCTGGAATGGATGACTCCGGCGACCCGTACTAAGGCTCTGGCAAAGCTGGACAAGTTCACCCCCAAGATCGGCTATCCCGCGCATTGGCGCGATTACGACGCACTCATCGTCGATCGCGGCGATTTGATCGGTAACGTCGCCCGCGCGTCATCCTTCGAGCAGGATCGCGAGTTGGCGAAGATCGGCCAGCCGGTCGACCGCGACGAGTGGTTCATGACGCCGCAGACCGTCAATGCGTACTACAACCCGGGAATGAACGAAATCGTCTTTCCCGCAGCGATCTTGCAGCCGCCGTTCTTCGACCCCGATGCCGACGACGCCGCCAACTACGGGGGCATCGGCGCTGTCATCGGACATGAAATCGGCCACGGCTTCGACGATCAAGGCGCCAAATACGACGGTGACGGCAATCTCGTCGATTGGTGGACCGACGACGATCGGACCGAATTCGGCAAGCGCACCCGCGCACTCATCGAGCAGTACAACGCCTTCTCGCCTACCGGCCTCGACGACGATCATAAAGTCAACGGCGAGTTCACCATTGGCGAGAATATCGGCGATCTCGGCGGCCTGTCCATCGCGTTGGTGGCTTACCGACTGGCTGACGGCGCACCCCCGGTGATCGACGACCTGACCGGAACCCAGCGCGTGTTCTTCAGTTGGGCGCAGATCTGGCGGACAAAGATCCGCGACGCGGAATCGATTCGACGACTGTCCATCGACCCGCACTCGCCGGCCGAATTCCGCTGCAACGGCGTGGTGAGCAACGTCGATGCGTTCTACGAAGCATTCGACGTCTCCTACGGCGACGCGCTGTATCTGTCTCCTGATCAGCGCGTCCGGATCTGGTGACCGCGTCCTTTTCGTTGTCGCCCGACGGCCCGGCGTCTGGCCGGGCCGTCGCGCTCGCTCTACTTCGCCCACTGCTCGGTGGCGCTCTACTGATCGCGGCATATTTCGTGTTCCCGCTCGGCAAGACCGAATCGGGCACCAAATTCTGGCTCAGTGTTGGCATCATCGGACTGGCCGCCATGTGCGCGTGGGAGATTCGACGTTTTCGGAGTTCGGCACATCCAGTTGCGACAGCGGTGGAAATGCTAGTCGGCGTCGGCACTTTCTACGTGGTGGTGTTCTCGACGACATATTTCCTGATGTCCGAATACGGACACCAGACGTTCAACGAGCGCCTGACCCGTCTCGATGCGCTCTACTTCAGCCTGACCGTGTTCACGACAACCGGGTTCGGTGATGTCGCGCCGGATTCGCAGACGGCCCGTGCGGTGGTGTCGGTTCAGATGATCAGCACTTTCGTCCTGCTTGGGTTGGGGCTGCGCCTGCTACAGGTCCTGGTTCGCAGGCGCACCGGAGGCGACTAGAGACGGAGTCGCGCAATCGACCACATTCGCCGACGCCGAGGGTTAGCGTCAGAGGGACAGCCCGCAAACACTATCGGCAACAAGTGGTGAGCCCATGACCGTGATAGCACCCAAACCCGTTGGCCGCGAAGGATTCTCCTCGCTTCGCTCCGGTGGATTGCAGTGGGAGTCATTTCCCCTGCGCCTGTTCACCAAGGGCAACGCGAAGTTCTGGAACCCGTCCAGCATCGATTTCAGCCAGGACGCCATCGACTGGCCGACGCTGAATCCCGAGGAACAGCGATCATCGACATTCCTAGTCGCGCAATTCATCGCGGGCGAGGAGGCGGTGACCGAGGATATCCAGCCGTTCATGAAGGCGATGGCAGCCGAGGGGCGGTTCGGCGACGAGATGTACCTGTCGCAGTTCTGCTTCGAGGAAGCAAAGCACACGCAGGTCTTTCGACTCTGGATGGATGCTGTCGGGCTGTCCGACGATCTGCACCCGTATGTCGCCGACAATCCGTACTATCGCCAGTTGTTCTACGACGAGCTGCCGAACTCACTGGGACAACTGGATTCAGATCCTTCCCCGCTCAACCAGATTCGAGCCAGTGTCACCTATAACCATGTCATCGAAGGCAGCCTCGCGCTAACCGGCTACTACGCCTGGCAGCGAGTGTGCACCAAACGGGGCATCTTCCCCGGCATGCAGGAACTGATCAAACGGATCGGCGACGACGAACGTCGCCACATGGCCTGGGGCACTTTCACTTGTCGACGCCACGTCGCCGCCGACGATTCCCTATGGACCGCGGTCACCGATCGGATGACTGAACTCATGCCGATGGCTCTTGGCATGATCGGATGGGTCAACGATCAATTCGATGAGCCGCCGTTCGGCATCGACAACTCCGAATTTCTGTCCTATGCCGCCGATCGGGCCCAGCGTCGGCTCGGCGCGATCGAGTCGGCGCGTGGCCGCCCGCTCGCCGAGATCGACATTGACTACTCACCGGAGACGCTGGAGAACCAATTCGGCGACGAGGATATTGCGGCACTGGCCGGCAGATAGACGCGGTCAGTAAATACTGACCACCACGGCTTGTCCCGTGTCATGTGCGACCCGGTAGAACTCCTGCAAGCGATGCAGCTCGGTGATCAGCGTGGCTATCAACTCAGCCGGGTCGCCCGACCAAATATTGGGATAGACCTTCGTCCGCATCGTCTTGGCGTCGAAGCCATGCGCGACTTTCTCGTCCGGCACCGCGTCGAGCGCAACGCGAATCCGGCCAACCTGGTCGGCCGGAATGTAGGTGATGAAATCGGCATCCTCGTCGTCATCGAAGAACGCGATCCCGACGATGGCTTCGCTCACCGCGTCACCGTCGATCGGTTCGGATCCGGGCTTACCGGTGAGGACGAAATGCAGTCCGTCCCATAACTTGTCGATATCCTCGACGCCCCCACCCTCTTCGGCCAATTCCTCGATGCGTTCGAAGACGTCGGCTCGGTTGCCGGCAAGCAACTCGTCTAGTTGCGCACCCTCCAGCCGCTGGTACTGCGCGATCTGCCCCATCACTGACTCCTCGTCGTATTGCGTTCGACGACAGGCTATCGGACCCCACCCCTACCCAATAAATAGAACACGTTCTACTGTGTAGAGGTGGATGTCTCATACGACGCGACCAAACGTGAGCTTGTGACCGACCAGGGAGTGATCCGGTACCACGAGGCCGGCTCCACCGACAGTCCGCCACTGATCCTGCTCCACGGGTCGGGGCCCGGCGTCACCGGCTGGCGCAACTATCGCAACAACCTCGCGTTCTTCGCCCAGACCCACCATTGCTACGCGATCGAATTTCCCGGCTTCGGAGTTAGTGATGCGGTCGAGGGCCATCCAGTTCTCACCGCCGGCGCATCGGTCATCAGGTTCATGGATGCTCTGGATATCGACTCGGCCGCGATAGTCGGCAATTCGATGGGCGGCGTCGTCGGCATCAATCTAGCGATCAAACATCCCGACCGCGTCGCGAAACTCGTGACGATCGGCGGCGTCGGGCCAAACCTGTACAGCCCCAGTCCATCGGAGGGACTACGACTGTTGCAGGAATTCACCGATGCCCCCGACCGCGACAAGCTTATTCGCTGGCTGAACTCAATGGTCTTCGACCGCAAGCTGGTCACCGACGAGTTGATCGAGGAACGTTGGGCCGCGGCCATCAACCCCGACGCGCAGAAGACTGCCCAAATGATGTACGGCTCAGCGGCTTTCGCCATGCAGCAGAAGTTTCTCGCGAACTCGAACACGCCACCGTATTGGTCGATGATGCATAAAGTGACATGCCCGACGCTACTCACCTGGGGGCTGGACGACCGGGTGAGCCCGCCGGACATGTCGCTCGCTCCGCTGCGGTTGATCCCCAATGCCGAGCTACATGTATTCCCCAACTGCGGGCACTGGGTGATGATCGAGGCGAAAGAAGCATTCGAGTCGACCGTCGGAGCATTCCTGCAACGCTGATGGGCGCGACTTCAGTTGCGCCCGTGGTCGATTCACGAGTCAAGACTCGTCGGCGTCGGCTCCTATTGCCAGCACGATCTTCGATCCGTACGGGGCGGCCTGGATCATGCGCAACTGAGCAAGTGCAGGAGACGCGTCGAGCATCTTGCCCGCGTTTGCCAAGGCACGCAGGGCGGCGGTCTCAGCTCGCGCTTCCTCCAGTTTCGCCGCTCCGCGCGTCTTGGCCGTCATCAATTCCATTGCCGCCGATCGAATTTCACTCGGCACGATGATGTCCTTGAGCACCGTGCCGATAACCTCCACACCGACGGCGGTCGCGACCGACTCCACCGCGACGCGAACCGGAGCCATATCGATCACGTTTCCGCGCGATAGAAGTTCTGCAACGGTGAGCCCAACGATCTCGTCGCGCAAGGCGATCTGCGCGGCGAGATAGAGACCAGCGTCAGGATCCTTGGCCACCTCGACATACGCGACCGGATCGACGACCCGAATACGCAGGGCGAGAGTGACCCGCATGGTGACGGCCTCGGCAGTGGTGATCTCCTGAGGCGAGGTGGTCAGCACCCGGTCTCGCATGTCGACGAAAGCGAAGGTCGGCGAACCCAGTACTCGATGGCGGCCAGCAGTGAGGATGCGTTCGACACCACCGTTGCGATATACCAACGCACGAAAACCGGCCGGGACCGTGACCCGTTCACCGGGGAAGAGATTTGAAATACGCATAGCAGACCTCCTTTCGCGTCAATGTCGCCATGCAAGTTTGTATTCGGTTGTCGTAGTTCAGTTTTCCACAGTTGACGAGTCACATCCCGGCGTCGCCCGCACCGGGCGATCGTCGATGACGGGGCCGCAGGACCCGCGCCGATCTGCAGCAGACCGCCGCGCCCTGTGCCACAGGGTCGTCGAAAACCGTTGTCCCGGTGCGGATGACATAGTTGATAGGGAGTCGAACCCCGGGGATATGCAATCCGTTACCAGTGGAGACGCCGGGAGCAAAACGTGCGGAACCGCGCACGGTACCCCGCTGCGGCCACTCTCCCAACACCGCAGACAAGCATGGCGGATGCGGAGGCGCGGGCGCAATCGAATTAGCCGGCGATGTTTCGCCGCGTCCAGCGCGCCCCATATGTCGTGCGGTGCAGATAGGGTCGAAGTCAACTTAGTCGAGGTGTCTTGTTTCAGGACGTATACGAGTAGGCGGGAACGCTCCGTCTGGTTGGCACAGAACGCGACGGCGAATCGTTCTGCTTGCCCCTGAATATTTATCAAACAGTATGTGCTCGAACATGCCAGCCACCAGCAACATCACCATCAGACGTCGACGCGGAGAACGCAACTCGTACGTGTAGCACCAAACCCCTACTAATCGCACGTACTAGTGAGATCTTTCACCACCCCCTTCCGATCTCGCAGGAGCGGAGTAGTTTGCGAATATATAGTTAGGAAATCGAACTATATATTGAAGCGGAGGACCTATGACCAGCCATCCCAGCGCACTGCCAGCGTCGATCGAACCACGCGATCCCGATCCCCAAGCGACAGAGAAGATTTCGCATTGTACGACGACTGCGGAACTTGTCCGGGTTCTTGCCGAGGCATACGGCGATCGCCCTGCGCTGGGGTGGCGAAGGGCTGGCGAACCCGCATCGTCCTGGCTCACCTTGACCTACCGAGACCTCGCCGAACATGTAGCGGTGGCTGCGGAACTCCTGCAATCGTCTGCTGGCGTTGCCGAGAACGACCGCGTGGCGACAGTCGGATTCACCAGTGCCGAATACACCATTGCCTCACTTTCAATCGGCACACTCGGCGCGCTGGAGGTACCGCTGCAAAACGGCGGATCCGTCGACGTGTGGACTGCGATCCTCGCCGAAACTGATTGCGCGGCAGCGGTTGTCGCAGCAGATCAACTGCCCTCGATTGTGCGTATCGTCGAATCGGGCGCATATGTCGGGCTACGCCATGTCGTTCTCTTCGACGTCGACTCGCGCAATGGAACGGCAGCAGTCGACGACGCGCGTCGACGCCTAGCCGCAACGGACACTTCGCTCCATATCCTCGACCTCGACGCCACCCCGGCAGGTCAACCCGCAGAGTTTCCACAACCCTCGACAGATCCGAACCGCATCGCGCTTCTGATCTATACCTCCGGCAGCACGGGAACACCGAAGGGGGCCATGTACACCGAAACATCGGTGACACGGCTATTCCAGTCCGGACTCAGTGGGCTCGGAGCCGGTACTGACGGCCACGGGTGGATCACCCTGAACTTCATGCCGATGAGCCACGTCATGGGCCGCAGCACGCTCTCGCAGACGTTGGGCAACGGCGGCACCGCATACTTCACCCCACGCGCCGACCTTTCCGAGTTACTCGCCGACCTCGCGGCGGTTCAGCCGACCGACCTGCAATTCGTACCGCGAATCTGGGACATGCTGTACCAGGAGTATGTCCGCTTGACCGATCAGGGCATCAGTGCGCACGACGCTCAGGCCCGTATGCGCGAACACTACTTCGGCAGTAGGACCGCCACCGCTATCACCGGCTCCGCGCCGATTTCCGACGAGGTCCGGCGGTTCGTCGAGGCGATGCTGCCGGTCCCACTTATCGAGGGCTATGGGAGTACCGAGGTCGCAGGCGTGTCCATCGACGGCCACATCCAGCGGCCGCCGGTAGTCGGCTACAAACTCATCGATGTTCCTGAGCTCGGCTATCTGAGCACCGATCAGCCGCACCCCCGTGGCGAACTGCTCGTCAAGACTGACCACATCTTTGCCGGGTACTACAACCGCCCCGACCTCACGGCCTCAGTATTCGATGATGACGGCTACTACCGAACCGGGGACATCGTCGCCGAGACCGCACCCGATCAGATCAAATACGTCGACCGTCGAAATAACGTGATGAAACTTTCGCAGGGTGAATTCGTCGCTGTCGCCCACGTCGAGGCGACCCTGACCACCCCGCCGATTCAGCAATTGTTCGTCTACGGCAACAGCGCTCGCCCATATTTGCTTGCCGTCGTCGTTCCTACCCCGGAACTACGCGATCGCTATCCCGACGACGACGTTCTGCGTCGGCAAATACTCACCACCCTGCGTTCCAACGGTGAGCGCAATAACCTGGCGGCTGCGGAGATTCCGCGCGATGTGATCATCGAGCGCACCCCGTTCAGCCTCGAGAACGGTCTACTCACCGGGATCCGCAAACTGGCGCGACCGCAGCTCAAAGAGCGGTACGGACCTGGGCTCGAGGCGCTCTACGCCGAGTTGGCCGACAGTCGTGTCACACGGTTGCGCGACGTCAAGTCCGTTGCCGCGCAACGCTCAACCTTGGCGACGGTCATCGACGTGATCACCGCGGTACTCGACCTCGCCGACGGAGAAGTCGGCGCGGCAGCTCGCTTCACCGACCTCGGCGGCGATTCACTCACTGCGGTCACCGTTGGCAACGAACTCCGTGACATCTTCGACGCCGAAGTGCCGGTCGGTGTGCTAACCAGCCCGTCATCAACCCTGTCCGACATTGCGAAACATATCGATGGCCGCCACAGCGAAGCTCGCCCCACAGCCGAATCGGTGCACGGAATCGGAACCACCCTACGCGCAGCCGATCTCACGCTTGATAAATTCCTGGACGAGGACTTTCTGCGCGACGCGGCCGGTATCGTATCCGCAAACCCGGACGTACGAACCGTATTCATCACCGGCTCAACCGGATTCCTCGGACGCTACCTGACGCTCGACTGGTTGCGGCGGATGGCCGAAGTCAACGGCAGGGTCATCTGCCTTGTCCGCGGCTCAGACAATGACTCCGCCCGCGCACGTTTGGACGCCGCCTTCGACGCGAGTGATCTATGGCCGGAGTATCAGCGTCTTGCCAAAGATCATCTGCGAGTACTCGCAGGCGACAAGGATGCCGATCTGCTCGCCCTCGCCCCCGACGACTGGAGCGACTTGGCGAGATCGGTCGACCTCATCATCGATCCCGCCGCGTTGGTCAACCACGTGTTGCCGTACCGAGAACTATTCGGGCCCAACGTATCCGGTACCGCCGAACTGATTCGGCTCGCGTTGACCAGCACGCGCAAACCGTATGTATACATCTCGACTGTCGGCGTCGGCGATCAGATCGCGCCGGGAACGTTTGCCGAAGACCCCGACGTTCGGGAGATGAGCCCGGTGCGCGAGATCAACGATGCCTACGCAAACGGATATGGCAATAGCAAGTGGGCCGGTGAAGTGCTGCTCGCTGACGCTCATGAGCGATTCAGGTTGCCGGTCAATGTCTTTCGATGTGACATGATCGTCGCAGATGATCACATCATCGGGCAGCTGAACTTGCCGGACATGTTCACTCGCTTGCTGATGAGTGTGTTGGCGACGGGTCTGGCACCTCGTTCGTTCTACGAACTGGCAGCCGACGGGGCGGTACAAGAGGCCCACTTCGACGCTCTACCAGTCGACTTCCTCGCCGAAGCGATCAACACCTTATGGGCTAGCAGCGGAACACGAACTTTCAATGCGATGAACCCGCATTCCGACGGCGTCGGATTCGACCAGTACATCCGGTGGCTGATCGACAGCGGTGAGCAGATCACACTGGTGGACAATTACGACGACTGGTACCGGCGATTCGGCGCAGCCCTGGCCGACCTACCGGAGAAGCAGCGCCGCGGCTCGTTGATTCCCTTGCTGCACAACTATGTACAGCCAATGACACCTCATAACGGAGGTATGGCTCCCGCAGATAAGTTCCGGGAAGCGATCCGGGCAGCGAGTGTCGGCGAATCCTCCGACATCCCACACATCACGCCGCCGATCATCGAGAACTACGCTCGCAGTCTTCGCGGCCTAGGAGTGATCTGATGGCCGGCGACCGGGTTTCATCAAGCCAGGTGTGCACACATTGGCGTGGACTCAACGCGGGATCTTCGCCTGTTTTGCCGCGGCGACGGTAATACGGCCGAGGGCGCGGCCGATCGTGTGCACACCCGGCCGGCGTTGCGGCGTTAGGCCAGCCGCGATCCGGTGCAATTGGTTGTTATGCCAAGCCAATTCGAGATATCCATCGGCTGGACGGTAGCCGGTGCGGGGTGCCGACTTCGGCAACTCGGGAGTCCTTCCGGCCATGATCGACTGTGGATACGTCGGAGCGAAGGTGAGGGGTCGGCCGATCCCGACTAAGTCGACCAAGCCACTGCCGACAAGTGAGTCCATCGCCTGGGCCGACCTCAATCCGCCGGTGAGCATCAGCGGAATGGTGGACTCTTCACGAACCTTCCGGGCGAAGTCGACGAAATAGCCTTCGCCAGTGACGGATTGACCGGCGGCGACGCCAGTCATCGCCGGCTCCTCGTAGCCGCCACCACTGATCTCAAGGAGATCCACTCCGGCATCGGCGAGGGCTAGCGCGACATTGCGGGCCTGTTCGTCGCTGAACCCGCCGTGGACGAAGTCCTTCGAGTTCAGTTTGACCGACACCGGTACCCGAGCGCCGACTGTTTCGCGAACGGCCGCAACGGTGTCGAGGAGGAATTTCATACGCCCTTCCTCCGTGCGTCCCCATTCGTCGGCGCGAAGATTGGCCAGCGGCGAAAGGAACTGAGAGAGCAGATAGCCGTGTGCGGCATGAATTTGGACGCCATCGAAGCCGCCGGCCATCGCGAGCTGCGCGGTTCGGGCGAACTTGCCGACCAGAAGTTCGATATCGGCGTGGCTGAGTTCACGAGGCTTCCGAATGCTGTAGCCGGGAACTGAGCTTCGTCGAGCCGATGGCGCGACCGGACGACGGTTGAAGGGCGACACGGCGACCTTGCCCGGATGGTTGATCTGGGCCCAGATCAAGGTGTCGATGTCTTTCGTCGCACCGGTCCAGGCGCGTATCGAGTCCAGACCTCGTGCGTCATCGAGAATCACGTTGCCAGGTTCAGTCAACGCGTCTCGGTCGATCATGATGTTGCCCGAGAGCAACAGGCCCGCTCCCCCTCTCGCCCACACGGCATAGAGATTTCGGAGCCTGTCGGAGGCAGTTCCGTCGCGCTTGGCGAGTTGCTCACTCATTGCCGCCTTCGCGATTCGATTCGGGAGAGCCTGCCCGCAAGGAAGCGTAAAAGGTTGAGTAAGAATGGATTCAGTCATCTCAGAGTACTCTCGGTCGCAGGCGGGTGAGGGAGAATAGCGGTGTGAGGGGGCGGATCGGGACTGGCGGAGTACCCGCCGAGAGGTTGACGCGATGCAGTCGTGCATCAATCACATCGCCAACACCCATCAGGTGAATGGGGTCTCGCTCCGATCCGCCGAGAGTGAAATCATCGAGGTCGACTCGCCGAGTCTCGATCGGATGCTCACCAGGTGTGAAGCCGATAACCCGGGGCAGTGCGAAACCGAGCGTTCCGGTCACATTGCGATGTGGCCGACCTAGAATGGGCGGCGCATCGGAAACCTGCTCTCCGAGAATACCTTTCATAGAGATCAGCTGTTCGCCACGCCGGGATGCATTGGCGGAGATCTTATGACCGTCATTATCCCAGTCGATCTGACCCAACTTCTTCGGATAGCCGAGCAGTTCCCGTCCGAGAATCAGAGCTACGTCATCGTCCAGGATCATCCACGGGCAATGAATCCCGGTGCCGCGAATCGTCTTGATATGGAAGAAGATTCCCGCTTCGTGATAGACGGAGCCGTATGTACAGTCCGGAAACCAGGCGGTGAATACCTCAGCACGACCAGGCGTGACTGGACGAATACCCGGCGGCAGCCAACGCCGCATCTTCGCGATATCGACTTCAACAGTAGCGGTGAAATAGTGCGCATCACGGTAAAGCAGGCCGCGCGGCGGCGCCAGACGCAGCGCCTGGCGGATGCTACCGCGAAACCCATAGTCGTCGGTCATCGCATGTCTCCATACACTCTTCGCAGGATCGGACTGAGAATCGAGCGCGGCGTGAGCCTTCCACCGACGTCCTGCACCTTGGCGATCACTCCCGGCACAATCCGACGACGACCGGCCGCGAGTCCACGAAGCGCTGCCTCGGCGGCCTGTTCCGCGCTGACCCAGGCGAAGTCAGGCAGATGCTCTTCAATCGCGCCCAGGTCGGCTACCTGACCGAACTCGGTGCGTACGGGCCCGGGGGCGAGCAGCGTACAACTCACTCCGGTGCCAGCGAGTTCCGCGTGCAGCGACTCTGCCAGGGTATTGGCAAACGCCTTCGAAGCGGCGTAGGTCGAATTATTCGGACTCGGTTGGTTCCCCGCTGTGGATCCGGTGATGAGGATGGCGCCGGAACCACGAAAGATCATTTTGGGCAAGAGTCCGACGACAAAGTCATGCACCGCAACGACATTGAGCGCCACCTGCTCACGCTCGCGCGCGGCGTCCAGTTCGGCGATCCGCCCATAGGTGGCGAATCCCGCATTCAGGCAGATGATGCTGGTCTCCCTCACTTTCAGCTGATCGAGGAGCTCCTCGCGGGCCGCGGCATCGGCGAGATCGCATGCGATCACATCTACATCAACGAGGTACCGGCTACGCAGCCGATCCGCTAACTCGGTCAGGCGGTCTTCGCGGCGCGCGATAAGGATCAACGAATAGCCGCGTCTTGCGAACGATTCGCCAAGTGCGGCACCGATTCCGCTCGACGCGCCGGTAATGACGACGCGTGATTCTGCGGTCGCAGCTGGCAGGCTCATAGCGGCATGGACTCCTTAACTGGTAGTACAGAAGCGACTTGGGGCTTCAGGATGGTGCGCACGATGAGTAGTCGTAGGGCTCGACGAAGAATCTTGATACGGCTGAGGATTTCCGCCGAACCGGCGAGCATCGACGAACGCGCCTTGATCCATCGCGCGACGATGTCCGACAACGGTTCATCGAAATAGTCTTGGGCGACAATGGCTTCGGCGAGAAATGCCGAACCTTCCGAGATGATCCGGCCCGCGCCGGAGCGAGGCGCTACCAGCCCCCATAGATAGATGTTGGCGTAGCGCGGAACCAGCACATGCTCAACCAACATCGGATTTCCGCCGTACCACACAAACATCGACTCATCGAGCATCGGAAATCTGGTCTTGAATCCCGTCGCCCAGACCACGGTGTCGTATTCGGCCGACGAGCCATCGGTGAAATGCACTCGCTTGCCGTCGAACCGGTCGATCTCCGGCCGTGGGCGTACTCTTCCGTGCTGCAGGGCGTACATGAGGGAGCTGTTGACAGTCACGTCCCGAGTGAAGAGTTTGTGGTCCGGGCGTGTTAGACCATATCTGCGGTAGTCGCCGTAGCTCAGCCGAAGAAGTTGTTTGAATACCGCCCGCTGCAATGGCATCGGCCACCACACCCGGTCGTATTCTGAGGCCGGGATGCCGAAGATTGTCTTAGGGATGAACCAGTAGCCACGGCGCATCGAGAGGTCCGCAATGCCGTAGGTCGCTGAAGCTTCCACGGCGATGTCGCTCGCCGAGTTCCCGGCGCCGACGACGAGTACCCGGTCGCCCTCACCGAAGTCGTCGGACCGTTTGTATTCCTTGGAGTGCAGTTGCTTTCCGGTGAAGTCGCCGGGGTACGTCGGGATATTGCGCTGCCAATAGTGACCATTGGCGATCGCCACGGCTCGGTAGCGACGGGTCTCACCCGACGCGAGTTCAACGAGCCAGCCATCGGAGCCATTCGCGTCCACCGGCCGCATATCCGCTACTTCAGCGTTGAACTCGATATTCGCGGCCAGACCGAAGTGGGAAACGTAGGACTCCAGATAGGTGAGCATCTGCAGTCGACTGGGAAAGGTCGGGTAGTCGTCCGGCATCGGGAACTCGGGGTACTGCGTCGACCGTTTGGAGCTAATCAGATGCGTCGAATCGTATACGCCATGCGCCCAGTTGCCGCCTATTCGATCGGTCGCCTCCAGATGGTCATACGCGATACCGGCCCTCTTGAGCGCGCAGGCCAGACCGTTGCCCGCATATCCAGCGCCGATCAGGCAGACACGGTCGCGCCGATCATCGATCTCCACCGTCTAACTCTCCTTCTCGGCATTAGTTACACTGAGTGTAGCTACAGTGCGTGTACTATTGCTCGAGTGAGATTGAGATGTCAACGCAGAGCGGAAAACCTGTGATGACAGACACCGCAGCGAAGCGACGGCCCTACGCCCCGCGAATGGCTCCGGAACAACGCCGTGAGCAACTGCTCGACGCAACCCTGCGGGTCATTTCAGCTCGTGGCGTCGGGAAGGTATCGATTGACTCGGTCGCCAAAGAAGCCGATGTCACGCGACCGGTTGTCTACAAGCATTTCGACGACACGTACGCGTTGTTGCGTGCATCTCTGGCTCGCGAAGAGCACCGAGCGAACGAACAGTTTCTCGCGGCCCTTCCACCTGAACCCGCGAGTCTGCCCATCGAAGACCTGATCAGGCAGCTGACCGCGAACCTACTCCGAACTTTCGAAGAATCACCCGAATTGTGGCGTGCCGCCCTGGTTTTGGCTGACAGCACGACACCTGAGTTTCGAAAGCGCCTCGAGTATGGGCGCGAGATCGCCGCCGACCACCTAGCGGCACTACTCGTTGATCGCATAGGCGGCGAGGAATTGTCACCAGATGCGGACGTCGAAGTGCTCGCGCACCTACTGCTGTCGATGATCGTCGAATCAGGCCGGCTCCTGCTGTCCTTGCCTGAGAAGTTCCCCCGAGACCGACTCATGACATCCCTTGGCCGGGCCGCCGGCAAGATACTGGCGCGCAGCTGACGGGGCACGTAGTTGCTACGAATCGGCGGCTGGATCAAATAGAGCGCTTCAGATGCGGTGCTATTTGGTGCGATCACAATTCTGGATCAAATAGAGTCAGCAACGCTGCCGATCTCGCTACGCCCCCTCCCGTTTCGCCTCACCGACGCCGGCCGCACACTCCTGGAACTGTCCCCGTAGCGCGAGCAGACGCCGTATCGCCATCTGCTCCCGCCGCGGGAACTGTTTCGATCAGAGAATCGTCAGCATCTCGTTGTAGGTCGGCAACGGCCACAGATCGTCGGCGACGATCGCCTCCAGTTTGTCGGCGACCTCTCGCACGGCGGTCATCGCCGGAACGAGCACATCGAGCGCGTACTTTGATTCCTCGTATTCGCTCTCGCCGTGCAAGCCTGCGATTCCCGCGTCGAGTTTGCCAATCGCGGCATGCATCTCGGTGATAAGTCCGGTGATCTCCAGCAGCACCGGCGTCTCGACGATGATATCGGCGGCCTTCAAAGATGCTGCGGTAGAAGCCAACTCGCCCTGATAGCGGATTGCCGCGGGCAAGATCATCGTCTTGGCGATCTCGGCGGTCTCCTTCGCCTCGACCAGCAGCGTCAACGAGTAGTACTCAAAGATGACGTCCTCACGTGCCTTGAGCTCCCGGGCCGACAACACCCCATACCGTTCGAATATCTCGACAACCTCGGGCGAGGTGAGTTCGGTGACCGCGTCGACCGTGGTGCGCAGATTCTTGAGACCACGCGCGGCCGCCTCCTCCTGCCATTCATCGGAGTAGCCGTTGCCATTGAAGATGACCGCACCGTGTTCGTTGATGATTCCCATCAACACCTGCTGAACCGCGTCGGCGAGCTCAACACCATCGGCCAGTTGCTTGTCGACGGCAGTCGAGATGAACTCGAGCGAATCGGCGAGGATCGTGTTGATCGCGACCATCGGATCGGAGATCGACTGATTGGAGCCGGGTGCCCGGTACTCAAACCTGTTGCCGGTGAAGGCAAATGGACTGGTGCGGTTCCGGTCGCCGGGATCGGCCTTCAACGGCGGCAAGGTGTCGACGCCCAGTTCGATGACGCCTGCTGCCTTCGAGCCGGTCGCTCCACCCTTTGCGATCTGATCGAAGACGTCCATCAGTTGATCACCGAGGAAGATCGAAATAATCGCTGGCGGAGCCTCATTCGCACCGAGGCGGTGGTCATTCGACGCAGATGCGACCGCCGCGCGCAACAATCCACCGTAGAGATGTACCGCGCGAATGATCGCTCCGCAGAAGGTCAGGAACTGCATATTCTCGTGCGGGGTGTCACCGGGGTTGAGCAAGTTGCCCTGGTTGCCGTTGCCGAGGGAGAAGTTGACGTGTTTACCCGATCCATTGACGCCGGCGAATGGCTTTTCGTGGAGCAGACATTTCATGCCGTATTTCTCGGCGACCTTCTTCATCGTCGTCATCATCAACTGCTGGTGGTCGTGCGCGAGCACCGACCGCTCGAATACCGGCGCCAGCTCGAACTGTCCTGGCGCCACCTCGTTATGCCGTGTCTTCGACGGTATGCCCTGCTTGAAAAGTTCACGGTCGAGCTCAATCATGAACGCCAGCACGCGATCCGGGATAGCACCGAAGTAGTGGTCGTCGAATTCCTGCCCCTTCGACGGCTTCGCCCCGAACAGCGTGCGGCTGGAAGTCATCAAATCCGGGCGTGCGTAGAAGAAGTGTTCGTCGATCAGGAAATACTCCTGTTCGGCGCCCGCGTAGGACACCACGGTGTCGACGTCGGCGTGGTCGAATAGCTTCAGCAGTCGCATCGCCTGCTTGCTCATCGCCTGTTGGCTGCGAAGTAGCGGCGTCTTCTTATCCAGCGCCTCACCCGTCCACGAAATGAAGACGGTCGGGATACAGAGCGTATTTCCGTTGGGATTCTCCATGATGTATGCCGGGCTGGTGACATCCCAACCGGTGTAACCGCGCGCTTCGAAGGTCCCGCGCAGACCGCCGTTGGGGAAACTCGACGCGTCCGGCTCGCCCTGCAACAGGGTCTTACCAGCGAATTCGGCGAGTGAGGCGCCGCTGGAGTCGGGCTCCAGAAAAGAGTCGTGCTTCTCCGCGGTCAAGCCGGTCAGCGGGTAGAAGACGTGCGCGTAATGCGTCGCGCCCATCTCCAGCGCCCAGTCCTTCATCGCGACCGCGACATAGTCGGCGAGCGCCACATCCATTTGCGCGCCGGTGTCGATTGTGGCCGCGACCGCCTTGAAGACGTGTTTGGGCAACCGCTTCTTCATCACCGACAGGCTGAACACGTTGCGGCCGAAGGTATCTGCCAACGGTTCGGGAAAACCATCGGTCTCGACCCGGTAGGTCGTGACTGCTTCGATGGCCTGACGTCGGGACATACTGCCGCTCATGGGTGCTCCTGAAGACGAATTCGGAAATCGTCTCGAACCATATGGGCGCCGTGTATGCGGACCATTTCACACATGTGACGACGAGATTCCCAAATGTGACGTACAGAAGAACTGGCGCCCCCGGAAGTGATCAAAGCCCCGGTGCGGGATTCTCATCCGCACCGGGGCTTTGGTTCAGGTCGGGAAGTTACTTCCCGATGGTTTCGTTAGTGAGCTTTCCGCCCTTGGCGGCAAGATCGACCAACGACTGCGGCGGCTCGAAGTGCGAGCCGTACTTCGACGCGAGGTCGCGAGCACGGTCGACGAAGCCTTGCAGGCCGCCTTCATACTGGTTCACGTACTGCGCGACGCCGCCGGTCCAGGCCGGGAAACCGATACCGAAGATCGACCCGATGTTGGCGTCTTCGATGGACGTCAGAACGCCCTCGTCGAAGCACTTCACGGTCTCCAGCGCCTCGGCGAAGAGCATGCGCTCCTTCATGTCCTCCAGCGGGATTTCCACCGAACCGGACTTGAAGTGCTCACGCAGACCAGGCCAGAGCAGACCCCGCTTGCCGCTCTCGTCGTAGTCGTAGAAGCCCTTGCCGTCTTTCTTGGCGGTGCGGCCTTCTTCGACCAACCAGTCGATGACGGCGTACGAACCGTGCTGCACCGGCTCCTGGCCGGCCGCGCGGATCGCTGCCTCGGTCTCCTTGCGGATCTTCTGCGGCAGGGTCAGGGTCAGCTCGTCCATCAGCTGCAGCGGTGCGGCCGGGTAACCGGCCTGGGTGCCCGCATGCTCGATGAAGGCAGGCTCGATACCTTCACCGACGGCCGCGACGGCCTCGTTGACGAAGGTGCCGATGACACGGCTGGTGAAGAACCCGCGGCTGTCGTTGACGACGATCGGGGTCTTGCGGATCTGCAGGGTGTAGTCGATGACCTTGGCCAGCACGGCGTCAGAGGTCTTGGCGCCCTTGATGATTTCCACCAACGGCATCTTGTCGACGGGTGAGAAGAAGTGGATACCGATGAAGTCTTCGCCACGCTTGACGTTCTCTGCCAGGATCGTGATCGGCAGCGTCGAGGTGTTGGAGCCGAGTACTGCGTCGGGCTCGACGATGTCCTCGATCTCGGCGAAGACCTTGGCCTTCACCTCAACCGACTCGAACGCGGCCTCGATCACGAAGTCGACACCCTTGAAATCGGCCGCATCGACAGTCGGGTGGATACGAGCGAGCAGAGCGTCGCTCTTCTCCTGCGTGGTCTTGCCGCGCGAGAGAGCCTTCTCCTCCAGCTTGACGGAGTAGTTCTTGCCACGGTTGGCCGCGTCGATGTCAATGTCCTTGAGGACGACCTCAATGCCAGCCTTGGCCGAAACATATGCGATAGCGGCGCCCATCATGCCGGCGCCGATAACGCCGACCTTCTTGGCGGTGTACTTGTCGTAGCCTTCGGGACGCGAGCCGCCGCCGTTGATGTGCTGCAGGTCGAAGAAGAACGCCTTGATCATGTTCTGGGCGACCTGGCCGGTGACCAGCGAGACGAAGTAGCGGGTCTCGATGATGTCGGCGGTGTCGACGTCGACGTACGCGCCTTCGATGGCCGCGGCGAGGATCGCGCGCGGGGCAGGCATGTTGGCACCCTTGATCTGCTTACGCAGCAGGGCGGGGAATGCCGGCAGGTTGGCCGCGACGGCCGGGTTAGTCGGAGCGCCACCGGGCAGCTTGTAGCCCTTGACATCCCACGGCTGCTGAGCCTCGGGGTTCTCCTTGATCCAGGCCTTGGCGGCGGGGATCAATTCTTCGACGGTGCCGACGACCTCGTTGACCAGACCGATTTCCTTGGCCTTGCCCGGCTTGAGGCGCGGGCCCTGCAGGAGCACGCCCATAAGCGCGCTCTGGAAACCGAGCAGTCGCACGGTGCGGACCACGCCACCGCCGCCGGGAAGCAGGCCGAGGGTGACCTCGGGCAAGCCGACGACGTTGCCCTTGACGTCGGCGGCGACGCGATAGTGGGTGTGCAGTGCGATCTCCAGACCGCCGCCGAGTGCCGCACCGTTGATGGCCGCGACGACCGGCTTGCCGAGGGTCTCCAGGCGACGCAGCACGGCCTTCATGCCGTTGGTGCGCTTGGTGATCTCGGTGGCGATCTCTTCTTTGGTCTGGGTCCGCTCGGCGGTCATGTCCTTGAGGTCGCCGCCGGCGAAGAAAGTCTTCTTCGCCGAGGTGAGTACGACACCGGTGATGTCGTCCTTCTCCGCTTCCAGGCGGTCGACGGTCGCTGCCATCGACGACTGGTAGAGGTCGTTCATCGTGTTGGCGCCCTGGTTGGGGTCGTCCATGGTGAGGATTACGACGCCGTCCGCGTCCTTCTCCCACGCAATCATGTTGTCACTCATGTTATTTCAAAATCCTTTTAGTGTGGAGGCTCAGAGGCGTTCGATGACGGTCGCGACGCCCATGCCGCCGCCGATACAGAGGGTGACCAGGCCGTAGCGGCCGCCGGTGCGCTCGAGCTCGTCGAGGCAGGTGCCCAGGATCATCGCGCCGGTCGCACCCAGCGGGTGTCCCATGGCGATGGCGCCACCATTGACGTTGACCTTCTCGTGCGGGATGTGCAGGTCTTTCATCCACTTCATGACGACCGATGCGAAGGCCTCGTTGAGCTCGAAGACATCGATGTCCTCGACGGTGAGTCCGGCCTTCTTCAGCGCCAGCTCGGTGGCCGGGGTCGGGCCGGTGAGCATGATCGAGGGCTCGGAGCCGACCTCGGCGAAGGACACGATGCGACCGCGCGCGGTCAGACCATTGCGCTTGCCGGCTTCTTCGCTACCGATCAGCACGACGGCGGAACCGTCGACAATGCCCGAGCTGTTACCGCCGGTGTGGACGTGGTTGACCTTCTCCACCGAGGGGTACTTCTGCATGATGACGTCGTCGAAACCTGCCATGTCGGCAAGAGCCTGGAATGCCGGCTTGAGCTTGCCCAACTGCTCGACGGTGGTGCCAGGGCGCCGGTGCTCGTCGACCTCGAGGATGGTCACACCGTTGATATCCTTGACCGGGACGACCGACTTGGCGAAATATCCTGCGGTCCAAGCCTTTTCCGCACGATTCTGCGACTCGACGGCAAATCCGTCGACATCTTCGCGGGAGAAGCCTTCGATAGTCGCGATGGTGTCGGCGCCGATACCCTGCGGGGTGATGTAGTTGTCGTACGCGGTGGCGGGGTCCATGAAGAGCGCGCCGCCGTCGGAGCCCATCGGGACACGCGACATCGACTCGACGCCACCGGCGATGACGAGGTCGTCGAAGCCGGACGCGACCTTGGCGGCCGCCAGGTTGGTGGCTTCCAGACCCGACGCACAGAAGCGGTTGACCTGGGTGCCGGGCACGCTCTGGCCGAGGCCGGAGACCAGCGCGGCGGTACGTGCGATGACCGCACCCTGCTCGCCGACCGGCGAGACGACGCCGAGCACGACGTCGTTGACGTCGGCGGGATCGAGGCCGCCGTGGCGGGCCAGAACCTCGTTAATCAGCCCGGAAACGAGATCGACAGGCTTGACACTGTGCAGCGAACCACCGCGCTGCTTGCCACGAGGCGTACGGATCGCCTCGTAGATGAATGCTTGATCAGGCACGGAAGTGTTCCTTTCACATGAACCAGGGAATGGTTTCCCACATAGGCTAACGCGTCTTAACTTATTTGGCTATACCCAGTGGTCAAATACTTCTGCGATTGCCGAATGATGCGCTATGGTCTGTTCACAATGCCGTCCTCGAAGCAGTCCGGGACCCGACGTCCGGCCAACCGTAAACGACAGCTGATCGATCTTTCGGCTCAGCTGTTCCTTCGCCGTGGTTACCCGCAAGTGTCCATGGCCGACATCGCCCGTGCGGCCGGTGTCACCGCTCCGTCGCTTTATCGTCATTTCGACGACAAGCAGACGTTGCTCTACCAAGCGGTGCTGACCGGCGTCGGCGACCTGCAAATCTGCACTGACGCCGCGATCACCTCGGCCAACGGCGACCCGCACGAATTCCTCACCGCGCTCTGCGGCGCGGTCGCCCGCCGTCGCGATGTCGCATCGCTGTGGCGCTGGACGGGCACCTATCTCACCGGCGAACAGAATCGCGAAGTGGCATTGCGGACTCGCGAGGTGTTACGCCAGTGGGCGGCAGTACTTTTCGACCGACGCGAATTGGCCGACTGGGAACAGCGCCAGCTGGTCTGGTCACTACTGTCCGTTGCGGGCAGCCTGTCATCGCACCGAACGAAGCTGTCGGCGCCGCAGGCGGTTCGCGAATTGATCGCCGCCGCCGATCGCCTTGTGGCACTTACTCCGTCGAATGCCGGACCGTTGGGAGTGCCGCCGCACGTCGGATTGCCCGATGACGACCGGCGAACCGAAATCCTCGACGCCGCAGCACAATTGTTCGCCGATCGCGGCTTCGGGCCGGTCGGCGTCGACGAGATCGGTGCCGCCGTCGGGATCACCGGACCTAGTGTGTACCGGCACTTCCCGTCGAAGGCCGCGATCCTCATCGCCATCGGGCATCGCAGCGCGGCGCGGCTGGAGGCCGGTGTGGTCGCGGCCTACGCCGCCGGCGGCAGCGACGCGAATACTCTTAGCCTGCTTGTTGATTCGTATGTCACCATGCTCACGTCCGGTCCGGATCTGTCGGTGTCGTTCAACAACGCACCTGCGCTGGCCAACAATAGTGCGGCCCGCGAACTCGTCGACATCCAGCGACGGTACGTCGCCCGCTGGATCAATCTGTTCACCTCGGTGCACTCTGGTGTCGATGACTCCGCCGCCGGTATCGCGGTCCACGCGTCGCTGTCGATCGTGAACGACGCTGTTCGATTGCGCCGGGGAACCGAGCGATCCGAATTCCCATCCCAGATGGCGTATCTGATGAAGGGCGTCCTCGACGTATAGCAACACCCGCCGCGACCATTGTCTCCCAACTTCACAACTGCACCCCACGACCCGCCTGGCGGGACTACCCTTGGCGGCTGTGAATGTCGAGGTGACCCCACTACCCGGTATCGGAGTCCGTAAGGATTTCGAGGTGTCCTCTGGCCGTCGTATCGGAGTGATCACCCGGCGCGACGGAATGATCGACCTCATCGTGTCTGAAGAAGGCGATCCCGACGCCTGCCGAGACCAGGTGCTGTTGTCCCACGAAGAGTCCGCTGTACTCGGCAACCTGCTCGGCGCCCCGCAACTCGTGGCTCAATTGCAGGACGAGCATCGCGACATTCCGGGCGTAAACACCAAGCAGATGCCGATCCTGCCGGGGTCACCCTACGATGGCCGTACCTTGGGCTCGACCGCGATGCGCACGCGCACCAAGACCTCGATCGTCGCGGTGATGCGAGCCGGCCAGGTTCAAGCGTCACCCGGTCCGAGTTTCACATTCACCGCGGGCGATGTACTGATCGTCGTCGGCACCGCGGAGGGACTCGACGCCGCGAACAAGATCCTCACCAACGGCTGAGGAATGACCGATACCGCCCTCGCCCTGATCGAACTGGGCGCGGTCTTCTTTGTCCTTGGAGTTCTGGGGCGGGTCGCCGCCAAGTTCAGCTTCTCCCCCATTCCCCTGTACCTCGTCGGTGGACTCGCCTTCGGGTCCGGCGGGTACATCGGTTTGGGGGAGGTCTCCGAGTTCGGCCACATGGCGGGCGAAATCGGCGTCATTCTGCTGCTGCTTTTACTGGGGCTGGAATACACGGCGTCGGATCTGGTGTCCGGACTTCGTCGGTCATGGCCCGCCGGACTCATGGACATCGTGCTCAACGCGACGCCGGGCGCGATAGTTGCCCTGGCACTCGGCTGGGGCCCGGTCGGCGCCTTGGCGATGGCCGGCGTCACCTATATCTCGTCGTCAGGGATCGCCGCCAAACTGCTCACCGACCTCGGCCGGCTCGGCAACCGGGAAACTCCGGCGGTGCTTTCCATCCTCGTCTTCGAAGATCTGACTATGGCCGCCTACTTGCCGATCCTCACCGCGCTACTCGCCGGCGTCGGTTTTTGGGGCGGGGTGAAGGCACTTGTGATCGCCGTCGTGGTGGTCGTTCTGGTGCTGTGGGTTGCGTTGCGACATGGTCGACTGGTCTCAGCCGTCATCCACAGTTCCGACCGCGAGGTCTTCCTGCTGACGCTCCTAGGGTCGGCGCTTCTGGTCGCCGGCTTCGCGGCAGCACTGCAGGTCTCCGCGGCCGTCGGAGCATTCCTGCTCGGTATCGCCATCTCCGGATCAACTGCCGACAATGCCACGAAGATCCTTGAGCCGCTTCGAGATCTGTTCGCCGCGATGTTCTTCGTCGTCTTCGGCCTGAACACCGACCCGTCGAGTATTCCGCCGGTCTTGGGATGGGCGGCTTTGCTGGCCGTTGTCACCACCGTGACCAAGATCGCGACCGGATGGTGGGCGGCACAACGTAATGGCGTCCGCGCGATGGGTGGCGCCCGCGCCGGAGCAGCACTGGTCGCGCGCGGCGAATTCTCTATAGTCATCGCTGGGCTCACTGTCTCGTCGATAGCCTCGGGATCCGAATTGGCCGCGCTGGCAACCACTTACGTGCTGCTGATGGCTGTCATCGGTCCGCTAGCCGCGCGTTTGGCCGAGCCGACGGTGCGCCTATTTCAACGGTCGGGTTCGCGATGACACCGCGCGAGTAGCGCAGGCAGCGATACCGTAGAGACCATGACCGACCCCACGCCTAAGCGCAGTGAGCCTTGTTATACCCGCGATGAGCTCATCGCAGAGATCGGCGTCGACGTCGACTTCGCCGAAAAGGTCTGGAACGCTTTCGGTTTCGCTCATCAATCCACGGAAGAGAAGATCTTCACGCAAGCCGACGTCGATGCATTCCGACTCTTCGCCGCGGGTGCCGAACAACTCCCCGCCGGCGGGCAGGTCGCCGCGGCACGCAGTATCGGACAGGCGATGTCGCGCCTCGCGGATTGGCAGGCCGACCAACTTCTCGAATTCGATCGAGATCCCAACGTGCCGTGGTCGATCGACGATATGTCCAAGGCGATCAGTCAAATTCAACGGCTCGTGTGGCGACGCCACCTGCTGTTGGCTCTACAGCGCAACGTCGCCTACAGTCCCGACGTCCTCGATTGGGAGGTTGTCGTGGGATTCGCGGATCTGGTTGGCTTCACCAGCCTGTCCCGACGGATCGACGTCACCGAACTCGAAGAACTGCTGACGGCGTTCGAAGCACGTGTCTCCGAAGAGGTTTCGGCATACCGGGGACAGGTGGTCAAGACTCTCGGCGACGGTGTGCTGTTCGTCAATACCGATCCGGCCCAGGCTGCGCTGACCGCGCTGGCGATATCGGAGTTGAGCAACCAGCCGCCGATTCCCGAACTCCGTATCGGTTTGGCGCAAGGCGCGGTCCTGCCCCGACTCGGCGACGTATTCGGCGAGCCGGTGAATATCGCCTCCCGGCTCTGCGGGTCGGCCCGTCCCGGCAAGATTCTGATCGACGACAACCTCGCCGAACTGATCGCCGACGACGACCGCTTCCGGATCCGATCAATCCCGACGCTGAGTGTTCGCGGCTACCGCAGGTTGCGGGCCAGCGCTTTGTCGGCAAGCCGGAAGAGTCAAAACGACTCAGACGGCGACCGATGAGTTCTTGAGGCGGGCGCGGTCTATCTCTCGCGGGCGAAAACCGTTCGCCCGATGTCGGACATGACCGTTACTGTGAGGACCTATGAGCTCACCAATCCCGATCACCAAGGAGGCCGGCACCGCCGGCAGTTCCCCCGATATCGCCATTGAGGCCATCGGTCTCGTCAAGCGTTTCGGTGACTTCACCGCTGTCGACGACGTCAGTTTCACTGTCCCGCAGGGCAGTGTTCTCGGTCTACTGGGCCCGAACGGCGCGGGCAAAACCACCACCGTCCGGATGATGACCACACTGTCGCCGCCGACCAGCGGCACCGCTCGTATCGCTGGCCATGACGTGACCGAACAACCCGACCTGGTTCGCCGCAGTATGGGCCTCACCGGCCAGGCCGCGACGGTTGACGAGATCCTGACCGGCCGTGAGAACATCAAGATGATCGGCGGCCTGTATGGCATCAACCGAAAGGCCCTGGCGCGGCGAGGTGAAGAACTTCTCGAGCAGTTCTCGCTGACCGAGGCCGGCGACAAACAGGTCAAGTCTTACTCCGGCGGCATGCGACGCCGCCTCGACCTCGCGGTAAGTCTGCTCGCATCGCCACCGGTTCTGTTCCTCGACGAGCCGACAACCGGACTCGATCCCCGCAGCCGATCTGAATTGTGGGATGTCCTGCGCAACTTGGTATCCGATGGCACCACTTTGTTGCTGACAACTCAATACCTCGAAGAGGCCGACCAACTCGCCGACAATATCGTCGTCATCGACAAGGGCAAGATCATCGCCCAGGGCACGCCGCTTCAGCTCAAAGAGCAGGCCGGCGCAGCCAGCCTGGTGTTGACCGTCTCGGCCGCCGACGATATTCCCGCCGCCGCCGCACTCCTGGCGAAGACCGGGGGTGAAGTCTTCATCGACCGGGGAGCCCGCAAGCTCACCGCGCCGGCGGACGGCCTCGCCGATCTCACCCGAGTCATCGGCTGGTTCGACGAAAGTGGCATCGCCATCGACGATTTAGGCCTGGCCCGTCCCAGCCTTGACGACGTATTCCTCTCCCTCACCGGGCATCGCACCGAAGACGCGGAGAACCCCGCGGCGGCGACTGCCGAATCGACCCCTAAGGAGTCCGCCAAATGACCACCGTGGCACCGTCTTCGGAGAAGGTCGCGACTCATCAGACAAATCTATGGCAGCAGTCATGGATTATGGTGTGGCGCAACCTGATCCACACCAAGCGCATGCCGGAGATGCTCTCCGACGTCACCATCCAACCGGTGATGTTCGTGCTGCTGTTCGCATACGTCTTCGGCGCGTCGATCCAGGTGGCCGGCGGCGCGAGCTACAAAGAGTTCCTGTTGCCCGGCATCATGGGCCAGACCATCGTGTTCACCGCGTTCATCGTCTCGACCGGCATCACCGGCGACCTGGAGAAGGGCATCATCGACCGGTTCCGGTCACTGCCCATCAGCCGGTCGTCAGTGCTGATCGGTCGCGCGATCGCCAGTCTGCTGCACTCGTCGATCGGCATTGTGGTGATGGCGATAACCGGTCTGGCGATCGGCTGGCGTATCCGCAATGGCTTCGGTGAGGCGGTTCTCGCCTTCGCCCTGGTCCTATTGTTCGGTTTCGCGATGATCTGGTTCGGCATCCTGGTCGGCTCGTGGCTGCAATCGGTCGAGGCAGTCAACGGATTCATGTTCACGTCATTGTTCCCGTTGACCTTCCTGTCCAACGCTTTTGTGCCAACCGATCCGATGCCGACGTGGTTGCGCACCATCGCCGAGTGGAACCCGATTTCGTCACTCGTGCAGGCGATGCGCGTGCTGTGGGGTAACGGGCCGGACGCACCGGCGAGCGCAGCTTTGCCGCTACAGCATCCGGAGCTGACTACTCTGATCTGGTCGGTCGGCCTGACGCTGATCTTCGCACCGTTCGCGTTGCGCGCTTATGCGAAGCGGACCGCCGACTAGCCCCACCCGCAAACCCCACACAAAGCGACAACCCCGACGCAATTATTGCGTCGGGGTTGTCGCTTTGTGTGGGGTTTGCGAGCGGCCGGGCCGAGTGCGCGGTGCTACGCGGTTAGCGCGATCGCCTCCAGCGGATCGGAGTAGATGGCGTCGAGCGACACCGCGCCGGCGGCTTGCTGCTGCACCGTGACGCCCGAATGCGACACCCGCACATCACGTTTCGCCGCGACGGTGGTCTCTCGGACTGCCTTGGCAACGGTCGGCAATGTCAGCGGCGCATCGGTGAACGCCTGCCCACCCAGGATGATGTGGTCCGGATTGAAGATATCGGCGATCAGTGCGACCGCCCGCCCGAGCACTAGTGCCCGCTCATCGAGGATCTTGCGGGCGATGTCATCGCCATTGCGGGCAAGTTCGTGAACAGCGTCAATACCTTCGACGGTGAGTCCGGCAGCACGCGCGGCATCAACCACGCCGGTATCACTGGCCGTCGGTTCCAGCTGTCCGGTGCGATTGGGATCGAGCAATTCCGTTGTACCGGTGGGGAAATGACCGATGACCGGCGGACCCGACGACGGTGTGTGCACCGAACCGTCGACGCTGAACGCGACGCCGACCATCTCGCGTGCGTAGAAGTAGAGGAAACTCGCAGAGCTGTTGTCCGGGTTGACGAGCAGTTCCGCGGCGGCCATTGCCTCCACATGCGAGGCGACCGACACCGGCAGACCAACACTCTCAGCGATGATCCGACCGACCGGCGCCTTCTCCCAACCCAACCGAGGGTGATCGACGAAGCCGCCGTCGCGGACCCGGCCACCGATCGCCACGCCGGTCCAGAGTGCGCGTTTACCGGTCCAGCGTGAGGCGAACCGTCGAGCCGATACGCCGATCGCCGCCAGCACTTCTTCCGGAGCGCCTTCCGGCGTCGGGATCTGGATGGCTCCGACGACGCGGTGCAGCAGGTCGTGGGTGGTGATGGAGGTGACCTTGAATCCGATGTGAATGCCGACCGTCAGGTAGTCGGCGACGTTCAGCTCAAATGGCAATCGCGGACGACCGATCGCACCGGCAGGCGCGAGGTCGGCACGTTCACGAATCAACCCCGCGCGAAGCAGTGCGCCGACCTGCCGGTTGACCGTCGAAATCGACAGGTCGGTCTGTTCGGCGGCTGCGTCACGGAAGATCGGCCCCGACAGCCGCGCGGTGCGCAGCACTACTGCCGCCGGCTTCGACGACAGTTCCAGTTGCGGCGTTGCGATATGAATTCTGGACTTTCCTTGCTGAGTACCCGATCGCCCGCCGGCGAATCCGGCGGTGAGCCGCGGGTCGACCGCGAGCGGACGTGAACCGTAGGCAAGCGGGCGGGAGGTCCGGGCACTGCGCGGCGGAGCGGGGCGAGTGACAACGGCTCCGGCGGTGGATCGAGCAGGTCGGATGTCGCTGCGGTGGTCAAGTGCGGTGGTCATGATGTTGTCCTCAAGAAGGTGTGAATGCCCGGCATCGTCGGAAGATCGACCGGAAGTCTTGAAGGTCGAGACCGATGGAGCGAGAAAACGAGAGAAGCCTAAACAGGCAGGTCGGGTCGTTTCAGCGCATTCGACAACAACAGAGAACACGAGCCAGCGGCAGACGGCACCCCAAAGCGGTGGTCATATAGGTGACCTCCGGGATGTAGTGCTGCTGACTCGACATAGTCGCAAAGCTAGCAGCGTGCCGACAAGGGATGCAACATCTGACCACTGTGGGACAGCACACAGTAGTCATATGATCGCACCCGCCCCAGATATCAGGAGCGTGTACCGGCGAATATAGATCGCCCAGGACACACTGCCCACCTTTGGCCCACGAAGATTTCAACGCACAGTTTCACTCGACGGTGGCGTTGACTCGAAGGATCCCTGCCGCCATCTGAAAGGATTTCGTGTGTCCGCGCATTTCCATTGGTTCCTGCCCACCTATGGCGATTCTCGCAATCTGATCGCCGGTGGTCATGGCAGTTCGATGTCGGGCGATCGGCCCGCCGACCTGCGCTACCTGAACCAGCTCGCGGGCGCCGCCGAAGTCAACGGGTTCGAGGCAGTACTTACCCCAACCGGACTCTGGTGCGAGGACGCGTGGCTGACCACCGCGATGCTGGTGGAAACCACCGAGACGCTGAAATTCCTCGTTGCCCTGCGTCCGGGGCTGATGAGCCCACTGCTGGCAGCGCAGATGGCCGCGACTTTCCAGTGGCAGTCCAACGGCCGACTACTACTCAACGTCGTCACCGGGGGTGAGTCGCATGAGCAACGGGCATTCGGCGACTTTCTCACCAAAGACGGACGCTATGAACGCTGCGGCGAATTCCTCGATATTCTTCGCCAGTTGTGGGCCGACAACGGCCCGGTCAACTACACCGGGAAACACCTACGGGTTGAAGGCGCGCAGGCCGCCCGCATTCCCGATCCGACGCCGCCGATATTCTTCGGCGGCAGTTCGCCCGCAGCGGGCACCGTGGCGGCAGGGTTCGCCGACACCTATCTCACCTGGGGCGAACCTCCTACGCAGGTCGCCGAAAAACTCGATTGGATACGTGGGCTCGCGAAGACCGCTGGCCGTGAACTCGACTACGGCATTCGACTGCACGTCATCGCACGTGAGACCTCAGAGCAGGCATGGGCCGAGGCAGACCGGCTACTGGGAAATCTCGACCCGAAGGTCGTCGAGGCCGCGCAGGAAAATCTCGCGCAGTCCGAATCCGAAGGTCAGCGCCGTATGCGCGCCCTGCACGAAGGCGGCGCGTCATTCGGAAGCGGTTCGGACGCAAGGTCTTTGGAGATCTATCCGAATCTCTGGACCGGCGTCGGCCTGGTTCGCGGCGGTGCGGGTACCGCGCTCGTCGGGTCACATGAAGAAGTCGCCGACCGAATCGCCGAATACGCGGCGCTCGGCCTCGACCACTTCATCTTGTCCGGCTACCCACATGTCGAGGAGGCATATCACTTCGGCGAAGGAGTCCGGCCCCGTCTCGTCGCACGCGGCATCCTCGACGACGACTCAGCCAACGTCGAGCCGGTTCGAAATGCTTTCCTACCATCAGTCGAGACCTTTGGTTCGGCGGGTAAGGTCAGCGCTTCCTGACGCTGAACGACGTGCGACGTGCGCGTGATCGGATTTCGGCGCACGCTTGGTAGATGACAATCAGCGTGTTCGACCTATTCTCGGTCGGCATCGGGCCATCGAGTTCGCATACGGTCGGGCCGATGCGCGCGGGTAACAGGTTCGTCGCTGAACTGTGCGCGAGCGACGTATTGGGCTCGGTAGCAGACATCCGCGTCGACCTGTACGGATCACTGGCGGCCACCGGCGCCGGACACGGCACCCCGACGGCGATCCTGCTAGGGCTCGAAGGCTATGCCCCCGAGGAAATCACGCCCGACGTCATCGCCGAACGGGTCTCGACCATGACCTCGACCGGCCGCATCGCGCTCGCGGCAGAACTGGCGCCGGCGTCGTCGCCGGCGATCGCACTCACCGTCGAAGATCTCGTGATGCATCCCGCGACGATCCTGCCGTTTCACCCGAACGCGTTGACACTTACCGCGTTCGACGGCGCGGGCATCGAACTGCTTGCGCAGACCTACTATTCGGTCGGCGGTGGATTCGTGGTCACCGAAGCGCAGGCACGTACTGCGCAAACCAACGAACCGGGCGGTCGTGCATTCTCCTCGGCGGCCGAACTTCTCGAACTGTGCCGGCGCGACCATTGCGCGATGAGCGATGTTATGGCCCGTGTCGAAGGCGAGACCCATTCTGTCGATGACCTTCGCGCCCGGTTACTCCATATCCGCGACGTGATGGTCGCCTGCGAGCGTCGGGGAATCTCGCAGTCGGGGACGTTGCCGGGGACGCTCGGGGTCCGACGTCGGGCGCGAGGTTGGTATGAACGTCTGAATGCGGAGGATCCCGGCCGTCGCCCTGAGTTCGCCGAGGACTGGGTCAATCTTGTGGCGCTGGCGATCAATGAAGAAAATGCCTCTGGCGGCCGAGTCGTCACGGCACCGACTAACGGGGCGGCCGGCATCGTTCCGGCGGTCCTGCACTACGCCGTGCACTACACGGCGTCGGGCGGCGCCGACGCTGACGACACCGCGATCCGCTTCCTGCTGGCGGCCGGAGCGATCGGTTCTATCTACAAGGAACGTGCGTCGATCTCCGGGGCAGAAGTCGGGTGCCAGGGTGAGGTCGGTTCGGCCGCGTCGATGGCGGCCGCCGGGCTCGCGGAAATCCTCGGCGGATCACCCGAACAGGTCGAGAACGCCGCGGAGATCGCGATGGAACATAGCCTCGGGCTGACGTGTGATCCCATCGGCGGATTGGTTCAGATTCCGTGTATCGAACGCAATGCGATCTCGGCGGGTAAGGCGATCAACGCGGCGCGGATGGCGTTGCGGGGCGACGGCGCACACCGAGTGAGCCTGGACCAGGTCATCGAAACCATGCGGCTCACCGGCGCGGATATGAGCACCAAGTACAAGGAAACCTCCACCGGCGGCCTCGCGGTGAGTGTGCCGGTGAATTATGTGGAGTGCTGAGACCGCGATTCATCTTCGATGTTCACGCTGTACACATGTCGGTGATTTCGGGTAATCTACCTCACATGACAGCCCCAAGCACTACCTCCGGTCCCGATACTGATTTCCACGAGGCGACTGAACCCTACCGGCGCGAGATCATCGCGCACTGTTACCGAATGATGGGGTCACACGCGGACGCCGAGGACCTCACCCAGGACACCTACCTGCGCGCTTGGCGCGCGTTCGACAAATTCGACGGTCGCGCCTCGGTACGCACCTGGCTGCACAAGATCGCCACCAACACCTGTCTCACGGCGCTGCAGTCCACCCAGCGCCGCCCGCTGCCGTCGGGCCTGGGCGGCGATGCCTTCGATCCGACCGACACGCTCCTACAAGATCACGAGGTGCCGTGGCTTGAGCCTTATGCGAGCGATGTCGACGATATCTCGCCCGGCGTCGACGCCGACCCGGCCTATGTGGTCGGAGCGCGCGAGTCGATTCGGCTTGCGTTCATAGCGGCGCTCCAACACCTGCCGGAGCGGCAACGCGCGGTGCTGATCCTGCGCGATGTCATGGGCTGGAAGGCCGCAGAAGTGGCAGAGGCCGTCGACGTTTCGGTGGCCACCGTGAACAGTTTGCTGCAACGAGCCCGCGCGCAATTGAGTTCGGTTGCACCGCAACGGGATTCATCCCAACCGGACCCGGTGGACCTGGACACCGACAAGAAAGAACTGTTGAACCGGTATGTCGCGGCCTTCGAGCGCTACGACGTCAACGCCATCACCGAGATGTTCACCGACGACGCCATCTGGGAAATGCCGCCGTTCACGGGCTGGTATCAGGGCCCAGCGTCGATCGGAATGCTCATCCGTGGCAACTGCCCGGCCGAGAAGGCAGGCGACCAGATCCTGGTACCGACGATCGCCAACGGTCAGGTTGCGTACGGGCTCTACATGATCGGCCCGGACGGCGTACACCGGCCATTCCAGCTACAGGTTCTGGAGTTCGCCGGCAACGGGAAGGTCAGTCACGTGGTGGCCTTCTTCGCCGACGATCCGGCCGCCCTTTTCGCCCGCTTCAACCTGCCGGCGACGCCGCCCAAATAGCGACCCAACCACCGCCGGTAACGTACGCCCTCAGCTATCCGTACCCGCCAATTGCCCCGGGTCCATCCAGACGACATCCCACCCATGCCCATCGAGATCCCGGAAACTTCTCGAGTACATGAACCCTGGGTCTTCGACGGTGCGGATCGGCGCCGCGCCCAGGTCGACGGCACGCGCCACGATGTCATCGACGTCGTCTCGTCGATCCACCGCTACGGCCAGCATTGCCGCAGGGGCCGTGCGGGGGCCGGCCTCGGTCGGCGTCGCCGAATACCCAGCGAATCGCTCACAACGCAGCAGCACTACCCGACTCGCACCAACTTCGACGACCAGCGTGCCATCGTCGGAGAACGCGGCGTCGAGGGCGAATCCAATTCGGCCGAAGAACTCCCGAGCACGAGCGACATCCGCCGTCGGGAGATTCACGAGCAGAGTCGGTGCCATATCGAGATAGACCCGGCTACCGCTGAAAAGTCATCGCTCACCGAAGAATAGGGTGAAGCGATGGGCACCATCTATCTCGTCCGACACGGTCAGGCACAGGCCAACGCATACGGAATCGACACGTCCACGACCAATGACGCACCGATCGGCAGCCTCACCGAAACAGGTGCAGCACAGGCTGCGCTGACCGGCCGGTTGCTCACCGACCGAGTCCCCGAATTCACCCGAGCGATCAGCGGCGACCTCCCCCGTCAGACACAAACGCTGGCTGGCGTCCTGGGTGCATTCGACGCTGCGCCGACCCCTCAGGTCGATCCCGGCTGGAATGAGTACGAACTGTCGAGCCTAATGGGATCAGCGACTGCCGAAGAATATCAGGACGGCCGCAGTTTCCAGCAGCACCTCGACATCGCGTTATCGCGCTGGGTCGACGGCGCGACCCCGGCCGCGGGCGGCGAAACCTACGCCCGATTCGTCGAGCGCGTCGCGGCGTCAGCAAAGGCAGCGACCGATCAGGCGGGCTCCGGCGAGACGCTACTGGTGGTGTCTTCGGCCGGGGTCATCACCCAATGGATCGCGCAACTGTTCTCAATTCCGGGACAGTCGTGGCCGGCATTGTCGCGGGCGATGGTGAACGCGTCGGTGAGCAAACTGATCGTCGGACGTACCGGGGTGAACCTGGTGTCGTTCAACGAACATCTACATCTGTCCGACCGCGACGGTGGAATCTCGACGTTCCGATAGCGACGGCTCGAAACTGCGCCAGCGTGCGCGGCGAGGGCGTATCTCCCTCGTCTGACACAGAGGCGCAGACTTCAGCCAGCAACCTGCCGCAGACCCTCCGCGATGAACTCACCGGTCACCTCAGCGGCCTTCGCATTCTCGCTGTCGCCGGCCCCAGCGAGCGCACGGTGGGCGATCCCTTCCGCAATCACTCCCAGTTTCAGATTGGCCAACCCCAGGTAAAACGGCCAATCTCCCAGGTCGACGCCGGCTACCTCAGCGTATCGCGACGCGAGGTCGTCGGCGCTGGGATACCGATCGCTCGTCCACGCCGCGGAGAAGCCGAGAACCCGATCGAAGACCGGGCGGCGGTAGACACACATCAACGCGACATCAGTCAGCGTGTCACCGAGTGTGGACATCTCCCAATCCACCACCGCGAGAACCTTTCCCGGATCATCGGCCGCGACAATAGTGTTGTCACAGCGAAAGTCGCCATGCACGATGCCATTGCGCGCCGACGTCGGCAACCGGTCGTTGAGCGCGGTGATCAGCCGTTCGATGTCGGCCAGCTCCCTGGTCTTGACGATGCCCCACTGACGGGCCCATAGCTTCACCTGGCGAGCGGCGAATCCGTCGGGACGACCAAACTCGCCGAGCCCAACCGCGTTGTAGTCGACGGCGTGTAACGCGGCGAGGGTGTCGACCAACGCTCCGACGTTGGCCTCCACGGCGTTGTCATCGAATACCTCAACATCTTCGCGCGTCCGAATCACTTGTCCGTCAACGAATTCCACGACGGTGCATGGCGCTCCGAGAACCGATCCGTCGGTGTCGATCGCAACGGTCGCGGCCACCGGAACCGCGGTACCCTGCAGTCCTTTGGTCACCGCCCACTCACGATTCATGTCATGCGCCGACGGCGTCAGACCACCCGTCGGCGGGCGTCGAACCACCCATTTGCTGACGCCATCGCTCACTCCGAACGTGAGATTGGACTTGCCGCCGCTGATCAGCTCGACGTCGAGGTCACCCGCGACATCGACGCCACTGTCGAGCAGAAACTGTTTAAGGACAATCGGATTCAACACCGAGGTATCACTCATGCCTCGCTCCGAAGCCCGCTCGCTGCCGCTCCCGGCGCCTGACCCCGGCTCGCCTTGCGCGCCCGGCCGACCGCGCGTTTAGCGATTGCCCACCGATGCACCTCGGACGGTCCGTCGTAAATACGGAACGGGCGAAGTTCCTGCGCGAGCCGGGCTATCGGCAGATCTTCGGAGACGCCGAGCCCACCGCACATCTGCATACTTCGATCGGCGATACGTGAGTAGGCTTCTGCGGCAAAGGTTTTGGCGATCGACGTCTCGTCTGAACCATGCTCTCCGCGATCGAGTGCGTGGCACGCCTGGACAAGCAGGGCATGCGATGCCGCGAGGTCGATCTCATTGTCAGCGATCATCTGCTGGATCATGCCCAGGTCGCCGAGTTTGCCACCGAAACCGTCACGTTCGGCGACGTAGTTCAGCGCGACGTCGTGGCAGCGGCGAGCCGCACCGCGCCAACGCATCACATGCGTCATCCGCGCCGGACCCAACCGCACCTGCGCGTAGCGATATCCCTCATTGACCTCGCCGAGGACATTGGCGTCCGGAACAAAAACGTCGGAGAACGTCATCTCACAGTGTCCGCCGATCATCGATTTGTCGATGGTGTGTACGTGACGATCGACGGAAATCCCCCGAGTGTCCGCGGGCGCGAGGAACATCGTCGCACCACCACGATCCCCTGGCTCCCCCTTGGTGCGAGCCATGATGATGAAGAAGGCCGCACCGTCGGCGCCGGTGATAAATCTCTTGCGGCCGTTGATCTTCCAGCCGCCATCGACGCGAACGGCCATCGTGTTCAACGCATTTGGATCAGCCCCCGCGCCCGGCGACGGCTCAGTCATCGCGAAGGCTGAGCGGACCTCCCCGGTGGCCAACGGCGCCAGGAACTCGTCGCGCTGCCCATCGGTCGCGATATGCGCGAGCATATGCACATTGCCTTCATCGGGTGCGCCGATGTGCAGCGCGATAGGTCCAAATGTCGAGTAGCCCGCGGCGGCGAAGACCGGCACCCGATCAGACATCGACAGTCCCCCGCCACCGAATTCGATCGGCGCATGCGGCGCGAAGACGTCGACAGCCTTTGCCGCGGCGTTCAATTCGCGCCTGATGTCGTCGCCACCGGCCGCGGTAATGTCACCGGCGAACCGATCTTCGACTGGCAGCACCGCGTCGGCAATGAACTTCTCGGTACGAGTCACCAGATCGACGACGTCGGGCGCGTAGGTCAGGTCGATCGGCATCGACGATTCTCCTCTATTCAGACCGAACGCTCGCTCGGCCTGTTCACCTTGTCATCCCGCCGCGACGAGGTCAAGTACTCGGCTCTAGCCGGCATACCCCACGGTGTCGCGCGCCAGCTGTAGGTAGCGCGAAATCAGTTCGTCAGCACCCAACTCGCCGTCGACGTTGTACCAGGTTGAAACGCCGACGCACATAGTAGTCACGGCCCGACTCGCATCTTTGGGGAAGCGTGTCGTGAACACCCCGGCGTCGGCGCCGGCCAATACGATGTCGTCGACCATGTACTGCTGACGGTCCCGATAGCCGATGTATTCGTCCCGGTACCGATCGTCAATGCTGCGGATCTCGGTCGAGCCGACGAATGCCTGTTCCTTGCGATACATGTGAAAACGCAGCAACGATTCGACTACGGCGTCGAATTGCGCGACGGGTTCGGCACCTGCCTCGGATATCGCCTGCTCCGACCGAGCCAACAGGTCAGTCATCGTCAGCTCGAGCAAACCCTGCAACAGTGACTGCTTCGACGGGTAATGGTGGTAGAGACCCGGAACCGAGAGATTGGCTCGCGCGGCGATATCGCGCACCGACGTGCCGTGATAGCCGTGTTCGGCAAAGGCTTCGAGAGCGGCCGCCAATGGTGCGGGTAGGCGCGGTTCCCCGTAATCACGCCACCCGGTGATGCCTGACGATCCGGCGCCGGTGGCAGAGCTCGGACTCACAGTCATCTGTCAAACATAGCCCGACCGACAGAACGCTCACTCGCCACCTGCCGGTTTACTGTGAGCGCGGCTGAGCAAGAAGCATGTCGGTGCACACCTCGACCATCTGATCGGCATTGAGTTCGACGTGGCCGTCCAGCCACGCGGCAAGCACCCGAGCGAATCCGCCGACCAGGAAATGTGCACCCGCAATTGTGCTGGGACTGGCGTCGACGTCGAAGATTCCAGCTGCGGATTCGACCGTCAGCAGCGCAAACGCATCTGTCGAGTCGAGCCGACGTTGCGCTAGCGTCGGACTGAGCAAGGTCGGGGAAAACAGGAGCCGTCCTTTACGCCGGTCGCCGGCGATGACCTCAACGATCGCGGCGACGCCGCGTCGGACCTTGTCCTCGCTGTCGAGGCCCTGCGATAGCGCGGCGAGTGCGTTGTCGGTGATCTCGGCGATAACTCCGTCGAAAGTCTCCGCGACGAGTTGATCGACCGAGTCGAAACTCTCGTAGAAATAGCGCGCGGTCAGCCCGGCCGCTTTGCAGACACCGCGAACGGTGATCGCCCCGCCACCGTCGCCGCCTAGCGACTCAAGTGCCGAATTGATGAGTGCCGCGCGACGGCGGGCAACACGCGAATCGCCACCTTCACCGCCGTATGCGCGCAAGGCCGAACCCTCCACTTGCGTAGGACTTTGGGCAGGACTCATGGGTCCATCTTGACATCTCGACCCTACTGGCCGTTCAATAAAAGTGAAAACGGGCGTTGTCAGAAAGGAATGTCATGACTGCAGAAGCGGTGGACCAATCCACGCAGGCCGCACCGGCGGCGTTGGAAAAGCCTGCGGCGCGGGTGTCGCGTGCAGAACTCGACGCGGTGCGCGTTGACCAAATGCCGATGATCGGCATCGCTCTGCTGGCCGGACCCGCGAATGTGATCATGCAGTTGGCGATGCCCGCGGTGGGCTACGGCGTGGTGGAAAGTCGGGTGGAGACGGGCAATCTGCTCAAGCATCCGGTGAAGCGCACCCGCACGACATTGAGTTACCTCGCAGTCGCGGCATTAGGTTCGGCCGCCGATCGCAAGGCATACCGCAAAGCGGTTGGCAAGGCACACGCTCAGGTGTATTCCACCGAATCCAGCCCGGTCGAGTACCACGCCTTCGATCCCACCCTGCAACTATGGGTTGCCGCATGCCTGTACCGGGGCTGGGAGGATATGCAGCGAATCTACGGTGACCCCGCGGCGATCACCGAGGAGGCGTACCAACAGGGTTCAGTCATGGGGACGACTCTGCAGGTTCCCCGCGAGATGTGGCCGGCGACGCGCGCCGACTTCCTCAAATACTGGGATGACACCGTCGCCACGCTGACGATCGATCCGCCGGTACAGCGTTACCTCCGAGGACTGGCACGCGTCGAGTTCATGGGCAAAACACCATCACGGCTGTTCGGCTGGTGGAGTGAGATCTTCGCGATCGGATTCCTGCCGACCGAATTCCGCTCCATGATGGATATGCAGCTCTCCCCGCTGCAAGAGCGAATCTTCCACACGCACAACAAGATTCTCGGTGCGATTGTGCGCAAACTCCCTCGTTCGCTACAACTGTTCCCGTTCAACATCCTGCTGGCCGACGTCCGCTGGCGCATCCGCACCGGGCGATCGCTGGTGTAGAGCTAGCCAACCTTCTTGAGCGCGTCCGGGGTAAGGGCCGCGACATCGGTATTACCCGACAGCCCTAGCGTCAGATCCAGCTCGGCAATGATATTCGCGACGGCATCCCGCGCGCCGTCGACGCCGGCCAGCGCCAGGCCGTACATATGCGGTCTGCCGATACACGCGGCGTCCGCACCTAACGCCAGAACCTTGAAAACATCTGCGCCGGTGTAGATTCCGGAGTCGACGAGGATCTTCGCGCGACCGTCGACCGCCGACACCACATCGACGAGGGCGTCGACCGAACCGATCGATCCGTCGATCTGACGTCCGCCGTGGTTGGACACGATGATGCCGTCAACACCGAGGTCAATCGCCTGGCGCGCGTCGTCGGGATGCAGAATCCCTTTGAGCACGATCGGCAACTTGGTCCGATCCCTAAGTCCCGCAATATCATTCCAGTTGAGTGACGGCCGCGAGTAGATGTCGAGAAAGGTTTGTACCGATGCCCGCGGCTCTTTCGCCGTCAAATTCTTCAGCATCGACCCCGGCACATTGCGGGCGATCTCGAACAGCGTCTTGATCGCACCAAGGGAAGGCTTGGGCGATTCGGCAGCGTCGGCGTCGGCGAGACGCTGCGCGACGATCTGCGCGAACCGCGGGTCGCGGGTGTACTGGGCGATTCCCTCCGCCCGCGCGAAAGGCAGCGAACCGAGGTTCAAATCCTGTGGGCGCCAACCCAACATCGTCGTGTCAAGGGTGACCGCGATGGCACCCGCTCCCATCGCCTCGGCTCGGCCCAGGAAGCTGTCGACAAGTTCGTCGTCGGTCGACCAGTACATCTGAAACCATCGCGGCGCACCGGGTTTCACATCTTCCATTGCCTCAGCGACATCTTCCATCGGCGCGCTGCCCTGGTTGGAGAAGATATATGGAATCCCCAATTGCGCTGCGGCACGACCGATATGGACATCGGCATTGCGAGTCACCAAACCGCCGGCGCCGACCGGGGAGAACAGCAGAGGCACCGGCAACTGCTGACCGAACAGTTCCGTCGTGAGCGAGCGTTGCGATACGTCGCGCAGTACGCGCGGAACGATTGCCCACCGATCCAGCGCCCGACGATTGGCCGTCATCGTCGAACCCTCACCCGCGCCGCCGCTGATATAGGCCCAAGCGCGTTGCGACATAGCTGCTTTCGCGCGTCGCTCCAACTCCCCGAAATCGGTGGGAACTGACGGAACGCGATCGTGAATACCTTCGGTGTAGATCTCGTTCTGGCGGGCTCGGCCGGGAGCCGGTGCGTCCGGCGTCTGGTCAGTCATGGATGCGAGACTAGCGTGCCTCGTCGCGCTGTAGGTAGAAGTAGAAGTGTCGATCGCGGACCAGCGAGGTCTTGCCGTTCATAATTCCCATCAGAGTGTCCTCGTCTACCCGTTTGAAGTGGTCGATGACCGCTTGTCCGTCGTAGACCATCGACGCCGTCACCTCGCCACGGAACTCGACATGCCACAGACTCGCTTCGCCGTGCCCTAATTCCTTGTTGGAGTACAGCTCACCGGCGTCGTCGCGGCAGACCAGCGGCTGTACGTCGTAAGCGGACGTGAAAGTCTTGCCATGCCAACGGACCTTCTCCAATTGCCCGTCCATCGGATGGCCGGTCGGCAACTCCCCGCCCCGCCACGGTCCGAGAATCTCGTCGATGCGGACCGTCGGCAGTACCGCCCAGATTTCGTCGAGCGTCTGCGGCTGCGAAGTCTCGCCCGAGGCGACGATATCGAAGAAGCGGGTCCTGGGTTCCAAAGTCATATATCTGATAGTAGTTAGTCTGCCCGAGACGTTGTGGCCCGCGTCGCACTAGGCCGCGCGACACTGTGGCTGGCGCCACTGTTACTCACTCACAGTTTCCCAGTACGCTGTAGCGAAGCCCCGGTTCGTTGGAGCCGCTGGGCCTGACATTCGTCTATTGGGAGGATGCCCGCAGTGGCAATTGCACTGTATCGACTCGGACGCCTGGCGTATCGGAAGAAATGGTGGTTCATAGCCGTATGGCTCATCGTATTGGTGTTGGCCGGCGCAGCCGTCGGCATCACCAAGCCCAAGTTCGCAACTGACTTCGAGTTGCCGGGTACCGACTCCGATCGCGCGATGTCGGTGATGAATGAGCACTTCAAGTCGACTAACGATCAGTTGCTCAAGGCCAGCACCACCATCGTCGTCGCAGCCGACGACGGCCTGGCCAATCACGAGAAGCAGATCAACGCACTAGTCGATGACGCCAAGAAGACACTGCCGAAAATCATCGATCCGAATACCGTCGTCAACCCGGTAACCGCGGCTAAGGCGCAGCCCGCCATCGCGGCGCAGGTGTTGGGCGACAATGGCAAAGTCGGGCTGATCGTCGTCAATCAAGACATCAGCCGCGAGGACCTCAAGACCCCGGATATGACTCAGTTCCAGGACCTCCTGAAACGTCATCAGGGCGGCGGTCTGCAAGTCGAAGGAACCGGCGCACTCCAGCAGGTCTTCGCGCAAGGCGGCTCAGCTGAACTGATCAGTTTCGGTGTCGCGTTCATCGTGATGATTGTGGCCTTCGGCGCACTACTCGCAGCGTTCATCCCGATCGTCACCGCACTCGTTGGCGTGATGCTGACGATGATGCTGGTGACTCTGAGCGCGACCTTCCTCAATGTCCAGCAGAGTTCGACGACCATCATCTTGATGCTCGGCATCGCGGTGTCGATCGACTACGCACTGTTCATCGTGTCCAGGTATCGATCGGAATTGAATCTAGGCGGGTCCAGGGAGGCCGCGGTAGGACGTGCCGTCGGCACGGCCGGCTCAGCGGTGGTGTTCGCCGGACTGACGGTCGTGATCGCCGTCGCGGCCCTCGCGGTAGTCGGGATTCCATTCGTCACCCAGATGGGTCTCGCAGCGGCACTCGCCGTGGTGATCGCCGTTCTCGGTGCCATTACCCTCATTCCAGCGATTCTCGGTGCCTTCGGCCGGTTCGCGTTCTCACCGCGGATTCCCGGCGTGCGGCATGGCGACGAGCCCGATTCGCAGCCGTCCAACGGCCTCCGTTTCGCGAAGTTCGTTACCCGCTTCCCGGCGCCCATCGCCGTCATCGGCCTTGCCGCACTTGCCGTTTGCGCGATTCCGATGACGAATATGCAGCTGGGAATGTCGTCAAGCACCGACAACGAAGCGTCGGCAATCGAACTGCTGTCCAAGGGTTTCGGTGAAGGCGTGAGCGGCGGCCAGCTGTTCGTCGTGGTCAATAAGACCGGCGAGAACGGCGACGTCGCGCTCGCATCTAAGGAAGCCGTCACGCATATCGCGACACTCGACAACGTCGCGAATGCCAAAGCGCTAGTACCGGTTCCGAATAACCAAGCCGATCCGGCGAAGCCCGCACAGGGACCGTTACAGGCCACGATGATCGTCGTCGTGCCCGAGCATTCGCCGAGCGGTCCGGAAACCAACACGCTGATGGAGCAGATCCGTGACTACGCGAAGAATGCTCCACCGGGCACCGAGATCCATGTCGGTGGGCAGACCGCGATCATGTCGGATATCTCCAAGAAGCTGTCTGATGCCCTGATTCCGTTCCTGATCATCGTGATCGGGTTGGCATTCATCATCTTGATGATCGTGTTCCGTTCGATCCTGGTTCCGTTGACCGCAACCATCGGATTCCTGTTCTCGGTGCTGGCAACATTCGGCGCGACCGTCTGGATTTTCCAGGAGGGCAACCTGGGCATCATCGAGCACCCCAAGCCGATTATCTCGTTCCTGCCGATCTTCCTGATCGGTGTGGTCTTCGGTCTGGCGATGGACTATCAGGTGTTCCTGGTGTCTCGAATGCGCGAGGAATACGTACACGGCGTACCGGCCAAACAGGCAGTCATCGTCGGATATCAGCACGGTGCCCGCGTCGTATCGTCGGCGGCTCTCATCATGATCCTGGTGTTCGTATCCTTCATGCTCGTACCGGATACGACCGCAAAGATGATGGGCTTCGCGATGGCGGCGGCAGTGTTCTTCGACGCCTTCATCATCCGGATGATCGTCGTGCCCGCTGTTACCGCGTTGATGGGCGATTGGGCATGGAAGATCCCCGGCTGGCTCGACAAGATCCTGCCCAATGTCGACATCGAGGGCAGCGCCATTCGCGAGATCTCGATCGACGGTGCCGAGAGTGAGGCGGAGCCGGCGTCCGTCTGATCCGATCAATCAACCACGCTCCCGGCCCGCCGGGAATTTCGTCCGAATAGTCGTCTGCCAAGGGCAATATGCCCTTGGCAGACGGCTATTCGGACGATTTTCCGGGGGGCGCGGGGTCGTCGTCGACGATCACCGGGATCGTGTCATCCCACGGTTGCCGCGACACCATGTCGCCGACGCGGACATAACCGGATTCGAACTCTCCGGTCGCGGCGTCGACTAGTCGGTACCGCTGCCGCTGCGTCTGGATCGGCTGACCGTCAATGAGTACCACTCGAACCTCACCGGGTTCGAATGCGCACCGCTGCTGCAACGCGGCGATAAGTTGCTCGTTGTGCATATGCCCGTCACCGAAATTCCAGCCGATCGCAGTGCTGCAGATACGTTCACCGTCGGTGAGAACAAAGTCGGACTCGTCGTATCCGGCCATCGCTCGGTGAGCGAGGGTGAACATCGCCCGACCGTGAGTGTTGAAGGCGCGGAAGGCATATCCCATATACAGGTATAGCTGCGCAGTCTCCGGACTGCCATAATACCGCTCCATCTGAGCTGCGGGCATACTGGCGATCGCCACAATGTTTTCGGCGACTTTCGCCGACGCCGACGACGTCATACACCACAACGAGGTATCCCAGTTGCCCGCGTAATAGCGCATCCCGGCAAGGAAGGACACCTTGCGCGGCAACAGGTTTCCCATCACGACCACACTCGCCAGCACCACGAATAGCACCACCGGCCACCCGCTGGTGAGGTCTCGCAGCCCAATCTCGGCGTGCCCGACGAATAAGAACACGATGCCGAAGATCATGAAAACGTTCCACTCCAGCGGGACACCCATCGGAATCGACGCCAGAATTCCCAGATGGAAGCAGACCATCACCGCCGCCGCGAGAGCGGTCGGCCATCCGCCGTGCGTGCAGAACAAGACCAGCGGGACGCATAACTCAATCGCGGTTGCCACATGCGCGACTACCCGCGACAGTCGACTCGGCCGAAGGTCATCGGGGAAGTGGGCGAAGAACTTCCGCTTGAGCCAACGTGGCCGTAGCACTGGATTATTCGACATCATCGTCGAGATGACGAACGGAAAATGGCGGTTGAACTTCGACACGGCGGCCCCGACCCAGATCATCAGGAAAACGAGTTTCGCGGCAATCAGAACATCCACTCCGGTGAACAGGAACGCGAGCGTCAATGACCCGTAGACCTCACCACGAGCGGCGAGAAAGATCGACTTGTCACGCAGCCCGCATAGTGTCAGCACGCCAACGATCGCCGCCACCTGCCAGACCGGCAGGACCCCGATGTCGGTGTCCAACTGCTTGATCGGCCCGGTGCCGTCGGAGACAATCCCAATGATCAGCAATACGAACAACGCCGCGTACAGAACGACGTCGACGGGCGTCCGGGCGCTACCCCGCGTGAGCGGCACCGCATTCGGCCACGGGGGAAGTCGAATAGTGTTGGGGCGCAACCAATATAGGATGGATCCCAGCGGCGGAAAGAACCGATTGTTGAGCGGACCGAATCCGCAACCCAGACCGACCACCTCGAATAGCATCGTGTAGAGCACGACCTTCTCGAAGACGATGGGTTCGTAGATCCAGTCGCCGATATCCCCGATGCCGCCGATCCCCGACGTCGTGGACACCACCAGCAGGCCGACCCCGGCGTAGGCAAGGATCTTCACGACGTAGAACAGGTGCAGGACTACCGGGGTGCCGAACCCGACCTCGGCCCAATGTCGGGCCATCGGCACTATTTTCTCGGCACGCGTGCCCTTACTCCACTCGTCGAAGTCGGCGACCGATGGCGCGTCCTGTGTGCGAAAGCCCATTGCCGGACGCTAACACAATAGGTGGAACTTGTTCTAGTTTTTCCGGAGACCTGTTGGAGTGTAATGAGTTTGGCCCACTGCTAGCCGCTCTCCACCATTTCCGGCTCGGCCTCACGCAATGGATTCGCGATCTCGTCGTGCCATAGCCGCGCCATTAGATAGAACGCGACGGCGAACGGGATCGGCGCCAGGCCGCCGATCACGAACACGGCGGTCAGTCCGATCGCGTCGGCGACCGGCGCGGCAAGCGCCATCGACACCGGCATCAACGCGATGGACACGAAGAAATCCAGACTCGCCACTCGACCCAACAACTCCGACGGCACCCGACGCTGTAATAACGTGCCCCACAACACCATCGGGCCGTCGAATGCGATTCCCAAGATGAATCCCGCGACGATGAACACCCAAAGATGCTGTGCGACACCGAATACCACCAGCGGAATACCACTGACCGCCCACAACCCGAACATGATGGTCAAGTATCGCCTCGGCATAGGCAACGCCGCGAAGATCAGCGAACCGACCGCGGCACCCGTACCGAAGGCGGCGAGCACCAGCGAGTGATCACCCGCGTCGCCATGTATCCGGTCCTTGAGCACGAACGGCACCAGGACCTCAATCGGCCCCATCGTCAACAGGACGAGGAAGGTAGCGAAGAATAGCGTCGCCCACAACCAGGGCGTCCGCCACATATAGCGAAATCCGTCCACCACGTCGCCGGCGATCGACGGCCTGTCATCCGATTTCCGCTGCAGTTCAACGGGTTTCATCGACAAATAACATGCAGCCGCGCCCGCGCTGCACACCCCCGACAGGCCGAGCGCCAGCCCCGGCGATGCGGTGGCGATAGCCGCACCGGCCAACATCGGGCCGAGCGCCTGGAAGATGACCGGGCGAAGAAATCCCTCGATTCCGTTGGCAGCCTGAATATCTCGTGCTTCGATAACTCTCGGCAGCAATGCTGAGTAGGCGGGATAGTAGATACCCGTGGTTACTCCGCTGACCGCCGCGACGACGATCAGGTGTGTGAATGTCAGATGACCAGTCAACGCCGCGATCCCGGCGGTGCCGACCGCAGCCGCCTTGGTCACTTCCAGGCCGATGATGATCAATCGCTGCGATACCCGATCGGCGAGTACACCACCGGCGAGTGTCGAGGCAACCATGCCAACCGCTGCTACCGCTGAGACGATCGAAACCTGACCGGCTCCGCCGCCGAGTGCGATCACCTGCCAGATAACCGCGACCGTCCACATGCCGTCGCCGAAAAGGGCGAGCACCAGACCAGCGGCAAGACGACGGTACTGCGCAGCCGACAACGGGCGCAGCACCTTCCAGACGCCGTCGGCCGCGATGCTCACTTAAGAATTACAGCCGATGACACCGTCAGGACGCCACCCAATTTCGACGCTTAGCCGGCCAGCGCCTCGGTATCGCCCGACTTGGCGACATTCTCGGACTTGGGTGTCGTCGCTACATTCTCGGTTTTCGCGACGGTACCGAACACCATCGCCTCGGTGAGGTCATACCTGCGAGCATCGATCGCGTCAAGAACCAGGTTGTGTCGCACTAGCCAGGGATTGCGGTCAGATGCTTTGGGTAGGGCACCCTCGGCACGTTGGACATACCCGGAACTCAGTTCCATCAGCGCGTGATGGGGCATCTGGGCACCGTTGGCCGTCGGGTAGGCGTGGGTGTATCCGCGCTCGCCCATATACGCGAGCAACTTGGCGACGGCTTGTGAGGTGAGGTCGACACGCAGCGTCCAGGAGGCGTTGGTGTAGCCGACCGACCAGGCCATATTCGGTACATCGTTCAGCATGTACCCGCGGTAGGCGTACTTATCGCCGGGCTTGAACTCCACACCGTCGACGCTGATTGACGCGCCACCGAATGCGACAAGCTGCAGGCCAGTTGCCGTGACGATGATGTCGGCGTCGAGTTTTTGGCCGGACGCCAAGACGATCCCGTTCTTGGCGACGTGATCGATCGTGTCGGTGACCACGTCGGCTTTGCCTTTACTGATCGCGGTGTAGAGATCACCATCCGGGATGACGCATAGGCGCTGATCCCACGGCGCGTAACTCGGCTTGAAGTGGGTATCGACCGGGAAGTCCGACGGCAACATGACCTTGGCGATGCCGCGCAACGTCTTACGCGACAGCTTCGGAAATAGTCGGCAGTACAGGTAGAAAGCAAAGGTGCCCAAGGCATTTCGTATCCGAAGCAGTTTGTGGGCGAGTGTCGGGGGGAGCAGTTTGAGCATCGCCTTGGTCATGATGTCACTCTCGGGCAGCGCCATCATGTAAGTGGGCGAGCGCTGAAGCATCGTGATCTTCTCGACGTCGTCGGCCATCGACGGAATGAGCGTCACCGCGGTGGCGCCGGAGCCGATGACGACGACCTTCTTACCCTTGTAGTCGAGGTCTTCGGGCCAGAACTGCGGGTGGACCACCTGCCCGGTGAAATTCTCGAGACCAGGGAAGTCGGGTAAATATCCCTCGTCGTAGCGGTAATAACCCGAACAAACGTAGAGGAATCGTGCGGTGAACACCCGCTCCTCGTCCCCCGAGCGGCCGACGACGGTCCAGAGGTCGGTAGTCGTGTCGAAGTCGGCAGATTCGACACGAATTCCGAACCGGATGTTCTTGTCAATGCCGAACTCACGCGCGGTGTCTTCGAGATACTCCCGGATCTCGTCGCCTTCGGCGATAGTGCGAGTCTTGCGCCAGGGGCGGAATGGGAAACTGAGAGTGAAGATGTCGGAGTCCGAGCGCACCCCCGGATACCGGAACAAGTCCCAGGTGCCGCCAATCCGTTCGCGCTGCTCGACGATCGTGTAGCGCAGCTGTGGGTTGCGTTCGCGGATGCGGTACGCGGCGTCGATGCCCGATAGACCGGCTCCGACGATCAGCACGTCGGTGTACTGAGGATCCTTCGATGACATTTGCGCTACCTTCCCTGGGGCCTGACGGGGCTGTTCGCGTGCAGACCCCCACGAATCATGACAACCCATATTGTCACAGTCGCGCAGCGTAGGAAAGGGCTTCCCTGCGGGGTCAGCTCGCGGCCTTGCTCGCCGCAGCCTTCTTCGCCGGCGCCTTCTTCGCCGCCTTTTTCGCGGGAGCCTTTTTGGCTGGCGCCTTCTTTGCCGCGGCTTTGGTGGGAGCCTTCTTTGCCGGCACGGCCTTCGGCTCGGCTGGTTCGGCGTCGCGGTCCTTCACCGACGCGCGCAACGCGGCCAGCAGATCGGCCACCTCGGAATCGTCGTCTTCCTCATCGGTGGCGTCGGCCTCGGGGAATGCCTCGGCACCTTCGGATTTGGCGTCGATCAGTTTGGTCAGCTCGGCCTGATAGGTATCGGAGAACTCTGACGGCTCGAAGTCGCGGGCCATGGTGTCGATCAGCGACGACGCCATCGCGAGCTCTTGATCGTGGATCTGCACATCCTCACCGAGGAAACCGAAGTCGGGTGTTCGTACCTCGTCGGGCCAGAGCAGAGTTTGCAACGTCATCACGCCGTCGACGACCCGAAGCGCGGCCAATCGCGTCCGGTTCCGCAACGTGAAATTCGCGATGGCGAGCCGGTCGGTCTCTTCCAGTGCTTTCGCTAGCAATACGTACGCCTTCGGCGATTTCGACGACGGCTCTAGGTAATACGGCTTGTCGAAGTAGATCGGGTCGATCTGCTCGCGCGGAACGAATTCCAGGATCGCGATCTCGGGACTTTTCTGCACCGGCATCGACGAAAGGTCGTCTTTAGTGAGGACTACCGTCTCGCCGTTTGTTGCCTCGTAGGCGCTCGCGATGTCGGCGAAATCGACCTCGGTGTCGGTACCTTCGCGCACCCGACGGTAGCGAATCCGCGTGCCGTCCTTGGAATCGACCTGGGTCGCTTTACGGTCATGTGATTCCGTCGCCGAGTAAACCTTGACGGGCACGTTGACCAGACCAAAGCTCAGGTCGCCTTTCCAGATCGAGCGCATGGTGGCCATTGTGCCATTGAGCAGCGACATCGGCGAGGAGTGTTACTCGGTCGTTAGACGCGGCCGTGTCACCCGTCGGCGACATAACTGACCGATGCCGTGGCCACCAATACAAGTTGGGTGGAATTGTGCTCCTGTACTCGCCCAAATGTTGTCGGTGTTCCCGCCATCGGAAGGACGATACTTCCACTCGGTGCATTGCACCCCTGTGTGACGTGCGGGTGGACAATGGTCCGCATGGCTCCGGGCAACTCAATCGACGTCGACGGATATCAGATCTCGGTCACCAACCTGACCAAGGTTCTCTATCCCGAGGCGGGCACTCGGAAATACGACGTGATCGACTATTACACGCGGATCGCCGAGGTGATGTTGCCGCATATCGTCGACCGGCTCGTCACCCGCAAACGCTGGCCCAATGGCGTTGAGTCGCAGCCGTTCTTCGAGAAGGACCTCCCGGCCGCAGCTCCGAATTTCTTGCGGCGCTTCGCGATCGAACACAGCCAACGACTCATTCACTATCCGATTGTCGACAAGCGTGCCGACCTGGTGTGGCTTGCGCAACAAGCGGCGCTGGAATTGCATGTGCCGCAATGGCGAACCAGCGCAGCGAGCGGGCCGAATGTCACCGGCGCCGGGAGCGCAGCGAGCGGGCCGAATGTCACCGGCGCCGGGAGCGCAGCGAGCGGGCCGAATGTCACCGGCGCCGGGAGCGCAGCGAGCGGGCCGAATGTCACCGGCGCCGGGAGCGCAGCGAGCGGGCCGAATGTCACCGGCGCCGGGAGCGCAGCGAGCGGGCCGAATGTCACCGGCGCCGGGAGCGCAGCGAGCGGGCCGATTGTCACCGGCGCCGATAAGAAGGATCCGTCGTTCAAAGCGACCCGGCTGGTGCTCGACCTTGACCCGGGTCCCGACGTCGCGCTGTATCAGTGCGCACAGGTCGCCATCGAAATCAACCAGCTACTCAGCGCGGCGGGCCTGACCGCGTTCCCAGTCACCAGTGGCGGCAAGGGAATTCACGTTTATGCTCCGTTCGACGATCCGGTCTCCCCCGACGCGGCGCGCGCCGTCGCGAAGCAGATCGCCACCTCCCTGGCGGCCGCTCATCCCGATGAGGTGACGGCCTCGATGTCGAAGGCGGTGCGTGACCGTCGGGTGTTCATCGACTGGAGCCAGAACAGCGGGTCGAAGACCACCCTGGCACCGTATTCGTTACGCGGGCGGGAACAGCCGTGGGTTGCCGCACCGCGAACCTGGGCGGAGCTGGCCGAACCCGATCTGCGACAACTCATTTACACCGAAGTACTCGAGCGGGTCGAGCACGACGGCGATCTGCTCGCCGGACTCGACGCCCCGCTGACCGCGCCACCAGCTCGGGCCGAAGCTCCGTCGAGCGTCGTGAGTCTCGGTGAGTACCGACGTAAACGGAATCCTTCGTTGACGCCTGAGCCGTTCAGCGATGACGCCCACCGCGCGCGGGCGGTCGAAGACGACGAGTCAACCGACGACACCGGGCAGCCCGGCGGGCCGATCTTTGTCATTCAGGAGCACCACGCACGACGCCTGCACTACGACTTCCGCTTGGAGCGCGATGGCGTGCTGGTGAGTTGGGCGATCCCGAAGAATCTTCCAGTGACCTCGGACCAGAATCGGCTAGCTGTGCAAACCGAGGATCATCCGATGGATTACGCCAACTTCGCTGGCGATATCCCGGCCGGCGAATACGGCGGCGGTCATGTGGAGATCTGGGATCGCGGCACCTACGAGACCGAGAAATGGCGCGACAAGGAGATCATCGTCCGCTTACACGGTGATCGGATCCAGGGGCGCTACGTGCTCATTCGCACTGGGGAGAAGAACTGGCTGGCTCACCTGATGTCCGACGAGCCGAGGCCCATCCTGCCCGACAGCCTGCGCGACCCGCGCCCGATGCTGGCCACCGACGAACCCATCGACAACCTCACGGAATCGGAGTGGGCGTTCGAGGGCAAGTGGGACGGCTATCGCATCATCCTGCGCTACCTGAACGGCAATCTGCGTCTCACCTCGCGATCGGGATTGGATATGACCGCCGACTTCCCCGAACTTCAATCGTTGGCCGACGAACTTGGAATGCTCGAGGTGGTCCTCGACGGCGAAGTGGTCGCAATCGATCCGTCGGGCCGAACGAATTTCACTCTCCTGGCCTCGCGGCGCAATACGACCGAGCCTTATGAGCTGCGGTTCTACGTATTCGATGTGCTGTTCCTCAATGGCACCTCGCTCCTCAAAACACCGTGGCGGGAGCGCCGCCAAGTACTCGACGAGCTGGCACCGTTATTCCGGCACTCGCCATATGCGCAGGTTCCGCCATTGTTGCCGGGGCCAGGCAAGGCTGCGGCACAGTACAGCCGCGACCACAATCTCGAGGGAGTGGTCGCAAAACGCAGAGACTCGATATATCAACAGGGGCGTCGGAGCACGCGGTGGCTCAAACATAAGAATTGGAGTGATATCGAGGTGGTCATCGGCGGCTGGCGGCCCGGTCAGGGTAACCGCGCCAACACGATCGGCTCGCTGCTCCTCGGGCTGCCCGAAGAGACCGGCTTGCGCTATGTCGGGCGCGTGGGCACCGGATTCACCGACGCGTCGCTGGCCGCGCTGGTCGAAGAACTCGAGCCGCTGCGGATTCGCCGATCGCCATTCCTGGACAATATCGATCGACCGGTGGCGGCCAGCGCGATCTGGGTGCTCCCGAAGATCGTCGGCGAAGTGCAGTTTATGGATTGGACTTCGACCGGGCATCTACGCCACCCAAGTTGGCGCGGTATTCGACGCGACAAATTGCCCGGCGACCTATAACTTCTCGCCACAGGCGATACCGGATGGGCATCATCGACGATCTCTCGATAGCCTGTTGGCATGTTTGTCGTCGCGCACATCAGCGACCTCCATTTCAACGGCACGGATTACAACCGGCGTCGAAATGAAGCGGCCGTCGAGTACATCAATCAGTACTCCGCCGGCATCGACGCGCTCCTGATCACTGGCGACATCGCCGATACCGGCGCTCGCGAACAATACGAGGAATTCGTATCGACCGTGAGGTCCGATCTCCCGACGCTGACCACCATCGGCAATCACGACGACCTGCTGACTTACCGCGACGTCGTCGGGCTACCGGAGAATTCGATTCTGGATATCCCACATCGTTCCGGTGACGCCGACGATCTGCGAATCATCGCGGTGGACAGTTCGATTCCCGATTCGGCCGGTGGCTACCTCACTGATGCGACTCTGGAATATGTCGGGAGCAGAATCAGTGAGGTAGGTTCGTCGACGCCGATTCTCCTCGCGTTTCACCATCCGCCGGTAGTACTGCATATGCCGGTGATGGATGTGATTCGACAGACCGGCGAGGATCGGCTGGCTGATCTCGTCGCCGCACATCCGAATATCGCTGGACTGCTCTGCGGGCACGCACACACCCCCGCGGTCACCACATTCGCCGGTCGGCCGCTATGCCTGGCACCGGGGGTGTCGTCGACGTTGAATCTGCCGTTCGAAGGCACCGGCGTCGTCAATGTTTCGCAACCACCGTCGATCGCGTTTCATCTCCTCGACGACGAGCGCCTGACCACGCATTTCCGCGTAGCGACTCCGAAACACTAACCGTCGCTTAGCCTTTGCTGCCGGTTATCAAACTCTCGATAATCTTGCCGCCGATCTCGGTGATCAACCCCGGCCCGGTATCGGGTAGCGAACCCGGCAGCTGGATTCCTTCGGTCTTGGTGACCGGAATCTTTGCTGCGCGGGTGGATTCGAGGCGAATCCCCTTTTGTTGATCCTTGGTCAATGCCTTGCTGTACTTGCTCAGGTTGGTCGCGGTGGTGACAGTTGCGGTCACCTTCAATCCTGCGCCGGCGAAATCAGCTGCGGCACGGCGAATATGATCCGGCGAGGTGACTAACACGATGTCGGAGATCCCCCGCTGCTTGAGCAAGGCCGCGGTGTTCTGGGCATTCGACACCGTCGACGTCGACTTGTCTTCGGCGGTGATGCGCGCCGAGGAGATCCCTTTGTCCACCAACCACTTTCGCATCGCCGATGCCTCGGTGACGCCCTTCTTCGGCGCGCCGCCGGTGACGACGATCGGAGCCGTGGCGGCAACGTCGGCTTGCCCTTTGCCCGCGGTGACGCGGTTGACGAGTTCCGACGCCATCTTGCCGCTCGCGGTCAGCCCGTAGCCGAGTACGACGATCGCGGTACGTCCGCCAACTGCCTTGGGAGCGGTATCGGGGATGATCGCGGCGGCCGCACTCACGCCGTCGATGACGTTGCGGGCCGTGGCCGCGGCGGTCGAGTTGACGGTTGAGAGTTTAGTGAGAGCCGCGTCGCGGGTCGCGGTGTCGTCGGCCTGGTCGGACCAGATCGCTTGCAGCGCAAGAGCATCGGCATCATTGGCGACAGCTTTGAGCGCCGTGGCAAGATCGGCCAACCCGCCGGTCACGTCGCCAGAGGCGAACTTCTTCTGCGCGGAGTTGTAGAGCTTCCCGGCATCGACGGTGTCGGCGGTATGTGTCACCGACGTCGTCGACGTCTGCGGCAAAGTGCCGACAACCGTGCCGCCGATGGCCGCGGCGGCGATCACACCGGCAGCTGCGATCTTGAACCGTCTAGGAGTAGTCACTCTAGTCACTTGCGTAACAGTACGGTCGATTGGCAACGGTTGGGGCCCACGCGCATTCCAGCTCGATAACGCTCCGACCTCCGCAAACCCAATACCAACGGTCAAACCCAGCGCCATCAGGTGCTGGGTTTGACCGTCCGAGTGGGGTTTGCGGGCGGGGCGTCAGCGGCGGAGGCCCACAACCTTCAGCAGTTCGGGACGACGCAGCACCAACCCGATCCACATGAACACTCCGAGGTAGACGGCGAAGAGCGTGGTGCTGAACAGCGGTGCCTCGATACGCATATTCGCGGCGACCGCGCCGCCGAGATATGCCGTAACACCCAGCGCGCCGAGGACAGCGGTACGCGGAATCGCGTATGCCACAACGCAAACAAGCAGTACAACACCTATGATAGCGGCCTGGTCAACGGGGAAGCCGAGCTTGGCCATCCCATCGACGACGGCTTCGGGGCGGGTGAGTTTACCGATGACGTCGAATACGAGGAACGCGCCGACGAGAACGCTCATCACGATGCCGACGATCGCGGACCGGCTGCGTCGGGGCGATCCCTCGGCGGGGACGGCATCGATGATTTCTTGGGGCGAGAAGGTGGTCATGATGTGCTCCTGAGTGGTCTGTAAATCCGTGGCTGGGAAGCGGCTTCACAGTGATAGACCAAGCGGCGCAGAAAAACTCATCGCCGCGCACGAAACACCCGCGAACTGCGGCGGGCCCGGACACGTTTGCGTCCGGGCCCGCCGTAGGGGAAAGAAAAGGGTGCGACTACAACGCCTTCAGCTCCTCGATCACCGAACCGACCGACTTCTTGGCGTCGCCGAACAACATCGACGTTCCGTCCGCGAAGAACAATGGATTCTCGATACCCGCATAGCCGGAACTCATCGAACGCTTGAGCACAATCGTTGACCGCGCCTGATCCACGTTGAGGATCGGCATACCGTGGATCGGTGAACTCGGATCGTTGCGCGCGGCCGGATTGGTGACGTCATTGGCGCCGATGACGATGGCGACGTCGGTGCGGCTGAACTCGCCGTTGATGTCGTCCATTTCCTTCATCGCGTCATATGGCACATCCGCCTCGGCGAGCAGCACATTCATATGTCCGGGCATACGTCCAGCGACCGGGTGGATCGCGTATTTCACTTCGACGCCCTTGGCCTCGAGTAGAGCTGCCATTTCCTTGACCGCGTGCTGCGCCTGAGCGACAGCCAGACCGTAGCCGGGCACCACGATGACCTGGTTGGCGTAGGCCATCTGGATCGCGGCGTCGGCGGCTGATGTCGCCTTGACCGTGCCGCCGTCAGCACTGGCGCCACCCACAGCGGCGTCATCACTTCCGCCGAACGATCCGAAGATGATCGCCGGGATGGATCGGTTCATCGCCTTGGCCATCAGGTTGGTCAGGATCGAACCCGATGCGCCCACGATCATGCCGGCGACGATCATCGCCTGATTGTTCAGCGCCAAGCCGGCCGCCGCAGCCGAGAGACCGGTCAGTGCGTTGAGCAGTGAGATGACGACCGGCATATCCGCACCGCCGATGGGGAACACCACAAACAGGCCCATCAGACCCGCCGCCACCAGCAGTCCGACGATCCAGAACCACGGCGTCGGGCCATCACCGGCACCGGCTTTGAGGCCGATGTAGACGGCGATTCCGATCGCGACCAACGCCAACACGATATTGGTCAATTGGAAGACCTTGGCGGCGGCGACGAACTTCTTTTCAAGGTTCTTGTTCAGCAGTTCCTGTAGCTTCGCGAACGCGACCAGCGAACCCCAGAACGACACCGAACCGATAATCGCCGCGAATAGCGATCCGACGATCACCGCTACATTCGGCTCCTCGGGAACCGTGGTGAAGCCGCGGTATTCGATATATTCGGCCCACGCGATCAACGCGACGGTTCCGCCGCCGACACCGTTGAACAACGCCACCAGCTGCGGCATCGCAGTCATCTTCGTCTTCAACGCCGGCGGAATCCCCAGTACGACGCCGACGAGCAGGCCCGCCACAATCAGGACCCAGTTGATGGTCGGCACCCCGACATCACCAGCCGAGTTGTACACACCCAGCAGCGTCGCGATGATCGCGATACCCATACCGACGGCTGCGATCCAGTTGCCGCGCACCGCGGTCTTGGGCCCGGTCAGGCCCATCAAACCGTAGATAAAGAGGGAGAACGCGACGATGTAGAGGACCGTCACGCCGTAACCCAAAGCTTCGGACACCACAGCGGAGTCGCCCGCCGCCACACTCAAGACAGACGAGCTCACTTGGCCGCCTCCTTCTTACCCTTGAACATGCCAAGCATGCGGTCGGTCACCGCGAACCCGCCGACAACGTTCAACGTGCCGAATACCAACGCGACGAACGCGATAATCCGCACGCCCCAGTTGGCATCGGCCGGCAGTTTGCCCAGCACGACGAGTGCGCCGAGCACGACGATGCCGTGAATGGCGTTGGTACCCGACATCAGTGGCGTATGCAGTGTGTTGGGCACCTTGGAGATGACCGCGAAACCTACGAATCCGGCCAGCACCAGAATCGCGATATTCGATAGAAGTTCGGTATACATCAGACTTTCGCCTCCTCAGAGACATCGCGTGTCACACACGCTGCGGCGATGACTTCGTCATCGAAATCCGGTGCGATGACTCCGTTGTCGTCGAGCATCAACTCGATCAAGGCCAGCAGGTTCTTGGCGTACAGCTCGCTGGAATGCTCGGGCATCGTCGCCGGCAGATTGAGCGGCGAGGTGATTGTGACGTCATGTTTGACGACGGTCTCCCCCGGCTCGGTCAGTTCGCAGTTGCCGCCGGTTTCACCGGCCAGATCGACTACGACACTGCCCGGCTTCATACCCTCGACGGCCGCGGCGGTAACCAACCGCGGTGCCGGACGGCCGGGCACCAGTGCGGTTGTGATCACCACGTCGAAGCCCTTGATCGCATCTTCGAGTGCCTGCTGCTGCTTCTCACGTTCTTCGGCGGTGAGTTCTCGGGCATAGCCGCCCTCACCGGCTGCGTCGATACCTAGATCGAGCCATTGCGCGCCGACCGACCGGACCTGCTCAGCGACCTCTGGCCGCACGTCGTAGCCGGTAGTCCGAGCGCCCAACCGCTTGGCGGTAGCCAGCGCTTGCAGACCCGCCACACCGACACCCAGCACCAACACGGTGGCCGGCTTGACGGTCCCAGCGGCCGTGGTCAGCATAGGGAAGAATCGGGTAGCCAAATCGGCCGCGACGATCACCGACTTATAACCCGACACATTGCCCTGCGACGACAGCGCATCCATCACCTGCGCGCGGGAAATACGCGGAATCGCTTCTACCGCATAGGCTTCCACACCCGCTGAAGTCAACGCGCCGATCTTGTTGTCGGCATTGCGTGGAGCGAGGAAGCCGATCAGCTTCTGTCCGCTCCGCAGTTTGCCGATCTCGTCGTCACTGGGCGCGGCTACCCGCACCACGACGTCGGCTCCGTAGGGATCGCCGACGGTGGCACCCGCAGCGGTAAACAACTCGTCAGGGATCAACGCCCCCAACCCGGCACCCGATTCAACGACGACCGGGACACCCTTCTTGATTAGCGCTTCAACCACTTTCGGTACCAACGCCACACGGCGTTCTCCCGATGCGGTTTCGCGCACGACACCGACGCTCATAACCTAATCACCTTTTCGGGTGCGCGTCGCGCGAAGATCGTGCTGCACAACAGTACTGGCGCGCAGTACTGCGGTGCGGTGCTCAAGCGACTGCGACACGCGGTAGTGCAACCAGTTGGCTGCCACCTTGATCAAAAATGTGCGATGAACATAGCACGCCCTTATCATCGGGTTCCGGCCGGTGTGGTCACAGTCACAGGCATACCGTCCAGTAGATCGCCGCCACGAGCGGGCCTGCCTGTTCAGCGCGTTGCGGGGTCAGCGCCGCCCAGGGTGGATCTGAGGTTGGCCTGTCCACATATCGGGCAGTTCGGATCGTCATCGCCGATCGCGGCGCTACGGTTGACCGTCGCATCGCCTTCGCTGCGGCCGCACCCGATGACCTGACCCGGCCTGATCGGGATCAGTCACCGGAAATTGCCAATCGACTCGGCGATACAACCTCTCCTGCACCACGCGAGGAGTGGGAATCCGCTGTCGGTGGATGGTGGCCGCGGTCTCGGGCATCGGCAGTCGAACTGTTCTGGAGACCGTGTCGTCGTAGGGCCGAGTCCCGTTGAGCCCCAATACAATTGGCCTACCTGGATCCCGAGCGTCGCTGGCTGGCCGACGATCGTGACCCGCCGATGCCCCCACCAATTGTCAGCTCGCGCCACCTGATCGATACCGGTGGGCCATGTCCACCTGATCGAGTTAGTTCCGTTAGGTCAGCGCAATCGCCGGGCGGCGAGACTACTCGGCGTTCGCGCCTAGTCGCTCCGACGTCGCACCCAACCGTGCCGCGCGTCGGCCAGCGCGCCGCCCGAAATACGATCCTTCGCCGAGTTGGGTGCCGCTCGCGTAACCTTTGCCGTCCTGGGCCAGATTCGCGGCACACGCGCCCGCGGCGTAGAGCCCGGTGATCGGCTGCCGGTCCGCGTCGAGCACTTCACCGTCGACGGTTGTGGCCAGTCCGCCGACCGTGAAGCCGGAGTACATCGCCTTGCCCAAACTCATGTCGAAAGCCGCCCACGGCCCATTGGCCTGCGCGGCAAGGAATTCCGCGCCCTTGTGGAACTCCGGGTCTTCGCCAATGGCGGCGTGGGCGTTGTAGCTGTCAAGTGTCGCCACCAGATTGCCCGTCGGAATACCGAGATCCGATTCCATCTCTTCGACGGTTTCCCAGCCGTCGATGAACGGCGCCAGCGGGAACGCGGGCCGCTCCATATGTTCTTCGTCGACGATCAGGTAGGCCTTCTTATCCGGTTGATCCATCACAAAACCAGCCGTTCGCGAGTGATAGCTGTCCTCGGCGACGAATCGCCTTCCTTCGCTGTTGACGATGACGCCGGTCAGCAAGACCGACGGCGGGTAGACCGGAGCGGTGATGAATGCCTGGTCCATATGCTTAACCGCGGCACCGGCCGACTGCCCAAGCCGAATCCCCAGGCCGTCGTCGTAGGTGGTGCCGAGCGTGTAGGACTGATTGGCCAACTGCGGGACGTGTTCGTTGACCATGTCCTCGTTGAGCACATAGCCACCCGCGGCGAGGACCACACCCGATGCCCGGATAAATCCTTCGGCACCCGGCCGCCGCCACTTCACGCCGACGACGCGGCCGGAGGTGTTGACAATCAGGTTGCGCGCGCCGGTGTCGGTCCGCACCTCGACGCCGAGCCTGTCCAGTTCGGCCATCAATAGGTCGATGACCATCGAAGCTCCACCGGTGTCACCGGGCACCGGCACCTTATGCCCTCGCGGCGCGGGCACCGCCATATTCTTATACGGCCACACCTTCTCGTTGCCGGTGTACATCAACCCCTGGGTGCCCGGCTGAATGACAGCCTTCTCCGGGTAGAAGCTGCGCTCGAAATTCACCCCGAGCGCCTCGAGCCAGTCAAAGTGTTCGACGCTATCGGTGCAGTAGGCGTGGATCTTGTCCGGTTCCGGTTCAAGCGAGACAGCGGTGAGATACTTCTCCATCTCCTCGGCACTGTCTTGCTGTCCAGTCGCCTGCTGCACCGCGGTGCCGCCGCCGAGATAGAAGTGACCGCCGGCCAGGCGCGTCGTGCCGCCCGTCTCGGCCGCCCGCTCGATAAGCAGCACTTTTGCTCCGGTACGCGCTGCTTCCACCGCGGCGCACCCACCGGAGATCCCCGATCCGACGACGAGCACGTCGACTTCGTCGGTGAACTCGTCGACGTCGGACAGGCCGATCAGCGGCGGGAATTCGGTCTTACTACCGGCCTCGGGCCGCGCGTCACTGCTCATACGAATCAGCGTAACCCAGCATGTAGAACATGTTCTAGTTCTTCTGAAAGGTGGGCTACCGCCACATCCAGAAGTTCACCTGACGAGCATTGTTCAAGAATCCGTAACCAATCCAGACGCCGTTGGGCAATCGACGCATCTCGTCATGCCCGAACCCGAGTCCACTGCGCGCATAGTCAATCCGCATGACGGCCCTGCCATCGAGGATCGACCGCGCGTAGAAGACACTCGCCGGCAACAGGTCACCCCCGAATAGCTGATTAGTCAGCCAGCCACGATGGAAGTTCTTCCCGGACCAGATCGAGTGCATGGCGGCCGTAGCTCCGGCATTCGACGGTCCTATCGGGCGGGCCATTCCGCGCAATGGCACATTCTTCGGCAACGGCGCCACCTTCAGCCGCGCGAACAGCGCGTCGAACTGGCCTTGACTACACGAATCACGTAACGCGACAACAGAAGACGCGACTGACATTCGCGTGTCCGGTGTCGGACACCGGGGCGCGGCCATCGCCGATGCCGGCACCACCAACGCGCCCAGCAGGGCAGCTGCGGCTACAACGATCGTCGTATGCCGCCAATTCCATCCGTACTTCGCCATCCGATTCATCGCCACTCCTCGATCAGAGTTGCCGACCCACTTCTCGGCTTACTCCACTTACGCAGCGGCAACAAGGGCTTTAGCGCACGAGTTGGTAGCCCGCTTCGGTAACCGCGTTCGCGACGGCATCGGCATCGAGGGCCGATTCGCTTGAGACCTCCACCGCGCCCGTCCGGATGTCCACCTCAACTCCGGTCACGCCGGCGATCTCGGCGATCTCCTCGCGCACCGACGATGCGCAGTGACCACAGGTCATCCCACTAACGAGGTAATTCGAAACGGTCATATCGCATTTCCCTTCCAGTCCAATGGATGCTACGACTTCACAAGTCGCGCAATAGCTTCCATCGCTTCGTCGATCTTGTCGCGGCCAGCGTCGTCACCCTCGCGGGCAGCGTCGATGACACAGTGGTTCATATGGTCCTCAAGGAGCCCAAGGCTCACCGCCTGCAGCGCCTTTGTCATCGCGCTCACCTGTGTGAGGATGTCGATGCAATACGCCTCTTCTTCAACCATGCGCTGCAATCCGCGCGCCTGCCCTTCGATCCGGCGCAGCCGGCGCAGGTACGCATCTTTCTCGCCCATGTACCCGTGATGCTGATGTTCGGCCACGATGTCTCCTTGACTTCCGGTATACCCCCTACAGGTATACACGGAGATGTCGAGATCGGCTACCCCCTAGGGGTATTGCCGCCGACTCACACGCAGACGGCTTCGACTATCGGCCGCACCGTCTGTCCGTCAAAGTTGAATACTCGCGACGTCGCCACGCCATCAAGGGCATCAAGGGCCGGGAAATCGACTCGGGAATGGCACCCCCGCGACTCCTCTCGGGCCAGCGCCGCTGCGACCACAGCGCGGGCGGTGAGCGTGAGCGCCGCATCTTCCAAATCGCCGACCGTGGTCATCGCCCGATTCGGCGCGGCGAGCAGGGCGGCGGCCGTCTCGGCTAGCCCGGCGGCCGAGCGGGCGAGCGCGACCTTTCCGGACATCAAGTCCTGCAAGACTTTTCGGTCCATTGCCGGGCGATCCTCGACCTCTGGCGGAGAAACGTCGGCTACCGGCAGGCCGGTGCGCCTGATCGCAACCCCGGCAGCATTGCGTCCCATCACCAGGCCCTCGAGCAGGCTGTTCGACGCGAGCCGGTTGGCACCGTGCAACCCGGTCCGGGCAACTTCGCCCGCGACGAGCAGACCGGGCACCGACGTCTGCCCCGACGGCGAAGCCACCACGCCGCCGCACAGATAGTGCGCGCCGGGAACCACCGGAATACGTTGCGGCACATGGCCATCAGCAATTCCGGCGGCACGGAGGCCGGCCGTGACCGTCGGGAACCGCCGCTCGAAATCATCGACTTCGGAGATATCGAGGTAGACGCAGTCGTCACCGGAAGCTTGCATCGACGCCTGTACCGCACGCGACACGACGTCGCGCGGCGCGAGGTCGCCCATCGGATGAATACCGGCCGTCACCGACTCGCCGCGCGCATCGACCAGCCGGCCCCCCTCGCCGCGTACCGCTTCACTGATCAACGTCCGCCGCCCGCGAGCCCCCGGCAGGTACAACATCGTCGGGTGGAATTGGATGAACTCGAGGTCGGCAACATGCGCACCGGCCCGCAACGCCAGCGCGATACCGTCGGCGGTCGCGCCCGCCGGGTTCGTGGTGGCGGCATACAGATGCCCGGCACCCCCGGTGGCAAGCAGAACCGTCGGTGCGTAGATGACGCGCACCCGGCCCGAGTCGGGGGTGCGATACGCCGCGCCGACGACGGTACCGTCGGCTATCAGCAGGTCAGTGACCACGGCGTCGTCGATACACGTCAAGGCACTATTCAACGATGCGGTCATCATCTGGCCCAGTGCCCGCTGCACCTGAGCCCCCGTCGCATCGCCGCCTGAGTGGATGATCCGGCGCACGCTGTGACCGCCCTCGCGCGTACGGCGGAACGAGCCGTCGGCGTCGCGGTCGAATTCGGCACCGCGAGCCACCAACTCGGTGATCGCGGGCCATCCGTCGGCAATAATCGGGCGCGTCGCGTGAACGTCGGTCAGGCCGGCACCGGCCGCAAGCGTGTCGGATACATGCAGGTCGATCGAATCCTCCGGATTATCCGGCTCTACGACCGCGATACCGCCCTGCGCATAGAACGTCGACGTCGACTGTTCGCCTCGATCGGCACGCCAGCGCGGTCCTTTGTTCAGCACGACGACCCGTAGGCCGGCCGCTGCCGCGGATAGTGCCGCGGTCAACCCGGCGATACCTGCCCCGACCACGATCAGGTCGACATTGTCGCGTTCGCGCATGCCAACCACCTCCCATAGTTTTCGACTATCAATCGAAAACTATGTCAGAGTGGGTAAGCCCGCATCAACCCCTTTGCGATGATCGTCTTTTGAATCTCGCTGGTACCTTCTCCGATCAGCAGGAATGGCGCATCGCGCATCAGTCGTTCGATCTCATACTCCTTCGAGTATCCGTATCCGCCGTGGATGCGAAAACTCTCTTGAGTCACTTCGGCGCAGTACTCACTTGCCAGGTATTTCGCCATCCCCGCGGCGACGTCGTTTCGCTCACCGGAATCCTTGAGGCGGGCCGCGTTGACCATCATCAGATGTGCGGCCTCGACCTTGGTCGCCATCTCGGCGAGTTTGAACGCGATGGCCTGATGCTCGGCGATGGGCTTGCCGAAGGTCGAGCGCTGCTGCGCGTAGCGGATCGCCAGTTCGAAGGCGCGCTGGGCGATACCGCACGCACGTGCGGACACGTTTACCCGGCCAACCTCGACGCCGTCCATCATGTGGGCGAAGCCCCGTCCCGCCTCGCCGCCGAGGATATCCGACGCGCGCGCCTGATAGCCGTCGAAGACAAGTTCGGTTGTGTCGATGCCCTTGTACCCGAGTTTGTCGATCTTGCCTGGGATGGTCAGGCCCGGCTTGACCTCGCCGAAGCCAGCCGGCTTCTCGATGAGGAAGGTGGTGAGATTCCGATGGGGTTTGTCGGCGCCTTCGTCGGTATGAACAAGTGCCGCAATCAAAGTCGAGCTGCCACCGTTGGTCAGCCACATCTTCTGACCGTCGATTCGATAGTCACCGTCGGATTCTCGACGAGCGCGAGTGCGGATGGCGGCGACGTCGGAGCCGAGCTCAGGCTCCGACATCGAGAAGGCACCGCGTAGATCGCCAGTTGCCATCCGCGGCAACAGATTTGACTTCTGTTTGGCGGTTCCGTGCTGCCGAACCATATAGGCGACGATGAAATGCGTGTTGATCACGCCGGAAATACTCATCCACCCGCGTGCCAGCTCTTCGACGCATAGCGCGTAGGTGAGCAACGATTGCCCCGCACCGCCGTATTCTTCCGGAATCATCAGGCCGAACAGACCCATCTGCTTCATCTGTTCGACGATCGCGGTCGGATACTCGTCGGCATGCTCGAGGCGTTGCGCGTTCGGGATGATCTCCTTGTCGACGAAGGCGCGTACGGCCGCGACGATCTCGGCCTGCACATCAGTCAGATCCGGGGTCTGCGCGAGCCGGAGGTTCGGTGAATTCACGGTGATGCCCTTCTCATGAGGTCGTCATCGAGTAGTACCACCCGAGCGATGACACCCCTCAGCGGCCGCCCCGACCACCCGCCTGGGAAATTCGCAGCGCCGGCCTACAAACGCGCGCGACGCAACAGTTGCGCATTGGCGGCGACGATGACTGTCGACGCCGACATCAGGATTGCGCCGACTGCCATCGGCAGCACAAATCCGATCGGAGCGAGCAATCCGGCCGCGAGGGGTACCGACACGATGTTGTACCCGGCCGCCCACCACAGGTTCTGCTTCATCTTGCGGTACGCCGCTCCCGAGAGGTTGATCGCAGAGACGACGGCTCGCGGATCGTCGCCGGCCAGAATCACGCCGGCCGACCCGATGGCGACATCGGTACCCGCGCCGATCGCAACGCCGACGTTGGCGCGGGCCAGGGCCGGTGCATCGTTGACACCGTCACCGACCATGACGACTATCGCACCTTCAGCCTGTAGTTCGGCGACCTTGGCTTCCTTATCTTCCGGTCGCACTCCGGCATACACGCGCTCGATGCCGAGTTGAGCGGCGACACGATATGCCACCGGCGCGGCGTCACCGGTGATCATCACCCGCTCAATTCCGTTGGCCCGCAATGCATCGACTGCCTGACTCGATTCCGGCCGAATTTCATCCGCGAGCGCGAGCGCACCGATGACCTCTCCGTCTGCGACGACATGTAGCACGGTATTTCCGTCGTCGGCCCAGCGTTGAATATCAGACAGGATCGAAAGGCCTTCCTGTTCAAGGAGTTTCGGTCCGCCGACCGCGACGACGTGGCCATCAACCTCGGCCCGCACCCCGACCGCGGCGCTGGCGAGGAATCCCAACGTGGTGGGCCGAGCCAGCTGCCGACTGTCGGCGGCCTCGACGATGGCACGCGCCAGTGGATGTTCACTGTCCCGTTCGGCCGCCGCCGCGACGCCCAGGATCTCGTCGTCAGTCCAGCCCGCCGTCGAAACCACCGCGACCACGCCGGGTTCACCTTTGGTAAGTGTGCCGGTCTTGTCGAATAGCACCGTCGTCGCATTGCGCAAAGTCTCCAGTGCCACCCGATCTTTCACCAAAACGCCCATCTTCGCCGCCCGCTCGGTCGCTATCGCGACGACAAGCGGAATCGCGAGGCCCAGTGCGTGCGGGCAGGCGATGACAAGGACGGTGATCGTCCGAATGATCGCGTTGTCGGGTTCGCCCAACGCAGTCCAGATGATCGCGGTCAGCGCTGCCGATGCCAGCGCGAACCAGAACAGCCAACCTGCTGCCTTGTCGGCCAGTCGCTGAGCATGCGACGACGAGTTCTGCGCCTGGGCGACCAGGCGCGCGATGCCGGCGAGCGCGGTATCGTCACCCACGGCGGTGATCCGCACTCGAATGGCCGTATCAGCGGTGACGGTACCCGCGACCACGTGGTCACCTACGTTGCGCTGCACCAATTTTGACTCGCCGGTGATCATCGACTCATCGAGATCGGCTGTGCCATCGACGATCTCGCCGTCGGCCGGCACACGCGCACCGGGACGCACGATCACGACATCACCGGTCCGGAGGTCGGTCGGGGCGACCAGCGCCACCTCGTCACCCTCAACTCGCTCGGCTTCGTCAGGCAGAAGCGCGGCGAGGGAATCAAGCGCCGAGGTGGTCATCGCGAGCGAACGCATCTCGATCCAGTGACCGGCCAGCATGATCACGATCAGGAGAGCCAGCTCCCACCAGAAATCGAGGTCGTGTGCGACGACCTCAAGCGCTGCCAGCCAGGATGCGACGAACGCAACGGTTATCGCCAGCGCGATGAGGGTCATCATGCCCGGCTTGCGTCCCCGCAACTCACCGACCGCACCGGTCAGGAATGGTTTGCCACCCCAGGCGAACATGACCGTTCCCAACACCGGCGAGACCCATTCGAGCCAGGGCCATCCGGGGAGTTGATAACCGATGATCGAGGCAAACATTCCGCTCGCCAGTACCGTCGGCACCGCGAGCACCGACATGATCGCGAACAGACGTCCGAACTGAGCCGCGTGTCCCGCGTGACCGCCATGTTCGGCGTGATCATGCTGAGTTGCCGATCCGTGCTGATCATGCGCCGTGTGGTCATGGGCCGTCGAAGTGTTCACTACCCTGTTCTATACCCCCCAGGGGTATAGGTCAAGTGCAGCCACCCTCGCGTTACGAGCCAGACCTATCCTGACGGATATGAGGCAGGCGCTACGGCACGGACCATTTCAGTACGCGACGGCACAGCGATTCGAGTTACCGCAAGCGGTACGCGGGATAATTCCGGTGTCCGGAGCGCAGTGTCCACAGGATCGCTCCCGCCTCGAGCCGGTGCTGGGGCCGCAGTCACCGCTGCCCGACAGCGAAGACTGTTTGCACCTCACGGTCACGTCACCGACCCACGATGGAGAACTAAGGCCGGTGCTCGTCTGGCTCCACGGCGGCGCCTTCGTCACCGGTTCCGGATTGCTGGATTGGTACGACGGGGCGGCACTGAGCGTCCAGGGCGACATAGTCGTCGTCGCGATCAACTATCGCCTGGGTGCGTTCGGTTTCTTGCGTATCGACGGCACCGCCGACGGCAATTATGGTCTGGCCGACCAACTTCAAGCGCTGCGGTGGGTCCAGACCCATATCGAACAGTTCGGCGGCGACCCGACGGATGTCACCATTGGCGGACAATCGGCCGGCGCCCTGTCAGCCGCGTTCCTACTCGGCTCGGCACGTGCTCGGTCCCTCTTCCGTCGGGCAATACTGCAGAGCGCCCCACTTACCGCATGGCAGGACGCGGAGGCCGCCGAGGCCATTGGCAACAGCTACGCTCGCATCCTTGACGCCGACCCACGCACCGCGCCGGCAGCAGACTTGGTTGCCGCGGGCACGGAGTTGGCAGCCCAACACGCGCGTACCGCCGGATCAGCAGCAGACATGCCATTTGTCCCAACGGTCGGGATAGCGCCGATCCCTCTCGAACCCGGCGTCGGCGTCGGCGTCAACGCTGATGGTCGAGCGGTCATGTACGGGTGGACAGCCGACGAGGGCACGGCATTTGGGACCAAATACCCACGGGCAGTGACCGATTCGGTCTTCACTGCCCCGACCGCCGCGTTCGGAGAACATCTCCGGAAAGCCGGCGCACCGACGTCGACATATGAGATTCACTGGCAACCCGACGACTCGTCATTCGGCGCAACCCACTGCGTTGAACTACCACTACTGTTCGGCGACCAGGCAGCGTGGAGCGCCGCACCAATGCTGGGCACCACACCGTGGCGCGAGGTCGACCAACTCGGCGTCGCGATTCGGGACATCTGGACGAGCTTTATCCGCACCGGTCGACCCAATGCGCCATTCGGCCTACCCATCACCGTGACAGAAACGTCGCGGCCAATTCACCCCAGCGCGCATGCTCCTGAGGAGTCGATGCCACCACCAACCGCGAATTCGGAAGCGCATCTGCCAACTCCTGCGCCGACGACACCGGATGGGACGGATCTCCCGTCCACGATAGAATGAGGACCGGTTTATCCAGCGCCCCAAGCACTTTCGCTGGCGGTAGATCAGTTTGAGCGGAACCTCTCAATACCGCCGCGTATTGCCGGGAACGCACACGGACAGGTGTCACATACCGCCGCGCACCTGCCAATGCGGGCGAGGCCGGAGTATCAGCGTTGAGCGCCTGCAACGCCGCGAACCCCTTGTCTTCCAACAGCTTTGCCGAGGCCAATCGCGCTTGATTGGCCGCCGGACGGGTTGCCCAGATGGTCGGGGGCGTAGTCAGCACCAGGCGTCGGAACCGATCAGGTTGCGCAAGTGCCGCGTACACGATCGACGACGTACCCATCGAAGTGCCGATGGCATCGACCTGTTCGGAATCGGCGACGACGTCGAGCAGAGCGAGCAGGTCCGCCGCCAGTTCGGGCCAGGTGTACTCGACCGGCGTCAACCCACCTGATGAGTGTCCGTGCCCGCGCGCGTCGTACCGAATAAGCCTGTGCTGCTTACTGATCGACCGCCAGTCGAAATGTCCGGCAGCCTCCTGGGTGGTGGCTGCCGAACCAATGCCGTGTGCCCACACCACCGATTGGCCGGTGCCGGTGGCACTCCAGGCCAGCCGAGTGCCACGAACATCCGCGTACTGATATCTAGCGGCCACTACCCGAGGGTCGCGGCGTCGATGACGAACCGGTAGCGCACATCGCTGGCGATCACCCGCTCGTATGCTTCGTTGATCTGGTCGGCGGAGATCACCTCAATTTCCGATCCGACATTGTGTTCGGCGCAGAAGTCGAGCATTTCCTGTGTCTGCGTGATGCCGCCGATCATCGAGCCGGCAAAGCTGCGTCGGTTACGGGTCAATGAACCGGCCTGCACCTCGATCGGCTGTTCGGGCAGACCCAACTCGACTAGGGTGCCGTCAATCGCAAGCAGCCCAAGGTATTTGGACATATCCAGATTGGCCGACACAGTATTGAGAATCAGGTCGAACGAACTGCGCAACGTGGTGAACGTTTCCGGATCACTGGTCGCGTAGTAATGGTCGGCGCCCAGGCGCAGTCCATCTTCGAGCTTCTTGAGCGACTGCGACAGCACCGTCACCTCGGCGCCCATTGCGTGCGCGAGTTTCACGCCCATATGGCCGAGCCCACCCAACCCGATGATCGCGACCCTCTTGCCCGGTCCGGCATTCCAGTGCCTCAATGGCGAAAATAGCGTGATGCCGGCGCACAGCAACGGCGCCGCGACATCGAGTCCGATCCCCTCGGGAATCGAGCAGACATAGTTTTCATCCACGACGATCCCCGCGGAGTATCCGCCGTCCGTCAGTCGCCCATCGCGACCGCGTGCCGCATAGGTTCCGACCATCCCTCGCTCGCAATACTGCTCCTCGCCGGCACGACACGCGGCACATTCGCGACAAGAATCGACCATGCATCCAACGCCGACCCGATCGCCGACGGCGAATTTGGTGACACCGGGACCGACGGCTTCCACTAGTCCGGCGATCTCGTGACCGGGCACCACCGGATATGGGGTCGCACCCCACTCACCACGGGCCGTGTGGATATCGGAGTGACAGATCCCGCAATACGCGATGTCAATGCGGACGTCATGCTCACCAAGTTCCCGGCGCTCAATCGTGATCGGCCCCAACGGCTGGTCAGCGGCGGGTGCGGCATAGGCGGCAACTGTTCGGGCAGCGGTGTCAGATGTTGTTTTCTGCATATATCCAGCCTGCCACGACGGGGTGGTCGGTGCGCCACATGTCTAGCAACACTAACTACCTTGGATGTGTGATACCCCACACCACAACATGCTCGGGTTGGCATCCGGGCCGGTCAACGGCACTAGACTCACCCTCGGTGAATACACAGCAGTCCAACCCACGTACGACGCTGCCAGAGGTGTCTCCCGCTACCGAGGTGACGCGGCTGGCCTCTGCGGCAGCTCACGCAGCTGCGGGTGTCGGACGATACGCGCTGCACACCGCCAACGATGTGTTGCACCGGAAGCTCCCATCCGGACAGCGCGCCGCACAGGAAGTGGTGTCGACTTTCGAACACCTCGGACCCACCTACGTGAAGCTCGGCCAGCTCATCGCGTCGAGTCCGGGCGTATTCAGCGAAACCCTCTCAACGGAGTTCGAGACCCTACTCGACCAAGTGACTCCCGCCGATCCGAAGGCCATCGGCGCGCTGTTCACGCGTGAACTCGGCAAGCCACCGGACGAAGTGTTCGCCACCTTCGACGCCGAGCCGATCGCGTCGGCATCAATCGCCCAGGTACACACCGCGACACTGCACAGCGGCGAAGAAGTCGTTGTAAAGATCCAGCGCCCGGGCATCGCGCGACGTCTCGCCCCCGATGTCGCACTTCTCGAACGAGTCGCCAATCTCGTCGAGCTAACCGACGCGGGCAAAATGCTCAGCGCGCGCCACGTCGTCGAAGATTTCGCCGACGGGCTGGACGCCGAGCTGAACTTCCTCAATGAAGCGTCGACCATGCAGGAGTGGTTCGACTGCCTGCAGCCCGGCCCGTTTGGCGATCGCGTCCGCGTTCCCACGGTGTACCACGAGTTTTCGACGGCGCGAGTGTTGACGATGGAACGGATCTACGCGACGCGGATCGACGATGTCGCTGCGGTCCGCGCGGCTGGACACGACGGCACTGAGCTCTGCCGCAATCTCTTACTCTCCCTTCTCGACTCGGCGTTCCACGGTGGTCTGTTCCACGGGGACCTGCATGCCGGCAACGTGCTCGTCGATGCCGATGGCAGACTCGTGCTCCTCGACTTCGGGATCGTCGGCCGGTTCACCCCGCGCACGCGTCGGATTCTGCGGCAGCTCGTCGTCGACCTGATCGTTAAGAAGGACTACGACTCAGCCGGCCGAGGGATTTTCCTACTCGGGGCCGTGCATAAGCCGGGGTCGACGATCAAGGGTGGATCGGACCTGGAGAAGGTCACCGCGCCGCTATCGGGCACCGCACTCAACGACATGTCGTATACGGATCTGGGCCGGCAGATGGCCGCCATCGCCAAGGTCCACGACGCCCGCCTTCCGCGTGAACTGGTGCTCGTCGGTAAACAATTGCTCTACGTGGAGAAGTACATGAAGCTTCTGGCACCCCGCTGGAAGGCGATCGCCGACAAAGAGATCTTCGGTTACATGGCTGGAATCATGAAAGAAGCCGAACGCGACAGACGTCGCGAAACGAATTAACAATTGGCAACAGTGGCCACAGGAGTCACAAATGTCACGTAAGTGCCTATAGGCTGGGGCGAACTGTGTGCTCGCACCGGCAACGATTACAAGGAGAACAATGAAACGAGTGTGGTCAGCATTGCCCGCCTTCCTCGGCGTCGCGTGCATCATGGCGGCAATCGCAACGGCGTTCTACCTGGTCCCGCAGCTACGGGTGGTGCCACTCGACCTCGACATCACCTCCGACGCCCAGACCGTGACCGCCGACGGCACCTCCAACAACCGGTACCCCGCGGTGATCTTCGATCGCTGCTCGGTGACGCAGCGTAAGGCCCGCCAGCTCGACGCGAACCTCGTCCAGCAGCGCCGCTCGGTAATTGTCGATCCGTCCGACAAGCGGCAAGCGACCGTTCAGTCGGCGCAATCGGTTGTCATCGAACGAACTCGCGACGCAGATGGCAAAGAGGAGACTCCCAGCGTCGCTGCTGCCAACGGTGAGCGAGCATGTGCCGATGGGCTGCTGACCGCGTCCATCGATCGAGTCTCGGTAAACCGCAAGACCTCGGTGCCCAACGGCACCATTGCTTCGATCCAGCTCGAAGCTGTCCCCGAGGGCGCCTCGGTCAAAGACGTTTCGGTCGACGCGCCCCGCAAGGGCTTCCAGTACAAGTTCGGCTTCAACGTCAAGAAGCGGGACTATCTCTACTATGACCTCAACACCCGCTCGGACAATGCCGCGAAATTCGTCGGCGAGAAGGCCATCAACGGCCTCACCACATACGAGTTCGTCAGCGAGGTTCCCGAGACAGATCTGTCCGGACTAGCCAACGCACAGGGTGAAGCCGCGCTCGGCACCATGCTGACGATGCCCGCGAGCTGGTGGGGTATCACCGGTCGCGATGTTAAGCCGAAAGACTCGGTCACCCTGCATCGCTATGCGAAGGCCACCCGCCACGTATTCGTCGAGCCGAAGACCGGCACCATCGTCGACGGCCGCGAGGATCAACACCAGTACTTCATGTCACCCGACCAGAGCGAGGACACCCCCGAGTCGGTCCGGAACTTCCGGCTAGACGCGCTCAAGGGCACCTTCAAGTGGGATGACGCCACCGTCGCGCGGCAGACCGACAAGGCATCGGGATACGTGAATCAGCTCAAGTGGGGCGGGGTATTCCTGCCGATCATCTTGGCGGTCGTCGGAGTGCTGCTACTCGGCCTATGGGCGCTACTGTTCTTCCGCGGGCGCCGCAAGAATGACGGTGGTCGCGACAACGACTACGGTCAACCGAATGTCGGCCCAGCACCATCGGGCGCTGGATTCGCGGCCGGTGGCGTATCGCTGGACAAGTCCGACGATCAGCCCACGACAGTTCTACCCGGCGACTACGGCAACTCCCCGTACTCAACCGAGGGTGGCCGTCAGGGGGGCGACGCCGGTTGGGCACCATTCGCCAACCAACAGCCGTCGGGCCCATACCGGGCGGACCCATATGCCGCAGATCCGTATGCCGGCACCCAGGTCCACGGCAGCGAACCATGGGCACGTGAACCCGCGCAGCAGCAGCCGTTAGATGATCGGTACACCACCGATTATCAAGGGACACAACAGGAATACGGCACCGATTCCTACGGCACCGCACCGATTGACCAGGGCAGCAACGTCGCGCCGACGAACCGGCACGCGCGGCCCGATGACGATGACACGGCCATCATCCCACCGGCCGAGGACTACCAGGGGCGCCATTCGGGCGACTACGGTTCAACCGCGCCAACGTATTTCGGCCAAGACGACGACTCGGCCGGACCTGCGGTCCGGCGTCATATCGACCCTGAGGACCGGTAGGCGTCGCACGAACGGTACCGGACGCTGAGATCACGCATGCGCTGGGTACGCGTGGACCAGTGCCGACGTCAGGTGCGGAACCCGCTGCGCCAACACTTTCTGAGCGTCGTGCGCGGCCGAATGCGCCTGGGCAAGTGAGAGACTAGCGTCGACGTCAAGTTCGACGTCGGCGTGCAGACGATGCCCAACCCACCGCATCCTTAGTGAATGCGGTTGCCCCAAACCGGCTTCGATGAGGACACGCTCGGCGTCGGCGACGATCTTCGGGTCGACACCGTCGAGCAGCCTGCCGAACACTTCACGCGCTGCGGTCCACAAGACCGCGAGAATAGCCGCTGAGATCAGCAGGCCCACAATGGGATCGGCAAGCGGGAACCCGAGCCACACGCCTCCCGCACCAAATAGCACCGCAAGAGATGTGAGGCCGTCGGTTCGCGCGTGCAGACCGTCAGCGACCAATGCGGCCGAGCCGATCTTCCGTCCGACCCGGATCCGGTAGAGGGCGACCAGTTCGTTTCCAACGAAACCGATCACACCGGCCAATGCCACCCAGCCGAGATGATGCAGCGGAACCGGATTCGTGAGTCGGCGGACCGCCTCAACGCAGGCAACGATCGCCGAGAGAGCGATCATCGCCACCACGAAAAGTCCGGCTAAGTCCTCGACGCGGCCGAAGCCGTACGTGAATCGCTTTGTCGCACTTCTAGTTCCGACGGCGAATGCAATCCAGAGCGGGACCGAGGTTAGTGCATCGGAGAAATTATGGATGGTGTCAGCAGCCAGCGCGACTGATCCCGAGACCATGACGACAAGCAGTTGCGCCACCGCGGTCACGCCGAGCACAACAAGACTGACTTGCACCGCGCGTATGCCCGCCCGGTCGGCGGTCAACGCATCGTCCAGCCGATCGACCGTGTCGTGACTGTGTGGCATGACGGCGTGACGCACAGTCGTCAGCAGACTGTGCCGATGCTTGTGGGGATGTTTGTGCCGATGTTTGTCGGGATGAGCGCTCACGACGCTCCGCCATTCTGATGCAGAGCCCGTAGACCGGCATCGGACGTATGATGCGGCGGCACACCGGGACTCGCATGCTCGGCGTTGTGCACGGCATCGACGACGAGCTGCCGAATATGCTCATTCTCGACGCTGTAGTAGATCGTGGTGCCTTCACGCCTGGTCCGCACCAGCCGCGCCATCCGCAGTTTGGCGAGATGCTGCGACACCGACGGCGCCGCTTTGCCGACTTCGTCGGCCAGTTGACTCACCGACATCTCGCGATCGCGAAGCGCCCACAACAGCCTCACCCGAGTTCCGTCGGCCAGCATTCGGAACACTTCGACGACGAGTCCTATCTGGTCGTCGTCGAGCCGCCGTCGACATGAACCACTATCTGCATTCATACGCAGATATTAAGCCTCGAAGCTATTGGCGCGCAACTCTGGCTAGGTACCTCGGCCCAGGCAACGCAAAAGGCCGGCGCCCCTCTCGGGGAACCGGCCTTCTGGGTTAACGATCTATCAGCGTCCGAAGAATGCCGGGCGGAAGGTCGTGTAGTACGACTGGCGGAACCGCTCGTTCCAGTAGTCCCACCAGTGTGCGCCATCGGGCGTGATGTTGGTGGTCAGGTTGACGCCGAGGGTGCGCAGGCGAGCGATGTACAGCTGGCTGCTGATCGACGCAGCGGTCTCCAGCGGAACCATCTGGGCGAACTTGACCGGGTTGAAGTTCGCCGACGTCGGGGTAAGTGACGAATCGAACTTACTGGTGATTCCGGTACCCGACGACACGTATACGCGCTTGCCAACCAAGTTGCCCGCACTCAGGAACGGATCGTTCTGGAACCAAGTACCAGCGGGGTAGAAGCCCCACATGTTGATGGGATTGCCGCCCATCTCGGCGACCGAGACCTGGATGCCCTGCGTGAAGCCCGGCATAGTGACCGTGGGGTAGCCACTGTAGGAAGCGACTGCGCGGTAGAAGTTCGGGTGCCGCGAAGCCAGGTTCAGCGCCGCTGTACCGGACATCGACAGACCTGCGATGCCGTTACGGCGGTTGTCACTGTTGTGCTTGGCCTTCATGTAGGCCGGCAGCTCACGGGTTAGGAAGGTCTCCCACATCGGCTTGCCCAGTTTGGGGTCGCGGCTGAGCCAGTCACTGTAGAAAGTGCCGCCGCCACCGAATGGGAGAACCAGGTTTACACCCTTGCCAACCATGAAATTATCGATGCCGGTGCGGTTCTGCAGCCAGCCGGTGGTGTTATTCGGTGCACGCAGACCGTCGAGGACGTACAGCGTCGGCTTGGGGCCACTGCCACCTGCACTGACGATACGAACTGGGATGCTTCGGTGCATCGATGCCGAGTACACGTACTCGGTGGTGCCAGCGGCTTGAGCTTGCGGAGCGACGGCCACAGCAACACCTGCGGCCGACGCCAACGCAAGTGCGCCGGCCATGATGCGCTTACGGGCGCTCTTCAACATTTAGTAAGTCCTTACGATCTGACCAAAAGGCTTCGTTCATATGGGCATGTGGTGATCCGATGACCAAACATGGCCCAGGGCTCCCCGTCGTTAGGGAGTGTAACGGCTCGATAACACGCGGGCAAAAGCAACTGGCGATCTATGCCCGTGAAAGACACTCGAGTAACGCTACTACCTGCCGAAACGCCGTCAGAGAACAATTCTCGATCGAGTTGATCACAAGTTGGCTTTTGCAGCCGAAGGATCAGGTTCTGTTCAGTCTCGCCCGTTCGCCTAGGCTTTGTGACGTGGACCTCTCCGAATACCAGTCCTTCGATGCCACCGCGCTCGCCGACCTCGTCGCTAAGGGCGAAGTGACCGCAACCGAATTGCTTGAACTCGCGCGGGCACGCGCCGACGTCGCCAACCCGAAACTCAACGCGATCGTCGCGCACATCTCCGAAGCCGACACCCAGGCTGCCGATTCCGCGGCCTCCGGCCCGTTCGCTGGCGTCCCGTTCCTCATCAAAGATCTCGCTCAGGAGTACCGCGGCTACCCGACGTCGTGCGGATCACGGTCGTTGGCCAAACTGCCCGCGACCGAGCATGCGAATATCACCCAACGATTCCTCGACGCGGGGTTCGTCATCTTCGGCAAGACAAATACTCCGGAGTTCGGGGCTAAGGGTGTCACCGAGTCTGAGTATTGGGGCCCCGCGCGCAACCCGTGGAATACCGACCACACGCCAGGCGGATCGTCGGGTGGGTCGGGTGCCGCCGTCGCCGCGGGCATCGTGCCAGCCGCTGGGGCCAACGACGGCGGCGGTTCCATCCGAATCCCGGCCGCGTGCAATGGCCTGGTCGGGCTCAAACCAAGCCGCGGCATCGCACCATTCGGACCGGCGGCCGGCGAGTCGATGTTCGGAATGGCGGTGCAGGGCGCGGTCACGCGGACCGTGCGCGATGCCGCAGCGATCTACGACGCCGTCGTCGGGCCGACCGCGGGTTCGGTCTATCCCACGTCCACACCCGACGTCAGCTACCTCCAGCAAATCAAGAGCGCCCCCGCCGGACTTCGGATCGGCTACTCCGCCCGCTCGGCAATCAATGCCAATCCGCATCCCGAAGCCGTTGCGGCGGTAGAGAATACAGCGAAACTTCTCACCGAACTGGGACACCACGTCGAGCCGGTCGATCCACCATACGACGACGAGGCGCTGGCACGCGACTTCCTCACCATCTGGTTCGCGGTACTGGCCACCGAGGTGGCGCAGACCCGCGAACTCACCGGCGCGAGCGACTCCGACTTCGAGGCTGACACGCTCGCCATCGCCGAATTGGGTAGGTCCGGAGGTGTAGTCGCCGCGTTCACCGCTCTCGATAGCGTGAACAAGTATGTACTGTCGCTCGACCGGTTTCATCGGGACTACGACCTACTACTCACTCCGACGTTGGCCACGCCCCCGCTTACGGTCGGTGAGACCACTACGGCACCACTACTCCAGCGCGCGTCTCGCGTCATCTCCCGCGTTCATGCTGGAAAACTGTTGTCACTCAGCGGCATTCTCGACGACCTCATCTCACAGAGTCTCGGCTGGGTGCCCTATACCCAACTGGCCAATCTCACCGGTCGGCCCGCGATCAGCGTTCCGTTGCATTGGACCGCAACCGGGCTCCCGCTCGGAGTGCAGTTCGTCGGCCGCCTCGGCGCCGACGGCGGCCTCCTTTCCCTCGCCGCCCAACTCGAAGCCGCCCAACCGTGGTTCCACCGCTATTCGGAAGTGCAGGTCTAACACGTGGACAACCCTGAAGTGATCGTCGTCGGATCCGGCCTCGCCGGACTTGTCGCAACCTACGAACTCACCAAAGCCGGCCGTCGCGTACTCGTCGTCGACCAAGAGAATCGTAAAAACCTTGGTGGACAAGCATTCTGGTCGCTCGGTGGACTGTTCCTCGTCGACACTCCCGAACAGCGCCGGCTCGGAATTCACGATTCCGAAGAGCTTGCCCTGCAGGACTGGATGGGTTCGGCCGGCTTCGATCGCGATGTCGAGGACAACTGGCCGCGACAGTGGGCGCGCGCATATGTCCGATTCGCCGCGACCGAAAAAAGACAGTATTTGCATGACCTCGGTTTGCGTATCACCCCGGTCATCGGGTGGGCCGAGCGCGGCGGCGGATTCGCCGACGGTCACGGCAATTCGGTACCCCGGTTCCACCTGACCTGGGGTACCGGACCGGAGGTCGTCCGCGTATTCGCCGAACCCGTTCTGCAGGCCGAACGAAAAGGGCTTGTGCACTTCGCATTTCGCCATCGAGTCGACGATCTGATCGTCGATGACGACGGTTCCGTCGTCGGCGTTCGCGGATCGGTGCTCGAAGACTCCGATACCGAACGTGGGGTGGCGTCGTCGCGAACAGTACTGTCCGACTTCGAGTTTCGCGCACCCAAAACCATCGTCACGAGTGGCGGCATCGGCCACAATCATGAGTTAGTGCGCAAGAACTGGCCGGTCGAGCGGCTCGGCCCCGCTCCGAAGACGATGATCTCGGGTGTGCCAGCCTATGTCGATGGTCGCATGCTCGGCATCGCCGAAGACGCTGGCGCGCACCTGATCAACCGCGACCGGATGTGGCACTACACCGAGGGGATCCACAACTGGGACCCGATCTGGCCTAACCACGCCATCCGCATCATCCCCGGACCGTCATCGCTGTGGCTCGATGCCAACGGCAATCGACTTGCGCCGCCGAACTTTCCAGGGTTCGACACCAACTCGACGATGCGAGAAATTCTGGCGACCGGCCACGATTATTCGTGGTTCATCCTCACCCAGTCGATCATCGAGAAGGAATTCGCGCTGTCGGGGTCGGAGCAGAATCCAGATATCACCGGCAAGGACCTCCGGTTCGCGGCCAAGAGCCGCCTCGCCAAAGGTGCCCCTGGTCCGGTACAGGCATTCGTCGATAACGGCGTCGACTTCGTGGTCGGAAACACCCTGGCTGAGTTGGTGCCCAAGATGAACGCCATCGCCCGCGGTCCGCAGCTCGACCTTGGCCAGATCGAGCATATCGTCGAGGCCCGGGATGCGCAGTTGGACAACAAGTACAGCAAAGACGCCCAGTTGATGGCGATGACGAACGCTCGACAGTACCTGGGCGACAAGGTGGTTCGGGTAGCCAAACCACACCGACTGCTCGATCCGGCGCACGGGCCACTGATCGCGGTTCGGCTCAACATCCTGACTCGAAAGACGTTGGGCGGCCTGGAGACCAATCTCGATTCGCAGGTGATGCGTTCTAGCGGTACACCATTGACCGGTCTCTACGCGGCCGGCGAAGTCGCCGGCTTCGGCGGCGGTGGTGTACACGGCTATAACGCACTGGAAGGAACCTTCCTTGGCGGCTGCATATTCTCTGGTCGCGCGGCGGGCCGGCACGCCGCGCGCTGAGACGTACTAGAGTTGTCACAGTGAACTCCGGATCAGCGACCGGGCAGACAATTCTCACCCGCAAAACCAAAAGCGCAGCCTTCCTTGTGTTGTGCATCAATGACGACGGTGTCGACACTGTCCGTGACGTGCTTGGCGGTTTCTCCGGCCTGGTCCGCTCAGTGTCCTCCCGTGCCCCCGAGTCGGCCCTGGCCGGTATCGTCGGCATCGGCTCGCAGGCATGGGATCGGCTGTTCACCGGTCCACGGCCCGCTGGCCTGCATCCGTTCGTCGAGTTGGTCGGCGAGACGCACACCGCGCCGTCTACGCCGGGTGACATCCTCTTGCATATCAAGGCCGACCAGTTTGACCTCTGCTATGAGGTCGCGACGAAAGTCGTTGAGCAGTTGGGTGATTCGATTGATGTCATTGACGAGGTCCATGGCTTTCGGTATTTCGATCTCCGCGATCTAATCGGATTCGTCGACGGCACCGAGAATCCTGTAGGTGCCGCCGCTATCGCGGCGATCACGGTCGGCGACGAAGATCCCGACTTCATCGGCGGCAGTCATGTCACGGTTCAGCGCTACGTCACCGACTTGCCGGCCTGGAATGAAGTGGGCACCGACGGCCAGGAGGCAGCGATCGGACGTACCAAGTTGGAGAACATCGAATTCGACGATGATGTCAAGCCGACCAATTCACATATCGCGCTCAATGTGATCGAGGATGACGACGGCAATCAACTTCAGATCGTGCGCGACAACATGCCATACGGCGACGCCTCCGGCGAGCGCGGAACCCTGTTCATCGCCTACTCGGCGTCACCCGAGGTGACCGAACGGATGATGTCGAATATGTTCATCGGCGATCCGCCGGGCAATCATGACCGGCTGCTCGACTTCACGACGGCGGTCACCGGTACCCAGTACTTCGCCCCCACTGTCGAATTCCTCGAAGATATGCCGCCCGCACCAGAAGAGATTGCGGCGCAACCTGATTCACCAGCAAAGTCAAGCGACGGCTCGCTCGGCATCGGCTCTCTGCACTGATCACCTGACACATCCACTACAGGAGGCAGCACATGAATAACCTGCATCGCGAACTGGCACCGATCTCGAGCGCCGCCTGGGAGGCGATCGAAGAAGAGGCATCGAGGTCGTTCAAACGAAATGTCGCCGGCCGCCGACTTGTTGACGTGAAGGGCCCCTTGGGCCTCGACGTCGCGTCGGTGACTATCGGGCACCGCTCCAAAATCGACGCACCGGGCACCGGAATCGTGGCATCGCTGCGCCACACGCAGCCGCTCGTCGAACTCAAGGTGCCGTTCTCGGTCACGCGAGAAGCGATCGACGACGTCGATCGTGGTGCGCAGGACAGCAATTGGGACCCAGTCGTCGACGCGGCGCGAGAACTCGCCCTGGCCGAAGACCGTGCGATCTTCGACGGTTACCAAGCCGCAAGCATCACCGGCATCGCCAGTGCCGACGGTTCGTCGAGAATCGCGTTACCCTCCGACGTCCGGGACTATCCGGAAGCGGTGAGCCAGGCGTTGGCACGGCTACGCCTCGCGTCGGTTGACGGTCCGTATTCGCTCGCCCTGTCGGCGGAGGTGTACTCACTGGTCAACGAGACTTCCAACCACGGCTATCCGATCCTGCAGCATCTGCAACGCGTGGTGACCGGAGACATCGTCTGGGCGCCGGCAATTACCGGTGCATTCGCGGTTAGCACGCGAGGCGGCGACTTCGAGCTGACCATCGGTCAGGATGTGTCGATCGGCTACGACTCGCATGACGGCGACGTGGTCAATCTCTACTTCACCGAGTCGTTCACTTTCCTGTCTTATACCGGCGAGGCCGCGGTCGCGCTCACCGCTCCGTAGGCAGGAACTGCTGGTATCTGCTTGTGGGGTCACCGCGAGGGCCAGTCCCCCTCCGGGCCAACCATCTCGCAGGTTTCGGCCGGTCTTAGACATCTGGAATCGGCAGATCCAGATTCGGCGTCAACAATCCGCCGTCGACTTCCAGGATCTTTCCGGTCACATAGGCCCCGGCGGGCGACGCCAAATACAGTGCGGCCGCCGCTATGTCGTCGGGGTCCCCCAGGCGTCGCAGCGGAGTCGCCGATTCGATGGCACCGCGCATCTCATCGCTGTCGGCGACCACCTGCAGCGCCGACGTCAAAATCGCACCGGGGGCGATCCCGTTGACCCGGATCCGCGGGTTGAGGTCCATCGCGGCAAGGCGTGTGTAATGCGCCAGCGCCGCCTTCGCTGTTCCGTACGCGGCGTACGCTCGTCCCGGCAGCCGTCCGACGGCCGAGGTGACGTTGATGATGGATCCACCGCCTGCCGTCGAAATCATTTGCGGCACAGCGGTACGCACCAACGCGTGCGCGGTTGCGACATTGAAATTGAAAGCATCCGAGAGGTGCTTCGGCTTGGTGTCGAGCAGCGGTCTCGGTAACGCACCCCCGACGTTGTTCACGACGGTGTCGAGCCGACCGAATTGTTCGACAGCGACGTCGGCGAGCGCGGCGACCGCCTCGGGATCGGCAAGGTCGGTCGCGACAATATGTGCGCGGCGCCCGGCCGCGACCACCTGCCGGGCAATATCGTCGAGGTCGGACTGGGTACGCGCGGCGATGACGACGTCGGCACCCGACTGGGCAAATCCGACGGCTATCGCGGCACCTAGGCCACGTCCGGCGCCAGTCACGATCGCCACGGTGTCATCGATACGAAACTTGTCGAGAAGCATGGCCCTCACTGTGCCACGAAAATAGAACAGGTTCTAGCCCAATTCTCGGACAATTCCCCCCTTCCCGGCACGGGACAGAAAATGCTTCGGCGCATGTCGGTACTCATTGCTACCGTCGATCAAGTGAGTGCCCCATGCTGAGCCGACTCCTCCGCTCCTACCTGGACAATTATCGTCGCGAGATAACCACCGTCATTGTGCTGCAACTCGTCGCCACCGCGGCGATGTTGTACTTGCCAACCCTCAACGCGGATATCATCGACAACGGCGTGGCCGTCGGCGACACCGGCTACATCTTCCGCATCGGCGCCATCATGTTGGTCGTCACGCTGGCCCAGGTCGTCTGCTCGATCATCTCGCTGTACTTCGGGTCGCGGGCGGCGCTCGGCGCCGGGCGAGATATCCGGCACGACCTGCTGCATCGCATAAACAGTTTCTCGGCTCGTGAGGTCGGTAGATTCGGCGCTCCCTCACTGATCACTCGCACCACCAACGATGTCCAGCAAGTCCAGATGCTTGCCTCCATGTCGATGACCATCCTGGTGATGGCCCCGATCATGTGCGTTGGCGGCATCGCGATGGGAATCCATGTGGCACCGGGCATGTCGTGGATCATGGCGGTCGCGGTGCCCGTACTCGGTCTGGCGATGGCCGTCATCATCGCCCGCATGATTCCCGGTTTCCGCTCGATGCAGGCGCGTATCGACAACATCAATCGCATTCTGCGCGAACAGATCACCGGCATTCGAGTGGTCCGGGCGTTCGTCCGGGAACGTCATGAGAAGGCCCGCTTCGGCGTCGCCAATGGCGATCTCACCGACGCGACACTGCGCGTCGGCCGCATGATGGCCCTGATGTTTCCCGCGGTCATGCTGATCACCAACGTCACCATTGTCGCCATCATCTGGATCGGCGGCCACCAAGTGGCCGACGGTTCGGTCGAAATCGGCGCACTCACCGCGATGATGAGTTATGTCATGCAGATCATGATGGCGGTGATGATGGCATCCTTCCTCGCGATGATGGCCCCGCGCGCGGCCGTCTGCGCCGAACGCATCTCCGAAGTTCTCGACACCGAGACGTCAGTTAGCCCACCCGACGCACCGGTCGGCTTCGCCACCGAGCCGTCGACCGTCAGTTTCGACGCCGCCGAGTTCCGCTACCCTGGCGCCGATGAGTCTGTGCTGCAAGATATCTCCTTCGCCGTAGCTCCCGGCACCACCACGGCGATCGTCGGATCGACCGGCTCAGGTAAGACGACGCTGCTGAACCTAGTGCCGCGCCTGATCGATACGACGTCCGGCACGGTCCGTGTAGGAGGCACCGACGTCGCTCGACTCGACCCTGATGCGCTTCGTTCGGTCATCGGGCTGGTTCCGCAGAAGCCATACCTGTTCTCCGGCACCATCGCCGCCAATGTGCGGCACGGCAAACACGATGCCACTGACGATGAGATTTGGGCTGCACTACGCATCGCCCAGGCGGACGATTTTGTAGCCGCGATGCCCGATGGTCTCGATACCGCTGTCGCACAAGGCGGTACTACGGTCTCCGGTGGCCAGCGACAGCGTCTCGCTATCGCTCGGGCGGTGATCCGCAACCCATCGGTCTATCTATTCGACGATTCGTTCTCCGCTCTCGACCTCACGACCGATGCCAGACTGCGCGCCGCTCTCCTGCCGGTCACCGGCGATGCGGCGGTTATCGTTGTCGCGCAACGTATCTCCACCATCATCGATGCCGACCAGATCATCGTCCTGGACAAGGGCCGAATTGCCGGTATCGGCACCCACGAGCAGCTATTGGCATATTGCGCAACCTATGCGGAGATCGCGGAGTCTCAACTGGCGGTGACCTCATGACACGCCCGATGGGAGGCCCACCCACTGAGAAGGCACGGTCTTTCGGTCCCTCGGTGCGCCGGCTGCTCAAGCTGCTCGGCAAGCGGCGCGCTGCGGTGGGCACCGTTATCGCATCGATCGTCGCGTCAGTCGTCCTGACCGCCTATGCGCCAAAAGTGCTCGGCCATGCCACCGACTTGATCTTCAACGGTGTCATCGGCGGTCGACTACCGTCCGGCATCACCAAAGATCAAGCGGTACAGGGTCTTCGCGAAGACGGCCAGGGCACGTTCGCCGATATGGTCACGTCGATGGACCTGACACCCGGCGTCGGCGTGGATTTCGGCGCGGTTGGCCAGGTCCTCGTCTGGGTGTTGATCCTGTACGCCGGCTCGTCGTTACTCTCGTGGCTCGCCGCCTATCTGCTCAATATCGTTGTCGCGCACTCGATCAAGGAGTTGCGCACCGACGTCGAGAACAAGGTTCACCGACTGCCGCTGCGTTACTACGATGCCTCCGCGCGCGGCGACCTACTCTCACGAGTGACCAACGACCTCGACAATCTGTCTCAAACCCTGCAACAGACCATCAGCCAATTCCTCAACTCCGTTCTGACGGTCATCGCCATTTTGGTGATGATGCTCTGGATCTCGCCACTACTGTCGGTGATCGCGGTACTCACTGTGCCGCTTGCCTTCGTAGCAACAACGCAGATCGCAAAGCGTTCCAAGCCGCATTTCATGGCCCAGTGGGCGTCGACGGGCCAACTCAATGCTCAGGTGGAAGAGGCCTTCACCGGACACGAGCTGGTGAAAGCCTTTGGGCGGCAAGCGCAAGTGGAATCTGCCTTCGATGACCGCAACGAGAAGCTGTACGAGTCGAGCTGGCGCGCCCAGTTCATCTCCGGCATCATCATGCCAACCATCATGTTCCTCGGCAACGTCAATTACGTGGTCGTCGCGGTAGTTGGTGGGCTACGCGTGGCATCGGGGTCGCTCAGCCTCGGTGAAGTGCAGGCCTTCATCCAGTACTCACGCCAGTTCACCCAGCCGCTCACCCAGATCGGGTCGATGTTCAACCTGATGCAGAGTGGAGTCGCATCGGCTGAGCGGATCTTCGACATCCTCGACGCCGACGAGGAAAGTCGCGACCCGGCCACACCGTCGACGCCCGACCACGACCGCGGCCTCATCGAATTCGATGATGTGTCATTCCGATACGTCCCCGACAAACCTCTCATCGACAATCTGTCGCTCATCGCCAAGCCCGGACATATGGTCGCCATCGTGGGGCCGACCGGCGCGGGTAAGACCACCCTGGTCAACCTGATCATGCGGTTCTACGACGTCGACTCCGGGACCATCAAGGTCGACGGCACCGACTCGCGCCACATGACGCGCGACGATCTGCGCGAGCGAACTGGGATGGTGTTGCAGGATTCCTGGCTGTTCGGCGGCAGCATCTTCGAGAACATCGCCTACGGTGATCCGACGGCGTCGTACGAGGAAGTCATTGAAGCGGCCAAAGTCAGTCACGTCGATCATTTCGTACGGGTGCTGCCCGACGGTTACGACACCGTAATCGACGAAGAGGGTGGCGGCGTAAGCGCAGGTGAGAAACAGCTGATAACGATCGCGCGTGCCTTCCTCGCCAAACCCACGATCCTGATCCTCGACGAGGCGACCAGTTCGGTCGATACGCGCACCGAGCTGCTGATCCAGAAGGCGATGGCACGTCTGCGCCGAGGTGAGCAAACGGACGGTGAGTCCAGAGGCCGGACGAGTTTCGTAATCGCGCACCGACTTTCAACTATCCGAGACGCCGACACGATCGTGGTGATGGAGGACGGCCATATCGTCGAGCAGGGCGATCACGAAGAATTGCTGGCATTGCGGGGCGCCTATTACCGGCTCTACAACAGTCAGTTCGTGGGCGCGGTGGCCGAGTAAGAATCACGAAGTTCCATCGGGCTGTATCGCGACTATCCTTACCGTCATGACCAGCCAGGAACTGCCGAGAGTCGCGCCCCAGAGCGGTGACGAGTGGCGTGCCTGGCTGTCGGCCAACCACGACTCCTCGGTCGGGGTATGGGTTGTACTGGCGCGCAATCGTATTGAGCCAATCTCCTATGAGGATCTAGTGTGCGAGGCGCTGTGTTGGGGATGGGTCGACGGCTTGGCCAATCCCCTCGACGAAACGCACACGATGCTTCGATTCACGCCTCGCCGTCCTGCCAGCGCGTGGGCCGCAACCAACAAGCGTCGTGTGGCACAGTTACTGGCCGACGGCCGGATGCAGCCTTCTGGCCAAGCCGTTGTCGACGGGGCTAAGGCGTCCGGGTCGTGGACACTACTCGACGACGCCGAAGCGCTCATCGAGTCGGATGAACTCACCGTCGCCCTCGACGCCGTCCCACAGGCTCGTCTCAATTGGGACGCGTTTCCGCCATCGGCGCGAAAGTTCGCGCTATCTCAGATCGCCTTCGCCAAACGGCCAGAAACCAAGTCACGACGAGTCGCCAAGATCGTCGAGCAGGCAGCGAACAACATTCGCCCCAGCTAGCCGCTCCCAGACAGTCGGCTAGCTCGCAGGTGGTCACCGTCCGCACAATATTCGCGCGACAACCCGCCCTACGCCGTGTAATCATGTCTCGCGAGACATTGACACGCGATCTTGACGGAGGTGACCGACATGCCAATCCATACTCTTCGTGGACTGCGCCCGCAGCGCGAACGACTGACCGACACAACGTCGGTCTATCTGCTGCGCCGTAATGATTTTGGCTATCTCTCGTCCTGCCGTACCCCCTGAGCCAATTCTCGTGAGGTGCGGATCCCGCATCCACGACCATCGAAAGCTCAGTCCAATGAACATCTTCGTCACCAACCCGGGTTTGCAGATCCTCGCCATCGCGTCGTGGCAACGTGCGGCAACGCTGTTGGTCACCGGCGACGCGGTGAATCTCGCTAGCGCACCGATCGTCAAGGTCGTACGATCACCCAGCACCGCCTTGGCGATACACCGGGTGATCGCGGTACAGCGCAATGCCTTTCGTCCGTGGTCCAACGCAACCCCGGATACCTATGCGCCAAACGCCGCCATCCTCACCCGCGACGCACGCATCTGCGGATACTGCGGCGCACCGGCGGCCACGGTCGACCACGTCCGGCCATCGAGCCGTGGCGGTGGATCGACCTGGCGGAACCTCGTCGCGTGTTGCTCAAAGTGCAACTCGCACAAGGCAGCTCGCACACCTCAGGAGGCCGGCATGGCATTGCGGATCACCCCGCGGGTGTACGACCCCTGGCAGCACTATCAACGACAAGTGTACGAGCTCGTTACCTGACCCGACTTTGAAAGGAGGAATCATGGGCCGACGCCCACGGGACACACAGCTACTGCGCGCACTGACGCAGTTCCTCGTGCCCTCCACCGAAATCGATTGGGACCGAGCGCGTTGCAGCGGACATCCGCAGCCCGAGTTGTGGTTCCCCTTCCCCAGTGAGAGTTATGACGTCGCGGAGCGCCTCTGTGCGGCATGTCCGTTGCGTCGAGACTGTTACGAGTTCGGCATCGACAACCACCTCGACGGCGTGTGGGGCGGTGTCGACCTGGTCTACGGCCGTGCGGTCGCCCGCACGGCCTAGTCCGGGTATGCCCTAGTAGTCCCGGCCGGAGCTCACCCGCGAGAGCAGTTCCTCACCGGCACTGAAGCGTCGGATATTCTCGGCAAGCCACGGCGCCATCTCCTCGGTCAGCCTCGAGGCCGGGTTCGCCACGTGTGGGGTGACGATGACGTTGGGCAAAGTAAGTAGCGGGTTATCCTGAGCCGGCGGTTCCGGATCAGTGACATCGATTGCGGCGCCGGCAATTTCACCTGCGATCAGCGCGCGATGCAACGCCGCCTCATCGATCAGCGGTCCGCGCGCCACATTCACCACCCACGCGTGGGACGGCAGGGCCGCTAATGAAGCATCGTTGATCATGTGATGGGTTGACGGTGTCGACGGCGCCGCCAAGACCACATGATCAACCCGGCCCCACACATCGTCCAGGCGTACGGCCGGAACGGTCTCGTCTGCGCCGTCGACCTTCCGACCGGAGTAGTTGACCGCGACAACCCTTGCACCGCAGGCCTTCAGCCGTGGAGTTAGTTCACGGCCGATGCCGCCCGCACCGATAATGCCAACCGTCGCACCGCGCAGAGTCCGTACCTCGGGATCGATCCGCTCCTTATCCCAGCCGTACCGAATTGCGGTGTTGATCTGACGCAGCCCGGCCAGCAAGAGGCCCAGCGCGTGCTCGGCACATCCCGCGGCATAGAACCCGGACGCATTGGTCCATTTACGACGATCGTCGATCACTCCGGCAGTCACGAATTCCTCGATCCCTGCCGTCTTCAGTGCCACCCACTCGACGCCGTCGGCGAGCTGGGGAAAGTCGTCAGCTCCGCCGAGCCAGACCAGAACCTCGGCATTGTCGGGCGAAACAAGCTGTCCCCCGGCATCTTTGATCGCACCGACCAGGTGCTGGTCGGTGTGCGGCGCCAGTGCTACCCGCACCATATTCACTCCTGTCCGTCACGCAGCGCGCGCGCCGCCGACGTCGCCAAGGTGTCCGCTATCTCGTTGTAATGGTCTCCCGCATGACCTTTCACCCATTTCCAGGTGACCTGATGACGTTGTTCCTCATCGACGAGCCGACGCCATAGGTCCGCATTCTTCACCGGCTGCTTGGCCGAAGTTTTCCAACCATTCGCCTGCCACCCGCTGACCCATTTGGTGATGCCGTTTCGGACGTAGGTCGAGTCGGTATAGATGACGACCGTCGACGGCTTGTTCAGTGCTGCGAGACCTTCGATCGCAGCGGTCAGCTCCATTTTATTGTTGGTGCTGTCGGCTTCGGCCCCGGAAATCTGCTTCTCGTGCCCGCGATATCGCAACACCGCACCCCATCCTCCGGGCCCGGGATTTCCCAGGCATGCGCCGTCGGTCGAGATCTCCACAATGTCGTCGCTCACCGCAGTCACGGTACTCGGGCCCACTTCGACACCGTTGCGACCCGCTGCGATAGCCCACTGCCCGTACATTAGGTTTCATGGCATCGTGGGACCCGGCCCAGTATTTGCGATTCGGCGACGAACGCACCCGCCCATTTCTCGACTTGATCGGGCAGATTCCGCAATCTACTCGGCCGATCACCACGATCAGCGACATCGGCTGTGGGCCTGGGCATTTGACTCAGTTCCTCCGTCAGCGCTGGCCGAGCGCGGCGATCACCGGTGTAGATTCTTCGCCCGCGATGATCGAGCGCGCGACGCGGGAGCACGCCGGTGATGGCGTGCGATACGCATTGGCTGACGCGGCGTCGTGGCTGCCGACCGAGGCGACCGATCTCATCGTTTCCAACGCGACCTTCCAGTGGCTGCCAGATCAGTTCGCCACTATCGAGCGCCTGCTTGCCGGGCTATCACCACACGGAGTTGTCGCCATCGGAGTCCCCGACAACGCCGATCGGCCGACTCATCGACTTCTCGACGAACTCGCTGCCGAGTCGAGGTTCACCGGACGCTTCGACAACATCCGCCCATTCGATCCGATCCCCCCGGTGGACTATGTCGACTTCTTCGCGCCACGCGGATTCACGGTCAACGCGTGGTCCACCACGTATCTGCACATCTTGCAGGGCGAAAATCCGGTATATGAATGGATTGCGGGCACCCGGCTGCGTCCATATCTCGCCGCACTCGCCGACGAACCGCAGTTACGCGACGAGTTCATCGCCGACTATCGGGCCGCGCTTCGCACGGCATTCCCGGCGCGGGACTGGGGCACACCCTTGCCTTTCCGCCGCACTTTCGTCGTCGCTGTGCGGAACTGACGGCAGTCGACTCGCGCATGTAGTACTTCGCCGAGTCGCCGCGCGAATGTAGGACACCGACTTTCGTGGCAGGGTCACACATGTGTGACGATCGGAGCACAACCATTGACGCCCCAGCAACCTCTGGAGTCTCATCGTTCACAGTAGTTTCTCGACTCGCGCATCGAAGCGCACCGTATTGAGGGGAAGCCGATGCGCATCACGCGTACCGCCACGGCGGGCCTTGCCGCCATAGGGCTCGTTTTGACGACGGCGACGGTCGTGGCACCGCCGGCGGCCGCCTCCCCGTGTAATGCCACCGGGCTGGTCGGCAGCGACTTCGGGAACACCGGTAGCTCCGGCTCCAGTCAGATCGGGCTTGGCAGCCTCGATTTCGGCAGTTACCGAGCCGGGGGCAAGAAGCCACAACAGCCACTCCTCAAGTTATCGTCGGGACCCTCTCAGACGGTGTCCTGGGTAACCGGTCCCCGCAGCACCGCCAAGACAGACAAGCGGTTCTCCATCACCTCGACCGACGTCGGCGTGCCGTGGGACAACGGCTCAGGTCAGGTGCTGATGGCGTTCGGTGACACCTGGGGAAAATGCGCCGGCCAGATGGTCTGGCGCCACAATACGATGCTTCGTTCCAACGGCAACAGTGATCTGTCCAAAGGCATCACCTTCCGTGACGCGCAGGCAGGAAATATCTTCTCCGGCGCATCGGTGACGTCAGCGCATCCGACCTTCGCTCAGCCGATGGTGAATGCCGTCGGTGTGAAGAACATCGAAATCGGCATGATCCCGACGGCGGGCATCTCGGTTAACGGCGTTCAATATGTGAGTTTCATGTCGATCCACAATTGGGGTCCGCCCGGACGCTGGGTCACCAATTACTCCGCACTGGCGGTCTCCCGAGACAACGGACAGCACTGGGCGATCGACTGGAATACCGCGCGCTCCAACTATGAGCTCAACATTCCCGGCAACCCGCATTTCCGGACCGGCCAGGGTCGCTTTCAGGTGAGCGCATTCCTGCGCGTCGGCCCGTGGGTATATCAATACGGGACACCCAACGGTCGATACGGAGCGATGTTCCTCTCCCGGGTCCCGGCGTCCCAGCTCACCAATTTCAACGCTTACGAGTACTACAGCGGCGGGACAAACGGCCGGTGGTCGCGGGATTCGGCAACCGCCGGACGGGTGATCCACGAACCGGTGAGCGAGTTGTCGATTGCCTACAACTCCTACCTGAAGAAGTACGTCATGCTCGCGGCGCGCGGGGGTAGCGTCGTCATCCGCACCTCGCCGAAACCAACCGGGCCGTGGAGCAATCCGCGAGTCATCGTGCCCGCCAGCCAAACTCAGGGACTTTACGCTCCGTATATCCACCCGCGCTCAACCGGCCAGAACCTCTATTTCGTGGCGTCGCGGTGGGAGGACTATAACGTGATGCTGATCAAGACAGACCTGTCGAAGATCTAACCGGTACCAGCTTAGGGGGAAAGATGACCGATACAACTGTGCGCGAAGACAGTTGGCCGGCCAGCTCGTTCCCATGGATAGAGTCTCCCCCTGCCGATTGCCGGGGCCTATCCCGACATCGCGTCCACGAGCGCCGAGGCGTCGCCGGCCGTCAATTCGATCTCGAAGGTATCGGCGAGTAACGCGGGAAGATCGTCGATGCCAACCTCACGCTCACTACTCGCACCATCGGGAGTTGTTGTGGTCCAGGTGATTCCATCGAGAGTGTGTTGGATCTCGGCGGCAAATCGCTGAGCGAAGGGCCGGGTGACGAATGGCGAACGTGGCGATGTCGACACGAAGTGATTTCCGACGGCGAAGTCGATCGGATACTGCGGGTCGAGTGTGAACACGTGCCGGTCGAGCCAGCCGATCTCACCGTCGACGACCGATCGTTGCCACAGCGTCCACTGCTCGGGGTGAAACACTTCGGTGTCGGCGCCGAGTGGCGCCGTGGACAACTTCAGCCGCCAGCCATCGTGATCGACCTCGTTACCCGCGATCAACTCGATCGGCTCAAGCGGGCCGCGGCCAAATCCTACGTCGCATAGCCATCGGCCACCGTCGTCGAATTCGACGACAAGGAGCGCGTGGGTTCGCGGGCGAATAGTCTTGGCCCCCAACATGACCCGACCACTCAATGCGGTGAATCCGAAGCCCAGCCGCTCGAGGGAAGCCGCGAACAATGCGACATGTTCAAAGCAATAGCCGCCACGCCGCTGCCGAATCATCTTGTGCTGCAATGCCTTCAGGTCCAATACGATCTGCCGTCCCAGGATGATCTCGAGATTCTCGAACGGAATCGACGTCGTATGGGCACGATGCAACGCAGCAAGAGTCGCCTGCGTCGGAGCGCGGTTGCCGGCGTATCCGATCCGTTCGAGATACGCGTCAAGGTCCAGTTCATCGCCATGCCAGGTGGTCACAGTCCGAGCCTACTGAAGTCGGCCAGACTCTTCGGCGCGGTCGATGTCCGTTGAACGCACGACACCGGTTCCCACCTGCGCGCCTATCGGTCGTAACCTCGCCAAAGGAAGTCATTTTCTCGACGGGAGGATTCGGGTGCGGCCCACTAGTGGATCCCTTCTGTCAGCACCGACGGACGCCAACGACGTCGGAACACCTCGGACATCAACCTTGAGACCGTTGCAGCGGACGGCCCGCCCCCTGCTCTGCGCGGTGGGTATCGTCGCGGCGATCGTCGCTGGTGCGCTGACAGTGCTGCCCTGGCTAGATCTGTCCTCGTCCGACGGACCGTTCGCCTGGATGGGCCTCGGGAGCGACGGCGGGCCGCAGGCATCGCACAATAGCTCGATACTGGACCTCAATCCGCTCAGCTGGACGGTAGTAGCCGCGGCGGCGCTGACGATCATCGCTGCGGCAACCGCGATAGCACCAACTCCGCGAACCACAATCAGTCTGATGAACATCGCCGCAGCATTGTCAGCGCTCGTGGCGGCAGTCGTGGTCGTATCGATCGTGTGTATCCCCGAGCTGTTCTACAGCGATCTCGCGCAAAAACTCGGCATCGAATCATTCACGCCATTCACCCGATCAACGCTGTCGATACCAGTGCTCGTCGCGGTCGGAGGTGCTCTGATCGTGATGATCATCTGTACCGGAGTACTGGCTGTCATCCGTCGACCGTCGCGAGCCGATGCGACGATCCGCTGACACTCGTGGGCCGATAGACACTAGACTCCAGATCGTCTGGCCGGCCACCCGCCGGGCTCGCACTACGAGTGACCGAAGGAATGTCATGCCCGATCGCATCGCACTCATTCGTGCCGTCAACGTCGGTGGCGCGAAACTCCCAATGGCCCAATTGCGGGAAATCGCAAGCGAACTCGGCGCCACTGAAGTGTCCACCTATATCGCGTCGGGAAACCTGCTGTATACCCCGCCTGGCGTATCCGAGGACTTCGACCGTGCGCTGGAGAAGGCGATCGAAACCCGGTTCGGCTACTACCGGGAAGTCATCAGCCGAACACCCGCGCAACTTCGTGAAGCATTGGCAGCGCATCCCTTCGAAGTCGCCAACCCCAAGTTTTCCTACGTCTATGCATTGACCGGGACACCAACGGTCAAGGCGGTCAACGAATTTGAGTCCCGCGAGTTCCCGACCGAGGTGGTTCGAGTGATCGGCGACGATCTCCACATCCGCTACAACGCCGGTGCGGGGCAATCAAAGCTCACCGCGACCGTCATCGCCCGTATTCTCGGCGTACAGGGAACCGGCCGCAATCTGAACACGGTGGCCAAACTCATCGACCTGGCAAGCTGATTCGGTCGGCGAAGGTCATTCGCCCGCATGCCCACCGTAGTTCTCGATCTTGTACTCGGTGGCCACCAGCGAGAGCGTGAGTTCGCGAATCTGCCTGCGCAGGGTGTCTCGATGTTCGACAAGCATGTCCAGTCGCTCGGGCACCGTACCGGCACCCGCGTCGACCAGCTCGACGTAGTGTTGCAAATCGCGCATCGGCATGCCGGACAACCGCATTCGAGTCAGGAACACCAGGCGGCGAACCGCTTCGGGTGAATAGATCCGATGTCCGCGCGGATCGCGCTCCACGTCGACCAGATTGACCCGTTCGTAGTAGCGCAACGTATGCGCCGAAACCGTAAGGAGTTCCGCCACCTCCGCGATAGTCATCGACTCACTCGAATCGCTTGTCTCAGTGAGCCGATGGATCGCGTCGACCGAAGCCGGACCACCCAATTCACCGAGCGCAGCCAAGGCCCGATTCATCAGATCAGCAGACGACGAGACTGCCCGTTCAGATGCCGAGTCCACCATAATCACCAGCCTAGGCCGCTCAGAACGGACGAGCAGAGGCTGGCACTCCCGGAAAGTCCGCCGCGACGGCGGTGTGCTCCCAACGCCGCACACCGGCCAACCCAGCGCGATATGACTCGTCGAGGCGGCGAACAGCCTCAGCTCCCAGCGGAAGCCGCAACGGAACGTCGTCGCTGCCGACCGCATCGGCGATTATCCGGGCAGCGCGGGCCGGATCGCCTTCCTGCACACCATCCCCTGCGGCCATATTCGCGCGAACATCATCAAGGATGGCGCCATACACGTCGCTCCGCTCGACGACTCGCAGTACCTCCGGCTCGTTGAAGGCCGTGCGAAATCTGCTTGGCTCCACCAACATCACGCGGATGCCGAATGGTGCCACTTCACCGGCTAGTGCCTCCGACCAACCTTCCAGCGCGAATTTGCCCGCCGAATAGGCTCCGATCCCTGGGAAGGACAGTCGACCACCCTGGCTGCTCATCTGCACGATCGTCCCCGACCCTTGCGCTCGCATCGTCGGCAATGCCGCACGCACCATCGCCGCTGGTACATGCAAATGCAGATCCATACCGGCCCGGAGTTCAGCTTCACTTACCTCTTCGGCCGCACCGACGATTCCCCGGCCGGCGTTGTTGACCAATACATCGACGCCGCCGAATCGTTCGCGCGCCATCTCGATGACCGCGTCCACCTGATCTGTTGCCCCGGCATCGAATTCGCAAACGGCGATGCGATCGGGCCACTGCGCTACGACGTCGCTAAGTGCGGTCGGCCGTCGGACTGCGGCCACCACATTGTCACCGCGCCGCAAGGCTTCGATGGTGAGTGCGTAGCCGAAACCGCGAGTGGCGCCGGTGATGATCCAGGTCTGCTGTGGTGAAGTCATAGGCGCACGCTATGGGTTTGAGTGCGCTCGAATGCAAGACCACAGCCGAAATTAGTTGCTCCGCAGGGCCTTTGCCGTCGAATTCAGATCTGCGAGCGCTGCGGCCGGCTGTGCATCCCAGATCTTCTTGGGTAGCGCCTCAAGAACTAGAATCGTTTGCTCGATGGCCCGGAGCTTGCGCGCCTTCGGGCTATCGATCTCCTCGGCGGCCTTCGCGGCCTGTTCGCCGCGATCAGGGCCGTCGTTATCCTTGTCATCCGTTTCGACAACGCGAGTGTCGATGACTCCAGTCGACCCTTCATCGGCCATCTCGCCGATTTCGATGAGCCGATCATCGAGTTCGAAGACTGCGTCGTCCAGATCGTCGCGAGCGGCTATCACTTCTGGAGTCGCATGGGCTCCCGGCGCCTGGTGGACATCTGCGATGGCATACCGAATGCGTTGGTGCAGTTGAGCTTCCGCCGCTGTTGACGTTGCCCACGCCGCAGGTGCTCGTCCCGGCCTGCCGGGGATAAGGTCTGTCGAGGTGGCGAACCGCTTGACCCGTTTGTTCGAGTCCAACACAAACCACACGACGCCAGCGAGGACCAAAGCCGCGAGGACCAGGGCGATCACCACGATGACCATCGCGCTCATCGCGCTCCTCCGGATGCGACGATGCCGGTACGCCGCTGTTCGATGATCAGGCAGCGGTCCTCCACATAACGGAGTCCGGCCGATTCTGCGATCTCACGTGCCGCAGCTGACCGGATACCCAATTGCAGCCACAACGCGCTAGCTCCAGCCTCGACTGCCTGCCGCGCAATCTCGGCGGCGTCGTCGGACGGCCGGAATACATCGACCAGCCCCACCTGTTCGGGAATATCGGCCAGTGTTCGATAGACCGGCTCACCGACAATCTCATCGGCATGAGGATTGACCGGAATGATCCGCCAACCGCGTTCTTTCATATAGGCGGGCACCTCGTTTGCCGCCTTGGCAGTGTTGGCACTCGCCCCGACCACGGTAATCGTGTCGTAGTCGCGCAGGATCGATTCGATGACGTCGTCGGCGCTCACGGTACTGAGTCTACGTCGGCAAATCCGATGGAACCGAGTCGGCTCCACGCGCGTCTGTATAGGACCGGAGGACGTATGCGCAGTGCGTCGAGGGAGGGGATCATGATTCTTGCGGCGAAGGCAGCTTCAGTCACGCTCGAAGCCGAACGCGTCGAACAACTCGGGAGGACCGCATCGGCCGCCGGAGTGACCGTTGGGACGCTGGACTTCGGCGGAATGAGACCGACTACGGCGTCGAGCGAGACTTTCGCTGCGCTCGGGTCATGCGTCACTGCGGCAACCACCACCACGCGCGGGGTCGGTGCGCGCTTTTCTGAATCCGGTCGATCGGCGACAACCGCCGCGACCGGCCTGAAACAGGCTGACAACCGGGGTGCGGTATTGCTCGGGGCGATATTCTAGGTGACCGCGATGCGACCGACGATCTCGGCACTGCGACGCTGGCGACTCAACGATCTTGCCCTGGCATCGTCGGTCGCGAGCGCGAATGCTCGTGCGATTTCCGACGCCGCGAGCAAGATCGATCGCGCCCTGTTGTCAGCGAGAGGGTGGTCCGGTCACGCGCAATCGGCGGCCAGGCAAACCATTGCGGCCAACGCCGATCATGCCAGCGAAGTCTGCGCCGTTCTGCACGCCCTGGCCTCGACCGCAGCCAACGCCAACCGCGAACTGGTGCCTGCCCGCGAACAGGTGCTGTCGGAGGTCCGGCGCATCGTCGCGGCCGGTTTTGATGTATCCGACGCCGGGGACGTCAGCGCTCCCGACGACGGTGAAACCGATCGGGCCATCCTCGCCGACCGCACTGCCGACGCGACAGTCTGGCAAAATCGGATCTCACTGGCATTGACCGCAGTTGCCGATTTGGACGCCGCCTACGGCCGGGCGTTCACCGCCCACGCGAAAGACCTGACCGACATGGTCAACGGTCAGCGGCCGGTCACACTGCCTGACGGCACCCGCGCTGACCCCGACGCTGTCGTCGCCACACTGGTCGCGATGACACTGACGCAACGTCGCGCCTTTTTGTCCACTCTCACTCCGGATGTCATTCGGCAACTGGTGACCGCCGATCCACATGTCATCGGCAATCTCGACGGCGTGCCGTTCGAGATTCGTATCAAGGCCAATACCGTGAACATCCGTAACGCACTCGCCGATGAGATAACCGCCGGCCGCGCAGACGGAGATCGGGCCAAGAAGCTTTCCGAGATGTTGACCCCGGTGCGGCCGACCGGCCCGCTGGTTGGTGACCCCGCTGCCGCCGAGCGCAAATTCGTCGCGTTCTCCAATACCAAGGTCGGACACGCTATCGAGTTAATCGGCGAGTTGGACAGTTCGACACGCAACGTCGTCGCATACGTCCCCGGCACCAACTCCAATCTGAATGGAAGCCGCTCCAACTACGAGAGCGCGCGGAATCTGTCCGCACGGACCGGCGCACCGGTACTCATGTATCTCGACGACCGGCTACCGCAGAAGATGGGCCATGAGGGCGTGCTCAGCGGAGCGAAAATGGCGATGGTGCCGGGCGGAGCGGCCGATGGCGTTATGCACGCGGTACTCGGACTCAAAGACTCCGCGGCAGATACCGCACCGGCCAAGGAAATAGCGCCCGGTCTGGTGCAGTTCGGACACGAACTCGACGCCGAACTCAGCCGCATCGCACCAACGGCCAAGACCACCTTCATCGGTCATTCCTACGGTGGCGCGGTCGTCGGAACCGCTGAACAACTTGGCCTCCGGGCCGACCGCGTGATTTATGCGTCGTCGGCCGGTACCGGCGCTTTGACTACCGGCTGGCACAACGCGAATCCGAATGTCGAGCGCTACTCGTTGACGGCGCCCGGCGATTGGATCCACACCGCCCAGGCAACCGGGCGTTTCGGTTCCGATCCCGACACGACGCCGGGCGTCATACGCCTCGATACCGGTTTTTACAGCATCGCTGGCGACCATCACGGGCAACTTGTCACCGGGCAGAACGGCGGCCATGGCGCCTATTGGGATGACCCCGATTCCACTGGATTCCAGAATATGGTCGCGGTGATCACCGGCGACACACCTGTCGAGTATGTGCCGCGTATGCCCGATACTCCAGCCGCCCAAACTTCGGCCTTCGCCGCCGCGCGCAGTGCGGCGATCGCGGGCAGCATCGGCGGCATTCTCGGCATCGAAACTCTGCGGCATTGACTTGGTCGAGCGACTAAGCGTCCATTTCCCTGCGTCGGCGCCGGGGTTCACGATATGAACGACGTATGTCAGCACAACCTGTCGATAAGTCCAGCCCCCGATTCGCCGGGCGCACCGCGATCGTTACCGGCGCCAGCCGAGGTATCGGCCTCGCCGTCGCGCGACGCCTTGTCGCCGACGGTGCGCGTGTCGTCATCACCGGTCGCAAATCCGACGCACTCGACGTCGCCGTCGACGAACTAGGCGGGCCCGACGTCGCCTTGGGTGTCGCCGGACATGCCGACGATGCTGATCATCAACGTGAGACGATCGGGCGGACGATCGAGAAATTCGGGTCGGTGGACCTGCTGGTCAACAACACCGGAATCAACCCGGTCTTCGGTCCCCTGATCGACATCGACCTCGACGCCGCACGAAAAATTGTGGAGGTCAACGTATTCGCCGCCCTGTCGTGGACTCAAGAGGCCTACCGCAATGGCCTGGCCGACGGTGGCGGCGCAGTCGTAAACGTGTCCTCGCTCGCGGGTATCCGCCCGGCGCCTGGCATCGCTATGTACGGCGCGAGCAAGGCCATGCTGATACATCTCACCGAAGAACTGGCGCTGGAACTCGGCCCGACTATCCGAGTCAATGCGGTAGCTCCGGCGGTGGTGAAGACGAAGTTCGCGCGTGCCCTCTACGAGGGCAATGAGGAACAAGTCGCGGCCGCCTACCCCCTCAAGCGGCTCGGCGTGCCAGACGATATCGGCAGCGCCGTCGCCTTCCTCTTATCCGACGACGCCGCATGGATCACCGGGCAACTAATCGTCATCGATGGTGGTGCAACCTTGGGGATGGCCGCTGGGTAGCCGTTCATCCGGCCGTCGCCCGCCGCGAGTGGACATCGGGCATTCGAGCGGCTATCGAATAAGTATGCGTCTATCGCGAACCTCGACCGCCCGTTTCATCAGCTGCGCCGTGCTAACCCTGGCCGCACTGACTTCGCTGCCAACGCCCACCGAGGCCGCACCCGCCCGGTGCTCGAATTCCATTGACGTCGTGGGGTATTCAGACGCACTCGACAAGGTCGCCGTGACCGGACAGCGGATCGGCGGGCTATCGGCACTGACCCGCGACAGTACGTCGGGAAACTATCTGACCCTGCCCGACCACGGACCGAATGGCGCGGTCATATGGACTCTCACCGATCCCGGTAACCCTCGGATCGTCGGCGGACCACTGATTCTCAAAGATCCGGCCGGTCGAGCGCTGGGTGCAGATCCCGACAATGAGGGACTGGCCGTCGGGCGGGACGGCGTGCTGATCATCAGTTCAGAATCCGCGCCGTCCATCCGCGTCTTCGGCCGCGACGGTCGGCAGCGCTCCGAAGTACCTGTGCCGCAGGCATTCCGGGTCACGCCATTCGGTCGAGCCCAGCCGAACACCACCCTGGAGGGACTCACGGTGACACCGTCCGGCGATCGGTTGATCGCCGCGATGGAAGGGCCGTTGGTGGGTGAACGCTCCCACCGATTCCTCGACTACCGTCGTACCGCCTCGGGCCGTTACGCGTTAGTTCGCGAACTCGTCTACCAGGCCGGAGCGGGGATGCGAATCGCCGACATCGCGGCATACAGAGAAGACCGGATAGTCGTACTCGAAGCCGCCTATTCGAGCGGCAGCGGAAACACGGTGCGCCTGACCACATCTCGCATCGGACCTGTCTCGGGATCTGCCACCGCACGCGTCGTCGATCGACGCGATCTGGCCAACCTCACTCGGTGCCCAACATTGGGAGCGAAAACCAAAGAGCTGCAACGTAATCCGTTGATGGACAACTACGAGGGACTGGCGGTGACCCAGGCTGGCGATCGATTTACCCTGCGACTGATTTCCGACGACAACTTCTCTGCCAAACAGGTGACTCGCTTGTTGACGCTGTCGGCGAAACTACCGTCCTGACCGGCATGTCAGAAGATCGGCGACGCACCCCATTGGTGCTCGAACACCAGCGACGTCGTGGTACCCGCGACCTCCGGCCGACTGTTGATTACTTCCACCAGTTTGCGTAGCCCCTCGGTGTCCTGCGAAGCCACATGCATGAGGAAGTCGTCATCGCCGGCGAGGAAGAAGACGTCGGATACTCCCGGCACCGCACGTATCTCACCGACGAAGGAACGAATCTTGCCGCGTGCCTCCGATTGCAGTCGAACGGCAATCAAAGCACGCAACGGATAGCCTACGGCGGCCGGATCGATGTCGGTCATGAAGCCGCGGATGACCCCGATATCCATCAGGCGACGAACGCGCCCATGACAGGTGGATGGCGCGATGCCGACTGCTGACGCGAGTGCGTTATTGGGGATGCGCGCATCAGATTGCAGCAGTTCCAAGATGCGACGATCGGTGTCATCGAGCAGTGGCCGAACATCCTTCGACGCAGTGGTCACAGGTGGCCTCCTCTACGAAGAAAACATGCCAAATTGGCAACTGACTCGAATTATCTACACATGAATTGCACGTCCTTTGATATTACTTCACGCTTTCAGTAACTATCCAGAACATGATGCGGAGAGTCTGATGATCATCGGGGTACCCAAAGAAGTGAAGAACAACGAGTACCGCGTCGCGCTGACACCGGCGGGCGCGGCCGAACTGGTCCATCGCGGCCACGAGGTGATCGTCGAACACGGAGCCGGCGTCGGATCCGCTACCGACGATAACGACTTCAAAGCTGCCGGCGCTCAAATCCTCGGCACCGCCACTGCGGTGTGGGAGCAGGCCGAGATGATCCTGAAGGTCAAAGAACCCATCGAGCAGGAATACGACCTCATGAGACTCGGTGCGCATGGCGCCGATGGAACCAAGGGCGGTCAGGTCCTGTTCACCTATCTGCATCTGGCCGCCAGTCGCGCCTGCACCGACGCGTTACTCGCTGCGGGCACCACGTCGATTGCCTACGAAACAGTCCAGCAGGGCGACGGTTCACTGCCGCTGCTTGCGCCGATGAGCGAAGTGGCTGGACGGCTCGCACCGCAAGTCGGCGCGGTCGCGCTAATGAACAGTTCTGGTGGACGCGGAGTATTACTCGGCGGAGTCCCCGGTACACATCCCGCCGAGGTTGTCATCATCGGCGGCGGAGTCAGCGGTGTCAACGCGGCAACAATCGCGCAAGGCATGGGCGCGCACGTCACTGTCTTCGATCTCGACATTGACAAACTGCGCGCGATCGACAGCCGCTTTGGCGGCCGGGTTGCGACTCGCTACAGCACGACCCTCGACTTGCACAGTGCCATCAGGACCGCCGACCTGGTGATCGGCGCCGTCCTGATACCAGGCGCCAAGGCTCCGACACTGGTCCCGAATTCCCTTGTCGCGCAGATGAAATCCGGATCCGTCCTGGTCGACATCGCGATCGATCAGGGTGGCTGCTTCGAGGACTCGCGTCCGACGACACATGACGACCCGACATTCAAGGTGCACGACTCGATCTTCTACTGCGTCGCCAATATGCCCGGCTCTGTCGCGCGTACGTCGACAATGGCGCTGACCAACGCAACCTTGCCGTATGTCATCATGCTCGCCGAGCACGGCTGGCGGTCGGCACTGCGGTCCAATACCGCGCTGGCTAAGGGACTGAGCACTCATTCGGGCGAGCTACTGAGCGCGAACGTGTCGCAGGCCCTGGGAATCGCATTGGGCACGGTGGCTAGCTAACTGTCCCGGCGTCGTGCAGTCGCCCCAAATCGGCGTCGGACAGTCCAAGAACCTCGCTCAACACGTCGTCGGTGTGCTGCCCGAGTCGGGCCGCGGGTGCCGAACCGCTATAACTCTTATCGAATCGGACCGGCGAACTCGACGAGATGACCGATCCGATGCCCGGCTGCTCGACATCGACGAGAACCGTCTCGCTGGCCGTACCCGCACGATGATCGGCGACCACGCCCGCCATTGTTCGATACGGTCCCCACAGCGCGCCGGCGTCGGTAAGGGCCTTATCCGTCTCGTCAAACGTGTGCGCGGCGAACCAGGGCCGCAATACGGCGGCGATCACCTCTCGGTGCGCATATCGCCCCTCGTCGGTGGCGAAATCCGCACTCAGCGATTCCTCCAGCGCGGCAAAGACATTGGCGGTCCCAGTCGCCAGTCCGATTGCCGTCCACTGGCGCGGGGTCAACGCCACCAACATCAGTCGACGTCCGTCCGACGTGGCGAAATCGACCCCGAAGCTGCCGTACATGTAGTTACCGTGCCGCGCACGATTCCCGTCTTGCGCGGCCTCCGACAGCCAGCCCAGGTTGGCCACCGCCGCCAACGCGACGTCGGCCAATGCGATCTGCACATACGACCCCGCGCCAGACCTATTCCGGCGATGCAGGGCTGCGAGCAGTGCGGTCGTCGCAGTTTGTCCCGCGATCAAATCCCATGCGGGCAGAACGTGATTCACCGGATGTGGACTATCCGCCGGACCGGTCATATCCGCGATTCCTACGGCTGTGTTAACGGTGTAGTCCACCGCTGCGCCGCCACCAGCGGTCCCTTCGATGTGGATCCGAATGACGTCGGCTCGTCGCTGCGCCAACACCTGATAGGAGAACCACGGCCGGCCAACGTTATTGTCCACCACCAGCCCCGCGTCCGGACCGGGCGCAGTTGCCAAGGCCAACAACAACTCTCGCCCTTCTGCGCTACGGACATCAATCGCCACCGACCGCTTGCCGCGGTTCAGCGAAGTCCAATAGAAACTGTCGCCCGACGACGCCAACGGCCACCGCCGGTAGTCGATATTCCCCCCGATCGGGTCGACCCGAATGACGTCAGCACCCAACTGCGCCAACGACATTCCACCCGAGGGTCCAGCGACGAAACTAGCGAACTCGACGATACGCAGTCCCGAAAGCGGTCCGGGCGAGGTGTTTTCGGGGTCGGTCACGACAACTCCTCACGCAACCCGTTCGAAGATCGCGGCCAGTCCTTGCCCACCGCCGATGCACATAGTTTCCAGTCCGTAACGTACCTGGCGGCGGTCCATCTCGCGAGCCAGCGTCGCCAGGATGCGCACGCCTGTGGCCCCGACGGGATGTCCAAGGGAGATGCCAGAGCCATTGACGTTGATCCGGTCGAAGTCCTTGTCCCCCAATCCCATCGCGGTGGTGCAGGCGAGAACTTGCGCCGCGAATGCCTCGTTCAGTTCGATCAGGTCGATGTCGTGGATCGCCAACCCGGCCCGGTCGAGCGCTGTTTGCGTTGCCGGCACCGGACCAATGCCCATCCGCGAGGGCTCGACTCCGGCGGCAGCCCAGGTGACCAACCGAATCAGCGGACGTAAACCCAGCTCTTCGGCACGCTGAGGCGTGGTGACCACACATGCTGCGGCCCCGTCATTTTGACCACTCGCGTTACCCGCCGTGACAGTCGAGTCCGGATCGGCCTTGACCCGGACCGGACGTAGCGATGCCAGCTTCTCCAGGGACACATCCGGTCGAGGATGTTCGTCCCGATCCACCACGACGTCGCCTTTACGCGTCGACACGGTAACTGGCACGATCTCGTCGCCGAATAGCCCATTCTCCTGTGCGGTAACTGCACGTCGGTGGGACTCGAATGCCAGCCGATCCTGAGATTCGCGGCTGATGCCATACTCGGCGCGCAGATTCTCCGCGGTTTCCAGCATGCCGCCCGGCACCGGATAGTCACGGCCTCCGGCGGTGATCCGCCCCCGGGCGATCCGGTCGCTCAGCGGTGTCTGTTCACCTGGAAATCCGAACCGCAGCCCCAGGGCGTAGTGCTCGGCCTGGCTCATACTGTCGGCACCACCTGCGATCACCACATCGCAGATGCCAGTTTGGATCCGCATCGCGGCGTCGAGGACGGCTTGCAGCCCCGAGCCGCAGCGGCGGTCGAGTTGCTGACCGGGAACCGTCACTGGCAGCCCCGCGTCGAGAGCCGCGACGCGACCGAGCGCCGGCGCCTCGCCATTCGAATAGCACTGCCCGAAGAGGACGTCGTCGATATTCGATCCGTCAATCCCAGTGCGCGACACCAATTCCCGCACGACGTGCGATGCCAGATCGGCCGCCGGCACGTCTTTGAAGCTCCCACCGTAACGTCCCACCGGGGTACGCAACGGCTCGCAGATAACGACTTCCCGCATCAAGGTCCTCCTCGTCGACCGCCACCCGAGACAGAGTGCGGTAACGCCAGGATAATATATTATGCGTAATGGCCTGTAGTGGGCATCACAGAAAGCCGCCCGATGAGCGAGGAGTCTGACTAACGATATGAATGCCTGGACCGCTCACACCGTGACCACGAACGAGTTGATCGATCCTTTCCCCGTCGCGGCCTTGGCGTCACTGTTCGACGACGGCCTACCCACCCCGGCACCGGGCGATAGCCTTCCGCCCCTTTGGCATTGGGCCGCATTGCCACAATGGAGTCCGTCATCAGAACTGAGTTCCGACGGCCACCCGTTCCGCGGTTCCTTTCTACCGCCGGTCGAGTTGCCGCGGCGGATGTTCGCCGGCGGCAACGTTGCCTTCCTCGCCGATCTGCGCGTCGGGGATACGACGCGACGGGTATCCACCGTCGAGTCGGTGACCGAAAAGAACGGGCGCAGTGGACGATTCGTGATCGTCGTGGTGTCGACGACGCTGTTCACCCCTGCCGGCGAGCGGGCCGTCGTCGAGCGGCAGAACTTGATCTATCGCGAGGCTCCGACCGACAGCGAGCCCAATTTCCCGGCCGGACCGGACGCACCTGCCACCGTGGTTCCCGCCGGGCCGCCACTGGTCGCCGACAGCGGCGGCGAGTGGGACTTCCGCACCGACCCGACTCTGCTGATGCGCTTTTCCGCCGCGACCGCCAACGCACATCGGATTCACTACGACTGGCCATATGCGACCGGCGTCGAAGGCTATCCCGGTCTCGTCGTTCATGGCCCGTTGATGACCCTTGCATTGGCTGAAACTCACCGCCTGAACGGCACGCCGGACCGGATCGAGACACTAGTCCACCGCAATCGCGCGCCACTATTCTGCGGACAATCCGCACACCTGCGATCGACCGCCACCGTGGCGGGGCATAACGTCGAACTGATCGGCCCGGACGCCGGCATACGTACCGCGATAGAACTGACCCTGAGCAAAGGAGCCCAGCCATGACCCGCGCTTTCACCTCACTCGAGGAAATCCGCGACGCCCTCGGCGAAGAGATCGGACCGAGTGAACCGCTGACCATCACCCAGGATCGGATCAATGCCTTCGCCGACGCCACCGGCGATCATCAGTGGATTCACATCGACGCCGAGCGAGCCGCCGCCGGCCCGTTCGGGACCACAATCGCACATGGCTACCTGACACTCTCCCTGATTCCGCTGCTGGGCGCGGGACTGTTTTCGCTCGGCTTCGGCGGCGCGAAGATCAACTACGGCTCCAATAAGGTCCGCTTCCCGTCACCCGTCCCAGTCGATAGCGTTCTACGCGCCACCGCGACCTTCACCGACCTGACGCAAAGTCCGGCGGGCGCAGTACTCACGGTGAAATATGTGGTGAGCGCGGACGGTGCGGCGAAACCCGCATGTGTTGCCGAGACGCTCGTGGTGCTCACGCCCTAGGCGTGCTGTCATCCCAGATACCCTGGTTGCGCAGCATCGCGATCACTTCGTCCGCGCCGGACATGATGTGATCCCGCATCAGCTCCCCCGCGCGCGCCGCATCGCGTTTCCGCAGTGCCACAAGGATTTTGGGGTGCGAGTCCCAAATATCCGCCACGTGACCCTCGATATCGTTGTAGAAGCGATTCGGCAGTTGTTTGACGATCATCCCAAGCATCTGAGCGAGGCGCCGCGAGTTGCCCGCCAAGTTGATGGCGCGATGAAACTCGTGGCCCAACGCAATCGCGGCATCGGATGACGCATCCCGGTCCATCGCCGCGAGGTGGCGCGTATAGAGCTCTTCGAGATGCGCCAGCTGCTCGTCGGTGATGTTTCGCGCTGCGCGAGTGGCTAATTCGGCACCAAGTGCCGCTTGCGCCCAGAACAGGTCATGGACGTCCTGCGGACTGAAATCGGCGACGACGAAGCCCCGGCGGGGAACCAGCTCGACAAAACCCTCCCCCGACAACAACAAAAGGCCTTCTCGCACAGGCGTATTACTCACACCCACGGCCGCCGCGATCGGCTCGGTCCGCAGGAAGTCACCGGGTCTGACCCGCCCGGAAATGATGAGTTCACGCACGTATGCGGCGACGTCCTCGGATAGTTGAGCTCTCATTGGCTGTACACCTCCCCGGCGCTGATCAGATCTTGTTGCGCGCGACCAGTTGTGCCGCAATGACATTGCGCTGAATCTCGTTGGTGCCCTCACCGACGATCATCAGCGGCGCATCCCGAAAATACCGTTCCACGTCGTACTCTTTGGAATAGCCATACCCGCCGTGAACGCGGATCGAGTCCAGCGCGATCTGCATTGCTGTTTCGGAGGCGAACAGCTTCGCCATCCCGGCTTCCAGGTCGGCACGCTCGCCGCGGTCGAGCTTCTGCGCTGCGTCGAGTGTCAACAGCCGCGCTGCTTGCTGTTTGGTCCCCATGTCGGCGATGAGATTGCCGACAGACTGATGTTTCCAGATCGGTTTGCCGAACGACTCTCGTTCCTGCGCGTATCGGATCGCGGCGTCGAGCGCTGCCTGTCCAACTCCCAATGCCCGTGCCGCGACTTGGATTCGACCGACTTCGAGTCCCCGCATCATCTGACCCCAACCCAGATTCGGTTCGCCGCCGAGCACCGCGGTCAGCGGCACCTCGCGGCCGTCGAAGACGAGTTCGCATGCCTCGACGCCTCGGTAGCCCAGCTTTGGCAGCTTCTTGGAGATAGTCAGACCGTCGCCGGGCTCGACCAGGACTACGCTCATTCCCTTGTGCGCGGGCGTCGCGTCGCGATCGGTAATACACAGCAGGCCGATAAGGCCTGAGTGGGCGGCGTTGGATATCCAGGTCTTGGAGCCGGTGATCGAATAGCCGTCGGCGCCGGGTGTCGCGTAGGTCCGCATCGCTTGCAGATCGCTTCCACCACCAGGCTCGGTCAGCGCCATTGTCGCGCGGATCGACCCATCGGCCATTTTCGGTAGGTAGTTGTCCTTCTGCTCTTGCGTACCAAAGGTTTTGATGAGGTATGTGATAACCGAGTGGCCGCCGATCGCCCCGGCAAGGCTCATCCAGCCGCGCGCCAACTCTTCGGTCACCCGCGCGAAAGCTGCCGTGCTGATGTCGACGCCGCCGTACTCCGCGGGTGCCAACAGGCCAAAGAAGCCGAGGCGCTTCATCTCGTCGATGAATCCCTCGGGATAGATGTCATTCTCGTCGAATTCACGGACATTCCCGCGAACCCGCTGGTCGATGAAGTCGGCGACGAGGGCAACCATGTCCTGCTCGTCCGGAGTCAAACTCATGACTATCCAATCGTTCGCCGCCACGAAACAGTCCGGGCGCGTCGATTAAATATAATATGAAATTCTTCCGACGGAGCTGAACCCAGGTCACTCCAGCGCCCCAACGTCGGACTATTTCACCAGGGTCGCTTGTTCCGAGTCGCCGGGAGATTTGCTCGCCCATCGCTGGGTCAGCTTGTAGAGCGCGCCGATGACGACCACAAATACGATGACACCCAGCGCCTCGGCCCAGTGGGTATAACCCTCACCGATAAACGGCAACGCCAATGGTTCGTCCTTGCCACTAGCCGCGACGATGCCAGCGAAGACCACGCCGAACAAGCTCTCACCGACGATCAGGCCGGTGGCAAGCAGTATGCCGACGCGCTTTTTCCGCTCCACATCTTTGCCAGTTCCCTCTGCCCACTTGTCGTAGAAACGGCCGATGATCGCTCCAAGCGGGATGATCAGCGTCAGTGACATCGGCAAGTACATGCCCATGCCGACGGCCAGTGGGGGCAGTCGGAATTTCTTTGACGTATGACCAAGCACCTCATCGACCAGGATCACCACAACGCCGATCGCACCGCCCAGTCCGATCAATCCCCAGTCCAGGTCGTCGCCGAGAACGCCTTTCGCCAGCGATGAGATGAGCGCTGCCTGGGGAGCCGCCAACGCATCGTCGCCGGCTCCCGGCGCACCCTGAAAACCGAACGCTGTCTGCATGAGTTGCAAAATCGGCGGGATGATCGCCGAGCCGAACACCACGCCAATTATCAATGCCACCTGCTGTTTCCACGGCGTCGCGCCGACGAGCTGGCCGGTCTTCAGATCCTGCAAATTGTCGTTGGAGATCGTCGCCACACCGAATACGATCGCCGCGGTGAACAGGGTGAACGCGATGAGCGCCGTGGTCTGATCCCCCGACGTCGTGCCATAGGTGAATTTGATCAGGATCGCGGCGATAAGAACCACGAGGATGCCGACGCCGGAGATCGGACTGTTGGACGACCCGATGAGACCGGCCATATAGCCGCATACCGATGCGACCAGGAGTCCGATCAGCAGGACAAAGGCGATACTGACCGCGATGATGCTCGCCGATCCACCTTCCAGCGGGCTGCCGATTGTGAAGTCCCACAGGAGGAGTCCGATCGGAATCATCGAGACGAGGACAACTCCGACTACGTACTGAATCGGAATATCCTGCTCGGTGAGCGCCACCAGTGAGCCCTGTCGCCGGGCCCGCGACGACGCGATGGCCGACTTGATGCCGCGGGCGATGGGGCCGATGATCTTCAGTAACGTCCAGACCGCCGCGACCGCGATCGCACCGGCACCGATGAACCGGACTTCGTTGGTGAATATCGAGCTCACCGCGTCGGCGATATCGCCGGTGACCGGCACATTGTGCGCGCTGCGGATGGGAAGCATGACAAAGAACGAAATAACAAGTCCCACAAGCATTGCGATGCCGACACCCAAGCCGACCAGGTGCCCGACACCGATCAGCGCGAATGACAAACTTGCGCCGAACATAGACCCACCCGCGCCGACGCGGAAAGTTGCCGACAGCGCACTCGTCACCACCTTGAGCGCCGCCAACAACGAAAAGCCCGCCGCCGCAACGCCTCCCAGCGTGATAACGCGCAGACCCAGTTTATTCTCCTGGGCTCCCTGAGTCGTGTCGCCGACCTTGAGAACTTCAGCCGCGGCAACGCCTTCCGGATAGGGAAGATCGGAGCCGGTGACGAGCGCACGGCGAAGTGGGATCGAATACATGACGCCGAGAATGCCGCCAATCGCACAGACTGCCACCGTGATCCAATACGGGAATCCGGCCCACCAGCCGATCATCACCAGCCCCGGCAGTACGAAGATTATCGCTGACAGTGTTCCAGCGGCCGATGCGATGGTCTGCACGATGTTGTTCTCAATCACCGTGTGGTTGGCGAAGTACCGCAGGATGCTCATCGAAATCACCGCGGCGGGGATCGCCGTCGCGAATGTCAGGCCGACTTTGAGCCCTAGATAGACATTTGCCGCGGTGAAAACCAAAGTGATCGCGCCACCGAGGACGATGCCCCGCAGCGTAAGTTCACGCACGGTTGGCGCGTTCGCAGTTTTAGTTGACACCCGTCGGCTCCCTTGATCTTGGCGTCGATATCAAAAGCCAACCTTAGGACTCCGCACCCGTGGCCACACGATGAACACGCTTGTTCGATAGCGCATGGCACCTATCCGCCCGATTTGGGCGTATCTATCGCAGTCGGGCGTCGGGACTAAGCCGAACGACGGGAAACGCCCCCGACCCCGGTGGTGGGGTCGGGGGCGTTGATCCCCGGGGCTCGTCTGAGACTCAGTAACGCGGGCGGGTGGTGCACGCCCACACAATGGTGCGCGACCCGCGGCCGGCGGCGTTGCGCGCGGCGTTGATGGCGCCGTTACGAGTCGGCGCGTAGGCCCAGCCCCAACGCAAGGTGCGCGGCTGCTGCGCGGCGGCACCACAGTTGTTGTGCATCAGCACAACCCAGCGGCAGTCACGCGCCGAACACTTACGGATTGCGGCGCGCTTCGCTGAAGCAGGCGACGGGAAGTCGATGGCGTAGGACGCGTTCCCGGTGCGGGTGGAGATCGCGATCGAGCCATAGTAGTTCGGTGCGGCAGATGCCTGCGAAGGCACGCTGACCAGGCCGACGACAGCTATCAGTGCAAGCAACGCCCCGGTCACAGCTCGGCGGATCATCTTCGTCATGGGTGTCCCCTTATCGGTTGTTGGTAACGATCTGATTGAACTCGATGGCAACTCTTATGCCAATGGGGAGAACTACCCATGTAACTCTCAGAATCTAGCGACACTCGCCGGCACCGTCGATCTCGCCTTGCCTTAGATACCCCTTAGGGGTATAAAGGCGTGGGTGAGGTATACCCTAGAGGGGTATTCATTGAGGAGTGCGATCACGATGAACACCGCAGCCCGACTGGGCTTGTACGGCGCGGGGCTGCTGGCGATCTTCGGAGTATCGTTCGCAGTTGCCAAGCCATTGGTCCCCGACGACGCCGTATCCAAGTGGACCGCTTCGGCCGATACACATGGCAATCACGAAACAACCCCGGCCGCGGCACCGGACCTGATGGGACTTGCTTCGGCGAGCGGCGGCTTCGTCCTGAGTCGGGTCGAGGCCCCCGGCACCGTTGACGTCGGCGGCACACTCTCGTTTCGGATCGATGACACCTCCGGCGCACCGCTGACGAAATACACCACCGCACATGGCAAGCAACTGCACTTGATCGTCGTACGCACCGACGGCAGCGGGTTTCGGCACGTGCATCCGCAACTCAACTCGACGACCGGTATTTGGTCGATGCCGTGGAGCTGGTCCAACGCCGGCACATACCGAGTGTTTGTCGACTTCACGCCATCGTCCGGGAATGACTCGGTGACCTTGAGCCGCACCGTCGACGTCGCTGGTGATCTACGACCGGACCCGCGGATCACCGCTGCCACCTCAAGCGAGGTCGCCGGCTATTCCGCGACGCTGTCGGGTGACTTGCGAGCCGGGTCGTCGAGCCACCTTACAGTCGCCATCTCCCGGAACGGTGTTCCGGTGACATCGCTGCAGCCCTACCTAGGCGCCTTCGGTCATTTGGTCGTTCTTCGGCAGGGGGATCTCGCATACCTCCACGTCCATCCGATGGGCGATATGCCGACCGAAACAGGGGCGCGGTCGGGGCCTCGCATCGAATTCATGGCTACGGCACCCAGCGTCGGACGCTACCTCTTGTACCTGGACTTCCAAGTCGACGGCATCGTTCATACCGCGACATTCGTTCTCGACGCCCGCCGTGCGAGCGCCCCCGCAGCAGATGCAGATCACGGAGCACATTGATGACGATCGAACTCGAAATCGGCGGTATGACCTGCGCGTCCTGCGCCAATCGAATCGAGCGCACACTCAACAAACTCGACGGTGTTAATGCGACGGTCAACTACGCCACCGAGAAAGCGAGTGTGGACACTCCCGTCGGCTATGACCCCGCGCTGCTAGTCAGCGAGGTGGAGAAGGCCGGCTACTCGGCCGCTCTGCCGTCTCCCATCGATGAGGCCCCCGGCCTCGACGCCGCCGCGCGGGAGTTGATTTCACTGCGGCAGCGCCTGATCGGTTCGGTGGTTCTCTCTCTGCCAGTCATCGCCCTCGCCATGATTCCCGCGTGGCAGTTCACCTATTGGCAGTGGGCGTCGTTGGCGTTGGCTGCACCGGTGGTCCTCTGGGCGGCGTGGCCGTTTCATAGGGCGGCGTGGATCAACTTGCGGCACGGCGCCGCAACGATGGACACGCTGATCTCCGTCGGCACCCTGTCAGCATTCGGTTGGTCGCTCTACGCGCTGTTCTTCGGCACAGCGGGTGAGCCAGGCATGACCCACAGTTTCAGCTTCACCGTTTCGCCGTCTGACGGCGCGGGCAACATCTATCTGGAAGTCGCAGCCGGCGTCACGACCTTCATTGTCGCCGGGCGCTATTTTGAGAAGCGCGCCAAACGGACTGCCGGCTCGGCATTGCGCGCACTCCTCGATCTCGGCGCGAAAGACGTTGCGGTGGTACGCAATGGCGAACAAACACGTATCCCGGTCACCGACCTGCGCGTCGGGGACGAATTCGTGGTCCGGCCAGGTGAGAAGGTCGCCACCGACGGAGAAATAGTTACCGGTGCATCAGCCATCGACCTATCGCTATTGACGGGAGAGTCGGCCCCAGTGGAGGTTGGGCCCGGCGATGCGGTTACCGGAGCGACGGTGAATGCCGGTGGGCGACTGTTGGTTCGAGTAACACGTACCGGGTCCGATACCCAACTGGCGCAGATGGCGAAACTGGTGGCGGCCGCACAATCCGGTAAGGCGGCCGTACAGCGCCTCGCCGATCGAATCTCGGGTATTTTCGTCCCGATTGTCATCGCGATCGCGGTCGCAACCCTCGGTGCCTGGCTGGGAGCCGGCTTCGGCTGGACCGCGGCGTTCACCGCAGCCGTCGCCGTGCTCATCATCGCGTGCCCGTGCGCTCTCGGGTTGGCCACGCCGACAGCACTTTTGGTCGGCACCGGTCGTGGCGCCCAATTGGGGATACTCATCAAGGGCCCGGAGGTGTTGGAGTCGACGCGGACCGTGGACACCGTCGTGCTGGATAAGACTGGCACGGTGACTACCGGAGCGATGTCACTTGTGGAGGTAATCACCGCACCGGGAGTGAGTCGCGACGATGTGCTGCGGCTAGCCGGCGCGATCGAAGACTCGTCGGAACACCCCATCGCCGCAGCGATCGCGCGCGCAGCACGGGAGGAAGTCGGAAGTCTCTCGCTACCTTCGGAGTTCACGAATGTCGAAGGTAAGGGCGTGCAGGGACTCGTCGACGGCCACGCAGTGGTAGTCGGTCGGGAGGCACTGCTGGCTGATTGGTCGCAGCCATTGACCGATGGCCTCGCCGCGGACAAAATACGCGCCGAGGGCGACGGAAAGACCGTCGTCGCCGTCGGCTGGGATGGTGCCGCGCGGGCACTGCTGGTCGTCGCCGATACGGTGAAACCGACTAGTGCGCAGGCAATTTCACAACTGGACACCTTGGGATTGTCGCCGATCCTGGTGACCGGGGACAACAAAGCCACCGCTACTCAGATCGCCCGAGAGGTCGGCATCGACGAGGTGATCGCCGAGGTGCTGCCGGCCGACAAGGTTGACGTGGTGAAGCGGCTGCAAGCCAATGGAAAAGTAGTCGCGATGGTCGGCGACGGCGTGAATGACGCTGCAGCACTTGCTCAGGCAGACCTGGGCATCGCGATGGGCACCGGCACCGACGTCGCCATCGAAGCATCGGATATCACGCTGGTACGCGGCGACCTGCGCAGCGCCGCCGACGCCATCCGGTTGTCAAGGCGCACCCTGAGCACGATCAAGACGAATCTGTTCTGGGCGTTCGCTTACAACATCGCCACGATTCCATTGGCCGCGTTCGGGCTTCTCAATCCGATGCTCGCCGGTGCGGCGATGGCGCTCTCCAGTGTCTTCGTCGTTGGAAACAGCCTGCGGCTCAAAAGTTTTCGCAGCCTGAACTGATCATTCGCCCAGATTCGGAACGACCAGATACTTCTCTCCGGTCTTCTGCTGGCTATACGACGCCATCACCGCGGGATCGAGCACATCGAGTAGCGAGATCTGTCGGGTGTAGTTGCTGGCAAAAGTTGTCGTCAGCGAGTTCACTACGCGCTCACGCAGCCGGTACTGGTCGGTTCCGAGTTTCGCGAGTGTGGGTGCCAGGAGCCAACCGTTCACCCCCCAGGCGAATCCGAATCCGCGGGCGAGCTCGGTCTTTCCGGGGTTGAGTGCGCCATAGATGTAGACCTGCTTGTGCACATTGGTCCCATATACGCTGAATTCGGTAGCGTCGGCGCTCAGTGCTGCCTCCATCGAATTGAGAATATCGCTGGCGAGGGTGCCCCCACCGATCGCGTCGAAGGCGACCGTTGCTCCGGTAGCAGTGATCGCCGCGGTCAAGTCGGCGCGGAAGGTCTCCGTCGTCGAGTCGACGATGTACTCGGCGCCGATCTCCTCCAGAATCCTCCGCTGATCTTCACTCCGGACAATGTTGACTATTCCAATGCCGTCTTCCAGGCATACGCGGTTGAGCATCTGCCCAAGATTCGATGCCGCCGCGGTGAAGACGATCGCGGTGTGACCGTCGCGGCGCATCGTCTCGACCATCGCTAGCGCGGTCATCGGGTTGACGAACCAGGAGGCTCCGTCGGCAGCGGTCGTGCCGGCCGGAAGCTCTTGACACATACGGTAATTGAGCAACCGATACTCGCCGAACATCGCGCCGCCGATCATCGCGACCGTCTTGCCGACCAATGCCTGCGCCGCATCCGACGAGCCAGCTCCGACAACGATCCCGGCTCCCTCGTTGCCGACCGGCTGGGACTTGTCCAAGCGTGTGGCCAATCGCGACAAGGCGCGCTCCGGGACACTCGCGGTGATGACCCGATCCGCGCCCTCGCCACTCGCCGACGCCGTTGAGATATCCGCGGGCCCCAGCATGAGGCCGAGGTCAGAAGGGTTGAGCGGAGCAGCTTGCACGCTGACGATCACCTCGTCGGGGCCCGGCTCACCGATCTCGACCTCGGCAAAGGACAGCCGAAGCTCTCCCGTCGAAGTGATGAGTGATTGCAGTTGACGGCCAGATGTCACGCGAATTCTCCTTCGTTGGAACGGTTCTCGTCGGCACCGGTTGCCAGCGGACGCGTCGGGTCCGCAGACCATTGCGACCACGAACCCGGGTATAGCGTCCCGCGCAATCCGGCGAGCTGTAAAGCCGCGATCTGATGTGCGGCGTTCACTCCCGAGCCGCAGTACACAACGGGATTGTCGCCGTCGTTGATTCCCAACGTGGCGAAACGCACACGGAGTTCAGCTACCGACCGAAACGTCCCATCACCGGTCAAGTTCTCCGACGTCGGCGCACTGAGCGCACCCGGAATGTGACCCGCCCGCGGGTCAACGGGCTCCACCTCACCCCGAAACCGCTCGGCGGCGCGCGCGTCGAGCACCACGTAATTCCCATCCGACCGCGCGCCGATATCGAGCTGGTCGATAGTTGCCACCGGCAACCTACCAGCAGTCAAAGTGACTGCGCCAGAACGTGGTTCAGTATCACCCTGGGACGTACGGAAACCCGCGGACTTCCATGCGCCCAGGCCACCGTCGAGCATGCGCACGTCGCTGATACCGCCCCATTTCAGCAGCCACCAGGCGCGGGCGGCGGCGAGATTGCCGATGTCGTCGTAGACGACGACAGGCACGCCATCGTCGATCCCCCAGCGTCGAGCGGCAGTCTGCAGGTCGTCGGCGGCGGGCAGCGGATGCCTGCCCAATTCCGGCGAAGGGGCTGCAGCCAACTCGGCGTCGAGGTCGACGAACACCGCACCGGGAATATGTCCGGCACGGTAGTGCTGATACCCGTCTGGATCACCGAGTTGCCATCGCACATCGAGTACGACCGGCGGCGTCGAGGAGAGCATCGCATCGGCGAGGCCATCGGGATCGGTGAGAATTTCGGCCATCAGACCAATCTACGTCGCCTCACGCTTGTCGGTACCTGGCCGACGCGGCGGCGTCAGCCGAGGGTAGCGTCGGCGACAGCGCGAGATGAGGAGTTGGCAGTGACGCAGATCAATGGCAGTTCGTTCGCTCTTGACGTGCAAGACGTGCAGGTGGCAGGCGACCGTTGGGCCACCGCCGATACCGGTGGTTCGTCATCTCCCCTGGTCCTCCTGCATGGCGGCGGCCAGACCCGCCATTCGTGGGACCACAGCGCGGCCGACCTGGCCGCAGGCGGGCACGAGGTCTACACCCTTGACGCCCGCGGGCACGGCGATAGCGCGTGGGCACCCGACGGGAACTATGAAATCGACGCTTTCGCCGCTGACCTACTCGGCGCGATAGACGCGCTTGACCTCACCGAACCCGTGTTGATCGGAGCTTCACTCGGCGGCATTACCAGTCTGTGCGTGGTTGGCGAGAACCCCGGGGTGGCCTCAGCCCTGGTACTCGTGGACGTCGTGGTGGACGTAGAGCCCAAAGGCATCGACCGGATCAAGAAATTCATGTCCGATCACGTGGGTGGTTTCGAATCCCTCGATGACGTCGCCGACGCGATCGCGGTGTACAACCCGGAACGAAAGCGCACTCGCAATCTGGACGGTCTGCGTAAGAATGTCCGGCAACGCGACGACGGCCGCTGGTACTGGCACTGGGATCCGGCATTCATCGCATCGGGCGAAGAGGCTCGACGACATACCGATCCCGAACGTCTTGGAGCGGCCGCACGCAAAGTGACCGTCCCGACGCTGATCGTGCGCGGAGGCAAATCCGACGTGGTGAGCGACGCGGGCATCGAGAGCATGTTGAAATTGGTGCCACATGCCGAGGTCGCCGATGTGAGCGCGGCCGGCCACATGGTCGCCGGGGATGACAATCAGGTGTTCGCCGATGCCATCAAGGAGTTTCTGACTCGAAATAAGCTGTGAGCCAACGGATCCTAAAGTCCGGCCTGCTCCAGCGCGTCGTCGAAGAGGTCGGTTGCCTCGTCAGCCGACGCACCCGAGGTGATCGCGTCGTCGAAGACCTTGCGTAATTCGTCCCCGCGTTCTTCGAAACGCCGAGCCCATCGCTCGGCGTCCTGACGCCAATAGCCGATGATGTCGTATCGCTCGCGGCTGAACCCGAGCGCGCGCAAATGTTTCTTGGCCGCCCGAGTGTCGGACGCCTCGCCGGAATACCAGCAGTAGTCGCCATCGGTGAAACTCAACTCCGATAGCGTCGCCGAAAGTTGCGTCGGCGCAACGCCATTACCCGACCCAATGACCTCGAGGACCTCGGTATTCGGCCGCGCCGGCAGGTAGTCGAATTCGCTGCGATCAAGAACTTCGGCGACAACTGTCACCGGAATCCGGTCAGGAGTGTCGGCGAGGATGCGCGCGAGCGCCGGCAGCGCCGCCAGGTCTGCCGCCAAGATATGCCGGGTGGCATCCGACGGTGGCGAGTACCAGGACCGCGGCCCGGCCATCAACAGACGCCAACCCGGTTGCGCTGCTCGAAACCAGTCGATCGCGGGACCGTGCTCGTGGACCGCGATGTCGATGACCATCTCACGTGTCTGGGTGTCGAATGACCGCACGGTGTAATTGCGGTGTTCCAACCCGCGTTCGGGGTCGGCTACTTCCCAGCCGCCAAGAGCCTTCGAGTCGTCACTGGTACGAGCGTGCAATTCGACGCCGTCGCCACTCAGATACAGCGCGACAGCCTCGTCACCCGCACTCAGCGGCTCATATCCCTCGGCGGTGCCCGGACCGATCTCGAATGTCGCGCGGAGTAAATTGGCGGCGACTGATTCGCAATTCGTCAGTGTGCCAACGAAATTGGGCCACTTCACTATTCGGCATCCCTTCGTTCTCGCATCTTTGGCATTCATTGAGGCTACCCGTCCGCGGTGAACGCCACCCTCACAGGATTCTTGCAGCGCCGATGCAGACGCAGCCCAGAACCGGGCCATAGTTTAGATCTCGCAAGCAGAACGAAAACCCAAGCCGGACAACAAAGTCCGCTACATCAGAGGAGTTCACCATGCCCCAGCGTCCCCAGGTCGTCCGTAAGCCCAACAACCACAAGCCCAAGCCCAAGCGTCGCCAGTGGGACGCCCGCCGCCGCCAGTGGATCTGGAAATAGGCCACTTCGCTCCCCTGCCGCCCCGCGTCCCCTCTCCCGGACGCGGGGCGGTTTCGCGGAGTTGGGGCACACTATCGCAGTTGCACTCGCGGATCTCACCAGTCGGCGGATAGGATTAGGCAATGCTTACCTCACTCGAACGTTACGCACCCTGGGCGATCGCCGCATTCCGCGTCGTCGTGGGATTCTTGTTCTTCTGCCACGGCGCGACCACCCTGCTGAGCTGGCCGGCCGAATCGCACGGCGGCGCCCCGTCATTCGGAGCCTGGCCGTCGTGGTGGTCCGGAGCCATTGAGCTGGTCGGCGGACTCCTACTCATCCTCGGCCTCGGCACGCGGCTGGCGGCGTTCATCGGCTCGGGCGCGATGGCGGTGGCCTACTTCTGGAAACACCAGGGCGACGGGCTATTTCCGGTCGAGAACGGCGGCGACTCAGCAGCGCTGTACTGCTGGGCGCTACTGCTGCTGGTATTCATCGGACCGGGCAAGCTGGCCCTCGACTCGGTGATCGGCCGCGAGCCGACGCCGGATCGTTCCGCCGCTCCTGCCGACCGCCCCCTCGAAAAATCGTCCAAATAGTTGGCCGCCGAGGGCAACTTGCCCTCGCTCCCAGCTTATTCTCCCGATTTTCCGAATGGGCGGCTCAGCCGCGCCCGACGTCGCGAACCGCCGGCATGTCGTCGGGAGTGCTGAGCACCGTGATCTCATCGCCGGCTTTGATCTCGCCGCGTTTGACGACTCGTAAATAGGGACCGGGACGTCGGGCGTCGGCGAATTTCTTGATCCACGCGCCTTCGTCGTCCATCCACCGCGCGAAGGTCTTACACGGAATGCGGGGCGAGGTTACTTCGACGACGACGCGCTCGCCGATCTGCCAACGTTCGCCGACACGGGCCGCGTTTACCTCGATTCCAACGGTGCGCAGATTCTCGCCGAAGAAGCCCGGCGGGATCTCGCGTCCGAGTTCTGCGGCCCAGAAATCCGCATCTTCCTGGGCATAGGCGTAGAGCGCCTTTTCCAGGCCACCGTGATGTTTACGATCGGCCTGCACGTCGGCATAGGCACCATATGGTCCGATCCGGATCGGGCCGTCAACCGGCTCCTTGTCAATCGCGGTTACGCCAACTTGACCCGGATCCGGGTGCAACGCGCGCACGACACAGATCGCGACTAATTCCGGCATACGGCAATGGTACGTGCCGCGGCAGGACGGATTCGCTATGCATTCTTATCGTCGGTCGGATCACCGGCGAATGCCGGCCCGGCCAAATACCAAGCAAAGACGATGATCACAAGTCCTGTCAACGTCGACCAATAGGGTTGCTGCGCTGCCTCATCCATCGACGCCGGCATCGGAGCACCATCGATCAGGATCATCAGCCCCAGTCCACCGGCTGCGATCATCGCTGCCAGAACTACTCGCCGCCACTCCTGCCAGAGGGAATCGACTTGCGCGCGTGAGCCTTTAGCCGGCTTTTGCGGACGCGGACCATCATCGAATCGATACCGGAACCACGCGTCGGCCCACGCGATGATGGATCGACCGAACGCGACAGTCACGCCGAGGTAGACGGCTGCGATCGCGTGACCCGAACTGGGCGGTGCGCCCCGCAGGATATCGATGCTGACAAATGTCAGCAGCACGACGTCAACCGCGGGAACACAGGCCAACAGAATCGAGCTGATCCTTTTGGCACGCAACACATAACGCGCGACCAGACCAGCTCCCAGGAAGATCCAGAACGCTATTTCGGCGGCCGCGATGGCAATGATCATGAGTCAACTCCCAAGGCGAGGCGATCGATAAATGCGGTGACGGAGTCATAGGTTGCTTCGACGGAGAGTAGATGCGGTGCGGTCATCCGACGCCACGCGAGGCCGTCCATCATGACGCCGAGATCCGAAGCGGTGCGTGCGACGTCGAGATCAGCTGGGGCAGAACCGGTGTGCACAAGAAGTGCCACCAGCTGTCCATATAGGTTGTGCATTTCGTCGCTGCCCTGGTCAGCGACGGGCCGCAACGCGGAATCGGTTGCAGCCTTGGCGGTGAACTGCAGGTGGACACGAAACATCTCCATGTGCCGATCGGTCAGTGGCAGCAACTCATGCAAGACCGCCGCCACTCTGCGGCGCGCTTCCGTTGGTGTCCAACCTATTTCGACGTCAAGCATCGGCAACTCGCCGGCAAATACGGCCTGGACATCTTCAGCGACCTCCCGGTACAACTCGCGCATCGCGAAGACATGCAACTCGGTCTGGGTCGGAAAGAAGTGGCGAACCGAACCGCTACTCAGACCGGTGGCGGCGGCGACCGAACGTACCGACGCCGCGTCGAGTCCACCTTCTCTCAGCAGGTCCCACACCGCACGCACCAGCAACCGTCTACGCGCGTCGCCGTCGATAGTCCGAATCACACAACCAGACTAGCACGACTGTATTAATTTGATATTGGTTAGGTGTTTTCCCTGCACAGGCTCGGTTGTGATGTGATGGACGCGTGGCATCGCGCAACTCTTCCGACCCGCGAACGCCGGGGCCCCTTTCTGCCGACGACTGGCTGGCCGTTGGGTACCGCCTACTCGCCGAAGACGGCATCGCCGCACTCAAGATCGATCGACTGTGCGAGCGAGCCGGGGTGACCCGCGGCAGTTTCTACTGGCATTTCGCAACGATCGCGAGCTTCCGCACCGCACTGGTTGAGTCGTGGACAAGAGCGTTGACCGCCGAGCGCGACTTTGTCGACGGCATCGGCGATCTCGACCCGCGACCACGCCTGTCGACCATGATCGAATGGCTATTGGGCGATGAAAAGTGGCTGCTGGAGCGATCGATGCGGGAGTGGGCACGCCACGACGAGGCGCTGGCGGCGGCCGTCGGACGAGCTGACCTCCGCGTGTGGAAGGCGGTCGCCCGAGCCTTCGCCGATCACGGATTCGATGCCGAACAAGCATCGTTGCGTGCCGACCTGACATTCTCCGCAGGAATCGGATCGATGCACCTCGCCGGCACGAGCAGAATGCGTACCGCGAGCCGGCTGGACGAGCTACTGGATCTGTTGCTGCGACGAGACTGACGGACGGTCAGACCATCGACATCGGTGGCAATTTCTGACCGATCGCAAGTGTCCCGGCCAGCAGACGACTGGTGTCGAAATCGAATACCGCGTGGCCGGAGACTATGTCGACATCGCGTTTGCACCGCTGCAGCGGATTGTCGAGGAAATGCGCTCCCGCGCCTGCCGACTCCATCAGTTCCGTTATAAGCGAACGTGATTCGTGTACCACGCTGGCAGCGGTCATCCTCGCCTCGACACGCAACTGCAGGGGCACGGTCAACTCTGCATTCACGGCGTTGTCGATGGCGGTGGCGACATCGTCGACGAGCGCTCGCATCGCACGGAGCTGGGTCGTCGCCGCGCCTATCCGCATTTTGGCTGTTGGCTGATCCTTCTGCGCGACACCGGAATACGCGAGGACCCGCTCACTGACCCGCTGGGTGTAAAGCTCTACCACCCGCTCAGCGGTACCGAGGACCGGCATTGCCGCGGTCAACGCCAGCCCGGCGACCAGCGGCCAACGATAGGTCCCGACGTCGTGCAGCCGAGCGCCCGGCGCCGAACCTCGATAGAGGTCCAGAAGATCGACGGTACGGTGCATCGGCACCCAGACATCCTCAACGACAACATCATTGGACCCCGTGGCGCGCATGCCTGCGGTCTGCCAGACATCCTCGACCCGCACCTCGGCAATCGGCAAGACGACCATCTTCGGGACAATCGAATCACCCTCGTTGACAACCACATTCATGCCGACCCAGTTCGCATTCATCACTCCGGTCGCCCACGACCATCGGCCGGAGACACGAATACCGTCGCCGTCGACGACTCCGGTTCCGGTTGGCGCCAACGTGACCGGGGAATAGGACGGGCCGTCGGCGAAGAACTCGTCCTGCGCTTGCTCAGGGAACTGCGAGAACATCCATACATGCAATGCGTAAAACGACATCGTCCACGCCGACGATGTGCAACCGTGCGCGATACGTCGGGTCGGACCGAGCAATTCGGCAATCGAACCCTGTTCGCCGCCATAGCGTTTGGGCAGCAGCAGTCTGGTGAAGTTGCTCGCCTTAAGTTCGGCGACGGTGTCGTCGGGGAGCCGGCGAAGACGTTCCCCTTCGGGCGCTCGGTCGGCGAGTCGATCGATCAATGCGCCATCGACGAATGCAGTCGCACGGGTTTCTGTCTCGGTCATACTCCGACGCTAACATACTTTAAAGTATGGTCGATATGATTTCCGACTGCTAGTCCATCCAATGGTGTTGGCTTGATCGTGGAACCGGTCATAAGACAACCTTGGGAGTACGCATGTTGATCTTCAGCGAGCCATATGAAGCGACGAACGGAACCGTGGTGATCACGGTGACGCGTACCGGCTGGCGGTCCGGCGTCGAACACCCGGTCGGCGTCTATTCGGTCTCTTCGACCGGCACCCAATGGCTTCCCGCCGTCGACGCCAATCGGCACGCACTCGTTGGTGTCTGCACGGGTTTCGTCGCGGCTCTGCTCGGCACCATTGCGGTTGTACGACGCCCGCCGTGGCCAAATCTGACGCCCGAGGTGATGCGAGCGATTGCCGCGGCAAAAGCCGCCGAATCGCGCGACTGACTTGCCCCACAGTCGACTCACAGCGCGTATCGCCGATACCGCAAGAATGAGTTCCTATCGTTGGTGAAGTCAGAGAAGACGAGGAACATGAAATATTCTCTGTCGCAACGGAATTCACTATCAACAGGAGGCAATGATGCCACGTCCGAACAATACCCCCAACAACCGCGACCAGCCGCGCGGCGGAGCTCGCGGACAGCGCCGGCAGAATCGGCCGCGGCCGCGCCGGGGATTCCTGGGCTTCTTTGGTAGCTGAAGCCTCTTTCGGTACCGCCGACCGGTCGGGTGGTCGTCGCGAACACGCGGCGACCACCTGTCAGTCGATCGTCGGCTAGATAGTCAACAAATTCACTAGACTCACCACATGGCGTTACGACACGCGATTCTCGCGACCTTGCTCAACGAGGGCGCGGCATCGGGCTACGACCTTGCCAAGAGCTTCGACATCTCCATCGCGAAATTCTGGGTTGCGACGCCCCAACAGCTCTACCGAGAGCTGGACCGACTCGAATCCGAGGGCTGCGTCGAGGCTCGGGTGGTAACGCAGGAGAAGCGGCCAAACAAGCGACTCTTCACCCTGACCGAGGTCGGCCTCGCCACACTGGCGCAGTACACCACCACCACCCCGAAGCAGACAGCCATTCGCGATGATCTACTCGTGCAACTACAGGCGATCGACGCGGGTGATGGGTCGACAGTAGTGGCGAATGTCGAAGAGCGGTTACGCGGCTCGCAGGAGAAATTGGCGGGCTACCAGAAGCTGCGGGATCGAATTCTCAACGGCCGCAACGAGCCGGAGTTCTTCGGCGACGCGCCGCACGTCGGCCCCTACCTCACCTTGTTGCGAGGCATATCCTTCGAGGAGGAGAACATTCGCTGGTGTGAGATGACCATCTCGGTCCTGCGCAAGCGCGCGGCGGTCACTGATTCCGCCCCTGGCGAGTAGACGAATTCAACTTCCCTGAGATTTCCCCACACGGTACTCTTGGCGAGTCGCTCGAACGACCGAGCGCGCTCCACCCGCCACGGCACCGCTCGGGGCACCCATGTGAAAGACGAGCTCGATGTCACGGTCTGTGAGTGATTCCCTGTCATCGACTCCTTGGGCCACGCTGTTGCCCTGGCTCGAAGACTATCGCGATGGGCCACCACTACTGGCCGACGACGAACTCATCGTCAACGCATGGATTGATTCGACGCCGACACGGACCCTCACCGCCGCGAATACCGACACCTTCTGCTCACGGATCGCCGAACGCTTCCTCGCCGATCGGAGCGCGCAAACACTCGCGTCGGCTTTCCCCTTCTGCCGGACCGCGTCGCTACACGACGTCGACTTCTCAGGCGCCACCGTCAAAGCCTTGACACACAACGAGATTCGTGACACCTCGACGTTGACCGAGCACTCGGCTGATAGCCTGCTGACGTTGCCTCGGATCGGCCCCGCCGTGATAAATCAGGTGCTGACGACTTTGATCCGACTCAGCGCAGAGACGATCTCAGCACCAGCGGTTAACTCATCCGAGTCGATGACCGAGTTCGTCAATGATCTGACCGGTCGCGACAGACTGGTTCTGGTCGAGCGAATCCTGTCCGATCGCCCCCGAACCCAAACGGAGTTGGCCGCTCAAATCGGCAGCTCTCGCGAGCGCGTAACGCAACTGGACCGATCAATCCGACGAAAGTTGGAAGATCTTGTAGCACAGGATTATTCGTTGGATTTATTGCGGTCCGATATCTTGTCGCGGGCCCAGCCGCTGGTGGCGGTAGATGAGTTTTTGGCAAGCCACCCAACCGCGGCCCGACCTGTGCCAGCGCTCGATGTGGCGACGTGGCGTATCGTCTGCGCCGGAATATCAGGTATCACCGCCAGCGAAGGATGGATTCTGCGAGGCACCCTTCGGGAGGTAACCGCGCAGACGCATGCGATCGTGACCGCAGCGGCGACGCCGGAAGGAACCTCCCCGCTCTCTCAGGTCGCCATCGAATTGGGACTGCCCCTCTCTGATGCCGCAAAGTGGCTGCGGCGCACCGGATTCGCCATTCTGAGCGGCCATGCAATCTCCGCGTCAGCATCGACCGGCGATCTGGTGGCCGCGGTCCTGGGGATCGCGGATGCCGCACTTACCTTCGCCGACATCACCGCCGCGCTCGGCGAGTTCCCACGGGCCGACTCGAGTCTGCGCAACGCGCTGGTGGCCGACGATCGAATCATCAAGACCGACCGTAACCATTACGGACTGGCTCGCTGGGGCGTCGAAAGGTATGTCCCCGTCCATCGCCAGATCGGCGCCCTGCTCGACGCCGCGGGTGGTACGGCATCAATCGATGAAATCGCCAGTGCGATACGAGCCAAATACGCGGTGAGTGAGGCAAGTATCCGTGCGTACGCGAGTTCCGGCGAGTTCGAGACTCGTGGCCATTCGGTCACCAGGCGTGCCCGTCCGTACCGACCGCGTAAGTCTCCGACCAGCACTCGTGCCCTTTATCGCGACAACCACGTCGTGCATTGGCAAACCTCGATCACCGCAGCACACGTCAAGGGTGCGGCATTCAACATTCCGAGCGCACTGGCTGGGATCATCGGCGTCGGCCCCGGCTCGCCGGTCACCTTGGACTCGCCCCTCGGCCCTCAGCAGTTCACCTGGGCGTCGGTGCAAGCACGGTCCGGATCCATCAAACGCTTTGTCACCGAAATACCACTGGTACAGGGTGATCCTGTCTTCATCGACTTCGGACCGGGGACCTTTGACATCCGACTCGCTTCACCGATGAGCGACCGTTCGGTCGCCTCGCAAATACTCGCGCTGCTGGGGCGAACATCCAAAGACCTAGGTAGACGTGAACTGACTTCGGTCCTACGCGAAGCACTCTGGTTGCCGCCCGACGCCACCGTCGACGTCATCCTCAGCACTCTCGAACATCGCAAGGAGTCGGTTCTAGCGCAACTAGTTCGGGCCGCCGCCTCCTGACGAGGACGCTGCGGCGAGATGTAGACACGCACCCGACGCCACGCTGGCCAATGTGACCACGATCCGCGAGCGGACAGTCAGGTCGCCATCAAGTTCAATGCGTGCACCTGGTCGGTAGTCGCGGCTACCGGCAACTGCATTGGCCTCCGCTAATAGGCTTTCGGCCGTTTCGCCCGGTCGGAGTTCATTCGCCGTGACCGCCACGTCACCGGTCGGACGCAGCGCCGCGCCGCCATTCACGTCGAGAACGGTGAACTCGTCGCCGATACAGAAGAGCGGACATGGAGAGTCATGTGCGCCAAGGTATTCGGCAATATCTTCGAGAACTTCGTCAAATTGCGCTGGCGCCAGCACACAATCAACTCGCCCGTATGACATCGCGTCGACTTGGCGGCCGTCGCAGAGGTCGACCGGGACAATGACCGACCCCAGACAGACCAGCGCGTGCCACGCCAACACTGCATCGAGGCCATCGCACATGACCACCGCGACGCGGCTGCCACGGCTCACGCCGCATGCTCTGAGCTCATCGCACATACAGTCAACCGACTCCGCGAAGCGTTCGAAGTCGATGGCGGTATCGCCTATCTGCAGCGCTCGCGCCGACGGAAACTCATCTTGCGCAGCAGCGAGCGGCGAACCCGCGACACTCATGCCACCCTCCTAATCATCGCGAGAAGGCCCGATCCGGACGCTCGACTCGCTCGTCAATGGGTCGACGTTTTCAACGGCCACCCACGGAGAAGTTAGGTTAGCTTTGCTTCAGTTGTAAATAGGCCGACGGCGGGTGTCCGATTCTTTCGGGCATTAGACCAGGTCAGCGAGAATCCCGTTGCGACATCGTTATACGCGAGTACCTCCCGACACCAAGGTGACCCTTACCTCGTTGTTAGACTTTCCTTAGATTGCCGGATACGGTACAACCGCTACTCGGTTCCGACGGTGTCCGAACCGAGACTCCCCGCCGCGACAGTGCGGCTCCTGATTCACCCCACCTGGAGGAACTCGCTGAAGATGAGGCATCCGATTTCACGACTTTCCGGTCTCGCCGGATTCGCCGCCGCAGCGGTGGCCGCCACCGTACTCACGGGCACAGGTTCGGCCAGTGCCGACACCTTCGTCCGGCTACCCAACGGAACGGCCACGGGCGACGGCATCTCCCTGACTCGCACCAACGAAAGTGCGCGAGTCTCACCGTCATTGGCCGCGAATGGCGCATCACGCACCACCTGGGTAACCGGTACCGTCAAACTCCGGGCACCGAAACTCGAGTCGAGTAAGGCTGGACCCAGCAACGGTCCCGCGGGCGAGGGGGAGATCCCCGGTTCCAACGGAACGGCCACCAACGGTGCGGCCGCGACCCTGTCCACCGGGTACATCATCGGCTGTCAGGTCGATATTTCCGGACTCGCCGCTGGGTTGTCAGGCACCCTATCCACTACCGCGCCAAGCCTTTCCGGCACACTCACGGTGCCAATGGCAGCCGGCAGGGTGGTGTTCCTGCAGATCGAGGTCAAGGACATCGAAGGTCCCGGTACCTATTACATCGGCTATGACCACGCGCAGGTGAATATCCAGAACTGTGGTGGCTATGCACAGGCACGAGCCTTCACCACGGTGGAGACGACGGGCAATCCGCATCAGAAGATCAACCTGTACGGCAAACCCTTCTCAATCGGATGAGACAGTCCGACAAGCACTTTCACCCTGGCCGCACTAGCAACCGAAAGCTCAACGTGAACACATCGAATCGATTCAGCACTATTGTCAGGCGGGCGGCCATCAGTGGCGTCGTCGTGACCGCGGCAATCCCACTCGCCAATCTCGCAGTGGCTCAGGCCGATACCAATATTCACCTACCGTCGCAGACCTTGAGTCGGACGCTTCCGGACGGCACTCGGGTACTGATTAAGCGGTCCAACGAATCGGCACGGATCAATCCCTCGATGGGCTCGACTCCGCTGCACCGAAATGCATGGGTGTCGGGGCGCTACGACGTCACGGTGTCCGACAAATCCGCGAAATTCGGCATCGGCTCGGGATATATCGTGGCATGCCAACTCACCTTGGGTGGCAGCGCGAATGGCGGCACTACCGGCACCGCGTCGAATTACACCCCGGAGAATGCGACGGTCACGGCGCAGACCGGCGCCGGCGTAACTATCGGTCCCGGCCAAGCGGCGAACTATTTCATCAACGACATCGAGTATCAGGACCCCTTCGGGGCTCGCGCACATGAGAACGCGGTCAAATTCCGTGGCGGCAACGGCGCGGTGGTCTACCGCAACGAGACGATGATGATCAACGGCTGCGCTGGATACGCCCAAGCGCGAGCGTATGTGAAAGTTCGGGTGATCACCGACAAGGTCTCACAGTCGGTCTTCCTATACGGCAAGCCGTTCAGCCTCGGGTAGATACATCACGCGGCAACGGTGTCCCGGCACGGAGGCGTCAGTAGGCGGCGCTGACGTTATCCATTGAGCCGTAGTTGTGCGCGGCGTAGTTACATGCCGCGACAATGTTGCTGACTGGGTTCCAGATGTCGAACGCCGTGCCCTTGACGTGATACGCGGCAAATGTCGGGTCGATCACCTGCAGTAGCCCTTTGGACGGGATACCAGCGGCAGCATTCGAGTCATATAAGTTGATGGCGCGGGGATTGCCCGTCGACTCACGCATGATATTCCGGTGGATTCCGTCGTAGCTCGCGGGAATGTTGTTCTTACGCAACACCTCCAGCGACTCGCGGATCCAGCCGTCCAGGTTGTTCTCATATTTCGCGAGTTGCCTGCTCTGCGATGCCTCCTCGATGACCGGCCCTTTGAGCGCAGGCATCGCGGCGGCTACGCCGGTCGTGGCGGGAGCTGTCCGCGGCGCACCCGCCTGATGGGGCCGCTCGGCGTACGCCGGCTCGGTTGCTGCGACCGAGCCGACCGAAACACCCGCGGCCACCGCGAGTGTCACCGCACCCGCCACATAGCGGGAGTGCTTTCGAGGTACCCGAACACGGTGAAGCATAGTTGACACAACAGACATAGATGATTCCTAAAGATGTACGGTCCAAACGATTTTCAATTCGGGCCGAGCAGCGAGCAGCCAGGTACGACGGCGCGGTTAGACGCCACGACAGCATCGTCGCGGGATGGGATGAACTTTTGGCGGAGGGGTGCTGGCACCACCTCGACGCATGACGCAACCGTCCAATCGGGAGACGGCCCAGACGAGAATCGCTCAGGCGACCATAGTGAGGGCAGGTGCCCCATAAGCCGCGACGAAACCGCGGATTGCGCATGCGGGGAGAGTCCGCATAGCTACTCGACTTTCTGGTGGGGTTCGGGCTTTTGGCCCGTTTCCGGTCAGATAACAGATTGATATACATGGCTGAGAAAATCCAGTGGACTCTCCGCAATTCCCGGCGTTCACCACCCCGCGCCAGCCATCATCGGGTCGACAAATGTCTATTTGAACTGGGCTTATTCGATCGTTACCGGATTGTGGCCGGACTCACAATATTTGTTCTCCTTAGTGATACTCGACTGGTGAGCATGTAATCGCCTGTGGCGAATGAGGTTCGCCGTGACATTGTGGAGTTCGTACGACCGCCTGCGAAAGGTCCTACCGTGCATATTCTCGTCGCTCCCGACAAGTTCAAAGGCAGCCTTACCGCCGCCGACGTCGCTGCCCGGATAGCGCAAGGAGCGCGGAATGCCGACGCCACTACCACCGTGCTGCCACTCGCCGACGGCGGCGATGGCAGCGTCGAGACAGCAATAGCGGCCGGCTTTACCCGCGAGGGCGTAACGGTGGCCGCGGCACTCGGCAACGAACATGAGACCGCGATTGCCGTCGGAGCAGATACCGTCGTCGTGGAAGTCGCCAACACCTGCGGAATGTCCACATTGCCGCCCGGAGTGTTGGCGCCGCTGGACTCGTCCACGGTAGGACTGGGCCACGCGGTACGTAGCGCTATGCACCACCGGCCCCGACGACTCGTACTCGCGCTCGGCGGTAGCGCGAGTACCGACGCGGGAATCGGAATGCTCAGCGCCCTCGGATATACCTTCTGCGACGCCAACGGCGATGAGCTGATCCCCAGTGCGGCAGTTCTTTCCGAGATCGATCGGATCGACGTGAACCCGATGGCCGAATTGCATGACATCGAGATCGTCGTCGCGGGGGACGTGTTCAACCCACTAACGGGCCCGCGCGGCGCCGCGCGGGTCTACGGTCCACAGAAGGGTGCGGATCCGAATATCGTCGCCCGACTGGACGAGTCCCTCGCCCAGTTCGTAAATATATTGGTACGCAATGGCTTTAGCGATGCCGCGCGGATCGCGCGACTACCCGGGTCCGGGGCGGCCGGCGGCGTGGGATTCGCCGCCATGCTGCTCGGTGGCACGACGGTGTCCGGCGCTGACTTCTTCCTCGATCTGCTTGAGTTCGACAAGCATGCCTCACATGCTGATGTGGTGATCACCGGGGAGGGAAGTATCGACCGCCAAACCGAGCATGGAAAGCTACTCTCGGTGCTGACTCGGCGGTCCGCTCCGACTCCTGTAGTCGCCATCGCGGGGCGAAACCTGTTGGATCACAAGCACTGGACGCGAGCGGGCTTTAGGCGGATATACGCGCTCGACGAATGGACGGATGTCGACACCGCATCGGACCCGCTACTCACGGGGGACCTGTTGGAGCAGATCGCCGAACATGCCGTCCGACGTCTTCGCTAACTGCCGAACCTCAGCGACCCAGTAACCCCTTGGCCACATGTGTCACCTGGATCTCGTTGCTGCCGGCATAGATCATCAGCGACTTGGCATCTCGCGCAAGTTGTTCCACGCGATACTCCGCCATATACCCGTTGCCGCCGAATAACTGCACCGCGTCCATAGCCACCTCGGTCGCTATCTCGGACGAGTAGAGCTTCATCGCCGATGCCTCGGCGAGAGTCGGCAACTTTCCCGCCTTCATCCGTTCCAGCGCGTTGAACACCATGTTCTGGACGTTGATTCGGGCGATCTCCATCCGGGCGAGTTTCAGCTGGATTAGCTGAAACCGTCCAATTTCCTGTCCCCACAGCGTCCGGGTGTTGGCATAGTCCAGACACAGTCGGTGACATTCGTTGATGATGCCCAATGCGAGAATTGTGCAACCGATCCGTTCCGTGGTGAAAGCACCACGCGCACTATCTCTTCCATCACCGCCCTGGTGTTCCTCTGTCTCGCCGAGCAGTCGATCCCTACTCACACGGACATCGGCGAAAAACAATTCACCGGTCGGCGACGAATGCATGCCCATCTTCTTGAACGGCTTTCCCTGGGTAAGTCCAGGCATACCGGCATCGAGCACAAATGTCAGCACCTTGCGATCACGTTTGTCCACTGCCGCGCCGTCATCGAGCTTGGCGTAGACCACGATCACGTCCGCGAACGGGCCGTTGGTGATAAACGTCTTCTGCCCGTTGAGAATATAGTCGTCCCCGTCGCGCCGGACATATGTCTTCATCCCGCCGAACGCATCTGACCCGGAGTCCGGCTCGGTGATCGCCCACGAGGCAACCTTGTTGAGGCGCAAGATATCTGGCACCCAACGCTCCTGCTGCGCGAGCGTGCCGCGCGAGAGGATCGTGGCCGCGCCCAAGCCGAGGCTCACACCAACGGCGGCGACCATCCCTAACGAGACACCTGCGAGTTCGCTCACCACCAGTGCCGCCACCGATACCTGAGCCAGCATCGGGTCCTCACCCGAGGTCTTCGTGTCGCGACTCTTCTCCGCTGGTGCCTCACCCACGTCTAGCGCCTGCTGCTTCGCACGCTTGCGGGCCAGCGCTTTGTCAATCGCTTCACCAGCGAGTACATCAATGCCGAACTGTGCCCATAGCTTTCGCAGAATGTCGTACGGCGGTAGGTCACCGTGTTCCAAGTCGTCGAGATTGGGGCGGATTTCTTTGTCGATGAACTCGCGAACGGCGTCGCGCATCATCAGATCGGTATCAGACCATTCGAACATCGTTGTCGCTCCAGGGTTTTAAGAGAGTCGGGCGGCTATGTCGTCGATCTGCCAGGGACCTTCGGTCTCGATGGTTCGCACGTCATGCCAGCCCGCCAGTTCAGAGATCGCGCCGCCTTGCACAGCGAAGACCTTGCCGGTGATCGCACAATCATCGGATACGAGATGCGCGACCAAAGGTGAGATATTGGCCGGGCTGAACGCGTCGAAATCGCCTTCGTTCAGGGTGGCGTGTTCGGCAGCGATGACTTCACCCATCCCCGGAGTCGCAAGCGTCAATCGAGTGCGCGCGATCGGAGCGATCGCGTTGACCCGCACCCCATATCGGCCGAGTTCCTCCGCCGCGACCTGGGTCAGAGCAGCGATTCCCGCCTTGGCTGCGCCGTAATTGGCCTGGCCCGCATTGGGCAGCGTGGTGCCCGACGCCGAGGCAGTGTTCACTACCGCGGCCGTTGGCTGGTTGCCGGCCTTGGATTGTGTCTTCCAGTACTCCGCCGCGTGCCGGAGCACATTGAAATGTCCTTTGAGATGAACGGCGATCACGGCGTCCCACTCACCTTCGGACAGCGTCGCGATGAAGCCGTCCCGCAGAATGCCGGCATTGTTCGCGACGATGTCGAGTGAACCGTATTCAGAAATCGCCCGCTCGACGAGGCTCCGCGCTCCATCGAAGGTTGCGACGTTGTCCGTGTTGGCGACCGCGCGGCCCCCTGCCGCGACGATTTCGTCGGCGACCTCCTGCGCGGGGATGGAATCGGCCCCTTCACCCGAGTTGGTTCCGCCGAGATCGTTGACGACTACCGCGGCGCCCTCAGCGGCGAATAGCAGCGAATGCTCGCGGCCAATCCCCCGCCCCGCACCCGTAACGATGGCTACTTTGCCATCTAGTACTCCCATGAAATGTCCTTTCGATTGTCGAGTGGTCAGTCCGCGATATCGGCGATGCCGTCGGACAGCACGACGACATCTCCGTCCGGCCCGGACCGAACGGTCTCGAATCCATATGTGGTGACACCGTTTTCAGAACTGAGCTGCCAGATCCGGGTTTTCAGATCATCGCCCGGGAAGACCAGTGCGGCGAAGCGCACCGCGAGTCGTCGAATACGCGCGACGTCGGAATTGGCGGTCTCAGTCAGTACCGCCCAGGACGCGAATGCCATCGTGCACAGTCCGTGCGCGATGATCCCTGGCAGACCTGCGCCCTTGGCGACTTCGTCATCGAGGTGCAGCGGAACTGGATCACCGGAAGCCGGTGCGTAGCGGTAGGTTTGATCATCGTCCACGTGCTGTTCGACGACGGCCAGCGGAGTGGTGGCTCGGATAGCCTCGTCTACGCGGTGTTCGGGCGCCTGCTCGCCGACGGTCCGCCGCGCATCGACATTCCGGAAATATGCGGTCAGGTACTGCTCGTTGACCAGTTCCCCTGTCTCCGAACGGCATTCGATATTGACGGTTATCGTGCTGCCTTTGGGCTTGCCGGTGAATCCCACCGCGCGCGCCCGAGAGACCAGCGTCTCACCCGGCTTGATCGGCCGATGAAATCGAAAGTCCTGCTCGCCGTGGACAACTCGACCGAAGATCTCGATCGGGGCAACATCGATCACCGGCGTGAGCATCGAATCGAAGACTGGCACGATGGCGAATACCGGCGGGGCGACCAAACCCTCACGATGTACCTCGATCGGGTCATTGGTAGCTATCGCGTACTCGGCGATTCGTTCACCGGTGACGTCAAAGCGCTCCTCGTCACTCCAGACGCCGAGGCCCGCTTCGTCGAATTCGACGCTGTTGTCGAGAGTCGTCATGCCAGGGCCAAAGCCTCTAATGCGTTGAGCGACTTCTCCAATTGGTTGCGGCCGTCCTTCTCCACCGCCTTGCCCAGTGCTCCCTTGATCAGCGAACCCTCGAAGTCACCGGACACCGTAACCTCACTTCCGCCGTCCACCGGCTTGAGTGTGAAGGTGAATTCGACTTTGACGCCTGCCATTCCGGTTCCGGTCAGTGTCATCGACGTCGGCGCGTCTACCGCGGCTACCACCCACTCGATCTTGTTTGCCATGCCGAGCATTACGATCTTCGCGGTCAACTCGGCACCGGCCTCAAGGGTGGCGGGCGGCTCTTCCATCCAGCGCTCGTGGATGGAAAACCAGTCGCTCCACGTTCCCGGATTGGAGATGGTCGCCCACAGCGCGGCAGGCGGTGCGTCGACGGTTTTGGTGGATTCGATATGTCCCATGATGATTCTCCTTTGAATGCGTTGAGCGGGAGGGGATTTAGCGTTCGGCGCGTTGGTACGCGGTGACGACGGCCGCGCCGCCCAGGCCGATGTTGTGCGCGAGGGCCGCGGACACGTCGTCGACCTGTCGCTTGTCGGCATCGCCGCGCAATTGCCAGGTGAGTTCCGCGCACTGCGCCAGACCGGTCGCGCCGAGCGGATGTCCCTTCGAGATGAGCCCACCGGACGGATTGACTACCCATCGACCTCCGTAGGTCGTCTGACCATCGTCGATAAGGCGCCCGGCGTCACCCTCATCGCACAGTCCAAGTGCCTCGTAGAGGAGTAACTCATTGGCAGAGAAGCAATCGTGCAGCTCAATGACCTGGAAGTCCTCCGGTCCCAGGCCGGATTGGTCGTACACACTGCGGGCAGCTTTGACGTTCATGTCATGTCCGACAATGCTTTTGCAGGTTCCGTCGAAGGTCGACCGGAAGTCGGTCGTCATTTCTTGCCCGACGATTTCGACTGCTCGGCTCGCGAGACCGTGCGCGTCGACGAATGCCTCGCTGGCTAGGATCGCGGCGCCGGAGCCGTCCGACGTCGGCGAGCACTGGAGTTTGGTCAGTGGGTCATAGATCATTCGTGACCCCTGGATTTCATCCATCGAGTAGCTGTCCTGGAACTGCGCGTATGGATTGTTCACCGAGTGACTATGGTTTTTCAGCCCGATCTTGGCGAAATGCTCCGCGGTAGTGCCGAATTCCCTCATGTGTTCGCGTCCCGCAGCTCCGAACATCCACGGAGCGGGCGGAAAGAGCACCTCGGAGATCTCCGCAAGCGCCTGTAGATGGTTGGCAAGAGGTTGTTCGCGATCGTCGTAACTGGAACCCAGCGAGCCGGGTTGCATCTTTTCGAATCCGAGGGCCAGCGTGCATTCGGCCAGACCGCCGCGGATTGCCTGCGCGGCCAGATACAACGCGGTCGACCCGGTGGAGCAGTTGTTGTTCACGTTGATCACCGGAATGCCCGTCATCCCCAGTTCGTAGACAGCGCGCTGCCCCGAGGTCGACTCCCCGTATACGTACCCGACATACGCCTGTTGAATCACGTCGTAAGACAGGCCCGCGTCAGCCAGCGCCTTGGTTCCGGATTCGCGCGCCATATCCGGGTAATCCCACGGACTGCCGTCGTCGTTGCTCCGTCGGCCCGGCTTTTCGAACTTGGTCATCCCGACGCCGACCACATACACCTTGTTCATCAACGTCCTCCTGGATTCGACGAGGTCTTCGCGAGTCTCGCGACTGCCAGAAACATACATACATGTGTGCATGTATGTCAGTGAGGTATATCACATTATCTCCGGCGGTCGCACGCACTCATGCCATCGACGCCGAGGTGGGCGACTACGGTACAAGGCATGCCAGTACGGACCCGGACCACATGAGATTGCCGCGCGCGGCGACCGCTCCTGCCCGGCGCACGCAGGAACAACGCTCTGCCGAGACCCGGACGCGGCTACTCGATGCGACGATCGACTGCCTCGTCACCTACGGATATGCGGGCGCGACGACGCCGCGCATCGCCGCCCAAGCCGGTGTCACGCGTGGCGCGCAAGTACATCATTTCGGATCGCGTCAGGATCTGATGGTCGCCGCCATCAGCCATCTCGCCCAACGACGGGTACAAACAGCGATCGGCGAATTGGGGCGCCTGACGTTGGGCGACGATCCGATCGGAATCTTGTTCGATCTGCTTTGGGAATTTCACCAAGGGCCGCTGGCGATAGCGGTGATGGAATTATGGATGGCCGGCCGGACCGATGCGCACCTCGCCGCCGAGATGCGGCGCGTCGAACCGGTCGTCAACGACGCCCTATTCGAAGCGATCGCCCGCACGGTGCCTGACGAGCTGAGACGCGAGGAGGCACGGCAATTCGTGTACACCGCGATGGATGCCTTGCGCGGGATTCAAGTGGCCAACTACATCTCCGACGACCCCGAGCGAGCTCGACGCCGGTGGCAGCGAGCGTGTGCACAACTACGGTTGGGTGCCGGCGAGTTCCTCGACGAGTGAAAGTTATTTACGCACAATAGCTCTCATGCCTAGGCAACAACTACCGATCAACTTCGATCCGTGCCGGTATGTACTTGTGCCACGGAGAGCCGAAGAACTTGTCGCGGCGAGCCGCTGAGGTCAGCGTGTTGAGGGGGACACCAACGGTCTCCACACCATCATCGGTCGGGTAGGTCACGCCCATTCCGTTGGGTAGCGAGATATGCCCGGCTTGCATCATGTCACTGACCTCGACGGTGGTCTGGGCAGCGCCAGCTTCGGTCACGACTCGAACCGATGCACCAGTCTCGATACCCAAAGTCGCGGCGTCATCGGGATTGATCCGTAGCGCCCCGGCCGCATCACGCCTGCGCCACTGCGGGTTTCGGATGATGACGTTGGCCGTGAAGGCACGACGTTCACCAGCGGACAAAATGAACGGGTACTCGGCCGGTAGGCGCGGCGGCTCGGAGTCACGCAAGCGCGCGAACTCATGGAGTAATTCGGGAATCTCCAGATGGATACGTCGGTCATCGTGCTGAACGTATCCCCACGCGTCGCTGTACCGATCGTCGGTGAACTGAACACCGGAGTAGGTCGATCGAATCGCCTCGAAAAGAGCCTCACCCCTCGCAAAACCATTGCCGCCGAAGCCCGCACGGGCAACAGCGTCCGGCTGCGCGATCGCGGCCAACTGCGCCATGCCCCAGATCAGTGCAAGCGCTTGCTCCCCGTCGTCGAATGTCTCGCCGAGGGTGCGGTACAGCAGATAGGGCACCAGACCGGCCAGGTCCGGCCGCGCCTCGATGGTGCTGAAGAATGCCAGTGCGAATGCGGAGCGACCGCAGCGGGCGGCGGAGACGAGATCGCCGATCACCGAAGTGTCCAAGACTCCGAGACGATCGATGATCTGGGCATAGATCCACGGTTCGTCACGAGTCCCCACTAGCGGAGCGACAAGTGGCCGCCGAACCTGAAATGCGTTGTGTGGGAAGTGGAGAGTGAACAGCGACGCCTCATGTTTTTCGAACTGGCTGGCAGCCGGCAGTACGTAGTCAGCGTGACGGGCGGTCTCGGTCATCGCCACGTCGATAACCACCGTCAAGTCGAGGGCACGCATCGCGTCACGAAAACGTGCCGACTCGGCCAGTGAATGTGCGGGATTGGACGCGTCGATCCACATCGCGCGCAGTCGGTCCGGGTGGTCGGTGAGGATTTCGTCGGCGATGGCGTTGCACGGGGTCAGGCCGTATTGAATGCGAGCCCCACCAACCGGTGTGACACCATCCTCGTCCGGTCGCCCGATCGAATCGGCGATACGTCGCGCCGTGTCTACCGCAACCGCGTCGAAGAAGGCATCCAGGCCGATAGTCGCAACCCTGTCGGTGAGCGATCCGAACGTGGATGACTTTGCCGCAGAGGCGATTCCGCGTCGAATCAGTGCCGAACCATTGCTCATCGCGAACTGACCGACAGCCTTGCGCGCTCGACGCGCCCGAATCGGCTTGGCAGACGGAACGGGATGCCATCGACCAGTGATCGGCACCATCCATGAATGGATATGTACCCCACCGGGTTTGCCAAAGTTGCCGGTGAGCATCCACATCATCTTGTTGAGATATGCGACCAGCGTGCTGTTGGGTGACTGTTGCACGCCGAGATCTTCATAGGTTGCGGCGCTCTTCGCGCCGGCGATCCGGCGGGCGACTGTGCGGAGAAGTTCTTCATCGACGCCACAACGTCGGGCGTGGGTTGGGATGTCAACGAGCCGTAGGTGACGCAGCACCTCGTCACTACCGGTGGTGCGCTCGGTCAGAAATATCTTGTCGTACAAGTCTTCCTGCACGAGGGTCGCCACTATCGCCGACACGCACCAGACATCGGTCCCTGGGCGGATCTGCAAATGGAAGTCTGCGATGTCAGCGGTCTCCGACCGACGCGGGTCGATGACGACTATCGCGCGATCAGGATCTCGTGAAATCTCGCGGAGAACCGGCCGGGCGCGAGCAACGCCATGTGACTGCCACGGATTCTTTCCGATGAAGATAGCCACTTCGGTGTTCTCAAAGTCACCGCTGGTGTGGTTTCCGTAGAGCTGTTGATCCACCCACGCCTCGCCGGTTTTCTCCTGCGCCAACGCGTTTGACATATAGCGAGCGCCGACCGCGGCGAATAGGGAGCGACCGTAAGCTCCACCGAGGTGATTGCCCTGTCCGCCGCCGCCGTAGAAGAAGATCGACTCGCCACCATGCTCGTCCTTCACCTGCCGTAGGCGGTCCGCAATCTCGTCAAGTGCTGTGTCCCAATCGATTTCCTCATACTCGCCGGTGGCGGTGCGGCGCATCGGCGAGGTGAGGCGATGCGGTCCGTTCTGGTAGTAGTCGAGCCGCAGCGGCTTCTCGCAGGTGTAGCCAGCCGAACCGGGATGCTCTTTGTCGCCCCGAATCTTCTTCAGTTGACGGTCATCGAGGAGCACCTCGAGGCCGCAATTACATTCGCAGAGAATGCAAGCCGTTTTGAGCCAGTCACCTTCGGGGCTACGCGTCGACTCTTTCGGGGTGGGCATCGCGTTCTCCTCAATGTCGCCGGTGGGCTCAGCGACCGGTAAAGACGGCGTCGCGGCGTTCGATGAAGGACTGGACGCCTTCCGCCGCGTCTGCGGTGGCGAATAGCCCCGCGACCTTCGAGCGCAACTCAGCGGCCACCGGGACACCTTGCGACAGTCCGTCCTGCGCTGCTTCGAGCGTGGCCCGAACTCCCAGTGGCGCAGCACTATTCGCGATCTCTCTGGCGATGGCAACCGCGCGCTCGCGGGCGGTTGTCGCATCGTCGGCGACCTCCTGAACAAGGCCCAGCCGCAACGCTTCGGCGGCGTCGAATTCCGCACCGGTCAACATCCAGCGCATGGCATTGCCCCAGCCGGCTTCCCGGGGGAATCTCAACGTCGCACCGCCGAAGGGGAAGATTCCGCGACGTACTTCGTATTGAGTGAAGCGCGCGTCAGCGGCCGCGACGCGGATGTCGGCAGCGAGGAGTAGTTCGATGCCCAATGTCATCACCCATCCCTGGGCAGCTGCGACTAGCGGCGTGGCCCAGGGGCCGTCGAGACGCCAGGGGTCCCGACTGTTCTCCGGAATCGACATCGAGTTGGCCGCAATATCGCCGACGACGTCGGCGAGGTCGAGGCCACCGGTGAAATGGTCACCGTGCGCGAAGAGAACTCCGCTGCGAATCTCGTCGTCGCTCTCCAGGACGCCATACGCTTCGGCAAGCTCACCGAGCATCTGCCGATCGAAAGCGTTTCGCTTGGCCGGCCGGTTCAGACCGATGAGCAGAACATGTCCGTCGCGCTCGAGCGTTATTGTCTCACCCACGGATAACCTCCTGAGTTCGGAATCAAGACTCACTCGGACCCTAGCTGCCCAACCGGTGCTTCCACAAGTGCGTCTGCAAAACAGACTGATATTCTGGCCAGGTGAAACGCGAATCTTTCGAACGCTGGCCATGCTCGGTCGCACGTACCGTCGGCCTGGTCGGCGACGGTTGGACACTCCTGATTCTGCGTGAGCTCTTTTACGGCGAAACTCGGTTCGACGGGTTGGTGACGACCCTAGGCATCGCTCGATCAACCCTGACCGACCGGCTACGGACCCTGGCCGACAGCGGCATCGTCTCGCGGGAGATCTATCAGACCGATCCGATTCGTCACGAATATCTGCTCACCGAGAAGGGTAGCGACCTCTTCGGCGTCGTCGCCGCCATAAATTCGTGGGGTGATCGCTGGATGAGCGGCGATCAGGGTGCCCCAATGATCTTGCACCACAACAGCTGCGGTCACGATCTCGAGGCCGCGGTGGTCTGCCGGGAATGCGGCGACGAGGTCCGTCACCGTGACATCAGTGTGCGGGTCGGGCCCGGCTTTCCCGAGGTACTGATGAAGCTACCGGCTTTTGTGAGACGGTTCGGGAAACCTGAGAAGTGAAACCTGGTGGAGCCGCTATTTATGAATAGCCCCCAGAGCACCTGAAGGACTTTCAAGACTCTCCGTAGAATCCGCTGAGAATCGACAAGCAGCGACCTGCTGCACAGATGTCGCGGGTAGCGTGGCGAAAAACATGTGCGTGGAGAAAGTTGACGATCATTCCGAGTATACGGGCGATATCTGGCAAACTGGCTAGATCCAAGAAAACGTCGATACCACTGTCCGCAACCGGATTTCTCGCGATATTCTTGGGAACCTTAATCGTCGGCAGTGGGGCCTATTTGATCTTCCCCACGCCAGAACAGAAGCCAGCCGAACCTGATCCTCGGCCACCGGCTGAACACATTGACTCGGCAGCCGAGTCCATATCGTCGGCCAAGATGCTCTTGCAATTGATGTCGAGTGCGGTTAACGGCGCCACTGGGAGCATCACGACTGTTACCGGCGGTGCTCGTGATTTGTTCGATGCCGTCGATACCGCGACCAGCGCGTCGAATGAGCTGGTGATGTCGTTGCAAAACGCGCCGAACCTATCAGGAGCGGCGAAGCAGATCAATGACGGTTCACTCGCGATTTCCGGTGCGCTCACCCAGGCCAAGTCATTGTCCGCGTCGGTAAAGCAGCTCGATTCATTGGTGACCCCGCTGATCGACTACTTGGCAACTGCGCAGACGCCGGGCTCCAAAGATGCTCTGCAGCGTCTTCGGACCTTGCAACAATCTAGCCGCGCGATCGCCTCGCAATTGGCGTCACTAGGTCAGCTCCAAACTGAACTCGGAACGATGCGCGGCGCTCTGAACCGATCAGCGGGCAGTGCGGACGCCGCCATCTCGCAAGCTAGAACAGCAGCCCGACAGTTGCGGTCAGGCTTGACGAAACTGTCGTCGGCCAGGGCCGATACCTTGTCAGCCGCCAAAAAGGTCAACTCCGGCGTGAAGCAATTGGACGGAACCCTGAGCTCCATCACCAGCAGTTTGGACAGTGCTCAGGCCAATCTGGCGCCGCCCGATGAGGAGAGCGGCCCTACGACGCCAGCCGAACAATCGGCGGCCCCCTCGTCGGCAACGGTCGCCGAGCATGTCAGTTGGTCCGTCATCACCGGAGCAATGTTCGGTGTCCTCCTGCTGATCGGGCTCGCCGCCGTCAACTCGTGGCGGCGGCGTCCCGACCGGAACGAAGACGGACGCGACGAAGATTCTCATAACGACGACTCGTCGCATGAAGAAGTCGACTCCGACAAATTCGAACTGGTGTGATCAGTTACTCAACGGGTGTCAGCGCGTGCACAACGGCGCCGGTGTGCCCTTCCCTCGAACCGGAGTGACCAGGAAGAAGCATGTGTTGTAGCCGCGCGCGGAGATGACCTTCTTTATCGAATCCCATTGTTTCTTGGAGACGTCGGGAGTTCTCTTCAAGACGAATCCGGACAGCCGATTCGGGTCGCCAACAAGAGCCCACGAGTAGTCCGGCGCAATATAAGTCACCACGTAGTTGGTTGGTCCGGATTTGCTGCCCTGAAATGGCACTCCCGGGAAGCTCACGTGAAGCTGCGCGAGTGTCTTCAAGTCATTGACGCGGGCATTTCCAACAATTCGATTTCGACTGCCGTTGTTTCGAATGCAGGTATTCTCCACTCGGATATTTCGATCGTCAATCTTGCTGTACTTCGCTTGCGTGCTGCTTAGACAATCGACGTTGAATGGTTGCGGAATCGCGGCAACCTGATTCCAGACGCCAAGATATCGCGCAACATCTAGTTTGCTGATCGGTTGCAGTTGCCCAGGGCCGGCACTTGCCGAACCCTCGCCCAGTAATCCCACGAATGTCAGTGCTAGCGCCACTACGACCATAATTGAAGCCCTGGCGCGCAGGGAAGGTACGAATTTCATGTGAGACCTTCTATTCCTCAGGTTGCGGAGTCTTTTACTCGGATGGACTATCGATGCTGTACGGCGTGATCCGACTCCTTCCTCGTCGTCGATGGCCACCAGATTTGCTCCCCGACCAGCGTGAATAATGCTGGGACGAGGACCGTTCGAACCAGGAAGGTATCGAGGAGAATGCCCAGGCCGACGATGATTCCCAGCTGGGTCAGCGTGATGAGCGGAAGGATTCCAAGCACGCAGAAGACCGCCGCCAGCACGATTCCCGCACTGGTAATGACCGCGCCGGTTGCCGATACGGCCCGGATCATCGCGATATTGATCGGGTGCGCGGAGTTCTCCTCTTTGGCGCGGGTGACAAGGAAGATCGTGTAATCCACGCCCAGTGCCACTAGAAAGAGGAAAGAGAACAGCACGACGTTGTTGTCGAGAGCGGGAAAGCCGAAGACATACTTGCTTACCCAACTGCCAAGGCCGATTGCTCCGACCGAACTCGCGACCGTCGCGCAGATCAAGACGATCGGAGCGGCGACTGCCCGCAGTAGTAGGAAGAGCACACCCAGTACTACACACAAGATCAACGGAATAATGACCAGTCGATCCCGTGCGGCCGCGTCCCGTTCGTCGAGCGCCTGTGCGTCACTGCCACCGACGAGGGCATCGGCGTCATCGACGTCGGCAACCGAATTACGAATGGACTCAATGGTTTTGAATGACTCCGCGGACGCCGGCGCGGAATCCAGCACTAGGCTCCAGCGCGTCTGACCGGTTTCGGACTCGCCGGTCGCACGTACTGATTCCACCCCATCGACGGCCTTGAGCCGACTTTCGATAGCCGGCGCCGTCGATGTTGCGGCAGTGACAACAGTCGGGTCCGATTCGCCCGCTGGAAAGTGTTGACCGAGGGTGTCGAATCCGGCGACCGAATCAGCGGTGACTCGGAACTGCTCCGTTTGGGAGAGGCCGATAGAAGCGGTCAACAGACCGCTCGCACAGATCGCCAGCACTACAACCGATGCAATCGCGGCTCGCCACGGATTGTCGACAACCACGGTTGCGATGCGGTGCCAGACTCCAGTGTCGGTGACCGAATCACGCTCAGGTTCACCGGATCCCGAATATCGCGGAATGAAGGGCCAGAATAACTTTCGGCCAAATAGCGCCAACGCCGCGGGCAGAACCAACAGGACGAACACCGCAGCGATCACCAATCCCACCGCCCCGAATACGCCAAGGCTCCGGGTATTCGGCAACGTCGCCAACAACAGGATGAGCAATGCCAGCACGACAGTCAGATTGCTCGCGAGGATCGACGGGCCGGCGCGGCGCACCGCCAGTCGAAGCGCCGCCCGATGGTCGGCGAAATTGTGCAGTTCCTCTCGATACCGCGAAATCAGGAGCAGCGCATAATTCGTGCCGGCACCGAACACCAGGACGCTGGTGATGCCGGACGTCGAGCCATCGAAGCTCAGGCCGGTCACGTTCGCGAGCGCGGTGCCAGCACTACTCGCGACGCGGTCGGCAATCCCGACCACGATCAGCGGCACGAGCCACAACACCGGCGATCGATAGGTGGCGATCAAAAGCAGCGCCACGACCAATGCGGTGACTAGAAGTAGCGTGACATTGGCTCCGGAAAAGGAGTTGGCGATGTCGGCGGCAAATGCGGGCCCGCCGGTTACGTGCGTCGTCAAAGTTGGCGGCAAACCCGAGGCCGCGGCGGTGCGCAACTCATCGACGGTATCGCGCAGGCCGAAACCATTGAGTTCTGCCGAGACGGGGATGGCGACCACCGCCGACTTCTTGTCCTCCGATACCGCGACCGGCGATGCCGCATTCTTGTCGGTGAGCGACCTGTCGACAGCGAGCATGCGGTCGCTTGCGGCCTCGATCGCCGATTTGTCGGCGTCGGTCAGTTCTCCACTGTCTGATCGCGTGGCCACCAGGATGGCTGATGCGACACCGCTGTCCGGGAACGCTGCCTCGACGTCTTTGATCTGCGACGACTGCGTTGAGATTGGAAGCGAGTTCGGAGCGTCGTCGCCGGAGTCATTTTCGCCGACCAGAGTCATGAAGCCGAGTCCTATGATCAGAACTGCCAGGCCCAAAGCCCACGAACGCTTCGCGGTGACAACTGACGCCACGCGATCCCAGGTGGAGGTAGTCACCTCGACAGCGTCTCAAAGTTTGAACTATTAAGCAACTTAACTAATTTGCCGTCGTACACTTCAGGGATGCCCGACCGCGCACAACTGGAGACGTCGCTGTCATCCGCGATACGCGCGTTGACGGCGGAGTCCGAGCAAATCGGCCGTATCTTCGCGGGGCAACACAACCTCGGCGCCAACGACTTTCAAGCACTGCTCCGCGTTATGGTCGCCGATTCTGCCGGCGAACCGACCACTGCGGGCCGCCTCGCCGCTTCGCTGGGGCTGACGTCGGCCGCGATGACGTACCTGGTCGATCGGATGGTTGCGTCCGGCCATATTCGCAGAGAGCCCGATCCGCAAGACCGACGTCGGCTGACCCTTCACTACGACAAACGTGGAATGGAGTTGGCGCGGGAGTTCTTCGGCCCGTTGGGCGACCTAACCCATGAAACGCTGTCGGGTTTCGCCGATGAGGACCTGATCACCGCCGAAAGAGTGCTCAATGCGCTGATTGAGGCGATGGTCAAGTACTCGGCGGAATTCGAGGGATAACGGCGACGCCCTTCGGGCTGAGTTCAGCCGTGGACCCGGTCGGTTTGGTCGCCGATCGATTGTCCGTCCACCTTCGCGGGAATGTCCTTGCCATCCGCGGAGATACCGCCTTCGGTGGCGCAGGCGTAGAGCTTGTCCTGCACCGGTTTGGGGTCGATGAACATCGGGTTGACGATCCAGCGATTGTCGACGTCGGCGTAGGCGCTGCACATCAGCGCGGTCTTGTTTCGGTTGATGGCCAGGCGTAGGCCGGTCGCATCCGACAGAAAGGTGAGGTCGGTGTCGGAATCACCGGCGGCAAAGACTTGGCGGCGATCGGCCGGAGCCTGTTCGAACGCCTTGTCGCCGGCGATGCCGAGAACCTGCTCGTTAATTCGGCAGCGCTTGCCGTCGATGTAAGTGATCACGGTGTTGTCGGCCCGACCGCCGCAGCCAACGATATTGCTCGTATAGGTTCCACGCGTCAGACGCGACTGGATTCCCATCGTCTTGTCATCGGCGAAACCGAGGGGCTTTGCCCACACCTGGACTACCCGCTCGGGCGAGGCGGAGATTATCCGGACGTCAAAACCGTTGGCGCGCAACGCGGCAAACAGATTCTTGATCTGGTCGTAGTATCGAACTCCGGCGTCGACTTTGGTGGTGCCGATCGTTTCGGTGCCGTCGATTGGAGCCGCGAGTGCCCGATCCCGTGCGCTGGTCGCGAACTGGCCGATCTCCGCCGGGGTCCAGCCGGCGAATAGCTGGGCCAGCCACGCGTAGGCGGGTTCCATTTCGCGGTGGTTGTAGTTGCCGTATGCGTCTTTGCCGTCAGTGGTCGTGGCATCGCCGTAGATGGCCAACAGTTCATCGGCGCAGTCGGGGGTACGGGAGGTCGGTAGCGGTTGGCCCGCAGCGGCGGCGCTACCGCAGGCTTTGGCGAGAGCGGCTCGTGCATCGGGGGTCAAGTAACTACTGGTGGTGGCCCAGTCGCCGCCAGCTGGCTGCCGGATCTTGTCGTGCGCGACCATCCAGTAGAAGGTCGCATTGCCAATGTCGTTGCGCACGACCGTGTTATCCCAGTCGAACAAGGCCAGCGGAGCTTTGCCACCCACTGTGGTCGACGCCGTGTGGCCCGCACAACTACCGTACTGGCGCAGCATCTCGTTGATGCGAGCCACATTGTCGCCGTACCAGGGAGGTGAGTCTGCCAAGACCGCACAGACATTCGCGTCAGCCTTCGACGACGTCGCCGCAGTCTGTTCGGCATCCGAGGAACATGCGGACACCCCAATGGTGAGCGCGACCGCAGCGGCTACGAGAATCGAGCGACGAGGGATCATGTCGGGGTCCTGACGGTCGGTGGGGAGCATCATAACCACGACTGGACGATGCGTGCCGAATACTCATCGGCCGATCCGGCCAGCGGGTGAACACTAGAGGTACAACGGCTTTCGAGATTGCGGCGGCCAGGGTTGGAACGATCGCCGTCACTATTCTCGGGCGCTCCGGTACGCCCAGAATTCGACCGCATCCGCTTCTGGAGTGCACTGATAGTGGGGCGGCCCGTGACATCCTACGTCGACTAACGCTTATCCATCGGATACCCGGGCGATCACATCCGCCCCAGCCCAACGTCGGAAGTTCGGCGTTCTGCCGAGTCCGCGAACATCGGCGTGAACAGCACTTTTGGGCATTTCAGCCTCGGCGAAAGTTTTTATGTGAATTTGGGTTACATATACTTGGATTAGCCGTTACTATCGGTACGCCGGCGGCCATCTCAGCCACTTCACCGATCAGGAAGTCCACATGAGCAAACTTCTGATAGTCATCATCGTCCTCGTCGTCCTCGGGATCTTGGCTGCACTCGGCCTCACCCTCCTCGCAATCTTGGCAAGTGGAGCGAAGGGGCCACGTAGATTCGCCCTGTCCGCGCCGACAAACGCGGATAGCTTCATCAAGGCTGCTCCGTGGTCGGCTACCGTCACCGTTGATCTTCCAGAGTCAGCACCGGAGGTACGGCAACGGCTGCAGTCCGGCCCCACCGTTGGCGCGCAACCAGCATTTTCCGGACCAGTTGTCGAGAACGGAACTCGCACCTATCGGGGGCTCATTGCGACAACATCGCGGGTAGTCGATGAACAACCGAACGGAGTGACCGCTGCGGGGACCGGCATATCGATTCCGCTGGCCGTCAAATCGTATGTCGAACGTTGGTCGGTCGAGCAAACCCCATCCGGAAGTACCGTCACTTGCACGTTGGCGTTCAGCCCGAAGTTCTTCGGGTTCCTGCCGATCGGTTGGACGGCAGTATTTGCCAAGCCATTTATCAGATTCGGTATTCGTCGGGCCTTCTCTGCGTAGTGGGGTGCAATCCCTACCCGCGCGCCATATCGACGAACCGCGACAGGTGCAGCTGATGCGCGACGGTGATCGTCGCCGTCGGACCATTACGGTGTTTGCCGACGATGATGTCGGCCTCGCCCGCACGGGGATCGTCACGCTCGATTGAGTCGGGCCGGTGCAGCAAGATGACCATGTCGGCGTCCTGCTCCAGCGAGCCCGACTCACGAAGGTCCGACACCTGCGGCCGCTTATCGGTGCGCTGCTCGGGACCGCGGTTCAGCTGCGAGATGGCGACCACCGGAACCTCAAGTTCCTTGGCCAACAACTTGATTGACCGCGAAAACTCGGAGACTTCCTGCTGTCGGGACTCGACCTTCTTACCCGACGACATCAACTGCATGTAGTCGATGACGACGAGCGACAAATCGTGGCGTTGCTTCAACCGTCTCGCCTTCGCGCGAATCTCCATCATCGTGAGGTTCGGCGAATCATCGATGAATAGCGGGGCCTCGGAAATCTCGCCCATGCGCCGGGCCAATCGCGACCAGTCGTCGTCGGTCATCGAACCCGAACGCATATCTGCCAGTTTGATTTTCGCCTCGGCCGAGAGCAATCGCATGACGATCTCGGTCTTGCTCATCTCGAGAGAGAACATGGCGCTGGTCTTGCCGTTGTGAATCGAGCACGACCGCAGGAAGTCCATCGCCAATGTCGAATTATGCGTTGGCACCATGGATTCGCCCGCGAGATACATCGAGTCGGCATTGTCGACCTGAACACAACGAACCGGCACCGAATCGACCGGACGGATCGCAACGATGCGACGCACCCCCGACGCCCGGCGCAACTCCTTATGTCGAATCGCCTTGTGGTGCAACGTGAATACGTCATCGTCGGCGTCTACTCGAACCCAGCCGGTCGCCGACACTCGATACGTATACCCAAGTCCCGCAGCAAGATCGGCCACGACGTCAGTCATATGCCGAGTAGCGGCCGGTACCGTGATCCAGCCATCGTCTTCAACGATGGCCCGTGCGTCCAGCAAACCGGCGAGCAATGCCCGACGTTGCGCGATCGAACCGCGCAGATACTCGAAGGGGATCCGGCCGCCCAGATCGGCCATCAACGTCATCACGTCGACGGGCCCCTCGGCGTCGATCCGCATCCCGATTTCAGGATCGTCAAAAGCCATACCGGCAAGTGCCGCAACGGTGTACGGCCCATAGACGTAGCGCCGGTTCGGCAACTCCAACGGAGCGGTATTCCGCACGACGGCTTTGCCAACCTTCGCGCGTAACGCCGCGGTAGTCATTACGTCGCGCTCGCCGTCGACCTCAGCCACCCACTGATGCTCCTCGTCGGCAACCAGCACGGCGCCATCGGAGAATTCCACTTCGTAGCAGGGCCGCTCAGTCATCACCTCGGTGGCCGCGACAACCTTAGTCGGGCGTCCCTGCGCATCGAGCAAGTGCTCGCCGACAGCGATGGTGCCCATCGTGGTCCATCCGGTCGGCGTCGGTAGTGGCGTGTCGAGCGCGAGCGCCTTGCCCACACCCGGACGCGCCGCAACGATGATCATCTGTCCGGCGTGTAAGCCATTGGTGAGCCGATCGAGGTCGGCGAAGCCAGTCGGTACACCAAGCGAGATGCCTCCGCGTGATGCGATGGAGTCGATCTCGTCCATCGTCGGCTGCAGCAGTTCTTCCAGCGCGACATAGTCTTCGGAGGTGTTCCGCTCGGTGACCTCATAGACCTCGGCCTGAGCGCGGTCGACGACCTCGGCAACATCTTGTCCGTCACTGCCGGCATATCCGAACTGCACAATGCGGGTGCCTGCCTCTACGAGGCGTCGCAGGATCGACTTCTCGGCGACAATCTCGGCGTAGTACCCAGCGTTCGCCGCCGTCGGCACGGTGGAGATGAGCGTATGTAAGTACGGGGCTCCGCCGACCCGTTTCAGCTCGCCGGCACGGTCAAGCTCGGCCGCGACCGTGACGGCATCGGCCGGCTCACCTTTGCCGTAAAGCTCCAGTACGGCGTCATAGACAGCTTGATGGGCGGGTCGGTAGAAATCGCCGGGGCGAAGTTTCTCCAGCACGTCAGCGATAGCGTCTTTGGACAGCATCATTCCGCCGAGCACTGATTGCTCAGCCGCCAAGTCTTGCGGCGGTTGCCGGCCGAATTCTTCGGCTGGCATCTCCTCGGGAGCCTCTTCATGGCCCCGGTCGTCGACTACTGCCAAGTCCGTCTTACCTCTCACGCATTTTCCACCGATGACGCGCTCACGTCGGACCTTCTCGTCATACCGTTTGGGTCTGACAGGAACGAGTTTTACGACGCCGGCAACTACCGCGAACCGAACCATAAAGCGCGAATGCAGATCACTCAAACCCGGGTGTGAATAACTCTGTGGACAAGATGTGGAGCGTTTGGGCACAGCGCAGGAGCGCTTGTTGACCACCTGTGGGTAACTTGGGGACTTCTGTGGAAGATCTATCTGAATCCGCAGGTAGAGGTGACGTTCTCTATGCACAGGTGAGAAATTTCAGGTTCGTCGGCGTGTCGTGCGATTGTGAATGTCGGGCGTGTCGATTTGTACATGCAACTGACTGAATTCAACGACTCCGTGAACATCCCGTTACGGGCGAATCGGGCGCAATCGAACATCGCCGATTCGCGCCTTCGCCCACGCGCCGCCTTGGCGGCGTGGTGGAATGGTTCGGCATGTGCCGAGGAGTCGGGCGGACCCGAGAGGACCACGAAATGACGACCCGCTTGATGAGGGTGATGAAGCGCGCGACAGTGACGATCGTCGCGCTGACGTCATTCGCGACACTTGGCGCCGGCGCCGCAGATGCGGCGCCGTCGGGTCCGACACTGCCCGTCGAATTCGACTTGACCCGCTATCAACCGGTGAACCCGACGAAGTTCCGGTCACTGGCTTACTCCGACAACGGTCGTAGTTTCTTCGCCGCGGGCCAGTGGCTCTGCTCGTTCGGTCCGACATACCGCTATGTGAGCTGCAAAGGCACCCCCGCTACGGCGCCACCCGGAACACAGGGAGCCACCATTTCCGGCGATCAGCAGGGGCCTTGGTGGGTCACCCCGAAGGGAATCTTCGGCCCCAATACCCAACTGACTCCGACGTCGGGATTCCGTCCGCCGACGCTGGGCGTCGGCAAGCGGCTCACCGTCGGCGGCACCACATGTACCGTCCCGCGTCCCAACGTCGTCGCGTGCACCACCGGCGCTCGTGCCCTGATCTTCACCCGCGCGTGGCACAAATTCTTCTACCCGGCCGACGACACCGCGCATAACGCCAACCCCGCGCCGCGATATCTGCCCGCGCGCTTGCGCTACTGGAACCAGCTGCCGCTGGGTTTCTCGCCGCCCAAGTAGCAAGCGCGTCTATGACGTCATCATGACGTCAATTGCCATCGTCACGCACAATGGCTTCCTGCAATGAATATGTCGTGAACTGGGCATATACCGCCGCCCTTGACATTGACGCCACGATGACGCCAAACTGACGTCATGCACCTCTCCCGATATGTCGACGACCTCCGCAACCAGCTCGCCGTCGCCGCAGCAGCCGGCGGCGACGATGCCCGCGACCTCGCCGAGCGACTAACCGCATCGCTCGACGCCGCAGCGCGCCTCGTCCTGCTCGACGCATTGTCGACGGCGGCCGGCGAGATTACGAGTGACCTCGCCCCGGGGTCGGTGGAAGTACGTCTGCGCGGTCGCGACCCTGAGTTCGTGGTGACAGCACCGCCGACGCCAATCGCATCGAGTGACGATGCAGCAACGACCGCCGCTAGGGCGACCGTCCCCGACTCATCCGATGACGGCACCACCGCCCGGGTCACCCTTCGCCTCCCCGATCACCTCAAACAACGGGCCGAGGCCGCCGCCGCCAGTGACGGAGTATCGGTCAACAACTGGCTCGTCCGCGCCGTCGCGACCGCGCTCGACAACAGGGCGACCACCCAGTCCGCAGCACCGCGACGCGAGTCCGGTTCGAATTTCACCGGCTGGGTTCGTTAACCACTCCCTCGACAAGGATTATCGATGACCACTTACCCACTAACCGGCCCCCTCACCGTCGATCTTGACTTGACCGTCGGCGACGTGCGCATCATCGCCACCGACCGCGACGACGCCGAAGTCACCATCCGCCCGCAACTCCCCAACAAGACGTCATCTGCTCGCGCCGCCGACCAGACGACCGCGAGCCTGGCCGGCAACCGCCTGCGTATCCACAGCTCCCGCTCGTGGCGGACCTACACCCCGTTCGGATCACCCGACGCCGTCAATATCATCGTTGAAATTCCTTCTGGCACAATGATTACCGGTTCCCTCGGCGTCGGGAGCTTTCGCACCGAAGGAACGTTGGGTCCGTGCACCCTTGACATCTCCCACGCCGATCTCGACGTCGAGTCCGCCGCTGCGCTGATCGTGAAGTCGGGGTCAGGATCGGTCACTGCCGGGTTCGTGTCCGGCGACGCCACTGTAACCGCGAGCTATGGCAATGTTCGCCTACGCGAGATTGACGGTGCACTCGCGGTGAAGGCCAGTTACGGCGACATCTCGATCGGGACCGTGCGCGGCGCTCTGCAGGTCCGCGGAGCGTACGGAGCGATCGACATCACCCGCGCCCTCGACTCGGTCGGGGTCAAGACCGCACACGGGCGGACCGCGATTCGCGAGGTCCAGCACGGCACGGTAACCATTGAAAGTTCCTACGGTGCAATAGAAATCGGCATCCACGATGGGACAGCCGCCTGGCTCGACGTCAAGTCAGACTACGGCCACTTTCACAATGAACTCACTCCATCCACCACTCCCGGTTCCGACGACGACACTGTCGAGGTACACGCTAACACCAGCTTCGGCGATATTACCGTCACTCGCACCCGCTCCACTCTCACAAAGGAAGCACTATGACAACGGCAATTGAGATAGAACGACTACGAAAGTCCTTCGGCGACAAGACTGTTCTCGACGGTATCGATATCACCGTCGACGCCGGAACAGTATTCGCGCTCCTCGGCCCCAACGGCGCCGGCAAGACCACGGTGGTCCATATCTGCTCGACACTGCTACGACAAGATGCCGGTACGGTTAGGGTCGCGGGCTATGACGTTGTCACCCAATCGGATTCAGTTCGCGGCGCGATCGGCCTTACCGGACAGTTCGCCGCCGTCGATAGTCTGCTCACCGGCCGCGAAAACCTTCAGCTCATGGCTGACCTTCGCCACCTGCCCCGGAAGGCCGGCCGAGCACGCGTCGATGAACTGCTCGAACGTTTCGATCTCTCCGATGCGGCGAACAAAACCCTCGCAAACTACTCGGGTGGCATGCGACGTCGGCTCGATCTGGCAATGACACTCGTCGGCGGCGGCACCGGCGAAAGCCCCACTGGCACAAGCATCATATTCCTCGACGAACCGACGACCGGCCTCGATCCACGCAGCCGCGCGTCGATGTGGGAGATAGTCCGCAACCTAGTCAACGACGGCATGACCATCTTCCTCACCACCCAATACTTGGAAGAAGCCGACCAACTCGCCGACCAGATCGCGGTCCTCAACAACGGCCGTATCGCGGCGCAGGGATCGCCTGCGGATCTCAAGAAGCTTGTACCAGGGGGCCATGTGCGACTTGGCTTTTCCGACTCTGATGCCCGCGATGCGGCGCGGCGGCAACTCACCGGACTGGTATCGCGGCAGGAAGACGACTCAAGCGAAGGCGATGCTTCGCTGTCCCTCACCATCGACAGTGACGGCAGCTTCGGCTCCGTCAAAGCCATCATCGATCGACTCGACGCGACTGCCCGCATCGAAGATGTATCCATCGGCACCCCGAACCTCGACGATGTGTTCTTCGCCCTCACTGACTCCACTTCGACTGCGACCCAGGAGGTTTCGCAATGACCACTCTCACCTACACCCTCGCCGACTCGAGCACGATGCTGCGGCGCAACTTGCGTCATATGCTCCGCTACCCCGTCCTCACCGTGCTGACCATCGGCACGCCGGTCATCCTGCTACTGATTTTCGTGTACGTGCTCGGCGGCACCCTTGGCAGCGGATTGCCCACCGGGGCAACGGGTTCCGCTCCAAATGCAGACAGCGGGACGGCCGCCTACCTTCGCTACGTGGTACCGGGGATCCTGCTCATCGCGATTGTGATGAGCGCTCAGGGCACCGCCATCAGTGTGGCGATGGATATGCGCGAAGGTATCGTAGCTCGCTTCCGCACGATGGCCATCTCACGGGCGTCGGTCCTGACCGGGCATGTGATCGGAGCTGTCGCACAGACGATCATTTCTGTCATCGTCGTATTCGCGGTTGCGGTGGCACTGGGTTTCCGCACATCGACCGATATCGGCAGCGTGATTGCCGCGCTGGGCTTCGTCGCACTAGTCGCGTTGGCGATCACGTGGATCGCGGTTGGGATGGGCATCGCGGCAAAGAGCGTCGAATCGGCAAGTAACACCCCGATGATCCTGCTGCTGCTTCCATTCCTGTCAAGCGGTTTCGTCCCGACCGATTCGATGCCGTCGGCAATCGCCTGGTTCGCGGCGCATCAGCCGTTCACCCCGTTCATCGAGACGGTGCGTGCGCTGCTGCTCGGTACCCCGATGGGGAGCAACGCATTTCAGACAGTTCTCTGGTGCATCGGACTCAGCGTCGTCGGGTATGTGTGGTCGATGCGGCTGTACAACAAGAGCTCGCTGAACTGATGTGAAGTTCCTGAAGTCTCCTGGGCACGTTGGCCATTCGCGGCGCGAGTGGTCAACGTGCGCTGGTGTCCTCGGGAGCGCGGGGCCGGACCGGCTGGAATCTGCATCCGCGTCGAGCCCCGGGGCACATTCCCCTCGCGGCCCCGCACAACGCAGACTCCAGTCCAAAACACCCGGACAAAACGAAAACCGCCGCCCGACATTGCCGGGCGGCGGTTTCATGAACGCGAGACTTACTCCGCGACGACAGCCAGATTCAGCTTGGCCGAGACGCCGGTGTGTAGGTCGATGACAACCGGGTAGGTGCCGGTGGCCTTGATATGCCCCTTGGGCAGATCGACCGCGCGCTTGTCGACGGCAGGGCCGCCGGCCTTCTTGATCGCGCCGGCAACGTCGGCTGTGGTGACCGAACCGAACAGCTTGCCCGAGTCGTGAGTCTTCACGCCGAGCGAGACATTCTCCAGGCCTTCGAGGGCCTGCTTCAGCTCGTTGGCGTGCTCGACTCCGCGAACCTCGCGGGCTTCCTGTGCACGACGGATGCCTTCAACCTGCTTCTCGGCGCCACGGGTGGCCTTGATGGCCAGGCCGCGGGGCAGCAGGTAGTTGCGGCCGTAGCCGTCTTTGACCTCGACGGTGTCGCCAGCGACACCGAGCTTTTCGATGGCAGCGGTGAGGATGAGTTTCATTGTTCTTATCCCTTCCGCTTATCGACCGGTCGAGGTGAAGGGCAGCAGGGCCACTTCACGCGAGTTCTTGACGGCGACAGCGACGTCGCGCTGGTGCTGCACGCAGTTGCCGGTCACACGACGCGAACGAATCTTGCCGCGGTCCGACAGGAAACGACGCAGCAACGCGGTGTCCTTGTAGTCGATGTCGTTCTTCTTGTCCTTGCAGAAGGTGCACGCCTTGGTCTTGGTGACCTTTTCGACGCGGACCTTCCGTCCTTTTTGCTTCGCCATATGTTGCTCCAGTTAGGGCCCGGATACCACGCTGGGTAATCCGGAAATCTCTTTAGAAGGGTGGTTCGTCGTTGTTTCCGCCGAATGATCCCGAGGATGCGGGGGCGCTGCCCCAGGGATCTTCAGCCGCAGCGGGCTGACCCGATCCGCCGCCGCTGCGGTTTGCACCGCCGCCGCTTGGCGCACCGAATCCGCCGCCGCTGTTACCGCCGCCGCGCGAAGCCCGATTGACCTTCGCGGTGGCGTAACGCAACGAGGGACCGATCTCGTCGACTTCGAGTTCCACAACCGTGCGCTTCTCACCCTCGCGGGTTTCGAAGGAGCGCTGACGTAGCCGGCCGGAGACAATCACTCGCGAACCTTTGGTAAGGCTCTCGGTGACATTCTCCGCAGCGTCACGCCAGATATTGCAACGCATGAACAGTGCTTCGCCGTCTTTCCATTCATTGGTCTGACGATCGAAGGTGCGTGGCGTCGACGCAACCGTGAAGTTAGCGACAGCAGCCCCGGACGGTGTGAACCGCAGTTCGGGGTCGGCGGTCAGGTTGCCAACGACGGTGATGACTGTTTCGCCTGCCATGTGTTTTCCCTCGCTCTAGAAGCCTGTGAAGTGGGCACTCGATTTATCGACTGCACCGATTGGGTAGGAGTCGCACTCCAGCCTAAGCATCGGCACCGACATCCGCTGAGAACTTAGACGCAGCAATACTGCGTTTGGTTCCCGGCGGACGCAAGATCACTTACGCAGTACCTTGGTGCGCAGCACCGATTCGTTCAGCTTGAGCTGACGATCGAGTTCGCTGACCGTGGCGGGTTCCGCATTCAGGTCGATAACCGCGTAGATGCCTTCGCTGTGCTTGGCAATCTCGTAGGCAAGACGGCGCTTGCCCCAGATGTCGACTCCATCAATTTTGCCGCCATCAGTGCGGACAACATTGAGAAAAGTATCGAGAGAGGGTGCGACGGTACGTTCGTCCAAGCTTGGATCGAGGATGACCATCAATTCGTAGTGACGCATAAGACCACATCACCTCCTATGGGCTAGGTCGGCCACGGACTGTCCGCGGCAGGAGGGTCGCCTGCGTCGGCAACCGCTCCAAGATACACGACGCACCCGTGACCTGGGAAATCGCCATCCGCATCGAGGTTCCCCGGGCCAGCGATTGGCTCCCGGCGCCCGCCACCACCTAACCTGTAGCCCATGTCTGACCTGCGCCCACAACTGGCGACGACCAGTCCAGGCGGCCGAGTGCGCGCGTATCTCGCAGGCCGCGGCAGCGAAGCGCTGGTGCTGCTGAACTCGCTGCTCATCACTGGTTACGCGCTCGTCTGGAGCTATTACGCGAAGGTCTCCTGCGGCGGTCCACCATTCTCCGCGGACGGTCGAAGTCACCACTGGCCGGTCGGCAATCCTGACTCCGCGATCCCCTGCTATTCCGACATCATGTTCCTGTGGGTGGGGCGTGACATCAATAACCATGTCTTCCCCTATGTCAATGGAGGCATCGACGCGAGCGGCCATCTGTTCGGTGGCTCGGTCGAATACCCGGTGCTGTCGGGGCTGATGATGTGGCTCGGCGCCATCGGCGCGCATACCGACACGGCCTTCTTCACCCACACCGTGTGGCTTCTGGTGCCGTTCGCTCTCGCGATCACGGTCATGCTCGCTCTGCTGGCCCGTTGGTGGGTACTCGTGTGGGCCGCATCTGGCCCGTTGGTTCTCTACGCGTTCCACAACTGGGAACTACCCGTGGTGTTCACTTCGGTCGCCGCTGTCGCGGTCATGGCCTGGGGATCGACGATATCCCCGACCACGGGCGAACGACGAATGTCGTTGCGCACCAGCGCGATACTGGCGTCCATTCTCCTCGCCCTCGGATTCTGCCTCAAGCTCTACCCTGGCTTCTTCGTCCTGCCGCTGGCCGCCTACGTCCTTACCGCCGGCTCGACGCCGGCTCGACGAGCCCTCGATTGGGCAAGCGCGCTCTGGGTTGTGGCGACAGCGACGATCACCGTGATACTCGTGCAACTGCCCTTCATGATCGCCGGCTTCGACGGCTGGAAAGCTGCTATGACATTCCAGGGCAAGCGTCGCGCTGAGGTCGACACCAACTCCATCTGGCACTGGGGTTTTCGATTCATTGTGGGCCGCAACAACATCGATACCTACAACACCCTCGTCGGGATTTTGTCGCCGCTGCTGATCCTGACCGCATGGTGCGTAGCGATGTACCTGGGCTGGCGGATGTATCAACGCCGCGGAACCTTCCCGTGGGTCGGTGTCGCGGCGGCGATGCTCGCCGGCTTCATGGTCTTCCACAAAGTCAACTCGCCGCAGTACGCGCTGTGGATCCTGCCGTTCTTCGTACTGCTCCAGGTCCGTTGGCAGGTGGTCGCGGCCTACATCATCGCCAACGGCATTCTAGATATGACCATCTTCCGCTTGTTCGGCATCATGAACTCCGGCGCCGAAATGAAATGGTGGGTCATCGGCGGCGTGAACTTCGGCGTCTGGGTGCAGTCAATCCTGTTGGTGTACTTGATCTATGCGTTCGTCGTCGCCGGATTCCGCGAGCCGCTGGCATCAATTGGATTGCGCACCAAGGCCACCGATCCGGCCGACACCGAGCTCACCGACGATGCCGCGTTGGCCCGCGCATGACCTGGCTCGGGTCGCCGACGATGTCGCGCGCGGGAGTCACCTTGCGACCGTTGGCAGTTGGTGACGTCGACGCGCTGGGGACACTGGTCACCACTCCGGAAATCTTCAGCTGGTCGCCGGGCGTCCCACTCAACCGAGCCGACGCACTCGAGTACATCGAGACCGCCCTATCTACTGGCGACAGACAAGCATTCGCCGTCGTTGACGACGCCACCGGCGATGTCGTCGGGTCCACCAGTTACTACGATATCGACCAACAAAACCTCTCGCTGGCCATCGGCTACACCTTCTACGCCGAGGCGGCGCAGGGCACCGTGGTCAATCCGGCGTCGAAATACCTTCTGCTGCACCATGCTTTCGAGATATGCGGCGCCGTCCGCGTGGTGTGGCATACCCACGAGAACAACGCGCGGTCTCGAGCGGCGATCGCCAAACTCGGCGCGTCATTCGAAGGGCTGATCCGCAAACACCGACGATTTGGCGATGGTTGGCGCACCACTGCTCAATATGCGATGACCGATGATGACTGGCCAGCGGCTAAGGCCCGGTTGTCGACGCGTCTCGGCGAATAGGCACCGCACCTACCGAGCCTTGGCGAAATCCAGCTTCCCGCCGTCGGGTACCCAGCTCTTCAAACGTCCCGTATTGAGTTGCAGGATATCGGTAATCACGACCACGCACAGGGCGATCACCATCGCGGTCCTGATCAGTACCGCGAGGGTGAACCACTGCGAGGTCAGCCACATTCGATCGGCGTCGAGATACAGCGACATCCGCGGAACCCAGATCAGAGCATCGATGACCATCCAGGCGATGAGAAGACGCGTTCGCGGAATGGCCAGTACGGCAAGGGGTACCAGCCACAGGGAGTACTGCGGACTCCACACCTTATTGGTGAGCAGGTACGCAGCCACCAACAAGAACATGAGTTGGGCGAGCGACGGCGGTCGCGGCGCGACAACCCCGACGATTACGACCCCGACAATCGCCATCACCAACAAGAACAGCGAAAGACCGTTGAGTACGCCGGTGTTCCACGTGAAACCAGCGAGGTCACGGACCACTCCGAATAGTGAATCCGATTCGGCCGACCGGGCCAGGTCGTAGCGGAAATACTCCGACCACCCGGTTGGATAGAGAATCAGCACAGCGGTGTTGACAGCCATCCACGCCGCAATCGCACCGGCGGCGGCCGCCAGGAATGGTCGCACCTGACGACTACGAGCGCACAGTACGCCGATCGCAACCAGTAACAGCACCGGATACCAATTCGATGACACCCCGAGCCCGACACACGCTCCAGCCACCCACGGAGTCCAGGAATTCTGATCGCGTTCGAAGCGCGTCCAGGCCAGCATTGCGAGCGCGACCATGGCGATGGGAATTGCATCGAAATTGGTGAATACATGCACGATGACCAGTGGCGACAGCGCGGCCAGCCACGGAGCCCAGATCCGGGTCCGCGCTGTTCGGCCGGTTGCCCAGATGGTTATCAACCAAAACAGCGCCAACCCGAGTGCGGTGAAGTTAAAGAACATCACCGCCGACAACGCTGACGGCAGCCCCCACTTGTCATGGCCTAACTGCCACCAGTGGGTGAATTTCGCAACGCCGTACATATACGCACCGGTGAGCACCGGGTACTCCATGTACTGCTTGACCTCTTTGCCACTGGTGTCCTTGCCGACCCAGTAGGTCCGGTACGGGAATCCGCCAGTATCGAGCCGTTCGTTTCCGTAGAGCGGGACGATGTCGGAGTAGCAGAGAGCGAAGAACTGCCGCTGATTCTTCCAATCGAGATCGAAGCCGCCCTCTGCGGTTCGCGAGGGCGTCGACGACGCGGCATCGACCGGCGCCTGCTGTAAACACCCGGCCTTGCCGAACCAGCCGAGTGCCAATCCCAGCAAGGCGAGCGCGAACAGGACGCGAATCGGCGTCAGAAACTTCTCACGACCGACGACCGCATGTCGGCCGAGTGGGCCACCGATAACCGAGCTTGCCGGCCCGACAAGGGGATCCACCGTCGATGGCGACTCGCGGTCGACATCGACGCGGCTATCAGCAGCAAGCGGCCCCGGCGACTCGACGTCGTCGGGGCTCACCTGCTCGCTGGCATCGATCACCAATCAGTACCCGAATTGTCGCCGTTTCCACCGGTGTCGCCACCCGAGTCTCCGCCGGTGTCGCCACCAGAGTTCCCACCGGTGTCGCCGCCGGAGTTCCCTCCGTTATTGCCGCGTCGAGGACTGTTGCCAGGCAGCGGAATTGTCACACCGGGTGCGAGCGTCAGGTTGCCGCCGCCACCGTTGTTGTTGTCGTTATTGTTGCCGCCGCGACCGTTTCGCTCATTCGAGCGACTCTTGGGCGGGGTATAGGTCACCGGCGGTGGCTCATATGGCACACCGGCCTGACCGCCGACCGCGGCCGGTTCAGGGAATTGCTTGATCGGTTTGCCCGCGAGCGCGCCGTCCATTGCAGCTTTCCAGATCTGCGCGGGCAGGCCACTGCCGTACATCGGACCGCCCCAGGCGTTCTTGAGCGCGATACCCTTATCGGTGCCAACCCATACGGCGGTTGACAGCTGCGGCGTATAGCCGACCATCCACGCATCCTTGTTCTGGCCGGTGTCACCGAGCTGGGCGGTACCGGTCTTCGCCGCCGATGGACGTGTGCCGTAGGTGTCGTCGGTCAGGCCGTTGCCATTCGAGTACGCCGCGACCGGCCCAAGCGCTGCCGAGACATTGTCGGCGACCTTGGCCGGGAATACCCGCTTGCCCGGATCCTTCTGCCGATCGAAGAGCACGTCGCCCTTCGACGTCTCTACCTTCTGCACGAAATGCGGAGCACGGTAAATACCCGACGCCGCGAGCGTCGCATATGCCGACGCCATGTCGATAACGCGCGAGGGGTACTGGCCGAGCACGACGCCACCCTCGGGGACCCCGTTCTTCTCCTGAAGGGTGTGTGCGACGTCGCCGAAACTCTCCGCGACGCCGGCCTTATGCGCGGCGTCGGCGACTGCCTGCGCCTTGCCGTCGAGGTCCATCATCAGCCGGTAGTACACGGTGTTGAGGGACATCTTCATCGCCGTCGCCAGGTTGCACGAACCGCAGCTTTCGCCGTCAGAGTTGTTGACGGTCAGGCCGCCCGTTGCCTCATAGGGCGACGAGCTATATACCTTCGACAGCGGGATATCTTGTTCCAGCGCCGCGACCAGCGCGAACACCTTGAATGACGATCCGGTCTGCAGACCAGCCTGAGCGTGGTCCCAGCCCATTCCGTCACTACCGCCGTAGTAACCGCGGACGCCCCCGGTCTCCGGGTCGATGGAGACGATCGCGGTCCGGGTGGTCTTCTGCTCACCATCGAGTTTGTTCTTCGCCGCGTTCACGACGGAATTTTGTACCTGCGGATCGATCGTCGTGGTGATCTTCAATCCCTCGGTACGGACCTGCTGTTCGGAGATGTTCAGCGATTCGAGTTCAGACAGGACCTGTCGTTTGATCAGACCGGTCGGTCCGGGATCGGTCGACGCCGCCTCGCGATAGGCTGGCACCTTCGGGTATTTCATCCCGGCCCGTTCGGACGGATTCAGCGCGCCGATGGCGACCATGCCGTCGAGTACGTAATTCCAGCGACCGAGTGCGGCATCGGGGTTGATGTCTGGGTCGTAGTACGACGGCGACCGGATCGACGAGGCGAGAACCGCGGATTCGGCCGGCGTGATCTTGCTGATGTCCTTACGGAAATACGCCTGCGCCGCAGCGGAAACGCCATACGCGCCTCGGCCGAAGTAGATGGTGTTGAGATATGCGGCCATGATGTCGTCCTTGGACCACTTACTCGACATCTTGGTGGCAATCGCGAGTTCCTTGAACTTACGCGTATACGAATGCTCGTCACCGACAAGCGCGTTCTTCACATACTGCTGGGTGATCGTCGAACCGCCGCCCGCGTCGTCGCGTCCGGTGAACTTACCCAGCACCGCGCGCGAGAGACCACGGACCGAAAAGCCGCCATTGCTGCGGAACTCACGGTCCTCGGCGGCGATGACCGCGTCTTGTACAGACTTGGGGATGTCGGCGATCTTGACGTCAGTGCGGTTACCCTCCGGCGGCACGACTTTGGCGATCGTCTTGCCGCTCGAATTGAGGATCAGCGCCACCTGATTCTGCTTGATGTCACCGGGACGCGGGACGTCGGCCGAGACATACACGGCCATGAAGGCAATGATCGCGATGAGTGCGACAGCCGGGATTCCGACGCCGACCAGCCCGATCACCCAGGAGATGACCTTCTGCCTTTTACGCACCGACTCAGTCTTGGTCGGCTCTTTCCCAGTCTTGCTGGGTGAACCATTTCCGGCTGACATTCAAGTGCCCTTCGTTTTACTGCACGGTCTGACGACCAGCGTACTTATGTGGTGGTCGCATCTGAAACCGAACATCATGCCGGCGGCGACGTGAGTGCTACTTGGCTACCCGGCGCGTACGCGACCGGGTTGGCCGCAGACCGAGAACGAAGGACTGGACCAAATGGTTCCAGTGACATGTGCGACACACTTCCACGACATGTACCGAGAACTCTTCGTGGACCGCTGCCATCCGGTCGAGCTCCTCGGTCGAGCGGGCCGATCCCGACGCCTGCCCCAACTTGTCGCCGAAGATCCACGACACCATCGTGACCTTTTCCTTGCGGCAGATTGGGCAGGTGATATCGCTGGCCGCACCGTGAAATTTCGCTGCCCGCAGTAGATACGGATTGGCGTCGCATACCTCGCTGACCGCGACACGACCCGCGTAGACATCCGACAGCACCGACTTACGCGTAAGTGCGTAGTCGATCAACTCCCGTCGCGTCGCGACCTGCCGTTGCGGTTGCACGCGTCCAGCCTAGCTGTGCGTCCCGACACCGAGATGAAGTGCGCGGTGCGGCGCCCGGTGTCGGGTGACGGAGGTCACCGGATCACCCCCTGTTATATCGGCGCGATACATTCGCGTGTAGCATCGAGTTCACCGATTTCGGTGATACTGCGTGCCGTCACATCGACCGCGCGCATCGGACGAATCCAGTGAGGAGATGACGAGCATGCTGGAAATGGCTGTGCTTGGACTCCTTCTGGAATCGCCGATGCACGGTTATGAACTGCGCAAACGCCTCACCGGGCTACTCGGCGCCTTCCGTGCCTTCTCCTACGGCTCGCTGTACCCGACGCTGCGTCGGATGCAGGCCGACGGACTGATCGTCGAAGATGACGGTCCGCAGGGCGTGAAGGTGCGTCGCGGACGTCGGGTGTATCAGATGACTGAGACCGGCCGAGAACGGTTCGCCGAACTCGTCGCCGACACCGGGCCGCAGAACTACACCGACGACGGCTTCGGCGTACATCTGGCCTTCTTCAGTCGGACCCCCGCGGTCGCGCGGATGCGCATCCTCGAAGGTCGCCGACGGCAGGTCGAGGAACGACGCGAAGGGCTGCGCGAGATGGTCGGCCGAACCCGCGGGGCGTCGGATCGCTATTCCCGGCAACTTCACGAACTCAGCCTCGAGTCGAGCGAGCGCGAGGTCCGCTGGCTCAACGAACTCATCGCCGAAGAAGCGTCGGGCGAAGCTGGCGAAGCCACCGCACCAATGCCATTGAGCCAGATCCCGTTTCGCAACGAAACCACTATCGACAAAGATTTGGGCGTCGACGACCCACCGGTCGTCACCGACGCTCCCAAAAAGAGAACCAAGGCATCGCGGCAGTCGGCCGCGACGCCTCCGAGAAAAGGAGAACCCGACCATGGGTGAGCCCAAAAAGGTGCGCGTTGCCATTGTGGGCGTAGGTAACTGCGCTTCATCCTTGGTACAGGGCGTCGAGTACTACAAGGATGCCAACGAGAACGAGACCGTTCCCGGCTTGATGCATGTGAAGTTCGGCGAGTACCACGTCCGCGACGTCGAGTTCGTCGCCGCGTTCGACGTTGACGCCAAGAAGGTCGGCTTCGACCTTTCTGACGCGATCGGCGCAAGCGAGAACAACACCATCAAGATCGCCGACGTCCCGCCGACCGGCATCACCGTCCAGCGCGGTCATACCCTGGACGGCCTCGGCAAGTACTACCGCGAGACCATCACCGAGGCCGACGGCGACGGTGTCGACGTGGTCCAGATCCTCAAGGACTCCAAGGCTGACGTCCTGGTCTCCTACCTGCCGGTCGGATCCGACGACGCCGACAAGTTCTACGCACAGTGCGCCATCGACGCTAAGGTCGCCTTCGTCAACGCACTTCCGGTGTTCATCGCCTCGGATCCCGTGTGGGCGCAGAAGTTCGTCGATGCCGGCGTGCCGATCGTCGGCGACGACATCAAGAGCCAGGTCGGCGCGACCATCACCCACCGCGTGATGGCGAAGCTGTTCGAGGACCGCGGCGTGGCCCTCGACCGCACGTACCAGCTCAACGTCGGCGGCAACATGGACTTCAAGAACATGCTCGAGCGTGAGCGCCTTGAGTCCAAGAAGGTATCGAAGACCCAGGCCGTGACCTCGAACTTGACGGGTCAGCTGGCCAACAAGATCTCCGACAAGAATGTCCACATCGGACCGTCGGATCACGTCGAATGGCTCGATGACCGCAAGTGGGCCTACGTGCGCCTGGAAGGCCGCGCCTTCGGTGACGTGCCGCTGAACCTGGAGTACAAGCTCGAAGTGTGGGACTCCCCCAACTCGGCCGGCATCATCATCGATGCCGTGCGTGCTGCGAAGATCGCCTTGGACCGTGGCCTCGGCGGCCCGATCCTTCCGGCGTCGGCCTACCTGATGAAGTCCCCGCCGGTGCAGGTCGCCGACGACGAGGCTCGTACTCAGCTCGAAGCCTTCATCATCGGCGCGGAGTAGTTCACCGCGGCTGAGCCGCAAACCCCGCACTGACGGTCAAACCCAACACGTTTTCGTGTTGGGTTTGACTGCGTTTGCAGGGTTTGCGGCTCAGCCGTCACGACGGCAGGTAACGTTCCGCGCGGCGGCACCCGCAGCCAACTGATTGGCGCGAGGCCCGCCCGGCGCTACGTCGACGCTGCTGGGACTCACATTGATCACGGTCGGGCGCAAAGGCTGAGTCTCCTCGTCGTGGGACTACGCCGGCCTCGACTCAATGGCATGGCTTCTCTCGCGGGTGACTGCGTAGCCAAATGCTGCGGCAAATGGATACATGAAGACCGAATAGACCGCACTGGGAATAGCCACTATCGGGTTCTCAAGGACACTTAACGCGACAGTGAGGGCAACCGTGGTGTTGTGAATACCGACTTCCATTGAACTTGCGACCGAACTCGGTTGATCAAGCCTGAGTATGCGTGCGCCGAGATAACCCAGGGTCAGACTAAATAGACAGAACAGCGCGGTGACAAGGCCAATCTGCAGGAGATAGTCCAGCGCATTATCCCGCTCGCCAATAAGGGCGCCAACTGAAACCGTAGCGAGAATGACGATAGAGAAAATACGAACCGGGCGATCCATACGGAGGGCGAATTTCGGCGCCTGAGTGCGGACGAACATCCCGATAACCACCGGAATAAGGATGAACGCGAGTACCTCACTAATCTTTCCGAATTGCAGTCCAAGCTTTCCGTCGACATCAAAATACCCGATGGCGAAATTGGTGAAGACCGGTATGGTGATCACGGCAAGCACAGAGTTGATCGCGGTCAACGTGATATTCAAAGCCACGTCACCGCGAAAGAGATGACTGAACAAGCTGGCGGTTGTCCCACCTGGTGACGCCGCCAGCAGCATTAGTCCGACAGCCAGCAGAGGTTCTACATCAAAGATCAAAATTAGAGTCAACGCGACCATCGGCAGTATCACGACTTGCAGAAATAGTGCCACCGCAACGGCCTTAGGCGTCCGTGCTACACGACGGAAGTCACCCAGCGTCAACGATAGGCCGAGTCCAAACATGATGATCGCCAATGCGACAGGCAAACCCGTGGTGATTAACGCTGAATCGGTCATGTTCCATCCTCCATTCTGTGGACCCCACTGACCAAGGATTCACTGCGAGCTCGGGGCACCCCGAACAGGCGCCCCGATCCGCCGCAAGAATTAACGTCGCCGCATGGGAACTAGCGACTTCTTTATGAGTTTCGACTGCCTCGCAGAATTCGACGATGTTCGCTCGTTGTTAGAATCGGCTAATGCTTCATCATTGCCCTTTTGAAATCCTTTCCGAAAGGCGGTCAGTCCAGCATTGATCCCCGCCGGGAGGCTTCCACTCTTCGCCATCGTGTCGTTTCCGGCTCTGAGTGCCCCGACTATCCCCTGGTTGGCACCGCCACCTAAGGAACTACCAGTAATCCGGCCCTTGCCCGAGCGCCGAATCGCGTACTCAGTCGCGGCGGTGTCGCCGGCGAGTAGCGCCTCATCGATTGTCTTGGGCGTAACACCCTTGCGCGCCAGTATGTTCGTCGCGACACTGGCCCCCTCCGCGTAGCCCTCAAGTTTGCCCGCAGCGCCGCCCAGACTGAGCCCAAACGGACCTCCGAACCGCTTTCCGGCGTCGCCGGTGAGGGCCATACCGATCAAGTTCTGAAGTGGGTCATTGGGATCAGGAACTGGAAAGGATGTGGTTCCGGGCAGCGGATCGTTGAGCGTTCCCGGGATCGTGGCTTTGATTTCGGGCCCGGTGCTTGGGGTCTTCGACCCCTCGATCACGGGGATCGGAAGTGGCTTGCCGGCTAGCACCGCCAGCGTCTCGAGATACGCCTTGGGAAGTTGGCGACGCACTTCATTGATCTTCGATTGTGGCGTGACGATGGTGAAGCCCTTCACCTTTGCGGGATCAGCGCCGCGGTCGTAGCCGGCTTCAATCAAGAGCCGCAACACCGGGTCGAGCGCATCGACGTAACGCGTATTGCCCGATAGCGATGCGATTTGTCGAAATGGGTACAAGATCGGCAGGGTGCGCGACGGGATCGTGACGTACGTCGTGTTGCCGATCGTCGTCGAGGTGTTATTTGACGCATTCGGATCGACTAGAGCGTAGCCGGGAAAGACATGCGAAAAGGCTATACCCGCAACTGCATTCACGATCGACAGCGGATTCGCGTAAGCCGGAAAGTCAGAAACGGCGTCGTAGGTGGTCGACACATCAACGGTAGGGAAGTCGCCATCGGACTTTGGTCGACCGATTGGTAGGCCCGTAATCCTTGACGGCAGATCATCTACGATCGGCCAACCGTGGTCCAGACGTAACTTGAACGGCAGAAGCGGCGCGAAGTCGATCGAGCTACCACGAGTCGAAGCGCCACCATTCGGCCTAAGCGGATTGCCTAGCAGCAAGAAGCGGTACTTCGGGCTGTTCGGGCCCTTCTTCAGACTTACCCGTGTCCGATCGACCACGAAACAGCCCTGCGACATACCGATTACCGTCGTCGCGGTACCCGACGGGACCGTACGCAACGCGTGTCTTAGAAGGACTTCACCGATCCCCACCGATGTGTTCGTCATGGTAATCCCGGTTACCAAAGTGGGAGCCATCAGCGCTGGGTAGAACACTGGCAGATAGGTGTTGCCTTTCGGCACCGCTGTCCCCCAGAAGAACAATGGCAGTGTCATCGCGATCGGATCTCCGGTCGGTCCCACGCCAACGGTCAACCCGCCCGGCAGCGGCTTTAACCTAGAGTCCTTTGCGCTAAGCCGCTTCTGGGCGGTGGACACCGCCACGGCAGTCGACTCGCCAGAACCTCGTGGCGAAGCTGATGCAGTGCCGACCAATGGTGTCACCGCCAGTCCCGCGAAAGTACTCGCCGCCAGCAGAGTAGCGACCAGGCGCGTACCTCTGTTCATCTCACAACCTCTTTCGTTACCGCTAAGTGACCGCGTGCTGACCGACCTGGTCACTACTGGTCACGAACGACCAAAAGCATCTGAGTCAGTCATCACATCACGGTGTGACTGTGATGACTGTCGCCATCGTCGCAATGATCCTAATCACATAATCGGAATACTGGCAAGGTGTAACTTACAGATTGCCAGTTGAGGCGAGATGGGATATTTTCGACTCGTCAAAATCTGGCAGCTATCCCTGAGATCGCCGATGGTGCGACGAAGATCACCTGCTCTCGCCGAGAGAATCCCTGGTCAGTGCCTCATCGAGCCCTTTGAAAGGCCCCGCGTTATGCGACGTCCAACTCCTACATGGCTACCTCGATCCTCGCGCGCGCTCAACGCCGCCGATGTCTACGGAGGTGCACGATGAGCGGCTCAGCCAACACCGAGACACTGGTGCAGCGATCACGCGTGCTGCGCGTGCTCCTGGCCGTAGTAGTGACTATTCCGTTGGCCTTCTCGGCGATCTACATGTGGTGGATGTGGGACCCGACGAAGAGCGTCGACGAGTTACCAGTCGCCGTTGTCAACGCCGACAAGCCCTTCGGCGACGGGGATTCTCGCGTCAGCGCCGGCGCACAGGTGACTAAAAACCTGCTCGACTCGCATGCGCTCGGCTTCGAGGCGGTCGACCAGGAAACCGCGACCCGCGGACTCAACAGCGGCGACTACTATTTCGTCATTCGGATTCCGGAGAACTTCAGCGAGACATTGGCAAAAATCGGTTCAGTCACCAAGGCCCCCGCGCTGATCACCGTGACCTACAACGACAACAACACGGTCAAGGCGTCGAGTATCGGTGCCGCGGCGATGAGCAAGGTTCAGGCTGCGGTGCTGCGTGGTGTGTCCAGTACGACGGTTGGCAAAGTCGTCAGCGGCGTTGATGACTTGGGAACCGGGCTCAAGAAGGCCGCGGCAGGCTCGCAGCAGCTTTCCGAAGGCACCGGACAGCTAAGCGACGGTGCCGACACTCTCTCAATGTCTCTCGTCGACAAATTGGGTCCCGGGGTAAGAAAAGCAACCGCGGGTAGCGCCCAACTTGCTTCCGGATCAGCCAAATTATCCACTGGCGCAACGCAATTGCAGGCGGGAACGGTTCGACTCGGTGACGGTGCGACCAAAGTCGCCGACGGCATCGACAAACTGGTTACCCGCGTCGATATCGCAGCACTGAAAGCCCAGCTCACTCGCTTACAGCAAGCCTTACCACCCGGCGCCGGGGTTGAGAAGGTCACGGAACTACTCACCGGTTTACAGCAGTTGCAGGCTGGGAGTCGCCGAGTCGCCACCGAACTAACCGATCCCACTGCTGCCTACCGCAGTGGAGTCGACCGCATCGCCGCTGGAAGCACACAGCTAGCTACCGGAGCTACCCAATTGTCATCTGGCATGCAGCAGATCAACGTGGGAACCTCGCAACTCACGGCCGGTGCGATCCGGCTGCAACACGGCGCCGAACGTCTTGACACAGGCGCAACGACCCTCACTGATGGATTGTCTGCCGGCGCGAGCAAAGCGCCCGACATGGGCGACGAGACTCAGCAGGAATCGCTGGCGAAACTCATTAGCACTCCGGTGGCCAGCCAATCGGAGAACTTGGCACGGGCACAGTTCGGCGGTCCCGGAGCCGCGCCGACACTCCTGATCTTCGCTTCAGCTCTAGTCGTAATCGCAGTCCTGTTGTCATTTCGCGGACGCCGCTACATATTGGGTACCGATCAACCGCCGACCGTTGCGACCGTACTGCGTCGTGCGGTGGCGGTATGTGCGGTCAGTCTTGCCGGCGTCGGGGTGATAGCACTTGGACTGTGGGCATTCTTGGACCCGGCACCCACTCCCGCCTCCACGTTACAAGTGGCGATTATCGTCGGCGCCGCGACGATAATGAACGTCGCGATCTTCTCGGTCCTCTTCACGGTGCTCGGCTATGGCGCCGGCGCCCTAACATCCCTGGCCTGGTTGATGCTCCAGCTCTTCGCCTATGGCGGTATCTGGATGGTCGAGACATTGCCCGCTCCGTTGCGGTGGTTGCACCCGGTGACGCCGCTGACCTATGTGCGCGAGGGGTTGATCGGCGCCTTCAACGGAGCGCCCGGTTTTGGACCCGGACTGGCGATAATTGTGTTGATCACCGTTATCGCCACAGCCATCAACTTCGCAGCTGTGTATTTCTTCCGCAAGCGATACGCGAATCACGGCGGCGACGGCGGCCGCCCAGATGCTGATGCGGGATCAGAATTGGTTACCGTCGGCTAACGAACGACTGGCCGCGCACCATCGGTGCGCGGCCAGCACTACCTACCCAAGAACGGTCCCAGCAGAGGCAATGCCTTACCCGGCGTCTTCGCGTTCAGTCCCTCACCGATGGCGTGCAGCTTCCAGTCGTTGCCCGATCGGACGATGGTCGCCATGACCATTGCGGTGAAAGGCATTCCGCCCTTAAGGGTGTAGCGGGCCAACTCGGCGTTCGTCGTCGAGTCCACCAACCGGCAGAAGGCGTTGTCCACCTGCTCGAAAGTCTGTCCCCGGTACGACGTGACAATGAAGAGCAGGGTGTCGACCTGCGGTGGAATTCTTGGGAGGTCGACGTTGATGACTTCATCGTCACCCTCACCTTCGCCGGTGAGATTGTCACCCGAGTGCACGATCGAACCGTCCGGTGTTCGCAGATTTCCGAAATAGATTGTGTCGAAAGGCTGTTGGCCGGCGAACAGAATCACCGAGGCGTCGAGGTCGATGCTGGCGCTGCGCCCGCCGCCGCCAAATCTGCCGCCGCCCTTTCGAATCGGATCCCATCCCAGGCCCATCCGAATCTGGGTGAGGGCGACGCCGCCGTCTTTACGCAGGGTGACTTTCTGCCCCTTGGTCAGGCTCACCGGACGGGCCTTGGTCAGGCTGATCTCGCCTGCGGGAGCAGCAGGTGCGGCCGCGGGCTGCGCCGGTGCGGACGGCGGAGGGACGGCCGGTGGTGAAGCGGCCGGTGCGCCGAAATTTGGTGCCGGATAGCTCGGCGGCTGCGCCGGTGTGCCATAACTCGGTGCCGGATAGTCCAAGGTCGGTGGCGCAGGAGTCGGTGGGACACCCATCGGCGCGGGTGGGGCACTCGGCGCCGGAGCGTCATCGACGGTGACGCCGTGATCGCGCACCAGGTCGGCGAATCCGCCCGCGTAGCCCTGCCCTACGGCACGCACCTTCCAATCACCCTGGCGGCGGTACACCTCCAGCGCGATGACTACCGATTCGGTATTCAATCCGTCGATTTGATACGAGTACAGTTCGACGCCGTTGGCGTCGGCGACCCGTGCGGTCGGCGCGGGGTAGCGGCCGAAATTGCTGGACGCGTCGTCGAGGGTGATGACGGCGCGGATCTGATCAATATCGGCCGGCACGTTGCGGCTGTCGATATGCAGCGATGCACCCGATGGTCCAGTGACGAGGTTGACGCCCGGCCCGTTCGGCTGATTGAAGAACACGAAATCGGCGTCGGAGCGGACCTTGCCGCTATCGGTAACCAGCAGCGCCGACACATCGGCCGGAGCAGTCAGCGTCACCGAAACCACCACGTTGGTCGTGGTTAACGGACCATTCTGGCCTTTGACTAGAGGTGTCACGTCGTTCCTATTCGGTCGGTGAGGATGTGGGCGGTCCTCGAGTGCATCCACGAAAGAATCTCCTCGCCGGCTAATGCCCCAGCGCCGACGGTTACCGATACGTTAGCCGCCTGCCAGCCGAGCGACTCCAATTCTCCGTGGCGCGGCCGGATCGCGGCATCAGCGGCGAGCAGCAGATCATTGTCCAGCCAGCCATCGCCGGCGGCCAGTAGCGTGTGCGAGGCGGAGAGCGTCCCGTCCGCCACGAGTCGGCGCCGAACTTCACCGATGGCCGCGCTCTTGGTGACGGCCAACGGCATGGTGTAGATCTTGCGGCCCTGCTGGGACGCGCTCCAGCCACTGGCAGCGCACAACTCCTGCCAGGCGGGCAGAAACTCGACTGGCTGGCGACTCGGCTCTACGACGAGATAGCAGAACAGGTCGTCGGCGACACGCACCTTACGGACCCAACCATCGACCGGATGAGCGACGGGCACGCGCTCGGTGAGAGCCGCGAGGATGTCGGCGAGTGATGTTCCCACGGTGGCCACTTGCTCGGAGATATGACTGTCCCACAGTCGATCTCGCACGCCGTTGACCAGGATCGCACCGCCGTTGCTGGTCACCGCGAACCGGTACGGGCCACCGGGCAGCGAGATCCGATTGTATTGTTCCGGTGTCCTAGTGGTGGTGGGAACCACGACTGCCGAGGCTGCCAGCGCGGTCAATTGATCAACCGCGCGCCGCGTCATATATGACAGCGGCGCGTCGTCATAGATCTCGACGCACTGCGGCGAAGTGGTCTGAAACTGATTCTCGCCCATCGCGGTTCGCGAATAGATCATCGTCCGGTCGAGATCGGTCGCGATGAGCGTGTCGCCTCGCTCGGGAACGGCAGTCTCGGTCACTGCTCATCACTCTCGACCGGTGCGATGAGGCCCATGCAGGAATAGGCCAGATCATCGACAACCTCGACCGGCACACCGCGATCGGCGGCCAGCAGTCGAATATGCGCGTGTTCGGGAGCATCGGCGTTGCGTACCAACACCTTCCACGGCACCCGCCGCAGCAAGACACGCGTAGTCTCACCTACGCCGGGCTTCACGAAATTCACCGATGAGATGCCGTAGCGCTCACGAACCTTCTCCACCGACGCCCACCCGGACCACGTCGGAGTGCGGTCAGAGTCAGCGATCTGCTGTGCCATTCGGGCAGCTGACAACTCGACGGCGTCGAATTCATCGGACACCTTGTCCAGCAAGATATTTGATACATCGAATGGTACAAGTTCCCGATAGAACTTGGCTCCGTGGAACTCCCCCGGGCCGATCAGATCAGCGTTCAACACCGTCCGCGACACCAGCCCGGATACCGTCGAATTCAGGCATGCCGAGGCGATGAGGAAGTCGCTGCGCGTGCCGTAGGTGCGGACACACGATCCGGGATCGGCGAGGACAGCCAGATCGTCATTGAACGCGGTTCCATTCACGGCGGAGTATTCACGCAGCGCTTCGGACAACTCTTTGGCTATCGCACCTTTGCCGGTCCATCCGTCGACAAACACGATCGACGACGGCTCATGGTGCGCGGCAAGATAATCGAGTGCCACCGCATCGATACCGCGATCTCGCACGATCGAGACCGCGTAGTGGGGCCAGTCGAGTCCGTGCCGATGGGCGGCCCACCGGCGCATCAGAATTCCGACCGGAGTTCCGGCGCGAGCCAGCGATACCAACACCAGATCCACTCCACGATCGGCGATCAGCAGGTCGGTCACCGCACCCACAGCCTCGGCCAGCCTTGGTGCCGACGCGGTCAGCGTTTCGTCGAATAGCTGCCGGTACGAGTCGGTCGGCTGATACTCGATCGGCAATGATTCGGCGTAATGCGCTGTGCCCGACTGAATTCGACGCTCGCGCAGCGCGACGTCGGCTTCCAAATCCACATCCGAGAGGTCTTTGAGCAGCCATGTCACTTCGTCGGCGGCGTAGGAACCGAAGGCCGGTCCGGTCAATGGCTCAGTGATGATTCCGGTTGTCATCGGCCTGCCTTCACATGTGCGCGGGCGGCCCGAAGGCCAGCCTGAGTTGGCGTGGGCACCACCACGACCAGTACATCGTGACCGGCCTGGGTGAGAACATCGAGCAGTCCACCGGGGCCGCGGAGTTCGTCGGAGTCGGCCGGGGTGTCCACCACCAGCACGATCTGACTAGGTTCGTCGTGCTTGTGCGTCGCGTTGTACAAGTAGCGGCGTGCCGTCGGATCAGCTTCGGGCGCAATGAATTCGAATCCACGGCGCAGTGGGTAACCGTCGGCGTCGAGTACGACGGCCGGTGAGCGAGTGGTCGTCTGATACCTGACGTCGCGCCCTCCGGTGATCAACGCCTCGGCGATCCGCTGCGGCAGATACATCAATTCCTCATGCCCGACGACAACGACGTCGCCACCGTGCAGTCGGGTATCGATCAGTGCCGTGGCGTCATAGACCGCCGCGTTGAACCGGTCGTAGTCGTCGGCGAGGAAGCCGAAGCGACCACCGTCGGGAATGTCGGTCGGCCAGTCGAGGTAGCGAAAGTCGACGGAACCGGGTTGGCTGGCAACCGGATTCAACGGAGCGGCCTCCAGTGCGGCGACCGCGGTTGGCAATTCGGCCGGCAGTGTCACCGACCCCGCGGCGAGCGCGACGAATTCGATAGCCACCCCCAATTCGGCTGCCGCAACGCTATTTTCCGCCCGGTTGTCGGCTGTGCGCATGTCGACGAGCGAGGCAACCACATACGCCGGGTGCGGTGCGATCGCGTGTAGCGAGTGAATGGCGTCTATCGCGGTCGCGCCGGTTGAGATCTCGTCGTCGACGAGAACCAGTGGCACATTGGTATCGGCAAATAATTCCGCCGACGTCGGCTGGATCAAATGACGGGTGGCGTGCGAATGCCCCTCGGTGAACTCGCCGACTACGTCAACGTCGGGACCAGTGCGCCGCGTCGACTGCAGATAGCAGTGACTGCGCAGGTGGGCAGCTACCCCGTGTCCCAATCCCGTTGCAGTTTCGGCGAATCCGAATATCGTCGCGGCATCGGCGTCGACAGAGGGAGCGAGTCGTCCTAAAGCGTCGGCGACCAGGTCGCCGAGGGATTCGGCAGCCGCGCGGACTTTACGCGGATCAGTCGGGATATGTTTGCCGAGTACCGTCGAGACCAACAGATGCGCTCGACGAGGATTGCGGCGTAGACCCGGGATGACGAGTTCGGTTGCGTGCCAAGAAGAATCCCCGGCTGCATCCGATACGGACAAACCGAGGTTACGCTCGGTCCACTGCGGTGACGAACTGCTCATCAGCTTGGCGTCACCAACTCGGTGAGCAGATCGACGAAGGTGATGCCCTGGTTGGTCACGCCGAAAACCGACGCGCGGCTCAACACCTGCTGGGCCCAAATTCGGTGCGGCTTGGCTTCATTCATCTTGTTCCCATAGGTCGAAGCTCGGACACCACCGGCTTTGGACGCGGTGATATCGCAGGCGTCGAGATATTCCTCGTGAGTGACCGCGGACAGCGCATTGACCGGTGCCACGTGGGAGGGGTGGATAACGGTTTTGCCGTGGATGCCGTTGGCGCGATCAAGTGCGATCTCACGAAGCAGACCGTCGAGATCACGGCTTACCAGTTGTTGACGGAACCGGACGGCATCGTTTTCCGCGAATGGCGTGGTCCGCAGCATCGGGCGGAACATCCGCTCGTGGTCGGCGAAGTACTCCCATACCGGGCCGGTGATGGTAAAGCCCGAGTCATCCTGCCGCCCAAGATAATTCACGATTCCGGTGATTGCCTCGGCGATGACGGCCACGTCATAGATGGTGAGGTCCCGATCGCGCCGAATACCGTAAACCCCGCACATGTCGGTCGCACCGATCCGGGCGGCGAGTACGTGGGATCGGTATCGGCCAAGAAGTTCGGAGATGGCTTGAAGCTGCGCGTCACGGCTCTCCCGGTAGACCAGCTCGGGTGATTCGAGAACCGGCATCACATACAGGTGTTTGCCGGCATAAGTCCCGGCGTCGGCGACGGCTGCCAGCGCCGGTTCGGATTCGGCGGTGAACTTCGGTACTACGAAACCAGTCAGGGTATCGACGCCCGGCCCGAGACGATCGATCAACCGGCGGATATCACCGGCGGTGCGAGTGCGGACGAAGAGCAACATTCCCGCGGCCGGGGTGCCGGCCAGCGCGTCGAGAGTGGCGACCGTCTGTGCGAGACCGGTTTCCAGTTCATCGTCGGCGACCGCGTCTTCCAGATCGATGACCATCGACCGCACGCCGTCGGCGCACCGGCGGGTGATGGTGGCGGGCAGATCCGGTCGGGTGCCGGGAACATAGAGCGTCGCACCCAATGCGTACGCGAGACGTTCACGTTGGTCATCGTCGGAGAAGGGTTGTGGTGGCTGGAGGAAGAGACGCTCCATGACGTCTGGCGTCAGATGATTGAAATAGCGAAGGGAGGTGCGAATAGGTTCCGCGGAAATACTCATGGGGCAACTCCTCTCGCTGCAGGCCCCCGGAAAGCGACATCCGTGATCGTACCGGCGAAATCGGACGCGTGTGCGCCAGGCAAATGACCTCGGCATGAAATGCCGGACGAGTACCCCCGGCGTGGCTCCGGTGGCGCTATTGTCGTATTCGTCGGTCGCCGTCGTAATTGTAAGAATATGGCGGCTCACCAGTAATTACCTCTGCGAAGGGTTCCGTTTCATGCAACTCGTTTCGAAAACGAAGCGGGTCGTCGAGGCTCATCTCAACAACAGTTCCATCCGGGCGTTGAGCGGTTCGATGATCGCGTTCGAAGGTCAGGTGTCCTTCAAATCCGCCGGTTTCGGTGGTGGCGACGGATTGCTGGCCGGTATTAAACAGAAGGCCACCGGCGAAGGACTATCGCTGATGGAATGTACCGGCACCGGAGTGGTGTACCTCGCTCAAGACGCGGCCAACGTCACCGTCGTCGACCTGACCGGCGAGACCTTGCAGGTTGAGTCTCAACAGCTACTCGCGCTAACGCCGAACCTGTCGACCAACATCACCTTCGCGGGAGTACGCGGCGGAATGTCGGGGCAAGGTCTATTCACCACCACGGTCACCGGCCAGGGCCAAGTCGCTCTGTTGTCCAAAGGCGGTCCGCTCATTCATCTGGAAGTATCGCCGCAGTTCCCACTGGTCGTCGATCCGGACGCGTTCGTGTGTGCGCGCGGACAGTTGTCGCAGTCATTCGTCACCGACGTTTCCTGGCGCTCGGCTATGGGGCAGGGCGGCGGCGAGGCCTTCTCACTGCGGTGGGATGGCACTGGTGTGGTGTCCATTCAGCCGGCAGAGCGATAGGAGAGCCTAGATGTTCACCAAGGTCAACAGTAAGGTCGTGTCGGTCAATCTGGCGCAGGCCGGTCAGATCATCGCGCGCCGCGGTGCGATGTTGTTCTACACCGGACAGGTGTTCTTCCAGCCCCACCAGATTCCCGGTATGGGCGGCGGCGGCATGGGCGGACTCGCCGGAATGGCCGGTCGAATGATGCAGGGCGAACACGAAGCCACGATGATCGCGCAGGGCAATGGCACCGTGCATTACGGGTACCGCGGCCTCGAACTGGAGGTCGTCGATTTGGGCACCGGGAGCGGAGCGAGCGGGCCCGGTCAGTACAGCCAGGGCGGCGAGATGCGGGTCGAGGCGTCCCGGCTTCTGGCCTACACGCAGGGGCTGCAAGCGTCGGTCGTCTCCACGACATCGTCAGGTGGCGGGGGTGGCGGTGGCGGCGGTCTGATGGGTGCATTGCGTTCGGCCGCAAGCGGAGTCGCGACCGGGCAGGGCATGTTCACGACGCAGCTGACCGGCGTCGGTACCGCGGTCATCCTCGGTCACGGTGGTTTCATTGCGCTGCCGGTTTCGCCCAATAGTCCGCTGACGGTCGATCCCCAGGCGTTCGCGGCATCGGTCGGGCAGATTCAGACCAACCTGCGCTCCACCGTGAGCTTCCGCAATATGGGCCGCACGGGCGGCGAAGCCTTCCAACTCGACTGCACCGGACAGGGTGTGGTCTTCGTCCAAGCATCGGAGCACCGGCTGTGAGTCACCCATCAGGGAGCCAACTGAATACGGTGTGGAGTCCCAACAATCTCCCCGTTGACGACAACATCCCCGACAATCAGTACTCGTTCTGCATCGACCTGGCGAAGCCCTGGTTCCTGTCCAAGGGCGCGATGATCGCCTACTACGGGCAGATGAATTTCACGTCATTGCAGCACGGACTGCAGGGTCAGTTACTGCAGATGGTGTCGCAACAATTCTCCGCGCCGCTCTATCTCGGCGACTATGTGGTTGCCGAGGGTCACGGCAAGCTGATCATCGGCGACCGCGGTTACGACATCAATTCCTACGATCTCGAAGACAATGGCAACCTGACCATCCGGGCGTCGAATCTGCTTGCGTTCGAACCGAATCTGACGTTGAACCAGTCGATCGTGCCGGGCTTTGTGACACTCGTGGGCACCGGCAAATTCCTGGCGTCGTCTAATGGGCCGGTCATGTTCGTAGAGCCGCCAGTGCGCGTCGACCCGGAGGCGATGGTCGGTTGGGCGGATTGTCCGTCACCGAGTCATCACTACGACCAGGCCTGGGTATCGAGTTTCATCGCCGCCGCGGGACACGGTTTGGGTGTGCGGTCCGGTGAGGAGCGGCAGTTCGACTTCACCGGGGCCGGAACGGTTCTGGTGCAATCAAGTGAGAAGGTCATCAACGATCAGCATGTGATTCGTAACATCACCGGGCAACTTCCGGGGATCTCGACGTCGGGTCTACAGCAGATCAACTCGCAGATACAGCAGCAGTTGGGTCAGCAGCAGTAGACCCGACGTCGGACTATCAGACGCTCGCGGTCTCCAGCGCTTGTTCGCGACGGCGTCGGATGATGCTCGACACCAGCGCGGCCGCGATCAACACAACGCCGATGAGTCCGGTGACGACCTCGGGGATATGCGTCCCGCCCAGCGAGTACAGCAGGATGAACGCCAGGGCGCCGATCGCCCAGTGGGCGCCGTGCTCCAGGTACACGTATTCGCTCAGCGTGCCCTTGCGGACCAGATAGACCGTCAGCGAACGAACGAACATCGCGCCGATGAAGCCGAGGCCGAGCGCGATGAGGATCGGATCCGCTGTGATCGCGAACGCACCGATGACGCCGTCGAACGAGAACGAGGCGTCGAGGACTTCCAGATAGAGGAATAGGAAGAAGCCGGCCTTGCCGGTAGCCTTCGCCAGCTCTGACGGCCCGCCGGATTTCTTTGTCGCAACGGCCTTTTCGTCGAGTTCTTGTTCGATGTCCTCTTCTTCGATGTTGAACAACTCGCCGAGTCCATTGACCAACATGTAGGTGATCATGCCGAGGGAGCCGGCAATCATCACCGTCGCGCGGTGGTCGTCGTCGACGAGGAAGGAAGCGGTGCATACCAGCAAGACGGTCGCGATGACCACTTCGAGTGAGTCAAGTTTGCCGATGCGCTCAAGTGGGCGTTCGATCCAGGAGAGCCAGGTGAGTTCCTTCTCTTCCAGGACGAAGCCGAGGAACAGCATCAACAGGAACATGCCGCCGAAGGACGCTATCTGCGGATGGGCGGCGGTGATCAGCGATTCGTAGCTCTCCTGACCCGATCCCTCGGGCGGTGGGTTGAGGGCTAGATCAAGTGCGTCAACGGGATTGAGTCCCGCGGTGATCCACACGATCGCCAGCGGGAACACCAACCGCATGCCGAATACGGCGATCACGATGCCGATGGTGAGGAAGATCTTCTGCCAGAACTCGCTCATCCGCCGCAGCACGGTGGCGTTGATGACCGCGTTGTCGAAGGAGAGTGAGACTTCGAGGATGCCGAGGATGGCGACGAGAGCTAAGGCCTCCCAGCCGTCGTAGAGAACGGCAACCACCAGAGAGATAGCGGTGATGAGAAACGATAAGCCGAATATGCGGATAACCACGATGGCCTTTCATGCATTGGTCAAGGGGTAGAGCCGGGCCGACTGTGCATTCACGGCAAATCAGACCCTGGTGTGCGCAAAACCGCCGACGCTGCGGAAATATCCGATCAGCGCCGGCGGTTCGACGAAATCAGTTGTTGCGCTTAGACATTCACGCCGAAGTCGCGGGCGATTCCGGAAAGGCCGGATGCGTAGCCCTGCCCGATGGCGCGGAACTTCCACTCCGCACCGTTGCGGTACAACTCACCGAAGATCATGGCGGTCTCGGTTGAGGCGTCCTCGGAGAGGTCGTAGCGGGCCAGCTCGTTACCGTCGGCCTGGTTCACGACGCGGATGAACGCGTTGCGGACCTGTCCGAAGGACTGACTGCGAGCGCCGCCTTCGTAAATCGAGACCGGGAAGGTGATCGAATCGACCTCGGCCGGGACGGCGGCCAGGTTTACCTTGATGACCTCGTCATCGCCTTCGCCCTCGCCGGTCAGGTTGTCGCCGGTGTGCTCGATGGAACCCTCGGGGGACTTCAGGTTGTTGAAGAACACGAAGAAGCCGTCGTTGACGATCTTCTTATCGGTGGTGAGACCGATCGCGCTGGCATCGAGGTCGAAATCGGTGCCGGTGGTGGTGCGGACATCCCAGCCGAGGCCGACCGAAACCGCAGTCAGTCCGGGGGCTTCCTTGGTCAGCGAGACATTCCCGCCCTTGCTCAGGCTCACGCCCATGAGTCGTTCCTCCAATTGTCGATCCACGGTTGCGGATGTATTTTGCGCACTAATCCCACCCTAGGTGAGACGCATGACACCAGGCCATCGTACAAGTGAATGGCACGTCTTCGCCCAGAGCGGAAAATCCGGGCATTTCCCGCGCGCTGCCGTCTGATCCTGGAACTGTCCCGTGACGCGAGCAGATGGCGATATGGCGCCTGCTCCTGCTGGCGGGACAGTTCCGGACGCTGCAGACTTCACGACGAGTAGCCTCACCCCTAGACGACCGGGCGGGGCCGGTCGAAAGATCTTTGGGAGTGAGGTCTCATGAGACTCAGCGGTCGTGATCGGCTGAACGCTGTGGGCGTTGGTAAACACTGGTTTCGGTGGGTAGCGAAACACGGAGCGGCCCGCGTCGGATTCCGCACGATGTCGCGTCGCGGCGACCCCTACGCGCAGTTCATGACCGGCGCGGGCGGCACCGATGATCCATATCCCGCCATCGAGCGGATCAGGGCCAACGGACCACTGGCGCCCGGTCTGGCCGGACTGGTGACCGCCGACTATGCCGTGACCCGAGAAGTGTTGCGCGACAAACGGTTCGTCACTTTGGCAATCGGCAATCTACCACTGCCGGCGTCGATCAAATGGATCTTCCGCGTCACCGAGCCGGGCCTGCCCAACCCCGTCGAGTCACCCGCGATGCTCGCCGTCGACCCGCCGGTACACACCCGGTATCGCAAGCTGGTGTCTCGGGCGTTCACGCCCAGGGCCCTGGCTGTACTCGACGCTCGAATCCAGGAAGTGACCGAACAACTGCTCGACGGCCTGGAGACCAAACCGAGGGTCGACCTGGTGGCCGATTACGCCGCGAAACTACCGGTAGCGATCATCGCCGAAATGCTCGGTGTGCCGTTGGAACACGCGCCGAAACTGCTGAGATGGGGAGCGCACGGATCGGTCCTCCTCGACGTCGGCATCAGCTGGGCTGCCTACCGTCAGGCTTCGGACAGTCTCGTCGCATTCGATCGCTTCCTCGACGACCACATCGCCTCGCTACGCGCATCGGGCAACGATGGCATCTTGGGGACCGTCATCGCCGAGGGTGATCTGAATCCACGCGAACTCAAGGCGACAGCCGCCCTATTGCTCGGCGCGGGTTTTGAAACGACGGTCAACCTGATCGGCAACGGGATCGTCGCATTGCAACGACACCCCGATCAACTCAATGTACTGCGGTCAGATCCGTCGTTGTGGCCCAACGCCATTGAGGAGATCCTTCGCTACGACAGTCCGGTGCAACTAACTGGGAGAGTCGCCAAAGAGCGGATCGAGTTGCCGCAGAGGACAATTGAGCCGAATGAAGTGGTAGTGACACTCATCGGCGGCGCGAATAGGGATCCGGCTATCTTCAACGACCCGGCGAAGTTCGACGTCGCACGGGATAACGCGCGCGACCATCTGGCCTTCAGCAGCGGCGTTCACGCGTGCCTTGGCGCTTCACTCGCACGTATGGAGGGCGTCATCGCGCTGCGGTCGCTGGTCGAACGCTATCCGGATCTGCGACTGACCGGCCCGCCGGTACATCGGGGACTGATCAACTTGCACGGGTATGAGAAGTTGCCCGCACGGGTCGGCACGCGGAGCCGAGCGAGTGCGTAACGCCGTAACCGGGCTGGGCTATTTCATGCCGTGCGGTAGGCCGAGCATCTCAAACAATGCTCCTCTCGCGGCGGCGACGTAATAGGACAGAACTCGTGATTCCGATACCTGCGGGTCGGTTATCCACCAGCGCCCGAGTTGTTCGGCCGCACCAGACAGCACCGAAGCCAGGGCGATCAGCGTCTCCCCTTCGGCGTCGGGAAAATACCCGCGCAACGCGCCCGCGGTCATCTTCACGGTATGCGCCCGCAGTTGGACGAGTTCGTCGGCGAGATGCCCACCGACGCCGGCCGATGTGGCGAACAATAGCCGCCAACGCTGCGGGTTCTCAGCGATGAGCTCGAAATAGACTCGCCCGCCCGCTTCGATCTTGGCGTCCCAGTCGGTGCTCGGAACACCGATCTTCTCGATCAGCGCTTGCTCGAAAAGCGTGCGCGCTCGTCGCACGCATGCGAGAAAAATCTCGTCCTTGGTGCCGTGATGCTGATAGACCATCGCCCGACTGACGCCAGATGCTTTCGCGATCTTGTCGATGGTGGTGCCTTCATACCCAAATTTGCTAAAGGTCTCCTCGGCGATGTCGAGCAGCTGAGCCTCCCGTTTAGCTGCCGTGAGCCGGACCCGTTTCTCTGGTTGAACTTCCGTTCCTTCGGTCTGGGGCACAGCAGACATTCTAGTCGCGACCTCTGACCGCGCCCCGCGGGGCGATCAGCTGCGGGGACTCACGTGATACTCCTGGCGCGGTCGACCGGTGCCGCCGTACCGAAGGCTCATCCGCAGACGCCCCGCCGCGACCAGATTCGCGAGGTGCCGCCGGGCTGTCGGGGCCGCGATACCGATCCGTGCGGACACCTCGTCGGCGAACAGTCCCGTATCCGGATCATCGAACAGAGCCAGGATTCTTTCCTCGGTCGGCGACGCGGGCGCATCGCGCTCACGGTTACGCGTTCCGAATCTCATCGCAGACAACGCTTCATCAACTCCGCGCTGATCCACCTCACTGCTGGCCAGCAGCCGTCGATAATGTGCGTATCCTGCCAGCCGGCGAGCCAATTCAGTGTCGTCGAATGGTTTGATCAAATAGGTGAGTGCTCCCGAGCGGGTGGCCCGACGAATCGCCTCACCATCGGACTCAGCCCCCAGAATGAAACAGTCACAAGGCAATTCGGCTATCAGCTCGATACCGGAGCCATCGGGCAGGTAGACGTCGAGTAGTGCCAGATCAATCCGCGACACGGACGGATCGTCGAAAACAGCACGAGCCTGAGCGGTGGTGCCGACCTGCACACTGACCCGAAATCCACGTACCGCCTCGACTATCGCGGCGTGGAGTCGGGCCACGCGGAAGTCGTCGTCGCAGATCAACACCCCGAGTTCGCCGGGCCGCTCATCCATCTCTGTCTCCTAACTCGTCCGGGTCATCAAGTGCCCCAGGAAATTTGGCTACGAATACTGCTCCGCCCAGAACGTCAGTGCTCGTACCGTCTCGCTCCGCGAGCCATACGTCGCCGCCGTGCCGCCGACAGATCTGCCGCACCAATGCCAATCCCATCCCGCGGCCACCCGGCACCGCGTGGTCGTCCTTGGACGTAACTCCCTCGGTGAAAATCGCTTCCGGATCGACGAACAGTACGCCCCCGCCCGAGTCCGTGACGGTGATCCACAAGGTGTCGGCGTCGGTCAAGAGTTCCACCTCAACCCGCTTGGGTTCCGAATCTGCCTGAGCCGCAGCATCTATCGCATTGTCGATAAGATTGCCGACGACCGTCGTCACCGCGACCGGGTCGGCCAGAGTGCCGGCCACCCAGGTCTGCGGGCCCAGACCCAAGGTGACTCCGCGCTCGCGCGCGATCGTAGCCTTGGCATCGAGAAACGCGGCGAGATGCGGCTCGCCGACGTTATCGATACCTGCCAATTGCTCTGCACGCGAACCTGATCCGGTGAGTTCAGTCAGGTACGCGAGGGCCTCGCCGACATTGTCGTGGCGGAGCAGTCCCGCCAGTACGTGCAATCTATTCGCCGTCTCGTGGCGTTGCGCCCGCAATGCCTCGCTCATCGAACGAATGGCATCGAGTTCGCGGGTGAGTTTCTCGACATCGGTGCGGTCGATCACCGACATGACCATTCCCAAATCCCGGCCGTCGGCGCGCACCCGATGCGAACTCACCAGAACTATTCGTTCGCCAACCGTTGCAGCGACCGGCACCGCCTGCGGCTCGTCGAGAAGGCGCCGCAGGCGCGGAGTCAAGCCAATCTCGTCGCAAGCCGTCCCGATCGGCGAATCGATCGAAAGCAGCTGTCGCGCTTTATCATTCACGACGCGAAGTCGCCCGGCGGCATCGACTGCCAGCACTCCGTCGGCTAGTGCGTGCAACACGGCACGTTGCTCGCCGACCAGCGCGACGAGTTCATCGGGCTGCAACCCCAAGGTGAGGCGCCGCCAGCGGCGAGCCAACAGCGTCGCGCCAATCACACCAACAGCCAACGCGGCCGACGCGAGACCGATCGTGACCGCGATGTCACGCTTGGTGGCCTCGGCAACCTTTTCGGTGGAAATGCCAACGCTGACGAAGCCGATTACCGTTCCGTCGGCGGCGCGGATGGCAACTTTGCCTCGCACCGACTCGCCGAGGGTGCCCCGGTCGGTGTCGGCGACGTCGTTGCCCGCGAGCACCGCGCTGGGATCGGTTGACACATGTCGGCCCAGTTCGGCTATCTCTGGATGCGCGACGCGGATTCCATCCCGGTTGGCGATGACCACGAACAGCACTCCGGCGCGGCGCGCGACGTCGACCGCTTCGTGTTGGAGTTCTCCATCAGCAAGTGCCGCGGCATCGAGGTCGACGCCCTGATTCGCGGCGAGAAGCCGCGCGACGTCGGGGTCACCGGCGACCGCGTGGGCCACCGCTACCGCTCGCTGTGCGTACTCGTCGCGCATATTGTCGTCGACTTTGCTGATATGCCAACCGAATCCGACGGCCAGACTCAGCGTGATCACCACCACCTGCAGGATGAGTACCTGCGCGACCAAGGACAGGCGACCGGGCATGGTGTGAGCCTAAAGGCTGGCGATCGTGGATCAGAACGGAATGGCGCCGACGAGGCAACCCACCACCAACATCACGATGGACACCACCGCCGCGCGCCAGAGGACCTTCTTGTGGTGGTCGGCCAGCGGCACGGCAGCTAGCGCTACCAGCAGCAGGATGGCCGGCACCAGCGGGCTCTGCATATGAACCGGTTGGCCGGTGATCGACGCCCGAGCCATCTCGGCTGGGTCGATGCCATACTTCGACGCCGTCTCGCTCAGCACCGGCAGCACCCCGTAGTAGAAGGCGTCGTTGCTCATCAGGAAGGTTAGCGGGATGGACAACAGGCCTGCGACGATCGCCAAGTGTGGTCCCATCCAGTCCGGGATGGCGCCGGTCAGCCAATGAGCTAGTGCGTCAACCATTCCGGTGCCGGTGAACACGCCGGTCAGTACCGCGGCGGCGAGCACCATTGCAACCACCGACACGATCGACGAGGAATGCCGAGTGATGGCGGCCTGCTGATCTTTGACCTGCGGGAAGTTGATGACCAGCGCCAATCCGGTGGCGATCATGAACAGGACCGGAATCGCGACGATATCTGCACCGAGCACTGCGAGCAGGCCGATGGTCAGCGCAGCGTTGGCCCACAATAACTTTGGGCGAAGCGTGGCACGATTGGGATCAAGGACGCCACTGAAGGCGTTGGACTCATTAGATTCGCCGGAATCGCCACCGCTGCCGGCCGATCCGCCACTGCGGACGGGTGGAATATTCCGTGACCCCACCGATGCCAGCACCGACTCGCGGATCTCGATCCGTCCGATGCGACGACGTTCCAGCACCCCCAGGTGATAGGAAAATGCGAGCACCACGAGCATCGCGGCGATCAGCGACGGGACCATCGGGACGAATACGTCGGAGGTGTCGATCTTGAGCGCCGATGCCGCACGGGCCGTCGGACCACCCCACGGCAAGATATTCATCGTGCCGTTGGCCAGACCAGCTGTCACGGTGAGGACCACCGGGCTGACGCCGAGTTTCAGGTAGAGCGGCAGGAGTGCCGACGTAACGATGATGAAAGTGGTTGAGCCGTCACCGTCGAGGGAGACGATAGCCGCGAGGACAGCGGTACCCACGACAAGGCGGGCCGGGTCATTGCGGACCAACCGCACCACGGCGCGCACGATCGGGTCAAACAACCCGACGTCGATCATGATGCCGAAGAAGATGATCGCGAAGAACAGCATCGCGGCCGTCGGCGCCAGCTCTTTGATGCCGTCGGAGATCATGTCGCTGATGCCGAGGCCCGCGCCGGCGAAGAGACCGAACGCGGTAGGTATCAGAATAAGCGCGACGACCGGCGTCGCACGCTTCGTCATGATCAGGAACATGAACGTAGCCACCATCGCGAGGCCCAGCGCTACCAACATCGGCTTACTCGATTCACTCTGAATTGTTCGACGGCCACCGGCTGTGGCATCGGGTTGACATGAGTGTCGGAGTAATCCAGGTCACAGTCACGCTTGCGCGCGTAACTCGCGTTTTGATCGTTTTGCTCAGTCCGGCAGCATCGGGGCATCGGCGCCGTGATGACGTCCAACGAGAACCGCCCGCGTGACGGCGTCGACGCCGAATCTGGTGCGCAGGTCGTCCATTGTCTGGTCGAGTGCAGGCTGGTGGTCGTCGTCGAATGGCAAGGCCAGCTGGCAGGTGTCCGCATCGTCGAGGTTGGTTAACGACAATCCGATCAATGTGCAACCGCGGTCGCGGATCAACGGCAATGCGTCGGCGAACAGGCCACGGGCAAGAGCCATAAGAATGTCAGTTCGATCGGTCGCGGTGAGCATCGACCGGGACCGCGTGGCCCGTCCGAAGTCGTCGAATCGCAAGCGCAACACCACTGTTCGGGTGAGCCGGTCCGCCTTGCGAAGCCGTTTCGCCAGACGCTCAACGATCGCGATGAGTGTGGCTTCCAGGTCGGCCGGCGACTTCGGCTTGCGCCCCAGGGCTCGCTGAGAACCGATGGAGCCGCGTCTGCGTCCGGTCTCCACTCGGCGCGGATCTTGCGCCATCGCAAGGGAATACAGATGCCGACCCGATGCGCGGCCGAGGATTCCGGATAGATTCCGCTCGCCTAGCTCGGCCAGATCACCGACCGTACGCACGCCGGCGTCGGCGAGTTTGGTTTCGGTGATCGCTCCGACACCCCAGAGCCGGCGGACCGGCAAGGGATGTAGGAAGTCCAACTCGGCGTCGGGCGAAACCTCAAGCAGCCCATCGGGTTTGCCGACAGCGCTGGCAACCTTCGCGAGGAATTTGCTGCGCGCGATGCCGACCGTGATCGGCAATCCGACGTCGGCGCGGACCCGGGCACGCAACGTCGTGGCTATCTCAACCGGCGACCCGGATATCCGCCGCAGGCCGCCAACGTCGAGGAACGCCTCGTCGACTGAGATGCCCTCGACGATCGGCGTGGTGTCCCGGAAGATGTCGAAGACCTGACCGCTCGCCGCTAGGTAGGCGTCGAAGCGAGGCCTGGCCATCACCGCCCCCGGGCATAGTGCCATCGCCTCCCGCCCCGACATCGGGCAGCGGACACCGAATGCCTTGGCCTCATAACTCGCCGCCACAACGACGCCTCCGCCGACGAGGACCGGTCTGCCACGTAGCGCGGGATTGTCACGCTGCTCGACCGAGGCGTAGAACGAGTCAAGGTCAGCATGCAGTATCGACGCTTCACTGCGTTCCTCGCGGGTGATTCTCACGAACATATGTTCGCATCAGGGTGTGACAGCTTATGCGGCAGCTCTTTCCACGGTGTGCACCAGCGAACCGATTCCCTCGATCTCTACTTCGACGGAATCACCCGGATGCAGAACCCCCGCTCCGGCGGGAGTGCCGGTCAGCAATACGTCCCCTGGTTCAAGCGTCATCAGCGAGCTCACCTCCGAGATGAGTTGCGGTACCGAACGCACCAACTGCGAGGTATTCCCCTCCTGACGGATCTGCCCGTTGACTCGAGTCCGGATCACTACATTGGTCGGATCCAGATCACGTACGACGCGTGGCCCCAATGGGCAGAAGGTGTCAAAGCCCTTTGCCTTCGACCAGTGACCGGTCGCGGTGCCCACCTCCCAGGCGGTCACATCGTCGGCGCAGGTATAGCCAAGGACTACCTCGCGAAAGTCGTCCGGCCGGACATTCTTACAGCGCATTCCGATGACTACCGCGAGTTCCCCTTCGAAACGCACGTCCCCTATCCCCGGTGGCAATTGGACGGATTGACCCGTACCAACCAGGGATGTCGATGGTTTGAAGAAGACGGCCAGCGGCGTCGGCGGTGCGCCGTCCACATCGACACGATCAGAATAGTTTCGCCCGATCACGATTATCTTGCCGGGACGATCCGGGAGGACCGAAGCCGGCGAATCCCAGCCGAGCAGTGCGGCGCTAGGCGAGGACACCGAAATTCACCTGCCACTCTCTGATCGACGAATGTTTGACGTACCCCGCCCGGACGTACGGGTCGGCGCCGAGGACTTCAGCGAGCGCCGCCCGATCCTGGACGCGATATATCAGCAATCCCGCATTGTCCTGCGGGAGTGGTCCACCGGCAACGAGAATTCCCCGGTCGGCCAGGTCGCTGAGGTGGGCCTTATGCTCGGCGTTCACCGGTTCGCGACCGGCGCGGTCCACGGCATAGTTCCATTCCACGATAAAGACTGCCATCGGTTTTGTTACCTTTCCTAGTTCGGTTACCTGACTCAGATCCAGATTCCGCCGTTGACGTCGGTGACGGTGCCAGTGCTGTACCCCGACTCTTCAGAGCAGAAGTGCGCGACACTGCCGGCGGCTTCGCTCACCGTGCCCATCCGACCCATCGGGATCTTCGACAACACCGCGGCCTTCTGGTCCGCGGGCCGACGTTCCCATGCCCCGGCCACGCGATCGGTCGCGATCGGACCGTGTGCTACGACGTTGACCGTGACCCCCCAGGGGGCCAACTCGTAGGCCGCCTGCTTGGTAAAACCGATCACCGCGGCCTTCGCGGCAACGTAGGCGGCGTTATTGAAATGGCTGTACGTGCGGCCGCCGGCCGACGAGAAGTTGACGATTCGTCCGTATCCGGCCTCCTTCATCGCCGGCACGCACAGACGTGTAGCGGTAAGGACCGGCACCAGATTCTCGGCCACCGATTGACGGATGAAGTCCTCGTCCAGCTCGGTGACCGGAATGACGCGAGTGTCGCCACCGGTTCCGTTCACGAGGATCGACGGCGTCCAGTCGCCCTCCAGCGACTTGATCTGGTGTTCGGCGCTTTCCACATCGAGGATGTCTCCGACGATTACCTCGACTTCGGTGATATCGCTGAGTTCGGTGGCAAGCTTCTTCACCGCCGCATCATCACGGTCGAAGAGAACCAGTCGCTCCGACTTGTCTGCCAGCCGGCGTGACAACTCACTACAGATTCCGCCCGCGGCGCCGATGATCAGCGCGGTGTGCTGGGTCATGGATATATCTCCTCTTGGTATTCGCGAAGGTTAGTACTGCCTGGGATGACTCAGACGAGGGTCGGACAGTGAGTACGAAGAGCGGGCGACGGAATCACTCCCAGACCGATTCCGTCGAATTCCGGTGCGAGATGTCGGGTGCGATCAATGCGGTACGGCGGATATGTCAGCGGCGGATCGAACCATTCGTCCTGACGCCCGGCCTCGACCGCGAGCAAACCCGATAGGTGCGTCGCGAGAATCCGCCCGACGACCCACAGCGGGCCTATTTCAGCCACCTGCACCCCAACCTGAAGGCCAAGGCCGCAGGATCGCGCTGCCATCGCAACGCGAAGAGCCGGGAGCAGGCCACCGCATTTCGATACTCGGATATTGATCGAATCCGCCGCCGCGAGATTGGCCGCGGTCTCGACATCCCCGCTGTCGATCGCCGACTCGTCGAGCATGATCGCCATGCCGGTCCGCTCACGGATGGTTCGCAGATCACCCCAGCTTCTGGGCACGGTCGGCTCTTCGAGCCAATCCACGACGCCACCGAGTAGTTCCGCCGCGAGCAGACTCTGCGGTCCATCCCACGCACCATTCGCGTCGACCGACAAGGTCACCGCGCCAGCGCTCAGAGCCGCCAGCCGAGTACGAAGTTCGCGAGCCCGCTCCGCAGTATCCGACGGCGACGCCGAGGCTTTGAGTTTGACGTGGCGAAGGTTGGCGGCCGCCGCGGGCGTCAAGGAAGAGATCGCGTCGCGCTCGGTATTGGCAAGGTCGACTACCAGCGCCACCGGTCGCGGGGTCGGCAGCGGCGCGATCAACGCTGTCGAGTTGACGAGCAACGGTGACACCGCAGCGACGACATCGCGCAACGGGTGGCCGAAGAGTCGACACCAGGCGTCCAGCAATGCGGTCTCGAGGGCTGCCGCAGCGGCCGGGGCCCGGTGGAGTCCTCCCAGCAGTCGCGGAATATCCAGCGCCATCAGGAATCTCGGCCCGTCCTCGAATGACGCACCCGATTTCCAGAGATCGGTCAGGTGATCCAACAGCAGCCTGCTGCCCGCACCGGCCAATGCCTCGCTCGCCGACTGGCTGGTTTCCCCGGTGACATACGGTCGTGGTGCGCCTTCACCCCAGCCGACCGCACCACCGATGTTGCATTGGATCAGAACTGACTCGGCGTGAGCGCGAGCGTGCGCCGCGTGCGAGAAGGGCCGCAGCATCGGCACCCGCGCCGTGCTCACCACTGGCTCTCGCCGGACCGCCGTGTCAGGCACAACGCACGCTCATCAACGACTCGGGCGGTCGGGCGGCCGACACGAAATCCGATGTCCACGAGATGAGTCGGTCTCGCACGCTGGTATAGAGCAGGTAATGCCGATCGGTCGGAAGCATCGCGATCTCCCCCTGGCCCAAGGTCAATCGGATAAACGTGTTCTGCGCATCGTCTAGATCGATGATCGGATCAGACGTTCCAGAGATGAACGCCGCCGGAATTCCTTCGGTCAGGGCCGGTGTATCGGGAGCGAGATAGATCGACTCCAACTGCAATAGTGCCGACTTCGACTGTCCGGTCAAAGCTCTGATCGCGAGGTCGTCTTCGTCGATGAATGTGCGGTACCGCGTATTGGCGGTGAAGTCCGAGGCGGCCAGTTCGACGGCCCGCGGCTCCTGGCCCTCGTCGACCGCGAGTGCTCTCAACTGGTCGGCAGAAAGAGTGGCGTGCAGTTTGCCCAACCACGTCGAGCAGAATATGGCGGCATCGTATCGGGTGCTCAGTCCGCCGGATTTGAGCAATGCCGCGAGAAATGAGCCGCCCAGACAATGGCCGAAGAGTCCGAGCGGTACATCCTCGCCAATCAGGCGCTCGACCTCGGATAGTGCTGCGATATAGTCGCCGATGCTGGTAGCAGCGTCGGGTATCACGCCCCGTGCGCCGCCACTTGTGCCGCTGCCCCGTCGGTCAAGCACAAATAGTGCGACACCGCGTTCGGCGAACTGCTGCCCGGTCTCCCACAGCCAGCCCGCGTGACTTTGTAGGCCGTGAAAGTAGAAGACTGCCGCTGTTGGTTCGGCGGGCCGCCACACATGCAGATCCAGGGTGACCTCGTCGCGATGAATGGGAATGATCCCCTTGCGGATACTCAGCGCCGCAAGTGAAGTCGATTTAGGCATATTCCGTCCCTTTAGTCGTCGACAGTGTCTTTACCGCCGATATCTGCTGCATAAATGTCGTGTTGCGCTGGAACGGCTTGTATTTGTACTGCGCCGCGCCATCATCGGTCCGCATACTCTCCACATATTCGGCGATCGCAGCATTCTGTACGAGCTGGACCCGAATCGGCCCTAGTCGTGCACTATCCCGCTTGGACGCATATTCGATATTCACCTCGGCCAGCGCCCTATCCACCAATGCGGAAAGTCGTTCGCTGGCGGACGGGGAAGGCGCAGCGGACTCCGCGGTAACCACATAGTGCGGCGGCTCAGCCCACTGCGGGCCGCAGAGGTAAAGACCCAGGTCGACGCCCATCCCAGCAAATCCCTGACGCAACGCCTGGGTCACGTCCGCTTCGGTTAGCTTCTCGCCGGTAAATGAATGGAATACACCGTCGCGTCGAACAAAGTAGACCCAAGGAACACCATTCACCATTCTTTCCACATGGTATATATCGCCGGTCCACAACCGGTACAACCCGTTTCCCTGGGACATAATCAAGTGATAGTCCTGCCCCACTTCAAGCTCGTCGAGGAGCTTTGTCTCTACCGACTCTCCGGCGTCGAGTAATTCGCCGAGCGGAATATCGGCGGGAACAAACTCATAGAAGGCCTGATTAACCGAAAGCGGTTGACTCGTCAGAGTGGCATCGACGGGGATCGCGGTGACGCCTTCTGTTCCGCAACTCATGAATGGCAGCTTGTCCACTCCGGGCATGATCCCGTCGAGTTTGCTCTGGTAGAGGCCCGCACTCCCGGAAAGCCAGCAGCTGTACAGCGTCAGACTTGGCCAGATCTGCGTGAGGCTGAAGTCGGGATCAGCCAGAATTCCTTCGAGCCGAACCGCTTCCTGCGGGTTGGGTGCACCCCACGGCTTTCCGCGTAACGTCCCGTGGAATAGATCGCTTACCAGCTGGTCGCGGTTCTGGTAAATCAGTCCGTGGAATGAAATAAGGGTGCTCGGGTTGATCGCCGAGATATACCGTAGATCTTTGCCGAGCAGGTGGCGAACCCGGTGGTACATCCGTTCTTCGTGTTCGGTCGGAACATCCTCGTCGAACCAGGGTGCGTGGTACCACGGCGGATTCCAATCACCATCGTTCAACGGTGGATTTCGATTGCTCACCGCCTGGTACTCGACGCCGTGCACAAAGTCGCGCGCGGCCTCCCGGACGGTCTGCGTATCGAGCGTGGCATATGGCTCGTCCAGCAATTCGGGGTGGAGATGAAGGTAGGTTCCCCACATCGCCCGAATCGCCGGCATCCGGTACGCGATCAACCAATGCAGTGTGTAGGGAACGAGTTTCGGTCGACCAGTTGTGCCACTTGTCCGAAGCCACCGCAGGACCGGGCTACAAGTGAGGACACCACCTTTTGTATGCGCTTCCCGGTCCAGCAGCGGAACGAAATCCTCATATCGCATTATCGGCAGGGTTCGGCGAAACGATGCTTTGAGCTGCTCTGAATCTACCGACTTCAGCGCGTCGAAGCCCTGCTCGCGCCAGTGCGCCGAGGCAAAACTGATTTCAACTATGTCGGCCAGTACCCGATCCTGAACCGCCTCAGGCGTCGCAAGATCCGCGAGTAACGCCAGACGAGCAGTGAGGCATTCTGACAGAAAATCGTCTCGACGGTCGTTCCAGAAGCCAATCCACGCGGGTTTCGCCGGATTCTTAGTGAAACTCCATGCTTGTGGCATGTCTTCCTCACAATTCGATTGATGGGTTTAGCGAGTAACAGCTTCTTTGCTGCGCAAATCGAGCAACCACACAAGGCAAATGCAGCCACCGATAGCAGCGCCGAGAATGGAGACACCACCCCAGCCGTGCGTGGAGTAGGCCAACGAAGCCAGGGCTGATCCCACGACACCGCCGGTGAAATAGCAGGTCATATATGCGGAGGTAATGCGATTGCGCGCCTCTGGCCGGATGCGATAGATCTCGCTCTGGTTGGTGATGTGTAGCGCTTGGCAAGCCAGGTCGAAGCCGATAATTCCGATGATCAGCAAGATCAACGAATGCTTACCGAAGCCCATTGGCACCCACATCACGATGGAAACGACGCCGCAGATTCCGGTCACCAGCCGAGCGCCACCGCGGTCGGCGAGCCGGCCCGCCATCGACGCTGCGACCGCCCCGGCGACTCCCGCCAGGCCAAACAGGCCGATAGTGCCCTCACTGAACTCGTATGGCGATGCGGCGAGCATCAACGCGATCGGAGTCCACAGAACGCTGAAGCCCGCAAATGCCAAGCCGCCGTATAGAGCCCGCAAGCGCAAGACTCGCTCGTCACGGAACAAAGTGGCGACCGAAACGAGCAGCGCGCCGTATCCCAGGTCCGAGCTCGGCGGTTGTAGGGGCAGCCTGCTACGCAGTGTCACCGCGAGGATGAGCATCGTGGCCGCCGCCACCCAGAACACGGTCCGCCAGCCACCCAATTCGGCGAGGTAACCGGCAACAGTTCGGGCCAACAGAATGCCGAGCAGGAGTCCGCTCATCACCGTTCCGACGACTTTGCCGCGGGTCTCCGGATCTGCCATACCCGCTGCCACCGCGACCAGCATCTGGGCCGTTGTGGAGAACAGGCCCACGATCGCGCTGGCGGTATACAGGATCCCCGCGTTGGGCGAGATCGCCATCACCGCGAGCGCCACCGCGCTCAAAATGCACATGGAAGTGACGAGCATTCGCCGCTCGAATAGATCGCCGAGCGGAACCAGGAACAGCAGACTGATCGCATAGCCGATCTGGGTTGCGGTGACGACCAAACCTGCCCCGGAGGTACTCAGCCCAAGGTCACCACGAATCAGTTCCAACAATGGCTGCGCGTAATACAGACACGCGACCGAAAGTCCTGTTCCGACGGCGAGTAGGAGCATTGTTGGGCGGTCAATACCGGGTGCCTTGCCAACTCTATTGTCGATAGTTCTCGTACTACTTCCGTTCACAATATTCCCTCTTCCTGATACCGATGCGACGACTGGACGCGCGCACGGATCGCGAGGCGCTGGTATTACGTCGGCTATTGACGGTCGCACTCCGGCGAGCGATTCCCCGCCTTGTGTAACCACGATTGCTTTCGTAGGAAGAACGCTACGACCAAACAAGGTAGCTATGGCAAAGAAGCCGACAGCACTGCGACAAAGTTGCGGCAGACTATCGGCAAGAGAGTGTTAAGGAATTGATAAGTTACTTGTCGGCCAGCGGGCCGATGGCCTCGCCCGCACCCTGCGACAGTCGGCTATCGCACTACCTGTGCCGGCACGACCAGGCGAATTCGCGCGTCGAGGCCGACTCCGTCCTTGCCCGGCAGTAGATCGAGTTGACCGCCGGAGGACGTCACCAACATCGTGGCAATCGAGAGTCCCAGGCCACTTCCACCGTAGGTCGACTCCGGTCGCCATCCCCGAGTTTGCGCCTTCTCCCGGTCTTCCCTGGTCATTCCCGGCCCAAGGTCAATAACATGGATATCGACAAATATGTCACCCGGATCGATTGTGACGACGATCTCACTATGCGAGGGGCTGAACTTTATCGCATTGTCGAGAAGTACATCCAGCGCCTGCTCCAGGGCACCAGGCCGAGTGAGGACGACGAGGCCTGTCTCATTCGGTTTGCGAATGCGGATATGCCGTTCCCAGGCTACGACGATCCAGCTCGACGTTCGGTCCTCTACTACCGAGGCAAGATCTATTTCGATGATCTTCTGCTCTTCGCTGACCACCATCGATATATCCATGATCTCGGACAGAGTCGCCCGAAGCCGATCAATATCTACCAGCGTCTTTCGATAACTGTCCTGGCCGGCTTCATCGATATGCGGGGCGAGATTCTCAAGTCGAAGGCTGAGCGCCACCAGGGGATTGCGCAGTTGGTGCGAGGCATCGGCAAGGAAAAAGCGTTGCCGCTCGATCAGCGCGTGGACAGTGTCGGCGAGGCGATTCACGTGCGCGTTCAGGGTGCGCAGTTCAACAGGCCCCTGATGGACCGATATCCGCTCCACATCCTGCCCACGGACTAGTGCGCGCACCGCGGTTTCCGCGTGGCGAATCGGGCCAAGCGCCCACACCGACAAGGCCCACACCATTGCTGCCGTACATGCCAGCGCGAATACGGTAGCCAGGCCGAGGACGGTCCAGCGCTGTTCGATGGTCCGGCGAAGCTCTGCGGTCGGCACTCCGATCACGAAGGCGTAGTGATGTCCATCTGCCAGCTGCCATTCCTGGGCGATGACCAGCGGCTTGGCCGGATCGGGTAGAAGGCTGCCCCGCTCGATTACATTCTCTCCGTCGAACGCTCGACGTGCCGCCCATTTCGTCTCTTCGCTGAATCTGTCGGCGTCGGGTCCACTCTTCACCACCACGTGGCCGGAGTCGTCGAATACCGACACCGCGGCACCGTGATTCGACGAGAAGTCCCGAACTATGGTCGGCATTTGCGGCATCTCGGACTTCGAGAGTCGAAGAATCGGGGCGATCAAATAGGCGCGGTCGAGTTGTCCGACATTCTTCATCTCCGACCACTCATATTGAGCAGTCAATATGGCGAATGGGATCCCGAGGACCGCGATAATCAGGGTAACCAGACTTAAGTTGGCAATCAGATATCTCTTGCGCACGTGTCAGTCACTTACTTTGACGCGAAATCCGACGCCGCGAATGGTCTCGATGTAGGAAGCATTGCCCAGTTTACGTCGCAGTGCGTTGACGTGAACGTCCAAGGCTCGAGACGATCCGACCCAGTCGGACCCCCACACCACCCGCCCCAACTGATCCCGGTCGAATACCGCTCCCGGATCGGTGAGGAGAGCCACCAGCAGGTCGAATTCCATCCGCGTCAGGTCGACTTCCGCACCATCTACACGCACCCGACGTTGCCGTTGATCGACGGTGATTGGGCCCACTTCGATGAGACGCTCGGCGCTGTTCGACTCGACAGGCGGTGTACTCGCGGTACCGGCCCTTCGCATTAGGGACTCGATGCGGGCGGTGAGTTCCCAGAAGCCGTACGGCTTGCTGACAAAGTCGTCGGCTCCCGATTTGAGGGCGAGCACCCGGTCCATTTCCTCGACCTTCGCGCTTACCACGATGATCGGCACGGTCGATACCCGACGAATACGTCGGCACACTTCGAGCCCATCGAGATCAGGCAGGCCCAGGTCCAGAAGAATCAGGTCGACGTCGCCATGAGCACGGATCGCCGACTGTCCATCCGACACCCTCGAGACGATGCCCCCCTGACGCCGAAGCGCGGTCGACAACTCTTCTGCGACATCAGAGTCATCCTCTACCAGCAAGATCCGCACCGCGAACATCCTCCGACCCGCTCCCGCCAGTTTCACGATCGTCAAGTATGAATGCGATTCCTTCGGTCATCGCTACGCAAACGGATCGTACACGCGGAAATACTGATCGGAGACCCGAGGAATACGAACGCATGACCCGGGGCGGCGACTGTCGAGACGGTCATCACACTCGACCACCGGCGTCTCCGCCGTCGAATCCCACAGGGTCGAGGACGTTGCCTGCGGCGATCACGACGTCGGTGTCATTAATTGTGAACGCTCTGAAGAGCAGCCCCGGCTGGAGTTCGTGTGCGGCGTCGGCTTCTCGAGCATGGTGGACGACAGACTCGGCAGCCGCAGTCTGTAGTTGCACAGGGATTGGTTGGTTCCGAGGCCAAGTTTGATTGCCTCGTCCTTCAATAGGGCGACCACGGTAGCCACCGTTCCATCGGCGAACGTCCGAGTAACCGAATACCGAGGGTCCTTCCTCAACCGTGGCCCATCGCGCCGCCGCGAGACTTTGGGGACTTCGACGGCGAACTGATGACCGGCTGTGCCCCAGTGGTACCCCAATTCCGCCGACACCGACGACCGCTAGCCAGTCCTCACAGCCAACTAGTCCGCCCACCCAGCCGAAACATCGCAAGGGCCCAAACAGGTCAGTCCGCGATTGCGTGGACGCGACCGGGAACGTACTATTTGGCTATAGCCAGCCCATTGAGGTGGGTCTGGAAGTGAGCCACAGGATTACTCGCCGGACGACGAGGCCTGTGGCTCGCGGCCTTTCCAAGGTCAGATGGTGTGCAGCTCGACAGCCTGACCTAGGGCATCCAAATATTCGGTGTTGCCTACCCGGTCTTGGACGACGGCGCCGCAGACGATGTCCGCGGCCACAATGCTGGCTCGATACGGCCAACCGCGTGTTCAATTCGCAGTGTCGACTCCACCGCCCGCTGAGCTCGCAGCATCTGCAACGTCGACATGTCACTGTCATCGAGCTGGCCCGCGATTCCAGAGTGATGGTGGAACAGGGCATGTGCGCCAGATGCGGCAGCAGAAACTCCATGCATTTGCGGCGGTGCCGGCGGTCGTTGGCACCAGCTTCGATGTGGACTACCACGAAGCTGGTGACCGGGAGCTCTGCCACAGCGCGCACCAGTGCGACGCGACGTTCATGCTGACTCCCGTGCCAATGGACCTTGGGTTCCCCAATCCGTAGCCCCTCCATGGTCTTACGGAGCTCAAGGACATCGTCTTCTTCACAGAGCGCCGCCGCCATCAGATACACGCCCGGGTCCAAGTCTGGGCGTGATCCACTCTCATCGGCCCACGCGGTCAGCATGCCCATGAGACTAACCACGAGCTCAAATGCCGGTGGCCGCATGCGTGCATCCCCGCTCGAGCGTCATCAGAAATCCGTTTAGTCATTGGTCTTCTCCCGCAGCGGCTTTGGCTCGGCTAGTCGCCAGGCCCTGCAGCTGTTGGCGCCAGTCGGTACATCCCCGACCTCTTGTAATTGTGAACCCCATAACAACTGCCAGTCCGAACTGGCGTGAGAAAATTTACTATCGCGCACACCCGCACGACACAAGGCCCAAGCAGGTGCCGGATTCGAACATCGCAACCCGTTGACAACGGCACGCACGTTGGTGTTGTCGCACAGTTCACGTTTACCCGGCACACTGGATGTCATGGCCTTCCCCATTCGCATCGGTGTGCAACTTCAACCCCAGCATTCCCCGCAGTATTCGCTGATCCGAGACGCGGTGCGCCGTGCCGAGGACCTCGGCGTCGACGTCGCGTTCAACTGGGATCACTTCTATCCCCTCTACGGTGATGCCGACGGCGCGCATTACGAATGCTGGACCATGCTCGGCGCATGGGCCGAGCAGACGACTCGCGTCGAGATCGGCGCGCTGGTGACGTGTAACTCCTACCGCAACCCGGAGTTGCTGGCCGATATGGCCCGTACCGTCGACCACATCAGCGACGGCCGACTGATCCTCGGTATCGGATCCGGATGGTTTGAGAAGGACTACGAGCAGTACGGCTACGAATTCGGTACTGCTGGTTCACGTTTGAACGAACTCGCCGAGGCCCTGCCCCGGATCGAGAATAGGTTGGCGAAACTCAATCCGGCTCCTACCCGCGACATCCCGGTACTCATCGGCGGCGCGGGCGAGAAGAAGACTTTGAAGCTGGTCGCCAAACACGGCACCATCTGGCATTCCTTCCTCGACGTGGACGAATACCGACGCAAGTCGGCGATCCTGGCCGAGCATTGCGCCGCGATCGAACGTGACCCGGCCACCATCGAGCGTTCGACTGGCGCGGGCGTCCATACCGACAGCGTCAATGATGTGCTGCGGCGCGCCGACGCCCTCGCCGACGAAGGCGTATCGCTGCTGACGGTCGGCGTCGGCGGACCCGACTACGACCTGACCTTGATCGAGGCGCTGTGTAAGTGGCGCGATCAACGAAACGCCAGCTGACCGGGCGGCCGTCCGCGGTCGTCGTCGGCTCGGGTCCCAACGGACTGACGGCCGCGGTAACCCTGGCGAAAGCGGGCTGGTCGGTACTCGTCATCGAAGCTGCCGACCAGATCGGTGGCGGCCTGCGTTCGGCTGAGCTGTTCGAATCCGGCACCGTCCACGATGTGTGCGCCGCCGTTCACCCGTTGGGCCGACTTTCGCCCGCATGGTCTGAGCTGACCGACTGGGGTCTTCAGTGGGTGACTCCTGAAGTCTCCTTCGCCCACGTCTTCGATGACGGCGACGCGCTCAGCATCGAGCGATCGTGGGAGCAGACCCTGGATAATCTCGGCGATGACGCCACCTCCTGGCGCCGGGTATTGGGACCGCTCGGTCGCGATCCCGCGCGACTGATCGCCGAAGTCCTCCAACCTCTGCGGGTTCCCGACCATCCGGGTGCGTGGCTCTCGTTCGGCCCTCGTGCACTCTGTTCGACGGATCTGCTGACTCGGACATTCGCCGATTCGCGCACACGCGCCGTGTTCGCGGCCGTCGCGGCGCACGGGATGCGGCCAACTGGTTCACTCGCGTCCGCGGCGCCGGGCCTACTGCTCGCCGCTGCGGCGTCGGGAGCCGGCTGGCCGGTGGCGCGTGGCGGATCCCAGGCGATTGCCAATGCGCTGGCGCGCCAACTGGTCGCCTTGGGCGGTCAGATCGAAACAGGTTGGCAAGTAACGACATTCGCGAAACTCCCGGCGTCTACCGCAATACTGTTCGACACCTCCCCTACCGCGCTGGCGACAATTCTCGGGGACCGCCTACCGGCCCGATATCGTCGACGCCTGGGCAAATACCGGTACGGGCCGGGTGTCTGCAAGATCGACTATCTACTCGCCGAGCCCATTCCGTGGAACTCCCCCGACCTGGCGCGGACCGCGACATTTCATCTGGCGCCCTCATACGCGGCGATTGCCGCAACCGAAGCCGACGTCGCCGCGGGCCGGCATCCGACTCGACCGTGGCTGCTGGGCGGCGAGCCGACACGCGTCGATCCGACGCGGGCGGCCACCGGACGGCAGGTGGCCTGGGCGTACTGCCATGTGCCGCATGGCTCCGACGTCGATATGGGCGATGTCATGACCGCCGAGATCGAGCGGTGCGCACCGGGTTTCGGCGATGTGGTGCTGGCGTCGCGGGTCACCACCGCCGCCGACTACAGTCGCTACAATCCCAATCTCGTTGGCGGTGATATTGGCTGTGGTGCAAGCGATTTCAGACAGCTGCTAGCGCGTCCGGTGGCATCACCCAATCCGTATGCGACGCCGGTGGACGGTGTTTATCTGTGTTCGTCGGCCACGCCGCCCGGCGGCGGGGCTCATGGCATGAGCGGATACAACGCCGCGCGGGCGGTACTGAGAAAGTTCTGATCGTTAGCGCGGCACGGGTGAATGGGCACAGCCCAACCGCTAGATTGACCACATGGGTTTGCGCACGGGTCTGCCGTTTCTCTCTTCGCTACGGCGATTGTTCGCCGCAACCGTGTTGGCGTTTCTCGCGGCCCTGGTCATCGTGGGTGCGGGGCCCGCGCATGCTGAACAACCCACCCGACTCCCCCAGCAGGTTCTCGACACCGCAAACGCCCTGACCACCGCTCAACGCATCGACCTCCAGTCCGCGATCGACACTCTCTACAACGATGAACAAGTTCAGTTGTGGGTGGTCTATGTGCACGACTTCGGGACACTGTCCGCACAGCAGTGGGCCGAGCAGACCGCGTCGATCAGCGACCTGGGCGACAGCGACGTGTTACTGGCAGTCGCGACCGATGCGCGCGCCTACTACCTCAATGCCCCCGGCAAGATCACCGGCCTCGACGTCGACGCCTTACGGAAGATCAGTACTGACTATGTGCAACCTCAACTGCGCCAAGGCAATTGGGCCCAGGCTGGCATCGCGACGACAGATGGCATCGCCGCTCAACTGCAACCCTCGCATACCGGACTGATCGTCGGCGGAGCCATCGGCGGCTTGGCGATCCTCGGCGGCGGTGGCGCCGTGTTGTACTCGCGGCGTAATCGGCGCCGCAAGAACGACGCGGCCGTAGACGCACTCCGCGACGCGGATGAGGAACTGACCGTCGATCAACTCTCCGCCCAGCCCCTCAGTGTCCTGGATCCGTGGTCCAAAGAGGTTCTCACCGACACCGATAACGCCGTCGCCACCAGTGCCGAAGAACTCGCATTGGCCGAGAGCGAGTTCGGTGCTGTCGACACCACCCCCTTCCGCACTGCGGTTGACCAAGCCCGCACCGGTCTTGCCACCTGTTTCGCGTTGCGTCAGCGACTCGACGACGCCATCGAAGAATCGGATGATGAACGCCGCTCGATGCTGGTGCAGATCATTACCATCTGTACCGACGTCGACGCAGCACTCGACGAACAGGCTGCGAACTTCGACGAGATGCGCAATCTGCTGATCAACGCCGACACCCGGTTCGACGAACTCACTCGCGAATTGGTCGCGGGCCGGGCACGATTGGAACAGGCCGCACCGCTCTTTGCCGACCTCACCGCCAAATACGGTGCCGACGCCCTCGTGTCGATCGCTCACAACATCGAGCTCGCCGCCGAACAATTGGAATTCGCCGACGACAGTGCCGACCAGGGTCGCGAGGCCATCGCTCAACCTGTCGGAAATCAAGGTCCGGCGGTGGCCGCGATCCGATCGACAGAGGGCGCGCTCGCCCAGGCGAACCGCCTACTCGATGCGATCACCAACGCCGAAGGCAACCTTCGCGCGGCCCGCACGCAGCTCCCAGCGCTGATCGCCGAAGTCGAAGGCGAGATCTCCGAGGCTCAAGCGTTGGCCGCGAGTGGCGATGGCGCCGCCGACCTCACCGAAGCACTTGCCGGAGCCCAGTCCGCGGTGACGTCGGCCCGAACGAACGCGGTCAACGACCTACTCGGATCTTTCACCACCCTGGTCCAGGCCGACGCGGTGCTCGATTCGACGTTGGCGTCAGCTCGTCAGCGATCCTCCGAACGCGTCCGCCGCACCGAGTTATTGGCCGCATCACTGACTGCAGCGTCGGCAAAGGTCTCGGCGGCAAGCGATTTCGTAAACACCAGGCGCGGTGCGGTCCAGGCGACGGGGCGCACTCGACTGTCGGAGGCGCAGCGGTTACTCGAACAAGCTCAGCAGAGCTCGGCCGACGGCAGCCCCGACGGGGTAACGCGAGCCATCGAATTGGCCCGACAGTCCGGCAGCCTCGCCGATCAGGCACTGATGGCCGCACAAGCCGACGTCGTGTCGTGGCAGCAGGCCGAGTCGACGAATCTGTCCTCCAACTCGTCGACAGCGGGAGCGGTATTGGCCGGCGTGCTGGTGGACAGTTTCCTTCGCGGAGCCTCGAATAGTTACGGCGGCGGCTTCAGCAGCGGTGGTCGCTCGCCGGGCTCATTCGGCGGCAGCGGCACGGCCGGCCGCATCGGAACCGGCGGCCGCTTCTAATTCTCCCTCGCATGTAGGGGTTAGGTCTCTCACACTTGGTTGATACTTCGAGTACCTAAGTATTAGGTTTACTAGGTGTCCGTTGACAATGCTGAACTCGCCGCCGAGCTGCGCCCCGTGCTCACTCGCCTCTATCTGTCGTTGCGACGCCACACTCCCATCACCGAGTACACCGCAGCGCAGGCGTCCGCCCTGGCGACCCTCGTCGACCACGGCGCGATGCGCATGGGCGAACTGGCCGAGCGCGAATCGATTCGGATGCCTACCGCGACCAGCCTGGTCGACGGCCTGATCCGATCAGAACTGGTCACCCGCCGCGCCGATCCCACCGATCGGCGCGCGGTCGTGATCGAACTCACCGCACGCGGGCATCAGGTCCTGGAACGGGTCCGCGCCGAGCGCGACGACGCCGTAACCGCGGCCCTGTCGGGACTCAGTGATGACCATCGAGCCGCTCTCGCCAACGCGACCGGGGCCCTCAAGGAATTGCACAAGAAGGTCGAAGAGCTCTGAGCGAGCCGATCTAAGTTTGAAAGAAGGTAGTCGTGCTCAACAGCGACGAAGCAGTGGCGTCAGCGTCCGGTCCAGCAGGTAGCCACGATACGCATCCGTCTCTTATGTCGGTGATGCGCGAACAACCCCGCACGGTGTGGATCACCGCGTTCGCGGCGGTCATCGCGTTCATGGGAATCGGGTTGGTCGACCCTATCCTCAAATCAATCGCCGAGGCGCTGAACGCGCCGCCGAGCAAACTGACCCTGCTGTTCGGTGTCTATATGGGCGTACAGGTGATCGCGATGCTGATCACCGGTTGGGCAGCTGCCCGGTTCGGCCCGAAGCGCACATTAACGTCAGGCTTGGTGCTGATTGTCGTCGCGGCCGGAATCAGCTCACTGGCCGGTGACATCAACACCCTCATCGCATTGCGTGTGCTGTGGGGTATGGGTAACGCGTTGTTCATGGCCACCGCATTGGCATTTATTGTCGGCGCCGCCAAAGGACATCAATCCGGCGCCATCCTGCTCTATGAGGCGGCACTCGGCGCTGGCCTCGCCATTGGCCCACTATTGGGCGCGGTATTGGGGGAGTGGACCTGGCGCGCTCCGTTCGCCGGTACCGCGATCCTGATGCTCATCGGCGCGATTCTCTGTGCCGCAATGCTTCCCAAAGACGCACCGCGCTATACCCGAGCCCCGGTGAAGATCACCGACCCGCTGAAGGCACTGCGCAATCACACCCTGCTGATGACCTCGATCGGCTCAGCCTTCTATACCGGCGCATTGTTCACCGTCATCGCATGGTCACCATTCGCGATGAATCTACGCCCGATCTACGCCGGCATGATCTTCTTCGGCTGGGGCTTGCTGACCGCGCTCTCCGGCGTCTTCCTCGCGCCCCGCGCCGCCGAACGCCTCGGCCAGAAGAACGGCGTGATCGCAGCGATCGGCGCCTACGGCATCGTGATGGCTATCGCCGCGATCGGCACCCTGGAAGGGTCGGTTCCGCTGATCGGCTTCGCCGTAATCGCCTCCGGCATCCCATCGGGTGTACTCAACACGCTGTTCACCAGCGTGGCGATGGCTACCGGCGACACACCTCGATCGGTCGCCAGCGCCGGGTACAGCTTCCTGCGCTGGATGGGCGCCGCAGTAGCGGCGGTACTGGTGTCCTACCTCGCCGAGTGGTTCGGTTCGACGGCCGCCCCGTTCTGGTTCGCCGCCGCGTACTGCGTGGTCGCCATCGGATCGGTGAGCATGGTTCGCAACGAGGCCGCATCCGCGCCCGACGTCGAGCCGGAGGCAGCACTCGTCGGAGCTGAGGAATACTGATCGACGGTAGGCTGCTGCCATGCCGACCGCACTTATCACCGGAGCCAGCAGGGGCCTGGGCGCAGAGATCGCCCGCGCCCTGGCCCCAACCCACGACCTTCTGCTCGGTGGCCGCCCGTCAGCCGAATTGGATTCGCTGGCAATCGAATTGGACGGCGCAAGCACCTTCGCCGTCGACCTGACCGACTACGACGACGTCGAGGCGGCCACCGAAGCGATCGCCAGCCTTGACGTCCTGGTGCACAATGCCGGTGTCGCAAGCAGCCTCGAGCCGATCGAGACGACGCCCGTCGATGAGTGGCGGTATCTCCTGGAAGTGAATCTCGTTGCGGCAGCAGAACTTACCCGTCTGCTACTGCCCGCACTACGCGAGGCGTCAGGACATGTCGTATTCATCAATTCGGGAGCCGGGCGTCGTGCGAACGCCGGCTGGGCTCCTTATGCCGCAAGCAAATTCGGGTTAAAGGCGCTCGCTGATGCTCTGCGACTCGAGGAGTCTACGTTGCGCGTCACCTCGGTCTTCCCCGGTCGGATCGATACCGAGATGCAGCAAGACATCGTGGCAATTGAAGGTCGCGACTACTCACCAGAACAATTTCTCAAGCCGTCGACGGTCGCCGCGGCGGTCGCTCATGCGATAACTACGCCGGCCGATGCACATCCGGAGGAGATCGTGTTGCGGCCGACTGGGCGATAACGGCCCTACAACGCCTTCAGATCGTCCTGGGCCCACACCGCGCGCATCGACACGATCTTTCCCTCCTCGTTGAACACCATGATGTCCACCGGCGTGATCTCGAATGCCATACCCGCCGTATGAGTTACAAGCGTGAACTCGAAGACAGCGGTGTCGCCGGCCACCTTCTTCCACTTGAGCGTCGCCTTGCGGTCGTCGAGGTTCTGAATGATGGTGTAGAACTCCAGCAGTTGCTCGCGGGTGGTTCGCACATCGGTTCCGATCGGATCTTCGACCGTCGCGCCGTCGGCGTAGAGCTCGACGATTCGTTCCGCGTTTCCGGCGGTCAGTCGTTCGACGTACGCATCGACGGCCGCGCTCATCTTGTCGGTCAATGTCTCTTGTTCCACTGTCATCTGCGGATTCCTCTTCAGTCGGGCGCACTCGAGGCGCGCATTTCTAGAACGTGTTCTAGTGCGAGATTAGCAGCAGGGACCGTAGTTTTTGATAGGTTCACAATCAAGAAATTCAGTCGCGGCATGCATGTGCGCTCGCGATCGACTCACCCACGAGGGGGCGCACCCGACATGACCGACGTTGACCCGCCCGCCCAGGGCGATCCCAACCCCGTGCAACCGTGGATTGCGCCAAGCGCCGGACCCGCTATGCACCCGCTGGAATCGGGTATCCCGCCGGGATGGGCGCCCGTCGACCCTGTGTCCGACGCCGTCGACTACGGACTCGCTCACCCCGCGGAGATCTACGGCTACCGGCCCCCACCGACCTACGCCAATCCTCTCGTCGCACACAAGCCCGGAATCATCCCGCTGCGGCCACTGGGCCTTGGCGACATCCTTGGCGGTGCATTGACAGCGATCACGACGAACTTGCGTGCCGTTGCGGCCATTTCGGCTGTCATCGCCGTCGCCAGCGCGCTGATCACGCTGCTGGGATCGGTCTTGATGGACGCCGTCAGCCTCGACGACGACAACGTCGTGGCAGCGCTGGGGGGAATCACCACGCTCAGCATCGCGGCGTCGGTCGTGCTCACCTCGATTCTCACCGGCGCACTGGCCTATCCGACCAGTCGAGCCGTCGAGGGCCGTTACCCGCCGCTTAGTCGGTGTTGGGAACGTCTCGCGCCGCGGATACCCGCGGTCCTCGCCGTCGGCGCTATCGAGTTCGTCATCATCACGGTGCCACTCATGCTCGTGACTGCGATCTTCGCGACCGCCGGAGCCGCGTCGACCTCCGCACTGGCCGTGCTCGGCCTGCTCGTCATCCTTATCGCGGTGGTCGCGCTAACCGTCGTAACGACATTCATCGCCTTCGCCCTGCCGATCACCGTTCTCGAAAAACTCGGACCGATTGACTCATTGCGTCGATCTGTAGCCCTTGTGCGGCCGGTCTTTTGGCGAGTCTTCGGCATTCTGCTGCTGGTGGGGCTAATCATCGGGATCGCAGGGTCGGTGATCACCTCGCCCGCCGAATTCGTCGGCAGTGTCACCGAGGAGGTGGCCGGCGGCGCATCTGCCACGACAACGAAGCTCGCGACCTCGACGATCCTGAGCGCCGTTGCCGACTTCATCACCCTGCCCTTCCTCGCCACGACCGTTACCCTCCTCTACACCGACACCCGAATTCGCTTGGAGGGCTTCGACATCACGTTGATCGCCGCATCGGCCGACTCGCCGAAGGGCAACCGATGATTGGCCCGCACTATCTCGCCGTTGGCCTCGATCCGAACAATGACGAAGCACGACGTTGGCTGGAAGACGAGTTGCGCAAGGGTGCTTACAACCCAGAGCCCAGCTGGTGGGACCGAATAACCGATTCAATCGGACGATGGTTCGGCGACGCTTTCAGCAATATTTTCGACGGTGACGCCGGGCCCATTCCGTTGGTTGTATCCATCGCGATCGCCCTGGTACTCCTTGCTGGCACCGTATATCTGGTGACCCGACTGCGTCGAAACCGACGTGCCCACGATCCGTCAGCAGCCGATCGCGCAGTGCTCGGCAAATCGAAACTGACTGCGGCACAACATCGAGAGCTCGCAGCGCAAGCGCTCAGCGAAGGTGACTTCTATCGCAGCGTTATCTGCAGTATGCGAGCGATCGCCCAGGAATCGGTAGAACGTACCCTACTGACTCGCGCGGCCTCGCTGACCGCACACGAAATCGCCTTCCGGCTCACCGCTTCGTTCCCGGCGTTGATTGACGAATTATTGAGCAGCGCAGATGTTTTCGACGACATCGCCTATGGGGACGTTCCGGCTACACACGACAATGCGCTCCGCCTGCAGGCACTCGACAAGAAGCTCAAGGCAACCAAGCCGCGACTGTCCGACGACGTCGCGCCGACGGCACCGAGCCTCCCGCCGATCCGGGAAAACGTTCGATGACCGTACCTGCGCAGGCACCCGGCAAGTCGCGGCATCGCCTCCTGTTCGTCTCGCTGGGCGTGGTGGTATTGCTTATCCTCGGCGGGGCGCTGGCGTTGGCGATATCCTCGGCCGCGAATAAGGTCGGCAACGCGAATTCCGAGCCGCTCGATCCGAAAAACCCCGGCAACGGCGGAGCGCAAGCGTTAGCCCGAGTGATCGCATCGCACGGGGTTGACGTGGAAATCGTGCGTAGCCAGACTCAATTGCTTGATGCGGATCGCCCCGACGCGAATACCACGGTTGTGGTCGCGGGAGCCGACCCGCTCAGCACCTACACCGCGGACAAACTTCGCGAGCAGGTTCGCGGCGCCGCTCGATTGGTGTTGCTTGATCCGAAGGCGTCGACGCTGTCAGCGCTTTCGCTGCCGGTCACCTCCGATTGGGGCTCAACGTCGATTACGACCTCCGTGCGCGCCGGTTGCGATGTGTTCGGCATCGCGGCGTCGGACATGATGACCGCCAGCCCGTCGGCGTATACGCCGACCGTGCCGTATACGCCGACGACGTCGTGTTTCAAGACGTCGCCGGATGCCGATGGCACCGGCGCATCGAATGTGCTTGTGCTCCAAGCGATCAGCCCGCTGCCCGAGGTGGTTGTCGCGAGCGGGGAACAGTTCACGAACGCACAGATCACGCGCCTGGACAACGCAGGCGTCGCAGTCCGGATGCTCGGTGGGCACGACCGCTTGCTCTGGTACATCCCGTCGGATAAGGACATCCCACCCAGCCAGTCGACGGGCCCGTCAGATATTCCACGCGCCATCGGCCCACTAATCGCACTGTCATTCGTCGCGCTACTCGCCGCAATGTTCTGGCGCGGAAGACGATTCGGCAAACTCGTCGTCGAGCCGCTACCCGCGGTCGTCAAGGCTATCGAGACCACCCAAGCGCGCGGACGCCTATACCACCGGGCGGGCGATGCCGCGCGTGCGGCGTCTCGACTCCGCGACCATACGATCCGGCGCATCACCAAATCTCTCGGCCTGCCCGCGCAGTCAGAACTCGGCGACGTAATCGACTCCGCCGCAACTGCTTCGGGTTCCGATCGCGGATATTTGATTGCCCTGCTCGATGGACCGCTGCCCACCACCGAGGACCAGTTGCTCCAGTTCGCCAATGACCTGTCACGTATCGAAGAGGAAGTTCACCGACGCTATGACTGATCTGTCCAAAGAAGCACCTCCCGCACAGCCGCCGTCGACTCCCGAAACGGCACGCGACGCATTGACCCGAGTTCGCGCCGAGGTCGCCAAAACCGTTGTCGGACAAGATGCCGCTGTCGCCGGCATCCTGATCTCGCTGCTTTGCCGCGGACACATTCTGCTCGAAGGCGTACCCGGCGTCGCCAAGACCCTGCTGGTCCGCAGTATGGCGGCGGCACTTGCCGTGGACACCAAACGCGTTCAGTTCACGCCGGATCTGATGCCCGGCGACGTCACCGGGTCACTCGTATACGACAACGCGACATCGGAGTTCACCTTCCGGCCGGGTCCGGTGTTCACCAATCTCCTCCTCGCCGACGAGATTAACCGGACACCGCCGAAGACGCAGGCATCACTGCTGGAGGCAATGGAGGAGCGACAGGTATCAGTCGACGGAATTCCGCGGCCATTGCCCGCACCGTTTCTTGTTGCCGCCACGCAGAACCCGGTGGAATATGAAGGCACCTACCCACTGCCCGAGGCGCAACTCGACCGTTTCCTTTTAAAGGTCACCCTGCCGCTGCCGCCCCGCGATGACGAGATCACCGTATTGGCGAGACATGCTGCCGGTTTCGATCCTCGCGATCTCGCCGGCGCTGGTGTGCGTCCGGTGGCGTCGGGAGCCGATATCGTGGCTGGTGCCACTGCGGTACGCCAGGTGTCGATCGCACCCGCTGTCCTCGCCTACATCGTCGACATCGCCCGGGCGACCCGGGTATCGCCTTCGCTCGCACTTGGCGTGAGCCCCCGTGGCGCAACCGCCCTGATGGCCACCAGTCGGGCGTGGGCCTGGCTCAACGGACGCACCTTTGTCACACCCGACGACGTCAAGGCGCTGGCACAATCGACTCTGGCGCATCGTCTTTCGCTTCGTCCAGAAGCTGAGTTGGAGGGAGTCGCGGTCTCGACCGTTCTCGACGCCGCCATTAACTCCGTGCCCGTACCGCGCTGATGTACGTCACCGGCCGATTGCTCGGACTCGTTGCGGTAGGGGCGATTCCGACGATTGTGCACCCGGAGTACTACGTCGTGGTCGGGTGGTTCCTACTCTGCCTCGCGGTGGTGTTCATCGACGTTCTGTGCGCCGGACGGACGACGGTACTGATGATCGGACGTTCGGCGTCGGATCCGATCCGGCTGGGCGACTCCACAACGTCGACGCTGTTTGTTACCAATATCGGCACCCGGGTCTTTCGGGGCGAACTACGCGACGCCTGGCAACCGTCGGCGGGTGCGACCTCGGTGCGCCATCGGCTTCGCATCCCCGGCGGCGAACGGCGTTCGGTGACAACCGATCTGCTACCGACCAGGCGTGGTGATCGACTAGCAATCCGGGTGACGGTGCGTCGGCGCGGACCCCTCGGCATCGCTGGCCGGCAACGCTCTCAGTTCGTTCCGGGACAGGTGCGGGCGCTGCCTCCCTTTGATTCGCGTAAACATCTACCTTCTCGACTGGCGCGGCTTCGGCAGCTTGACGGCCGTTCCGCGGTGCGTATCCGCGGTCAGGGCACCGAATTCGATTCGCTGCGCGACTACGTCGAAGGCGATGACGTACGCAGCATCGACTGGCGGGCGACCGCCCGACGTCGGTCAACGGTCGTGCGGACGTGGCAGCCCGAGAAGGACCGGCACATCATGATCGTGCTTGATACCTCGCGGACGTCGGCGGGCCGCGTCGAAGACGTCCCCCGCCTCGATTCGGCGATGGACGCGGCACTGCTACTGGCGGCGTTGGCCGCACATGCTGGCGACCGAGTTGACTTGATCGCCGGCGATCGCCGGATTCATCGCCGGGTGACTTCCACCAAGGGCATCGACCTGCTGAGCAATCTGGTGAATGCGATGTCCTCACTGGAACCGACTCTACTGGAAGCGGATTGGCCGCTGCTCGGCGCCGAGGTGGCGCGGTTGAGCAAACAGCGAGCATTGCTGGTGCTGCTTACCCCGTTGGAACCGGCCGCGATCGAAGAGTCGCTGCTGCCAACCCTCGCAGTGCTGGCACAGCGGTACCGAGTTGTCATCGGATCAGTTTCCGATCCAGCGTTGCCGGCGATGGTCGCCGAACGCGGTGATACCAAGTCAACTTTTGACGCAGCGGCGGCGGCACGATCCATCGAACAGCGTGAGCGGATGGCCAGCGCCGTCGGACGGCTCGGCGTTGATGTGATCGACGCGGTACCGGAGAAGCTGCCACCAGCGCTGGCGGACCACTACCTGACGTTGAAGTCACGTGGGCTGTTGTGATTGCGCCGTAGGTGCATCTTGATTGTGTATTCGCAGTAGGCGAGAGAGAAGATCGGCGGGGAGGTACAACATGGCACGTAGGGCCATACTGTTGGGGATCGTGCTGGCAATGTGTGTATCCATCGCATCTTGCGGCAACAACGACGATACGAGGACCGATGGGTCCGGCGAATCTGGGAGCGTGTTGCCCGCACTCAGCAAAGAGCCACGAGAGGTGGCGCCAGGAGTTACCGTCTCTCTCGCCTGGCTGACATACGGAGGGGACGAGAACTACATGGACCAGTCCTACATTGTCGCGACTCTTCGTAACCAGTCCGAATCCGCATATAAGTTGAATAGGGAGCGGGCGTATTTCACAGTCGGGAACGAGCGGGCACCCGCCTCGGATGTGCTGCCCCACGAGGGCCTTTCGCCGGGCTTCGAAGGCAAGGTGGCGTGGCAGTTCGACAGAAAATGGGACGAGCTCTCCGATGCCACATTGACCATCGAAGGGGTCCGGTGGGAGGGCGACTTCACCGAACTCGTGAAACCCATCACCGCACCGCCGTCAAAATAGGGCCCATATTGCAAGTGGACCCAATGTCGTGTGACCACACGAGAATTCGGGGTCGCCGGATCTCGATACACCCAACTCGGCTAGCGCCTCGCCGGGCACTCGACCAACGGATAATGGCTGGTCGAATCGATCGAGACCCCCGCAACAACCCCGCTGGTCGAGACGATCGAGACCCGCAACAACTCCGCTGGTCGAGTGCCGAGGAGCGCTAGCGACGAGGTGTATCGAGACCCGCGACCACGACCTCAATGCTGATGCGACACAGTCCATCTCGGCAGCGGATCGTCGAACTTCACCCACTGCGCCGGTCCCGCCGCAACTTCACTGTCGGTCAAAGTGGCCGCATCGAGCAAGTCGCGCACCCGATCATGGTTAAGCCGCACACCAATGAAGACCAACTCCTGCATCGGCGCACCGGTCAGCTGTGTCCAATACGCGGCCGGCTCGATAGTCAGGTTCGGCCCGGCCTGTGACCACACCGCTGCGAACTCCGGCCGGCTCGCGATCCAGCAGAATCCCTTGCTGCGCAACACCGTTCCAAGCTCGGCGAGGGAATCACTAAGTCGTCTAGCGTGAAATGGGCGATCACTGCGATAGGTAACCGACGAGATCGAATACTCCTCGGTCTCCGGAATATGCCCACTGCCGAGCACTTCGTCATCCCAGCCAGCGATAGACGCGGCGGCTTCATGATCGAACCGGCCCGTCCCGATGACCTCCGCGATCCGAATGTCACCTCGCACAACATCGACGAGCCGTGCACGCGGATTGAGCCGACGCACCATCGCCTGGACCGCCCCACGCACCGCGGCGGAGACGAGATCGGTCTTTGTCAGCACCACGACGTCGGCGAACTCGACCTGATCAACGAGAAGGTCCGAGATCGAGCGCTGATCCCCGTCACCTGCCGCGAGGTCACGTTCGGCAAGTCCTTCTCCCCGGACCACCTCGGACAAAAAGGTGGAGCAATCCACGAGGGTGACCATGGTGTCCAGACGCGCGACGTCACCCAAACGCCGTGTACCGTCATCGAATTCCCAATCGAAAGTTGCGGCGACCGGCATCGGCTCCGAGATACCAGTTGATTCGATGACGAGGTAGTCAAAGCGCCGGTTGCCGTCGGAATCGGTCTGGGCGGCAATACTTCCCACCGCCTCATGCAAGTCCTCGCGCAAGGTACAGCAGATACACCCGTTGGTGAGTTCGACCAATTTCTCCTCGGTCCGGTCGAATCCGCCGAGGTCAACGAGCGAGGCGTCGATGTTGACTTCACTCATATCGTTGACGATGACTGCGACCCGCAGCCCCTCGCGGTTGGCCAGGATGTGATTGAGCATCGTCGTCTTACCCGCGCCGAGGAAACCAGATAGGACTGTCACGGGCAGGGCGGCGTGTGAAAGGCTCATTCCTTAATGATAACGATTGTCATTACCGCCTTTGCGGCGACCCCGTTTGCGTCGCCACCGCTTCGGCATCAAAGATGGACCTGTGCGTATTCCACGGAGAAGCAGGTCGAGGCCGCCCATCGCCGGCGCCGTAGTCGCGGTGACCGGCGGAGCGCGCGGTATCGGACAGGCGATTTCGACGGAATTGGCCGCTCGCGGCGCGCGCGTCGCGATCGGGGATATCGGCGTGGAAGCGTCACTGGGTCCTCTGACACCCGTCGGCGCGGTTCGGCAATATCCGTTGGATGTGACCGACGAAGAGTCATTTAAGACTTTCCTCGCCACGGTCGCGGCCGACCTCGGGCCAATCGATGTCTTGGTCAACAACGCAGGAGTCATGTGGGTCGGCCCATTCGACGCCGAGCCCGCGGAGACCGCCGAGAAGGTGATCGCCGTCAACCTGCTCGGCGTGATCCGGGGCGTTCGGTTGGCCGCCCCGGCAATGCGGGCACGTGGTCGCGGTCAGATCATCACGATCGCATCGGCCGCATCGCGGCTCGCACCTCCCGGCGAATCCACCTATGCCGCTTCCAAACACGGCGTGCTTGGTTATCTCACCGGGGTTCGCGAGGAGCTACGTGGCAGCGGCGTAATCCTGACCGTGGTGATGCCGACCGTCGTGGAAACCGAACTGGCAGTTGGGACATCGGCCGGATCGGTCCGCCGTCTGGAGCCCTCAGATATTGCCGACGCTGTGATCGACGCGGTCGGTCGACGCCGGTTTCAGGTCTGGGTTCCGGCCTCGGTTGGTCCGCTGGTCGCCCTCACCGGCATTCTGCCGCAACGCCTGCGGGATGTGGTGCTGCGCCGATCCGTACCCAATCAACTTGTCGCCATTGCGAATTCGGCATCACGAGCCAACTATGAACGCACCCTCAACGAGGGTCGCTGACCACTGAGAGCAGTTGCAACTTCTCGTAACTCTCGCTCCCCGGCGCGGCGGTATAGACCAGCAGCGAGTTCGACTGCTCCGGGTCGAGCAAGATTTGGCAGTTCAATTGTAGCGATCCGACGGTGGGGTGCACGAATGTCTTTATCTGCCTTGGCATTACACCAACCTCGTGCGCCTTCCACAATTCGGAGAATTCGTCGCTGGATGACCTCAGCGATTCAGCGAGTGCGGCGGCCGAAGATTCTGGGCCGCGCAGGGTGAGGACTCGCCGCAGCCCGGAGACATACATCCGGGAGTAGAAGTTGTGGTCATCTGGTGGATAGAGCGCGCGGCAGTCGGGGTCGGTGAACCATCGGTAGCCCATGCTTCGCGACAGGCCGGTGTGCCGCAGGAGATCGCCGACCAACGCGACACCAAGCGGAGACTGACGCAACGTCTCACCGAGTTCGGTCACGATCTCGGCTGCGGTGTCGTCGGTCAGCCGGTCGAAGATGCGCATCATTCCCGGACTGATGAACTCACTATCTCGGGCCCGCGTCGGCGGCTGATGCCCGGCAAGCAGGAAGAGATGATCACGTTCATCGCGCGTGAGATGCAGGCCCTGCGCCATCGCCGCAACCATCTGTTCGGAGGGATGCGGACCGCGTTGACGCTCCAAGCGCGCGTAATAGTCGGTCGACATATGACAAAGGGCGGCAACCTCTTCCCTCCGCAAACCTGAGGTTCGCCTGCGCTGCCCGCGTGGAAGCCCGACGTCCTCCGGCTGCAACACCGCCCGGCGTCCACGAAGGAACTCGGCAAGCCCGGCACGATCAATCATGTCAGCATTGTCTCCCAGACCCCGCCTACCTATCCACGGATCGTCAGTCCGTGGATAGCACTGGCAACTTCGTGAAGAGTCGTGGACATGAGACGAACCCACTACGACGTACCCCTCGGAAACCTCACCGGAAAGCTGGCGGTGGTGACCGGCGCCAGCGACGGCATCGGGCTCAATATCGCGGCATCACTTGCCGGTGCCGGGGCTCGTGTCATCATGCCGGTGCGAAACCCACGCAAGGGACAGGTAGCCGTCGCCACCATCACCGGCATTCACCCCGCGGCCAAACTCGAACTGCGCGAGCTCGACCTGTCGTCGTTGGCGACCGTCGCTGCCTTCGGCGAGTACATGCGCACCGAAGGCTCACCAGTGCACTACCTGATCAACAACGCGGGCGTAATGACCCCGCCACATCGACAGACGACCGCTGACGGTTTCGAATTGCAGTTCGGGACAAATCATTTGGGCCATTTCGCGCTCACCGCCCATCTGCTTCCGCTGCTGCGTGCCGGTCACGCGCGGATAGTCACGCAAACGAGCATCGCCGCACGCAGCGGCACAATCAATTGGGACGATCTGAACTGGCAGCGGTCCTACGACGGGATGAAGTCGTATCGGCAATCAAAGATCGCGTGCGGGCTATTCGGTCTCGAGCTCGATCGCCGCAGCCGCGCCAACGATTGGGGAATCACCAGCAATATCTCACACCCCGGCGTCGCCCCGTCCAATCTGCTCGCGGCTCGGCCGGAGGTTGGCCGCTCGACTGACACCCGCGATGTCCGGATGATCCGATGGCTCTCCGCTCGCGGAATTGTGGTGGGCACCGTGGCCAGCGCCAGCCTGCCCGCACTGGTAGCCGCATCCACCGGAGGATCTGGCGATGACAACTTCATCGGGCCTCGCTGGCCGGGAAATGCCGGCGGCCCACCCGGTCGACAGAAGTTGTGGAAACCGTTGCGGGACAATGCTAGTGCTTCACGAATGTGGTCATCGTCAGAAGAGCTGGCAGGTATTAGCTTCCCCCGCAACTGATCTCATGACTGCATGCAGAGCACACGCTTTCCGCGGTCGAAATACGCCACTCGTTCGTCGATGTTATGCGCTTTGCCGTATTCGCCACCGTTGACCAACTGCGATACCAAGTCGATGTCGCCACCGTCCGCGGCTGAATTGATACCACGGCTGTTCCAGTACCAAACAGACACCGGATAGGCGTATTTGGGATCGGCCGCCAGTTCAGGATCACTCACGAAGTCCACGCCGAGATCACCACTCATCTGCGTGTAGTTCTCGCGGCCGGTTACCTGGATATACCCCCTCCCTTTGAAACGAGGACCATCACCTGGCCATTCGTTACCGAGATCGCCCCTGCCTTCGTATGCATCGCCGTTCGCATACTCTTCGGTAGTCCGCCACCGGTCTGATTCGACCGCGAGTTGAGAAAGGAACGCCGCCTGCCGCAGCGGCGTATTGATCTCGCCGTCTTTCATCGCCCTATTCAGCGGTTCGATGGTGGCTTTCGCATCGTCGTCAGTGAGTTCGGGGACTATCGCCTTCAATTCCTCGACTGTGAGGTAGTCAGCCGCCGACCGCTCAGTCACCTGTCCGACTCTACCGCCGGGCCGATGGATCCGTTCGATCGCGAAAGCCCGCACTGCTCTCGGGCTGGTAAGGAGGATGGCAGCCGCACCGGCCAGCAGCCACACGCTGATCGGTATCGCCGGCGTATCTGGCAATACCGGCGGCGGCGCAACCGTACCCGCTTGTGCCGGCGAATGGTTCTCCACCGCGGCCACGACGCCCAGACCAACTATTCCCATAATGAGTAGCCCCAACACAATTGCCGCAGTGCGTCGTGTCCACCACCGACGCGAGGACGACACGGCATCAACACTTCTCACACGGGGCCCCTATCAACCCGGTACGAATCGCATTTCATATGACGAATTCATAAAGAACGCTAGTACACGGGCTTGCAGATGACAACCGGGGAGTGCGAGTGACTAAGTCAGCAGCGGAAAGACGCATTTCGCGAGCAATGGGGCCAGGTCATCAGGAAGCGGCGCGTCGCCGAGCGATTGCCACCGCAGTTCGGCAATCTCAGCTGCCGGCGTGATCGTCCCCGGACGCGACTCGACGACGCCCGCACACGTGAAAACCGTTGCCTCGACGTCGAGTCCCGGTTCATTGGCGGCTGCCGCCCGAAAGACACCCAACAAGGCGAGGTCAGGAGCATCGAGCTGCAGACACAGTTCCTCACCGCATTCTCGAATCGCGGTCTCAAGCGCAGTCTCGCCAGATTCGGGCTTTCCGCCCGGAAACATGAATCGCTGGGTACCGCGTTTTCGGACCGTCAGCACCGCGCCGGACGAATTCCGGAGAACGACCGCGCTGACCCGAATCATCGGGCATCGTGTCGCGCCAACAGGTCCTTCGTCCTCTCGTCAGCCGGATAGAACGACTCAATGGCGAGGTCTGCGACGGTGACATCGCGCGGCGCGCCGAAAATTGTCGTCATGGACATCAGATTGAGTTGTCCTGCGGCAGTGTCGATGTGGACCGGCACGAGTAGTTCCGAACGCGACTCGCAATCGCCCGGCCCGGTGGCGTATCCCTCAAGTTCGGCGGCTAGCCGGATCAGGATCGCATCTCCGGTGACCGCGATCTGATGTTGCAGTCGGTCGAGGAGAGGTCCACGTAGTTGGGCGAGGTTGGCTATCCGTGGAGCCATCCCCTCGGGATGCAGCGCGAGTCGGAGAACGTTGATCGGTGGCTCCAGCAAGTCTGCCGCGCACCCCTCGGTAAGCAGGGCAATAGCCGGGTTGGCGTCGACCATTGTCCAGTGCCGATCCACCACGACGGCCGGATTCGGCCGATGCGCCGCGAGTATCCGGGCAATCGCGGAGGCAACCGCAGCCATTGGAATATCGGTCATCGCGTGCTCGGGATAGGCCGGCGCAAAACCCCCTGCGAGCAGGATCTCATTTCGCTCTCGCAACGGAATATCAAGGTGCTCACTGAGATTCAGCAACATTTCTCGGGTTGGTCGAGACCGGCCGGTCTCGATGAAGCTCACATGTTTCGCGGAGACGTCAGCTCGGAGCCCGAGCTCGAGCTGGCTCAACCGCCGCCTCGTCCGCCATTCACGGACGAGTACGCCAACGTCGGGCTGGCCAATGCTCACCACCGTCACGATAGGTCATCGGACTCGAAATGGCTTCGGTACCAGTCGAAGTCGAGTTGATCCAGACTGCGCGCCGCCAGGCCCAGACCAACAGCCATACAAATGCCTAGAATCGCCAAAGCGATGGCACCGAAGATCAAACTTAGCCATACGGCGAGGGTGACCGCTGGGTAGTCGACCAGGGCGAGGATCGGCGGCGCGACAAACAACGCGTAGACGATATACGCATTGGACCCGACCTTGTCCGCGTGTACAGCGAGCCACAGAAATCGGTGTTGTGCTGGCGGTCTGAGCATCAGCGCCTCCTTGATGAGCGGATGCTTAGACCGTAAGGGGCACTTGGACTCTGGGTCGATTACCTCCCAGGTAATCAGATCACCGCAACAACCATCCCTGCATCGAGGCGAGGAAGGAGTCGACATCGCCAGCCTTAGTCGGGTCGATGTCGTTCACCAACTGTCGCAGGCCATTGGCCGGCGAAAACGGATCGTCGACGATCACCTTGAGCAGGTCTCGATCGACCTCTTGGTCTGAGTCCACCTCGATGAGGTGCTGCTCGAGCCAATCGGCGAGTTCTACCTCGGTGGTCTGGTCGGACCGCCAGTTGTCGACAACCAGCCGTGGGCTGGACGAGTCCGCGGGCGGCACCTCGTCGGCGAGAAAACCCACATAGTTGGCCCCGACCCCGTACCCACTTCGGGCGCCGAATCGTGCCACCAGTGTCGTCTCGTCGACTTCCGAGTCATCATCGTCGCGGTCGTATCCCCACACGGTGAGGCGATCGCCGTCTTTTCGCAGCCGGATCCAGTTTCCGCCGCCGTCGTCATGCGCTATCTCATCGCCGTCGATGGAGACGACGTCGTCGAAACCGGTAGCTCGTGTAATGGCACCGTATGCGGCTAGCCTGCGTACAACATCGCGCGTTGAATCGTTCATCGTCGTCCCTCTGGCTCAGATCTACTACCACGACGCTAGCGGTACAGCGTGGCTGAGGGCCGGAAAGGCATTCGGACGAACGACATGGGCCGACGGCCCAGATCTATAGCGTAAGTTTGCAGGTCTGCCCAATATCGAGCACGCGGAACACTCGCCCCGACCCGAGCCACATCGCACAGGACAGCGCCAGGTCAGCGATCAATTCGTCCGACAGTTCGTCATGTGCACGATCCCAGAAGTCTTCGTCGTCGCGCAGCCCGGTGTGATCAGTAGCGAACCGATGCCCGAATTCCGCTGCGATACGCTCCTGCCCGCTGAATCCCTCCCACGAATCCCATTGCAGGACATGGTCGTAGAAGTCATCATCGATGCCGTGCTCCGCCCCCTTCGAGTCACGCGTCTGCTGACAGACCGCGCATTCGTTGGCGAGGGCGATTGCCATTCGGGCGGCTTCGCGGACCCGAAGCGGCAATCGGCTGCGGTTGTAGACGGCGTCGGTGAAGCCCGCCATCGCGGTACCCAACTCCGGGGCGACGCCAACCCAGCCGACGATGTCGGTGCTGTCGAAATCTCCGATACGGCTCATCTTCGCACCCTACGTCGAATAGAACGTGTTCTCATCGGTTTCACGACAGTCGCTCTAGACCGCGCCGTACACCCTCGCCAACTCCAACACTTTGCGCGCCTGAGCCAGCCGCGGCACATCGGACGGATCACGGATGGTCGCACATCTGCGGATGGTTTCCTTCGCCTCCTCGATATCGTCAGATGTCGGGGAGAGGTGAGCGTTGACCACCGCGGTCTGTTCGATCCGCAAACAGAGTCGGCCGGTCATCCCGACGGCGGCGGCATCGGCGGTCTGCGCGAGCAAAGTCTTCTGGTCGGCGACGCGTGTCGGCCCGTCGATCGGCGGGGGCAGACCCGCGGCTCGACTCACCACGGTGAGCCGACTGCGCGGATACGCCATCGCCACCGAGTCGTCGGCCATCCCGGTGTCGCGGCGAAAGTCGCCGCTGCCGAAAGCGATTCGCGACGTTCGGGCGCACCGCGCGATATCTAGAGCCGACTCGATTCCCACCGCGGATTCGACGAGGGCGACGATCGGGACACCCGCCGACATCCGCTCCGCGGTCGCGTCGACCTGTTCGGCGTCTTCGACTTTGGCCAACACAATCCCCTCAACGCCAGGCAAGCCGCGCAGCGCGACGAGATCGTCGGCCCAGTACTTGGTGGTGGCGTCGTTGATTCGGACCCAAGCACTCAGCGCACCATCGCGTAGCCATTGCGCAACACCCGAGCGGGCGCGATCTTTAGCCTCCGGCGCGACAGCATCTTCAAGGTCGATGATGACGGCGTCGGCGGGGCTGGCAGACGACTTGGCGAACAACTCGGGTTTATGCGCCGAGACGAGTAACCAACTGCGGGCGAATTCATAGGGGACACGGGCGGAGGGGACACGGGCGGGAGGGTTCGGCGGGTGCGCCATGTGTCCAAGGGTATTGGTTCAGCGGCGATCATCCGCATTTCGACGTCCCGAAACCCACACCAGCAGGTCGATCGCGGACCCGCGCATCTCCTCGCCGTCACCGCACTCGAAGTCGGCGTCGGTCGCGATCAACTTCCGCCCGACGACGCGTTCACGACCACCGCCCATCGCCACCTTGGTCTTCACCTGATAGGCGAGTGCTTGCACGACAGCGTCGGGCGGACAATTCGCGGCGATACCCAACGGACGACGGATATCCTCGCCGTGGACGAACGCCTCGACGAGCCGTGTAGCGGGTGCGGCCGGCGGCGTGTGGGTGAGGCTGATGACCTCGCGCAGTGCGTCCAACGTCTGGGCCGGATCGTCCCGACGCTCACGCCGAATGCCTCGTTCGTTGTCAACGTCGAAGTCGAAGCGCGCGGCAATCAGTCTGCTCACGAAGCTAATTCGCGTGGTCTTCGCCGAATCGACGAGATGCGCGAGAACATCGTGCACGGTCCAGCCCGGGCAGAGCGAGGGAGTCCGCCAGGCGTCGGACCCGACGGCGGCGAGGTCGGCGACCAAACGCGACCGTTCGGCCGCGACCACGCGCCACATCTCTTCGGTGGAAGTTTTCATACCGAGGTAGACCGCGCGACGCCAGGGAAATCATCGGCCCGGCGCTGCGCATATCTCGAGCACCGTCTAGTCCTGTCTGAGCTTCTCGAGTGCGCCGGCGTTCTCGAGCGCCCACTGCGCTTCATGCCCCGGGAGCCGGGAGGATCAAGCCTGCCGCCATCGCCGGGGTCGGGTCGACGTCGATGAGCCCGAAAATCAGTTGAGCCACCGGTTGACCCGTAATCTCCGACCACGCTCCGGACAGCTGGGTCAACAGGGCCGCGCGCGTTTCTTCGTTTCGCCCGGACCTGATAAACCGGCGAGCGCCTGCTATATCCGCTCGCGATGACCATCTCGGCCCTCATCTAGCTCCAGCAGACTGTCCTACCGCTGTGCCCGTGCGATGACACCGTCGATCTGAGCCTCGATGGCGCGCCGGATGTCGAATCCGGCCGACAACTCTCGCCAGCGCGGAATGATCGCGGCGACTCGCGGCAGATGGGCCACCTGAACGGGGTCCATTTTCTCGTGCCACGACTGATCGTCGGCGTTACGATGCGCCAAGGTGTCGAGCCACTGGAGCTCCGAGACAACGAGGTACCAAACGGCTCGCCACAAATCGAGGGTGTCCTGCTCGTTGACGCCCAATTCCGCTGCGGCGGTGAAGAATTCGTCGGCCAACGCGAGGGCCGGCGTGCCGACGTTGGTGCCTTGACTCAGAATCGACACAATCCACGGAATTTCCCGGAGCTTATCGAACATATCCATCGCGATGATGACCATCCGATCACGCGGGTTACCAGTCGGGGTGACCCACGGAATACGGGCGGCGATTTCGGATAGCGCCAGGGACAGCAGCGCCGACTTATTCGGTACGTAGTGATAAAGCGTCATCGGCTTGGAATCGAGTTCGATCGCGAGGCGTCGCATACTCAGGCCCTCGACGCCATCACGTTCCAGGATCGTGATCGCAGTCTCGACGATGTCGTCTCGTTGCAGGGATCGGGCGGGCGGCATCTATCCATCCTCTCGCATTGCTCACTGCTCTTGGCATCGCACTCGCCGTAGCGTACATTCTCGTACGCGTACTAATTCGTACATGTATGAATCAGGGAGTCCAAGTGACGATCACAACCCCGGCTACCACTCAGGCGCGCCACGGCGCGCTGCTGACCACGGTATTCCTACTTCAATTCACCGTTGGGCTGGATATGTCACTGGTCAATATCGCGCTACCGGCGATTTCGACCGAGCTCGTTTCAGTGCCGCCGGACTGCAATGGGTGGTCAACGCCTACCTGCTCAGCTTCGCCGGCTTCATGCTGGTCGGCGGTCGGCTCGGCGATGTGTGGGGACGGCGGACAGTGGTCTTCGGCGGGCTCGCAATCTTCGGTATCGCCAGCGTGGCGGGTGGATTCGCCACCGCGCCGTGGCAGCTCGTGGGCGCACGCGCGGTACAAGGATTGGCCGCGGCGGTGCTCGCCCCCGCAGCTCTGGCGCTGGTCGCCACAATCGGTGATCAAGCCATACACAAACGGGCGATGGGCATCTGGGGTGGAGCCGGCGCAGCCGGCGGCGCCGTCGGCGTGGTGGCCAGCGGACTGTTGACCGACTGGTTCGACTGGCGCGCAGTGATGTTCGTCAATGTTCCGATCGTCCTCGGCGCGCTGGCCGCCTCGCTGCGTGGCATCAACACCGACCGGCACCGGTCGTCCGCACGCGTCGACCTGCTCGGCGGCGTACTGGTCACCGTCGGAGTGGCGGCGCTGGTATTCGCGGTGACCGCAACCGGTGAATACGGCTGGGGGTCGTGGCGGACCATCACCGGAATCGCGGTCGCCGTGGCCCTACTCGCGGGTTTCGTCGTCGCCGAACGCACCGGCCAACATCCGCTGATGCCCATTCGCGTTCTCGCTACTCGAAGTATCCTGGGCGCCAACGTCTTTGGCTTCATGCTCGCTGCTGGCCAATTGGCCGCCTTCTACTTCTGCTCGCTGTACATCCAGACGGTGTGGAATGTCAGCCCCCGACTGACCGGCGTCCTCTTCCTACCGTTCTGCGCCTTCGTCTTCGCCGGAATCATTCTGTCGTCGAAACTGGCACCAAAACTGGGGTCGCGCAACACGATCGCCATGCTGGGCCTGCTAGGAGCGGCCGGCCTCGCGTTATTCGCCCGACTACCCGACGAGTTCTCGTTCTGGACGGGCATTCTGTTGCCCTCACTCCTTGCCGCAACGGGTATCGGCGGTTCAATGGTCCTGGTCGGCACAGTCGGGACCGCCGGAGTCTCGCCTGCCGACGCCGGTGTGGCGTCGGGAGTCCTCAACAGTTCGCGCCAGCTGGGCGGCACCATTGGCCTGGCCGTCCTGGTCACGATTGCCGCGCACTACACCGTCGCCGCCGACGGCTATCGGATGGGACTCGCCGTCGGTGCGGCGTTTCTAGTCGCCGCGAGTGTGGCGGCCTGGTTGATTCTGCCGAGCGATCGAGCGCGCCGACCGATCTAGACCGCTAGGGTGTGCACAATGACGGCTTCCGCTGCTGCGCACACCGATCGACGCTCCTGGCTCCCGATGGTCTGCCTGTTCTTCGGGCAAATCCTGATGTCGTTCAACGTTGCGGCACTTCCGGTTTCGATCGGCGGCATGGTCGACGACTTCGGCGTCGCACCAACCACCGTCAGCACGACCATCGTCATGTACGGCCTCGCCGTCGCCGCGCTGGTGATGCTCGGCGGCAAACTCGGACAACGGATCGGGTGGGTAACCATCTTCCGCTTCGTCGTAGTCACCTTCGCGTGTTCGTCAGTGCTGATGATCGTGTCGCCCTCGGTCGGCTGGGCGATCGCGGGCCAGGGCTTGGCCGGTGCGTCGGCAGCCATCATCGTGCCGGCGCTGGTCGCGCTGATCGCAGAGAACTATTCGGGCGAACAGCAGGCGACGGCGGTCGGATCGCTTGGCTCGGCCCGTGCCGTCTCCGGGATGACTGCGTTCTTCGTAGGCGGCGCCTTGGGTACTGCGGTCGGCTGGCGCCCGGTGTTCGGCATCGTGTTGGCGATTGCGATCATTGTTTTCGCGTTCAGCTTCACCCTGCGATCAGACAAGGGCAATCCCGATATCGAAATCGACGTCGTGGCCGCGATTCTGATCGGTGCCGGTGTCGTACTGCTCACCCTCGGCTTCAACAATCTCAACGGATGGGGTGTGTTCTTCGCAGATCCGAACGCCCCGTTCGATATTCAGGGCATCTCCCCCGCTCCGGTGATGATCCTCATCGGTGTAATGCTCGGCCAGTCCTTTTTCATCTGGACTCGACGACGGATGAAGGCCGGGCAGGTGCCGCTGGTGGACCTGTCCGTCCTGGGCAGTTCCCGGGAGCGTGCCGCCGTCTACGCCATGTTCATCGTGGTCTCATTGGAGGCCGCGCTGAATTTCACTGTGCCGCTCTATATTCAGATCGTTCAGGGACGGTCGGCCTTTGACACCTCACTGGCCATGATTCCGTTCAACCTCACCGTATTCGTGACCGCGATGCTGGTGGTGAAGTTCTACAAGCGGTACAGCCCGCGGGCAATCGGGGTGTTCTCATTCGTCCTGACAACCGTCGCGCTGGTGTGGCTTTCGTTCGTGGTCAACAACAACTGGGAGACGACAGCGACCGTTGGCGGCCTCATTGTCTTCGGCCTCGGGCAGGGTGCGCTAGTCACGCTCGTGTTCAACGTCCTGGTGACCTCGGCACCGAAGAAGCTGGCCGGCGACGTCGGATCGGTACGCGGTACGACGCAGAACCTGGCATCAGCCGTCGGCACCGCAGTGGCCGGCGCTATGTTGGTGACGATTCTCGGCTTCACCGTCGCCTCGTCCGTCGTCGCTCATCCCGAGTTGCCCGATTCTCTTGTCGCGCAAGTGAATCTGGACAACGTGAACTTCGTCAGCAATGACAATCTGCGGACCACGCTCGAAGAACAGACCGACGCGACGCCCGCGCAGATCAATGCCGCCGTCGAGGTGAACGAGGACGTCCGCTTGCGCACCCTGAAGCTCGGCCTCTTGATCCTCGGCGCGATCAGTGCGACCGCAATATTCCCGGCAAGCAGGCTACCGAACTATCGCCCGGAAGAAATCCCAGCCGAGTAGCTGTTACTCGAAGCCTCCGTCGACTCGCACTACCGTGCGGCCGGTGTTGCCGCCCTTGCCAATTGACGCCAGTGAATCGGCAACATCTTTGACGTCGACATCAACGATGAGCTTCTCCAGCCGCTTGGGACGCAGATCGGATTCCAGCCGTGCCCAGATGGCTCGGCGGACTTCAGCTTTGATCGATACCGAGTCGATGCCAAGCAACGACACCCCCCGCAGGATGAACGGGAGAACTGTCGTATTCAGTTGCGGCCCACCGGTCAACCCACTCGCGGCGACTGCTCCGCCGTAGTTGATGGTGCTGATGACGTCGGCGAGGGTTGCGCCGCCGACACAGTCCACCGCGGCGGCCCACTTCGATTTGCCGAGCGGACGAGGCTTGGCATCGGGATCCTCAGGAAGGCGTCCGATGATGGTCGCGGCTCCGAGATCGGTGAGAAGTGTTGCGGCGTCGGACTTTCCGGTCGAGGCGTGGACGTCGAAGCCGAGACCGGCGAGAAGGTCGACAGCGACGCTGCCGACTCCTCCGGTGGCGCCGGTGACGACAATCGGGCCGTCGTCGGCACTTAGACCGTGGTCGAGAAGTGCCGCGACGCTCATCGCCGAGGTGAATCCCGCGGTGCCGATGGCTGCCGCCTCGCGCGTGGTCAGGGCTTCAAGCTTCACCACCTGCCCGGCTGGTACGCGCGCGACTGCCGCATAGCCGCCGTGCGCGGCAGTGCCAACGGGACCGCCGTGTGCTACGACCCGGTCACCTGCGGCAAAGGCTGGGTCGCGTGACTCGACGACGGTGCCCGCGATATCGATTCCGGGAACGATTGGGTATTTGCGAACCACTCCCCCGCGTGGCGTAATCGCAAGTGCATCTTTGTAATTGACGCCCGAGAACTCCACGGCGATGGTGATATCGCCGTCAGGCAGATCAGTCGCTGCCAGTCGGCCGAGCGCGAGATCAATGGTGCCGTCGTTCTCGGTGGCGATTAGCGCGGGGAAGTCAGCTGGGACGGTCACGATTCTCCTTGGATCAGGCGTTCGGCGGGCGATTGATGTTCTGCGAGGTGACGGCAAAGGTCGCAGCCGACGCGGTCGCGGTCACCACGGCAACCGACGGCCACGCACCGATCTTCTTGGCGAGCGGATGCGACAGACCAAACGCACCGAGATACCCGGCGAGGAGTCCGGCTGCGACGCCCGGCCCCTGTTTGACCCATTCGCGCGTGTTGTAGGCACCGGCCGCGGCGAGGATGACACCGCCGAGTTCGCGTCGGCCGGTATAACGCGCGGCGGCATATCCTCCGACGAGGCCTGCTGCGACAACTGGAACCGTTGGACTTATCGACATAGATCCCAGCGTAGGCGGTCAGTGTTTGACGACGCCGTCCACGATGGTGAACTTGGCCGAGCGTGTGTTGCAGGTGACGCTCGCGCGGTAACCGACGACGCAGGTGACGCCCTCGACGGAGATCTGGTGATTGGGTTTGATGCGTTTCGCCGAGGCCCACGGATTGTCGTAGGTGGTTGCGGTGACATGGCGACCGAAGAGGCGAACGGCGCTGGGCCGGGCATCGCATTCCACCGCGAGCGAGCGGCCGGTCGGCGTGATACGGCATTCGTGGCCGGCACCAGCGGCGTAGCGCCAGCGGAAGTTTCCGTGACCGCCGGGAGTGGCATAGACAGCCGAGTCGACACTGATCACGCCCGGTGTTGCCGACGCCGGCTGCGCTGCTACGGTGAGCCCGCCGACGGCGAGGGCAGCCAGTACTCCGGCGCTCAGGTGGCGGCTAAACGTGTGACGTGAACGCATCAAGTGTCCTTATCGTTGGCGGATTGCCGGTGCAACAACGTCAAGTAGCTTCTCATGTGCTGGCCGCTGGGTGGACAGGGAGGTAGGGCACGATGGGGTCCATGGTCATTGCCACCCCGCTGCCGGATATCCCCGAGCCGACCGAGCTCAGCGTCGAGCGGGGGTACGGACCGTACCGCGCGTCGTGGCCGGTTCGACTCGCCGACACCGATCAGCATCGCCGACTGCGGCTCGATGCCGTCGCCCGTTATATTCAGGACATCGGCTACGAACATCTCGGCCACACCCCGGGCGGTGATGTCCATCAGGGTTGGGTGGTGCGCCGCAATGTGATCGACGTGATCGCCCCAATCGAGTTCGGCGCCGACGTGGTGCTGCAAAGATGGTGCGCGGCAACGTCGAATCGGTGGTGCAACATGCGGGTGCGCATCGAAGGCAGTGATGGCGGGCTGATCGAGACTGAAGCATTTCTCATCCACTTCGACGTGGAGTCCGGACTGCCGTCACGCATGAGCGACGCCTTTCTCGAACCGATGCTCGCGACCACTACCGAACATCGCCTGCGGTGGAAGCCCGCATTGGCAAAAACCGCGGCCGACGAGGTCGAAGTACGCGATTATCCTTTGCGGACAATTGATTTGGACTGGCTCGGTCATGTCAATAACGCGGCGTATCTGGGCGCGGTGGAAGAGTTGATGGGCGAACAGGTCGTCCCGTACCGGACCATCGTCGAATACGCGAAGCCACTGGTGCTAGCCGACCACCTCACGCTGGCATCAACTGCCAGCGAGGGCGGGCTTGATGCGTGGTTCGTCGTCGGCGACGACGTGCGGGCGTCGGCGCGGGTAGAGCCACTGGGGTAAGCCAGTCCGTCAACGCCGTAGGAATCCCCGCATGATCCGCTCCAACCGGGTGGCTCGGGCATCGGTCGGGTCGAAGAGTTCGGAGTGCGCCAACGCCGAGCCTTCGTCTGCGACGGTTTCCGGAGTGAACACCCGTAGCGACTTGGCATCGGTCAACAACGAATCTATCGCCGCGATCATCGAGGACGACGCGATGGTCTCGTCGAGGACGTCGGGGTCGATATCCAGGTGTTCGGCCAGCAGGCGCGTCCGGACCGACGTTATGGTCCGTCGAAGCTCTTGATCAGCAACCGAATTCGGATCTGCCTCAACCGCGACATCGCATTCGCTGTCGAAGCCCATCGATCGGTTATTCAGATTCGACGACCCGATCCGCAGGAGCGTGTCGTCGACGATGAGTACCTTGGCGTGAACGTAGATCGGCCCGCCGACCGCCGTCACCGGGTAATAGGCGCGGAATCTGTTGTGGCGGTCCGATTCCCATAGCTTGCTGAGCAACGACTGACGGGCGCCGTCCATCACCTTGCGCTCGACGTCGCTGTCGGCGTGCCTCGGCAACACGACAACTATTTCCGGTCCGTCGGGTTCGGCGAGACGTGTCGCGAGAGCGTCGGCCATATGTTGCGATGCCAGATACTGACTCTCGATGTATAGGGTGCGTTGTGCCGCCGCGATTGCGGCCAGATGTAAATTTCGGATCTCGTAGATCTCCGCCCGTTCGCCGTATTCGGGAATGGTGCGGGCAATTCCGACGTCAGGACCGGTGAACGTAGGCGTGAGGCCGACCGGCCAAATCGCGGCTCTGTTGCCCGACAACGGTTCCAGCCGCTCACCGGTCGCGGACTCCCATCGGGCGCGCGCCACGTCGGCGACTATGTGAGCGGCTTCGCTGTCGAGCGCTACGGTGACGTCATGCCACGGATCGTGCTGCTCGCCATCCGGTCCGGTGCGAAAGTCATTGTCGGGCAGATGGTCTGAGGTGTCCCATCGGTTCAGAGTCATGTCGATTCCGCCACAGAAGGCGAATTCGTCGTCGATGACGACGATCTTCTGATGATGGGCCGACCCCAGCGGGTGAGCGTCGTCGGCGTGCAGATGAATTCGCTTGCCGCTCAAGATGTTCTGCACGAAATAGGGCAGCGACCCCCTGGTGATGCCCGCGAGTGCCTCGACACTCCACTTGAGGATATAGATCTCAAGGTCGGGTTTCTCCCGCCGCAACCAGCCGATGAACGCGCCCAGTTCATCTGGGACACCATCCTCGGGCTCGCGTGGGTCCAAATGGATACGACGGTCGAAGTCCCAACCGATTAGCATCGCGCGACGCTCGGCTTGGCGCAGTGCGGATTTGGCGTGGGCAAAGTAGTCAGCGGCATCGACGATCACGGCCATCCGCGCAGCGGGCGCGATCCGCCAGCATGTGTCGCCGGGGACGAGTACCGGCGCGATATCGGTCACGCGATCACAGTAGCGGGTGCCAATGACCGCTGATTTATCCCGTGGTCGCGCCGCTTTTATCCGATTCCTGCTCCGCCGACGAAGGCCCCTCCTGCTTCGGGGACATTCCGAGAGCCGCGATCGCCCCAACAGCGGCGACGACTGCCAATACCCACCACGCGTGCGGGAACACGAGGTGCGGCCTCGTATCCGACAGGACTTGGGCCGGTTGCGGCACAATGGCGACATGTTCTTAGTCACCGGCGCGACCGGAGCGGTGGGGCGCCGCGTTGTCGATCAGTTGCTCGGCGCAGGTAGGACTGTTCGCGCCACCAGTAGAACGCCCGCCGACGCCGGGCTTCCCGATGAGGTCGAGGTAGTAGATTCCGCCGCGCCGGCTGATCAGTTGCTCTCCGGCTGTCGCTCGATTCTTCTCGTGGCGCCAGCGCTCGGAAACTCCCCGATCGTCCGGCTGGCCGAACTCATGGCCAAGGCACGCACCGCGGGTATCGAGCGTCTCGTACAGGTGTCGACCGCGTCAGCGGCTGACACACTCAGCCCGACCGGCGCTTACCACCGAGCGTTAGAGGACGGGACTGTCGACTTCTCGGGTCGCCGCTACATTCTGCGACCTGTGCCGTTCGCATTGAACACCGCTCATTGGTGGGCTCCCACGATCAAAACCGACCGCGTCGCCGAGGGGCCCTATCTCGACGCGCCTACCGCACCCATTGACGAACGCGATGTCGCCGATGTGGCCACCGCACTTCTGACTGGCAGCGAGCTAACCTCGGATACGCTGAATTTGACTGGGCCCCAACATGTCTCACCTCGCCAGCAACTCCAGGTCCTAGCACGACTGCTTGACGTCGACCTCACCGTTCGTGAGCTACCCGCCGACGACGTCCGCACGAGGATGGCCGATGTCGGCATACCGGCGGCGGCTATCGATTCACTGCTGCGCTCATTCGAGTTCGCGATGGAGTACGGCGTCGAATTAACGCTCACCGTCGAGACCGTCCTCGGCAGACCCGCGCGCAGCTATCGAGACTGGGCGCGCGACCACCGCGGTCTCTTCGGCTGACATTGACCGCGACCGCACTCGGCGCCCAAGGGCTCGCACTAGCAAAAGTTCGGCACCGAGATACAGCACCGCACTCACGGTGGCCAGCAGATGATCGACCGTCTGGGTTCCCCACATCCGAATCGGTGCGGTCCAGCCATAAGTCAGCAATAGAGCGGCGATCAATGCCAACGTCTGCCTACCGGTCCAGACGGCACGTGACCATACGGTCGCGAGACCGAGCGCGCCGATTGCGGCGATTGACATGATGATCAGTGACAACTCGGACGGAAGCCACACCGCGGCCACGAATGCTCCGCCACCCACCAGTGCAAGGCTGAGGACAAGTCGCTCCGATGGCGCCTTGGCAACTCGATCGCGTCGTCGCCTTGGCAATACCAGCGCGACCGCCACCAGGACTAGGACGGCGACTCCGGCACCAAAGAGTTGATATGTCGACGCGGCGAACTCCCCCCAGGCGCGATACGCCGTGTTCCAGGTGATGACGGCCCCGACGACAAGCAGGAGTACGCAAAGGGCGGCCGATCGTCGCCCAAGCATCGCGCGATGCGGTCGCGTCATACCCAACTCGACGATTGCGATCGGCAGGCAGATACTCCACACCACGTGGATTCCGAGCACAAAAGCGGTCCACACCGCTCCCATGCCGAACTGTGCGATATAGGCCTTGCTCAGCAAGTTCTGATCTGCGTAGTCCGGGTTGAACAGCGATTGGCCCAATAGCCCCTCCCCCGCAATCGCCCAAGCCAGCGCCAGCAATACGATCGCGGGCCACCCGCCGCCCCGCCGTCGAGCGATCTCGCGAATCAACAACGCGCCTGCTCCATACCACGGTGCGAGTACGAGGATCAGCGGCATTAGCACGACCGGGAAGTCGCCCAGAAAGAATTCGCCAACCAGCGGAGCGAGCAGGAAGAGTGCTACCGGCGCCGATTTCAGTTTATTCAGCATCAAAGTATCTTAGAGACTAAGTTAATGAATAGGAAGTATTCTCAGAGAATGACAGAACAGACGCCAAGCGACGGCGAGCTCCTCGGCCGTGAGTTCATCACGGCCATCGTGGTTTTCCACGATGCGGTCGGGCGATCGCTTGGGCTCAGCGCGGTGGAGCGCAAGACCATCGACATACTGCGCCGCACTGGACCGGCACCCGCGTCGGAGATCAGTCGACAGACCGGACTGACCTCGGGAGCGGTGACCGGACTCGTTGACCGACTTGCCGAACGTGGTTATGCCGAACGCTCCCCCGATCCGAATGACCGACGTCGCGTACTTGTCTCACTAGTCGATGATCCCGATCTGAACCGGCACCTGGCTGCCATTTTCGGTCCACTGGGCGACGATATGGCTGAACTTATGGCCACCTTCTCCGCTTCCGAACTCGCGGCTATCACCACCTTTCAGCGTGTTACCACCGATATCCTGCGCACGCACACCGCTCGAGTCAGCCGGGGTCGAGGCGAGAAGACACCCCGACCACGGGGTGACTAATCCGCACAGGTTCAGTACTCCGGGGTGATGTCAATGCGCCGACGCCACGGAAATACTTCGACGCGTGGAGATCCCTCAGACTCGTGGCTTCGTCATTCGGTACGTCGTGCTTGCCTTCTCGTGGAGTTGGCTCTGGTGGATATCGGCGATAGTCGTCAGCGAACACTTCGGCGATGAGACACTCCCCGCCCTATTCGGCGTTCTCGGCGATATCGGACCATTCGTCGCGGTGATTCTAGCCCTGGTCGCCCATCGTGTAGGCGCGCGAAAGATCGCGATGATCCTGCGCTCCGCCATCCGGCTACCGCGGCAGAAGTTGGCATTGCTGGGGTTCAGCGGGATCGTGCTACTGATCGTCGCACTTGCCGCAGTCGTACAACAAGGTACGAACGAAGAGGTGTCAGCCGCACCAAGTCTGTGGCTAGTCGTGCCCTATCTACTGCTCATGCTGATAATCGGCGGCGGTCAGGAGGAAGTCGGGTGGCGGGGCGTCCTGCAGCCGTGGCTGGTTAGCCGGCTCGGCCGCTGGTCAGGATCGGTCATCGCGGGGATCGCGTGGTTCGCGTGGCACCTGCCGCTGTTCTGGACTCCGGGCAGCGTCCAGACACATATCCCCATCCTGGCGTTCGCCGGATTCGCCGTCGGGTTCTCCCTGCTGGTGTGGAAGGCAATGGAGATGTCGTCCTACCGCCCGAGTACGGCGATCGCTCTGCACGCTCTCAACAATTGCGCGGGCATATTCTGCGTCTTCTACAGCACGCAGACGAGTTCGTCGCAGCCCGGATCATGGGCATTGGCAGCGGGCTATCTAGTTGCCGGCGCCATCGCCCTCGCTATTCCAGCTACGGAAGAACTTACGACCGAGAATCACGGCAGTCGTACCGAATCCCGCACATAATCCGGCCCACACACCCCAACCCTCCCAGCCAAATCCATAGGCGCACAATGCCATCAGCGGTATTCCGATACCCCAATAGCCGATCAGGGTGCCGCGGAGCCCGGACTTGGTATCGCCGAGGCCGCGAAGCAGCCCGACAAAGATATTTTGAGTGCCCTTACAGAATTGCTGAGCGACAGCAAAAATGAGCAGGCTCGACGCCATGGCAATCACCGCGGCGTCGGCGTGGGCGCCGAGAAACGGCCAGAGTGCCAGCGCCGGGGCCACCAGGTAGAAGGTCGACACGGCCGTCATCAGAGTCCACGACAGAATCACTACCCGCCGCGCGATCATCGGCGGCGCATCCTTCTCACCGCGAGCGAGTGCGCGGCTAAGCAAGATCGAAGCTCCTTGCGACAACCCGATATTGCACTGATAGACGATGTACGCCAGTTGGTTCACGACATTCGACGCAGCAAGCATCGCCGGTCCGAAGCCGCCCATCATCAACGTGGCAATGGACGTGATCGCGGCCTCTGAACCGTAGGTGAGGCAAATGGGTGTGCCGTGTCTGATGATGTGGCGCACCACCTTTGGATCGGCCCGCCAGGCAGCGAGCGACACCAGTGATCGGAGGACCCGATCATGCCGGAGCGTCGACACGAATGCCGCGAGAGTGAAGACCTGAACCAGCGAGGTCGCCAACCCCACCCCGGCCACCCCGAGGCGGGGTATCGCAAACCATCCGTAAATAAACGCGGCGTTGAGTGCTGCATTGACTCCGATCGAGACCAACGTAACCGTCAGCAGCGAGCCGGGTCGGCGCAGGCCAACGGCGAACTGGCGCAACACGTTAAGCCACACCATCGGGAACAGTCCGCCCGCGAGGGCGAACAGCATCGCGCGCGCGAGCGAAACCACCTCGGCGCGCTGGCCGAGCAGCGGCAGCAGCAGGGCGATACCGACTAATAGCGTCGCACCCGCGGTGGCGGTGAGCGTCGCCACGAGCAGCGCTGACCGAAGTAGCGACCGGATCTCCTGTTGCGCATCCACATCGAGATCCGTACTGCCCGTGCGTTGTTCGCCGCGCCCCGCGGCCGCCGCGACGAGATTGCCCACGCCGGTAACCATGCCGACGCACATCGTCCGCACCTGGTTGTACAGCAGGATCGCCAGGCCGCCGGCAGCGACCGCGGTGACGCCCAGTAGTCCAAGCATCGCTAGGTCGACCGTCGTCAGTGCTACTTGAGCGAGCTGAACGCCGGCGATCGGTCCCGCCAGCAACGTCAGTTCTCGGTAGCCGCCGACGTCGACTCGTCGAGATGTGATGCTCATGCGCTCGCCCGCCGCCGAAGATCTCGTTGGGCGACCTGAACCGAATCGGCATACGCCGACAACCAGCGGTCGACGCGGCGGTGGGCCGGTTCGTCGTATACGTCGCGAGCACGTAACCAGTCGACGTTGAACACAGACTCGAGGTATTTCTCGCCAGTGTCGTTGCATAACACCACAACCGTGCTGCCCGACGGATAGTCGAGCAGTCGACGCAGGGCGACGTGTACCGCCCCACCTGTCGTTCCCCCGACGAGCATGCCGTTGCGGCGAGCAAGTACCCGTGCGCACGCGAAGGCGTCCGCGTCGGCGACTTGATGAGACTCGTCGATCAGTTCGTGAACGACGTTGCGGCCCACCGGAAATCCCGCTGGGCTCCCGGCCCCGGTTTGGTGGTAGACGTCGGGGGCACCGTCGAAGATGATTGAACCCGCGGGTTCCACGGCAACCGATCTGGTCCGGGCGCCGTGCGCACGAAGCGCTCTGACGGTTCCGCATAGCGAACCGCCGGTCCCGATGGCTGCGACGAGGACATCGACGCCACCTAGTTCATCGAGCAATTCCCCGGCGAGGCTCGAGTACCCGTTTCCGTTGCCGCTGTGATTGTGCTGATCCGGGTGAAAGGCGTCGCGCTCGGTTGCCAGTCGACTCGCCACCGCCCGCCTGCGCACCGATGCGACACCGCCACCCGGTGGCGAGTCGACGAAGACCAACTCCGCACCCAGAGCCGCGAGCATTCGTAATTTATCTTGTGCCGCATGATGATCGACAACAGCGGTAAACCGGTACCCACGCTCCAGAGCGATCAGCGCGAGGCCGCAACCGGTGTTGCCCGACGTCGGCTCGATGATTTCACCGCCCGCCTTTAGGTGACCCGCTTGTTCGGCTTCGTCGATGATCTGACGGGCCATTCGTACTTTGCACGAGCCGGTGGGATTGAGGTGGTCAAGTTTGAGCAACAGCCTCGTCCCAGTACCCGTTCGAGCCAATTCGTAAAGCGGGGTATCGCCGATCAGATCGGAGGTGCGGCTGACGATGGTCATCGCAGAGACCCACCGTCGAAATGCCAGGACGTACCGGTCCACACGATCTTGGGCGGCAAGGGCAGTTGATGGAATTCGCTCTCGTTCTTATCCATCTGATAGCCAGCGGTATTGGAGTAGATCAGGAGATCTCCGTACCGGGGCCTAGTAGGCATCGGAACCGTGCGCCAGGTGAGAACGTCGTATTCCATGCAGCTCGATCCGCCGATGGCGGTGTATACCGGCCCGTCGGCACGACCGTTTGTATCACCCGAGGTCACGAGAATCGGATCGGGCAGGAATTCGCTGCCCTTCCACTGCTCGGACATACTCATCGACAGGCCCGCGACCGTGGTGATCAGATGGGCCGGAGTGGTTCCGACGGTTGGGCTGTCTTTACAGCCGAGCACTGGGAAGACACTGAAGCCGGCCCCGTCGACCAACGCCCGACCAGGTTCGATCAATAGCGCCACTGCGGCGTCACGTAGCCTCGCCGCGAGGGGGATTCCGGAGGTCTCGTGCCGCAAGATTCTGGTGACCATATTCGCGCCGGTCGGCGCCTGGAAATACGGATAGGTGCGCTCGGGATTGCGTCCGCCGTGGAACCAGGAATCGGTGCGTGCTTCGTCGAAACTTACCCAGTCGGATTCTTCGACGTAGGCACAGGCGATTCCGCCGCCGATACTGATCCGATCGGCGCGATGACCAAGCGTCCGAGCATGCAGGCACCGATTGATGAGCTCGGCAGCCAGCGCCGCGCGCGGTCCCGGTTCGTAGCCGTCCAGGTGAAAGGAGAAGCCGCACAAGTTAACTCGAAGATCGACACACTTGGCGACGACGTCGCCGACGCTAGCGGGGTCGAATCCGAAGCGGCTGGCCGGGGCCGACGGCGGGCGTATACGCAACAGCACTCGCGGACTCAGGTCACCTCGCTCGGCAATATCGTTGAGCCGGTACAACTCGGTGTACTCGTCGAGGGCGATAAGACAGTCGTGACGTGCCGACAGCCATAGCAGGTCGTCGGATTTGGCCGCGCCGGTCACGCCGATGTCGACCCCGCGCACGCCGCCCGCCAATGCGGCGACGAGTTCGGGCACGCTGGCGACATCGACTCCCGCTGCCGGACGGGCACATTCGGATACCCAAGCAGCCGCCTTGTTGGCCTTCTTACCGTAATAGATTGTGCCGTTTACGTTTTCAGCGTCGAGTGCAGCCATGAGTCGATTCAGGTTCTCGGCGAAGGTCGGCGGATGAATCACGTGAAACGGTCCACCGCCCACTGCCCGTGCGACGTCGAGCAGAGCCGATGAGTCACGAGCCGCTCGAGCCCAATCCCGTTCGACGGCAGGCAATGTCATGACCACAGCGCCACCTCCGACCCGCGGCCCGCAGCAATCGCACGAGTAGCCAGGGCGTGCGCGACCGGAATGTCGGTGATGATCATTCCGCTACTGAAAGCAAAGACCCGGTCATCCTCGGCGCGACGACCAACCGATCTGCCCAACAGGATATCTGGCAGTTCGGCATCGATTCGGAATGCGCCATCGGGGCCGGCCATTCGTTGCCCGGTGACTTCTACCTGCGCGGCATTGGTCGCGACCGTGTAGTCAGCATCCGCGAGGGTGCCCTCGGCGACCCCTTTGCTCGCGACTGAGATCAGTAACCCACCCAAAGGTAGCCAGCCGAGGCGAATCTTGGGGTGGGCGGCACGCCCGGACGCCGCGACGACGATGTCGGCGTCGGCCGCCGCTCGCTCGACGTCATCAACCAATTCGACCTCGCAGCCTGGAAAGTTCTTACTCACCAAGGCAATTGAGTCGGCGATTCCGCCGGGGTGAGTTCCAAACAGGCGAAGCCGCTCAATGGTCGGCACCGCGGCGAGTAGATACGGCAGGGTCCGAACCCCTTGGATTCCGGTGCCGACCATCAACGCCGTGCGCGCCCCGGGCCGGGCACAGGTGCGTGCGAGCAGGGCGCTACTCGCGGGAGTTCGAGTGGCACCTACGCGTTGGCAATCCATCAGGACATGTGGCATCCCAGTCGCGTCGTCGTAGAGGGTGATCGTTGTGTAGTACCGCTCCGATGAGGTGCTGCCTTGCCGGTAGCTGGTTTTGAATGCCGCTTGCTGAAGTGAGCCGTCATAGCCGAGCATCGAATACGCGACCGAATCGCGAGCAGGCATTGGAACCATGAGTTTGGGCGGATTGGCTGACTTCCCCTGCGCATACGCGAGGTAGCCATCCTCCACGAGGCCGATGGCCTCGGACGGACTTAGCTCCAAGTCGTCGAGGTCGCGTCGAGCGAGAATGTGCAGACGTGGTCCGGGGCGGGTCACGATGTGGATGCCTCTTTCTTCACTAGGGTGCCATTGTGGATTTCGAGAACACGGTCGCAGGTGGCGACGAGTAGGGGGACGTCGTGCGCGGCGACGAGTACTCCGGTGCCCCGGTCAGCTGTGCGGCGTAGAGCAATCATCACCGCGGAGGCGGCCAGCGGGTCTAGCGCCGAAGTCGGCTCGTCGCAGACCAGGTAATTCGGATTCGACGCCAATGCGCGGGCAAGCGACGCACGTTGCAACTGCCCTTGTGATACCTGCCCTGGAAGCCGGTCCAACAGTTCGACAGGAAGATCGGCGAGATCGCACAGACGATCCCAATCAGATTCTGCGAGAGTCTTATTCGCACACACCTGCACAGCGGCTCGTATCCGCAGCCGAGGGTCGAAGGATCGGCGTGGCGACTGAAACAGCATCGTGATGCGACCGTCCGGGCGGTGCGGCAACGGTGCACCATCGATTTCAACGGTCCCGGCGTCAGGCAGGCCCAGGCCGACCAGAACGCGACCGAGGGTGGTCTTCCCCGATCCCGACGGGCCGATCAATCCGACCATCTCGCCGGGCGCAACCGAGAGATCAACGCCGCTCAGAAGTTTCCGGCCGTCGACCGAGACGCTGAGGTCGCGCGCAGCGATCATCGCGCCGCTCCGAATCGGTACTCGCTCGCCGCCAATAGCTCCCCGGTGTACGAGTGCTCAGGCGTCGTGAGCACCCGCCGCATCGGCCCGCTCTCCACCACCCGGGAGGCGAACATCACCGATACGTCGGCGTTGCCGCCAACGGTCGCCGCGCGTACCGCGGCGATATCATGCGTTGCCACTACGACAACGCGTCCCGTTGCCGCGAGTGTCGTCAACATCGTCAGCACCTCGAGTGAGCGCTGGGCGTCTAGCGATGCCGTTGGTTCGTCAGCCAGGAGGATCGGCGGGTTACCGGCCAGAGCGGCGGCGATCGCGGCCCGCTGAGCCATTCCCCCCGACAACTCGTGCGGATAGCGTCGCAGCGCGTGGGCGTCCAGATCGACCATCGCCAGAAGCTCCTCCGGAGTTCGCTTGCCGCCCAAGCATTTCACCGCCTCGGACAATTGAGACCCGAGCCGTCGGACCGGAGTGAAGCTGGTGGCCGGCGACTGTGGCACAACGCCGATGGTGTGACCGAGCCCGCACCCAGTCTCGTCGGTTGCGATCTGCCCGGAGATAATCGCGTCGGCGGGCAGCAGTCCGGTGATCGCGTCGAGCAGGGTTGATTTGCCCGATCCGGATCCACCGACGAGGTAGTGGATCCGACTAGGTTGTGCCACAAGGGATACCCGCGTGACAGCGTCCACCACGCCGCCATTGGGGAGTGGGATCTGAACGGAAAGATCACGGACTGACAAGGTCATCGCCGTTGCCTCCCAACGGAATGCGCGATCACAGTGAGTGCGAGAGTGCAGGCGACGATCGCACCTGCCGGGAACACCAGGAGCCACCATTGACCAAGCAGCAACGATTCCTGGGCATCGGAGAGCAGGGTTCCCAGCGATGCCTCATGCGGCGGCAACCCGACGCCGAGGAAAGACAGCGTCGACTCGTGCCAGATGGCGTGCGCCACCAACAGCGCACCGCCGATCGCTGCCTGCGCAGTTGCCGGCGGCAAGAGGTGGATGCTGATAACGCGTCGCCGGGGCAACCCGGAAAGTCGTGCAGCCTCAACGTATTCGGCATTCCGCAGAGGCAAGACGTCGCTACGAACGACCCTGGCGACCGTCGTCCAATGCGTCAATACCAACGACACCACTATCGCGACGACCGAGCCCCGGAACATCGCGACGATCAGCAGCGACAGCAGCAAACTCGGAATCGCGGTCATCACGTCGGCGACACGCATTCCGATCCGGTCCCACCAACCGCCGAGCGTGCCCGCCGCGAGTCCGACCGCGAGACCGAACGCCGTCGACAGCAGTGCCGTCGCGAAGGCGATGGCCAATGAGACTCGCATGCCCTGGGCCACCATCGCGAATAGGTCACGCCCCGACGAATCCGTGCCGAACCAGTGCGCTGCGCCGGGACCAATTCCGGTCGCGGAGAAGTCGACATCTGCTGCGGACGAGGGCGCCAACAACGGACCGAAAGCGGCGTAGCACAACAGCAGGGCGAGCGTAGCGAGCGACGCCACGCGTGCGGTCATCCGTCGGCCTCGATTCTCGGATCGATAATCGCGGCACCAACGTCGGCTGCCAGATTGCCGACGACGACTACCGCGACCGTGAGCACGGTAATGACAGCCAGCAGCGGAAAGTCTTGCGCGCGTACGGCGGTCACGGTTGCTTCGCCAAGGCCTGGCCAGCTGAACACGGTTTCCACCACTGCCGCCCCGACCACCAGCTCGGGCAGCCGGGCCCCAACGAGCGCGAAGAAGGGCGCGAGGCCCATTGGCACGATGTGACGCAGGTCGATCATCCGCTCAGGAATGCCTCTGGACCGGGCACCGCGGATCGCGTCGGAACCCCCCGCCACCACAATCGCCTGCCGCAAACCCAACGCGAGCCAAGGTGTTTGGGAGATACCCAACACGAGGGCGGGGAGTACGAGATGGCGCAGAGTCGACTCAGCGGTGATCGCGCCGCCCGGATCTGTCAAACCCGACGTCGGGACAATCCGCAGAGTCACCGCGAACACCAGGACGCTGCCCAGCGCGACGATGAACGGTGGAACCGCTTGCAGCACTGAGGCGAATATCGTGACCAGGCGATCAGCGACGCTAGCCGGACGCAGGCCCGCGACGACACCGAGACTTGCTCCGACTATCACGGCGACGAGAGCGCCTGAAACGCCGAGCAGCAGGGTCCAGCCGAACCTGTCGGCTAGTACATCGGCGACCGATTGGTGATAGGCACGGGAGAAGCCGAGGTCACCGGTGAATGCGCCGGACAACCAGTGCGTCCACGCGGAGAACCAGCCCTGATCTAACCCAAGGGTCTGCCGAAGGTCGGCGCGCTGCGCCTCGGAATAGCCGTCGCCGGAATTGCCGAGATACGCGTCGAGCGGGTCGAACGGACTCATTCCGGCCAAGGCGAAGGTACCCAGCGACACGACAACGACCAACACCGCTCCGAAGACCGCGCGCCGACCACTCATCGCGACGAGTTGTCGGGCGCGATGACTCACCGAGTCCACCGTGGCAGTGAGTACCACGGCCCCCAAGCCACCCCATGTGTATGCGGTTCCAGCGCGGTCGGTCCCGGCCGCCAGCCGTTGTCCCGCATGACGTAGACATGATTCTCATTGACTAGAGCCAACATTGGCGGGTTGCGGTGGTATTCAGCCTGGAATTCCCGGTATAGCGCATCACGTTCGCGCACATCCGTCTCGGTGCGGGCCTCGTCGAGAATTCGGTCCATAGTGTGATTGACGTAGCGAGATGCGTTGTCCCACTTGGATCCGACACCCGCGGGTGCGTACTTGGAATGGAATTTCGGGTACAGCTGCGTATCCAATGTGTAGGGCTGACCTCCGCCGCCAAGTAGGAAGGCGGTCTTGGTGATGTAGTCCTCGGTCATGGTGGACTTCTCCACGGCGACCGGATTGATCTCGATTCCGAGCCGTTTCGCATCGGCGACCGTGGCCATCGCGATATCCCGGCGTAACAGGTCTGTCGGGTAGTAGGCGAGATCGAATCGTGCCCGTCGGCCATCCTTGGCACGAATGCCGTCGGGGCCCAATTGCCAACCGGCCGAGTCAAGTTCACGGTTGGCTTGCTCGGGCAGGTTCGAGAAATCCTGCGCCGAGTCGTATGCGTCTCCGTATTGGGCGGTGACCAGCGTGGACACCGGCTGCCCTTCACCTTTGAGGATGTCGCGCACCATCGCGTCGCGATCCACGCCGAGGTTCAGCGCGCGTCGGATCGCGAGATCCCCTGCCACCGGATCTGCCTGCGGCAGCGTGACGCCGAGCCAATCGTCGGTCTTAGCGGTGATCACCCGGTATCCATCTTTGGCGACCGCTTTCGCGAGCTCCGGTGGTAAGCGAGTTCCATCGGCATTGCCGACCAATTGCGCGGCGCGCGCTTTGTCATCGTCGGTGCGTCGCACGACGAAAGTCCGAATGCCGGGTGCACTACCCCAGTAGCCGGGCCTGGCGGTCAGCACCATCTGATCCGGGCGCAGTTCGGTGAGCGCGTACGGCCCGGTTCCGATGGGATGATCATTGAGCCGCGATTGGTCAGCTGGCTCAGCCTTGGCGAGCGACGCCGCCGGCGCGATCGACAGGAATAGGCGGTGCGCGACATCACCATAAGCACCGGTCAGATGAAAGTCGACGGTATTGGGCCCGATGACTTCCGCAGATTTGATGAAGTCGAAATTCGCGGCGATCGGTGCTGCGAACCGCTTGTCGATAACGGCGTTGTAGGTGGCGGCAACGTCTCTCGGACCGAATGGTGTGCCGTCGGAAAAGTGGATGCCCGGACGAGTTTTCACCCGCCAGTGCGAGAGGTCGCCGTTGACCGGAACCGGTGGCCCTTGCGCTAAAACAGGGGTGGCGTCAGGGATGCGATCGTCTTGTCCCTCGGTTACGCGATACAGGCTCTCGTAGATCTTCGACTCGCCGCTATCACCATGTCCCATAAGAGGATTGAGCCCACCGAGCTCTTCGGCGTCGATCACGACGAATCGATCGGGAGTGCCTGATCGCTGCGCGGACCCACACCCCGCGATCGCAAACGCGACGACAAGAACTGCGGCGAGAGGCTTGAGGCAGGAGCGCGGGGTCGATGACACAGCGGAGAGCGTAACAGTTATTGGTAATGGTTTTCATTATTGTTAGTGTGAAGTGACTCACCTCGCTGACATGCGGGTTTCCTTATGGAATCAGCCGTTGATCTCGCAGATCTTGGAAGATTCTGGTGAACATCCCCTCGGTATCCACGTAGCTATGGAAGCCTGCGCGACGCGATTTTGACGTATCGGCGATAACGTCGTAGTCCCACGAGAAGACGAAGTCGCCGAATAGCCAGGACGAGACGTCCTCGTATGGCGTTGGCTTCAACCCGTACTTAGCGACCATCGCATCCCACACAGGCGCCTTGTCGGCCATAACATCGGTGAGTGACATCGGCAGCGGGTCGGCAACCGGAAGGTCGAAGTACGCGGCGACCGATGCCCACATACGACTCCACCGGAACATGTCACCGTTGGTGATGTTGTATGCCTGGTTAGCGGCGTCGGGTGTCGTGGCAGCCCACTCGGTCGCTTGCGCCAGGAGTGTGGCGTCGGTCATCTCAATCAGGCTTGTGTACGCGCCGCGACTACCCGGAAACCTGAGTGGCACACCGAGTTCTTTGCTGATCGACGCGTAGATGGCCAATACCATCGCGAGGTTCATCGGATTGCCCAAGCCGATGCCGGCGACCACCGACGGTCGTAGTGCCGACCACGTCCACGCCTGGCCGGACTGACGTTGTTCAAGCAATTGCTGCTGATCGACATTGAATTCGGGCGGCATATGCGGTGGGTCGCTTTCCTTCGCCGGCGTCGAGAACGGCCCCAGATGTGCGCCGTAAACCTTGTAGCCCTGCATGAGGCTCACATGCCGAAGGCCGGGCAGCAGATCGAGTGAATCGAGGATGCTGCGCAGCATGGTCATATTGGGTTCGACGAGTTCAGACCACGTCGGGCGGTCCTGGTAGGCGGCATAGAACACGTGGGTCGCGGTCGATGCCCGGGCCACCGCCGAGCGGGTGGACTCGACGTCGAATAGGTCAGCTTTGAGGTGCCTCACCCTCGGCTCGTCAGCGCCCCCTCGCCTGGACAGCCCGACGACCTCCCACTCGCCGGTGGCCGCCAGATAGTCGACGAGATTGCTCCCGATGACCCCACGTGCTCCCACGACCAAAGCTGCCCTATTCGCGTTCATGACCCTACCCATCTATAGATCGTGATTTTACGATGAATCTGTTTATCACATAATTGCGATGATGCGATAGTCTGGTTTCGTGACTGACGACGACTGGCTGGTGGCCGCGCTCAAGGCCGTTGCCCATCCACAGCGGTTGACGATCCTCGGTTGGCTCCGTGAACCCGAGTCATTTCCGCCGCAGTTGCGTCCCGCTGAAGAAGTTGGCGTGTGCCTCAAGCACATTCAGGCCCGGTTGGGTGCGTCGCAGTCCACCGTCTCGCAGTACCTGGCAGTGTTGCAGCGAGCGGGTCTGGTGCATTGCACCAAGATCGGACAGTGGTCGCATTACCGCCGGGACGAAGCCGCCGTCGAACGGTTGACTAGTCAGCTGCCGTCAGTCATTTGACGCGAAAGCCAGTCGTGGCCGGGATGATTCGCCGAGAGGTAGTCGTGTAACACCCGCCGGGCATCGGGGGCGAGCAACGGCCATGCGCGATCGAAGTCGTCAATATCTTTGTCCCGGAGGTACTTTGCCTTGAAAGAGAGGACGTATTCGGGCGCGAGATAGCGCAGGCCGTCGGCGGCGGTCCATCGGGTGCCGCGACCGTCTCTTTCACGGGTGACCAAGATGTCGAGGAGCCAGGGCGATCGCGCGTTCTCACGTATCCAGATCTGATCGGCGTCGGGGTGAAGTGGAGTCTCGTCGGTCAGTGGCCGTAGACCCAACGGACCTACCGACCAGAGGTGATAACGATCATCTAAGGCTCGGCGGAAGTCGTCGGTGTTATCGCGGAAGATGCACACGTCGATGTCGTCATGGCCCCGGCTCGATCCGGTAAAGGCATCGATCGCCCAACCGCCGGCGATCCACCACGGTGCGTCGAAGCCGTCGAGGATCGCCCGCACGTCGTCGGGAGTGACGATCGCCCAGGCACCGTAGCGGTCGTAGAACTCCGCGGTGTCAGCCGTCGTCGGAATGCGGGCACGAAAGTGCATGGCTCCCAGGCTATCTCGTCAGCGAATGGCCGTGCTACTCCTGCGTGGAACGCGAATCGGTCAGAGTGAGTGCGCCGACCGCGGCGATCAGACCGACGACTACCGCCAGCACACCGTAGGTGATCCGTTCGCCATGGAAGAACGACTCGACTAACGCACTGCTCCAGACACCGGTTGGCAGTTGGGTGGTAACCAGGACCGCGATAAGCGTCCCGACGATCGCGGTGCCGACGCTGGTGCCGACTTCTTGTGCGGTGTCGTTGAGTGCCGCGCCGATCGAGGTGCGATTCGCAGGCATCGCGCCGACCAGTGCGATGGCACAGATGGTCATCACCGTGCGGAGTCCGATCGTCATCACGACCATCGATATCGCGATGGCGAGGTACCCGTGTTCGACACCCCAGGCGAGGCCACCAAGCGAACCGGTTAGGCAAAGTGCGCCGATCAGGCAGGCGATGCGATGACCGAACCGCGCCGCAAGCCATTCCGAGAGCGGAGTTGCCGCGAGCATCGTGACAATGATCGGCAGGTTGGCGAGTCCGGCTTTGACCGGGCTCCAGCCGTAGGCGTACTGGAAGTGCAGGATGAGCCCGAACATCACGCTCGCCATCGCGATCGCCGTGCCCATCTGGGCGATTGCCGCGCCACGAACCGTGCCGTTGGAGAACAGGCGAATATCGAGCATCGGTGCGGCACTTCGACGTTCGTGCCAGACGAATGCGATGCCGGCGGCGATAGCGCCGACGATGGCGGCGATAGTGGCAGCGGACAACCAGCCGTGTTCGACTCCGCTAGTCAGCGACCAGCATGCGAGACCGATGGTGACGATGCTGAGCAGAGCGCCGGGGACGTCGAGTGCGTCTTTCGTCAATCCGTCGGAACGGTCGGCGTCGACGCCCAGCCAGACACCAATGCCGGCGATCAACGCGATTGGCGCGTTAATGACCAACAGCCATTCCCAGCGCACGTGAGCCAGCGCGGTGCCGCCGAGCAGTGGCCCGAGGACGAACCCGGCCATGCCGACGATGATCATGATGGTCATCGCGCGCATCCGAAGCTTCTCGTCGTCGAAGAGACGGAATACCAGCGAGTTCGTGATCGGGGCCATCGCCGCGGCAGCAATACCGAGCGCGGCGCGCAAGGCGATGAGTTCACCGGTGCTGTTCACGGCGATCACGAGCAGGCTCAATGCGCCGAACGCGGTGAGCCCCACCATCAGGACTCGACGGCGTCCGAATCTGTCGGCAATCGATCCCGCCGTCAAGAGCAGACCGCCGAAAGTCAGTGAGTAGATTCCGGTCACCCACTGCAAAGCGGTTGTGCCGCCGCCTAAGTCGCGGCCGATCGTCGGCAACGCGATCGACAACAGCGTGTTGTCGACCATCTCGACGAAGAACGCGAGGCATAGGGCCGCGAGCGGAATCCACGCGGCGGCGAGGGAGGTATAGGTGCGTGAGGGTGCCGACGCCTCGGCTGAGGTGGTAGTCATAGGGTCTCTCCTAGCGGTAGTCGAACTTGAGCTAGACGCTAGGGAGAGCGGCTTTCACAGGGCTGTCGCGTGCTGTCACGCACTGTCATGACGCCATCACTCCCCTAGAGTTAGGCACGTGCGCACCCCCGAGTTCTCCGCTGAAGACCGTCCGCGGCTGCCGATGCTCGCGACCGACCGCGAGTCCCTCGACGGCTGGCTCGCGTTCTACCGCAAGACATTCGCTGTGAAAGTCGGTGGCCTCACAGCAGACGATCTGGTTACGCGGTCATCGGCTCCGTCGACGCTCAGCCTCGCCGGCCTGGCCCGGCACCTCGCCCAGGTCGAGGCGTCCTGGTCAATCCGGGTTGCCTTGGGTGATCGGTCCACGCCGTTGCCGTATGCCGATCCGACTGATCCCGACGCAGACATCAACGGTGCGACCGCTGAGACGGCCTTGGCTGATGTGATGAGGTGGAGCGTCGAAGCGGATGCGGCAGTGGTCCGCCTAGCCGCGATCACCGATCTGGATTCCGCACTACCCGGCAAACGCCACGGCCAGCCTGTCAATCTCCGCTGGGTACTCACTCACCTCATCGAGGAGTACGCCCGACATCTCGGGCACGCCGACATTATCCGCCAACGGATCGACGGCGCCGTTGGGTACTGAGCCGGTCCGATGCGCTCTGCGCCCTTCTCCGTGCAGACCCCCTCGCTTGGCAATGTGGCGCCCAGTCAACTAACTTCTTACTGAACTCAGTTCATCTTGCCCCAGACGGTCGCCGACAGCTGGAACAGTTGTCGCACAGAACGCCCGCAGCCAACTACTCACCGAAGGAGGACAAACCCGCGATGCCGCCTCTTGGTGTTCTAAAGCGTGTGCAGATAGTTCTGCTGATCGTGTTGGGTGTTGCGGCGACGGTGTTCGCGGGTGTGC